>NZ_WRPO01000001.1 GCF_009746585.1 Novosphingobium aquimarinum
CTTCAACAAACTCAAGAACTGGCGGCGCATCGCGACCCGCTACGACAAAACCAGGGAATCCTACCTTGGCTTCGTCGCTCTCGCCTCAGTCAAACTCTGGATACCCTTTGTCCACGAAGCCTAGCCTACGCTCTGGGCCAGCCGGTTTCTTCGATCCAACTTCTTCGCGGCGAAACTGCGCGCACCAAGCTTGTGCGTATCGGCCCGCCGCGCGGATGATCATGCTATGCTGATTGCCCAAGGGGATGCGCGCGACAGCCGGTTGGACCGCAACCTGGCCTTCGCGCTCGCGGCGGTGGCGGGCGGCCTCAATGCGGCGGCATTTCACGAGGTCGGCTTCTTCTCGGCCAACATGACCGGAAATGTGTCCGCCCTCTCCAGCCTGCTCGCGATGGGGCAGTGGCGACAGGGTCTTGGCTATCTCGCCATCGTCCTCTCTTTCATCATCGGTTCCCTGGTTTCGACGCTCGCGATCAACTCGGGCCTGCGACGTCGAATCGGTACCATCTACGCACGCGTCATCCTGATCGAAGCCGCTCTTCTCGCCGCGCTCGGTCTGGCACGCATGGCGCTCGATCGCTCCGCCGGCGTGCCGATGCTCATCGTCGGCCTCGCGTTTCTGATGGGGCAGCAGAACGCCATCGTTACACATATTTCGAACGCGCGCGTGCGCACCACCCATGTGTCGGGAATGGCCACTGATATCGGCATCGGGCTTGCCCGGATGCTCGATATCCTTCGCGGCAAAGCTGACCCCGCAGAGCATGGGGAGATCATGACCCGCCTGAGCCTACATACGGGCACGGTGCTGTCCTTCCTCCTTGGCGGCATCGCCGGGGTGCTGGCCTGGCGCATCGTCGGCGATCTCTGCTTCGTGATTGCGGGCCTTGTTCTCGCAGCCGTCGCGGCAAGTTCCATGCAACGCGCCGCCCAGATCATCTTGCGAAATGATCCGCTCGATTGATCAGCTTTGCTTCATTACTCATTACTATGGTGAAATGAGGCCATCGGCCAAAACAGTCAAAGAGGGCCGATGAACCTGCTGCCACAATGGACCGAAAAGGCTGACAAACGCGGGCTCGACCCGCTCGGCATGCAGAATAGTGGCGTGCTGCTCTACCAGTCGCTGCTCCCCGGCATCAGCAACGTCACCCTGCGCATGCGCTACTATGGCTATTATTGCTGGATCAGCGAAACCTATGCCCGCCGGGGCGCGACCAACGACTTCGAGACCTGGCGCAACTGGGTGCGCCGCGCCGAGGCCCTCTATGCCCTCGTCTCAGCACGGGCCGGCGAAACCGGGGTCGGCGGCATCGAATGGGCCAATCGCCGCCTTGCTGGCGCCGGACGTGTCATCGACTTCGAGGCGGCTGCCTCAACCGATCCGGCGCAGGAACGCTATCTTCGCCAGTCGCTCGGCGTCTTCGGCGGTGCCTATTACAGCCAGATGGCCGAAATGAACCTCTTCACCGAGAACCGGCACGGCATCCAGGTCGCCACCAAGGATCTCGGCCGTCGCGCAGCCTCCCTGTTTGCCGACGCCATCGGACCGGACCTCGCCAGGCTGCTGCGACAGAAGATCACCGACGCCAAGGTGACCCTCCGCGAACTCGACCGCCTTCAACCCATCGCGCCTTCGGAAATCCCCGAGGAAAGCGAGGAGCGGACCTTCTACGAAACATTGCTCTTTGCCCGGTCCGGCGACGAGGGAAAGACCGGGCCGAGCCGCGCCGCGTCTCTGGGCCTCATCCTCGAAACCGCCAACGCGCACGAAGAATGGCCAGGCCCCGACCAAGTCCGCTGGCATCTCTTCGATCCGCCCGAACAGGCCCTTCCTTCCCGGTTGGAGACCCAGCGACTCGCCTGGGAAGCCTATCAATGCCAGGACATGATGCAGGTGGCATGCGCAGCGCTGCTTGGCTGGGGCATAGCAATCATCAACGCCGAGCCACAAGGCAGGTCGCTCCCGGAAATCCGCGCGGATGTTGTCGCCCATCTGGAGAGGCTGGAGGACCCCGATCCGACTTTAAGTTGGCGCGTGCTGCGTCTCGGGGTCGATTCGCAGAGCTTCGCCTATGCCGATGTATGGGACGAACTCACCAGCGCACGCGGTGCGGCAGCTGACAAGGCCGTCAGCGCGCTACGCCTGATCGCTGCGCTCCACCAGAGGCTCCTTGACCGGCCCGATCTCGCCGGCGCCGCGGCGCAAGGTCTGCCCGATCGCGGGGTGGCCCATTCACTGCGCACAGAAATATCCTGGCTGGAAGGCAGGGAAGGGGAGAGCATCGTCCCTCTCATCGCCGACTATATGATCGAGCGCATCATCAGGCGACACAGCCATGTCGCCATGCAAAAGCTGCGGCGACAAGGCGATTATACGTTCCTGTACGAGCAGCGCGAAGGGCGCTTCGTCTATCTGGCCGCCTATCAGCCGGTCGCCACGACCCCGCGCCTGGCATCCGCAATTCAGTTTCTCGCTGACATCCATCTCCTCGACGACGACGGCCTGACACCACACGGTCTGGCGGCGCGGGATGCCGGTCAATGAAACTCCCCGATCGTCTGGGCCGCCGCAGCGGTCGCCCTTTCCATAGTGCGATCGCCACCAGCTTCGCCGTGGAATTCTCCGCGGTCGAGGAAATCCTGCTGCCACAGCTCATGGCCAGCGGCGCCGCGAACCTCCTTCTTCTGACCGATGCCCGCATGACCGCGCTCGCGCTCTCTGACGGCGCCACCCTTCCTGTCGCGCTTGGCCGCGACTATGCGCTCTACAGCCCGCCAGCCGCCGACGGTATTTTTCACCCGAAGATCATCCTGCAAGTCGGTCGGGAAAGCGCCAGGGCTTTCGTCAGTTCCGCCAACCTCACCGCATCCGGCCTTGCCGGCAACGCCGAGGTCGCGGTCGAGATCGAATGCAAGAACGAGGAAGGCCCCGAGCGCGACATCATTCGGGCCGTCTGGCGCTACCTCGACGCACTGGTGCCCGCCGCCAGTTCCCCCGCGCGCGATGCACTGCGCTGGGCGCACGAACGCGCGTCCTGGCTCGCTGGCCCGGCGACGGATAGGGCCCACGAGATGGAGGACGGGACCGCCATCGCTTTCCTCCATGGTCCCGGCGACACGGGAATAGCAGACCGATTCGTGTCGCTGCTCGATGGCGCGAAGGTCCAGACCCTGATGGTGATCAGCCCCTATTGGGACCATGACCTTGCTGCGCTGGCCGATCTCTCTCAGCGCCTCTCCCCCAACCGGATCATCCTGCCGATCGACCGCAATCATCACGAATTCCCGATCGATGCACCTTTTGCCAAAAAGGCGAGGATCGTCGATCTTCACTGGCCATCCCGGCGCTTCACCCACGCCAAGATCATCATCGCTTCGACCGCGCAGCACGACCATATCCTGTTCGGCAGCGCCAATTGCACACGCGCCGCGCTCGGAACGGCGGGGGCTGCAGGTGCCAACGCCGAAGCCTGCATCTATCGAAGGGTTCCGTCCGGCACAGCACGACAAGCCCTCGAACTAGACCGCTGGATCGACGCGGAACCCATCAAGCTTTCCGACCTGTCACCACCGGTCGCGACGTCCCCTATCCCGCTCGATACGATCGAAGCCCGACAACCCGGTACGTTCGAACTCGACCAAGGCCAGCTCTTCTGGACACCGGCACGCGCGGATACAGGGACCGGAGACATTGAGTTGCTCGATCGGTCGGCGCGCCTGATCGAGACCATCCCGGTGACGTCCTTCGTCCAGACCGACGGCCGGCGAAGCGCGCCGATCGATCCCGCATTGCACAGATCCTTGTTCTTCGCCCGCCTTGTCACGGGCGACGTCATCTCGACCCTCGCGCACATCACCCACCGTGCGATATTACGCGCCCGACGCCGGGAGGCCGCGACCGGCAGCGTGGCCCGCGCGCTTGCGCCTTTCACCGATGGCACGGATTTCGATCTCTGGATGCATCAGGCATTCGAGACCCTCGTGCGCGCGGACTTCGAGTCCGTGACCCAGCCGCGCGCCCTGTCAGCCGCCCGGCCGCAGGAGCGCAAAAGCGCGGACGAGCCGGCGGCGCCCGTCCGCTTGAGCTATGAGGAGTTCACCCAGGCACGCTCTGGCGTCGACCGTTCGGGCGGCGAGGGCGATAACAGTCTTGCCGGCACCTATAGCGACACGATTCGCGACTTCCTCAATCTGCTCTCCGGTCGAGGACCTGGAACGGACCAACCTGACGACGACGATGCGGCTTTTGATGACCCGTCTGACGAACAGGCCGACACCGACCACGAAGACGACCCGGCTGATGACAAGATTGAACCGCGCGACACCGACAAGCCATCTGTTGCGCCTGCGCCCGTCGACGCCAAGCTCTATGAGCGGCATATTCTCGGTTATTCCGAGGATCTGGAAGCCGGCGACGAGGCGCTCGGTTCCAGCGACGTGCTGCGCCTGCGCTACTGGATATTGTTCCTCCTCTACAAGGCCCGGTGCCCTGACCTGCCGAAGGGGCTGGACACATCCAGTGCCCTTCTTGGATGGCCACGCTTCGTCGTGCGCGTCCTTGTCGCCTTTTTCTGCGGCGGGAAACCCGCGATACGGCGCGTCATGCTCGCACGCGATTTCGAGGCCATGCCGGTCGATTTCATGGAATGCTGGATCACCATATTGTGGAGCCTGGAGGCGATCGAAAAACTGCTGGCGAACCAACGCAAGGACCGGGAGTTCCTCAAATATATTCCCGAGCTGCGCCGACGCGTGGTGTCCCTGCTCGGCCTGAGATCCGACGAACTTAATGGGGAGACCGCAACCGCGATTCGCGCCGGACTTGACCAGTCAATCGGCGTCAGGCTCGGCCTTGGTAGCCTCGCCGTTCGGCTCGACATGCCCCAGCCATAATGGCAGCCTGCTATTCTTGAAGTCCCAGTTCCCAAGCGGCGCAAACCATTCAGGCACCGCCTCGCCATGGAGCTGGATCACCTGATCGCCATCGACCGTCTGCGCGGCATAATAGCGGCTGAAAATCCGGCTTGCCCAACCGATCCCGTCAAAGCCCTGGTCTGATGGTTCCTCAGGCTGCGCGACGAACTCGACTCCGCCGATTTCGCCACCATCCATCCGCGCGATCGGCTCGTCCACGGTCCAATCGCCAAACAGGAAAAGGACCTGCGCCAGCCTGCGATCGCGAGGATCGGTGAGTTCCATGTCCCCGCTATACATGCGCGCCGCGCCGATCATGAACTCCGCCAACCCCTCCGGGCTCAACGTCCTTGGCATTTTTCTGTCGGCGTCGAGCACCAGGCAAAGCGGCGGCCGCGTCATGATGATCACCTCGCCAAGCCTGCCGAACTCATTCGCCATCACCGCGTCCTGCATGGTCACACGCAGGCCGCCGTCCGGACGGCGAAAACGCTCAGGAGAAATGACGGTCCAGATGTTCCAGAGCGACCAGAAGATCGCCAGCTTGAGCGGCGTGCCGACCATGTCGGCATAGGATTGCAGCGAGTTAAGGTAAGCCGCCGACATTGAGGTGCGCTGCTTGAATGGCTTGCTGCGGCGCACATTCTTAACCTCGACAAGCCATTGCTCGCCATCGTCGAGAACGACCCGAAAGTCGGGCGCACGCGCCTTCGCAGTGCCATGCACGCGGCCGATATCCTCAGTCTTCAACATCCGATAGCGCCCGAGGGTCACAACTGTCGCTTCGAACAGCCGTTCGGTCCGCGAGCCATGGATCAGCGTCGCGTCGGATAGCGCCGTTTCGAGCTTCGGTCGGGCATCCGCCATGAACCTGTCAATGAGCGTCCGATCGTTGAGCGCTATTCCTTCCCGCTGCGCGAAGGCGGCCAGAGATGCCAGCAGATCGAATGCCTTCGGCTGGGGATGTTCAGGGCTATCCTTGCTCACAGGCTACTCCAGGTCGAACCTGGTTCGACATCGGGCGGGTTCATATATTGCCGGAATCCAGCCAGATTCTCACCCTAAGATCTTCAGCATCGGGGAAAACCGGATCGTCTCGGCAATATCACGACGAGAGACATAGCGCCGGGAAAAGGCGCAATGCCTAGTCCAATTCATTGGGGGGACAGAAAAGGATCATCGCTTCCTCGAGCCTTGAGCTTCGCGCGCTGCTAACCTGGTGGAAGCTCTTGCCAGCATCTTCAACAGCCTTCCGTAGCTTCGGGGCCGGATGCTCCCAATCGTCCCTTACGGGGTCCGCCGCAGCGAAATAAATGTCCGCGTCACCGATAAGCCGCTTGTAATTGCTGTTGTGAATGGAGCCATGGTGCGGAAACATGAAGGTCGAAACTGCATCCAACAGTTCAGCATAATGACTCTCAAAGGCTTCCACATTAGCAGCCTTACGCAGCGGAGCATCACCTGTCCCAAGCCAGCCAATCTTCGCTTGAGGCTGGGGGGAGAGACCGGGGCAAATCACGGTTGCGCCGACGCGAGATGGTTCCGCGGGGCCTGAGTAGAGCGACAGGCTTGTTGCATTCTTGTTGCCAAACGCACGGCGATAGGCTTCGCCAAGGACTGCTGCCTGCTCGGTTATCAGCTTTTGGCGTTCCTCTGAATCGCGGATACGCTGACGAAAGGTCCCATCATCCCAGCCGAGAAGCGTTTCAGCGATCTCCGCGAAGAGTTCCTTCGCATCTTCGTCCGCATGTTGCACATATGGAAGAAACCGCCAGGCGATTTGCAGGTCCTTCTCTACTGAACCTTGGACGTCGATCACGCCGTTGCGAACATAGAAGCTGTCGCGCCCGGTGCTTCGAACCTCAACAGCTTCGTCGCCGAGCGGTCCCAGCTTCCACGGCAAATCTTCGGAACCGCCGCCGATCGGATCGGCAAGTGGCGCATCAGGCCCTGGACCGTCGTCGCTGCCCATAAGCAAGATTCGATCTGCGCCGAGATTCTTGAGCGTTCCCACGGTGTCGACAACGAGATTTTTGAAGAATTCCGGGACCGGCTCGTATCGAGCAGCCGCTCGAGCGAAAGCGACCACTTTCTCAAGATCGTCCACATACGGAATGACTACCGTAGCAACCTTGAGTTTCCCGTCTCCGATAAGGGCCGGAATGCCTGAAATATGATCGCCATCAAAATGAGAGAGGAACAGAAAATCAAGCTGCCGACTGCCACTCCTACGAAGAAAATACGATATCTCAGCTTCCACATGCTTGAGAGGATGTGATCCGCAGTCATAGATGTAGAGGAAGTCTGCCCTGGCAAGCTCTTTTCGTTCTGCCCATTCTTCAAAGAGGGTGCGGCTAGCTGCCAAGCGCGTCAGCCCACCAACGTGAAAACCTCCCTGGCCTACGGCAAATTGGATTCTGTGATGCCCGAGGATTATGCCGTTCATAATGCGGCTCCAAGCCTCGCTGTCATCTCGACTCAGCCGACTGGACCGGTTTCGAAAAGCTCGGTGCAGGCACTCCAAAACCTCACCAGGATTTTCGGAGATCCAGCACTCATAGCGCCGGCTACCTTCAACCAAATCAAGCACGGCCTGTTGTGCCACTGGGAATTGGCGCCATTTTGCAACCTCATGGTCGGCAGCAATGCTCTCCCGAAGGCGGGCAGCACGCATGCTCTGCGGATCATCTGCTTGGGCGCGTTCAAGTTCCAGAAGATCACGGACATGGGCGCACATGCGCTTCCACCGCTTGATTTGCAGCCCCCGCGGACATTTAGGTAAATGATTCCACCCGCTCAAGGCGATCTCCCCGTTTTCGTTGCAGCACCGCCCATCTGGACCAATGTCCACTTACTTGGATGCCCACACGTTACCGAACTATTTCCTGACGGCCCGGAATTGCTCATTCGAACATCCGGAAGGGATAAACGCACGAAGATACGCACCGCCAAGTCCCCATCTCCGCCATGAGCGCCATCAGACTGGGGCGGTGCCGTCTCCAAAATTCGCACTGAGATACTGCCCATAAGGCGGGTTCGTCACCGCCAGGGGCAGGGGATCGGCCAGGCCCCAGAACCTCGTAGTGGCCCAGATATAGCGCCCAAGGTCCGCCTCCCGAACACGGACATGCTCACTTGCCACCGACGTTCCGGGGAGGAGATCATGATAGTCGGCGGCGTGCTCATCCCACAGGTCCGGGGCGATCGCGCGCAGCCTTTCGCAGGACCGCCCCTCACCATGGCGCACGACATTGGCGACCACGAACATCTGCGTCAGCGCATCCCCAAGACCCTCGACCGAAAGATCGATGCCGGCCTGCTCGGCACAGCCCGCAAGCAGTGGCTCAAAGCCGGTGAGCCTGCTCATGTCGGCAATACCCGCATCCTGCGTCGCGCGCGCCCAGCGGCTCATTTGCCGCTCGAACAGACCGGCGAGGGTAAGGACAAACGCCTTGGCCGCCTCGTTGGCGGTATAATTGTCGACCTGCGCTGCAGCCCGATCGAGAAACTGATCAAGGCTATCAGCCTCTCCGGTCTCCAGCACCGCGTGGGACGGCAACTTCGCCATGACCGGCAGGATTACGCGGTCGAAGAACCGACCAAGATTGGCCTGAAAGATCCTTGGTAACTGCTCCACCGTCGACACTCTCGGTATCCCCTCGCGCGGTTCCATGTGCCCCCCGAAGGGCGAAGCTCTCTCGTTTCCTCGCAAGTCACCATAGCCTCGCTGTGGTGACGATGATGCGATACAGATGGACACGAACAATGGCGCAGGGGGAATGCGTGACAAGAGCCAAAGGCGATGCTCACCGCCAATCTTCAAGAAAGCCCTATAATGAGCGCACCGACCTTGAGAAGCTCCAGTCACAATGGACCAAATTATCCGGGCTTCACGGGCGCGATGAACCATCCGCGGCGATCGTGCGCTGCGCCACGGCTGCGGAAATCGCCGCGAATTATGCCGTGCGCACCGAGTGGGGTAAAAAGACCCAGTTCGATGCCGCCATCGTCGACCAGTTCCTCCGATGGGCAAATGGCCTCCCACTGAAGGTCGAGCGCCTGTTCATACCCGTTTTCTTCGCGACCCCCCGGACAAGCCCAACCGCACGCGCCCTGATCAGCTCGGCGGGCAAGATCAACACCGTCCGCAATGCCGTCGTCCACCAAGGGTCCTTCAGCAACAAGGACGAGGCCGAGGCGGTGATTGCCGAGGCGAAGACCTTCATCAACATGATCGTCGGGCTCTCGATCGACGGTTTCGATATCGACGCACAGGCCGCATCGGTCAGGGCCACAGTCCCTGCGGACGGAACGCCAGAGTGACCGCCGGGAGGCCCAAGCGGCACCATTATGTGCCGCAATTCTATCTGCGTCGCTTCGCCTGCCCGGACGATGCGAACAAGGTCCGTGTGGTCGAACGGCATGGCGATATCCTCGCGATCGACCGTAAATCCATCGACCGCATCGGCTATGAGGAGGCCCTCCACGACTATGTCGACGACGGGGTGGCCGGCTCTATCGAAGGCCCGATCAACCATATGATCGAGACGCCTTTCTCCAACAGTCTGACCTGGACAAAGATCGCCGATGGCGCCTGCACCAGCCTCGCCAAGGCCGACAAGATCCCGATCTATGGGTTCGCCCGTCACCTCCAGCGTCGCAATCTCGAGACCTTGCGCTTCATCGAGACCGAGTCCGCCCGCTTCGCAGACGGTGACCTCGATGCCGACCTGAGCGAGGAGGAGCGCGAGATGCACGCATGGATCGCAGCATCCGCCGACAATGCCCATGCCCTGTTCCGCGTTGGCGCCATGGACACGAATATCCCGGAAGACGCCGACGCCATCAACGTCATGGTCTGCCATTCGCCGATCCCTTTGCGGACCTCGACCAACCCGACACTGATGATCTCGGCGCCGGGCCATCAATCCATTTTCGGTGCCTTCTTCAACGAGCTGCGAACCTGGTGGCTCACACTCGATCGATATTGCGGCGCCTTCATCGTCGCCGGTGGTCCGCCCGGCTTCAGCAATTTGCCCATGCCGGCCGACGCAGCCCGCATGATCAACCAGCAGTATCTGGTCCAGCACGGCAACAGCATGACGGTCCGTTACCTCCTCGCCGATGATCCCTATCTCGATGATGATCTTGTCTGGGCCGGCTATGGCTTCGAGCGGTCAACGACCCATGGTGCCCGGTGGCGCAAGCTTGTCGTGGGGCAATGATCCGGCAATCGTGAACCAGCGCATTGCTATAGGGTCCGCCTCCGGTCCGGCGTGAAGGCTGAGCATCTCGGGATTGAAGGCCGAGCGATCGACGACGGGACAGGTATCCCAAGGTCGGGCGGATGCCCGCTGAAGCGGGCACCGGGCTCTATCTCCGCTCCGCTCCGACCAAGCCCCTGCGGGTCTTGGCCCCTGACGGGGTAACGATCCCTTCCGCAGGGGCACGGAGCAGGGGAGGCGTTCATCCCGAGGCGTCAGGATGAGCGGCACGACCACCGCAATGCAGGCTTCGCCTAAGGAATCGCGCTAGTCGCGCGATGCGGATCGTGGAGCCAGCAGACAAGCCATGGCGGCAACGCCGGCAAGGGCGATAAAGCCGACGCCGGTCGCGACCGATTGGTGGTAGCCGAGCAAGTAGAGGATCCAGAAGCCGCCGGTGAGGGCAAAGGGCAGTGTGCCCATGATGAGCGCCGCTTCGTCGAGGCGCCGAAAGATCAGATAGAGCAGGAGGAAAATGATCGCGAGCGTCGCTGGCACAACGATCTTCAGCCGATCGATTGCGCGCGAGAGATATTCGAACTGGCCGGAATAGGCGAGGCTGACCCCGGGCGAGAGCTTCACTTTGTGCGCCACGGCTGTTTGTAAATCGTTCACCACCGATGCGAGATCGCGTCCGCGCACATCGACATAGACCCAGGTCGAGGGCCTCCCGTTTTCGGTTTTCAGCATCGGCGGCCCATCGCTGATTGCGATCTGCGCGACGCTGCCCAAAGTGATTTGCTGGCCGGACGGCGTGAGCACGGGGAGGGCGCGCAGCGCGTCCGGACTGTCGCGCAGTTCGCGCGGATAGCGGACATTGATCGGATAGCGCGCCAGCCCCTCAACGGTCTGGCCAACATTTTCGCCGCCAATCGCACCGGCGACGATCGCCTGGACATCGGCAATATTGAGACCATAGCGGGCGGCGGTCATCCGATCGATCCGGACATCGATATAACGCCCGCCCGTAAGCCGTTCGGCCAGGGCCGAGCTCACCCCAGGCACGGTCTTGGCCACCTGCTCGACCTCGCGGGCGATATGGTCAATGACGGCAAGATCCGACCCCGAGACTTTGACGCCGATTGGGCTCTTGATGCCGGTCGCCAGCATGTCGATCCGGTTGCGGATGGGGGGCACCCAGATGTTCGCCAGGCCCGGCACCTTCACGGTGCGATCGAGTTCCTCGACCAGCTTGTCGGGTGTCATGCCCGGCCGCCATTGATCGCGCGGCTTGAAGCGGATCGTCGTCTCGAACATCTCGAGCGGGGCGGGGTCGGTCGCGCTTTCCGCGCGTCCGGCTTTTCCGAAGACGCTCTGCACCTCGGGCACCGACTTGATCATGCGATCCGTCTGTTGGAGGAGCTCCGATGCCTTGGCGGCGGACAGGCCGGGCAGCGCGGAGGGCATGTAAAGCAAGTCCCCCTCGTTCATGGCTGGCAAAAACTCGCCGCCGAGCCGTGACAAGGGCCAGGCGGTCGTCAGGAAGACCAGCCCCGCCAGGACTAGAGTTGCCTTGGGCCGTTTCAGTACCCAGTCGATGGCCGGGCGATATGCCCTCGTCAGCGCACGGTTGACCGGATTCGCCTGCTCGGAGGGAATCTTGCCCCGGATGAGCCAGCCCATCAGCACCGGCACGAGCGTCACCGAGAGGATCGCCGCCGCTGCCATGGTGTAGGTCTTAGTGAAGGCCAGCGGCGCGAAGAGACGCCCCTCCTGTGCTTCGAGCGTGAAGACCGGGACGAAAGACAAGGTGATGATGAGGAGCGAGAAGAAGAGCGCCGGTCCCACTTCGCGCGCCGCGTCGGTGACCACAGTCCACCGCGCCGGCCCTTCCAGCTCCTCACCGGGGTGGTCATGCTCCCATTGCTCGATCCGCTTGTGAGCATTCTCGATCATCACGATCGCCGCGTCGACCATGGCGCCGATCGCGATCGCAATGCCGCCGAGTGACATGATGTTGGCGTTGACGCCCTGGAGGTGCATCACGATGAAGGCGGCCAAGATGCCGAGCGGCAGCGTGACGATGGCGACCAGGGCCGAGCGCACGTGCCACAGGAACAGGGCGCAGACGATCGCAACGACGACGAACTCCTCCACGAGCTTGTGCGTGAGATTCTCGATCGCCGCATCGATGAGGTGCGAGCGGTCATAGGTCGGCACGATGGCGACGCCGCGGGGAAGGCTCTTCTTCAGGACCTCGAGCTTGTCCTGGACCGCTTGGATGGTGGCGCGCGCATCCGAACCCGAGCGCAGGATAACGACGCCGCCCGCTACCTCGCCATCTCCATCGAGTTCGGCGATGCCGCGCCGCATTTCCGGGCCGAGTTGGATGGTGGCAACGTCCCCGAGCGTCACCGGCACGCCGCCCGCCGCAGTGCGCAGCGGGATGGCGCGGAAATCGTCGAGTGTCTGGAGATAGCCTGAGGCGCGCACCATATATTCGGCCTCGCCGAGCTCGAGGACCGAGCCGCCGGTTTCCTGATTGGTCTGTTGGATCGCCGCGACGGTCTGGGCATGGGTGACGCCGAAGCCGGCGAGTTTCACCGGGTCGAGCACGACCTGATATTGCTTGACCATGCCGCCGATGCTGGCGACCTCGGCGACGCCAGGCAGACTCTTGAGCTCATAGCGCAGGAACCAGTCCTGCAGCGAACGCAGCTGGGCGAGATCATGCCCGCCGGTGCGATCGACCAGCGCATATTGATAGACCCAGCCCACACCGGTCGCGTCGGGTCCAATGGCGCTTCGCGCGGTGTCGGGCAGGCGCCCCTGCACCTGATTGAGATATTCAAGCACGCGTGAGCGCGCCCAATAGAGATCGGTGCCATCCTCGAAGATGACATAGACGAAGCTGTCCCCAAAAAAGGAATAGCCGCGCACGGTCTTCGCTCCTGGCACCGAGAGCATCGTCGTTGCGAGGGGATAGGTGATCTGGTTCTCGACGATCTGCGGCGCCTGGCCCGGATAGGTCGTGCGGATGATGACCTGGGTATCGGAGAGGTCGGGCAGCGCGTCAATCGGCGTGCTACGGACGGCGAGCAGTCCGCCCACCACAAGCGCCAGCGCGCCCAGCACCACGAACAGGCGGTTGTTGGCCGACCAGTCAATGAGCCGACCGATCATCGCGCCGCCTCGCGGTTGAGCGTACGAACGACGGGACCTTCCGCAGCCTGGTCGAAGCTGAAGACAACGCGGTCGCCCTTCTTGAAGCCGCGCGCCAGCGCGGGTGCGCTCAGCCTGAACGTCATCGTCATGGCCGGCCACTTGAGCGCAGGGACCGGCTCGTGGCTGAGGGTGATCCGATCGCCCGTGATGCTCTCGATCCGGCCATTCGTGTAATAGGCGCCCTGCGGGGACGCTTCGGCCCGCGGCGCGGAGGTTGTCGCTGCGATCGGACGGGCCTCTATGCCGGACAGGCTGGCCTCGGAGTCGATCAAGAACTGGCCCGAGGTGACGACCTTCTCTCCTGCTGCGAGACCGGCGAAGATTTCGGTCTGGCCTCCTGCCTCCGCGCCCATCTGCACTTCGGCAGGCCGATAACGCCCTTGCGGCAGGGCCAGCATGACGAGCGTGCGCTTGCCGGTGCGGATGATGGCCTCCGAGGGAACGAGCAGCGCTGTGCGCGCTGTGCCTCCGAAATCGACCGAGGCGAACATGCCGGGCCGCAGGCGTCCGCCGCGATTGGGAAGCTCGATGCGTACCGCAAGAGTTCGGCTTTCGGCGCTGACGCTCGGAAGGATCGCGGCGACACGGCCGGTGAAGCGCTCGCCCGGATAGGCGGCGAGTGTCGCGGTCGCGCCTTCTCCCGGGCGGAGTCTGCCGGCCATGGCCTCCGGGACGGCAGCGTTTAGCCATACCGTGCCAAGCCCATTGATCTCCGCGAGCGTCTGACCGCTTGTCACCGTCATCCCGGCCCTGACGCCGAGCGTCTTGATGGTGCCGCCGGTCGGTGTCGAGATCGTCGTGACATTATGCGGTCGTCCGCTGCTCTCGACGGCCGCGACCGTTCCCGGTGGCATACCAAGCAGCAGAAGACGCTGACGGGCGGCGCGGCTGAGGCCCGCATCGCCTATCCGACGTACCGCCAGATATTCCGTCTGCGCGCCCGCCCATTCCGGCACGAGGATATCGGCGAGCGGTGCGCCCTTGCCGATTACGTCGCCCGGCGCGCGCGCGTAGACGCGCTGAACAAAGCCACCGCTCCGCGCCTGCACAATGGCGACGTCGCGCTCGTTGAACTCGATCGTGCCGGTTGCCGTGAGGGCGGAGCCAAGCGTGCCCGTGCGCGCTTCCGCGATGCGCAAGCCAAGCGATTGCGTCCGCGCGGGGTCGATCGATACGCCAGCCTCACCGCTTGCCGCCTCGTCGGCATATTTGGGGACAAGCTCCATATCCATGAACGGCGACTTGCCCGGCTTGTCGAAATGCTGGCTCGGGACCATCGGATCGTACCAGTAGAGGATTTTGCGTCCGCCTTGAGTCGATGCAGTGGGCGGATCCCCATGGTTCAAGTTCGCCAGGCCATAACCAAGCCCCCCGGCTGCAATGGCGAGCACGGCTGCGGCAATCCCCAACTGCGCTCGCGAGGTGGTGTCGAATTTCATTGATTGTTTCCCCCAAAGGTGAGGACGAGCCGCGCGGCATCGCGCGCGACATCGGCCTCCCTGTCGAGCAACTGGAGCTCGATGTCGGCGACCATGGTCTGGGCCTCGATCACGTCGAGAAGCCCGGCACGACCCGCCGCATAGCTGGCGGTCTCGAGCTCGGCTCTGTTGCGCGCAAGCGGTAGCAAAGTATCGCGCGCGCGGACCCATTGTTCGTGGTGCATGTCATGGTCGGCAAGTCCGGCCTCGAGGTCCGCGAGGAGGGCTCGCCGCATGTCCTCCTGGTTCGCGAGCGCCGCAGCCGCGGTCGCTGCGCTGGCGGCGATCATCGGATCTTGGCGACGCCCTGTGAACAGGGGCAGGCTGATGGTCACGCCGGCCGAAACCATGTCCCCATAGCGCTCGGCCCGGCGCTGGTAGGCGACGTCGAATCCCCAGTCGGGGCGTTTGTCGGCGCGCGCGACGGCAACGTCAGCCTCGGCCTGGGCCACCCGAGCATGGGCCGCTCCGAGATCGGGATGGGCCTGGATGCTTGCCCTAAGCGAGGCGCCGTCGATGGTGAGGGCGGGAACCTCGCCGGCGGTCTCCGGCGACGGCTCGCCCGTTTAGCGTGAAAGGATAGCGCGCTGGCGTGCTACTGCGGCGACGAGTTCACTCCTGCGGTCTTCCAGGGCCGCAAGGGACTGCTGAACCTGCAGTGTTTGCGCCGGACGCGCTGCGCCGGAGCTGACGCTCGCTTTCGCGGCCGAAGGAAGGGGGGCAAGGCGAGAAAGGACACTCTCGAGCGCTGCGAGGCGGCGCTCCGCATAGGCGAGATCGATCCAGGCCAGCGCCGTTGCAACCTTGACCCGACGGGCCTCGGACAGCAGCGTGGCTTCAGCTGCCGCGAGATCGGTCCGGGCCCGTGTCGTGCGAGCATGGCGCTTCGCGGCATTGGGAACCTCCTGTGAGATGCCCACCCGTGCCATCGTCATGCTGTCCTCGGCAAAGCTTCCCGCCGGTGGGCCAGACACAGGAAAATTGTCGATGCCGAGCCCGAGCTTGGGATCGGGCAGCTGACCGGCGGCAGGCAAGGCGGAGCGCCGGGCGTCAGCCTCCAGCGCCTTGGCGCGGAGGGAAGGGGCCTGCGCCTCCGCACGCGCGAGTGCTTCTTCGAAGCGCAGGGGACCTGCGAGCGCGGCGGTCGTGGGTAGCGCCAGCAGCGGCATGGCAAGGAATAGGGTGCGCATGAATATCTCCCATTCGGAAGTTCGCGGTGCGCCGATCAACAGGCGGCCAACACGTCGCCGACGCAGGCACTTCGTCCCGCGTCGGCGCCGCGCGCTGGCCTGGCTGTTCTGATCTGACGGCCGGGAACCCAAGCTTAGCCGGCCGAGGGCGACATACGGTGGTCATGCATGGATTTCATGCAATCGGCCGCGCTCATCTTCATCATGTCACAGGCGCAGTTCGCCATCTGATCATTGTCGCGGACCCATATGCGCTTCTGCACCGGACCAGCTGCGCGCGGCCCAAATTGCGGGACCGATTTCCATTCCCAATGCCCTTGCGGCGCACTGTTCTGGTCAGCGGCCCATGCGGGCGCGGCGAGGCTGACCGCCAGCAGGGCGGCCGAAATCGACTTCTTGATCATCACGAATATCCTTTGACTGAATGGAGCGGAATCGCGGGGCGTCTGGACGCGACAAGAAGCCGCGCGCCTGACGGGCGCGATTGTTCAATCAGCCAAGGAGGGTGGGTGGTTCCGGCTCGGGCGCGTACTCGTGCCCATGCAGGACGCTGACGGTGGTCCAGAACATGGTCTGGTCGTGAAACCATGGGGAGGCGGGCGTTGGCGCTGCATTGCCCAGCACGATCGGCACGACGCATCCCATCGCTCCGATGCAATCGAGCGTCAGCCCTTTGCACGGGGTTCCCTTGGGCGCGGGCTGCTGCTTGGCCATCATTGCCATGCAATCGGCGTCCATCGCCATCGCTTTGGGGGCACTCTTGGCCACGGGCACGCCGTGCGCATAGGCCAGCTGCGCCCCGAAGAGGCCGAGAAGCGCTCCGACAAGGAGCAAAGAGGCGAGCAAGCGTTTCAAGACGTTTTCTATCTATCGCAGCCCATTCTTCCCGACAATCGCCATCTATCCTTGATGGCGCGCAAATATCCGTGTGCCTGACGGACCAAATGCGACGACAACATAGGGATCGCCGCGACGACCCGGGACCTCCATGCCCGGTGATCCCACCGGCATGCCCGCCACCGCAAGGCCAGTGATGCCCTTCGGGCGCTGGGCGAGCACCCGCTTTATATCTGCGATGGGAACGTGACCTTCGAAGACCAGGCCGTCGATGACCGCGGTATGGCAGGAAGCAAGCGCGGCCGGAACGCCGCGCGCGCGCTGGAACGTAGCTCGGGACTGATCGTCGACCATGGTGATCCGCCGTCCGAACTGCGCGCGCACCTGTGCGGCCCATTGCTCGCAACACCCACATCCTGGGTCGCGGTGAACCACGATCGGGCCCGCCGCATTGGCAGCGGTTGCCAAGAGCATCAACGCGGCTCCAAGCAGGTGGCGCTTCAGCATGTTCGGTCCTCTTTCCTTCATCTGCCTATACGCGGTTCCGGAGAAGAACCCCTCGAAATATGTCGCGCGTCAATCGAGGCGCGCAAGGATGACCTTCATCTGTTCGATCTCGCGGGCCTGCGAGCGAATGATCCCGCTGCACAACGTCTTGATCTCCGGATCGTGGATCGATGCTTCGCGGCACATCAGGATCGCGCCCGAATGATGCGGGATCATCGAACGCAGGAAAGCCCGGTCACCGATTGTCATCTGCGAACGGATCAGGGCGAACGACCCCAAGAAAGCGGCCGCTGATAAGGCGATGATCGCAAGATTGGCGGTACGCGAGGCGAACATGTGCTTCATCGCCAGGATCATCAGCACCACCATGGGTGCCACCATCATCAGCGTCATGTAGAGCGTGTTGAGATTGTTGTAGAAACTGTCGAGACTGTCGATCATGACGAACATCACGAGGTACATGATGACGCCGCTGACCAGAGTCTGCACGGCAAGGCTCAAATAGCCGTTCGCCTTGCTGCCTGCGTTCTGCGAATGGTCCATCTCCACTCTCCTGTCAGCCCCGGCTCGGATATCTGCCGCCTCACCTCCTGCGTGTGCGCTCAGAACCAGATCCGGACACCGGCGACAAAGCTCGTCGTTGTCGGATCTTCGCCGTCATCGCGCGCATAGCGGGCCGTCTGCCCGCTTTTCGCGTCGTAGGACACTCCCACATAAGGTGCGAACTGGCGCGTGATCTCATAGCGAAGCCGCAAGCCGAGCTCGGCGCTGGAAAGACCGGCCCCGATGCGGTTTTCCGGGACATCTTGCGCGGCGAAGTTCAGCTCCACCCGCGGTTGCAAGACCAGGCGCTGGGTGAGGCGCTGATCATAATAGCCCTCGACGCGCCCGAGCAGGTCGCCCTTGTCGGAGAGGAAGGCAGCGCCTTCGACCTCGAACCAATAAGGAGCAAGCCCTTCGAAACCGAGGACGGCATAGGCCCGGGAGGGATTGGGCTTGAAGTCGTAGCGCACGCCTGCCTGGAGGTTGAAATATGGCCCTATGGCGCGGCTGTAGAGCGCCTGGATCTCTGCTGCCTCTACACCGTCGCGGAAGGCACCTTCTCCTTCGGATTTCAGCGTGAGCCGGTTAATGTCGCCGCCGAACCAGGCCTCGCCGTCCCACCGATAGCCGTCACGACCCTCGCGGACCTGATATTCGGCAAGGTTGAACATGACCTGTGACAGCGTCTGTCCGCCTTCTTCCGCCATCATCTTCTGGCGCGCCCGCGCCATCTCGGCCGGAGGAAACTGGCGATCGGCATAATGGTCCATTGGGGGCTTTGGAGCCGGCGCACTGCCGGCAGGTAGCGCCGTTCCGGTCGGCTGCATGGCGGGCATCGCGGTCATGTCATGGCCGGCATGCTCGTCCTGATTGTCCATGCCCGGCATCGCGTCATGACCCATGGTCTCTGAGGGACTGGCGGACATGCCCGGCATGCTGGAGTGATCCATGCCCTGCATGTCATGCCCCTGATGCGCCGCAGGGGGCTGGGCAGGCTTGGGTGGTGCGCGCCGGGCTGGGCGCGCCGCGGGCGCTGATCGACGCGGCGCCGGTTTTCTTGCCTTGGGCTTCGGCTTTGCCGCCTTCGGCTGTGCCGCCGGCATCGACATCCCCGGCATGTTGTGCATCGAATGATCCTGCGCGAACGAAGGTGCGGCGAGGGCCATGGCGGACGACGCGGCGAGGAGGGAAGCGAGCCGCATCATGCGGCCTCTCCCTTGGGACGGACGCTGACGACGCGCATCATTCCTGCGTGCATGTGATAGAGCAGATGGCAATGGAAGGCCCAGTCTCCGACGGCATCCGCCGTGAAGTCCCAGGTCACCTTTCCGCCCGGCTGAACGATCACGGTATGCTTGCGCGGCCCATGATCCCCATGGCCGGTCACCAGCTCGAAGAAATGACCATGGATATGGATCGGATGACCCATCATGCTGTCGTTGATCAGGTTCACACGCACACGCTCGCCCTCAATGAACGGGATGGGCTCATGCACGTCGGACATCTTCTCGCCGTCGAACGACCACATGAAGCGCTCCATGTTGCCGGTGAGATGGATGTCGATGCTGCGAGAGGGCGCGCGCACGTCGGGATTGCGGTCGAGCGCCATCAAGTCCTTGTAAACGAGGACCTTGTGACCAACGTCCTCGAGACCCTGTCCTGGCTCGCCCGTCCGATCCATCGGCATCGGCGAGATGGTCTGGACGCCGGGTCCGCGCTTGACCTGAGGTGCGTTGGAGAAGTCGCGCATGTTCATCGCGCCCATGTCATGACCCGCCATGGGCTGACCGCCTGCCATCGCGCCATGGCCCATAGCCGCGTGATCCATCCCGCCCTGGGCCATGGAGGAATGGTCCATCGCGCCCATCGGGCCATGGTCCATTTCCGGCATGGTGCTTTGGGTCGCCGCTCCGGCAGCGATGCCCGAAGCGAGTCGTCCCGACGCATTCTTCTCGGCTGTCGGATCGACCCCGCGCGAGGGGCTCGATCCACCCGACATGTCCACGCCTTCCATGCCCTGCATCCCGGACATATCCATCCCCATGTCCTTCATCGTCGCGATGGGACGTTTGCGAAGGGGCGGAACCGGCGCGCTCATGCCGGCCCGAGGCGCTAGGGTCGCGCGCGCCATGCCGGAGCGATCGATACTCTCGCCGACGAGTGTGTAGGCCTTGTCCTCGGCAGGCGCGACGATCGCGTCATAGGTCTCGGCGACACCGATCTGGAACTCGTCGACCTCGACCGGCATGACATTCTGGCCGTCAGCCTGGACAATGGTGAGGCGTAGCCCAGGGATGCGGACGTTGAACGTCGTCATCGCGGAGGCATTGATAAACCGCAGGCGGACCCGCTGGCCCGGCGTGAAGAGCGCGGTCCAGTTGTCGAAGGGTCCATGGCCATTGACGAGATAGGTATAAGCGGCACCCGTGGCGTCGGAGATGTCGGTCGGGTCCATCCGCATTGCCCCCCAGTCGACCCGGTCCTTGAGCCGCTGGTCTTTCCCGGTGAGCAGACCCGCGAGCGTCTGCCGCTGGAAATTGAAATGGCCTGGATCGACCTTCATTCGCCGAAAGATCGCCTCTGGCGAAAGCTGGCTGTGGTCCGACAGAACGATGACATGCTCGCGGTCGAACCGGACGGGATCGGCACCAGCGGGATCGATGACGATCGGGCCGTAATGGCCAAGCTGCTCCTGGAGGCCGGAATGGCTGTGGTACCAATAGGTGCCGTTCTGGCGGACGGGAAACTCGTAGAGATAGCTCGACCGCGGCTTGATGCCTGGAAAGGACACCCCGGGAACGCCGTCGTGCTGGGGCGGCACGAGGAGCCCATGCCAGTGAATCGAGCTGTCTTCGTCCAGTTCGTTGATCACATTGAGCCGTACTGTCTGGCCTTCGCGAAGGCGGATGAGGGGTGCCGGCACGGTGCCATTGACGCCGATCGCGGCCGACCGTCGCCCATCGATCGTCATCGTTTGTCTTGCGATCTTCAGCGTTATGTCGGTGCCTGATACGGTTGGAAGCGGCGCTGTGAGCCCTTCGGAAACCGGTTGGGCCCATGCCGGCATCCAGGACGCCAACGCGGCCGTCCCGCCTGCAAACCCGACGCCTCGCAAGAAGCCCCGGCGGTCGAGGGTTGAAAGGTCCATTGCGCGCAATCCCTGTCCTGAACTCTCAGGGGTTACGCATAGCCCACATCAACCCCTCAAAATTTCTGCCAGTTTGGCCCGGGCGCGATAGAGCCTGGTTTCCACGGCCTTCTCGCTGATGCCGAGAATGCTCGCACTTTCGGCTTGGCTCATGCCTTCGATCGTTCGCAGGACGAGCACATCCTTGAGGCTGGCAGGTAGGGCGGCGATCGCGGCCATTGTCCGCTCTAGTTCGCGTCGGTCGTCGAGCCGGACGTCGGTCGCGATTCCGGGATCAGCGACGTCGATCGCCTCCTCGATCGGCCGTGCAAAGGTAAAGAGGCGGCGGACAGCGCGGCGCCGCGCCCAGTCGCGCGCCTTGTTGAGCGCGATGCGCGAGATCCAGAGCCGAAACGGTCGTTCGCCGTCATAGCTATGCAGCGCGGCGAATGCCGCGATGAAGCTCTGTTGGGTCAGATCGAGCGCTGCATCCGCGTCTCCGGTATGACCGCGCAGCAGACGAAAAACGCTATCCCGGTGCCGCCGCATCATCTCGCTGTAGGCCGGCTGTCGCCCACCCAGCGCAAGCGCAGCGAGCTCGCCGTCCGAGCAGCCGGCGAGATCAAGGCTCACGGTTCCTTGGCCGTGAGCGCCTTTACGACAGCCGCGTCGAATTTGGCGGCCTGGTCGGGTGTGAGGACCGCTCGCATGGCGAAGATGTGCTCCAGCGTTTCCTTCTGAAGCTGGCCCATCGCCTGATGCGAGCGATCGACTGCTGCGCCGACAGCGGGACCATAGCCATGTTCGGCCTGGATGGCGTCGGCGAGCCGCGCATTGTCCGCCCGAAGTTCGAGCTCCAGCGCCTGTTTGCGGACCGCGAAGCGGCGCTCGATCTCGTCCATGCGCGTTTGTTGCGCACTATCGAGGTCGAGCTCGTGGTGGAGCAGTGCATGTAGTTCATTTTCGACCGGGGCCGGCCCCGCGATAAAGACCCGGCCAAGGAAGGCGCCGGCGATCGCGGCCAGGAAGGCGATCACCGCAATCAGCAAGAGGCGACGGCGATCGCTCATTCGCTCGTGCCGAGAAGCGTCGAGGGCGCCAGCGCTGGGGGCGCGCCGAAGGGCGCGATGGATGCCACCCGAGTCTCGCGCGCAGGTATGGCTGAACCCAGAAAACCGACGGAGAGCGCGATGCCGGCGGCGATGCTGAAGACGGCTCCCGATAAAGGCGCGCCATGTCGGCGCTGGTAGGCAAGCGCGTCGATGACCACGCCGTCGATCGTCTCCAAACGCGGATCGACTGGAAGTTCTCTCAACCGGCTCAGTGCTGCATCAACGTCCATCATCTCGTTACTCCCACCCCTGCGCACTGGATTTACGCATGGTAGCGAAAAATCCCTCATCGCCAATCGGACGGGCACCAATGAGGGGTCGACGCCCGATCTGCGTAATGCTCATCGAACGCGAAGGAGATGTTCCATTAAGACCAAGGCCCTATTCGCCGCCGCGTTTGCGGCCCTTTCACTCGGCGTGTCGGCTCCGGCACTGGCACATCCAAAGCTCGTGAGCTCCTCGCCCGCTGCGAGCGCGACCGTTGCCGCGACAAACCGGCTGACCCTGACGTTTAGCGAGCGTTTGATGCCGCGATTGTCCGGCATCGACCTTGCGATGACCGGCATGCCCGGAATGGCCAATCATGCCCCTATGAAGATCGGCGGGGTGAGGACCACCGTTGGCGAGGATGGCAAGACGCTGATCGCGACTTTGCCGCGTCCGCTCGCCGCCGGCACTTACAAGCTGGATTGGCACGCCGTCTCGGTCGACACCCACCGCATCGCCGGAAGCCTGACCTTCACGGTCCGCTAAATGGCGGACTGGCCGCTCATCGCGATCCGCTGGGCCCTCTACGCGGATCTCGGGCTGCTGTTCGGACTGCTCCTCTTCGCGCTCTACGCCCTGACCGGCGACGAGCGTGAGAAGTTGCTGCGTCTCCGTGGGTCGATCATGGCGCTGGCCGTGCTGGGCATGCTGCTGGGCGTTTATGGCTTCCTGCAGACCGCTGCTGCCATGCTTGGGGTGGCTGTCGAAGGTATCGATCGCGCCAGCGTCATGATGCTGCTCACCGAGACGGGCGTTGGATGGGCTCTGCTCGCGCGCATGGCGGTCCTGGCCATTTTGGGCATTGCCGCCCTGACCACCGTGTTGCGTCGAATGGCTGGGCTCGCGCTCCTCACCCTTCTTGGCGCCATAGCAGTCGCGACCCTCGCCTGGTCGGGCCACGGCGCCGCCACCGAGGGACCGGCAGGGATTGTCCATTTGGCCAGCGACATTATTCATTTGCTGGCCGCTGGGGCCTGGATCGGCGCCTTGGCCGCGTTCATCCGCATCGCATCGCGCCGGGTCCAGACACCGGAAACCCTCAACGCGGCTCATCGTGCGCTTGCCGGTTTCGCGACGTCGGGGACGATCATCGTTGGCTTGATCGTACTGACAGGGCTGGTGAACAGCTATTTTCTAGTCGGTCCGCAGAATGTGTTGAGCGTTGCCGAGAGTGACTACGGCCGTCTCCTCCTGATCAAGCTCGCCTTGTTTGCCATCATGCTGGGGTTGGCGGCGGGCAATCGCTTTCGGCTGACGCCGGCGCTCGGCAGAGCGGTCGGCGGGGAGGGCAACGCAGCGGCGGTGGTGCGTCTGCAGCGAAGCCTGTGGATCGAAACCGCCACCGGCATCCTGATCCTCGGACTGGTTGCCTGGCTAGGAACGCTGCCGCCGCCAGCCTCCGGAGGTTCGTAGAAAAGGGTCTTGACCCTGACATGATGTCAGACCCTAGATCGGCATGCGTCGGAAAGGAGACGGTTTATGACCGATTCGAAGAACGCGGCGCATCAAGCCCATGGCTGCTGTGGAGGCCATGCGTGTCATGCGCATGGCGAAGGCATGAAGACAGAGGTCAAGGATCCGGTCTGCGGGATGACCGTCGATCCGGCAAAGACGCCGCACCACGCCGTCCACCAGGGCCAGGACTATCATTTCTGCAGCGCCGGCTGTCTCGCGAAATTCGAGACGGATCCAACGCGCTATCTCGCGGCGGAACCGCCCGCGCCGGTCGAGGCCGCGCCGGGAACAATCTGGACCTGCCCGATGCATCCGGAAATCCGCCAGGATCATCCCGGCCCTTGCCCAATTTGCGGGATGGCGCTGGAACCCGAAACGGTCAGCACGGACACGGGGCCCAGCGCGGAACTGGTCGACATGACTCGCCGGTTCTGGATCGGGCTGACGCTAACCCTTCCCGTGTTCGTCCTCGAGATGGGCAGTCATCTCATCCCGGCGCTTCATCGCCTTATCGACGCTACAACGTCGACCTGGCTCCAGTTCGCGCTCGCAACCCCGGTCGTGCTGTGGGCGGGGTGGCCATTTTTCGAGCGGGGCTGGGCATCGATCCGCACCCGTCATCTCAATATGTTCACGCTGATCGCGATGGGTACAGGCGTCGCCTGGGGGTACAGCGTCGTCGCGACGCTTGCTCCCTCGATATTCCCGGAGGCCTTCAAGGGCATGGACGGGACCGTCGCCGTCTATTTCGAGGCGGCCGCCGTCATCACCGTCCTCGTTCTGTTGGGACAGGTTCTTGAGCTTCGCGCGCGAGAACGCACATCAGGAGCCATCAAGGCGCTTCTGAATCTTGCGCCCAAGACCGCGCGCCGCATCGTCGGCGATGGACGGGAGGAAGAGGTCTCGCTCGAAACGATTGTCGTCGGGGATCGTCTGCGTGTGCGTCCCGGCGAAAAGGTGCCCGTGGACGCGATCGTCGAAGATGGACGATCAGCGCTCGATGAATCGATGGTCACTGGCGAATCCATGCCGGTCAGCAAGACCGTAGGCGATGTCGTCATCGGCGGCACGCTCAACCAGAGCGGCGCGCTTGTCATCCGCGCGGAGAAGGTCGGTCGGGACACGATGTTATCCCGGATCGTGCAAATGGTTGCCGATGCGCAGCGCTCACGCGCGCCCATCCAGAGACTTGCCGACCAAGTGGCGGGCTGGTTCGTCCCTGCCGTGCTGCTCGTGGCGATCCTGGCCTTTGTCGTTTGGGGAATTTGGGGCCCGGAGCCGCGCTTTGCCCACGGTTTGATCGCGGCGGTCGCAGTGCTGATCATTGCGTGCCCCTGTGCGCTCGGTCTCGCGACGCCGATGTCGATCATGGTTGGTGTCGGGCGCGGGGCAGGGCTGGGCGTGCTGATCAAGAACGCCGAAGCGCTCGAACGGCTCGAAAAGGTCGATACGCTGGTCGTCGATAAGACCGGCACATTGACCGAGGGCAAGCCTTCGGTAACACGGATAGTGCCTGCTGGCGGCTTCGATGCCGATGAATTGCTGCGCCTTGCGTCCGGCGTCGAGCGTGCATCCGAGCACCCGCTGGCGCTGGCGATCGTCGCGGCCGCTGAAGCCAAGGGCATTTCGATTCCGTCGGTCAGAGAGTTCGATTCTCCAACCGGCAAGGGGGCGATCGGCTTGGTCGATGGGAAGCGCATCACGCTCGGAAACGCCCGCTTCCTCGAGGAGAATGGCATTGCTGCCGGTTCCATGGCGAAGCAGGCCGACGAACTTCGCGAGGATGGCGCCACGGGAATCTTCATGGGTGTCGACGGCCAAGTCGCGGGCGCCTTTGCGATCGCGGACCCGGTCAAGGAGACGACGCCTGCGGCGCTGTCGGCACTGCGGAGCGAAGGCATTGCCGTAGTGATGCTGACGGGTGACAACCGGACCACCGCGCAGGCCGTGGCGCGAAGGCTGGGCATCGACAAGGTCGAAGCCGAAGTCCTGCCCGACCAGAAGAGTGCGGTCATCGAACGGCTGAAAGGTGAGGGCAGGACCGTCGCCATGGCTGGAGATGGCGTCAACGACGCGCCGGCTCTGGCGGCTGCCGATGTGGGCATAGCGATGGGTTCGGGCACCGATGTCGCGATTGAGAGCGCCGGTGTCACGCTCCTCAAGGGCGACCTGACTGGCATTGTACGTGCGCGACAGCTTAGCGAAGCGACGATGGCGAATATTCGCCAGAACCTCTTCTTCGCCTTCGTCTATAATGCGGCCGGCGTTCCGATCGCCGCGGGGCTGCTCTATCCCTTTTTCGGTATTCTGCTCTCGCCGATCATCGCCGCCGCGGCCATGGCATTGTCTTCGGTGAGCGTCGTCACCAATGCGCTCAGATTGAACAGAGTGAAGCTATGAATATCGGTGCAGCGTCGGAGGCCAGCGGTGTCTCCCAGCGTATGATCCGCCACTATGAAAAGATAGGATTGATCCCGACGGCGATGCGCCGCGACAGCGGCTACCGTGACTATTCGGATGCCGATGTGCATCGGTTGCGTTTCATCGCCAATGCGCGCGACCTGGGGTTTCCGATCGATGAGATAGCCGCGCTGCTTTCATTGTGGTCGGACCGCAGCCGAGCGAGCGCGGATGTGAAAGCTCTTGCCCTTGCACGAGCCGAGGAACTCGGGCGTAAGGCAGCCGCACTCGAAGCGATGAGGGCCTCTCTGGTACATCTTGCGGAACGGTGCCGAGGTGACAGTCGTCCAGACTGCCCGATTCTTGATCGACTGCAGTTAGAATGAGCACGAGCCTGGGGTGCGGAGGTCGTTCCCGCACATCTCGTCGGAATAGCGACCCAGGGGCGTCCCGTCGGACGGACGGCCAGGCGATATCCAACCACTGTACCTAAGGTGTAGGCATGGACCGGGAGCATATTTATCGCGGGCGGGATGGCTGCTCGCTTTTCGCGCGCGTGATCGATGCGACCGGCAAGGCCGATAGCGCGTCAATTGTCCTCTTTCACGGGGGTGGACCAGATCATCAAAGTCTCTTGCCGCTCGCAGGGCAGCTCAGCGATTTGGCGCGGGTCATCACTCCCGATATTCGTGGCTATGGACGTTCCATATGCAAGATCCCTGATCTCCACCGATGGTCGCAGTACGCGCACGACGTAGCCTCGCTGTTGGATCATTTGGAAATCGACACGGCGATAGTCGGGGGAGCCGGCCTCGGCGGAACCATCGCTCTGCGCGCAGCTATTGAGCACCCAGGGCGAATAGCAGCGCTCGTGGTCATGAGTATGGAGGACATCGAAGACGACGCGGCAAAAGCGGCTGAAATCAAGTTTATGGAGGATTTTGCGTGCCGCGTACGTAAAAGTGGACTTGAAGCGGCCTGGCAGCCGATTCTGAAGAATCTGGCGCCCGTGATCGGCTCCATGGTGAGGGAGGCGATCCCACGGTCGAGTCCCGACAGCATTGCCGCTGCCGCGGCTATTGGTCGCGATCGCGCTTTTCGGAGTGTTGCGGAACTCGCGCAGATCGACGTGCCCGCGCTAATTTTTCCCGGCATCGACTGGCGACATCCGGCTCGGGTAGCAAAGGAAGCCGTCGCTACCATGCCGCAAGGCCGAATGGCCGCGATCGGTATGTCCGGCCAACTTACGAACAGTCAAGATTACGCAGCTGCCTTCGCGCCGGAGATCCGGGCTTTTTTGAAAGGTCTTCCTTAATCCGCGCTCTGTCGTGATTTCGATAAAGAAGTGCCGGCCACGGCGCAGCGCCGGGATTGTTCGTAAAGCCTTGCCGCGAAGGTCGGCGGTCATGTGTGCCGCCAGACCTTAATGGCTGAGATAATGAGGATGACGGCCAGCGCCGGCAGCAGCACAAATGCCGGAACAATCCCCAGCAGCAGTCCGCCGACGAAGGTTCCGCAGATCGAGCCGAGCGCCATCACGAGCAGGAACGTCCGATTGCGGCCGAGCACGGCGAAACTCTGGTCGCGGCTGTAGCGAGTGAAACCGACAAGCATGGTCGGCAGGCTCACCGCGAGCGAAAGGCTGCCGGCCAGCTTTATGTCGGCGCCGAACAGCAGCACGAGCGTCGGAATCAGCAGTTCGCCGCCCGCTACGCCCAGCAGGGACGCGACCACACCGATAGCAAATCCGGCGACAATGCCGGCGAAAAGTTGAACGGTCCCGGTCAAGAGTGGCTGGCCTGCGTTGGAGCCGTGGCCGAAGAGCAGCACGGCAGCGATGACCACCAGCAACACAGCAATAACCTTGTAGAGCGTCTTGGACTTTGCTCGCACCGCCCATCCGGCGCCGAACCAGGCACCGACGAGGCTGCCGACGAGCAAGTTGAGAATGATCGGCCAGTGCGCGGCGACAGCGTCGAACGGCACGGTTCTAGAACGGAAAATGAGCGCTGCTGCGACGACGATGAGGCTCATGGCCTTGTTGAGGATGACCGCCTCAAGCGCTGCGAACCGGAAGGGGCCAATCAGGAGCGGCAAGCGGAACTCCGCGCCGCCCAGACCGATCAGACCTCCGAGTGATCCGATCACCGCTCCACCGCCAAATGCCAACGGCAGGTGGCGGGCGGGTGTTGCGGTGGCGGCATCCTGCATCATAGCGCAGTGATTACACAGATGACGAGTCGGGTGCAGCTACGTTGCCTGACCCGAGGGGTTCATCATTCCCAACTTCTATCCCGTCGAACAAGGCGGCCTGCAGCCGCACTAGCGATTCTCCTGCCAGACGCAAAACGGAACGCCTGCTACCTAGAGAGCTACCTAGAGCGGTAACGCCCATCCTCCGCGAAACGATTGGGCGATCTAACTAACTGTAAAATATGGGAAATTTGGTGGACGCACTAGGGCTCGAACCTAGGACCCGCTGATTAAGAGTCAGCTGCTCTACCAACTGAGCTATGCGTCCACCGGAGCGTTGCCCTTGCGGGCCCGCGGCCGGGGCGATTCGCCCCGGGAGGGGTCCGTATAGCGATAGGCGCTGCGATGTGAAGCGCTAATTTCGCGCGCGTTTCAGCCGAGGCGTTTGGGGGCCTGGTACCAGCGATTGACGGCCATGATCGCGCCCAGGCAGATCATGTTGGTCATCATCGAGGAGCCGCCGTGACTCATGAAGGGCAGGGGGATGCCCACCACGGGAGCGAGGCCCATCACCATCATTAGGTTGATCGCGACGTAGAAGAAGATCGTCGCGGTCATGCCGGCGGCCAGCAGCGAGGAGAAGCGATCGGGCGTTCGCAGCGCCACGCGCAGTCCCCAACTCAGCACCAGCGCGAAGACGAACAGCACGAACAGGCCGCCCATCATGCCCCACTCTTCCGCCATGGTGGCGAAGACGAAGTCGGTATGCGCTTCCGGCAGATAATCGAGATGGCTTTGCGAGCCATTGCCGAAGCCCTTGCCGAACAGTCCGCCCGATCCGATCGCGATCTTGGACTGGGTGATGTGGTAGCCGGTGCCCAGCGGATCGTTCTCGGGATCGAGAAAGGTCAGGACGCGCTTGCGCTGGTAATCATGCAGGAAGGCGAAGAAGGCGACCGGAGCGAGCACCACCCCAGCCGCGCCCGCGCCGAGGAACCAGATCAGCGGCAGTCCCGCCAGGAACATGATCACGGCGCCGCCGAAACAGATCGCCAGTGCGGTGCCCAGATCGGGCTGGAGAATGACGAGACCGGCCGGCAAGGCGATCAGCAAGCCCGCCGGCACCAGTCCGCGCCAGCTCGCGGTCATCGGCGCGGGCAGCGTCTCGTAGAAGCGCGCGAGCACCAGGATGATGCCGGGCTTCATCAGTTCTGAGGGCTGGAGCGTCATGAAGCCGAGGTTGAGCCAGCGTTGGCTGCCCCCGCCCATGCCGCCGATCAGCTCGACCAGCACGAGCAGAACGCAGATCGCGCCATAAGCCGGATAGGCCAGCTCGCGATACCATTCGCGCGGGATCCGCGACATGACGATCGCCATGACCAGGAACACCAGGAACCGGTAGACGTGCGAGGCCGCGTAAGGCTGCAGATGGCCACCCGCGGCCGAATAGAGCACCGCGGCGCCCAGCGAGACGAGGCCCAGCAGCGGAATCAGGACTTGCCAAGGCTGGCGCCCGATCGCTTCGGGAACGAACTGGCGGCTTCTCACTGGCCGGTTCCGGCAGGGGGCTGGAGAGGGATGAAGGGTGCGTTCGCGGAAGCGGTGGGCGCCGGGGCCCCACTGGTCGTCGGCGTCGCGGCGGGGGCGGGCGCCGTCGGCTCGGGACGCGGCGACTGCGCGGAATTGACGATCGGCTGATCGTCCGCGGGCGACTCTTCGGCCTCGCGCACCTTTTCCTTTTCCTCTTCGGCTGACACGGCGGGCGCATTGCCGCCATATTCGGCGGCATAAGCGGCATAGCGCTTGTCGAGCCGCTCCTGCGCCGTGCCGCCCCAGCCTTCCTCGAAGCCATGCAGCATTTCGAGCGCCTTGTGCGGGTCGAACAGGAACGTCATCACGTCACGCGCGATCGGATAGGCGGCACCCGAACCGCCACCATGCTCGACCACCACCGCGCAAGCGTACTTGGGCTTGTCGAACGGGGCGAAGCAGATGAAGTGGCCGTGGTCGCGGTACTTCCACGGCCCGCCCTTGCCGCTCGAGATATTGAGCCCGACGACTTGCGCGGTGCCGGTCTTGCCGGCCATCTTCACATCTTCGATCGGCAGACGAGCGCGCCCGGCGGTGCCGGGGCCATTGATCACATCGGACATGGCCTGGTGGATGTAGTCGAGGTGGTCCTGCGGAATGCCGAGCGAGGGCGCATTCTGCGGCTTGCCGGTGTAGATCAGGCGCGGCATCAGCTTGCGGCCACTGGCGATCCGCGAGGCCATGACCGCCTGCTGCAGCGGATTGACCAGCATGTAGCCTTGGCCGATCGTGGCGTTCACCGTGTCGTAGTCGGCCCATTCCTTGCCGTACTTGCGCAGTTTCCACGCAGGATCGGGCACGGTGCCGTAGGACTGGCCGACGACCGGCAGATCGAACTCCTGCTGCAGGCCGAGGTGCTTGGCCATCTCGGCGATCTTGTCCATGCCGATCTTCTGGGCGAAGTGGTAGAAGTAGACGTCGCAGCTCTGGTAAATGCCCTTGGCCATGTTGACCTGGCCGTGTCCGCGCCGGTTCCAGCAGTGGAACACGCGGTTGCCGACCCGAAGCCCGCCACCGCAGAACACCGAAGCGTCCGGGTCGAGCCCGGCTTCGCGGAAAGCAAGCGCGACCATGGGCTTTACGGTCGATCCCGGTGGATAGAGCCCGCGCAGCACCTTGTTGCGCAAGGGCACGTGATCGTCGTCGGCGAGCATCTTCCATTCGAGCCGGCCGATGCCATCGGAAAAACTGTTCGGATCGAAGCACGGCATCGAGGCCATCGTGAGGATGTCGCCGTTGGTGCAGTCCATTACCACCACGGCGCCCGATTCGGGGCCGAGACGGCGCGAGGCATAGTCCTGCAACGGACCGTTGATGGTCAACTTGACCGGGGCGCCAGGATCGTCCTCGCGGGTTTCGAGATCGCGGACGATGCGCCCACTGGCGGTCACCTCGACGCGGCGCGCACCGGGCTTGCCGCGCAGGCGGTGCTCGAACACTCTTTCGATCGCGTCCTTGCCGATCTTGTAGCCGGGAGTCACCAGCAGCGGGTTGCGCTCTTTTTCGTAGTCCTCGGCAGATGCGGTGCCGACGTAGCCGACGAGATGGCCGACGGTGCACCCGGTCGGGTAGTAACGAGAGAAGCCGCGCTGCGTCACGACGCCAGGCAAATCCGGCAAGCGCACGCTGACGGCGGCGAAGCGGTCCCAATCAAGACCCGTCGCGACTTCGATCGGCGCGAAGCCGCGCGACTTTTCGATCTTGTCGAGCAAGTCGCGGATCTCGACTTCGGAGAGTTCGAGCAGCTTGCCCAGTTCGGCCACCGTCGCGAGCGGATCGGTCATCCGCTCGGGGATCGCATCGACCCGGAAATCGGCGCGGTTCGAAGCGAGCGGGGCGCCGTTGCGATCGAGGATCCAGCCGCGGCGCGGCGGGATCAGCGAAAGATTCACGCGGTTGCTTTCCGCCTCGAGCTGGTACTTTTCGTTCTGCGTGACCGACAGATAGCCGAGCCGACCCGCGAGCAACACGCCGACACCGGCCTGCAGCGATCCGAAGACCAGGCTGCGCCGGTCGAAACTGTTGCGCAGCGTCGCCATGCTGACATGGCGCGGTTTGAACCACTTCATCGAATTTCCCGGAAGGGGATCAGGCGAAAGCGGTCAGCGAGCGCCACGACGCGGCCGACAAAAGGATAGCAAAGGAGCGAAATGACGATCTGCGGCACGATGACATGAAGCGGCGTCGAAGCGCCGGCGATATTGGCGATGAAGAGGCTGAGCACAATATAGGCGACGATCAGGCCTATGGCCACCAACCATTCGGTGAGAAAGTTGCGCCAAGGCAAGCGATCTTCGATTTCGTCCAGCACGATCGCCGCCAGCGACCACAGCAGAACCGCCGAACCGACCGGCTGCCCTGAAAAGAGATCGTCGAAGAAGCCCAGCGGCAAGCCGGCCCAGACCGGCATCAGCCCAGGGCGCAACTGCCGCCAGGCGACGAAGGCCAGAAACCCGAGCGGTGGCATGATCGGCGCGGAGGCGATCAGCAGCATACCGGGCAGGATCGAGCTGATCATCACGCTCGCCCAGGGAAGTCCCCGGGCGAGAAAGGGCGACGGCACGCGGTTGATCCGCTTGCGGCCCGCCTGATCGACTTTCACGAAACCGGGAAATTTCACGGCGTCGGGGCCTCGTCCTGAGTGTCCTCGGCTTCGATGCTCGTCGGCTCGTCCCTGTTTTCCGGGACGACGGGCGGTTCGGGCGCCCAGGATTGTTCGACGACCACGAAGTCCGCGTGCGACGGATCGCCCAGCACGCGGGCGATGCCGCCGTCGCGCAGCAGGGTGGTGATCATCGCGATGGGGACGCCCGGTCGATAGAGCCCGCCCGATCCCGACGTGACGAGAATGTCGCCCTTCTTCAGCGGATTGATCCCGAGATTGATGAGCCGGATGCGGATCGTGCCGTCGCCAAGGCCTTGCGCGAAGGCGGGAATGCCATCGCGCGCGCGGCGGACCGGGACTAGGCTTTCGGTGTCGGTGACGAGCAGCACGCGCGAACTGGTGATGCCGGCTTCGAGCACGCGACCGACGAGGCCCATCGTCGAGCGCACCGGCATGCCTTTTTCGACACCGCTGGTGCGTCCCGCGCCGATCGTGGCGAAACGGCGGGTGCTGGCCGCGGTCGAACTGGTCATGCGAGTCACCGCGACGGCGGGCGGATCGCTACGCGCGATCCCCAGCAGCCCTTTCAGCCGGGCGTTCTCCTCGCGCACGGCGGCGGCTTCGGCGAGCCGCACTTTGGCTACGGCCAGCTCGCGCTCGAGCCGGGCATGGCTCGCACCGGCTTTGAAATAGCCGGAGATGGTGGAAAAGATGTCTTGCCCCGCTGCCCGCGTGCGCGCCGCGCCGCCGCCCACGGGTGAGACCACGTCTGCAGCGATCGCGCGTGGCCCGGAGAACACTGTCGGACCGAAGATCGAGACGATCAGCAAGACCACGCCCAGCAGCGCGCCGGCCACGCCGGCAGCGTAGTTGAAGAACGAACTGTACTGCGCCCTGCGCGAGTGGCCGGAGCGCCGGTTCAGAGGCGGCGCCATGCGCTCTGCTTCTCCTCCATCGCAGGGAGCCTCCCCCCGCTATGTTTGCGATCCGAGGCGGCGAGCCTCAGGCGGTCATCAACACGCCGCGATAGATCGGATCTTCCATGGCCCGGCCTGTGCCGAGCGCGACGCAGGAGAGCGGATCTTCGGCAACGCTGACCGGAAGCCCGGTCTCTTCGCGCAGGTAGACGTCGAGCCCCTGGATCATCGCGCCACCGCCGGTGAGGACGATACCCTGATCGACGATGTCGGCGGCGAGTTCGGGCGCGGTGTTTTCCAGCGCGATGCGCACGCCTTCGATGATCGCGCCGATCGGTTCGGACAGCGCTTCGGCGACGTTCGCCTGGCTGATCGAGATTTCCTTGGGTACGCCGTTGACGAGGTCGCGACCCTTGATCTGGATGGTTTCGCCGACCCCGTCTTCGGGAATCATGGCGATGCCGTAGTCCTTCTTGATCCGCTCTGCCGTGGCATCGCCGATCAGCAGGTTGTGGTGGCGGCGCACGTAGGAGACGATCGCTTCGTCCATCTTGTCACCGCCGACGCGGACCGACGTCGTGTAAGCGAGGCCGCGCAGCGAAAGCACCGCGACTTCGGTGGTGCCGCCGCCAATATCGACCACCATCGAGCCGACCGGCTCGGTAACGGGCATGTCGGCACCGATCGCGGCAGCCATCGGTTCGAGGATCAGATAGACCTGGCTGGCGCCGGCGTTGCTGGCCGCATCGCGAATCGCGCGACGCTCGACCGAGGTAGAGCCCGAGGGCACGCAGATCACGATCTCGGGATAGCGGAACATCGAACGCTTGCCGTGCACCTTGCGGATGAAATGCTTGATCATCTCTTCGGCGATTTCGATGTCGGCGATGACGCCGTCGCGCAAGGGACGAATCGCCTCGATGTTGTCCGGCGTCTTGCCCATCATCATCTTGGCGTCGTCGCCGACGGCCTTGACCTTCTTGATGCCGTGCAGCGTCTCGATCGCCACCACCGAGGGCTCGTTCAGCACGATGCCGCGATCCTGGACGTAGACCAGCGTATTGGCCGTACCGAGATCGATCGCCATGTTCTGGGAACCGAATTTGAAGAATCGCGACATCATCGAGGCCATCAGAATTCCGTAAACTTTTCGAGTGTTTGCGCCGGAGACCGCAGCGAGATTCGACCCGCAGGCGAGCGTGGAAGGCGGCTCCTTAGCGTAGGCTCGAAACAAACGCCAAAATTTTGTGCAGTTTTGGCTGGGGTTAAATTCGGACTCCATCTCGAATACGCGGCGATTCGTCGCTAATGTCCGGGTCGTGGGTCCTCGGCCCCGGCCCACGCCCCCAACCGTGGTCCGGGGCCGTAGTATTAGCTGGATCGATCCCGATGTCCGAAATCCGCCGTCTTCCCGACGATCTCGTCAATCGCATTGCGGCGGGCGAAGTGGTCGAGCGCCCGGCTTCCGCGCTGAAGGAACTGGTCGAGAATGCCATCGATGCCGGCGCGACCGTGATCGACGTGAAGCTCGCCTCGGGTGGGCTCGATCTGATCGAAGTGACCGACGACGGCTGCGGGATGGCGCCCGACGACATCGCGCTGGCGCTCGAACGACACGCGACCTCCAAGCTTTCCCACGGAGCGATCGAGCAAGTCGCGACGCTGGGCTTTCGGGGCGAAGCGCTGCCGTCGATCGCGAGCGTCGCGCGGCTCACCATCGAAAGCCGGCCGAACAGCGCCGCGGAGGGCTGGCGCCGCGTGGTCGACCATTCCCGGCTCACGAACGACGGCCCCGCCGCACTGCCGCCCGGAACGCGCATTCGGGTCGAGAACCTGTTCGGGCAAGTCCCGGCGCGGCGCAAGTTCCTGCGCACGCCGCGCTCCGAATACGCCGCTTGCCAAGACGTCGTGCGCCGCCTGGCGATGGCGCGTCCGAGCATTGGCTTCACTCTGGAGCACGATGGCCGCCGCACGATCGCGGTGCAGCCCGGCGAAGCGCTGGCGGCGCGAGTCGCTCGCCTCGTGGCGCGAGAGCTCGCCGAGGATGGCGTCGTGATCGAGGCGGAGCGGGCCGGATCGCGGCTCACCGGCGTCGCCGGGCTGCCGACCTTCAATCGAGGCGTTGCCGATCACCAGTATTTGTTCGTCAACGGGCGGCCGGTGAAGGACCGGCTGCTGGTCGGCGCGGTGCGCGGGGCCTATGCCGACATGCTGGCACGCGATCGTCACGCAGTGCTGGCGCTGTTCCTCGATATCCCGCCCGAAGACGTCGACATCAACGTCCATCCCGCCAAGACCGAGGTCCGCTTCCGCGATCCCGCTTTCGTGCGCGGGTTTCTGGTCGGCGCATTGCGGCATGCGATGGAAGGCGCGGGCCAGCGCAGCGCGCAGGCGCCGGCGGCCGGAGCGATGGCGAACTGGCAGTCGGAGCCGATCGCCGAAGCAGCGCCGCCGCCATCCTCCCTGCAATCGCTGTTCGCGCGCCAGCATTCCGTTGCTGCTCCGGGCGTCCGCGAGGCGGGGGCCGCGTGGCGTAGTTACGAGAGCGAAGTCATGGCGCCGCCCGCCGCGCGAGCCGAACCGGCTGATCCTGCGAAGGACGAAGCCCGCGCCTTTCCGCTCGGCGTCGCGCGCGGGCAAGTGGCCGAGACCTACATCGTCGCCGAAGCCGAGGACGGTCTCGTCATCGTCGACCAGCATGCCGCGCACGAGCGGCTCGTGCTCGAACGCCTCAGGGCCGCAGGCGCGGGCGATGCCATGGCGCGCTCGCAAGCGATGCTGCTGCCCGAGGTCGTCGAGCTGGAGGAAGTCGATTGCGACCGGATCGAAGCCAAGTTCGAGGATCTCGCGCGGCTCGGGCTTGCACTCGAACGCTTCGGACCGAGCGCGCTTCTGGTCCGCGCCATTCCCGCCGCGCTGGCGAAGGCCAATGTCGCCGCGCTCGTGCGCGACATCGCCGACGATCTCGCGCGCCACGGCGACGCACTGCTGCTGGGCGAAAAGCTCGACTTGGTGCTGGCGACGATGGCCTGCCACGGCTCGGTGCGCGCCGGCCGCGTGCTGTCCGTCGCCGAAATGAACGCGCTGCTGCGCGAAATGGAGCGCACGCCGCGTTCGGGCCAATGCAACCATGGCCGCCCCACGTGGGTTAAACTCGCGCACGAGGATATCGAGAAGCTTTTCGGACGGAAATGATGCGAAGAACCATGGCGGCGCTGGCAGTGGCCACATTCCTTCTGGCCGGTTGCGGCGACAGTGCGGACGAGCCTTCCGACGAGGGTACGGTCAGCCCCGCCGAGGCCGCGCGCGACGTCGCCATGGTCGAACGCATGAACCGCGTCGAGCCCAACCCGATCCTGCCGCAGGAATTCAATGCCGACGACATGGCGCGCTACGATCTGGGACGGGGCTGCAAGTTCCGGATCGAAGGCGAATCCGCCCCGATCTTCGTCGCCCAACGTGAGCGCGGCTATCTCAAGATCGACGGTGAACTCCAGCCGGTGTCCGCCAAGGGCGGCAGCGCCGAATTGCCGGGTGGCGCACACTCGATCTACATCGGGCTCAACAGCTGGGTCGAACTCGTGGCGCAGGCAGGGGAGGGCGGAGACGAGCGGAGCTGGCCAAGCCGCCTCGTCATCCATGATTCGCAAGAACGGGTGGCCTACGACAAGTCCGGGCAAGTGACCTGCGGCACCTGAGCAACCGCCGCCTGGTTAGCTTAGGGTTCGTTCGTAACCCCGGCTCGGTAAGCCGATTGACCTTAAAAGCGTAAAGTATAACATTCGCCGCTGCGGGGATCGAAGCAACAGCGGGCTGACGAACCTTAGATGTCACGGCCCGATGGCGAATGCATGGGGGCTAAGATGACTGCACCGACAGCGACCATCGTGAAGTTCGATTCCATCGACAAGACCTTGCGATCCGTCGCGCTCGCGACGGCTTATCAGCAACTCAGGAAGATCCGCTGGCAGGATTACAATGTTCTTCCCGGTTTGTATGGATACTGGAAGGTAGGGCCGGGAGCGGTGACGGTGGATCAGCCGCACGTCAACGCAATCAAGAAGCAAGCCAATTTCAATTATGGCGAGCGTTGGAAGTACGCCATGCGCGCGCTTTCGTTGCAGGGCTTCATCGGGCTGGAAACCTACCTCACCCAGTGCGAACGCATCCGCGACAAGGCCTGGCGGGATATCCAGACGGACTTCGCCCAAGCCCAGCGCGACAATCAGGAAGCGATCCGGACGTCCGAACGCGCGATCAGTCAATGGGCGGCGATCAAGTTCGTCTCGCAAAGCTCGCTCGCCGTTCTCAGCGTCCCGGCCGGTATCGTCCTGACAGGCTCTGCCGCACTGCTCGCGGTCGGGATCGGGGCCGGTACCAGCATGGCCTGTTCGGTCGCGAAGAACTGGAATCAGGCGCGGGGGGCCAAGGCGGTCGCGATCGACGGCGTCAAGGAAGCGGGCAAGTTCGGTGTCGGCAAGGGGGCCGAGAAGCTGACCGAGGAAGGTCTGAAGCTGATCGACAACGGCAACGCGGCGATTCAGTCCGTGTCGGGTTCGGTCCAATCCACCAAGCAGGCGCTCCAGGCTCGCAATATGGCGCATGGCAGCAAGACGGTGCGCAACGCCAGCGCCGCGGTGGTCCGGCAGGAAGGCCGGGCCATGATTCAGACGGGCAGTCGCATGGCCGCAGCCGGGAAATTCGGGATACCCATCGTCTTTGCAGCGCTGGATATCTACTCTGCCTGGGGCGACTACAAGGCGGATACCAAGTTCTAGCGGGTCCGCTTCGGAACACGGTGGCCCCCCGCGCGCCGCTTGCCCGTCAGATGGCTCTGGCGAGCATCCAAAGGGCCATGCCGACCATGAACAGGTTCTCGGTCAGCGAAACGAAACCCAACGGCACGTTGCTTCCTCCACCGACGCAGGCGCACTTGAGCTCGCGCTTCTGGATATAGACCGCGTAGAAGACCGAGATCGCGCCGACCGTACCGATGAACCCCGCGATCGGGATCGACAGCCACGGCAGGGCCTGCGCCGTCATCAGGGCTCCCGCGAGCCATTCGGCGAACGGGTAGACCTTGGCGTAGGGCACATAGCGGCGTGCCAGGAGGTCGTAGCCCAGGAACATCGTCGAGAAGCTCTCGACATCCTGCAGCTTGAGCATCGCCAGCAGCATCATCGTGATCGAGACGAACCATTCCGCCGTGCGCAGCGTGAACGGCGTGCCGAACGCCGCGAAGCTGACGGCCAGCGCCGCGCCCGCCGCCGTGGCGAAGACGGCGAGCACCGGCTTGTAGCTGGTGGCGTCGGGATCGGGCAGGGGGTTGCCGAACCACGCTCGTAGATCGGTATAGCCGCCGACCCGCTCGTCCCCGATGAACGTCTGTGGAGTCGTCTTGACGTCATGCTCTTGCTTGAAGGCGTCGGTCTCCGCGCGGGTCGTCAGCCAGTGGTCTTCCACCTCGTAGTTGTGTTTGCGGAGCAGGTGCAGGGATTTGAGCCCGTAGGGACAGACGTGCTTGTCCATCACCATTCGATACACGCTGGCTTTTCTCTGCACTGGGTTCCGCATGACTATTCCTTTCGCGCGTTCAGGCCCGGAAAGCGGGAACGCGGCCGTTGTCACCGAGATCGGGAATGATCCGGTACCTTGCAAGAACGAGGCTGAACAAACCGAAGAGCAGCAGTCCGATCGCGGTCAGCGTGAACACGAAACCTTCGCCGGCAAGCGAGGCCACGGCATCACCCAGCGTCTTGATCTGATCGCTTCCGCCCGAAGCGAAACCGGCCTTGATCAGCGACAAGGCGATGACCGCGTAAACGACGGCGCGGGCGAGGAAGCCGGCTCCGCCCAGCCAGCGGGTCGCGCTGGGCGCGCGGCTGCTGATGCGGTTCATGAAATCGCCGGTGATGGCCTTCTTCGCCTGGAAGATCGCAGTCACGCCGAATGCGATACCCAGCAAGCCGATGACGACGCCGCCGAAGTCGACCGAGAGCACGCCAGCGGCGGCTTCCTGCGCGCCGCCCCCTTGCGAGGATGACGAATCGCCCGCGTCACTGCTCGCGAACTTGTAGGCGGAGTAAGCCAGCGCCAGGTGGCCGATGCCGCTTCCGAGGTGCCCGATGCGCTTGCCCCAGCCCTTGGCATCCGACCCATTGTTCTCGATGTCGAACAGCGGCGAGCAGAAGCGGAAGAGAGCGTAGGCGGTGAGGCCCACGACCATGATCCACAGGATCGCGGTGCCCGCCGGGTAATTCTCGATCGCCTGGAAGATGCCGCTTGTGCCTTGCGCGATCTGCTGCGCGCTGGTCAATGCGATAAGGCCGAGCACAGCGTACATGATCGCCCGACTGAAGTAGCCGACACGTACCAGCCAGTTGAATTTCTCGGACTTGTCTACCATCGGGCGTTCCTCCTGTTGGAAAGACCAACACGCGAAAACGCACCTTGTGCCCGAATGGGCCCAATTTTGCTCAGACGTTGAACTTGAAGTGGAGAACGTCACCGTCGTGAACGGTGTAGTCCTTGCCTTCCTGGCGCAGTTTCCCGGCATCCTTGGCGCCGGACTCGCCGCCCAGCGCGACATAGTCGTCGAAGGCGATGGTTTCGGCGCGAATGAAGCCGCGTTCCATGTCGGAGTGGATCTCACCTGCGGCTTCGGGAGCCTTGGCACCGCGGTGCACCGTCCATGCCCGCGCTTCCTTGGGGCCGACGGTGAAGAACGTCAGCAGATCGAGCAGCTCGTAGCCGGCACGGATGATGCGCGCGAGGCCGGTTTCCGACAGCCCCATTTCCTCGAGGAAGGCGAGCCGGTCTTCGGCGTCCATGCCGGTCAGTTCGGCTTCGATCGCGGCCGAGACGATCACGGCGCTGGCGCCCTCGGCCGCCGCTTTCTCGAACACGCGCGCCGAAAAGGCATTGCCCTCGGCTGCCGCATCTTCCTCGACGTTGCAGACATAGAGCACCGGCTTGGCGGTCAGCAGCTGGGCTTGGCGGAAGATGCGCGCTTCTTCCTCGTCCTTGGGCTCGGTCAGGCGCGCGGGCTTGCCGTTGCGCAGCAGGTCGAGCGCCTGGCCCAGCACGCTGGCCGTAATCTTGGCTTCCTTGTCGCCGCTGGTGGCTTTCTTCGCGGCGGCGGGAACGCGCTTTTCGAGGCTTTCCAGATCCGACAACAGCAGTTCGGTCTCGACCGTCTCGGCATCGGCGATCGGGTCGACGCGGTTGTCGACGTGCTGGATGTCGTCGTTCTCGAAGCAGCGCAGCACGTGGATGATCGCATCGACTTCGCGGATGTTGCCGAGGAACTGGTTGCCCAGGCCCTCGCCCTTGGAGGCGCCGCGCACCAGACCGGCGATGTCGACGAAAGCCAGCTGAGTGGGGATGATCTTGCCCGACTTGGCGATTTCGGCCAGCTTGTCGAGCCGCGGATCGGGAACGCCGACTTGCCCGACGTTCGGCTCGATCGTGCAGAACGGGTAGTTGGCGGCCTGCGCCGCCTGCGTCTCGGTCAGGGCGTTGAACAGTGTCGACTTGCCGACGTTGGGCAGGCCGACGATCCCGCAACGAAAACCCATGTATTCCTCCGGTGAAAACCTTGAGCGGCGCCCTTAGCGGGCAGGCGCCGGCTTGGCCAGTTTTGCGGTTTCCCGCCAGTGGGATCTTCAGCGTTTCACTGAATTTTCACCCCGCCGGGGGTATGGCAGCGACCATGAAACTTCGAACGCGCCTCGCTATTCTGTTGCTGCCGCTGGCCTTGCTGGCCGGCTGTCAGGACGATCCGCAAGCCGATTTCGCCAGCGCGCGCGACAGCTTCGCGCAAGGGGACTACGTCGCGGCCGCGAACGCGGCGACCACTGGACTGCGCGCGGCGCCCGACGATGTCGCGATGCTGCGCCTGCTGGCTGACAGCCAGTTGCGTTCCGGCGATGCGGATGGGGCTGCTCGTACGATCGACCGGGTTGAACGCGGCGGGCTCGAAGCGCCCGAGGTTGCGCGCCTGCGGGCCGAACTGGCGCTGCTGGAAGGCGAGCCGCAACGCGCTTTGGCGCTGGTCGGGAAAGACGGCGGCGCAGACACGCGCTTCGTTCGCGCAGAGGCGCTGCGCCAGCTTGGCCGCCAGAACGAAGCGACGGCGATCTTCGAAGCGGGGCTTGCCGAAGGCAAGGACGTGCGACTGGCGACCGCCTATGCGCGCGCGCGGCTCACGCAAGGCGATACCGAGGGGGCGGCGCGCATCTACCAGCGCATGCGCGAGTTCGCGCCCAAGGCTTATGCGACCCGCGTGCTGGAAGGTGACCTCGCCGATGCGCAAGGGCAGACCAATGCGGCGATCCGGGCCTTCGCCGGCGTGATGAAAGACTTCCCCAACCGGGCGGAGCCGATGATCGTTCTTGCCGCACTGCTGGACGAGAAGGGGAAGGTCAAACAGGCGCAGGCCGTGCTCGACAAGGCCGAGGCCATCGCGCCCAACGACGAGCGGCTGTTTGCGCTACGCGTCCAGCTTCTGTCGGAGCAGGGCAAGTGGAAGGAGATTCGCGAGGCGCTGCAAGGCCGGGAAAGCACGCTCGAACCCGCGTCGGCGCTGGGCATGAGCTATGGCGAGGCGCTGCTGCGGCTCGGTCACCCCGAGCAGGCGCGCGTTCTGCTGAGCCGCGCGGTGCTGATGCGCCCGCAGAATCCTTATCCGCGCATGCTGCTGGGCGAGGCGCAACTGGCGACCGGCGATGCCGAGGGCGCCTGGGATACACTGCGCCCCGTTGCCGAACGCCCCGATGCCAATCCGCAGCTGCTGGACGTGGCGAGCAAAGCGGCCAAGGCGGTGGGCGATCCGGCCGCGGCGGGATTGTCCGCGCGGCTTCACGATCCCGCCGCGCCGTGGAATCGGAAAGCCGCCGCCGGCTGATCGCCGGCGACGGCCATTATCGAAACCGAACGGGCTTCGGCGCTTAGCGGCGCGCGCGGCGGCGGCGGGCAACCGCGAGGCCGATGAAGCCGAGGCCCATCATGCCGAGCATGCCCGGCTCGGGAACCGGCGTGCCGCCCGAGGTCGAGCCGCCCGAAGTCGAACCGCCCGAGGTCGTGGTGGTCGTCGAGCTGCCGCTCGTGGAAGAGCCACCGCTCGTGGTCGAACCGCCCGAGGTCGTGGTCGAGCTGCCCGAGGTCGTGGTCGAGCCACCCGAGGTCGTCGTGGTGGTCGAGCTGCCCGACGAGCTCGAGGAGCCGCACGACTTGCTGCCGGCGCTGTGGCCGCAATCGCAGTAGTGCGTGTGCCAGCCGCTCCACCACGTGGCATGAGCCGGAGTAACGCTCATCATCAGGGCGGCGCTGGCCGAGGCGGCGGTGAGTGCAAGCTTGCGTGTCATTAGGAATTCCCCCTTACTGGAATGGTTCACGACTTGTGACGCAAACGCCGTGCCAGATGAGGATTCCCGGGAGTTTCGATGGTTAATGGTCATGCGGGAAGCCGGAAGGTGTAATTCCTACCGACGTTTTTACCAAGATTCCGCCAGGTGGGCTCAACCCTGCTGACGCAGCGCCACATCGCTCATGAAACGCGCGTCTTCGCCAAGGGCCAGGCGATCGGCTTCCGCCGCAATCGCGCCGAGCATGTCAGCCAGATCGTCGGTCTCGGCTTTGGCGAAGTTGCCGAGCACGTGACCGGTGACGCGGTCCTTGTGGCCGGGGTGGCCGATACCGAGCCGCACGCGGCGGAAATCGGGGCCCAGATGCTTGTCGATGGAGCGCAGGCCGTTGTGGCCGGCAATGCCGCCGCCCTGCTTCACCTTGACCTTGAAGGGGGCGAGGTCGAGCTCGTCGTGAAAGACGGTGAGGGCGCCGGGGTCGAGCTTGTAGAACCGCAAGGCCTCGCCCACGGCGCGGCCGCTTTCGTTCATGAAGGTGGCGGGCTTCAGGAGCAGGACCTTGTCGCCGCCGCCGCCCGAAGGGATACGGCCTTCCTGGACCCAGCCGAGAAACTTCTTCTGAACAGGGCCGAAGCCATGGACCGCGGCGATCGTGTCGAGCGCCATGAAGCCCACGTTGTGCCGGTGCATCGCATATTGCGGACCGGGATTGCCGAGGCCGACCCAGATTTGCATGTGATGGAAGGGAAGGCGGCCCCGCGTTTTGGCGGGGCCGCCTTCCGATTAATCCTCGACCTGCTCGGTGACCTCCGTCTCACCTTCGGCGCGCTCGGCGCCTTCGGCCTTCTTGAGCGCCGACGGGGCGACGATCGTCGCGATCGTGAAGTCGCGATCGGTGATCGCGCTTTCCGAACCGGCCGGCAGCTTGACGTGGCTGATGTGGATCGAATCGCCGACATCGAGGCCGGTGACGTCGATCGCGATCTCGTCGGGGATCTTGTCCGCATCGCACACGAGATCGAGCTCGTGGCGCACGACGTTGAGCACGCCGCCACGCTTGAGGCCCGGCGAGGCGTCCTCGTTGGCGAAGATCACGGGCACGTTGACCTGCACCGTCGCATCCTTGGCGAGGCGCATGAAGTCGACGTGCAGCGGGCGATCGCTGACCGGGTGGAACGCGACGTCCTTGGGAAGCGTGCGCACCTTCTTGCCACCGACATCGACCATGACGATCGAGTTCATGAAGTGGCCGGTGCCGAGCTGACGCATCAGCTCCTTGGCTTCGACATGGATGGCAAGGGGGTCTTCCTTGCCGCCATAGACGACGGCGGGGACGCGGCCTTCACGACGCAGTGCACGGGAGGCTCCCTTGCCTGCCCGCTCGCGCGTCTCGGCCGGCAGGGTCAGCGAATCGCTCATGATCTCTACCTTTCGAAACTTCTGGATGAGAATACTTGCCCGCCGCGCCTCCAGGGATGACCATGGCGGGAAGCGGCGCCCGTTAGCGGCAATCCGGGCGAAACGCAAGCAGAACGGGTGCGCGAAGCGGCTAGCGCACGCGGATCACGCGATACCCTGCTGCCGCGAGCAGCGCGGGAAGTCCCTCTGGCCCGGCGAGATGCGCAGCCCCCACCGCGACGAAAGGGCGATGCCCCGCGCCCAGGCGCGCGACGATTTTATCGACCCAGCGCTTGTTGCGTCCGGTGAACAGCGCGGCCCGCAATTCCGGATCGGCCAGCAGCCCGCGTTTGGTCTCGCGCACGATCGCCTCCATGTCGCCGCGCGCCCAGCTATCCGGTAGCGCGCGCTCGCCGGCATCCGGGTCGACGAGAATGGCACGAAGCAAATCGCGCTGTTCCTCTTCGGGCAGTGCATCGAAGATCCGCAATTGCGCGTCCGCGCCTTCGAGCTCGCGCACCGGGCGATTCCCGGCAGCGGCGATGACCGCGCGATCGATGCCATAAGACGGGTCGGCATTGCTGGCCGCCGCGCGCGCGAGCGTCATCGCGGCTGCCCACGTCTCGACATCGGCGAAGGCGTCGTGCTCGAGCCCGAGGTCATCGAGCCGGGTGGCCAAAGCCTTTCGGTCGGACGGTGGCACCCGTTCCAGCAGCGGCGGCAAGTTGGCTGTGTGCGAGAGCGCATCGAACTGCGCGGTCAGGCGCTTCGGGTCCATGTCGGCGACTTCGACGACGATCTCGTCCGACGCCGCCAGGGCTCGGGCGACGTCGGGGGTTTTCCATTTCATCGGTCCGTCGGCGGCATGGATCGTACCGAACAGCCAGGCCACTTCGCCGTTCCGGCCCTCGACCCGCCACAGAGCGGGGTCGGCCTCGCGCGAGGCGGGGGCGCATTGCGCCAGGACCAGCAGCAGGATCGGGCCAAGCACGATCCGCAGTGTCCGCAGCGCCGGGCACAGCACTATTGGACCCGCTTCGCCTCGATGCCAGTAGCGGCGAGCTGGTCCTGCACGCTTCCGACCCCGGCGAGGTGCCCGGCGCCGACCGCGATGAACACCGTCCCCGGCTGTTCGAGCCTCTTCCCGATCCAGCCCGCCCAGGCCCGGTTGCGCCGGATCAGCAGGATTTCGAGGAGTTCGGCGTCGGATTCGGCATCGTTGATCAGAGCCGCAAGCTCGTCGGCATCGCCCTTCTTCCAGGAATCGACCATCGCCGCGAGATCGGTTTTGATCGTCGGCAACTGGTCGAGCACGCTGGCGAGATAGCGCTCCTGGGTGGGCTCGGGCAGCGTGTCGAAGAGGCCGATCTGGTAGTCGGGCGTTTCCAGCCCGATGTGCGCCATGGCACGCTTGTCCCCACGCGCGACGAGCGCCTTTTCGACGCCGTTGTCGGTCGCATAGCCCAGCTGCATCAACGGCAGGGTCGAAAGCCCGACCGCCGCGTACCAGGCCTCGAAGCGATCGAAGGCCGTCACCGGCACGGCAAGGTCCGTGAGCGCGGCCTCGTATTCGGCCCGGTCCTCGGGCTCGAGCGTATCGCGAAGTGTGGAGCCGGGGAGGCGGGTCGCCTTCTCGGTGATCAGCGCGGACATCCTGGCCGGGCCCGGATCGATGATTTCGGTGACCAGTTGATCGGAGTGGTCGAACGCCTCTGCGACCGGGCCGTTGAACCAGTCGATATCGGGCGGCAGGATATGGACAGTCCCGAAGAGCCAGATCGTCGTGTCCGCGTCGGCGACCTTCCATAGGGCGGGATGCGCGGCGGATGGGGTTGGAGCCGCCGGATCGACTGATTCCTCGATCGTGACGGCGGAGGTGCCGTCGGTATTCCTTGCAGCGGCGCCGGCTTCGGACGTCGGCGCAACCTGTTCGGCGTGGAGCGCCGTCCCCGGCAGCAGTAGCGCCGCCAGCAGCAGGACGGCTCGAAACAGAGGGAAGCGGCGGTGGGTCGTGTCCATGGCGCGCCTTATAGCGCGCGGCACGATGGCGTCGACCTGAACCGCGCCGCACTGTGCGGTTGACGCTCCGATGGCCATCGCTAAAGCCCCCAAGCCTATGTCCGCCACTTTATCAGCCAATCCGCCCGTGAAGTCCGGGCCGCTCAGCTTTCAGGCCATGATCCTGACGCTCCACTCGTTCTGGAGCCGGCACGGCTGCCTGATCCTGCAGCCTTACGACATGCGGATGGGCGCAGGCACGTTCCATCCGGCCACCACGTTGCGCGCGCTCGGCCCCGAGCCGTGGAAAGCCGCTTACGTCCAGCCCTCGCGCCGGCCGACCGATGGCCGTTACGGCGAGAACCCCAACCGACTGCAGCATTACTATCAGTATCAGGTGATCCTGAAGCCGAACCCCGAGAACCTGCAGGAGCTCTACCTCGAGAGCCTCGCCGCGATCGGTATCGATCCACTGGCGCACGACATCCGCTTCGTCGAGGACGACTGGGAAAGCCCCACGCTGGGCGCCTGGGGGCTGGGCTGGGAAGTCTGGTGCGACGGCATGGAAGTGACCCAGTTCACCTATTTCCAGCAAGTCGGCGGGTTCGATTGCAAGCCGGTCGCGGGCGAGCTGACCTACGGCCTCGAACGCCTCGCGATGTACATCCAGGGCGTCGACCGCGTGTACGACTTGCGCTTCAACGATGAAGGCGTGTCCTACGGCGATGTGTTCCTGAAGAACGAACAGGAACTGTCGAAGTACAACTTCGAGATCGCCGACACCGAGCAGCTGTTCAAGGGCTTCCAGCACGCCGAGGCCGAATGCCGGCGCTGTATCGAGGCCGAAATCCCGCTCGCCGCTTACGATCAGGCGATCGAGGCGAGCCACTTGTTCAACCTCTTGCAGGCGCGCGGCGTGATTTCGGTTCAGGAACGCGCCAGCTACATGGGCCGCGTGCGCGATCTCGCCAAAGGCTCGTGCGAGGCGTGGATCGCCAAGAACGCCGACCGCTGGGCCGCCGAATACGAGGGGTGGAGCGCGTGAGCGTGAAAGTCGTCAAGGGCGGTACGCACCACAACGGCCATGCCTCGGCCAAGACATTGTTGCGCAAGGACGCGGTCGAAGTGCGCGGCGCGGACGTGGTGTTCGAGAACGACAAGCTGCGCGTCACCACCATGGGCGATCCCGATGCGCCGGGCGTCTTCGTGTGCTTCACCGGCACGCAGCTCGCGATGGGCGGGATCGAGGCCGAGGAATTCGTCGGCTCGACGCGTTCGCCGGGCTTCAGCGCGCTGTTCGTGAGCGATCTTGCGCGTTCGTGGTACAACGCCTTTCCGCCCGAAATGCTGGTCGACGCGATCGCCGGTCGCACCGAGGGCAAGCGCATCGTGACGCTCGGCAATTCGATGGGCGGCTACGGCGCGATCTGGGCGTCCAAATATCTGCCGGTCGAAACCGCGATCGCCTTTGCACCGCAGTTCTCGATGAATCCCAAAGTGGTTCCGGGCGAGAAGCGCTGGGGCAAATTCCGCCGGGGCATCAAGCAGTGGCGTCACCAAAGCCTCGCCGATCATTTCCGTGACGAGGTGCGCTACGTGACGATCAACGGCGACGAGCCGCTCGACCGCCAGCACTGGAGTGCCTTTCCGCAAGGCACCAACATGGAGCACCTGCTGGTCGCGGACACGCAGCACTTCCCCGCCGCGCACTTCAAGAAGGCGGGCGTCCTCGGCGAAGTCATCGCGCTGTGCGCCGAGGGCACCAGCCCCGAGCCGCTGATCCGCAAGACCGGCTTCGACGTGACCCGCATCGGAGGCGGCAATGCCTGATTTTCTGCTCGAACTGCGCTCCGAGGAAATTCCCGCGCGGATGCAGGCCGGCGCGCGCGCCGATCTGGAAAAGCTGTTCCGCAAGGAAATGGACGCCGCCGGTGTTTCGTGCAGCGACATCACTGTGTGGTCCACTCCGCGCCGCCTCGCACTGATCGCGCGCGATGTGCCGACCGCCACCGAAGCCGTGCGCGAGGAGACCAAGGGCCCCGCCACCGCCGCGCCCGAGCAAGCGCTGGCCGGGTTTCTCGGCAAAGTCGGGCTGACCAAGGACCAGCTCGAAGTCCGCGAACTCAAGGGCAAGCCGACCTACTTCGCGGTGGTCGAGAAGCCGGGCAGGGCGGTCGCGGACGTGCTCGCCGAAGCGATCCCCGCGATGGCACGCGCCTTTCCCTGGCCCAAGTCGATGCGCTGGGGAGCGCAGTCGCTGTCGAGCGCCTCGCTGCGCTGGGTGCGCCCGCTTTCGGGCGTGGTCGCGATCCTGGGCGAAGAGCTGGTCGAATGCGAAGTCGGCGGCATCGCCTCGGGCTACGTCACGCTTGGCCACCGCTTCCACGCGCCCGGCGAGATCACCATCGGCGGCGCGCACGATTATGCCGACAAGCTGCGGCTCGCGCACGTCATCGTCGATCACGAGGAACGCCAGGGCATCGTCCGCACCAAGGCGCGCGAGGCGGCTTCGGCGGCGGGCCTGACGCTGGTCGAAGACGAGGGGCTGGTGATCGAGAACGCCGGCCTCACCGAATGGCCGGTGCCGCTGCTCGGCCGCTTCGACGAGGACTATCTCGCCGTGCCGCCCGAAGTGATCCAGCTCACCGCGCGGGTGAACCAGAAGTATTTCGTGTGCAACGATGCGGACGGCAAGCTCGCCAACGCGTTCGTCTGCACTGCCAATATTGACGCCACCGATGGCGGCGCGGGCGTGGTCGACGGCAACCGCAAGGTCCTCGCCGCGCGGCTGTCGGACGCGCGCTTCTTCTGGGACCAGGACCGCAAGACGCCGCTGGCGGAACAAGCGAAGAAGCTGGAGCGGATTACCTTCCACGAAAAGCTCGGCACGGTCGCCGACAAGGTGGAACGCGTCGCCAAGCTGGCCCGCTGGCTGGTCGAAGAAGGCATCGTAACATCCTCCCCGAACCGGGGAGGGGGACCAGCGAAGCTGGTGGAGGGGCAAGCGCCCCCTATCCTCACCCCGCAACCCGAGACGACCCCGCCCGTGCCCCTCCACAGTCCTGCGGAAGGTCCCCCTCCCCGTTCCGGGGAGGTTCTGGCGCTCGCCGACATGGCCGAGCAGGCCGCGCGCCTCGCCAAGGCCGACCTCGTCACCGAGATGGTCGGCGAGTTCCCCGAACTGCAGGGCCTGATGGGCGGTTACTACGCCCGCGCCGAGGGCCTGCCCGACGCCGTCGCCGATGCTATCCGCGATCATTACAAGCCCGTCGGCCAAGGCGACGAAGTGCCGACCGCGCCGGTTACCGTGGCGGTATCGCTGGCGGACAAGCTGGATACGCTGGTTGGCTTCTATCTGATTAAGCAGGAACCAACAGGTTCAAAAGACCCATTTGCTTTGCGTCGAGCCGCCCTTGGGCTTATAGCCATGGCGATTGAGAACAAGTTGCCGCTCAATGCGTTTTTGATTGCGGCCAACGCGTATCATCCAGCATCTTGGAATGCTAAATTGGTTGCTCTTTCTCAAATCGGTCTTTTTCATAAAGACGATTTGAGCAGCGTTCGCAAAGCTCTTTACGCGCAGACAGAGAGCTATCGCTTTGAATTGACCCCACATACTATTGAAATAGATGTGGACCGGCGAAGCATACTTCGAGCAGAATCGAATGATGGCTCCTTCGAAGTACCCGAAATATTAGGTCCGATCGATTTGCCAACTAAAATCGTGGATTTTCTTGTAGATCGCCTCAAGGTCCAGCAGCGCGAAGCGGGCGTCCGCCACGACTTGATCGATGCCGTCTTCGCGCTTGGCGGCGAGGACGACCTCGTTCGCCTTCTCGCCCGCGTCCACGCGCTGCAGGCCTTTGTCGAAACCGAGGACGGCACCAACCTCCTCGCCGGCTACAAGCGCGCGGCCAACATCCTCAAGAAGGAAGGGTTCGACACCCCCGATCGTCACCCCAGCTCCGAGACCGCCAGCGAAAGCGGGATGCCGGATCAAGTCCGGCATGACGTGGAAGGCGTATACGCCGACGAGGATCCGATGGAGAACGTCGACGATCCGCAGATGCGTGAAATCTACGCGCAGCAGATGGCCGAGCGGACCGCGACGGCGCTTTCCTACACGCCCGAACCGGCGGAAAAGGCGCTGATGGATGCGCTCGATTCCGCCGAGCCCGCCGCCGCGCGCGCGGTCGAGGCCGAGGACTTCGCCGCCGCGATGGCGGCGCTTGCGGGCTTGCGCGCGCCGATCGATGCGTTTTTCGAGGACGTGACGGTGAACGATGCGGATCCCGCCAAGCGGCATACGCGTCTTGCCTTGCTTGATCGGTTTCGTGTTGCAGTGCACAATGTTGCAGATTTTTCGAAGATCGAGGGTTGAGCCACGCACCGTGTCACCTTCGATTTTCGCCAGTTTATTCTGATTGGTCCGCTGTTTAGGCGGCATAGTTGAAGGCGACTGTGTGTCACCTTCGTCAACTTTGAGGGCAGGACGCATGGCTACCGTGGCACAAAGGCAGGTCTACACTTTCGGCGGCGACGCCCGCAGCGACGATCCCCGCTCGCGCGACAAAGTGATCACCGGCGGCAAGGGCGCCAACCTCGCCGAAATGGCCAGCATCGGCCTGCCGGTGCCCCCCGGGTTCACCATCACCACCGAGGAATGCGTGAAGTATCTCGCTGAAGGTGGCGATTTCTCGGCCGAACTGCGCGCCGACGTCGCCGAGGCGCTGACGCATATCGAGACAACCGTCGGCAAGAAGCTGGGCGACGCGGCCGATCCGCTGCTGGTTTCGGTGCGCTCCGGCGCGCGCGTTTCGATGCCCGGCATGATGGACACCGTCCTCAACCTCGGGCTGAACGACGCCACGGTCGAAGGGCTGGCGGCGACCTCGGGCGATGATCGCTTCGCCTGGGACAGCTACCGGCGCTTCATTCAGATGTACTCCGACGTGGTGCTCGGCCTCGACCACCACTTGTTCGAAGACGCGCTGGAGATGGCCAAGGAAGACAACGGCTATCACACCGACACCGAACTCACCGCCGACGACTGGCGCAAGGTCGTCACCGAATACAAGGGCATCGTCGACAAGGAGCTGGGCAAGCCGTTCCCGCAGGACGTCGAGGAGCAGCTGTGGGGCGCGATCCGCGCGGTTTTCGATTCCTGGGATTCGGACCGCGCCAAAGTCTACCGCCGGCTGAACGACATCCCCGGCGACTGGGGAACTGCGGTCAATGTGCAGGCCATGGTCTTCGGCAACATGGGCGATACATCGGCCACCGGCGTCGCCTTCACCCGCGACCCCGCGACCGGCGAGAAGGCCTATTACGGCGAATGGCTGGCGAACGCGCAGGGCGAGGACGTGGTCGCGGGTATCCGCACGCCGCAGTACCTCACCAAGGACGCGCGCGAAGCGGCAGGCGCCAAGCCGCTGTCGATGGAAGAGGCCATGCCCGAGGCTTACGGACAGCTGGCCGAAGTCTTCGAGACGCTCGAAAGCCACTATCGCGACATGCAGGACATCGAGTTCACCGTGGAACGCGGCAAGCTGTGGATGCTGCAGACCCGCTCGGGCAAGCGCACCGCCAAGGCCGCGCTCAAGCTCGCGGTCGACATGGTGGGCGAGGGCCTGATCGACGAAGCGACGGCGATCAAGCGCGTCGATCCGATGGCGCTCGACCAGCTGCTGCACCCGACGCTCGATCCCGATGCGCCGCGCGATGTGCTGGGCCGCGGGCTTCCCGCGTCGCCGGGCGCGGCTTCGGGCGCGATCGTGCTCGATGCCGATACCGCCGAAAAGCGTGCGGAACGCGGCGATTCGGTGATCCTGGTGCGCGTCGAGACCAGCCCTGAGGACATTCACGGCATGCATGCGGCCAAGGGCATCCTCACCGCGCGCGGCGGCATGACGTCGCACGCCGCCGTGGTGGCGCGCGGCATGGGGCGCCCGTGTGTTTCGGGCGCGTCTGCGGTCTCGATCGACCTCAAGGCGCGCAAGCTGCGCATCGGCAGCCGCGAATTGTCCGAAGGCGACGTCATCACGCTCGATGGCGCCTCGGGCGAGATCATGGCGGGCGAAGTGCCGACGGTGGAGCCGGAACTCGCAGGCGACTTCGCCACGCTGATGGTCTGGGCCGACAAGCATCGCCGGATGAAAGTGCGCACCAATGCCGAAACCCCGGCCGACTGCCGCATGGCGCGCCAGTTCGGGGCCGAGGGCATCGGCCTGTGCCGGACCGAGCACATGTTCTTCGATGCCAACCGTATTTCGGCCGTGCGCCAGATGATCCTCGCCGAGGACGAAGCCGGTCGCCGCGCGGCGCTGGAAAAGCTGCTGCCGGCGCAGCGCAGCGACTTTCAGGAGATCTTCGAAGTGATGGCGGGCTTGCCGGTCACGATCCGCCTGCTCGATCCGCCGCTGCACGAGTTCCTGCCGCAAGGCGATGCCGAGTTCGCCGAACTGGCCGAAGCGATCGGCATCGGCGCCGATACGCTCAAGCGCCGCGCGGGCGAACTCCACGAATCGAACCCGATGCTCGGCCATCGCGGCTGCCGCCTCGGCATCACGTTCCCCGAGATCTACGAGATGCAGGCGCGGGCGATCTTCGAGGCGGCGTGCGACGTCGCCAAGGCATCGGGCGATGCGCCGGTGCCCGAAGTGATGATCCCGCTGGTCGCGACGCGCAAGGAAGTGGCGATCCTGCGGGTCTTGATCGAACGGATCGCGGCCAAGGTGTTCGAGGACAAGGGCATCACGCTCGAATACCTCGTCGGCACCATGGTCGAACTGCCGCGCGCCGCGCTGATGGCGGGCGAGATCGCAGAAGAAGCGCGCTTCTTCTCATTCGGCACCAACGACCTCACGCAGACCACGCTCGGCGTCAGCCGTGACGATGCCTCGCGCTTCCTTGGTCCCTACGTCGAAAAGGGCATCTACCCGCGCGATCCGTTCGTGAGCCTCGACATCGACGGCGTTGGCCAACTGGTGGAGCTGGCCGCCGAGCGGGGCCGGGCCACGCGTCCCGATCTCAAGCTCGGCATCTGCGGCGAACATGGCGGCGACCCGGCCTCGATCGCGTTCTGCGAAGCGCAGCGGCTCGATTACGTCAGCGCCTCGCCCTACCGCGTGCCGATTGCCCGCCTTGCCGCGGCGCAAGCCGCGCTGGGCTAACGTTCGGGTGGGCGGCGGCCCGAGAGCGTGAGGATGGTGAAGCGCTCCCGCGTTCGGCCATCCTCCGCCGCCTCGGCGAAGGCCCGGCGAGCCCGTTCGAGTCCCGCCTTCCCAAGCGGCGGGCCCGGATCGGCCAGCACTTGCGAGAGGGCCTGGTCGCGCACGTCGCCGATCAGAGTGCCGAACGCGCGGTAGGCCACGTCGATATCGCGCAAGTCCGCCACCGGATCGGCGAAACCGGCGCGCTGGAGCAATTGCCCGCCCGCCCGCGCATCGATCTGCGGATGGATCCGCGCCGAGGGGCGCTCCGCATCCGCGGCCAGCAGCGCGGCGCGCAGCGCGGGCAGGCTGCCGGCTCCGGGAAAGCTCGCGATCATCATGCCGCCGGGGCGCAGGGCCTGACGGATATGGATCAGCGCGCCGGGAAGATCGTCGATCGTATCGAGCGTGCCGAGGCTGGCGATGAGATCGTAGCCGGCATCGGGGTAGGGCGCTTCCTCGTCGAAGCCGTCCGCCGGTTCGCGGACTTGCGCCGTCCAACCACGGCTGCCCAGCGTCGCGGCGAGCGTCTGCGTCAGGTCCCCGATGACGAGCGCGCGGCCCGGTTCGAGCCGCACGAAGCCGATCCGTTCGAGCACGTCGTCGGCCATGTCCTCAAGCACGAACCGCGCGGCGTCTTCCCGCCGCTGACGGGCGATCGCGCGGCGGCGCACGACTGCGCGACGCGGCTTGTCGAAGATGCGGGGCGGTCCTTGCTCGGTCACGTGCGCCTCCTGCCGTGTGCGGACCGGACACGCAAGCGCTTGCGGGCCGCGGGCAAATGGCTAATCATCAGGCTATCATGAGCCTTCTCTCGCCGATCGTGGACAAAGTCCTGCCGCCGCGCTGTCCGCTGTGCGGCGACGGCATCAGCGCGCAGACCGGTTTGTGCAGCGCCTGCTGGAACAAGCTGGTGATCCCCGGCGAACCGGCCTGCAAGCTGTGCCAGCGCCCTTTCGACGAAGATGAGGTGGGAGAGGATGCGGTCTGCGCGCCGTGCTTGGCAAAGGCGCCGCAGCACGATGGAGTCGCCGCCGCCACACTGTATAACGAAGCGTCCAAGCAGCTCGTCCTAGCCTTGAAGCATGGCAACCGGATCGCCTTGGCGCCGATGATGGCGCACCAGATCGCTGCCAAACTGCCGATGTTGAAACCAGGAACGTTGATCGTGCCGGTCCCGCTCCACCGTGCGCGGCTTTGGTCGCGCGGGTACAACCAGGCCGCGATCCTGGGAGAGGAACTGGCTCGTCTGACGGGCATGATGCTGGTGGTCGATGGTCTGCTGCGGCGCAAGTCGACTCCGTTCCTCGGCAATCTCGATCGCCGGTCGCGCAGCAGTGCGTTGTCCGGCGCGATCACCGTCAATCCCAGTCGGCGCGAGATGATCAAGGGTGCGAACGTGGTTCTGGTCGACGATGTGCTGACCAGCGGAGCGACCAGCAACGCCTGCGTATCCGCGCTCAAGCGCCGCGGTGCGCAATCTGTCGTGATCGCCTGCTATGCCAGAGTGCTCGACGAAGTGTTCTGAAAACGCGCGTTCGAAGATCCGATGCTCGCGACGGGGCGTTCGCGCAGCCCTCGGTAGCCACATGCAAAGACGCCCGGGACCATGCGATCCCGGGCGTCCTCGTGACGAAACTAACGGGGCCCTGCTTGCGCATCTTGGCGGCACCCCTGAAGGCCGCCAGACCCGATCCCTCATGTCTCGTGAGCCAATCCGGGGTTAGTCGGATCAAAGCTCTTACTCCCTGAACCCTGGCGCCTGTTTTACAGCACCTTTATGGTTCAGTGTGCAGCCCCCCCGAGCTGCGATCTCTCAATCGACCGAATCGGGCTGCGATGGAAGGGTGTTTGCAAATCGATCCTAATTTTGGTGTAGGGCTGTTGTGAGTTTGCAACATTCCGGCAAACCGAAACAGCGGAGGATCCCTTGAACAAGCCTCAGGCCACCGACACCGTCGAGCGCGAAACCGGAACGCGGTTCATGCCGCGCTTCGACGAAAAAGGCCTGATCTCGGCCATTGCGGTCGATAGCGAGACTTTGCAGGTCCTCATGGTCGCCTACATGGATGCCGAAGCGCTCGATCGAACGCGCGAAACCGGTCTGGCGCACTTCCATTCCCGCTCCCGGCAGCGGTTGTGGTGCAAGGGCGAGACCTCGGGCCACTACTTGCGCATCCAGGAGATCCGCGTCGATTGCGACCAGGACGCGCTCGTGCTGCTGGTGAAGCCCGAGGGCCCCGCCTGCCATACTGGGAAGACCTCATGCTTTTATCGGGTGCTCGATAACGGCAGCTTGTCGCCCGTGTGACCTTTGCGGCTTACTCCGGCAGGAAGTCGGGGACCGAAAGGTAGCGCTCCCCCGTGTCGTAATTGAAACCCATGACCCGCGTTCCGGCGGCAAGATCGGGCAGCTTCTGCGCGATCGCCGCCAGCGTTGCGCCCGAGCTGATGCCCACCAACATGCCTTCCACGCTGGCCGAGCGCCGGGCCCATTCCTTGGCATCTTCCGGCGGTACCTGGATGGCACCGTCGATCGACTGGGTATGGAGATTGGAGGGAATGAACCCGGCACCGATACCCTGGATCGGATGCGGGCCCGGCTGTCCGCCCGAGATCACCGGAGATAGCGTGGGCTCGACCGCGTAAGCTTTCATCGCGGGCCAATCCTGCTTCAGCCGTTCGGCGCAGCCTGTCAGATGGCCGCCCGTGCCGACGCCGGTGATCATCACGTCGATCGGCGTATCGGCGAAATCGGCCAGGATCTCCATCGACGTCGTGCGGACGTGGATGTCGACGTTGGCCGGGTTGTCGAACTGTTGCGGCATCCAGGAACCGGGCGTCTGCTCCACGAGCTCGCGAGCGCGTTCGATCGCGCCCTTCATCCCTTTTTCCTTGGCGGTGAGGTCGAACTGCGCACCATAGGCGAGCATCAACCGGCGCCGCTCGATCGACATCGACTCGGGCATGACCAGCACGAGCTTGTAGCCCTTGACCGCCGCCACCATGGCCAGGCCGATGCCGGTGTTGCCCGAGGTCGGCTCGATAATCGTGCCGCCGGGCTTGAGGCTGCCATCGGCTTCGGCCGCTTCGACCATGGCGAGGCCGATGCGGTCCTTGATCGAGCCGCCGGGATTGGCGCGTTCGCATTTCACCCAGACTTCATGGTCGGGAAAGAGGCGGGACAAACGCACGTGGGGGGTCTTGCCGATCGTGGCGAGAATGGAATCGAATTTCATGGGCCGCTCTCCCTGAGCCGGTATTGCGGGGCAAAGGTGCGGGCGCGGCGAAGTTCGGGGAACAGCCAGGCCCACAGGATGGTAACGACTATGGCACCCGTTCCGCCGAATACAACCGCTCCGGTCGCGCCCAGCAACGCTGCGGCGAAGCCGGACTGCAACTCGCCGAGTTCGTTGGACGCAGAGATCGCGAGACCTGAAATCGCCGAGACTCGACCGCGCACATCGTCGGGCGTGTTGAGCTGGACCAGCGAACTGCGGATGAACACCGAAACCATGTCCGCCGCGCCCAGCAGCGCGAGAAATCCCAGCGAGAGCAGGAAGTTGCGCGACAATCCGAAGGCGAGAGTCATCGCGCCGTAGCCGATGACCGCCAGCAGCATCTTCCAGCCCACCTCGCGTTCGAGCGGTCGCCACGACAGCAGCACGGCGACGAGCGCAGCGCCAACCGCCGGCGCGGCGCGCATCTGACCCAGGCCTTCGGGGCCGACGTGCAGGATGTCGCGCGCAAACACGGGCAGCAGCGCCGTAGCGCCGCCCAGCAGCACCGCGAACAGATCCAGCGAGATGCAGCCCAGCAGGAAGCGCTCGTTCCAGACGAATTGGAAGCCGCCCACGATCTGGCGCAGCGGATGCGTTCGGCGTGCCTCGGGTGGGGGCGGCGGAAGACTGCGGATAGCGAGGATCGCGACAATGGCCACCGCCATCAGGCTGACCGACACCCAGTAGGGCAGCGACCGCTGGCTGGCGAAGAGGAATCCGGCGGCTGCCGGCCCAACCACCGCACCGGACTGGAACGCGATCGAATTGAGCGCGATGGCGCGGGGAATCAGCGCGGCCGGCACGATATTGGGAGCGATCGCCGACATCGCCGGGCCGACGAACACACGCACCGCTCCATGCGCGGCGGCAAGTCCGAACAGGACGGGCAGACTGCGCCATTCCGCGACGGTCACGAAACCGAGCGCGGCCGCGACCGCGACATCGAGCACCATGGCCATGGCCGCCACGTAGCGACGGTCGAACCGGTCGGCGACGACGCCGGCAATGGGGGTGAGCAGCATCAGCGGTACGAACTGCGCAAAGCCGAGCAGGCCGAGCTGAAACGAGGCTGCCGGTATGCTCATCCCGTATTCGGCGCGCGCCACATCGTAGATCTGGTAGCCGACGATGACGACCATTCCGGTCGTCGCGAGAACCGAGGCAAACCGAGCCAGCCAGAAGCGGCGATAATCGGGAATGCGTAAGGGCGACTTGAGAGATTCGGCGGCGTTCACCCGCGCCCCTTGCCACCGCACCAAGCGCTTTCCAAGCGGATTGGCGGCGTCACAAACCGTCAGGGATCCGTCAGCTTGTCAGGGAGCCCGGCGGATCTCGCGAAACGCGATCGGTGGCGCTTGCGTCAGCGGCGGTTGGGGCGAAGCCGCGGATTGGGCTGCAAGGTATCGACGAGCTGCATGAAATCGTCGAGCCGGATGATCCGCTCGAACTGGAAGCCGGCGCGTTCCTCGTGAGCCCAGATCAGGTGGGCCTCGATCCGGCCGATGATCGGCAGCCGCAAGTCGAGGCGCTCCCCCCGCTCGAGGTCGCCGTCGACGTGCGCCATGAAACCCTGGGCCGAGATGTTGACGATGTGCAGGTGGACATCGCCTATGGTCCGATGTTCAGCGATCACTTTGTAATCGACCGGATGGCGTGCCGCCCGACGCTTGTCGGTTACGGTCAGCTGTGCACCTGCGACCATGACTTCTTCCCATATTTTTCGTTGCCCGCCGCGATCTTGAACGGAATAGGCAAACAAACGGTAAACCGGCAAAATCTTGCTGGTTCAACAGGACGAATTATGCCGCTTTGTGGCGGATTTCCGCCGATCAGCCGGACTGGAGGATGCCGTGCTTCTTCTTGCCCAGGCTGATCTTGGCGGTCGATCCTGCGGCCAGGGTGATGAGATGGCCGGGATCGGTCACCACCGAGTCGTCGATCCGCACCGCGCCTTCGGCGACTTTGCGCTTGGCCTCGCCATTGCTGCCGGTAAAGCCGATCTCGGTGCAGGCCGAGACAATCCGGATACCTTCGGCTGGTACCATCAGCACCGGCAAATCGCCGCCAAGGTTGCCCCCCGCGAAGGTGGCTCGTGCCGTTTCGCCCGCGTTGCGCGCGGCTTCCTCACCGCGACACAGTTTGGTCACCTCGTCTGCAAGGATCACTTTGGCGTCATTGATCTCCGCGCCTTCCAGCGCCTCGAGCCGTGCGATCTCATCGAGCGGGAGATCGGTGAACAGGCGCAGGAACCGGCCCACGTCGCGATCGTCGCAATTGCGCCAGTATTGCCAGAAATCGTAGGCGGGCAGCGCGTCCTCGTTGAGCCAGACCGCGCCGGCGGCGGTCTTGCCCATCTTGGCGCCGTCCGCCGTGGTGAGAAGCGGCGTGGTCAGCCCGAACAGCTCGCTCCCGTCCATGCGGCGAGCCAGCTCGATTCCGTTGACGATATTGCCCCACTGATCCGACCCGCCCAGCTGCAAGCGGCAACCCCGCCGCTGCGCCAGCTCGCGGAAGTCGTAGGCCTGGAGGATCATGTAGTTGAATTCGAGGAACGTCAGCGGCTGCTCGCGATCGAGCCGCAGTCGGACCGAATCGAACGTCAGCATGCGGTTCACAGTGAAGTGCGGGCCGACGTCGCGCAGCAGCTCGATGTAGCCGAGCTGCGAAAGCCACTCATCGTTATCGACCAGGACCGCGTCGGTCGGACCATCGCCGAAGGTCAGCACCCGCTCGAAGATCGTGCGGATCGAGGCGATGTTGTCGCGGATCGTGTCGCCGGTCAGCATCCGCCGGCTTTCGTCCTTGCCGGAAGGATCGCCGACCTTGGTGGTTCCGCCGCCCATCAGCACGAACGGTTTGTGGCCGGTCTGTTGCATGCGGCGCAGCATCATGATCGGCACCAGACTGCCGACGTGGAGCGATGGCGCGGTCGCATCGAAGCCGATATAGCCCGGCACGACCTGTCGACCCGCAAGCGCATCGAGCCCCTTGGCATCGGTGACCTGGTGAATGTAGCCCCGCTCTTCGAGCAGGCGGAGCAGGTCGGAATTGTAAGTCATGGCGGCCTTCCTGAACGAAGCGCGCGCCTAGCATGGAGAATGCCGCTTGCAAACGGCGAGCCTTGTCAGCCACCCCGCGTATCCGCCGCGCTCAGTCCGTTCGATCACCACGCGCATCACGCCCGATGGCGAGTGGGTCCGCCTGCGCTGGCGTATCGAAGGGGCGAACGACCTCGTCGTTCCCGCTTTCGCGGGCAAGGGCAGGGCGGACAACTTGTGGCGGACCACCTGCTTCGAACTGTTCCTGCGCGCGCCGGGTGAGCGCGCCTATGTGGAATTGAACCTGTCGCCCTCCGAGCGCTGGGCCGCTTACGAGTTCACGGGCTACCGCGAAGGGATGGCCGAGCGTCCGGCACCGCGCGAGCCGGCCTGCACCATGAGAGCCGGCGAGGCACTGGCGATTTTCGATGCCGCCGTCCCCTCCGCCGCGCTGCCGCCGTTGCCCTGGGAATGCGCGATGGCCGCGGTGATCGAGGAAACGGGTGGGATCAAGAGCTACTGGGCGCTAGGACACGGCAAGCCCGAGCCCGATTTCCACGATCCGGCTTGCTTCGTCCTTTCGGTTCCGGCACCGGGCGGGGCATGAATTTCGGCATCGATCGCCTGCTGGCGGACCCCGACCTCCTGCGTCAACTCGAAGGCCGCCGCGTCGCGCTCGTCGCGCATCCGGCTTCGGTGACGGCGAACCTGACCCACTCGCTCGACGCGCTGATCGCGGCGGGCGTGAACGTGGCCTCCGCCTTCGGGCCGCAGCATGGCCTCAAGGGCGACAAGCAGGACAACATGGTCGAAACAGCGGACGAGACCGACCCTGATTACGGGATTCCGGTGTTCAGCCTCTACGGCGAAGTGCGGCGGCCGTCGGGACAAATGATGTCGACCGCCGACGTGTTCCTGTTCGACCTCCAGGATCTCGGCTGCCGGATCTATACGTTCGTGACGACGCTTCTTTACCTGCTCGAGGAAGCGGCGAATGGCGGCAAGAGCGTGTGGGTGCTCGACCGGCCCAATCCCGCCGGGCGACCGGTGGAAGGCACGCTGCTGCTGCCGGGTCAGGAAAGCTTCGTCGGCGCCGCGCCGATGCCGATGCGCCATGGCTTGACGATGGGCGAAATGGCGCAGTGGTTCGTGCGTCATTTCAAGCTGGACGTCGATCTCAAGGTCATCGCGATGGAGGGCTGGCAGCCCAACGGTTCCCCCGGTTTCGGATGGCCGCAAGACCGGATCTGGATCAATCCCAGCCCGAACGCCGCGAACCTCAACATGGCGCGCGCCTATGCCGGCACGGTGATGATCGAAGGCACGACGCTGAGCGAGGGCAGGGGCACAACGCGGCCGCTCGAAGTGCTGTTCGGCGCGCCGGACCTCAATGCGGGGGCCGTGCTCGCCGGAATGCACCGTGTCGCGCCGCAATGGCTCGATGGCTGCGCCTTGCGCGAATGCTGGTTCGAGCCGACCTTTCACAAGCATCAGGGCAAGCTGTGCAACGCGATCATGGTCCACGCCGAAGGTCCGTTCTACGATCACACCGCCTTCCGACCCTGGCGGCTTCAGGCGCTGGCGTTCAAGGCCATTCGCATGGTTGCGCCCGACTATCCGATCTGGCGCGACTTTCCCTACGAGTACGAATTCGACCGGCTCGCGATCGACGTCATCAACGGCGGCCCGGCGCTGCGCGAATGGGTTGACGATCGTGCATCCGAAGCTGGCGATTTGGAGGCGATCGCGGCCCTTGACGAGGCCAACTGGCGCGAAACGGTCGCGAACGTGCTGCTGTACGATTAGGATTCGCTCGTCATACGGCCCAGCTGATGGCGACGAGTCCAGTCCGTAGGCACCACTGGTCATTCTCGTCATGCTGAACTTGTTTCAGCATCCATCGCGCCTCACCGCTCAGGTCCGGAAGGGTGGCAGCATGGATGCTGAAACAAGTTCAGCATGACGGCGGATGCGAGATTGCACCTGCACCTTTGCTGAGGCGCTTAGGCCTCACTCAGTGTTTCTTCCGCGTCAGTTCCCGCATCGCATCGTCCAGCCCGCCCAGAGTCAGCGGATACATCGCGTCCTGCATGATCTCGCGGATCATCCGCGTCGAACTGGAATAGCCCCACTGCCGCTCGGGCGTGGGATTCAGCCAAACGGTGGCGGGATATGTCTGTCGCACGCGCTGCAGCCAGGTCGCGCCGGCTTCCTCGTTCATGTGTTCCACCGAGCCGCCGGGGTGCGAAATCTCGTAAGGGCTCATCGCGGCGTCGCCGACGAAGATCACCTTGTAATCGTGCCCGTACTTGTGGAGCACGTCCCAGGTCGGTGTGCGTTGCGACCAGCGCCGGCGGTTGTCCTTCCAGACGCCTTCGTAGAGGCAATTGTGGAAGTAGAAGAATTCGAGGTTCTTGAATTCCGCGGTGGCTGCGCTGAACAGCTCCTCCATCAGCGAAACGAACGGGTCCATCGAGCCGCCCACATCCAGGAAAAGCAGCACTTTGACGGCATTGCGCCGCTCGGGCCGCATGCGAACGTCGAGCCAGCCCTGTTTGGCGGTGCCTTCGATCGTCGCGTCGAGATCGAGTTCCTCGGCCGATCCCTCGCGCGCGAAACGCCGCAGGCGGCGCAGCGCGACCTTGATGTTGCGGGTGCCCAGTTCCTTGCTGTTGTCGAGATTGGCGAATTCGCGCTTTTCCCAGACCTTGATTGCGCGCTTGTGCCGGCTTTCGCCGCCGATGCGCACGCCTTCGGGATTGTAGCCCGAGTGACCGTATGGCGAGGTGCCGTTGGTGCCGATCCACTTGTTGCCGCCCTGGTGCCGCTTTTCCTGTTCTTCGAGCCGCTGCTTCAGCGTTTCCATGATCTCGTCCCACGAGCCTTTCGACTTGATCTGCTCCATCTCCTCCGGCGAGAAATAGCGTTCGGCGAGCTTTTTCAGCCATTCCTCTGGGACTTCGACCGGGGTCTGGCCGTAGTCCGTGAGAATGCCCTTGAAGACTCTTTGGAAGACCTGGTCGAACCGGTCGAGCAGGCCCTCGTCCTTCACGAAGGTGGCCCGGCTTAAATAATAGAAGGCTTCGGGCGTCTGCTCGATCACTTGCTTATCGAGCGCCTCGAGCAACACGAGATGCTCCTTGAAGCTGGCGGAAATGCCTGCGGCGCGCAGCTCGTCGACGAAATTGAAGAACATGGGCGCAAGGCTAGTCCACCCCGCGCGGCACCGCAAACCCAATTCCCGCTTCGGTCAGATCGGCGGGCACGATTGGAAGTGCCGGCGGCATCGCTATAGGCTCGCCGCATGACATTGACCCCGAATCAAGTGCAGACGCTCACAGATGAAGCCCGCGCGGCCTTGTCGCGGCGCGATGGCAAAGCCGCCGTCGCGGCGCTCGAACAGCTGCCCGACACCCCACCGCTCACGCTGGCGCAGGCGCATCTCATGGCGGGGAACCGGGAAGCGGGTGAACTGGCGATCGACCGCTTGCTGGAAAGGGAACCGCGCCATGTCTGGGGCCTCATCATCAAGGGCGATTGCCGGATGCAGGCCGGCGACAGCCGCGGCGCCAACGCCTTCTTCCGCGCTGCCCTCGATGCCGGCGCCAAAGTGGCGCAGCCCGGCCCCGATCTGCGCACCGCACTCGGGCGGGTGCAGGAGCGGCTTGCGGGGCTGGCGGCGCGCTTCGAGGAGGACTTGCGCGGTACCCTCGAAGGCATGGGGGAAGCTCCGTCGCCACGGATCGCCGACGCGCTCGACATCCTTACCGGCCGCAAGCAGATCTACATGCAGCAGCCGCAAAGCTTCTACTTTCCCGGGCTACCGCAAATCCAGTTCTACGAGCGCGAGAGCTTTGACTGGATCCCCGAAATGGAAGCGCGCACCGAAGCCCTGCGGGCGGAGCTGCTGGGCGTTCTGGATGATGCGGACGGCGGCTTTCGGCCCTATGTCGAGAGCGAACCGGGACGGCCTGCCAAGCTCAATGCCATGGTCGGTGATGCGCGCTGGAGCGCCTATTACTTGTGGGAGAACGGTGCGCTGGTTGCCGAGCATGCGGAGCGCTGCCCGCAAACCGTTGCCACGCTGGAACTCGCCCCGATCCCGGTGATCGCGCGCCGTTCGCCGATGGCGTTGTTCTCGCAGATGCAGCCGGGCATGCACATCCTGCCGCATAGCGGGTTCTTCAATACGCGCCTGATCTGCCACTTGCCGCTGATCGCGCCGGAAGGATGCGAGCTGCGGGTGGGCAACGAGACTCGCCCATGGCGTCAGGGCGAGATGCTGGTGTTCGATGACAGCATCGAGCACGAGGCATGGAACCGCTCGAATTCGACTCGGGTGGTGCTGCTGTTCGAGATCTGGCGACCCGAGATCCGCGAGGCGGAACGCGACATGCTAACCCGCATGTTCACCTATATCGCGGCCTACGAATCCTAGGCCGATCGCTAGGTTGGGTCACGGAAATCGGGAGTGTTGGACTACTAATCCTTGCGTGGCGGCAGCGGCGGCTGATGCTCGAACTGTTCTAAGTCCGGATCGATTGTTGCCCAGTCGGGCGCTTCTGATGTCCAGATCGCGGACTTCGGGGCCAGATCGCCGGCATCGTCGAGCACACCGAGACGCACGACCCAGGCTCCATCGCGGGCGGCGTTGCGACCGAACATCTGCGTGCCGCAAGTGGCGCAAAAGCCATGCGCAATGCGATTGCCGCTGGCTGCCTCGTAGTCCCACCAGGCGACGTCGCCGGTCACGGTCATAGCGTCGGTCATAAACAAGGCGTTGTTGGTCGGACCGCTTGCCGCGATGCGACGGCACTGACGGCACCAGCACTGGCGCACCCAGAGCGGTTCGGACGTGATCTCAAGGCTCACGGCGCCGCAGCTGCAGTGGCCCTGGTAAGGCGCTGTCATTGTACATCTCCATTGATGCGCGTGCTGTCGGGGCCTTGTTCGAAGTGCGGGATCTTGAAATCGAGCGGTGCCCACGAAGGCGCGCTCTCGACCCAGATAAGCGATTGCGGCGCCATCAGTTCGGGATCGTCGAGCGTGCCGGCGCGCACCCGCATCGGCATTCCGGCCGGCTCGACGGTCTTGCTGTAAAGCTGCGCGCCGCATTGCGGACAGAAGCCGCGTTCGACCGTGTTGCCGCTGTCTGCGGTCATCGCGATAGTGCCGATCTCGCCCGTGTAGACCACCGCCACTTCGGGAAAGAGCACATTGATCGTCGCCGAGCCGCTGGCGATGCGCTGGCAATCGCGGCACCAGCAGGCGCGAGCGCCGAGGGGCTCCGCGTCGATCGTGAAGGTCACTTGCCCGCAGAGACATTGTCCGGTGTGCACGGCCGTCAGCTTCCGCGCCGCGACATGAAGGCAAGACGTTCGAACAGCATCACGTCCTGCTCGTTCTTGAGCAGCGCGCCATGCAGCGGCGGGATCGCCTTGGTCGGATCCTGGTTCTGCAACACGTCGAGCGGCATGTCCTCGTTCATCAGCAGTTTGAGCCAATCGAGCAATTCGCTGGTCGAGGGCTTCTTTTTGAGGCCCGGCACTTCGCGCAGCTCGTAGAACATCTCCATCGCCTTGGTGACCAGCGTCTTCTGGATGCCGGGGTAGTGCACGTCGATGATCGCCTGCATCGTCTCGCGGTCGGGGAACTTGATGTAATGGAAGAAGCACCGGCGCAGAAACGCGTCGGGCAGTTCCTTCTCGTTGTTCGAGGTGATGACCACGATCGGGCGTTCCTTCGCTTCGATCCGCTCCTGCGTCTCGTAGACGTCGAAGCTCATGCGATCGAGTTCCTGGAGGAGATCGTTCGGAAACTCGATGTCGGCCTTGTCGATTTCGTCGATCAGCAGCACCGGCAGTTCGGGCGCGGTGAACGCCTCCCACAGTTTGCCCTTCTTGATGTAGTTCTTGATGTCGTGGACCCGCTCGTCGCCGAGCTGGCCGTCGCGCAGGCGGGCGACCGCGTCGTATTCGTAGAGGCCCTGGTGGGCCTTGGTGGTCGACTTCACGTTCCATTCGATCAGCGGCGCGTTCACCGCCTTGGCGATCTCGTGCGCCAGGACGGTCTTACCCGTCCCCGGTTCGCCCTTAACTAGCAGCGGGCGGCGCAGCAGTACGGCCGCGTTGACCGCGACCTTGAGATCCTCGGTGGCGACGTAATTGCTGGTACCTTCGAAACGCTGCATGACTGGTCCTAGACGATTGCTAAGTCCGCAACGGTAGGTTGTGCAGCGCAGCGAAGCAAGCGTGCCGCAGCTGTTCAAGCCTTCGCCGGCGCGATGGACAGACGATGCGATGGTCGTCAGACATCCGGAATGACCGGGGGGTTCTTCAGCACAGCGGCTTGGCTCGATCGGGGCAGGGTGCGCGGATATCTCCTCCTGCTCGCGCTGCTGAATGCCCTTACGCTGGGATTCCTGCTGGCGACTTCGACGAACGGGGTCGATCGCAACGGCTATCTGCTGGGAACCGATTTTCTCAGCTTCTGGACTGCGGGCCGGATGCTCGCCGCCGGGCAGGACGTCTACGATCAAGCCGCGCATATCGCCGCGCAACGCGCCTATTTCGTGCAGCAGGGTGAGGCGTTCACGGCATTCTTCTATCCGCCCTCGTTCCTGCCGCTGTGCCGGTTGCTGGGCATCGGGCCCTATTTCGTCTCGCTGGCGATCTGGCTCTTGGCGACCGGCGCGTTCTACGCCTGGAGCGTCTCGTGCTGGCTCCGCGCATCCCTCCGCGAGCATCCCTCAATGTGGATACTACTGGCCGCGTTCCCGCCCGTGCTCATCACGATTACGCATGGCCAGACCGCGTTTCTCGTCGCCGGGCTGATGGGCGCGGCGACGTACTTCGTGCCGCGCCGACCGGTTCTTGCGGGCGTGCTGTTCGGGCTGGCGACGATCAAGCCGCAGTTCGGCCCGCTGGTGCCGCTGGTGCTGCTGCTGACCGGACAGTGGCGCGTAATCGCTGCCGCTGCGGCGTCCTCACTCGCCTTGGCTTTGCTCGCGACGCTGGCTTTCGGCCTGCAGCCGTGGGCCGACTGGCTCGCACTGAGCGCCGCCGCGCAAGCAGCGATGAGCCAAGGGTCGGTCGGATTCTCCAAGATGGTGAGCCTGTTCGCAGGAGCGCGATTGCTTGGCGCTCCGACATGGCTCGCTTATGCTTTGCAGACCGTATTGAGCGCGGCTGTCGTGATGTCCATCGCGGCGGCAGCGGTGAGCCGCGGGTGGAGCGATGCTCTCGGCGCGGCGCTGCTGGTGGGGGCGCTGCTCGTCACCCCGTTCATGCTCGACTACGATCTGGTGCTGCTGGCCTTCCCGCTGATCTGGCTGGCGGGGCAGGACCACCGCCGCTGGGAGCGCCTGACGATCCTGCTCGCCTTCGCCGCGCCTGCCTTCGCCCGGCCGCTCGCGCTCAGCATCGGTGTGCCGATCCTGCCGCCGATCCTGCTGGCGCTGTTCGTGGTATTGCTCCGGCGAGCGCGACAACCGCGAGACGATGACAACCAGCATGACGGCATTCCATTGTCGAACTCTAGAACCGGCTGAACATATGCGGGTGCCGGTCGACGAAGCGGCGTAGCCAGTGATCGGTGCGATCGTGCCGCGCGCGGCGCATGTAGCGCCAGCCCGCCAGCGCCATCACCAGCGCGCCGAGCGTATCGACGATCAGGTCCCACATCGTGTCCGTCAGGCCGGAGGGATCGCCGAGCATGGCCTTTTGCATATTGGTCCCCGCGAGCTGGTCCATCGCAAACTCGAAGATTTCCCAGACCGCGCCCAGGCTCACGCTGAAGCTGAAAGCGAACAGCGCCAGAAAGCTCGGCCGCATCGAGACATCGACCATCTCGTTCTCGTTGAGCACGTAGACCACCAGAAAGCCGACGAGGCCCAGCAGCACGCCCGAGCTGGTGTGCAGCACCAGATCCCACCACCAGAAGCGAATGTAGAAGTCCTGCACTTCGCCCAGGAACAGCGTCGCGAACAGGAACACGACGACGAACACCTGGATCTCCGAGGGGACTTGGATCGGCATGCGGCGCGGGAACAGCGCGGGGAACGCGATCAAGGCCATCAGCAGCACGGTGGCGAACACATGCATCCATCGCGCGCTGAGCACCAGCAGCACCGCTTCGGCGCCCATGATCAGTTCGAGCGCGATCAGCAGCCAGGCATGCAGTCTGCTGGGCAGCAGGGTTCCGCCAGACAAGGCGGTTGGATCGTCGCTCATGGTCTTGCCTTTTTGTCCGCGCGCGGGCTTTGCTGCGGAACATGGCTTGCCGTTGCGGGCTATTCTACCCTGAAAGAGATGAAGTCCCACGCGGGCTGAGAAAGAGGCACATGAGCAACAAGATCCGACAGAACCGCAACATCGCCTTGCTGATCGATGCCGACAACGCTTCGCCCAAGAGCCTCGAGGCGGCCCTGACGATCCTCGGCGATCTCGGCACCGTCAACGTGCGGCGGATCTACGGCAACTGGGCCAAGCCCGGGCTCAAGGGCTGGTCGAAGATCGTCCACCGCTACGCGATCGAGCCGCAGCAGCAGTTCGACCTGACCAAGGGCAAGAACGCGACCGACATGAAGATGACGATCGACGCGATGGACCTGCTCTACGGCGGCCATGTCGACGGCTTCGGGCTGATGACCAGCGATTCGGACTTCATGCCGCTCGCCATGCGCATCCGCCAGAACGGCACTCCGGTCTATGGCTTCGGCACCGCCCGCACGCCCGAGGCCTTCCGCCAGGCCTGCACCCGCTTCATCGACATCGACCAGATCGCCGAAGAAGAGGACGAGGACGTGACCCCGACGCCCGCGCCGCAGGTGGAAGACGAAGTGGTCAAGCTGCTCGGCGACGCCTGGAGAGCGAGCAAGCGCGACGACGAGGGTTACGCAAGCTTGTCCGAACTCGGCCAGCGTGCGGCGAACCGCTCCAGCTTCGACGCACGCAGCTATGGCTTCTCGCGATTGTCGGAACTGGTGCAAAGCCTGCCCAATTTCGCGACCCAGAAGCGCGAGAGCGGACTGTTCGTGAAGCGACTGCGGTAAGTACCCTGACTGCAGACACACCAGCACCCCACAAGCTCAGGCTGAGCGGACTTGGTTGAGCGACGCCATGGGAAACTGGAGGACCAGTCTCCAATGTCTGAATAGTCGTGCGACTTTCGGGTTTCAGATCGGCATGAGCTGAAATCAACCATCCTGGCAAAGGAACCCCTCTCCGAAAAACGGCCAAATCTAGAGAAAACGATCATGGGGGTTGGGCAGTCTGGGGATCGATCAGGGAAGGTTGTTGAAGGTGAGCCATTACGCTATCGATTCGTCGGATTCGGTTTGGATTTTGCTAAATGCCCCGCTTCCCGCATTCCATCTTCGCACTCGGCTTCGCGTTCTTCGCGGTGCCTCTTCTTGCGCAAAACTCCGTCGCGGGATCCAATGCTGAAGCTTTGCCTAGTGTCACATTGCCACCCGAAATGGATCGCGTCCTCCGCGAATACGAGCACGCCTGGAGTATAGGAGATGCTGAGGCCCTCGCCTCACTCTTCGCAGATGATGGGTTTGTTTTGCAGAACGATGCTTCACCCGTCCGTGGACGTTTAGCTATTCAGGATATTTATCAAGGGCAAGGCGGCGCTCCATTACGTCTACGCGCGCTCGCTTATGCAAGTGGTACCACATACGGTTACATAATCGGATCGTATGGTTACGGCTTGCAATCCAGCGATGTTGGGAAGTTTACCCTGACGCTTCGGCGAGAGCCCGGTGAAAGATGGATGATCTTTTCGGATATGGATAACTCGAACGTTCGACGCCGGAACATCGCAACTCCGCCTGCCGCGACTCCTTGATCAGATGGCCACGGCGACTAACTGCCTCCCGGTTGGAAACCTCCAGCGGAACACAACCCGCCAGGTAATTCTTCAAGCTATTGATCGGGTGTTTTCTCAGGATTGTTCCCGAACTGGTCTTTCGAGATTGCCGCTTGGAGATGGAGGAACGGGATGCTCTTGCGCTCTTTTGAGCGTCCGCTTTGGCGTCGAGTCCGGAAGGGCAGCCTCCGTGGATCACGAACCAACAGCCGTCATCCGATCAGCCAGCCCCACCCTCAAGCATCAATCAAATCCGGGTCCAGTTCCCCCGCACGGTTCTGGATGAACATGAAACGGTGCTCGGGGTTGCGCCCCATGAGGCGGTCGACGAGGTCCTTCACCGCCGCGCGGCCTTCGTATTCGGGGGGCAGGGTGATGCGGATCAGTGAGCGGCTGTCCGGGCTCATCGTGGTTTCGCGCAATTGCTGCGGGTTCATTTCGCCCAGGCCCTTGAAGCGGCCGACTTCGACCTTCTTGCCCTTGAACACGGTCGCTTCCAGCTCGGCACGATGTTCATCGTCGCGGGCGTAGGCGGACTTGCTGCCCGAGACGAGCCGGTACAGCGGCGGCTGCGCGAGGTACAAGTGTCCCTTGCGCACGATCTCGGGCATTTCCTGGAAGAAGAACGTCATCAGTAGCGTCGCGATGTGCGCGCCGTCGACGTCCGCATCGGTCATGATGATGATGCGATCGTAGCGCAAGTTGTCGGCGTTGCAGTCCTTGCGGATACCGCAACCTAAAGCGAGTTGCAGGTCCGCGATCTCCTGGTTGCCGCGGATCTTGTCGGCGCTGGCGCTGGCGACGTTGAGGATCTTGCCGCGGATCGGCAGGATCGCCTGCGTCTTGCGGTCGCGCGCCTGCTTGGCCGAGCCGCCCGCGCTGTCTCCCTCGACGATGAACAGCTCGGTCTCGCCGCTGCCTTCGCCCGAACAATCGGTGAGCTTGCCGGGCAGGCGCAACTTCTTGGCGTTGGTAGCGGTCTTGCGCTTGACGTCGCGCTCGGCCTTGCGGCGCAGGCGCTCGTCCATGCGCTCCATGACATGGCCGAGCAGCGCCTTGCCGCGATCCATGTTGTCCGCGAGGAAATGGTCGAAGTGATCGCGCACTGCATTTTCGACGAGGCGCGCGGCTTCGGGCGAGGTCAGCCGGTCCTTGGTCTGCGACTGGAACTGCGGATCGCGCACGAAGACCGACAGCATGATCTCGCTGCCGACGATCATGTCGTCGGGCGTGATGTCCTTGGCCTTCTTTTGACCGACCAGATCGGCGAAGGCGCGGATGCCCTTGGTCAGCGCGGCGCGCAGGCCCTGCTCGTGGGTGCCGCCGTCGGGGGTCGGGATCGTGTTGCAGTACCAGGAATAGGCGCCGTCCGAATAGAGCGGCCAGGCGACCGCCCATTCGACGCGGCCTTGCTCGGTCCCATCATCGCTCGCCGGAAAGTCCTGCGAGCCCGAAAAGAACTGGCTGGTGACGCATTCGCGACCGCCGACTTGCTCGGCCAGATGGTCGGCGAGACCGCCGGGGAACTGGAAGACGGCCTCGGCGGGCACTTCCTCGCTTGCCAATTCGGGCGAGCACTTCCAGCGGATTTCCACGCCGGCGAAGAGGTAGGCCTTGGAGCGGACCAGTTTGAACAGCCGCAGCGGCTTGAACTTCTGGTCGCCGAAGATCTCGGTATCCGGCACGAAGGTGACGCTGGTGCCGCGCCGGTTGGGCGTCGTGCCGATCTTTTCCAGCTTGCCGGTCGGAAGCCCGCGCGAAAACTCCTGCGCGTAGACTTCCTTGTTACGCGCGACCTCGATGCGGGTGAGCGTCGACAGCGCGTTGACCACCGAGACACCGACGCCGTGCAGGCCGCCCGAAGTCGCGTAGGCCTTGCCGGAGAACTTACCGCCGGAGTGCAGCGTGGTGAGGATTACCTCGAGTGCGGATTTGCCGGGATACTTGGGATGCTCGTCGACCGGGATGCCGCGGCCGTTGTCGGTGATCGTCAGCTTGCCGGCAGCGCCGGGTTCCGCCTCCAGCGTGAACTCGATGCGATTGGCATGGCCCGCGACCGCCTCGTCCATCGCATTGTCGAGCACTTCGGCAGCGAGGTGGTGGAGCGCCCGTTCGTCGGTGCCGCCGATGTACATGCCGGGGCGGCGCCGTACGGGCTCCAGCCCCTCGAGCACTTCGATGGCAGAGCCATCGTAGGCCTCGCCCCCGGAAGCCGGCAGCTTATCGAACAGGTCATCGGACATCGTGCCCCTTTTAGCCTGCGCGGAATCCGGCAGGCAAGCACGGCGTCGGTCTTATCCTCAGCGGCCGAATTTGGCAGGCGCCGGACTGATCACCGTGTTGCCCCCGGCGGTGACTTCGCGGACTTCGAAAGCCCGCTCGATCACGCCGTCGCGGCCGAAGCGGAACGGGCCGTCGAGCCCGAGAAAACCATCCGGATCGACCAGATTGCGCATCGGAAAGTCGGTCCCAGGCTTCCAGTTTTTGGCGACGCGCAGCGACAGCAGCACGGCATCGTAGCCGAGCGTCGCAATGCGATAGGGCTGCGAGCCGAAGCGCGAGCGGTAGCTCTTGGTGAACTGGCCGAAGTTGCGATCGCTGACCGCGGCATACCAGGCGCCGCGCAGCGCTGGCGAAGAGGTGACATCCTTCTCGCCGCTCCACAATTCCGTCCCGAGGAGGCGTGGCCCGGCATTGCCGGTGCCTTTAAGAACGGGCGCGGCGCGGGCGGACATCGAACCGCCATCGGCGATGAGCACGGCGTCATAGCCGCCTTTCTCCGCGAGGCGGCGCGCAGCGCTCGTCACCGAAGCGCCGCTGCGGTCGTAGGCTTCCATCGCCACGACGCTGCCGCCGCCCTGGCGCACGCTGGCCATCAGCGCATCGGAGGCGCGCTGCCCGTATTCGCCGCGAGGCACCAGCGCCCCGAAGGCGCGAATGCCGGTGCCGATCGCGTAGTCGATCGTTCGCGCGACCGACTGGCCGGGCAGGTTGCCCATGATGAAGACGTCGCGCTGCGCCGCGGTCTCATCGTTCGAGAACGAGATCATCGGGACGTTGGCGGGCCTTGCCGCCTTCACGACTTCGGGGACGTCGCTCGAAAGCAGCGGGCCGAGGATCAGCTTGTTGCCGTCCGCCACCGCGCGCCTAGCGGCGTCGGCGGGATTGATCGCGGTATCGTAGGTCGTGACGCGCAGGTTCTGCGCGTTCGTGTCGAGCACCGCCATCGTCGCGGCGTTAGCCAGCGATTGGCCAACCGCGGCATTGGACCCGCTCAACGGCACGAGCAGCGCGACGCGGTGGCGCTCGTTGTCGGTCGGCAGGGTGGTGGGGCTGGGCGCGGGAGCGGGCGCAGGGGCGGGCGGCGGCGCCTCGGTTGGGCCCTTGGGTATGACCGCGCAGGCGCCGAGCAACGCCATCGCCCCGGTCGCCAGAAGCTTGCGCCGATCCAGCCTCGATCCGAACATCACTTGCCGCTCCCCGTTAAATTAGGCCATGGCTGTCATCCATGGACGACCCTCTTTCGCCGGGCCTCTACTTGGTGGCAACCCCCATTGGCAATCTGGGAGATATCACCCGCCGCGCGGTCGAGGTTCTCGACCGGGTTTCGATCGTCGCATGCGAGGATACGCGGGTGACGGGCAAGCTGCTGCATCATCTCGGTTTGTCGAAGCGCATGATCCGCTACGATGACCACGCATCACCGCAGGATCGTGCGCGGCTGGTCGAGATCATGCGCAACGAGCCGGTCGCGCTGGTGAGCGACGCGGGGACGCCGCTCGTGTCCGATCCGGGGTACCGCCTGGTACGCACCGCGAGAGAAGAAGGCATTTCCGTGACGTCGTTACCGGGAGCCAGCGCTGCGGTGCTGGCCCTAACGCTTTCGGGTCTGCCCAACGATCGCTTCCTGTTCGCGGGGTTCCTCCCCGCGAAGGAAAAGGCGCGCGACGCCGAACTCAGGGAACTGGCCGGCCTGCGCGCGACGCTGATCTTCTACGAAACCGCACCGCGCATCGTTGCCGCGCTGGACGCCGTCGCGCGCGTCCTGCCGGGCCGCGAAATCGCCGTGGCGCGAGAACTCACGAAGAAATTCGAAGAATGCCGCAGCGGCAGCGCCGAGGACCTGAAAGCGCACTTCGAAGCCAAGCCCGCCAAAGGCGAGATCGTCCTGCTGATCGGCCCGCCGCCCGACGAAGCCGTAACCGCGATCGATGCCGAAGCGATGCTGCGCGAGGAATTGCGATACGCCAAGCCCTCCCAGGCAGCAGCGGCCGTGGCCAAGGCGACGGGGCTCGATCGAAAGTCCCTCTACGCGCGGGCGCTCGAACTCAAGTGACCACACCGTCGTGACGGCGCTGTCGTGACGGCCAGGCGCCATCGGGCCGAGCGGCAAGGGCGGAGAGCCGAAACCCTGTCGGCCTGGTACTTGCGACTTCAGGGCTGGCATATCGTCGGCCAGCGGGTCCGCACGCCGCGCGGGGAGATCGACATCGTCGCGCGGCGCGGCCGCACGGTCTGTTTCGTCGAGGTCAAATGGCGGCGCCGCGCCGAAGATCTCGATCTCGCGATCGATCCCTGGCGTCTGCGACGAGTCGAAGCGGCCGTCGAGGCCGTCGCACCGCGCTATGCCAGGCCCGACGACGATATCAGGATCGATGTTCTGCTGATCGCCCCATGGCGCTGGCCGCGCCGGATCAAGAATGCATCTCAATCCGGCGCGTGAAGCGATCGCAGGGGTGGAATGCCGCAGGGAAACGGCAGGAGGTTACGAGCGCTTCGGAGGAACTGTTCAGCGTCGGTGGAATTGGAAACTAGTCGCCGAACTCCTCTTTTCCCATTAAGCGGCGCCTAAGCAAAATCCTCGGGCTGGAATTGACATGAAACTGCGCATCGCGGTCCAGATGGACCCTATCGAAACGATCAACATCGCCGGCGATTCCTCGTTCGCGCTGATGCTGGCGGCCCAGGCCCGAGGGCATGAGGTCTTTCATTACGACGTCCGCACGTTGGCTTACGACAGCTCGTCGGGCGCGGCCGGGACCCTGACCGCGTGGGGCGCCCCCGTCACGGTGCGGCGCGAAGCAGGCAACCATTTCACCCGGGGGGAATACCGCCTGATCGATCTTGCGCGCGACATCGATGTCATCCTGATGCGGCAGGATCCGCCGTTCGACCTGGGGTACATCACCGGCACGCATCTGCTCGAACGGCTGGCCGGGCAGACGCTGGTGGTCAACGACCCGGTCTCGGTCCGCAACGCGCCCGAAAAGGTCTTCGTGCTCGATTTCGCACGGTTCATGCCGCCGACGTTCATCGCGCGCCGGATCGAAGACGTGCGTCGCTTCCATGCCGCGCATCCGGGCGAGCTGGTGGTCAAACCGCTGCACGGCAATGGCGGCAAGGCCGTGTTCCGCGTGCCTGCGGACGGCGCGAATCTGGGCGCGCTGACCGAGCTGTTCGGTCAGGTCTGGCCTGAACCGTTCATGGTCCAGCCCTTCCTTCCTTCCGTGAGCGAGGGCGACAAGCGCATCGTCCTGGTTGACGGCGAATTTGCCGGCGCCATCAACCGCAAGCCGGGGGAAGGTGAGTTTCGTTCCAACCTCGCCGTCGGCGGCTATGCCGAAGCGGCGACACTCACTTCACGGGAAGAAGAGATCTGTTCGGCGATGGGGCCGGAACTGCGCGCGCGCGGACTCGTTTTCGTAGGCATCGACGTGATAGGCGGACAATGGCTTACAGAAATCAACGTGACCTCGCCCACCGGCATCGTCGCAATCGACAAGTTCAACGGCACCGATACGGCCGCAGCGCTGATCGAAGCGTGCGAGCAGCGCCACGCCGCGATGTAGGCTTTTCATGGCGGGAATCCGGCCGTGCATGACTGGATCATCTCGCTGATCGGAAGCGGCGGCTACTGGGGCATTGCCCTGCTGATGGCCTTGGAAAACATCTTCCCGCCGATTCCTTCCGAGCTGATCATGGGCATCGGGGGCATTTCGGTCGCGCGCGGTACGATGACGATCGTGCCGCTGCTGATTGCCGGAACCGTCGGCGCGACGATCGGTAACTACGTGCTGTTCCTCGTTGCCTACAAGCTGGGGTACGAGCGCTTGCGACCTTTCGTCGACCGCCACGGACGCTGGCTGACGCTGGAATGGGACGATCTGCAGCGCGCCGCGCAGTTCTTTCACAAGCACGGCCAGTGGGTCGTGTTTCTATTCCGGTTCCTGCCGATTTTCCGCACCGTCGTGTCGATCCCCGCCGGCTTGGCGCGCATGAGCCATTGGCGGTTCCTGGTCTTCACCTTCTGCGGAGCGGCGATCTGGAATCTGGCGCTCATCAAGGCCGGCGAGTGGCTGGGACGCGCGTTTTCCGAACTGGAAACGTGGCTTGGCTACGCCACGATGGCCGTGCTGGTCGTGAGCGTGCTCGCCTACGTCTGGCGCGTGGTGCAATGGCAGCCGTCGAGCGCCAAATAAGGCTTCAGCCGCGCTCCCGGGGATGGGCATGGCGATACACGTCCAGCAGCGTGGCTGCGTCCACCTTGGTGTAGATCTGCGTCGAGCCGAGGCTGGCGTGGCCAAGCAATTCCTGCAGACTGCGCAAGTCGGCGCCCGCGCCCAACAGATGCGTCGCGAAGGAATGGCGCAGCGCATGCGGCGTCGCACTGGCCGGCAGACCGAGCGCGACGCGGGCGCGCGCCATCGCCTTTTGCACCATGCCTTGCGATAGCGGCCCACCCTTGGCGCCGCGAAACAGGGGCTCGTCGCGCACCAGTGGCCACGGACACTTCGCCAGATAGTCTGCCACGGCTTCGCGTGCGATGGGGAGCAGCGGCACTACGCGCTGTTTGCCGCCCTTGCCAAGCACCGTGATCGTTTCGCCCAGCGGGATAGCCGATCCGGGGATCGAGAGCGCTTCGCTGATCCGCATGCCGGCGCCGTAGAGCAGCAGCAGCACTGCCCGGTCGCGCGCGCCGATCCAGGGCTCGACGTTGTCTTCCTCGACTGCCAGCGCCAGGTTCACAGCCTCGTCGGGCGTGACGGGGCGCGGCAGGCCTTTCTTCACTCGCGGGCCGCGCATCCTCGGGCCTTGCACGTGATCGAGGCCGGCCATTTCGCGGGCGAAGGCGAGAAATCCCTTGAGCGCGGAGAGCTCGCGCGCCGCCGAAGGGTTGCCGAGGCCGTCCGCGCGGCGATCGGCCAAGTGCCGCCGCAAGTCGGCGACATCGAGCCGTGCGACACGGTTCCAGCTCGTCGTGTCGAGCGTGTCGAGCAAACGCGCGGCGGTCGCGACATAGGCGCGCACCGTGTGCGGACTGCGCCGCCGGCCCTGCGCCAGGTGATTGCCCCAGGCTTCCAGGAGATCGCCGCTGGTCACGCCAGCACGAGATCCGCGCGGACTAGTTCCGCCAACAGCGCATCGAGCAGCGACATTCCCGCCGGCGTCACGCCTAGCCGCGTGCCGTCGCGTTGCAGCAGGCCCTGCTGGGTGTAGAACGCGGCTTTGTCGTCATCGACCAGTTCGCTCGGGGCCAGCGCGAAGCGGTCCGCCAGCGCGGCAAGATCGATGCCTTCCGCGAGGCGCAGCCCCATCAGCAAGGACTCGGAGGCTTGCTCGCGCGGGACGAGCCCACGGTCTTCGCTGATGCCGTGGCCCTTGGCAGCCATGCTCGCGAGCCAGTTTTCGGGCTTGCGATGCCGCTGCGTCGCGACGCCGCCCCGCCGGCCATGCGCGCCGGGGCCGATGCCGCAATAATCCTGGTATCGCCAATAGGCGAGGTTGTGCCGGCTCTCCTCGCCGGGGCGGGCGTGATTGCTGATCTCGTAAGCGGGCAACCCTGCCGCCGCGGTCAGTTCGCGGGTGAGATCGAACAGATCCGCCGCGGCATCGTCGTCGAGCGGGACGAACGCGCCTTGGCGCGCGAGCGTGGCAAAGCGCGTGCCCGGCTCGATCGTCAACTGGTACAGCGAGAGGTGTCCCGTGCCGAGCGAGAGCGCGTGGCGGAGGTCCGCTTCCCACTGCGTGGGCGTGTGCTCGGGGAGCGCGTAGATGAGGTCGAACGACACGCGATCGAAATGGCGCTGCGCCACGTCCAGCGCCGCCAGACCTTCGCGCCCGTCGTGCAAGCGACCCAGGAAGCGTAGCGACGCGTCGTCAAAGGCTTGGAGGCCCAGCGAAGCGCGATTGATCCCGGCGCTGGCGAGCGCGGCGTAGTTTGCCGCCTCGACCGAAGAGGGATTGCCTTCCAGCGTGATCTCGCAGTTGTCGCAAAAACCCCAGAGCCGCTCGGCTTCGGCAAGCAATGCGTCGACGAGGGCAGGGGGCATCAGCGAGGGGGTGCCGCCGCCGAAGAACACACTGTCGAGCGGTTCCCCTGCCGCCACTTGCGCTTCGTGGCGCATGTCGGCGATCAGGGCCTCGCGCCATTGCGCCACGTCCACGCCTTGCCTGACATGGCTGTTGAAGTCGCAATACGGGCATTTCGCCAGGCAGAACGGCCAGTGGATGTAGAGCGCGCGGGCCATGGCGGCGACTCTAGCTGCCGAACTGCTCCGCGACCAGCTTTGCGAAGGCATCGGCGCGGTGGCTGATACGGTGCTTCTCTTCGGGATCGAGCTGCGCGAACGTGACGTCGCGGCCTTCGGGCACGAACACGGGATCGTAGCCGAAGCCCATCGTGCCACGCGGCGGCCAGGAATACGTGCCGTCGACGCGGCCTTCGTAGACCGCTTCCTCGCCATCGGGCCAGGCGATTGCGAGAGTGCAGGAAAACCAGCAGGCCCGGTCGGCATCCGGGCCGATCTCGCTGAGCAGGCCTTCGACTTTGCCCATCGCCATATACCAGTCGCGGCCTGCCGCACCTTCGAACCACTGCCGCTCGGCCCAATCGGCGGTGTAGACGCCCGGCCGCCCGTCGAGCGCGGCCACCGAGAGCCCGCTATCGTCCGCCAGAGCCGGGATCTGCGACGCTTTTGCCGCAGCATGCGCCTTGATCAGCGCATTCTCAACGAAAGTCGTGCCCGTCTCGGCGGGTTCGGGGAGGCCGAGGGCACCGGCGGACAAGCAATCGATGCCGTAAGGCGCCAGCAAGGCACCGATTTCCTTCAGCTTACCCGCGTTGTGCGTCGCGATGACGAGGCGGCCGCCCCCTAGCCTTCTGGTCATTTAGCGCCCGGTCGCTTTCGCCTGCTCGGCGAAAATCCGTTCGCAGCCGATCCGCGCGAGACGCAGCAGCCGCAGCAAGTTTTCCTCGTCGTAAGGCGCGCCTTCGGCCGTGGCTTGCGCTTCGGCGATCAGGCCGCCCTCGATCAGCACGAAGTTTGCGTCGGCATCGGCCGAGCTGTCTTCGATATAGTCGAGATCGAGCACCGGCGTGCCGTTGTGGATGCCACAGGAGATCGCGGCGACGCGGCCGGTGAGCGGGTCTTCCTTGATCTTGCCGTCGGCGATAAGCTTGTCGACCGCGAGCCGCAGCGCGACCCAGGCGCCCGAGATCGAAGCCGTGCGCGTACCGCCATCGGCCTGGATGACGTCGCAATCGAGCACGATCTGGCGTTCGCCCAGTTTCTTCATGTCGCAGATCGCGCGCAAGGAGCGACCGATAAGCCTCTGAATTTCCTGGGTGCGGCCCGACTGCTTGCCCTTGGCCGCTTCACGGCTGCCACGCGTGTGCGTCGCGCGCGGCAGCATCGAATATTCCGCCGTGACCCAGCCTTCGCCCTTGCCGCGCAGGAACGGGGGCACTTTCTCCTCGACCGACGCAGTGACCAGCACCCGCGTATCGCCGAAGGAGATCAGCACTGATCCTTCCGCATGCTTGGTAAAACCGGTCTGAATTTCGATGGCGCGCATCTCGTCGGGCGCGCGGCCTGATGGTCGCATGAAGCTGTCCTGTATTGATTGTGGCCCGTGCCCCTTCGCGCATTGCCCTTGAGGCTGCAAGAGCGATGCTTAAGTTGCACGCGATGTCAGGCCCACCGCTTACCGAACTCAACGATCGCGCGCGCGCGATTTTCCGCCTCGTTGTCGAGGGGTACCTGACGACCGGGCAGCCGGTCGGCTCGAAGACGCTGGCAGGAGCGAGCGGGCTGGCGCTGTCGTCCGCGACGATCCGCTCGGTGCTCGCCGATCTCGAGCGTAACGGCTTGCTCGCTGCGCCGCATACGAGTGCAGGGCGGATGCCGACCGAGAGCGGCTTGCGGCTCTTCGTCGATGGCATGATGCAGATGACCGAACCCACGCGGGAAGAGCGGGCCGTGATCGAAAGCCGCCTTTCCGAGCCGGGGCCGATCGAGGCCGCGCTGGAAGCGACCAGCGCCATTCTCTCCGATCTTTCCGCCTGCGCCGGCGTCGTCATGGTGCCCAAGCGCGAATCGCGGATCACGCAGCTTTCGCTGGTGCCGATCGCGGCGAATCGGGTGCTGGCCGTGCTGGTCGGTACCGACGGCAACGTCGAAAATCGCATCGTCGAGCTTTCCGCCCCGCCGCGCCCCGGCGCGCTGGAAGAAGCGTCGAACTACATCACCGCGCATCTTTCGGGCCGGACTCTGGCCGAAGCCGCCAAAGCGATGCGCGAAAATCTGTCTTCCGGCCGGTCGGCCTTGGACGAAGCCAGTCGCGACCTGGTCGAACGAGGGCTGGCCGTGTGGAGCACGGATGCCACGGACCGCCCCGTGCTGATCGTGCGCGGGCAGGCAAACTTGTTGGACGAAGCGGCGATCGTCGACATCGAGCGGGTGCGCTCGCTGATCGACGATCTCGAAAGCAAGCAATCGGTGTCCGAACTTCTCGACATGGCGCGCGAGGCGCAATCGGCGCGCATTTTCATCGGCGCGGAGAACCGGCTTTTCGCGCTTTCGGGCAGTTCGGTGATCGCCTCGCCGTTCCGCGATCGCAGCGGAAGTGTCGTCGGCGTTGTCGGCGTGATCGGACCAACTCGGTTGAACTATGCGCGAGTCGTCCCCATGGTGGATTTCACCGCCCAGAGCCTGGGCAAGCTCATCGGATAAGTTGGAACCAGCAGGACATGACGGAAGACAATACCAAGCCGCAGGACGATCCGGCGGTCGCCGAGGAATTAAAAGGCGTTCCCGAGGATCTCGTGGAAGGAACCGAAAAGGTCGAAGTGGGCGGCGAGCTGGCGCGGCTCAAGGACGAGCTCGACGCCGCCAAGCAGGAAGTGCTTTATGCGCGCGCCGAGACACAGAACGTGCGCCGCCGGCTCGAAAAGGACATCGCCGATTCGCGCACATATGCAGCGACAAGCTTCGCGCGGGACATCCTGTCGGTCGCCGATAACCTGTCGCGCGCACTGACCGCGATTCCCGATGAAATGCGCGAGGACGAGAAGATGAAGGGCCTCGTCGCGGGCATCGAGGCCACGGGACGCGAGATCGACAAGGTTTTCACCGCGCACGGCATTACCCGCATCGCCGCGATGGGCCTCCCGCTCGACCCCAATCAGCATCAGGCCATGCTCGAAATCCCGTCGAACGACACCGAGCCCGGGACTGTGGTTCAGGAATTGCAGGCCGGCTACATGATCAAGGACCGCTTGCTCCGTCCCGCGATGGTGGCGGTCGCGAAGAAGCCGGATTGAGCCATTCGCCGCCGGCGTTCCGGATCTGTAGACCCCGACTGACGACGGGCAGAGCTTAGGCAGGGATAGGTCGTTCACCGAAGCCGGGAACAATTTCGTCGGGACATCCGTTGCATAGCGACAAATTCAGATTCCCGACGGAGATATTCATGCGCAAGCTCATCGTTCCCATCCTCGCCGCAGGCGCGCTTTCGCTCGGCGGCTGTGCCAGCAACTATTCGGGCGAAGGCGCTCTGGCCGGCGGCGCGCTTGGCGCGGGTGTCGGTGCCGTGACCGGTGGCGACGTCGGTACGGGTGCCGCGATCGGTGCAGCAGCTGGCGCCGCGGTCGGCTCGCAGGTCAAGAAGGATAAGAACGGCGGCTGCTATCGCTACGACCGTTACGGCGATCGCTATTACGATCGCGATTGCTGAGGTTTAGCCGCCTTTAGTCACGAAGGGCGCGTCCGGTTGGGCGCGCCCTTTTTGCATGGGGCTGAAGTATACCCGAGCGCGGATCAGCGCGGCGGGCCGAAGGGAATGATCCCGCGATAGCTCTCGCGCGGCGGCGCCCCCGAAACGTGCATCCCCCGATCGAGCAGGAAGACGTGGCGGACGATCTCGGCCTGCTGTTCGATCCCGTAGCGATCGAGCCGCCATCCCGGCCGCAGGGTGTAGTCGTACCGGCACAGGGGATGGCGCATGAGCGGAAGGTACCAGGTCCCCCGCCGCTGCGACTGCCAGACATGCGTCATCTCGTGGACGAACAGCCCTTGCAGCGCGAGCGACGCATGCGCGAAGTCGTCGCAATAGGACGCATTGCGCGGGTGGAAATGGACATGCCCGGTCGGCGCCATGAGCGTATCGACCGGTTGGAACGGGAACCAGCGCCGCCGTTTGACGCGAACGGGGGCATAATCGACCGAGTCGCCGAAGACCGAGCGCAGCAGGTCGACCTCGCCGCCCGTCAGCGACCGATCGCCGCCTGCCGGGCAGGCCGCGACGCTCTCAGGCCCGCTCAGTGGCTACCCTCGTGATCCATGCCGGCCATGCCCTGCATCCCGCTGCCGATCGCTTCGATCTTGATCGGCATTGAAAGCTTGTCGCCGCCAGTAAATGTCAGTGTCATTTCCGCGGCACCGCCGGGGACCAGCGCCGGGTCGATGTCGAACGCCATCACGTGCAAGCTGCCCGGTGCGAACGTGACGTCCTTGCCGGGCTCGACCGGGACAGCGTCCACCGGCTTCATCGAACCGCCGATCGTGTTGTGCATTTCCGCCCGGCCGACGCCGTCGATGTGCACTGCGGCGATATCGACGTTCCTGGCCGAGCCATTGTGCAGCACGAAATAGGCGACGCCCGGGCGCCCTTCGACCGCGGGCAGCACGAGCCGCCCGTCGCCACCAACGAGACCCGGCTTGGCATCGGGCATCGGGGCCACGGTTTCGCTCTCGGCAGGGGCGGGCGCTTCGGACTGCTGGCACGCGCCAAGCGCGAGAACGAGGCTGGCACAAAGCAGAAATTGCGCGGTGTTCGGGCGGTACACGCTTGGGGAATCCTTTCGTTCGACCCTCGTCGGGACGGCGCGACTAATGCCGCGCTGCGGCACTTGTGCCAAGCAAAACGTCTCCTATATCGCCGGTCGACGACTTGGAACGTCATCGAGCCGCCAAGCCGCCTTGCCGTTGCGGGAGGCGATCCGTGCGGTGTCTTTAACTGACGTGAGGAATGGGGATAATGGCAAAAGTAATCGGTATCGACCTCGGCACGACCAACAGCTGCGTTTCGGTAATGGACGGCGGCAAGCCCAAGGTTATCGAAAATTCGGAAGGTGCGCGCACAACGCCCTCGATCGTCGCTTTCACCAAGGATGGTGAGCGCCTGATCGGGCAGCCGGCCAAGCGCCAGGCGGTGACCAATCCGGATAATACGGTTTTCGCGGTGAAGCGCCTCATCGGCCGCCGCTTCGACGACCCCATGACCAAGAAGGACATGGAGCTCGTCCCGTACAACATTACCAAGGGCAAGAACGGCGACGCGTGGGTCAATGCCGGCGGCGAAGACTATTCGCCCAGCCAGATCAGCGCGTTCATCCTGCAGAAGATGAAGGAAACCGCCGAGAGCTATCTTGGCGAGACCGTCACGCAGGCCGTTATCACGGTTCCCGCCTACTTCAACGACGCGCAGCGCCAGGCGACCAAGGACGCCGGCCAGATCGCGGGCCTCGAAGTGCTGCGCATCATCAACGAGCCGACCGCGGCCGCGCTGGCCTATGGCCTCGAGAAGAACGACGGCAAGACCATCGCGGTCTATGACCTTGGCGGTGGCACCTTCGACATCTCTATCCTCGAGATCGGCGACGGCGTTTTTGAAGTGAAGTCGACCAACGGCGACACGTTCCTGGGCGGTGAGGACTTCGACACCAAGCTGGTGGAATGGCTCGCGGACAAGTTCAAGGCCAAGGAGAACATGGATCTCCGCACCGACAAGCTTGCTCTGCAGCGCCTGAAGGAGGCGGCCGAGAAGGCCAAGATCGAACTGTCGAGCACGGCTTCGACCGAGATCAACCTGCCCTTCATCACCGCGCGCATGGAAGGCGGCAGCACCACGCCGCTGCACCTCGTCGAGACCGTGACTCGCGCCGACCTCGAAAAGATGGTCGCCGACCTGATCAAGCGCACGATCGAGCCCTGTAAGAAGGCGCTTGCCGATGCCGGCGTCTCGGCTTCCGAGATCGACGAAGTCGTGCTCGTGGGCGGCATGACCCGCATGCCCAAGGTCCGCGAGACGGTGAAGGACTTCTTCGGCAAGGAACCGCACACCGGCGTGAATCCGGATGAGGTGGTTGCCATGGGCGCCGCGATCCAGGCCGGCGTGCTGCAGGGCGACGTCAAGGACGTGCTGCTGCTCGACGTGACCCCGCTTTCGCTGGGTATCGAAACGCTGGGCGGCATCATGACCAAGATGATCGATCGCAACACGACGATCCCGACCAAGAAGAGCCAGGTCTACTCGACCGCCGAGGACAACCAGCAGGCGGTGACGATCCGCGTGTTCCAAGGCGAGCGTGAGATGGCTTCGGACAACAAGCTGCTTGGCCAGTTCGATCTCGTCGGCATTCCGCCGGCACGTCGCGGCGTGCCGCAGATCGAAGTCACGTTCGACATCGACGCCAACGGCATCGTCAACGTTTCGGCCAAGGACAAGGGCACTGGCAAGGAACAGCAGATCCGCATCCAGGCTTCGGGCGGTCTTTCGGACAACGACATCGAACAGATGGTCCAGGATGCCGAAAAGTTCGCCGAGGAAGACAAGAAGCGGCGCGAATCGGCCGAAGCGCGTAACAACGCTGACAGCCTCGTCCATGCGACCGAGCAGCAGATTGCCGAACACGGCGACAAGATCGACGCTGGCCTTAAGTCGGACGTCGAGGCCGCGATCGCCGCGACCAAGACGGCGATCGAAAGCAACGACACCGCCGAGATCACGGCCAAGTCGCAGGCGCTGACCGAAGTCGCGATGAAGATGGGCCAGGCTATCTACGAGAAGGAGCAGGCCGCCGGCGCGTCGCCCGAAGGTGATGCAGGCGCGGCGAATGCCTCGGCCGGCGCCGACGAGGACGTCGTCGATGCCGAGTTCTCCGAAGTCGACGAGAACAAGGGCTGACGGACCTGATGAAAACCGAAGCCGCCACCGGTGAACACCTCACCGGTGGCGGCCAGGTTCTCATGAGGGGTGGATAACGTGGCTGCTACTGAAATCGATTTTTACGAGCTGCTCGAAGTCGAGCGGACGGCGGACGACAAGACGATCAAGTCCGCCTACCGCAGGCTGGCGATGCGCTATCATCCGGACAAGAATCCGGGCTGTGCCGAATCCGAAGCGCGTTTCAAAGCGATCAGTGTCGCTTACGACTGCCTGAAGGATCCGCAGAAGCGCGCGGCGTACGACCGTTATGGCCACGCCGCGTTCTCGCAAGGCGGCGGTGGTGGCGGTGGCGCGGAATTCAGCGACATCGGCGACATCTTCGAATCCATTTTCGGCAGCGCGTTCGGCGGTGGCGGGCGCCAGCAGGCCCGTCGCGGCGCCGATCTGCGCTACGACATGGAAATCTCGCTCGACGAGGCGTTCCATGGCAAGCGCGCCGAACTGACCATCGAAGTCTCTCAGACCTGTGAGCCGTGCAGCGGATCGGGCGCCGAGCCCGGCACTGGGAAGCGCCGCTGCAACATGTGCGCCGGCCACGGCAAAGTCCGCGCGCAGCAGGGCTTTTTCGTGGTCGAGCGCACGTGTCCGACTTGCCACGGCCGAGGCGAGATCATCGAGACACCCTGCAGGGTTTGTCGCGGCGAGGGCCGGGTCGATGAGCCTCAGCAGATCGAAGTCAATGTGCCGCCGGGCGTCGATTCGGGCACGCGCATTCGCGTCTCGGGCAAGGGCGAGGCAGGGCCGTACGGCGCTCCGCCGGGCGACCTCTATATTTTCCTGCATGTTGCGCGCCACGCGATGTTCGAGCGCGAGGGAACGACACTCGTCACGCGCGTCCCGGTGACATTCACCACCGCAGCGCTTGGCGGATCGATCGAGATTCCCGGGATCGACGGCGAACGGATCGAGCTGGACATTCCCTCCGGCATCCAGTCGGGCAAGCAATTGCGCCGGCGCGGGCAGGGCATGCCAGTGCTGCAGGGCCGAGGGCGTGGCGATCTCGTGATCGAGATCACCGTGGAAACCCCCACTCGCCTTTCCGCGCGGCAGAAGGAAATCCTGCGCGAATTCCAGGAAACCGAGACCGGTGAAGAGTGTCCGGAGAGCCTGGGCTTCTTCGAGCGTCTGAAAGGCGTTTTCGGAAGCTAGGCCTAACCGGCGTTATCGCCCCGGGTTATGGTCTTCCGATCGAGTGTCCGCTTCGCGCCGCGCGGCGATCTCCCGACGGAGTCTGGAGATGAGTTGCGGATCGGCTTGCAACCGGTCCTGCTCTTCATCGAGGATCGCCACGAAGGCCTCATCGCGGAACGCCGCTTTGGCAGTCTCGGGCATGGGTTCCGGCTCGATCATCGAGCAGATCAGATCGATCATCCGTTCGGCTCCGTGCAATCGCCCCCACAAGTAATCGTTCTCGCGATAGGCGCGCGAGAAGAAGGCGCCGAAATTGTGGAACTCGACTCCGCGCAACGTCGCATTCGCGCCGCCGCCGCGGATCGCATTGCAATCCTCGGGCGAAATGCGGTCGACCTTGATGCGGTTGAACTCGTTGAAGGCCTCGCCGCGCAGCAGCGGCAGCGTGACGGTGTCGTAGAACGGAAACCCGAGATAGCCCAGCAGTAGCCGCCGCCGGAACGGAACCGGAAGCTCGGCGAACAGGTCCGCCAGCAGGCTATCGACTTGCGCATCGGCCTCGGCGAGCGCGCGTGTGTGGGCGATGCGGCCCAGGATCACTTCGGGATAGGTAAACACACCCGAGGCAAGCTCGCCGAAGTCCTTCCCGAGGCGGGACGAGAGCTGCCGGTCGAGGTACATCGCAAGCGCTCGGTACACGACATCGCGCGCGTGATCGCGCATCGCCTCGGTCGCCTCGTCGTCCTCTTCGCGTTCGGTCGTTATCAGCCGAGCAAGAACGCGCAGGCGTCGCACGCGGTATTCAAGATCGAACTCGCGAAAGAACGCGATCGCATTTCCGGGGGCCCCGCCGCGCAACGACGACATCCGGTCCAGCCCCGTCGTGGCGAGATGGCGATGGAGCCGCTTGGCCACCATGGCGGACGACGCCTTCGACCGTGCCGGCATGGCATCGGCAATCGTGCTCGCGAGATCCTCGACGATCATCGCATACTTGAGCTGCGCATAGCCATGGAAGGCGTATCCTGCCTTCTCCCATGCCGCGACCTGGGCTTTGGACCGCCATGCCGCGAGCCGCCGCGGCGTGGGGCGATCGAGGAACAGCGTTCGGCCGAAGAGCCGGCCGACGGTCTCCTCCACTTCGGGCCGCACCGCATCGATGACGGAGCGCAACATCGCCACTTCCTCGGACTTGCGTTCGAGCGCCTCCAGATTGTCGTGGATCGGCTGCGTGCGCGGGATCGAAGACAGCGAACCGAAGATCGTCGAAAAGAACCCGGGTACGCGCGCCGCCGCCGGCGCAGCGTCGGTCTCCGCAGGGCTTTTCGGCACGGGGTCGATATAGACAAAGCGCCGATCCACCTCGCGATGCGCGGGACGATCGCGCAGCACGGCGATCGCATCGGCAAACGGGGCATTCACCAGCACGGACCCATCGATCAGCGCGACGTGTTCGACGTCGTTGCTGCGCACGTGCTCGGGCATGATCCGTTCGAGAAACGCCCCGCGAGATGGCCATTCCGCCTCGACATCGCGCACCATCCGATCGATCTCATTGACCATCAGCGGAGGAAAAGCGCCGGGAAAGCTCGCCGTCGCGCGAGCGGCGAACACCAGTTCTGGGCGAGGCGCCAAGGGCGCTCCGCCTCCCTCGGGCGTTGCCGCGCGGAAGCCGATCGTCAGCCGGTGTTCGCTTTCGAGGACCAGTGGCGGGCTGTTGAGCCGCAGCGGCTGCAGACGACCGGTAAAGTCGGTGGTCGTCACGAAGAGGTCGATCGGGTGGCCGGGCGGGAGCAGGGGAACAGTTGCGGGAGTGTCGGCCATCGCATCGAGAGCGGAACGAATGAGGTGCGAAAAGCCGAGGCCGCTGAAGGGCGGCTCGAACCAGCGCGAGCGGATCAGCCGCGACAGCTTTTCCCGCACTTCCGCTTCGGTCTCCGGCGCCACCGATTGGCTGACGTCGCCCCCCGGTCGATTGAGCAGGTAGTTCACCAGCGGCGCAGCCCAGAACTTCGCACCGCGCGAGCCCGGCTTCGCCTCGGGATCGAGCAGAACATCGACATCGGCCTGCTCCAGCCAAAGATCGGTCAGAGGCTCGAGCGATTGCCCCGAGTGGATTGCCTGGGCCAGGAACACGGAGTTAATTCCGCCCGCACTCGCGCCGGCGACGATATCCGTCAGGACGCGCAACCGCAGGCCGTAATCGTCACGCAGGGTCTCGAGCAGGCGGGCATAGACGCCCTGAACCCCGGACGGCGCAGACTCGCCCGACCATGCGGTCTGGCTTGCGCGGAGCACTTTCCACAGCTCCTTGGTGACGCCGTGCATGTAGACCGCGAGGCTGATTCCCCCGTAGCACACGAGCGCGATCCGCAGTTCCTTCTGCCGCATACCTGCGGATTGGCAGAGACACGCGCGTCTGGCCACCCCGCGAAACGCCTTCAACGACATGTCGTCTCGAAGGCGGCGGCGCGCTGGCCTTGCGTTCCGTATATGTTCTGGCTATCGAGGCGCATGGCCAAGCCCAAGCGTCGATTTTCCTGTCAGGCCTGCGGCAGCGTGAGCACGCGCTGGCAGGGCCAATGCGCCGATTGCGCCGAATGGAACACGCTCGTCGAAGACGTGCCGCAGACCGTTTTTTCGGCCAAGCACCACCTTTCGAGCGGAGGGCGCGCGATTCAGTTCGAGGCGCTCGATGCGCCTTCGGAACCCTTGCGGCGGCGGGGCAGCGGGCTCGCGGAATTCGACCGCGCCCTGGGTGGCGGGCTCGTGCCGGGCTCGGCGATCCTGATGGGCGGAGACCCCGGCATCGGCAAATCGACGCTGCTGCTCCAGGCGGCGGCGCATGTCGTGCGGGCGGGGGGGGTCGCGGTCTACGTCAGCGGGGAAGAAGCCGCCGCGCAAGTGCGCATGCGCGCCGATCGGCTCGAGGTTTCCGATGCGCCGCTTCGGCTCGCCGCCGCGACTTCGGTGCGCGATATCCTGACGACGCTCGGCGAAATGGCGCCGCCCGCGCTGCTGGTGATCGATTCGATCCAGACCATGCATTCGGACCAGATCGAAGGTGCGCCCGGAACCGTCAGCCAGGTGCGCGGCTGTGCGTTCGAGCTGATTCGGTACGCCAAGGAGAACGGCGTCGCGCTGGTGCTGGTCGGGCACGTCACCAAGGATGGCTCGATCGCCGGGCCGCGGGTGCTCGAACACATGGTCGACGTAGTGATGAGCTTCGAAGGCGAGCGCAGCCATCAGTATCGGATCCTGCGCAGCATCAAGAACCGCTTCGGCCCGGTCGACGAGATCGGCGTGTTCGCGATGGAAGGCAGCGGCCTTGCGGAAGTCGGCAATCCCTCGATGCTGTTCCTCTCCGGCCGCGAGGATTCGGTCGCAGGCAGCGCAGTCTTCCCGGCGATGGAAGGCACGCGGCCTGTGCTGGTCGAAGTGCAAGCGCTGATCGTTCGGTTGCAGAGCGGCGCGACGCCGCGCCGTGCCGTCGTGGGCTGGGACAGCGGGCGCCTCGCAATGCTGCTCGCGGTGCTGGAATCGCGCTGCGGCCTCAGCTTTTCCAGCGCGGAAGTCTACCTCAACGTGGCGGGGGGCTATCGCCTCGCCGATCCGGCTGCCGATCTCGCGGTGGCGGCGGCGCTGGTGTCGGCCATGGGCGACAAACCGCTGCCGGCGAACACGGTGTGGTTCGGCGAAGTATCGCTCGCGGGCGAGATCCGGCCGGTCGCGCATGCCTCGATCCGACAGCGCGAAGCGGCCAAGCTTGGCTTTTCGCGGGCTTGTGGGCCCGCCGGTCCGAACGCGCCGGAGCGCAGCGCGAACTATGTCGGCATCGATCTTCTGCCGAAGCTCGTTGACCGCATTTTGGCAAACGCATAATTCAGCCGGAAATGACTGGTCTTGATATTGCCGTTTTCCTGTTCGTCGGGGTTGGCGCCGTCTCCGGCTTCTTCCGTGGCTTCGTTCAGGAGGTTCTCGGCCTCGCCGCCTGGTTTCTCGCGATCGTCGCGATCCGGTATGGGCATACGCCGCTGACCGAAGCGCTCGAATCGACCACCGGCACGGCGTCGGGTGCAGCCGTGCTGGCTTTCGCGATCCTGCTCCTCGTGCCCTATCTACTGGTGAAGTTCCTTTCGCGCTGGGCCGGGCAGCGCAGCCGAAAATCCGTTCTGGGTCCGATCGATCGGGTTCTCGGCCTCGGGTTTGGCGGGATCAAGGGGGTGATCATCATCGTGCTGGCCTTCTCGGTCCTGGTACTGGCCTACGATACGATCTGGGGCGTGGGTGGTCGGCCGGATTGGATCCGGCAGGCCCGCACCTATCCTTTCGTCAATGCCGCGAGCGAGGCGATGGTGACGATGATTTCCGAGCGGCGCGAGGAAATGCGCGCCGCCGAACAAGCGCCGCCGACCTCATGAACGCGACTGTCCTCTACACGCCTCCGGTCCTTGCCCTCGCCACTGGTCTTTCGGCATGGCCCTGGGATGACGAGCTGACGATCGCGGCAGAAACGCGGTCGCGCGCCTGCGGGAGCACGCTCAAGCTCGGGATCGATCTCGATAGCGAAGGCCGCGTCGCCAGGCTGGGCCTGCGCTGTCAGGCCTGCGCTATCGGCCAAGCAGCCGCGGCGATCTTCGCCGGAGCCGCCGAAGGTCGCACGCTCGATGCGATCGTGCGCGACGGCGAAGCGATCGCCCGGTGGCTTGCAGGATCTGACGAGATGCCCGACTGGCCCGGGCTCGAAGTGATCGCACCTGCTGCTGCCTATCCCGGTCGGCATGGGGCGATCATGCTGCCGTGGAATGCCGCAGCGGCCTTGCTTCCCACCGCCTGAGCATAACGCTAAGGCTTCGATAGCAACGGGGGAAGGGACGGCGCCATGGCGCAAAGCGGCACGCACGATACGACCAAGCAGGAGCTCAGCTCGTCCGACATCCGCCTGGTTATCGGAGCGAGTTCGGCGGGCACGATCTTCGAGTGGTACGATTTCTTCATCTATGGAACGCTCGCGGTTTTCGTCGGCAAGGCGTTCTTTCCCCAGGTCGGCCCCACCTTGCAGCTGCTGCTGGTCTGGGCCGGTTTTGCCGTCGGCTTCGGCTTTCGTCCGCTCGGCGCGATCCTGTTCGGCTATTGGGGCGACAAGTTCGGGCGCAAATACACGTTTCTCGTCACCGTCACCTTGATGGGCATTTCGACCGCAGGTGTCGGCCTCGTGCCGACGGCGGACACGATCGGGTTGTGGGCACCGTTCATCGTGCTGTTGCTGCGCATTCTCCAGGGCCTGGCGTTGGGCGGCGAATATGGCGGCGCAGCGATCTATGTGTCGGAGCATTCGCCCCCCGAACGGCGCGGCTATTACACCGGCTATATCCAGGCCAGCGTGGTCGGCGGCTTCGTCCTGTCGATCATCGTCGTGTTGGCCAATCAGGCCGTGTTCCCGGTCGAGACCCTGGCCGCGTGGGGCTGGCGGGTGCCGTTCCTGCTGAGTCTCGCGCTGCTCGCGATTTCCTTGTGGATGCGTCTCAAGTTGTCGGAAAGTCCGGTGTTCGTGGCCATGCAGCAGGAAGGCGAGATTTCCGGCAATCCCTTCAAGGAAAGCTTCACCTATCCGGGCAACAAGCGCCGTATCTTCATCGCGCTGTTCGGCGTGACGGGGGTTCTGACCACGATCTGGTACACCGCATTCTTTTCGGCGCTCTCGTTCCTCAAGGGGCCGATGCGGGTCGACGCGACGACGGTGGAAGTCGTGATCGGCATTTCCGCGCTGATCTCGATGAGCTTCTATGTGCTCGTCGGGCACTGGTCAGACCAGGTCGGTCGCAAGCTGCCGCTGGTGCTGGGCGCGGGACTGACGCTGGCGTTGCTGTTCCCGATCTTCTGGGGCCTCGGCGCGCTGGCCAATCCCGGCCTTCAGGCAAGCGCGCGGCAGGCGCCGGTGATCGTTTCGGGGCCGCAATGCGTGACCGATCCCTTCGCCGATCTGTCTGGCGGCAGCCTGAGCCAATGCGGGCTCCTGCTCGAAACGCTTACGGCGAGCGGCGTGCCTTACTCGGTCGTACCGTCCGAAGCCCTTTCGCTCACGGTCGGCGGCGATCCCGTAAACCTTGGCAAAGCCTGGTTCCCCCGCGATGAGGCCGAGAAGAAAGTCGCCGGAACCGCGCGCAAGGCGGGGCTCGAAGCCGCTCTAGCCGCGAAAGGGTTCAATTTCGACGTCCAGCATCCGGGGCTCGGCGCCTTGGTTGGCATTGGCGTGCTGCTCGTGACTCTTGGGGGCCTCTCGGCGCTGACGTACGGAGCTGTCGCGGCATTGCTGTGCGAGATGTTTCCAGCCCCGATCCGCTATAGCTCGATGTCGATCCCGTACCACATCGGCGCGGGCTATCTCGGCGGCTTCCTGCCGTTGATCGCCAGCTACATCAACGCGCGCACGGGCGATGCCTATGCCGGGCTCTGGTATACCTGGGTGGTCGTCGCACTCGGGCTCGTCGTTGCCATCTGGGGATTGAAGGGCGGACCGCCGCGCGATTTCGAAGCCGATGCCACCTGAACAGCCGGCCGCCGCTCTGCGGCTCGATCTCGATCTCGATGCTCTGCAGCATAATTGGCGATCGCTCGACCGCATGTCCGGCTCGGCAAGGGCAGGGGCCGCGATCAAGGCCAACGGCTATGGGCTCGGTTCGCAGCGCGTGGCGCAAGCGCTGCATGCCGCAGGATGCCGCGACTTCTTCGTCGCGCATTGGTGCGAAGCGGCGGATCTGGGCGATGCGATTGCCCCGGCAGCGCTTGCCGTCTTTCACGGACCTTTGACGGAGGCCGACTGCGCTTTTGCGCTGGCAACGGGCGTGCGCCCGGTCATCAATTCGATACCGCAGGCGCGGCGCTGGAACGCGGCCGGCGGCGGGCGATGCGATCTGATGGTCGATACCGGAATGAACCGTCTCGGCCTGCCGCTGGGTGACCTTGCGGACGAGAGCATCGCGCAGCTCGAGATCGAGGTGCTGCACTCGCATCTCGCCTGCGCCGACGAAGAGTCGCCGCTGAACGATTTGCAGCAGCAACGCTGGAGCGAAGTCCGAACGAGGATTCCGCATCGCCGCGCTGCACTGGCGAACAGTGCCGGGATCGCTCTCGGCGCGCAGTTTCACGGCGATCTCACCAGACCTGGCCTGTCGCTTTATGGCGGCATTCCCCGGCCCGAACTCGAAGGCGTGATCCGCCAAGTCGCGCAGCCTGCCGCCGCCGTGCTGCAAGTGCGGGACATCGCGGCGGGCGAGGGCGTGGGCTACAACAGCCAATTCGTCGCGCCCCGCGCGATGCGGATCGGCACGATCGCAGTCGGCTATGCCGATGGCTATTTGCGCTGCTGGTCAGGTATCGGTTCCGCCGCCAACAAGGCGAGCCCCCTGCCGGTGCTCGGGCGAGTGAGCATGGATCTGACCATCCTCGATTTGTCTGCTGCGCCCGAGACTTGCGAAGGTGATTGGGTCACGATCGACTACGATCTGCCTCGCGCCGCCAGCCTGACCGGACTGTCGCAATACGAATTGCTGACGTTGCTCGGCCGCCGTTTCGCCCGCTGAATGCCCTTGCGGCCAGGGTTTTGCCATGCGGCATTTTGTTGCGTTGCAGTATGCCCCGATGATATGCTCGGTGTTTAAAGATACCGGGGACGTGAGATGCCAGAAGCCAAAGGGTCGGAAGACGACATCGTCATCATTAAGAAGTACGCCAATCGCAGGCTCTACAACACCCGATCCTCGAGCTACATCACGCTGGACCATCTCGCCAAGATGACCCGCGAAGGCGTTGAATACAAAGTGCTCGATGCGAAGAGCGGCACCGACATCACGCATACGATCCTGACCCAGATCATCATGGAGGAAGAGTCCAACGGCGAGCAGATGCTGCCCGTGAGCTTTCTGCGCGAATTGATCGGCATGTACGGCAATTCGATGCAATCACTCATTCCGCACTACCTCGAGGCGTCGATGGAGAACTTCCGCGCCAATCAAGTGAAGCTGCACAAGGCCTTCGAAGACAGCCTCGGCAACAACCCGCTCGCCAAGCTGGCAGAGCAGAACATGGCGATGTTCAAGGCGGCCGCGTCGGCGTTCATGCCGGGCGGGGAGAAGGGTGAGGCGGCGACGACGCCTCCTGCCACCGACGATACCGCCGGCGATCTCTCTGCGCTGAAGGAACAGATGGCCGCGATGCAGAAGAAGCTCGACGAACTGGGCAAGTGACGCCGCCGCGGGCGCAGCGGCCCGCAGCGCGCATTCTGCTCACCGACGCTCTCGGGCGTGTTCTGCTGTTTCGCTTCGATCCTGACGATCGTCCGCCGTTCTGGGTCACACCTGGCGGGGCGCTCGACCCCGGCGAAACTTACGAAGCGGCTGCTCGCCGCGAACTGCAGGAGGAGACGGGCATTGTCGCCGATCCCGGCGCGCAAGTGCATCGCAAAATCGCCGAATTCATCACGATCGAAGGCATCCCGGTGGTGGCCGACGAGCGCTTCTTTCGCGTCGCGATCGACGATCATGGCGATCACCTGATCGACGTCGCCGGGCACACCGCACTCGAGCGGCAAGTCATGCGCTCCTGGCGCTGGTTCGACCACACCGCGCTGGCGGAACTCGACGAAGCGTATTTTCCTGAAGACCTCGCCGAAATGCTCGGTTGGTAGATCGCCTCTTCACCGCTCCGCGATCTGCGGCTAACAGCCCCGCCATGAACAAGCCTGCCGCAATCCGCCATGCCCTGTCCGTCAAGCGCGAGGACGACTTCGCGCAGTGGTATCAGGAAGTCATTTCCGAAGCCGAGATGGCCGAGGAATCGGGCGTGCGCGGCTGCATGGTCATCAAGCCGTGGGGTTATGGCATCTGGGAGCGCATCCAGCGCCTGATGGACGACCGGATCAAGGCCGCAGGCGTGCAGAACTGCTATTTTCCGCTGTTCATTCCGCTGTCGTACTTCGCCAAGGAAGCTGAGCATGTCGAGGGGTTCGCCAAGGAAATGGCGGTCGTCACGCATCACCGCCTGATCGGTGACGGGGAAGGGGGGCTGGTCCCCGATCCCGAGGCGAAGCTGGAAGAACCGCTGATCGTGCGGCCGACTTCGGAAACCGTGATCGGCGCCGCCATGTCGCGCTGGATCCAGTCCTGGCGCGACCTGCCATTGCTCACCAACCAGTGGGCCAATGTCGTGCGCTGGGAAATGCGCACCCGGATGTTCCTGCGCACCAGCGAATTCCTCTGGCAGGAAGGCCACACCGCGCATGCCAATCGTGATGACGCGATGGGCGAGACCCTGCGCGCGCTCGAAATGTATCGCGACTTCGCCGAGACCGAGCTGGCCATGCCGGTAATCGCAGGCGAGAAGCCCGAGAACGAGCGCTTCCCCGGCGCGGTCGCGACTTATTCGATCGAGGCGATGATGCAGGACGGCAAGGCCCTGCAGGCGGGCACCTCGCATTATCTGGGCACGGCTTTCGCCCATGCCGCGGGCATTCAGTATCAGGACCGCGAAGGCACGCAGCAGTATTGCCACACCACCAGCTGGGGCACTTCGACGCGTATGGTCGGCGGCGTCATCATGACGCACGGCGACGATGACGGTCTGCGTGTCCCGCCAATGATCGCACCGCAGCAAGTCGTGATCCTGCCGATGCTGCGCGACAATGACGAGGACGAAGCGCTACTTGCCTATTGCGAGGACTTGCGCAGCGCCGTCGCGGCACAGTCCGCGCTGGGCGAGCCGCTGCGCGTGCTGCTCGACAAGCGGCCCGGCAAGGCGACGCAGAAGCGCTGGGCCTGGGTCAAGAAGGGCGCGCCGATCGTGCTGGAGATCGGCGGGCGCGATGCGGCGGCGGGACAGGTCTCGATGCTGCGCCGCGACCGGCTGTGGAATGCGGCGGGCAAGCCGGATTTCGCCGCGCTGGCCAAGGACGATTTCGTCGCGCGTGTCGCCGGCGAGGTCGAGGCGTATCAGGACGTGCTTTACACGCAGGCGCGTGAGCGGCGCGATGCGCAGATCGTGCGCGACATCGACACGATGGATGCGCTGAAGGCGTTCTACAGCGAGGATAAGCGCTATCCGGGCTGGGTCGAAGTGAACTGGTCGAAGCCGACCGGGGAAGACCTCGATGCGGTGGTAAAGCAGCTCAAGGAACTGAAGCTCACCGTGCGCAACGTGCCGCTCGATGCCGCGCCGCCGACGGGCGACTGCATTTTCACCGGTCGCCCCGCCGTCGAGCGGATCTACGTCGCGCGCGCCTACTGATCCCGAACGTGCTTCTTGCCATGGCGCCCGTGCGCGGCGACAAGGGGGCATGCGCAAGACCTTAACATCGCTCGCTTTCATCGCCACGCTTAGCGCGGGCGGCGCGCTCCACGCTGCCGGGTCCGAAACCGGTGAGCCTGAGGCCGCCGTTTCCGAGGCGCGTCTGCGCGCGAATGTCGAATCGTTGGTCGGCTTCGGAACGCGGCACACGCTGTCGTCGCAGGACGATCCGCAGCGCGGGATCGGCGCCGCGCGGCGCTGGGCTGAAGCGCAGTTTCGCCAGTCCGCCAAGGCCTGCGGCGACTGCCTCGAGATCGTGCTGCCGGAAACGATGGCGACCAGCGAACGGATCCCGGAACCGGTTCGCCTCGTCGATGTCGTCGCAATCCAGCGCGGCACCGAACGGCCGAACGAAGTCGTGATCGTGCAAGGGCATATCGATAGCCGCGTCTCCGATGTGATGGACGCGAAGAGCGACGCGCCGGGCGCCAACGACGATGGCTCGGGAACCGCCCTGGTGCTCGAAGCTGCGCGCGTTCTCAGCCAGCATAAGTATCCGGCCACGATCGTCTATGCCGTACTGTCAGGCGAGGAGCAGGGGCTCCTCGGTGGCAAGCTGCTCGCGGACTACGCCACGAAGCAGGGCTGGACAGTGAAGGCCGTGCTCAACAACGACATCGTCGGCGGCTCGTGCGGATCGGACGGCTACTGCGACGATACCCACGTGCGGGTCTTCTCCGAAGGGACCCGCGCCGATGCGGGCGATGGCTTGCGCGCCGAAGCGCGGCGTTACGGCGGCGAGAACGACAGCCCCTCACGCAATCTTTCGCGCTACATCGCCGGGCTCGACGATCCGGCCCTGGAAGTCCGCCAGGTCTGGCGCGCCGACCGGATGGGCCGGGGTGGCGATCACTTGCCGTTCAATGCGCTGGGCTATCCCGCCGTCCGCTTCTCGGTCGCGGTGGAGGATTACGAGCACCAGCATCAGGATCTGCGCACCGAAGACGGCACGAAATATGGCGACACGATCGACGAGATGGATTTCCCCTATCTCGCCAAAGTGACGCGCCTCAACGTCGCCTCGCTCGCCGCGCTTGCAAGTGCGCCGATGCCGCCTGCGCCGAAGGTGGATGCAGCGGTCAAGACCTGGACCGATCTTACCTGGGACGCGGTACCTGGCGCCACCGGCTACACGATCTGGAAGCGGCGCACCGATGCGCCCTCTTGGGAGGCCGAACCCGTGATCGCCAACGTCGCCGCGACCAGCGCGCGCCTCGATGGCGTTCGCGGCGACGATTGGCTGTTCGGGGTCAGCAGCACGGGCCTCGGGGGCGCGCGTAGCCCCATCGCCAGCGCCGTCCCCGGCGGCGCTTTCGCCCCGCTCGAGGCAAACGCCGACTAATCTCTCACTGGTCCTTTTCCAGTTCGGCCTTGTAGGCATCGAGGCTGATGTCGCGGCCGAGGAATTCGCGAACCAGGTCCGCTGCGGGCCGGGTGCCGCCGCGTCCGAGCACCATGGTGCGATAGGCTTTGGCGGTCTCGGCATCGCTGAGGCCCGCGCCGGCGAAGCGCGTGAACAGATCGTCGGCGATCACTTTGGACCAGCGATAGGTGTAGTAGATCGCCGAATAGCCGTTGAGGTGCCCGAACGCGTCCTGCATCTGGACGTAATCGGGCATCGGGATCACCGCGTATGCGCCGAACCAGCCCCGGGTCGCCGCGCCGAGATTGTCGGGCACCGGCTGCTTGTGGAACTGCAGCGAGACATTCGTATAGCCGAGCTGCACCATGTCGCCGTAGCCGAGGTTGAAGTAGCGCGCCCGGTTCATCTTCTCGACCAGTTCGCGCGGGATCGTGTTGCCGTCCTTGTCGACCGCGAACTTCGCCAGCGTATCGTAATCGTAGACCCAGTTCTCGAGCATCTGCGACGGCGCTTCGACAAAGTCCCATTCGGTCGCGACGCCGGACTGGCCGAACCAGTGCTGCGTCCCGCCGAACATGCCGTGAATCATATGGCCGAATTCGTGAAGGAACGTCTCGACGTCCGAGTGTTCCATCAGGCCCGTTGCGTGATCGCCCTTGGGAAGGTTCATCACCAGCGCACCGACCGGCGGCTCGCCATCGACCACGCCGGGCCGCAGCGGGATCATGTTGGCATGGCTGTACTTGCCCGGTCGCGGGTGCGAATCGAAATAGAAGCGGCCGATCACCTTGCCGTCGTCGACCATCTCGTAAGTCTCGACATCCTCGTTCCACACCGGCGTCTGCCAGGGGCGGATCTCGATGCCGAACAAGTCCGCAGTGAGCCGCAGGATGCCGTCGCGCACGTTGTCGTACGCGAAATATTGCCGGGCTTCCTGCGGATCGTAGTCGTAGTACTTCTGCTTGACCTTGGGGCTCAGCCAGCCGGTCTGCCAATATTTCACCTCGGTCGCGCCCGGCTGCAGCTCCTGCAGCACGGCGAGGCTCTTGGCATAGTCGCGGCGGGCGGCGGGTCGAGCGGCCTGCGCCATATCGGCCAGCAACGCGTCGACCTTGTCAGGGCTGTCGAGCATCTTGTCTTCGAGCACCAGCGCCGCGTAATTCGGCCGACCCAGCACTTCGGCGAGCTCCTGCCGCAGCGCGAAGAGCTGCTTCAGCAGCGGGTCGTTTTCGGGATAGGCGCGCTGGTTGTAGACTTCGCTGAGACGCCGCCGAAGCGCGTCGCTTTCGGCATAGGACATGACCGGAACATAGTCGGGGTAGTCGGTGGAAATCTCAACCAGACCGTCTTCGCCCGGCTTGTGCGAATCGATGAAGTCCTGGGGGAGCCCGGCGAGCTCTTCCGGCTTCACCTTGATGACTTTGCGCCCCTCGGCGATGTTCGTATCGAACTGCGTGCCGACCTCGGAGATCTTCTCGTTGAGCGCTTGCACTCTGGCCCGCCCTGCCTCGTCGAGCGCCACGCCCGAGCGTTCGAAGCCGCCGATCGATCGTTCGAGGTAATAGGCCGTCGCGGGATCGGCCTTGCTGGCATCGATCGCCTTGAGACGATCGTAGATCGGGCGCGACAAGCTCAGCTTGCTCGAAAGCTTGCTGAGCTCGACCGTGCAGTCGGACCCGGCTTCGCGCCGCTCTTCGTCCGCCATCACTTGCTTGTAGAGTTCGAATTCGCCCGAACCGGCATTCAGCAAGGCGCCGATGGCGTCGAACTCGGCAAGCGTGCGCTCGATCGTCGCAGTCCCTGTCTCGGCTTCCAGAGCGGCCTGCCGCCGTGCGATCTCGTCGGTGATCGTTTTGCACTTGGCCTGGATCGCGGCGGCATCCGGCGCCGTCGCGAGGATCGGGCCCATGGCCGCGCGCACGCTCGGCTGGTCGCTCGCGGCAAGAGATGGAGTGGAAGTCATGGCGGTGGCGGCAAACAGGCTCATGGTCAGGCGGCGCAGGGACATCAAGATCATACCTCTCGTCAAGGGCTCAAGCTTGTTAACCAAGTTTCACGTGCCAGGGAACTGGTCTCGGAAAGAGCGGGAATGGTTTCAGCAAGCCTGTTGTAAGATAGTATCCCTTTCCCGATCCAGCCCATGCGCAGAGTGCGCTGCCATTGCGGGCAGCCCCGGGCACGCTTAGATCCATCGCTATCATGCCCATGCAACACCCCCCCGGCTTGCCGACCCGCCAGAAGATCCTCGATTTCATCCGCGACAGTTCCGAACCCGCCGGCAAGCGCGAGATTGCCCGCGCCTTCGGATTGAAGGGGCAGGAGAAGATCCAGCTCAAGGCCCTGCTCAAGGACATGGCCGAAGAAGGCCTGATCGACGGCAAGCGCACGGCCTATCACCGCATGGGCGGGGTTCCGAAGGTCACGGTGCTGCGCGTCGTCGATGTCGATGATGGCGAGCCGATCGCCGTTCCCGATACCTGGCAGCCGGACGATGCCACCCCGCCGCCGCGCATTCGGCTCGTCGAACAGAAGGGCAAGCCGCGTCGCGGCGGATCGGGCGTTGGCGCGCTCAAAAAAGGCGACAGGGTTTTGGCGCGGACCGAAGAGTCCAACACTGGTTGGCGCGGCTATCCGATGAAGAAGCTTGCGCTGCGCGAAGAGCAAGTGCTGGGCGTGGTCGAGATCGACGCTGCGGGCAAGGCCTGGCTCGCACCGGTCGACAAGCGCCAGCGCCATTCCTCGCCGATCACCGATCTCGGCGGCGCGGAGAAGGGCGAACTGGTATTGGCCGAGCCGGCGGGTCGCTCGCAACGTTCGGGCGTGAAAGTCACGCAAGTGCTGGGCGAGCCCTTGGCGCCGCGTGCGTTCAGCCTGATCGCGATCCACAAGCACGGCATCCCCAACGTGTTCGATCAGCAGACGCTGGACGAAGCGAATCGCGCCGCCGCGCTGCCGCTCGATGCCGAACGTCGCGAGGATTTGCGGCATTTGCCGATCGTCGCGATCGATCCGGCGGATGCGCGCGACCATGACGATGCCATCTGGGCGGAACCGGATGGGGAAGGGGGCTTTCGCGCGTTGGTCGCCATCGCCGATGTGTCGTTCTACGTGCGCCCCGGCGGGGACATCGATCGCGAAGCGCGCAAGCGCGGCAATTCGGTCTATTTCCCCGATCGCGTGGTGCCGATGCTGCCCGAAGTGCTTTCGGCCGATGTCTGCTCCCTGGGGGCAGGCGAGGATCGCGCGGCGATGGCCTGCCACCTCGAAATCGACGCGAAGGGCAAGATTACCGCGTGGCGCTTCACGCGCGCGATCGTGCGGATCGCCGAAGACATAGCCTATGAAGACGCGCAAGCGCGGATCGATGCCGGTGAGGCTGAGGAGCATCTGGCTAACTTGTGGAGCTGCTGGCGCCTGCTCGCCGCCGCGCGCGAGGATCGCGATCCGCTCGAACTCGAATTGCCCGAGCGCCGCGTGGTGCTCGACGAAAAGGGGCGCATTGCCGAGATCGCCCTGCGCGAACGGCTCGATGCGCACCGCGTGGTCGAGGATTTCATGATCGCCGCCAATGTCGCGGCGGCCAAGGCGCTGGAAGCGAAAGTGGCCCCCGTCGTCTACCGCGTCCACGAGCCGCCGAGCCGCGAGAAGCTGGTCGCGCTGAAGGACTACATGGCGACCTTCGGCAAGAAACTGGCGATGGGGCAAGTGATCACGCCTGGCCTGTTCAACCGCATGCTCAAGGACGTAACCGACGATGCCGAGCGCGCGCTGGTGATGGAAGCGGTGCTGCGCAGTCAGACCCAGGCCTACTACGGGCCGCGCAACGCGGGCCACTTCGGCCTCGCGCTCGCATCCTACGCGCATTTCACTTCGCCGATCCGGCGCTATGCCGATCTGTTGGTGCACCGCGCCCTGGTCGATGCCTACGGGCTCGAGCAGCCCGCGCCCAAATCGGATCTACCGAAAACCTCCGGCCTTTCCGATCGCGACCGCGAGGACTTGTCGCGCGTTACCGACGCCATCAGCAAGGCCGAACGTCGCGCGATGGAAGCGGAGCGCGATACGATCGATCGCTACGTCGCTGCATGGCTGTCCGCGCGCGTCGGCGAAGTGTTCGAGACGCGGATTACGGGCGTGCAGAAGTTCGGCTTCTTCGCGACGATCATCGGCCTGGGCGGCGACGGGCTGGTCCCGGTCTCGACGCTGGGGAGCGAGCGCTTCCATTACGACGAGAAGTCGCAGACGCTTTCGGGTGAGGAAAGCGGCACAACCTATGCGATGGGCAACCGGCTGCGTCTGCGCCTGGCCGAAGCGAACCCCCTCACCGGAGCGCTCAAGTTCGAGCTTGAAGAGGGCGGGTCCGCCCAGATCGAACCGCGAGGAAAACCGCTACCCCTGAAGAAACGCGGCCAGCATCTCGCCGGCAAGCGGGGGCGGCCGGGCAATATCCGTCACCAAGGTCGCAAGCGCAAATAGCCAACCTAGATTTTCAAATCGCGGATCACTTGCGAAGCGAGCTTCGTATGGCGCGACGTGGCAGAAATCATCGTGTTAAGCGCACCGAGCGTCTTGTTCATATCAGCCATCGCTTGCGAGGCGAGCGCCGTCTGAGAAAGATTGTTGGCGCCGATGTTGCCAAGCTTGATCCACAAATCGTTCTTCTGAGTCTCAAGATTGAACTGCGGGCTGGCTTGTGCCTTTTCAATCGCCTGAGACAGCGCCGCGATATACGCGGCTTTCTGCATAACGGGCATGATCGGGCTGAGGGCTGCAACATTCACATTACTGCCGCCGGGCTTGCGCAAACCGCCGATGGCTTCGATCAGTTTGTTAGGATTACCACCGATATTCATGCTGCTGCCCTCCGTATGACTGCCAGTGCGCGGAGGATATTCTTCGATACGAAAACAGCAAGAATGAAGTCAGGTCAGCTTTTCGATTTCGTCCGCGCTCAGATGGCCCGGAATCACGAAGATCGGGCAGGGCATTTTGGATGAAACAGATCCGGTGAAATGCGCCACCAGCGGGCCCGGCCCGCCCTCGGTCGCCGCTCCAAGCACGAGCGCGGAGACTTCGGGATGCTCGGAAATATATTCGCGCACGATTTTCACGTCTTCGCCCATGCGAACCGAGATCAGCGGCATTTTTCCGCCTTGCGAAAGCAAGTTGCCTGCTGCCGCGGTCGCGAGGGTTTCCGCGCGCGACCGCGCTTCTTCCTCGATTGTCGCCTGCACGCCGCCGAACGCGTTGAAGGGCTGCGGCGGTACCAGCGCCAGCAAGTGGACGGTGCCGCCGGTCTTGGCGGCACGCCGGGCCGCGAAGCGCATGGCCACCAGCGCTTCTTCGGTCTCGTCGACGATTACCAGATAGACGCGCATCGCTGCAATCCTCCCCCAGGGGGAACCATATCGGCCTGATCGAACCGATGCGCAACCTATCGCAGCGTTCGAGCGCTGGGTGCTTGCCCCGTGCGGATGAATTGTCCACATGGGGCGCGTGAACGCGACGCAGGTCGCCCTTTGGTCAGTCAGGGATCCCGAACGTCCATGCCGATTGAAATCAAGATGCCCGCACTTTCTCCGACCATGGAAGAAGGAAAACTGGCCAAGTGGCTGGTCAAGGAAGGTGACGAGGTCGCCTCGGGCGACATCATGGCCGAGATCGAGACCGACAAGGCGACGATGGAGTTCGAAGCGGTCGACGAAGGCACGATCGGCAAGATCACCGTCCCCGAAGGGACCGAGGGCGTGAAAGTCGGAACCGTGATCGCCGTGCTGGCGGGCGAAGGCGAGGATCCGTCGGATATCGAAGCGCCCGATCCCGGCAAAGCCAAAGCTGCCGAGCCGAAGAAGGCGGAATCTGCGCCTGAGCAGTCGGTGTCGAAATCAGCCGAAAAGCCCGCGCCTGCACCAACACCAACGCCTGCCCCTGCGAAATCCGGGGGGGCGAAAGAGGGACGTACCTTCGCATCACCGCTGGCCCGACGACTGGCCGCAGAGAAGGGCATCGATCTCGACAGTCTCCCCGGTTCGGGACCGCACGGGCGCATCGTGAAGGCCGATGTCGAAAGCGCCAAGGCCGGTGCGGCAGCACCCAGGACGGCTCCCGCATCATCGCAGCAGTCCGCGAGCGAGACCGCCGACAAACCCGCGACGGTCGAAATGGTCGCGGATACCCGCGCGCTGCTCGACGACAGGATCCCGCACGAAGTCGTCGCGCTTTCGGGGATGCGCAAGACCATCGCCAAGCGGCTCGCACAGTCGATGCAGCAGGCGCCGCACATCTACCTGACGCTCGATGTGCAGCTCGACAAGCTGATGGCGATGCGCGCCGAGATCAATGCCGCGCTCGAGAAGCAGGGCGTGAAGGTCTCTGTCAACGACATGCTGATCAAGGCGCTGGGCAAGGCGCTGATCGACGTTCCCGAATGCAACGTGACCTTCGCCGGCAACGAGATGATCAAGTACGCGCGGGCCGACATATCGGTGGCGGTCTCGATCCCCGGCGGGCTCATCACGCCCATCGTCCAGAACGCCAACGCCAAGTCGGTCTCCGAGATCGCCAGGGCGACCAAGGACCTCGGCGCGCGCGCCAAGGAAGGCAAGCTCAAGCCCGAGGAATATCAGGGCGGCACTGCCTCGATCTCGAACATGGGCATGATGGGGATCAAGCAGTTCACCGCCGTGATCAATCCGCCGCAATCGACGATCCTGGCGGTCGGGGCGGGGGAGAAGCGCCCCTGGGTCATGCCAGACGGCAGCCTTGGCGTTGCCACGGTGATGAGCGCCACCGGCAGCTTCGATCACCGTGCGATCGATGGCGCCGACGGCGCCCGGCTCATGGCCGCGTTCAAGGAATACGTGGAGAATCCGCTGGGGATGGTTGCCTGACCATGTCCGAACCCGAGGGCGAACTCGTCATCCGCGTGACCGCGATGCCGACCGACCTCAATCCGTATGGCGGTGTGTTCGGTGGCTGGCTGATGTGCCAGCTGGCGCTGGGCGCGAGTTCGCTGGTAACGCGACTGACCGGACTGAAGGCGGTCGTCGTCGGCGCGACCGACTTCGCCTTTCCGGGCGTCATGCAGGTAGGCGACGAATTGAACGTGTTTGCTCAAGTCATCCGCACCGGACGCACATCGGTCACGGTGCGCACGCAAGGGCTCGGTCGCAGCCGAGCGGGTCACGATCAGATCGAAGTGGCGAACGGAAGCTTCACGTTCGTGGTGCTCGACACCGATGACAAGCCGTGCCCGGTCGCAACCGAACTTCGGGTGGCGTGACGTGACCGAGCCGGTTCGCGACCCTGTCATCCGTGTCACAGCCATGCCGGCCGACGCCAACGCCTATGGCGACATCTTCGGGGGCTGGCTGCTCAGCCTGATGGATTCGGGCGCGGGCTTGCTCGCCGCGCGCCATTCGCGCGGTCGCGCGGTCACCATCGCGCTCGACGGGATGACGTTCCATCTTCCGGTGGGCGTTGGGGACGAAGTCTCGGTCTATGCCGATCTGGCAAAGACCGGCCGCACTTCGATGACCATCGCCGTGGAGGCCTGGCGCCGGCATCGCACCGAGGACGAAGCCGTTAAAGTTACCGAAGCGACCTTTACGTTTGTCGCTATCGACGATGCGGGCAAGCCCCGCCAGTTACCTGAGGGGAGTTAAGACAAGTGGCAGATTCCTACGACGTCATCGTTCTTGGTTCGGGGCCCGGTGGCTATGTGTCGGCGATCCGCTGCGCGCAGCTTGGCCTGAAGACCGCGATCGTCGAGCGCGAGCGGCTGGGCGGCATTTGTCTCAACTGGGGCTGCATCCCGACCAAGGCGCTGCTGCGCTCGGCCGAGATCATGCACTACATGCAGCATGCCAAGGACTTCGGTCTCAAGGCGAAGGAAATCGAGGCCGATCTCGAAGCGGTGGTGAAGCGCTCGCGGGGTGTCGCGGACCAGCTCAATCGCGGCGTCACCGGCCTGATGAAGAAGAACAAGATCGCGGTGCACATGGGCACGGGCAAGTTGACCGCGCCCGGCAAAATGACCGTGACCGACGCCGACGGCAAGACGAGCGAGCTTCAAGCCAAGCACATCATCATCGCAGTAGGCGCCCGCGCGCGCGAGTTCCCCAGCGCCAAGGCCGATGGCGAGCGCATCTGGACCTATCGCCATGCGATGACTCCCAAGGAAATGCCGTCCAAGCTGCTGGTCATCGGATCGGGCGCGATCGGGATCGAGTTCGCCAGCTTCTACAACGACATGGGCGCGGACGTGACCGTGGTCGAGATGATGGACCGGATCGTGCCGGTGGAAGACGCGGACGTTTCGACCTTCCTCCAGAAGGCACTGACCAAGCAGGGCATCACGATCAAGACCAAGGCCAGCGTCGGCGCGATCGAGAAGAGCGGCAAGGGCGTGAAGGTCGCGATCAAGGACAAGGACGGCAAGGAAGAGACCACCGAGTTCAGCCATGTGATCGTGGCCATCGGCATCGTTCCCAATGTCGAGAACATCGGTCTCGAAGAACTCAAGATCGAACCCGACCAGCGCAATTTCATCAAGATCGACGAGCTCGGCCGCACGAACGTCAAGGGAATGTGGGCGATCGGCGATTGTGTCGAAGGCCCCTGGCTGGCGCACAAGGCGAGCCATGAGGGTGTGACCGCGGCCGAGGCGATTGCGAAAGAGCTGGGCAACAAGGATGTCCACCCGCACCCGCTCGACCGGAACAACATTCCGGGCTGCACTTACTGCCACCCGCAGATCGCCAGTGTCGGCATGACCGAAGCGAAGGCGAAGGAAGCGGGCTACGAGCTGAAGGTCGGCAACTTCCCCTTCATCGGCAACGGAAAGGCGATCGCGCTGGGCGAGCCCGAAGGCTTCATCAAGACGGTGTTCGATGCCAAGACCGGCGAGCTGCTCGGCGCGCACATGATCGGCGCCGAAGTGACCGAGCTGATCCAGGGCTACGTGGTCGGCAAGACGCTAGAGACTACGGAAGCGGAGCTGATGAACACCATCTTCCCGCACCCGACGCTGTCGGAGATGATGCACGAATCCGTGCTCGCCGCTTACGGGCGCGTCGTTCACATGTAAGTGAGGGGCAGGGGGGCATGACGCTCCCCTGCTTATGCCGTGGCCGCGCTCAGACTTCCTGTGCGGCGCGGGCGATGTGTTCGAAAACGGCGACGTGGAGCGGTTCGCTGAATTCGCAGCCGACCGCACCGCCGCGCTGCCAACAGATCCGCGCGCTCAGCATGTGCAGACCGGGGATGCGCACGCGCAGCGGAAGCTCCCCGCGTACCTCGGGCAGATGGGCGATGCGAAACCCTTCGCGCGAAAGATCGTCGAGCCGCGCCTTCTTCCAAGGCCGCGTGCCCTGGCGCACGTCGCAGATCAGGGCGACGCCGACGCGCTTCGAGCGCGCGGTGGCCTTGGTCTGGCGTAAGTTGAATGGCTCGTGCTTCAAAAGCTGCTCCCTGACTAAAGTCCACTTTTGAACGCGAACGATTACGATGGGGTTAGCGACGCTCTCTACATTCATCCAAACGTGATGAAATTCCAGCCCGCCGCCGCTTCCGCTGTCTGCTCGTTCAAGATCAACGTATCATTGTCGAAGACATCGAGCAGCAGGATCTCGCTGTTCTGGCCGTTGACGTTATACGTGATGTAGATGTCGTTATACACGTTGTCGGCGTCATGGCCGACCGCGCCATAAGAGAACTCTCCCGGTGTGGCGTTGGTCACGTGGATGCGATCGTCGGCATTCATGTTCGCGATCGTAACGTGCGTTTCTCCGGCCTTCGCGTTCAGCGTCAGGTCGACCGAATCCTGCGGATCGAGCTCGATCGCGGCCAGACGATTGTCGCTGCCCATGCCTTCGAGCACGATGTCCCCCGAGATCGCATCGCCGATTCCGGCAAGGGACGTGGCAGTCGCCTCGCTGCTGCCGGTGATCGCGCGATCGCCGAGATAGACGCCGCCGTTCTCGATCCGCAGCGAGAGGTTCGTTCCGCCGAAATCGATGTCCATGCCGACGGGCCCGACCGGGATGCGGATCTCGACCTCGTCGGAAACCAGCACGAACGACGATCCGTCGAGATAGCCGACATAGTCCGCCGTATCGCCGAGGACGTGAAGCGTATCTCCCCCCTTGTTGAAGGAAGGATCGAAGACGATCTCGCCGCTGGAATGGAAGATTTCCTCGCTGCCCGCGCTGGTTCCAAAGACGGAGAAGTCCCCGCTGGTGTGAACTGCAGCGCCGCCTTGGAGAGTGATCGTTCCATTCGCGGAACCATCGACCGGATCGCCCAAATCGGGATTGGCGACCGGAACGCTGATGATCTGCAACGCATCAGAGGTAACCGTTTGCGAACCGATCTTCACCTTGCTGGCGGCGGTATCGATTTTCAGTTCGAGGTAGCCATCGGAAAAGCCGAGCAGGTTGCTGGTCGGACCGACGGGTATCGTGATTTCGGCATTGGCGTCGGTGAGAATGGCCGATGTTCCCTCGAGCCGGATGGCATAGCTGGAGGAATCGCCGGGAAGGCGGATCACGTCGCCGCCCTTGTTGAACGACGGATCGAACGCGTAGGCGCCGGTGACGTCGAACAGGCTGACATCCTGCTTTCCGTTCGTGCCGAACACCTTGCCCGAACCGCCGACGCTGCCGGAGAAACCATCGCTCATCCGCAAAGTGAAGCCCGGCAGATCGGGAATGATCGGGATCGGTTCGGGCGTTTGGCCGCCTGATCCGGTTCCCGGATCCGTGAGCGCGCCCGCCACGAGCGCGGCGGACGCCGCATCCCAGTGGTAGATCCCATCGGAGAACATCAGCGTTTCGACGCCCGTCAGAGTATCGCTGCCTTCGCCGTTGCCTGACACGCTCAGCGCCGTTCCGCTCATCGACACCGAATAGGCGGAATGCTTGCCCGAATAGACCGCGACATCGTTGCCCGCGCCGCCATCGAGGCTATCGTTGCCGAGGCCGCCTTCGAGCGTGTCATCTCCGCCGTTGCCGGAGAGAGTATCGTTGCCCTTGGTGCCGACGATCGTCTGGTCGCCGCCATCGCCCGAGATCGAGAGTCCGACAGTGCCGAGGCCGCGGATCGTGTCGACCGGACCGCTGACGGCCACCGAGCCCGACGTGAGCAACGTGTCGCCATCGACGACGTCGAGCTTGAGATTGCCGCTCAGCGTCGCGTCGACGGTTACCGCCGAGGAAAGGCCTGCACCGGTTAGCGTGATCGTCTTGGCGCCGGTCCCGGTCTGCAGCGAATAGCCGCCCGTCTCGTAGCTGGTGATGGAATCGTTCCCGACCGCGACCTTCAGCGTGCCGAGGCCCTCGCCGACCGAATAGAACGCATCGTCGTTGGCATCGTCATAGGCGACGCCGGTCACGAAGGTCAGGCTGCGCGTGCCGAAATCCTGGGTGATGACGTATTCGCCGACCGAGGTCCGGCCATCGGTTTCGCGGTCGATCGCGATGCCGACTTCGGTGTAGCCGCCCGACATGATGCTGCGGCGGTGACCCGCCGGATCCTGAATGCCGTCGCCGGTTTCCCGGTAATCGGGATTGACGGTCCCGTCTGTCAGGTCCTCGTCATCATAGCCCCAGTCGATCATGAAGCCCGCGTGGCCGTAGAGCGGTGACTGCGCGAAGGCGAAGACGTTTTCGCCCGCGGCCTGATATTGGTAGCCCGCGTCTCTCAGGCGGTCTCCGAGGCTGGCTTCGCCCTGGGCCTGGTGCGTCTGGATATCCTGCGCAATCATGACCGCGTTGTGGTCTTCGGCGGCATCGGCGAGCTGCGCGCTCCAGGCCAGCGGAGCGGTGGGCGTCAGCGCCTGATATTGCGTGAACAACGCCGACATATCGACGCCGAACGACCGCAGAGCGCTGGCGATCGCGGGGTCCGGAGACGATATCGACGAATAGGACGTGATGTAGCGCTCGGCATTGGCCAACGGATCGAGCCGCGTCTCGTTGAGCAGTTCAAGCATGTACTGTTCTTGTGCGCTCGGGGCTGCCATGTTCCTAAGGTCCTCGAATATCTACTTAAAGTCACACGTTCGCGAAGCTTCGACCATCTAGGCCGACGGGATGAACGTTCTCTTACTCGCCGCCCCGGACTATGCCGGGGTCGCGGGGGCGCCCCTTAGGTGGGTCACACGAGAAGGGGCAAGGCCCCGGTGCGTCGCTTGCGGGACGAACGGTGGGAGATGCAGGGCAAAGCGTCGCAAAAGGGTCGCACGGGTACGGCGCGGAGACGTCACGCAGACCGAAAGTGGCGGAAGGGGTGGGATTCGAACCCACGGATACTCGCGCATCGCCGGTTTTCAAGACCGGTGCAATCGACCACTCTGCCACCCTTCCGAGGCAATTTCCGCCGCATAGTCGAAGTCCGCGCCGAGGCAAAGGGGCAGGTTGTGCGTGCGGTGCGACGAGCGCGCGGGGGGCCGACCAGCGCCGGGCATTCACATGACGGAGCGGTTGTGCGACATGGGCTGATGATGGCCAAGTTCAAACGTCCCACCCCGTCCCGTATCCTCGCCGCCTTTGCCGCGTCCGCCCTGGCGATGGTCGCTGGCCCGGCTTGCGCGCAGCCTGCGGGCCAGAGCTTCGGTTCCTATCTGCAGACCGTTGCCTCGCATGCCCGCGCTCAGGGAGTGAGCGATCGCACGATCGCCAGCGTCCTTTCGCCGTTGACGCCCAATCCGCGCGTGATCGAGCTGGACGGGGGGCAACCGAGCCGTCGCTCCGCCCCGCCGCCGCTCGCACCCTATCTCGAGCGTCACGTCGATTCCGCTCGCATCAGCCGCGGTCGCGAGCGCTATGCGCAAGTGCGCGGAATGCTCGGTCCGATCGAGCAGCGCTATGGCGTGCCCGGCAAGATGATGCTCGCGATCTGGGGGCACGAGACCAATTACGGTAGCTACATGGGCGATTTCGATCTTGCGCGCTCGCTGGCGACTCTCGCCTGGGAAGGCCGCCGCCGCGATTTGTTCGAAGGCGAACTGATCGCGCTGCTCAAGATGGTCGATCGCGGCGTGCCGCAGTCTCGGCTCAAAGGCAGTTGGGCGGGCGCCTTCGGCAATCCGCAGTTCCTGCCGAGCGTCTACCTCCGGCTTGCCGCCGACGGCGATGGCGATGGCGATACCGACATCTGGTCGAGCTATGCCGACACGCTGGCTTCGATCGCCAACTATTTCCGCCAGGCCGGCTGGCGGCCGGGGCAGCCCTGGGGCGTGCTCGCCTCGGTGCCGAGCGGCTTCAATGTCTCGCGCTACGATGCCGAGCTCGTTTCGCCGAGCTGCGCCGCGGTGCATGAGCGCCATTCGCAGTGGAAGCCGGTTTCCGAGTGGCGCGCACTGGGCATCTCGCCCCTCGCACCGATCGGCGACGACGTCATGGCTTCGCTGTTTCAGCCAGACGGTCCGGGCACGCGCGCGTGGCTGTTAACGGGGAATTATCGGGTCATCCTCCAGTATAACTGCTCGAACTACTACGCCATGTCCGTGGGGTTGCTTGCAGATGAGATTTCCCGTTAACCAGATCCTGCCGTTCGCGGCGACCCTGACGCTGAGCCTCGCGCTCGCGGCCTGCAACGGTGGGGGGGCGACGACCGGCGCGTTGGCGTCGGCGCCGCGAACCGGTCCTGCCGGGGATTATCCGGTGGTGATCGGCGATCCCTTCACCATCGGCGACACGACGTATCGCCCGGACGACCAGCTCAATTACGATGCGGTCGGCATGGCGGTCCTCGACGACGATCCCGAGGCCCTCGGCATCAGCGGCGCGCACAAGACGCTGCCTTTGCCCAGCTATGCCGAAGTCACGTCGCTCGATAGCGGTCGCACGATCCTGGTTAGGCTCGAACGGCGGGGCCCCATGCGCAACGATACGCTCATCGGTCTGTCACCCGCCGCGCTGGCCCAGCTCGGCGCAACGGGAGAGACGCCGGTGCGCGTGCGCCGGGTCAATCCGCCCGAAGTCGAACGCGCCGCCTTGCGCAAGGATGGCGAAGTGCCGGTGCGCATGGAGACGCCCGAACCGCTGCTGAACGTGCTGCGCCGCAAGCTTGCCGAGCAATCCCCGCTCGGCCCGCCGCCGGCGACTCCGCCCGCGCTCCCGGACGCGAAGCTCGCCCAGATCAAGGGCCCTGCGCCGGCTTCGGGCACGGTAAACGCACAAATGCCGCAACCGTCCAAAGCCCCCACGATCGCACCGGTCGAGCCCGATCTGGCCGCCGCACCGGTTCCGCAACCCAGCGCGACCGAAACGAAGACTGTGGCGGATATTCCGCCCGCGAAACCCGAGGCCAAGCCGGCAACCCAAGCGGCAAAGCCTGCCGTTGCCGAGAAGCCGGCGTCCGGCGATAGCCTCGTCGTCCAGGTCGGCGCCTTTTCGAACGAAGCAGGGGCACGCAAGCTTGCGCAGAAGCTCGACGGCAAGGTCACGCATCCGGGTAAGTACTGGCTTGTCCGTCTTGGCCCCTTCGCAAGCCGTGGAGAAGCAGGCCCGGCGCTGGAGAAGGCGCGGGCTGCAGGCTATAGGGATGCGCGAATCCAGCGCATGAATTGACGCGAGCGGCACTCCCCGCGCGAAGTCGGTGCGGCGCGGGCGGGAGAAGCCGCAACTTGAAGATACGAATACCGACGGTTTTGGCGCTGGCGCTTTCGAGCGTCCCGGTTTCGGCTGCCCTGCCGCCGCCGCCAGCGGAAGTCGATGAAGTCCCCGTAAGCTTCCTGATCGATGCAGGCTCGGGACAAGTGCTCGAAGAGCGCCGTGCCGATGTCAGCTTCGCGCCCGCCTCGATGACCAAGGTGATGACCACTTTCGTCGCCTTCGAGGAGAACAAGGCCGGTCGCTTGCCGCTGCATCGCAAGTTCGTGGTGCCCGACAAGATCGCGCGGGAATGGTTCGCCAAGGGTACCAGCATGTACCTGGAGGGTGGCGAGGCGCCGACGACGGATCAGTTGCTCCACGGCATCATGACCGCGTCTGCCAACGACGCCGCGGTCGTGCTGGCGGCGGGGTATACGGGCAGCGTCGATGGATGGTCGTTCCTGATGAACGATGCGGCAAAGCGCCTTGGTATGACGCGCAGCCACTTCAACACGCCCAATGGCTGGCCCGACGAGGGCCGCACGTATGTCAGCGCACGCGATCTGGCCAAGCTCGGCGAGGCGATGATCGTGCGCTATCCGGCGCTCTACCACCGATATGCCGGGGTCAAGTACTGGTCTTACGGCGGACGCGTCTTGCGCAGCCATGATCCGACCGTGGGTGTGATCCGCGGCGCGGACGGGATCAAGACGGGGTACACCGCCGATGCCGGGTACTGTTTCCTCGGATCGGCGGAGCGCAAGGGACGCCGGCTCATCATGGTCGTGGGGGGCGCGCGCTCCACGCCGGTTCGCAATGCGGCGGCGCGGGCCTTGCTCGAATGGGGGTTCACGGCCTGGGACGCGCGACCACTTTTCGCGCGCGGCGAGCCCGTGACGTATGCCCGGGTGCAGGACGGCGATTCTCGGCGGTTGCCGCTGGTCGGAGACCGGGCGCTGCACGCGGCGGTCCCGGCCGGGCAATCGCGCAAGGTCCACCTCAAGGTCCGCTATCGCGGCCCGCTGGTCGCCCCGATCGCCAAGGGAACCAAAGTGGCGGATATGGAGATTGCGGTCGAGGGGATGCGCCCCGGCCACGTCGATCTCTACGCCGGCAAGGACATTCGGGTCGCCGGCCCGGTGGACCGGATGATCAATGGCTTCATGAACGTCTTTTCATGACGAGGGGTCGGTTCATCGCCCTTGAAGGGGGGGAAGGGGCCGGCAAGTCCACCCAGGCCCGGCTGTTGGCGGACGCCTTGCACGCGCGCGGGATCGAGGTCGTCGCCACGCGCGAGCCGGGCGGGACGCCGGGTGCCGAGCGCATTCGCGCCCTCCTGCTCGACACGGGCGGTGATGGTTGGAATCCGCGCGCCGAATCCCTGTTGTTCGCCGCCGCGCGATCGGACCATGTCGAACGCCTGATCCGCCCGGCGCTGGAATGCGGCGCCTGGGTGGTCTGCGATCGCTACCTCGATTCGAGCCGGGCCTATCAGGGCGGCGGCGGCGGTTTGGCCGACGACGAGATCCTCAGGCTTCACCAGATCGGCAGCCAGGGATTGCTTCCCGATTGCACTTTGCTGTTCGCGGTCAGTCCGGCGACGGCGGCGGACCGACTGGCGGCACGCGACGCCGGTGTCGCCGATCGCATCGGCGGTCGCGACGAGGCCTATCACGCGCGCGTCGCGGCTGCCTTTGCGACCATGGCCGAAGCCGAACCGGAGCGCTTCGCGCGGATCGACGCAGACGCGGACCCTGAAACGGTGCATGCCGCAGTGATGACCGCGCTCGAACCTCTGCTGGCGGACCAGCGCTGATGGCCGCGCCGGAATTCATAGGTCAGGAGGAGGCCTGGCGCGAATGGACCAGCGCGATCGGCTCGCGGCGGATGCACCACGCCTGGCTCCTTGCCGGAGCGCGGGGCCTGGGCAAGCGGGCCTTTGCCAGAGCGGCAGCGGAAGAGCTGGTCCGACAGGGCGCAGAGAAGGGTCCGGCCCTCGAAAACCATCCCGACATTCTCTTGCTCGAACACCTGCCCGCCAACGATGACGAGGCGAAGAAGAAGGCGGACGGCAAGCCCTTCCAGACGAAGCGCAACATCACCGTGGATCAGGTGCGCACGATGATCCGCCGGCTGTCGACCAAGCCCACGCTCGGCGAGCGCCGGGCGATTGTCATCGATCCGGCCGACGACATGGAAAAGGGCGCGGTGAACGCGTTGCTGAAGGTGTTGGAAGAGCCGCCATCGGGCACGCACTTCCTGCTCGTCACGCATCAACCCGGACGGCTGCTGCCGACGATCCGCTCGCGCTGCCGGGTGCTGCGGTTCGCCCCGCTGCAGGCCAGCGAGATCGACGCGGTGCTGCGGCGCGATCGATCGGATGCCGATGACGCCACGCGCGCAGCCGCAATCGAAGCCGCGCGCGGGTCTCCAGCCGTCGCGCTTTCCTTCGTCGAGCACAATCTCAAGGGCATTCACGGCCTTATGCAGCGGATCCTGCGCGAGGGTGACCGCGACTTCACCCTACGCGGCGCGCTGGCCGGCGAGATGGGGGCCCGGCCCGCGCGCGACCGGTTGCTTGCCGCGATCGAACTGGCGCGGTTCGAACTGTCCGGGGCGCTCTCATCCTCCAAGGCAGAGCGCCAAGCGCGGATCATCGAATCCCACGCGGCGCTGGTGAAGCTGGGCGGACAAGCGCCAACCTACAATTTCGATCCCGGCCTGCTCATCATGGAAATTGGCGGGTTGCTGGCAGCGGCGGCCTTGCCTAGAGACTGAGGCCGATTTTTCGACCTTTTCTCGCAGACAGAAAGCACCGTCTCCCGCATGGGCGATCCCTTCTACATTACCACCGCCATCAGCTATCCGAACGGCAAGCCGCATATCGGCCATGCCTATGAGGCGATTGCCGCAGACGTCATCGCGCGGGCGCGCAAGGCCGAAGGTTACGACGTCCGCTTCCAGACCGGGACGGACGAGCACGGCCTCAAGATGATGCAGAAGGCGCGCGAAACCGGATCCACACCGGCAGCGCTTGCAGAAGAAATGTCTTCGTATTTCATTGCGATGTGCGAGAAACTGAATGTGGCCTACGATGTTTTCCTGCGCACCACCGAGGAGCGCCATTATTCCGCGTCGCAGAACCTGTGGCGGCGGATGGAGGCAAACGGCGATCTTTATCTCGATCGCTACGAGGGCTGGTACTCCGTCCGCGACGAAGCCTATTACGACGAAAGCGAACTGATCGCCGGGGAGGGCGCCGAAAAGCTGTCGCCGCAAGGAACCCCCGTCGAATGGACGGTGGAGGAAAGCTGGTTCTTCCGGCTGTCGAAGTACCAGGAGCCGTTGCTCGCGCTCTACCGGTCGGGCGACTTCATTCGGCCGGAGAGCCGCTGCAACGAAGTCATGCGCTTCGTCGAAGGCGGCCTGCGTGACTTGTCCGTTTCGCGCACCAGCTTCGACTGGGGCGTCAAGGTTCCCGGCAGCAACGACCATGTGATGTACGTCTGGGTCGATGCTCTGACCAACTACCTGACCGGGCTCGGCTTCCCCGATGAGACCGCCGAGTTCGCCAAGTGGTGGCCGGCCGATTTGCATCTCATCGGCAAGGATATCATCCGCTTTCACACGGTATACTGGCCGGCCTTTCTGATGAGCGCAGGGCTTCCGGTGCCGAAGCAAGTGTTCGGCCACGGCTTCCTCCTCAACCGGGGTCAGAAGGAATCGAAGTCTCTCGGCAACGTCACCGATCCGATCGAACTCGCCGATCGCTTCGGCGTCGACGTGCTGCGCTATTTCCTCCTGCGCGAAGTCGCCTTCGGGCAGGACGGCAGCTACTCGCCGGAGGCCATCGTTACGCGCGCCAATGCCGAACTGGCGAACAGCTTCGGAAACCTCGCGCAGCGCACATTATCCATGATCTTCAAGAACCTCGATGGAAAACTTGAAGCTGATTTCACGATCACCGAAGCGGACGAGGCTTTGGCCGATGCAGTCACCCTCGGGATCGACGGCCTGCGCCGTGCTTTCCTCGACCTCGATTTCAGCGCGGGTCTCGAAGCCTGGATGCGTGGCGTGTTCGCGTGCAACCAGTATGTCGACGAGATGGCGCCGTGGGCCTTGCGCAAGATCGATCCCGAGCGGATGGCCACCGTCCTGACCGTGCTGTTCCGCTGCGTGCGCAGCCTCGCGATTGCGGTGCGCCCGGTCGTGCCCGATGCCATCGATCGCCTGCTCGACCAGATGGGCGTCGGCACCGACGCACGTAACTATGCAGCGCTCGCCGATGACGCGTGGTTTGCAGAACTCGTCGCCTCCGGATACCACGTCGGGAAGCCCGAAGGCGTCTTCCCGCGGCTCGAGCTGCCTGAGGAAGCGGCAGTCTGATGCTGATCGATTCGCACTGTCACCTCGAATACGAAGGTCTGGTCGAAGACCAGCAAGGCGTGCTCGACCGTGCGCGCAAGGCCGGAATCGGCGGCTTTCTCAACATCTCGACGCGCGAGCGAGAATGGGACCGCGTGGTCGGCACTGCGGCGGGCGAGGCGGATGTCTGGGCGAGCGTCGGGATCCATCCCCACGAAGCGGACGGTCATGCCGACCTTGGGCGAACTGCACTGCTCGAAGCCGCAGCGCATCCCAAAGTCATCGGCATCGGCGAAACCGGGCTCGACTACTATTACGACAAGTCCGACCGAGAGACGCAGCAATCGCTGTTCCGCACGCATATCTCGGTGTCGCGCGAAACCGGCCTTCCCCTGATCGTTCATACGCGCGATGCCGAAGCAGATACTGCGCGCATCCTCGGTGAGGAAATGGGGAAGGGGACCTTCCCCGCCCTGATCCACTGCTTCACCGCCTCGGCCGATTTCGCCCGGCAGATGCTCGACCTGGGCCTGACGATCTCGTTGTCGGGCATCGTGACTTTCAAGAATGCCAAGGACTTGCAGGACGTAGCCGCGAAGCTGCCTGAGGATCGTATGCTGGTCGAAACGGATTCTCCGTTTCTCGCGCCGGTACCGCATCGCGGGCGACCGTGCGAACCGGCCTTTACCGCCGACACCGCGCGCTTCGTCGCGGGACTGCGCGATGTCGAGCCCGAACACCTTGCCGAAACAACGACACGCAACTTTTTCGCTTTGTTCCGGAAAGCAGCAGCTTGAAAGTCACCATCCTCGGCAGCGGGACTTCGACCGGGGTTCCCCGTCTCGGTGGAGAGAATGGCGCGGATTGGGGGCGCTGCGATCCGGACGACCCGCGCAATCGTCGCACCAGGGTGTCCATCATGGTCGAGAGCCCACGCGGCTCGCGGCTGCTGGTCGATACGCCGACGGACTTGCGCTCACAATTGCTACGCAGCGACATTCATCGGGTGGACGCCGTCTTCTGGACGCACGACCATGCCGATCACTGCCATGGCATAGACGATTTGCGCCCGCTGCGCTTTGGCCGTTCCGGCCCGATCCCCGGATACGCGGCCGACGAGACCGTCCGGCGGTTGCGGCAACGTTTCGGCTACGTCTTTGCGGGACAGTTCGGCTATCCGACGATCGTCGCACTGGAGACGCTCGAGAATCTTCGGATTTGCGAGGGCTTTGGTGTGGCGCACTGCCAAATGCCGCATGGCCCCGCGAAATCGACCGGCTACAAATTCGATATTGACGGAAAATCCGTAGGTTATGCCACGGACTTCAGCGAGATTACCGATCCGATGATCCGCCTGTTCGATGGCTGCGACGTCCTGGTGGTCGATTGCCTGCGCCGGGAACCGCATCCGACTCACGCGCATCTCGGCATGGCCCTCGAGCTGGTCGAAAAGACGCGGTCGACGCGGGCGATCCTGACGCATCTCGACAAGAGCATGGATTACACCGAACTCAGCGCCGAGACACCGGATCATGTCCAGGTCGCGTATGACGGATTGGAAATCGCGGCATGAACGGACAATCGATCGGCGCACTGATCGCGATTGCGATGTGCATGGTGCTGGTCGTCGGCGGCTTACGCTCGCATCAATTGAGCCGCCAACGCATGGCACTGTTCGCCGGTGCCTGGGTGGCGATCATCATCGGGCTGGTGCTGCTGATCAAGGCGTTCGGGATCGGTGTGCGATGACGTCGCGAAGCTTCAGCGGTTGCCCGCGCTCCCGGTTCCATCCCGCCCTGATTTAACATAATATATATTATCAATCTCAATGACCCAGCCTGAACCCTCCCAGATCGACCGCCTCCTCGCCATCATGGCGCGGTTGCGTGAACCGGTGTCCGGATGTGAATGGGATCGCGAACAGACCTTCGCGACGATCGCGCCGTATACGATCGAAGAAGCCTACGAAGTCGCCGATGCCATCGAACGCGGCGACATGAGCGACCTGCGTGGCGAACTTGGCGATTTGCTGCTTCAGGTCGTGTTTCACGCGCGCATGGCGCAAGAAGCTGGAGCGTTCGATTTCGCTGGCGTAGCTCAGGCAGTGTCCGACAAGCTGGAAGCGCGCCATCCGCACATTTTTGGCGACGACACGTCCGGCTCGTCGCAAACCGAGCGCTGGGAAACGATCAAAGCCCAGGAACGCGCGGCTTCGGGTGCGACCAGCGCTCTGGACGGCGTGGCAGCGGCACTGCCCGCCCTGATGCGGGCAGAAAAGCTGCAGAAGCGCGCCGCGCGAGTCGGCTTCGACTGGCCCAATCCTGCGGGAGCCGAAGACAAAGTGCGCGAGGAAATGGCAGAGCTGGACGAAGCCACCGGTCTCGCTCGCGCCGAAGAGGCCGGCGATCTGCTGTTCGCGGCGGTCAATCTCGTTCGTCTCAACGGAATTGCGCCCGAAGACGCTCTGCGTCTGGCCAATGCCAAGTTCGAACGGCGATTCCGGGCGATGGAAGCGCTGGCGTCGCAAAGCGGTCGGGACTTCGCCGCGCTCGATCTCGAAGCGCAGGAAGCCTTGTGGCAAGCGGTGAAGGCCTCAGAGCGCCGAGAAACGTCCTAGTTCGCGCGGCGAAAGCCTGACCTCGATACGAACGCCGGGAACTCCGTCCGGACCGACCATCTGTTTCTCGGACAGCACTTCGCCTCGCGCATGGAGAAAGGCGATGCTCTGGCCGTCGGCGGAGGAGAGCTCGAAGACATGAACCTCCGCATCTTCGGTGAGGCTGGCTCCCGCAATCTCGAGAAGGCGTTCGCAGCCCTCGCCCGTCAGCGCGGAGACCGGGACGATCGTCTCGGTATCGCTCCGCGCCGCGATGGCCTCTGCAAGCTGTTCGGCCTGTACGGTTGGCAGCAGGTCCCACTTGTTCCACACTTCGATCACCGGGATCGGTGCGATTTCGTCGGCACCTTCGGCCCCATCCAACTGCGCGTCACCCACGGCGATACCCAGATCGGCAAGGACACCCAGCACCTGGTGCTTCTGCGCATCGGTATCGGGATTGGCGATGTCTCGGACGTGGAGGATGAGATCGGCTGCGGTGACTTCCTCAAGCGTCGCGCGGAACGCCGCCACGAGCTGTGTCGGCAAGTCCGAGATGAACCCCACGGTGTCGGACAGGATCGCCTTCTCAAGGCCCGGCAGACGGATCGCGCGCATGGTCGGATCGAGCGTGGCGAAGAGCATGTCCTCGGCCATCACTTCGGCGCCGGTCAGGCGATTGAACAGCGTCGATTTGCCGGCGTTGGTATAGCCGACCAGTGCGATCACCGGCCAAGGTGCCTTCTCGCGCCGATCGCGGTGCAGGCCTCGCGTTCGCCGGACTTGCTCCAGTTCGCGACGGATCCGCGCCATCCGGTCGCGGATCATGCGACGGTCGGCCTCGATCTGGGTCTCGCCCGGACCGCCCAGGAAGCCGAAGCCGCCCCGCTGTCGTTCGAGGTGGGTCCAGCTGCGCACCAAGCGCCCCGCCTGATAATCGAGGTGCGCAAGCTCGACTTGCAAGCGTCCTTCGGCCGTCGCCGCGCGCTCGCCGAAGATCTCGAGAATCAGGCCCGTCCGATCGATGACCTTGCGCTTGAGCCGGTCTTCCAGATTGCGCTGCTGGATCGCGGACAGCGCGCCGTCGACAACCACCAGTTCCGCTTCGGATTGTTCGCAAGCCGTAGCGATGTTCGCGACCTGGCCTTCGCCGAACAGCGTTCCGGGGCGCGCATCGCGAATCGGGATGGCGAAGCTATCGGCGATCACGAGACCGATCGCGGCGGCGAGCCCCCTCGCCTCCTCAAGTCGTGCTTCGGGATCGAGGCCGGAATTGCGGCGCATTTGCGGGTACACGACGAGGGCACGCGCACCGCGCGCAACCTCGCCGCTCAGATCATCTTCGAAGATCTCGTTGTTGCCTTTCGCTGGCGTTGGGCAGGTTTGCCTGCCGCATCCTCAGTCTTGGTCAGAATCTTCGTGCGATTGCAAGTCGACTGGCGTGACGGGCTGGATCGTGGAGACAGCGTGCTTGTACGCAAGCTGCACGTAGCCTTCGCGTTCAAGCAGCATGCAGAACAAGTCGTACGCCGCAACCCGGCCCTGAAGCATGACGCCATTGATCAGGAACATGGTCACCTGGACCCCGGCGTTGCGAATGCTCGACAGGAAGACATCCTGCAAGAGCCGCAACTTCTTGTCGTCGCCCCCGCCGGCAGCGAATTGTGCCGCGTCGATCGGGGTCGAAGGCATGATCGTGGAAATGGCATGCTTGTAGACCAGCTGCGATTGGCCATCGCGGCGCAGCAAGATCGAAAAGTTGTCGAACCAGGTCACGATGCCCTGCAGCTTGACACCCTTGACGAGGAACATCGTCACGGGAGTCTTGTTCTTGCGCAAGTGGTTGAGGAACTGATCCTGTAGGTTCTGGCTGCCCTTCCCACCCTTGGCGGGAGCGGACGAGGTTTTCGCCGAAACCGGCGCTGCGGCGGCTTTTTCCGGCTCTTCTGCCGGCGGAGGAGCCGGCGGCGTCTTTACCGAGAGGGTGCGTCCGCTCATGATATGGTAACTCCGTTTTTTTGGCGGCCGCTGGTGCGATCCGCAATCTGGTCTCAGCTTCCGACCGTCCGTCGGACGGCGGGAGAAAAGGACCGGTTCAATCGCAACTTACTGTTTTGCTGCAGCGCAGTAAACGCGAAAATATCGGATCAGCCCGTTTCCTCCTCCGTCTCCGTCTCGCGGCGGTCTGACATGCCGAGCAGCTTCAGTTTGCGGTGCAACGCGGACCGCTCCATCCCGATGAAGGACGCCGTTTTGGAGATATTGCCGGAAAACCGGCGAATCTGGACTTTCAGGTACTCTCTTTCGAAGCTTTCGCGTGCCTCGCGCAACGGCGCGCTCATCATGACCGAGACGCGGGAATCGCCTTCAGAGCGCTGGTTCAGAAGTTCGGACGGAAGCATGTCGACTTCGATCCGCCCGAGCTTCTCACGCGGCGCCATGATCACGGTCCGCTCGACCACATTTCGCAGTTGCCGCACGTTTCCGGGCCATTCGTAAGCCTGCAAGGCGGTCATCGCCTCGACACTGATTTCGGGCGGTGCCACCGACTGTTCGTTGGCATAGCGTGCGAAGAAGTGCTCGACGAGCGCGGGAATATCTTCGCGACGGTCGCTCAGTGCAGGGATCGGCACGGGAACGACGTTGAGCCGATAGAACAAATCCTCGCGGAAGCGCCGCTCGGAGATCTCCTTCTCGAGATCGCGCGAGGTTGAGGATACGACTCGCACGTCGACGCGGATCTGTCGCGTCCCGCCGACTCGAACGAAGGATTGGTCAGTCAGCACTCGGAGGATCCGGGCTTGCGTCGACAGCGGCATGTCCGCCACCTCGTCGAAGTACAATGTGCCGCCGTCGGCAAGCTCGAGAAGTCCGGGACGTACGAGGCTGCCGTTGCTTTCCTCGCCGAAGAGTTCCTGTTCGAAACGCTCGGGCGTGATGCGCGCGGAGTTGACCGAGACAAATGCGGACGCCGAGCGCGGGCTCCAGCCATGCAACAGACGTGCCGCCACTTCCTTGCCGGCACCGGCGGGTCCTGTGATCAGCAGCCGGCTTCCAGTGTTCGCCACGCGCTTAAGTGTTGCGCGCACCTGATTGATCGCGCTCGAATTTCCGGTAAATTCCTCGCCGCCGACGGTCACGTCCTGACGAAGATTGGCATTGTCACGTCGCAGGCGTTCCGTCTCGGTCGCACGCGCGACGAGATGCAGCAGCTTTTCCGCTTCGAACGGCTTTTCGATGAAGTCGACCGCACCGCGGCCGATCGCCGCGACCGCGGTGTCGATGTTGCCGTGGCCCGAAAAGATGATCACCGGCAGTTCCGGCTCCCGCGACTTGATCTCGTCGAGCACTTCCAGGCCGTCCATCGGGCTGCCATGAAGCCAGACGTCCAACAGCACGAGCGACGGACGCCGCTCGTCTATCGCAGCGAGCGCGGCACTGCTGTCCCCCGCAGTGCGGCAGTCGTAGCCCTCATCCTCGAGCACTCCGGCTACCAGTTCGCGAATGTCGCGTTCGTCGTCGACGATCAGGATATCAAGGGGCATAGCGTCTTCTTTGTCACGGTCATTGTTGTTGCGATCATTCGGCGGCTTCCGGTGCGCGGGTCTGCGCGAGAGGGTCCGTGGCGAAGCGCATGGTCACCTTGGTGCCCTCGCCTTGCGCGGAGGTGAACGTCATTTCGCCACCGTGCTCCTCGACGATCTTGTTGACGATGGCGAGCCCCAGGCCTGTGCCCTTGTCGCGCGTGGTCACATAGGGCTCGATGATGCGGTCGCGATCCTGAGAAAGGCCGATGCCATTGTCGGCGATGCACACGCTGACGGCATCTCCCAGATCGCGGACTTCGACGTCGATGCGACTGACGAAGTCTTCGAGGGGGTCCTTGGGGACGGCTTCGATCGCCTCGACCGCATTCTTCAAAACATTGGTCATGGCCTGGCCGAACTGGTGGCGATCACAAGCGATCGTGCCGATGCTGGGGTCGGACTTGAATGAAAACATGATGTCCGGCCGCGCCACTTCCTGCAAAAACAGCGCTTGCCGGGTCAGCGCCACCGGATCTTCGATACGGAAGACGGGCTTCGGCAAGCGCGCGAAAGAGGAGAATTCGTCGACCATCTTCCTGAGATCGCCGACTTGCCGGATGATCGTCGCGGTCAGATCCTCGAACAGCTTTGGATTGTCGACGATCTGCTTGCGATAGCGTCGACTCAGTCGCTCCGTCGCAAGCTGGATCGGCGTCAGCGGGTTCTTGATCTCGTGCGCGATGCGGCGCGCGACATCGGACCAGGCCGCTTGCCGCTGGTCGAGCAACTGGCGCGTTATATCCTCGAAGGTGATGACATGGCCGGTGCGATCGCGACTGGTCTTGATGGCGAGCGTCAGCAGCTCGCCTTGCTTGGCATACTGGACGATGCCGCCACGCGCGTCGGAATCGGCCATCGACGCCAGCTGCGGCGCAAGATCGGCCAGCGGTACGCCGATCGGGGCGTCGGAATCATCGTCGAGCAACAGGCGTTGCGCAGTGCTGTTGATCAGCAGGATCGCCCCCTGCCCGTCGATCGAGATGATCCCCGACGTCACCGATTCGAGCACGGCCTCTATGAAGGCACGGCGTTCCTGCAACTGCGCGTTGGCCCCGATGAGGGCCTGAGTCTGCTTCTCGATCTGCGCCGTCATCCGATTGAAGGCGCGATTGAGCAGGCCGATCTCATCCGCTCCGGTCCGGCCTTCGATGCGCAGGGCGAAGTTGCCGCTGCCCACCCGCCGCGCCGCATCGACGAGCTCGTACAGCGGCTTCACCTGGCGATCGGCGAAGCGCAGCGCGAACCACACCGAAAGGCCGACCAGCGCGAGCGAGGCGACGAACAACGCCACGTTGAAGCGCAATTGCAGCACCCGCGCGCGGCTCGTGAGGATCTCGTAGGCCTGAACGATGTTCTCCGCGCGCTGGCCCTGGCTGAAGGCGAGCAGATCGGATGCGCGAGCGTTGAACAGATAGATGCCGGCTTCGCGGTCGAGCGGGATGACCGCAGTGATACGGTTGGCGTTCGCCGAAACGACCATGGGCTCACCCTTGTCGAGCCGGTTGAGAGTGGCGGCAGGGATCGTCTCGGGGCCACTGTCCCCTTCGGGGTCGACGATGGCCGCCGTGCGCAATTTGCCGTCCGCGCCGCGCTGGAGGATGGCCGAAGCAGTCAGCTTGCGACGCGTGACCTGGAAGAAGTAGAACTCCGGGAAAGCCTCGCTCGAGATCGATTCCTTCGTGAGGAAGGAGCCGAGATCCTCCGCCATGGCGACCGTCTCGTACTGAACGTCGCGTTGCACCTGTTCGTAGTATCCGCGCGCGAGCTTGTTGGCATTCTCCAGCAATCCGCGCGAACTGTCGGAAAACCAGAATTCGACGCCCGACTGGAACAACAGCGACGCGAATATCACCACCAGCAGCGTCGGCACCGCGGCGATCATCGAAAAGAAGAACACCAGCCGCTGGTGCATCTGCCCCGTGCCGCCCATCGTCTCGGCCGCACGCCGGAGCGCGATCCGGCGACCGAGCAGGACCAGGATGGCCATGGCGGGAACCAAAGTGCCGATCAGCAGCAACGCGGTGAGATTCGACGGCAGCAGCTGGCTTTTCTCGGCGCTGTCCTGCAGCGCGATGCCCGTGATCACCGTCATGACCAGAAAAGCGACGATCGAAAACGCTTCGACCGATGCGAAGAAATTCGCGCGGCGCGCGGCGAGCTGGGCTCTGCGCCACCATCTCGGCCACCGTTTGCGGGTGCTCACCTGCGCCATCATCGTTGCGCCGTTACGACAGCACTGTTGCCGATTTGCAAGGGAAATTCCACGAACAGTGTCAGTCGCATGACGGGGCCCGAAGGCGTCGTGTCACACGCGTCGGACAAAGGCTTCAGGGTCGAGGCGAAGGTCGGACAAGCGCTTGCGCAACGTGTTGCGATTGATTCCGAGCTCCTGCGCGGCTCGCAGCTGATTGCCGCCCGTTTCGTGAAGAATCCTCGAAAATAGCGGCTTTTCGAGCGCGGCCAGCGCGGCGCCATAAACGGAGCCGGACAGCGGACGTTCGGTCTCGAGCCAGAGCGCGATGGCGGCGTCGAGGTCCACCGGCATCGTATCGAACGGCACCGCGGAGGCTCCGTCCTGCACCAGGAGCGGCGTCACGGTGTCCTCGTCGATCACTTCCTCTCGCGCCAGGAGCGCCAAGCGATAGACGAAGTTCTTCAGCTCTCGCACGTTGCCGCGCCAGGGCTGGCGGGAAAGCAGCGCCATCGCATCGGGTGTGAGCTGGCGTCGCGGCAATCCTTCGGACACAGCCACCTGCAGGAAATGGCGCACCAGCGATTCGATGTCGTCCGAGCGTTCGCGCAAGGGCGGCAGGGTGATCGGAACCACGTTGAGCCGGTAGAACAGATCCTCGCGGAACTTGCCTGCGGAGATCTGGGGCCCGAGATCCTTGTTGGTCGCAGCGATGATCCGCGTGTCGAGCGCCACTTCCTCGCGGCCGCCGACGCGGCGGATCGTGCCCGATTGCAGCGCGCGCAGCAGCCGCGTCTGCGCCTGCATCGGCATGTCGCCGATCTCGTCGAGAAACAGCGTACCGCCTGCGGCTTGCTCGAACTTGCCGACGTGGCGCGCGACAGCGCCAGTGAAAGCGCCCTTCTCATGTCCGAACAGCTCGCTTTCGATGAGCTCCGCCGGGATCGCGGCCGTGTTGACAGCGATGAAGGGTCCCGAACGGCGGTGACCCAGTTGATGGATCGCTTCGGCCACCAACTCCTTGCCAGTGCCAGATTCGCCCAGGATCAGCACCGTCAGGTCGTTACGCAGCACCCGGGTGATCATGCGAAACACCGATTGCATCGCGACACTGCGCCCGACCAACGGCAGCCCGTCGCCGAGCGGCTCGTCCGCGCCCGCCACCGCCGCTTCCGATCCGCCGATGGCCTGACGCACGGTGCGGGCCAGTTCGTCGATGTCGAACGGCTTGGGAAAGTATTCGAAAGCACCGGTTTCCGTGGCGCGAACCGCGGTATCGAGCGTGTTCTGCGCGCTCAGTATGACGATCGGCATGTCGGGATGTAGGGCAATGACACGCTCGAGTGTCTCGATACCGTCGCCGTCGGGCAGTTTGACGTCGGTGACCAGTGCCTTGAACGAGGCCTGTCGGATCAATCTATCGCGCTCGCCAATGGTATCGCAGTGCGTCACAGCGAACCCCTCGGCCTCGAGCGCGGCCGTGATTACCAGCGCGATCGACGCATCGTCTTCGACAAGCAGAACACTCATGCCGTTTCTCGCCGACGGTGCGAGCGACGCTGCGTTTCCTGAGCGAGCGGGAGATGGACACGGAAATGGGTCCAGCCCGTGGCTTCGTCGCGCTCGTGACTGATCCGGCCGCTCATGTCGCGGATCAGCTTGCGCACCAGCGGCAGGCCGAGACCTTGTCCCGAGGACTTGCTGGTGACGAAGGGTTCGAAGATGTGCTCGCGCATCGCGGGATCCACGCCCGGGCCGGAATCGCTCACCCGAATTTCGATCGGCAGCCGGACCGAGCGGCCGGTATCGGTGGCATGGAGCTGAAGCCCGCTCGCAAACCGGGTTCGCAGCACGATCCGCCCCCCCGGCGTGCCCCCGCATGCTTCCTGGGCATTGGATAGCAAGTTGATGAGAACCTGGACGAGCGCGTCGGCATTGCCCAGCACGGCCGGGAGCGAGGGATCGAATTCCTCCTCGATGCGCAGCGAACCCTCCTCATCCGCAGCCTGCAGCACGTCGATCGCACGACGCGCGGCGAGATGCAGGTTGCATGGCTCGACCGGATTGGGCGTGCGGCGACTCAGCTTCTGCATCCGCTCGATCAGCATCGCGATCCGATCGACCTCGCCGGTAATCAGATCGGTCAGCGGGCGATCGCGATCGTCAAGACGCCGCGCCAGCAGCTGCGCGGCACCACGGATTCCCGCCAGCGGGTTCTTGATCTCGTGCGCCATGATTTCCGGCCCGCGCAGCACGGCGTTGTCGGCGACACCGGAATCCTCGCCCAGCGCGTCGCTGCCGGTCTTGTCGTGGATGGAGAGGATCTGCCAGCCGGCATGATCGGCGACCGGCGCGACGCTGACGTCGACGCGCATCGCCCCCCTGCCCTTGTGCACGATCACCACCTCGCGGGCCGAAACCGGCGTCTCGAAGTCCGAAAGCATCTTCGCAAGCCGCGAATCCGCGAATTGCACCACGTCGAACAAAGGCTTGCCGGAAACACGACGTTGGCTCTGACCGAAGTAAGTCTCCGCCGCGGGATTGATCCAGCTGATCCTCAGCCCGGGCTCGAGCACCACCACGGCATGCGCAAGGCTTGCGAGGAGACGGCGGGCTTCTGGCGGGGCCTCGGCCGGGATCGCTCTCATGCCGCGCGGCGCTGCTCTTGGCCGTCGCGCCACGGCGCGTAGAACTCGCCGAGCATGGCGATGACCTGGTCGGCATCGTCGACGAAATTCACCTTGTTGCGGAACTCGGCAGAGCCCGGCAGGCCCTTGGTGTACCAGCCCAAATGCTTGCGCGCCATCTTCACGCCCGTGTCGCGGCCATAGAGCGCGAGCATGTCTTCGTAGTGCTCGATGATGAGATCGAATTGTTCGGCCAAGGTCGGATCGGCCAAGGGTTCGGATCCGGCCCACCACCGCATCACCTGCGCGAGCAGCCAGGGTCGGCCATAAGCACCGCGTCCGATCATCACGCCATCGGCGCCCGATTGCTCGAGCGCCTGGGCGGCATCGTCGATCCCGCAGATGTCGCCATTGACCAGCACCGGGACATTCACCGCATCCTTGACGCGACGCACGAAGCTCCAGTCGGCACTGCCCTTGTACATCTGATTGCGCGTGCGACCGTGCACGGTGATCATCCGCGCGCCCAGATCCTGGGCAATGCGGGCAAGCTCGGGCGCGTTGAGGCTGTCGTGACACCAGCCCATCCGCATCTTGACCGTCACCGGCACGTCGACCGCCTTGACCGTCGCCTCGATCAGGCTCGCCGCCAGCTTGACGTCGCGCATCAGCGCCGAACCGGCCTCGCCGTTCACGACCTTGCGCACCGGGCAGCCCATGTTGATGTCGATGATCGCCGCACCCTTGTCGGCCGAGAGCTTGGCCGCCTCGGCCATTTGCGCGGGCTCGCACCCGACGAGCTGCATCGAGACCGGCTCTTCGGCCGGATCCCACATCGCCTTCTGGACCGACTGGCGCGTCTCGCGGATCGCAGCGGGGCTCGCGATCATCTCGGTGACGTTCAGCCCCGATCCGAAGCGCCGCACCATCTTGCGGAACGGCAGATCGGTGACCCCGGTCATCGGCGCGAGCACCACCGGACACGCGATCGAGACCGGCCCCACCTGGATCGGTGCGAGCTCGGGCGGTGCAGGCGTACGGGTCTCGGAGCAGGGCGTGGTCAAAGTTTAATCCGGATCTGCCTAAAAAACAGGCAGCGCATAGTGGATTGCTCTGCCATCAGCAAGCGATTAGGCGCTCGTGTCATGGTCCGGGACAAGTCAGATGCGCCGGCAGCGGCAGTCGTCGTCGCAGCAGGTCAAGGCCTGCGTGCCGGGCAACCCCTCCCCAAGCAATTTGCGCGGTGGCGCGACAAACCGGTGCTGCGGCACTCGGTCGAAGCGTTGATCGACGCTGGCATCGCACCGGTCGTCGTGGTCATTCCCGAGGGTGCGCACGCCCTTGCTGCCGAAGCCCTGGACGGCTTGAGTCCCGTCAGCTTCGTCACCGGGGCGCCAACGCGACAAGGCTCGGTCTTGCGCGGCCTCGAAGGTCTCGAGGCCTTGTCCGCGCACCCTGACAAAGTCCTGATCCACGATGCGGCACGCCCGATTATCGTCCCGGCGGTGATCGAACGGCTGTGCGCCGCGCTCGACGGGTCCGAGGCTGCCATTCCCGTCCTTGCCGTCGTCGATAGCCTGGCCCATGCCCGCGGCGATGTGATGGGCGAACCGGCACCCCGCGAGGACTTGCGCCGGGTCCAGACCCCGCAGGCCTTCCGTTTCGACGCTATCCTATCCGCGCACCGGGCCTGGCACGGCGCTGCCGACGCTGGCGACGATGCGCAAGTGGCGCGCGCAGCCGGGATCGAGGTGAAACTGGTCGAAGGAGACGAGGCCTTGCACAAGCTTACCTGGGCCAGCGACTTTGCCTCGGCGGTGGCTCCAGTGCGGATCGGCAATGGCTACGATGTCCACCGCCTCGAAGCCGGCGAGGAACTGTGGCTATGCGGCATCCGCATCGAGCACGACAAAGGTCTTGCCGGGCACAGCGACGCCGACGTCGCGATCCACGCTCTGGTCGACGCGATCCTCGGGGCGCTCGGCAATGGCGACATCGGCACGCACTTTCCGCCGTCCGAGCCGCAGTGGCGCGGCGCCGCTTCCGAGCGATTTCTCGCGCATGCCGGGGAACTGGCGCGTTCGGCGGGATATATGCTGGGTAATGCTGACGTTACCATTGTCTGCGAGGCGCCCAAGATCGGGCCCCATCGCCAAGCCATGCGCGAAAGCCTCGCTCGGATCCTCGGCGTTGACATCATGGCGGTGAGCGTGAAGGCCACTACCACGGAAAAGCTGGGCTTCACCGGTCGCGGCGAGGGCATTGCAGCGCAGGCTTCGGTTTGCTTGCTAAGAAGCTGATCGGGCACGGATTTTGAAAGGATCTTCGATGATGCGGATCAAGGCCACGATCGCGACGTTGCTCGCCCTGGCGCCTGGCGTGCTCCACGCCGCGGAGCCCGTCTGCATCTCTCCGCGCGAGTTCTCCTCACTGGCGGCCTATGCCCTGCCCAGCGTCATCACCGGCACAGGGAAGCGCTGCGCAACACAGCTTGGCCCCGACGCCTATCTGCGCACGAACGGTGCCGCGCTCGCGAGCAAATATGCCACGCGCAAGGCCGCGAACTGGCCGGGCGCCAAATCGGCCTTCCTCAAGATGGGCGCGAAGGACGCGACCGCCAATCAGTTGTTCGCCTCGCTTCCCGACGAATCGCTGCGGCAGATCGTCGATCCCCTGCTGGAAGGCATGGTCATTCAGGAAATCCCGATCGAGAAGTGCACGACCATCGACTCGGTCGTACGCCTGCTGGCACCGCTTCCTCCCGAGAACACGGCTGAACTCATCGCGCTCACCGCAGGCCTCGTCGGTCGCGGCACGGATGCGAAGGTCGGCCAGTTCAAACTGTGCGAGACCTGAGCTTTGACTAGTCTGACCGCTGCCGATGTCGAGGCACTCGCCATTCGCGTCGTGACCGAAAACGCCGCAAGAGGCCGAAAGGTCGCGCTCGCCGAGAGCTGCACCGGCGGGCTCGTGTGCGGGGCGATTACCGAGGTCCCCGGATCCTCCGCGGTCCTCGATCGCGGCTTCGTGACGTATTCGAACGAATCGAAGGAAGAGATGCTGGACGTCCCGGCCGATCTGATCGAGGCGTTTGGCGCGGTCTCGCCGGCCGTGGCCTGGGCCATGGCCCAAGGCGCGCTCAAGCACAGCTCTGCCGACGTCGCAGTTGCAATCAGCGGCGTCGCCGGGCCCGATGGCGGAACCGACATGAAACCGGTCGGCACCGTGGTCTTCGCCTGCGCCTTTCGCGGCGAAGCCGACGTCAATGCCGAGCAGCGCCAGCTCGACGGGAACGATCGCGCCGCAATCCGGCGTCAGGCGACCGTGGTCGCGCTCGAGCTGTTGCTGCCGTAAAGGTCCGCCGCCCGCTCCTCGAACGCGGCGACCATCTTGCGGAAAGCGCGATCGAAATACTGCCCTGCCAGCTTTTCGAACAGCGGATTGCGGAAGGTGAAATCGACGTCGAACTCGATCTCGCAGGCATTCTCGCCCAGCGATCGGAACTGCCAGATATTATCGAGATCCTTGAGCGGACCGTCGACGTAGTGGACCCGGATTTCCTCCGCCCGCTTTTTCTCGACGCGTGACGTGAACTTCTCCTTCAGCGCTTTGAAGCCGACCAGCATGTCCGCGATCATTTCGGTCTCGGTGTCGGACTTGACCCGGGTCGCGATGACCCAGGGAAGGAACTCCTGGTAGCGGCCCACGTCCGCGACCAGATCGAAAATCTGTTCGGCGCTGTAGGGCAAGCGGCGCACTTCATGAATGCCGGGCATCAGGCGTTCACCGCAGTGGCCGCTTTGGCCAGCTTGGCTTCACGCGCCGCGCGCATCTGCGCGAAGTCCTCGCCCGCGTGATAGCTCGAACGGGTGAGCGGGCTCGATGCCACTTGCAGGAAGCCCTTGGCGCGCGCGATCGCGCCATAAGCATCGAATGCCTGCGGAGTGACGAACTCCTTCACTTCGGCGTGCTTCGGCGTGGGTCGCAGGTATTGGCCCATGGTCAGGAAATCGATGTCGGCGCACCGCATGTCGTCCATCACTTGATGGACTTCCAGCCGCTCCTCGCCCAGCCCGAGCATCACGCCCGACTTGGTGAAGATCGCCGGATTGTGACGTTTCACTTCTTCGAGCAGCCGCAGCGACGCGTAGTAGCGCGCGCCGGGGCGAATCATCGGATAGAGCCGGGGCACCGTCTCGAGATTGTGATTGTAGACATCGGGCCCCGCCGCGACGATCGCCTCGACCGCAGCCCGCATCTTGCCGCGAAAGTCCGGAGTGAGGATCTCGATCGTCGTTCCCGGCGTGGTGCGGCGCAGTTCCTCGATGACACGCACGAACTGGTGTGCGCCGCCGTCGGGCAGATCGTCGCGATCCACAGACGTTATGACGATGTGCTCGAGGCCCAGTTTCGCCGCGGCTTCGGCGACATGCGCGGGCTCGGTTTCATCGACGCGGCCGGGCATCCCGGTCTTGACGTTGCAGAAGGCGCAGGCCCGCGTGCAGGTGTCGCCGAGGATCATGACCGTCGCGTGCTTCTTGGTCCAGCACTCGCCGATATTCGGGCATGCCGCTTCCTCACACACGGTGTTGAGCTTGAGGTCGCGCATCAATTGCCGAGTCTCGCCATAGCCCTTCGAGGTGGGCGCGCGCACCCGAATCCAGTCGGGCTTGCGTTGCATGTCGCGGCGCGGGTTTTCAGGCTTGGGGGTCGCAGACAGATCGTTCATATGGGCCCAGATAGTCGCAAGGTCCCGGCCTTGCCAGTGCCAATCACCTACGCAAAGGACGCCGCATGACGACACCCACCTCGCCCGTGCTCGATCACCTGGTCGATGGATACCGCCGCTTCCGTGATGTCGGCTGGACTCCTTACCGCGCTCGGTGGGAGCGCCTGACCGAAGGCCAGCAGCCCGAAGTGATGATCATTTCCTGCTCGGACAGTCGCGTCGATCCGTCGCAGATCTTCGACGTCGATCCCGGCGAGATCTTCGTGGTGCGCAATGTCGCGGCGCTGGTGCCGCCTTTCGAGACCAATCCCGGTTATCACGGTGTGTCCGCAGCTCTGGAATTCGCCGTCCAGGCCCTGAAGGTCAAAGAGATCGTGGTCATGGGGCACGGCCTTTGCGGTGGGTGCAAGGCGGCGCTGACGCAGGAAATGCACGGCACCAAGCCCGGAGAAGGCGGCTTCATCGCGGACTGGATCGGCATGCTCGACGAGGTGCGTGATCGGGTTGCGAATGAGTATGGCACTGACGGGCGCCAAGCCGAACGCAATATGGAACTGGCCGCGGTCCGCGTCAGCTTGGCGAACCTGATGACCTTCCCTTGTATCAGCAGCAAGGTTGCGAAGGGATCGTTGCGGCTTCGCGGGGCCTTCTTCGCCATTGCCGACGGCGTGCTGCATCTGCTCGACGAAGACACGGACAGCTTCGAGCCGGTCGCCTGAGCTTTTCCCAAGCCTGGCACTGAAGACAACGAAAAGGGGCGGCCTGCTAATGCGGACCGCCCCTTCGCTATTCTTTGACCAGTTTGGCCTTATTGCGTGGCCGCCGGGGAGACCGGAGCCGTCGAAGCGGCCGTGCCCGCGCCACCGGTCTTACTGTTGACGTAGGCCATCCACATCTTGGCGATCGGAGCCCGGGTGCCGCTCACCTTCGCGAAGTTCTGCTTCGCCGCGGCGTACTTGCCCTGGTCAGCCTGGGCGATCCCGAGGCGCAGCGTCGCCTTGTCGGTCTCCACGCCCGGCTTGCCGAGCGCGGCGGTGTAGAATTCCTCCGCCTTAGCCGGCATGTCGTAGCTGAGGAACGCGTCGCCGGTCGCCGTCACCGTGTTGGCGTTTCCGCTCGTCGTCACACCGTTCAGCGAAGCCTTGTCCGAGGAGACGCGACCGCTCGCGACCTGCTTGGCTTCCGCGACTTCGCCCGCGGAGAGCTTGCCCGAAGCGACGCCTGCATCGATGACCTTGAGCGCTTCACCGGGGAAGCGACGCGGGTCGACGTTCTCGATGTATTCGAGGTAGTCGCGCTTGTCGTTCATCGCATTGGTGCGCATCATCAGGCGCATGAGATCGAGGTTTTCCTGACTGGGAAGCTTCGACATCGCGCGAACGACCGCGATCGATGACGCCCAGCTCGACGGCGAAGGATAATCCGCCGCGAGCATGGCCGCGAGATCGGTCGCCGGCCCGGCCTGCTTGGCATCGTAAGCCGCCTGCAGCGCAGTGCGAATGGCCGTCTCGCTGGGCTTGGTGCCCGCAGCCTTGGCCGCTTCGATTTCCTGCTGTGCAACCTGAAGCGCGGCGCCGGTGTTGCCCGTGCGCTTGTAGGCATCGGCCAGCACTCGTTCGAGCAGGCCCTGCTGATCGACGTAGCCACTGTCCTTGGCCATCTTGAGATATTCCGCCGCCCCGGCGTAATCGCCGGTCTGATACGCCGTGATGCCGGTCAAGTACTGGATCTGCGGGATGCTTTCGGGCTGGACGGCACCGCTGGCCATCATCAGCTTGAGGCCCTTGTTCTGCATCGCGGGATCAGCGGTGAGGACGCCGAAATTGCGCGTCATTTCGCCCAGCTTGACCTTGTCACCTGAAGTCGTCGCCACGGGCTCCAGGGCGGCGAGCTTCGCTTTTGCCCCACCCAGCGCTGCGTCGACTTGCGCGGCGGCCGCAGCCTTCTCGGCATCGGTCTTGGCGTCGCGTGCCGTCGCGCTGGCTGCTGTCACGGCCGGATTTTCGCTGGCAGAAGAGAGCGTCTTGTCGAGCTCAGCCGCAGCTGCTGCGAACTCCTTCGAAAACTCGATTTTGGGCGCCTTGTCCTTCTTGGCTGCCTGCGCGGCCGGCACGGCGACGAAGCCGGTCATCCCGGTTGCAAGCGCAAGGGCAAGGGCAGCACGGGAAATCAAGTATTTGCGAGCCATTCCGGCGAACTCCTCTCAATAAAATACAGTCCGGCGCTGAACCGGACCTGCAGAACGAGTGCCGCGGCGTGATGGCGTCCCCGCTCTGCTTTGGCAACAGGGTCATTCCTAGCCTTATCGCGCTGAACCGCCCTTGAATGCGCGATCATGCAAGGCAATAAATCGCTCTGACCCGTCTCTCTTTGCCCCCAAATGTGGAAAACGGCGAATGGTTCCCGCCCTTCCCCGGCCCCGGGCTGGCCATGACTTGCCGGTTGGCCTAGGGCCTTGAGGTCATACCAACAAAAAACCGAACGAAACCCGCGTGAGCGACGACGAAAACATTCCCGACGACCCGCTGCCCGGCAGCGAATATACCCGCATCGACATCGTCGATGAGATGAAGTCGAGCTATCTCGATTACGCGATGAGCGTGATCGTGGCGCGCGCACTTCCCGATGTGCGCGACGGGCTCAAACCGGTCCACCGGCGCATTCTCTTCGCCAGCCAGGAAGGCGGCTTCGTAGCGGGCCGTCCTTACCGCAAGTCGGCGAAGATCGTCGGCGACGTGATGGGTAACTACCACCCGCACGGCGATTCCGCGATCTATGACGCCCTTGCGCGCATGACGCAGCCCTGGTCGATGCGCCTGCCGCTGGTCGATGGCCAGGGCAACTTCGGTTCGATGGATCCCGATCCGCCGGCCTCGATGCGATACACCGAAGCGCGGCTCGCCCGCGTCGCGAATTCGCTGCTGGATGATCTCGACAAGGACACGGTCGACTTCGCCGAGAACTACGACGGTTCTCGCCGCGAGCCGACGGTTCTGCCCGCGCGCTTCCCGAACCTCTTGGTCAATGGCGCCGGCGGTATCGCCGTGGGCATGGCGACCAACATTCCGCCGCACAACCTCGGCGAAGTGATCGATGGCTGCCTCGCCTTCATCGACGATCCGACGATCACCACGGAGCGTCTCTTCGAGATCATTCCGGGGCCCGACTTCCCGACCGCACCGCTGATCTTGGGCCAGTCTGGCAGCCGCTCGGCCTATACGACCGGGCGCGGCTCGATCCTGATGCGCTGCCGCCATGAAATCGAGGAAGGCCGTGGCGGACGAGGCTCCGAGGGGCGTCGCGCGATCATTCTGACCAGCATCCCTTATCAGGTCGGCAAGTCCGGCCTGGTCGAGAAGATCGCCGAGGCCGCCAAGGACAAGCGCATTGAGGGCGTCGCCGATATTCGCGACGAATCGAATCGCGAAGGCGTGCGCGTCGTGATCGAACTCAAGCGCGACGCGACGCCCGAGGTGGTGCTCAATCAGGTCTGGCGGTTCACTCCGGCGCAATCGAGCTTTCCGGCGAACATGCTGGCGATTCGTGGCGGCCGGCCCGAAACGCTGGCCCTGCGCGACATCATCCAGGCCTTCATTCACTTCCGCGAAGAGGTCATCACTCGGCGCACCAAGTTCGAGCTGAACAAGGCGCGCGACCGGGCCCACATCCTGCTTGGTCTGGTCGTAGCGGTTTCGAATCTCGACGAGGTCGTGGCGATGATCCGCACGTCGTCGAACCCGGCGGAAGCGCGCGCCAAGCTGATTGCCAAGGAATGGCCGATCGGCGACATCGCCCAGTACATCCGTCTGGTCGAGGCGATCGAGCCTTCGGCGGACGAATCGGGCGGCACCTATCGCTTGTCCGAAGCGCAAGTGAAGGCGATTCTCGAATTGAGGCTTCACCGTCTCACCGCGCTGGGCCGCGACGAGATCGGCGACGAACTCAAGGAACTGGCCACGGCCATCGAGGAATACCTCTCGATCCTGGCCGACCGGGTCAAGCTCTATGGCGTGATGCGCGACGAGCTCGTTGCGGTTCGCGAGGCCTATGCGACGCCGCGCGTTTCCGAGATCACCGGCGCCATCGACGGCATCGAAGACGAAGACCTGATCGAGCGTGAGGACATGGTGGTGACCGTCACCATGGACGGCTACATCAAGCGCACTCCGCTTTCGACCTTCCGCGCGCAGAATCGCGGCGGCAAGGGCCGCGCCGGGATGGCGACCAAGGACGAAGACGTCGTGTCCGACATGTTCGTCACCTCGACGCACAATCCGGTGCTGTTCTTCTCGACCTCGGGCAAAGTCTATCGCCTGAAAGTGTGGAAGCTGCCGGAAGGCGGTCCGACGACGCGTGGACGGCCGATCATCAACCTGCTGCCGGCACTCGACAGTGGTGAGACCATCGCCGCGGTCCTTCCCCTGCCGGAGGACGAGAGCACCTGGGGCGCGCTCCACGTCGTCTTCGCGACGGCCAAGGGCAATGTGCGTCGCAACGCGATGGACTTGTTCACCAACGTGCCGTCCAACGGTAAGTTCGCGATGCGGTTCGACGAAGGCTCGGAAGACCGGCTGATCGGCGTCGCCTTGCTCGATGCCAGCGACGACGTGCTGCTGGCCTCGCGCGAAGGCAAGGCGATCCGCTTCGCCGGCGAAGACGTGCGCGAGTTCCAGAGCCGCACCTCCACCGGCGTGCGTGGGATGAACCTCAAGAACGGCGACGAGGTCGTTTCGCTTTCGATCCTGCACCGCGTCGGCACTTCGCCCGAAGAGCGCGAGGCCTATTTGCGGTTCGCGCCCTGGAAGGCGGAGAAGGAAGGCACTCCCGACCTCAGCGAAGATCGCTTCGCCGAAATGGCCGAGAAGGAACAGTTCATCCTCACGATCTGCGCCAATGGCTACGGCAAGCTGTCTTCGGCCTACGAGTATCGCCGGATCGGGCGTGGCGGTCAGGGGATCACCAATATCGACAACATCGGCCGCAATGGTCCAGTCGTCGCGAGCTTTGCCGCGACCAAGAGCGACCAGCTCATGCTCGTGACCGATCAGGCCAAGCTCATCCGCATCGGCCTGGAATCGCTGCGCGTCATCGGCCGTGGCAGCGCCGGAGTGCGGTTGTTCGATGTCGCTCCCAATGAGCATGTCGTCAGCGCCGTTCGGATCGACGAAACGACCGAACCCGAAAACGAGGCGGAAGAAGCCATCGTCGAGGAAATGATCGGGCGCAATGCCGAGAACACGGAGATTCCGACCACCCAGGATCGCGACGATCAGGATGACGATAGCGAGGGCAATCCGGAGAGCGAAGCATGAGCCAACAGCCGACCATCGCCTACAAGGTGCTGACAGGTGAGCAGTTCGCCGAGTTGCAGGAACACGCCCATTTCAAAGGTGCCCCGGTCGATATCGGCGACGGCTACATTCACATGTCGACGGCGGAGCAGTTGACTGAGACGGTCGACAAGCACTTTGCCGGCCAGGATGGTCTGCATGTCGCGGCTATCGATGTCGCTGGGCTAGGCGACATGATCAAATGGGAGCCGTCGCGTGGTGGTGCCTTGTTTCCGCACCTTTATGGACCGCTGCCGCTAACGGCGGTGCTCGCGCACGGTCCGCTCGAGCGCGAGGACGACGGCAAGGTCCGCCTCCCGGGCTGAAGCGGGCTGCTGGTCAGTGGACCAGCTGCGGTCTTGGCCGTGGCCGCAAGCGTTGCACGATGCCGGTGCAGAACAGGAAATTCCCGAAGTAGAACAGCGGCCAGACGATAAGGCCCGGCACACGGCTGGGATAGAGAGGCCCGGCGCCGGCGATGGCGACGAGGCTGGCCGCCACCAGCAGCACGGCCCCTGCCCCCACTTGCGCGCGCGGCAAGTTGCTCGTCCAGGCACCGGCCGCCAGCCCGCCGACCGCAAGGCCGTAAAAGCCGGCCGTGACATCGTCGGGCGGTTCGGCAAGCAAGTAACACGCCGCAGGGGTTAGCAGGATGAGCGCTAGAGCCGCGACCTTTTCGACGGGGTGCAGCGGCATGCGGCGATGGCTCACCACTATGCCAATGCCGAGCCCGCAGCCAAGCATGAGGACGGTCGCTCCGGCCCAAGGGAAGAACTCGACCAAGGCCACGCCGACACCGCTCGTCGCCATCATTGCGGCGAGCATACGCCCTTCGGGCAGCCGCAACCGCAACCAGGCGTAGACGCCGAGCAGCAGCAGCGGTGCCGCCTCGAGCGCGATGAGGTAGAGCCCCGGCACGCGGCCGTCCTTGGCGAACCAGAAGACGATCGCAAGGGCCACGCTTGCGACGATCCAGGGTCGGCGTTCCATCAGCGCGCGCTTAGGCATGTCCGGCAGTGATCTCCGAGTCCGGCGCTTGAAGTTCCGCTTCAGCAGTCTGAAGCGGCACGGCACCGGTGCCGCTTTTCCACGCAACGGGCAACACACTAGGCCTTGTCGCCTGCCCCCATCAAGCGTTAGGCGCGAGCGATGACTCATGATGTCCACATCATCGGTGGCGGTCTCGCCGGAAGCGAAGCCGCCTGGCAGCTTGCCAAGCGCGGTATCAGGGTGCGCTTATCCGAAATGCGCGGCTCGGGCGACCGCAGCCCCGCGCACCAGACCGATGCTCTGGCCGAACTGGTGTGCTCCAACAGCTTCCGCTCCGACGATGACGAGCGCAATGCGGTGGGCCTGCTCCATCACGAGATGCGGCGCTGCGATTCCCTGGTGATGTCCGCTGCGGCCAAGGCGCAAGTTCCGGCCGGCACCGCACTGGCGGTGGATCGCGACGTATTTTCGGCAGAAGTCGAGGCACGCCTGGCGCAGCTTCCCTCGCTGGAAATCGTGCGTGAGCGCATCGATCGGCTGCCCGAAGCCGGTCTCACCATCGTCGCGACCGGACCGCTCACCGCCGAGGCTTTGGCGCAAAGCATCGGCGCGGCGACGGGCGCGGACAGCCTCGCCTTCTTCGATGCCATCGCCCCGATCGTCTATCGCGAATCGATCGACATGGACGTCGCCTGGATGGCCTCGCGCTGGGACAAGGGTGACACCAAGGACTACATCAACTGTCCGATGACCAAGGACCAGTACCTCGCCTTTCACGCGGGGCTGGTTGCGGGCGAGAAGACGGTGTTCAAGCAGTGGGAAGCCAACACCCCCTACTTCGACGGCTGCATGCCGATCGAGGTCATGGCCGAGCGCGGCGTCGATACGCTGCGTTATGGTCCGATGAAGCCGGTCGGCCTCGACAACCCGCATTGGGCGACGGAGGAACACCCGACGGGCCGCTGGCCGCACGCGGTCGTCCAGCTGCGCCAGGACAACAAGCTCGGCACCTTGTGGAACATGGTCGGCTTCCAGACCAAGCTCAAGCATGCCGAACAAGTCCGCCTTTTCCGCACCATTCCCGGCCTGGAGAATGCCGAGTTCGCGCGGCTTGGCGGCCTGCACCGCAATACCTTCCTCAATTCGCCGCGCCTGCTCGATCGGCAGCTGCGCTTGAAGAGCGCGCCGCACGTTCGCTTTGCCGGGCAAATTACCGGCTGCGAGGGCTATGTAGAAAGCGCGGCGGTCGGTCTGCTGACGGGCATGATGGCCGTCGCCGAACTGGGCGGGCGGGAATGGCAAACGCCGCCGCGCACAACGGCGATGGGCGCGTTGCTCTCGCACATTACCGGCGATGCCGAGGCGGATTCGTTTCAGCCGATGAACGTCAATTTCGGCTTGTTCCCGCCGCTCCACGAGGTGAAGAAAAAGGCGCGCAAGGAGGCCTACACCGAACGCGCGAAAAGCGATCTCAGCGGGTGGCTAACCGCCGCTTAAGCGCTGGTTTTCAGCACTTGCATTTGGGTTTCGGTTTGGCCGGCGCCGGCGCGGTCTTGCGGAACTCCTGGCGCGACAGCTCCCGGTCGCCATCGGCATCGGCAGCGTCGAACTTTTCGACCGTGGTGTGCGCCCATTCCTCGAAGTCGAGCAGATTGTTGCCGTCCTTGTCGAGCTTGCGAAAGCCGGCCGTGCGGGTGGACAGCATCTCGTTGCGTGTAATGCGTCCATCGGAATCCCGATCGTAGCGGCCGAAGCGGCGTTGCTCACGCGTAAGCTCGGTGGCTTCGGGGGGCGCGGGACCGCGCAAATCCCCGACGTCGGCGCTTGGCAGAGCATCGGGATCCTCCGCCGGAGATCCGTCGGACGCGGCCATCGGCGGCGGCGCGGCGCGCTCCATCTCGGCCCGGCCCTGCCACCAGAAAAGGCCAGCGGCGACGAACAGCAATGCAGTGAATGCGCCAACGACGATCCGGTTCATGGTGTGACGAGGCCCCCCTGGGGGAGCACTCTAGGCAAACCTCAGCGGCCCAACAATCCCGCTCGCATGGCACCCAAGAGCGCCATCGGCGAATTGTCCGTTCCTGCCCCGCCGCGCCCGAGTTGCCGCCAGGTCAGCGCCCGCAACACGGCGAGCGGGCGAAGGGCGCGCGGCGCGCGGGGAGTGCGACTGGCCGATCCTTGCGCCAAGGCGCGCGCCAGGCTGCGCTCGTCCTCGCGCGACATGCGCATGGCGAGATCGGCGAGCGTCCAATCGGTCGCAAGTTGCCGCGCCGCCTCGGCGTGATCGCCCACACCCAAATGCTGCGCCAATACGGCTATGGCGTCGGCGCGCCCTTTGGCGAAGCGGGCCATGGCGGTCGCTTCCAGCGGGGCCGGGGCCGTAATCGCTTCCCAGCCATCGGCAAGCGCGGCGAGACCGTTATGCCGGCCGTTCCAGGTCGCCAGCGCACCCAGGATGGGATCGCCTTGCGGCCATCGGGATCCGTCCGCTTCGAGCGCTTCGCGCCACCAGGCGATGCGCAGTTGCGCCAGCATTGGCTCGCTGGCGGACCGGACCAGCGATGCCAGCCGCGCATCGAGCGCCAGGAACGCAAGCCACGCCTCGCGCTTCGTGCCTGGCGCGTAGGCCAAGGCCAGCCGCTCAAATGTCGGCAGTGTCGAGAGCAGCATTTCGGAAGTGTCCACTTCGCCGATGTATGGCGAGGCAGACCCGTTGCAAGGCCGAAGCGGGCCCGAACCGTAAGCAATGGTTAGGGAGTCATGTTTGACGTGTTAACCATGCGTGGTCAGCATTGCATTTACGACTGACCGCTATGGCTGAGGGACGACCAATCGGAGTCCGTCCGCAGCATGTTCCGCCATTTGCCAGCTCTGGCAATTGCAAGCTCTCGCCGTGTCCTGGCAAGACTGGGCGACGACCAGAGCGGCAATACATTCATGATCATCGCCGCGGCGCTCGCGCCGATGCTGGCGCTGGTCGGCGGCGCGGTCGACATGGGGCGCGGCTATCTGTCGCAAACCCGCTTGCAGCAGGCGTGCGACGCCGGCGTGCTGGCTGCGCGCAAGAGCATCGGCGCGTCCGCTGTGGGGGACGGCAATCTGTCCGCCGATGCGCGGGCGGCAGGCATGCGCTTCTTCAATCTCAATTTTCGGCAAGGCGTTTACGGCAGCGGGCCACGCGACTTCGCGATGACGCTGCAAGAGGATTTCACCGTCAACGGCGAGGCCTCGGTCGATGTCCCGACGGCAATCATGCAGATTTTCGGCCAGGACGACATCCTGATCAAAGTGAACTGCGCGGCCAAACTGAACTTTTCGAACACCGACGTGATGATGGTGCTCGATACGACGGGATCGATGAACCAGGCCAATCCCGGCGACAGCAGCCCCAAGATTGCGATCCTGAGGCGCGTGGTGAAGGACTTCTGGGCCGAACTCGAGCGTGCCAAACCACCGGCAACGCGGATCCGCTATGGATTTGTGCCCTATTCGACCAACGTCAATGTCGGCGGATTGCTCAATTCCGACTGGCTCGTCGACAAATGGTCCTACGAGGGCCGTAAGTCGAAGATCAAGAACAAGACCGTAACCGTCGTCAAGTACGACTATACCAATCGGTATGTCAGCGGGTCGCAAACGACCCTGACACCCACGCTCTTGCCCGACTGTCCCGAATCCACGGCCAAATGGACGCAGTCGAACGTGGTGATGCATCTTAACGGAACTCAGACCGGCCGCACCACGGTTACCGGCACTTCTTACACCTGCGAATATTCCGATGGCGGGTACTTCGTTGGTGGCACGCGATATAACCCTTATGTCTACGATTGGACAAAGACTCCGAACGGCACCGAAGAGGAGATGATCTACACCTGGGAATACAAACCCGTGGATGTGGATGTGCGCGCTGTCAAAAAAGGGGCGACGACCATCCCGGTTCCCATGGACGGCAACCCCGCACCCCTGCCCGATCCGCTCTACGCCAAATACAAGGGCTGCATCGAAGAGCGGGATACTTACGAGTTCTCCGGAACCGATCCCGACCTTTCCAAGGCGCTCGATCTCGATCTCGATCTCGTGCCTACCAACAACAAGAAAACGCAGTGGCGTCCGATGCTGCACCAGATCTCGTTCCTGCGCGCGATCAAGGCAAGCGGGGGCACCTGGTCGCAGAAAGCCATCGAATATACCGGCAGCTACATCAAGGCCGACGATTACGGATTTTCGGCGTGCCCCTCGGCGGCGCGCAAGCTTGCCGAAATGACCGAAGGCGAGATCGGTGCTTATGTCGACGGGCTCAAGGTGGAAGGAAGCACCTATCACGACATCGGCATGATCTGGGGCGGGCGCCTGCTTTCGCCGACCGGTCTGTTTGCCGATGAAAACGCCGATGTCGGCAGCACGCCCACCCGTCGCCACCTGATCTTCCTGACCGACGGCGAAACCTCGCCGCTGGACCTCAGCTATGGCACGTATGGCGTGGAACCCTTGTCGCAGAGGCGCTGGAGCCCAAGCTCGCCCTTCACTCTGACGAAAGCCGTGGAGGACCGCTTCATCGTTGCCTGCAATGAGGTGAAGAAGCGCAACATCACCGTATGGGTCGTCAGCTTCGGGGTTGCGATGTCGCCGATGCTGAAAGCGTGCGCGGACAACAGCCATCGGTTCGAGGCCGCCAACGCCGACGAGCTGAGCGAGGCGTTCCGCAAGATCGCCAGGACCATGGGCGACCTCAGGATTTCCAAATGAGGCACGCCCTCGGCTCGCGAACGATCCTGTCCGACGATCGCGGCATCTCCGCAGTGGAGTTCGCGCTGCTCGCTCCGGTGCTGCTGATCATGCTGATGGGCATCTTCGACATGTCGTACAGCATCTACACCAATGCTCTTCTGGAAGGCGCCGTTCAGAAGGCCGCTCGCGATTCCACCATCGAGGCTGCCGATCTCAAGTCGGACGAACTCGACGGCAATGTCACCGCAGTGGTGCGCGATCTCGTTCCGAACGCCCAACTCACCTTCGATCGGACTTCGTACAGCTCTTTCGGCGATGTCGGTCAGGCCGAGGACTTCGACGACGTCGACGCGAACGGCGCCTGCAACGACGGCGAGTCGTTCGAGGATGCCAACGGCAATGGCATCTGGGACGCCGATCGCGGCAAGGCAGGCCTCGGCGCGGCGCGCGACGCGGTCCTTTACGAAGTCTCGGTCACATACCTCAGACCATTCCCCGTGGCGAAACTGGTCGGCTTTGAGGAAACGATGACGATGATGACGCGCACCGTGCTGCGCAACCAGCCCTATGGCGGGATCGAGGTCGAGCCTGAAGTGCGGACCTGCTTATGAGCATCCGCAATCCCGCTTCGCGGTTTCTTCATCGCCTGCGCCGAAATCGCAGCGGTGTCGCCATGGTCGAATTCGCCTTGGCCGCGCCGTTCTTCCTGACCGCCGGGCTGGGCGGGGTGGAACTGGCGAATTACACCGTCGTCAACATGCAGATCGCCCAGATCGCGATCCACATCGCGGATAACGCATCGCGCATCGGCGACACCTCGGTGCTTGAAAACAAGAAGATCTACGAGAGCGACATCAACGATCTGCTGCTCGGCGCCAGCCTGCAGGCGGGCGATCGGTTGGACCTGTGGGATCGCGGGCGGGTGATCATCAGCAGCCTCGAAGTTCAGCCCGACAGCGATCCCGAAGCGCAATACATTCACTGGCAGCGCTGCATGGGCAAGAAGGACTACCACTCGACTTACGGCAATGTCGACGACACCTTCGCGATCGGCATGGGCCCACCCGGACAAGAAGTATTCGCCAACGCGGGCGAAGCGGTGATCTTCGTCGAGCTGGTTTACGACTACGAGCCCCTCGTCTCGCGCCATTTCATCAGCGACGAGACAGTGAAGGCGATCGCGACCTTCACTGTCCGTTCGAGCCGCGACCTGGAGCAAGTCTACCAGCGCAGCGAGGCGTCTCCCGACACCGTGTCGGCCTGCGATCGGTTCACCAATGACTTCGCCGACGTCGAAGTCTGAGCGATCGAACCCCGATCAGTCCCGGTAGCACACTTTCTTCACGGCTTGCGTCACGCGATCGGCATCGATGAGCGCCGCCTTCTCGAGGTTGGCCGCGTAAGGCAGCGGCACGTTCTCGTCGCACACCCTGAGCACGGGGGCATCGAGATGATCGAACCCTTCTTCCATGCAGATCGCGATGATTTCGGACGCGATCGAGCAGATCGGATAGCCTTCCTCGACGACGACCATGCGATTGGTCTTCTTGAGGCTTTCCAGCACCGCGGCCTTGTCCAGCGGGCGCAAGGTGCGCAGATCGATCACTTCGGCCTCGATCCCCTCGCTCGCGAGCGTTTCGGCGGCCTCGAGAGCCAGTCCGACGCCGATCGAATAGGTCACGATCGAAACGTCGCTGCCCTCGCGGACGATTCGCGCCTTGCCGATCGGCAGGACATGATCGTCGAGTTCGGGCAATTCGAACGAGCGGCCGTAGACGAGTTCGTTCTCGAGGAAGACCACCGGGTCCTCGCAGCGGATCGCCGCCTTCAGCAGGCCTTTGGCATCGGAGGCATCGTAAGGCGCTATGACGACGAGGCCGGGAACGCTGGCGTACCAGGGGCCGTAGTTCTGCGAATGCTGCGCACCCACGCGCGACGCCGCGCCATTGGGACCGCGGAAGACGACGGGACAGCGCATTTGTCCGCCCGACATGTAATTGGTCTTGGCAGCCGAGTTGATGATGTGGTCGATCGCCTGCATCGCGAAGTTGAAGGTCATGAACTCCACGATCGGCCGCAGACCGCCCATCGCGGCACCGGTACCGATGCCTGCAAAGCCGTACTCGGTGATCGGCGTGTCGATCACGCGACGCGGACCGAATTCTTCCAGCAAACCCTGAGTGACCTTGTAGGCGCCCTGGTACTCGGCGACTTCCTCGCCCATCACGAATACGCGATCGTCGCGGCGCATTTCCTCGGCCATCGCGTCGCGAAGGGCATCGCGCACCGTGGAAGTCTTCATGTTGGTGCCATCCGGCACTTCAGGAGCGGCGGGGGTTACCTCGCTGGCGAGCTGCTCCATGCCGTCCTTCGCGTCCCCGTCGGACTTGGCATTGCCGGATTCGGCTTCGGCCGCTTCGGATTTCTTGGCCTTCGGCTTCTTCTCGGGAGCTTCGGATGTCGCAGTGTCGATATCGGAGGCGTCTTCGCCTTCGGCTGCGATGACGGCGATGACCGTGCCGACTTTGACGCCGTCGGTCCCTTCGGCGACGACGATCTTGCCGATCGTCCCTTCGTCGACGGCCTCGAATTCCATCGTCGCCTTGTCGGTCTCGATCTCGGCGAGGATGTCGCCCGAGGCGACCTCATCGCCTTCCTTGACCAGCCACTTGGCGAGCTTGCCCTCTTCCATCGTCGGCGAGAGCGCGGGCATCTTGAGTTCGATGGCCATCAGTACTGCTCCACCAGCACGTCGGTGTAGAGTTCGGACAAGTCCGGCTCGGGCGAGCTCTCCGCAAAGTCCGCTGCCTGAGCGACGGTGGCGCGAACGCTCTTGTCGAGTTCCTTGAGGCTCGCCTCGCTCACACCCATTTCGATCAATTCCGTCTTTGCATGCTCGATCGGATCGCGCTTGGTGCGCACGTCCTGCACCTCGTCGCGCGTCCGGTACTTCGCGGGATCGGACATCGAGTGCCCGCGATAGCGATACGTGTTGAGCTCCATGAGCACGGGCCCGTTGCCGCCGCGCACGAATTCGATCGCGATTTCAGCCGCCTTGCGTACCTCGAGCACGTCCATTCCGTTCACGTCCATGCCGGGGATGCGGAACGCGGTGCCGCGGCGATAGAAGTGCGTCTCGGCCGAGCCGCGCTTCACCGAAGTGCCCATCGCGTACTGGTTGTTCTCGATCACGAAGATGATCGGCAGCTTCCACAAGCTGGCCATGTTGAAGGCCTCGTAGACCTGGCCCTGGTTCGACGCACCGTCACCGAAATAGGCGAGCGTCACGCCGCCGTCCTCGCGATACTTGTGCGCGAAGGCGAGCCCCGATCCGAGGGGCACTTGCGCGCCGACGATGCCGTGACCGCCGTAAAAGCCGTGCTCGACACTGAACATGTGCATCGAGCCGCCCTTGCCCTTGGAAATGCCCGACTGGCGCCCGGTCAATTCGGCCATGATCACTTTGGGATCGATGCCATAGGCGAGCATGTGGCCGTGATCGCGATAGCCGGTAATCACCGAATCGAGCCCGCCCTTGAGCGCCGACTGCAAGCCGACCGCAACTGCCTCCTGACCGATGTAGAGGTGGCAGAAGCCGCCGATCAGACCGAGCCCGTAAAGTTGGCCAGCCTTTTCCTCGAAGCGGCGGATGAGCAGCATCTGCTCATAGAAATGGAGCAATTCCTCCTTGCTCGCCTTGTAGCGACGATCGGCGGACAGCGCGTCCTGCAGATTATGCAGAGCGAACTCTTCGTCCTCGGTCGAAAGTACGGGCTGTTCGTCGCTCTTGGCGGCTTTCGGCAATGGCGCTCCCCTTCGCGGATCCTACGGTTGCTGGCAGCGATATAGGGCCAAGGTCCGCACTTCGAAAGCGCCTGAAACGCGAAATCCGTGTCGAATCTTTGCAGTTATGACAACATTTGCCGCCAATCAGTCCTTCGGCAGCAACATCACCATTTCATCGGGATGCGCGACATTGAGCTCGCTGCGCAGCAGTTCACCGGCAAGATCGGGGTCGGCATGGCTCGGATCGAGCAATTTCACCCGGTTGCGCATCCGGTCGCGCTCAGCCGTGAGCCGAGCCACATCGTCCTGACGCTGATCGAGTTCGCGGCGCTTTTCGCCAAGCGCGATCAAACCGCTCGGCCCGGCGATCGCAACACCCCCGAGAAACAGCAAGCATCCAAGCGCGAGCGCCTGCTTGATCGTTCCCCGTGCCAGCTTCGGATTTTGGCGCATTGACCCCATGAATGCTTTGAATCACAAACGATTCTTCGTTGCAAGGGAAATAGGATACCGCGATTCCGAAAGCCGCGACATCGGATCGAGCGCGCAATTGCGACGAGCTGTGCCACGCGACTGTGGATTGTTTTCGCCGATCGTCGCGCAAGCGAAATGGTGCGCCCGACAGGATTCGAACCTGTGGCCCCCAGATTAGGAATCTGATGCTCTATCCTGCTGAGCTACGGGCGCACTTTGGATGGACGTCTTATGTCGAGCGCGCAGCCTTGGCAATCGTTGACCGCGGTGGGACGCGGCGACGCGAGTGTTCGGGCGGCGGCCGTCAGTTGGTCTTGTCGGGGGGAGCGACCGGGAACGGCAGCGGCGCAATCGCAATGCCCTCTTCCAGCAATTCGATCGCTTCTTCCGCGCTCGTTTCGCCGTGCACCACCTCGTGATCCCGCTCGCCATAATGCATCGCCCGCACGTCCTCAGCGAACGTGCGCCCGACATAGCGTGAGGATTTCAGCGCCTCGGCCTGCAACGTCGCAAGTTTGGTGATCATCTCGATCGCTTCGGGCGGCAGCGGTTTGCTGGCAACCGGCGCCGGCGGTTTCGCTCCTGACGATCCACCGGCGGCCACGCCGTCGGATCCGGCAGCCTTGTCTTCGATCTGGCGGTGCGGTTTCGCGACCGTCTGATTGCCCTTGCGGCCCACGTTGGGCGCCATCACGGCCTTGGCCACTTCCGACGATCCGCAGCTGGGGCACGCAAGCAGGCCGCGCTCCTGCTGTTGCGCAAAGTCCTGCGAAGAGCCGAACCAGCCCTCGAAACGATGCCCACCTTCACGGCATTCGAGATCAAACACGATCATGGTACTGACTTAATTGGCAATTGGGCGGCGATTGGCAAGGCTGGGCAATTGCGCACGCACGGTATCGGTCCGGGAACGGTCGATTTCGGCGAAGGCCAGACCCGGGCCTTCGTCGCCCATATCCAGCGCAATCTCCCCCCAGGGATCGATCACGAGGCTGTGGCCGTAGGTTTCGCGACCATCGGCATGCCGCCCCACTTGTGCGGCCGCGACCACCCAGGCACTCGCCTCGATAGCCCGGGCGCGCTGCAGGACATGCCAGTGGGCGCGGCCGGTCGGCACGGTGAACGCGGCGGGGATCGCAATGACGTCGCATCGCGCCTGCCCCAAGGCTTCGTACAAGGCCGGGAAGCGAATATCGTAGCAGATCGAAAGCCCCAATCTTCCGACCGGCGTCTCGACCGTGACGACCGTGTCGCCAGCCTCGTAAGCATTGGATTCGCGCCACGATTCTCCGGTGTCGAGATCGACGTCGAACATGTGAAGCTTATCGTAGCGCGCCGCGATGTTGCCCGTGCCGTCGATGACGAAACCACGGTTGGCCCACTTTCCGTCGTCGCGGGCCACGGCCAATGAGCCGAGCGCCATCCACATGCCCGTGCGCGCACAGGCCTCGCGCGTTTCGGCGAGGACCTTGTCCTCGCTTTCGCGGGCAATGGATTGGGCGGCGCGCGCGCGCTGCCGATCGAGCAGACCGGACATCTCGGGCGTGAACAGCATGTCCGCGCCCTCGCCTGCGGCACGCTCGATCGCCTCGACGAGATCGGCCGCGTTGCGCTCAGGATCGATGCCGGTCGTCGCCTGATAGATGCCGATCTTGGTCAACGCGGCAACGCGTCAGAGGCCCAGGAGCGGATCGAGTTTGCCTTGGCGGTCGAGCGCGTTGATGTCGTCGAAACCGCCGAGCGCCTTGCCGTCGACGATGATCTGCGGAACCGTGCTCGCGCCGGGTACGCGCTCGACCATTTCGCGCCGCTTGTCGCCGCCCATCGTCACGTCGTATTCCGTGTAGGCCACGCCCTTCTTATCGAGCAGCGACTTGGCTGCGCTGCAGTAGGGGCAACCCCACTTCGTATAGATCTCGACGCGCTCTGCGGACATGCCGTTGCGACCTCCAGCTGAATTGATGTGGGCTCTTGAAAGTGGCGCTCGCTACCATATCTCATTTTGCGTGTCATGGCCCACCTGGGCATGGCCACACAAGGAAGTGCCGGATGGTCCGGGCTTCACCTTACGAAGATTGCTCATTGGAGGATTTTTGTCATGAACCGTATGGATTTTACGCCTTATCGCCGTTCGATGGTCGGGTTCGACCGTCTGTTCGACATGCTCGAAAACCAGGGTCGCTCGCAGGGCGGCGGTGACAAGTACCCGCCGTTCAATATCGAGCGTCGCGGGCAGGATGCCTATCGCATCACTTTGGCCGTCGCCGGCTTCAAGCAGGCCGATATCGACATCACCGCGCAGGCGAACCTGCTGGTGATCAAGGGCACCAAGGCAGACGAGGGCACCGAGGGCGAATTGCTGCATGTCGGCATTGCCCAGCGCGGCTTCGAACGTCGCTTCGAACTGGCGGACTATGTCCGCGTCGATAGCGCCGATCTTGCCGATGGTCTTCTGGTCATCGATCTCGTCCGGGAAGTTCCCGAGGCGATGAAGCCGAAGAAGATCGCAATTGGCGGCCATCATCTTTCCGTGGTCGATAACGCGGAGGATGACGACGCGGGCAAAACCGCTGCCGCCTGACGCATCGCTTTACTGATTGCATAAATTCAAGCCGGTGAGCGTGACAAACGCTCGCCGGCTTTTTTGGTATGCTGTAATCTATTACCAGCTTGGCGGCGATTGGGGGTGAGCTTGGGCAGCCCACCCCCGCGACGCTAAGCGCCGCCTGCCCCCAACTAGACCGTCCGGGTCGCTTTTGACGGTCGTCATCGGGGTAAGCTCGTGTTTCAGACCCGAACTTCTTAGCTTCGACAAACCCGTACCGAGCGATCTGATCCCCCTGTAACGAAATTTTATGTAAATTAGATGCGAACGCTCGATCGGAATGCGCCGTAGCGCATCACAGACGAAATATTCAAGTCACCCAACTGACAATGTCAAAAAATAACTTGCATCAAGTTTTCGACGATCAAACGAGGCGCGCCTGCCGCACTGCAGCAGCGATGAACTGCGCGAACAACGGATGAGGATCGAACGGTTTGCTCTTCAGTTCGGGATGGAACTGCACACCGACGAACCACGGGTGATCCGGGCGCTCCACGATTTCGGGTAGCAGCCCATCGGGCGACATGCCCGAAAAGATCAGTCCATCCCGCTCCAGCGCTTCGCGGTAGGACCCGTTGACTTCGTACCGGTGACGATGGCGTTCCGAGATCTCTGTCGCATTGTAAATCGCCGCGACATGGCTGTTTGGCGAGAGTTTCGCGGGATACGCGCCCAGCCGCATCGTGCCGCCGAGATCGCCGCCTTCCGCGCGCGTCTGCAAGCCATCTTCGCTCATCCACTCGGTGATGATTCCCACGACCGGCTCCTCGGTCGAGCCGAACTCGGTGGAGGATGCGTTGGCGATGCCCGCCGCGCGTGCGCCCTCGATGCAGGCCATCTGCATGCCCAGGCAAATCCCGAAGAACGGAACGGCATGCTCGCGCGCGAAGCGCACGCTGGCGATCTTGCCCTCGGTGCCGCGCTCACCGAATCCGCCGGGTACGAGAATACCGTGCATCGGCTCGAGCAGCGGAACGACTTCGGCATCCTCACGCTCGAAAACTTCGGCGTCGATCCAGCGGATGTGAACTTTGACCTTGTTGGCGAGACCGCCGTGGACCAGCGCTTCGTTGAGCGACTTGTAAGCGTCGGGCAGGCCGACGTACTTGCCGACCACGCCGATAGTCACTTCGCCTTCAGGCTGCTCGTAACGCGCGACGATGTCCGACCACGTCGTAAGTTCAGGCTCGGGCGCGGTCAGGCCGAAATGGTGCAGGACTTCGGCATCGAGGCCCTCAGCATGATACTGCAACGGCACCGAATAGATGTTGGGCGCATCGAGCGCCGGGATGACCGCCTCGCGACGTACGTTGCAGAACTGCGCGATCTTGCTGCGTTCGCCCTCGGGCAGTGGCCGCTCGCAGCGGCACAGCAGAATGTCGGGCTGGATCCCCAGCCCCGTCAGCTCGCGAACCGAATGCTGCGTCGGTTTGGTTTTCAGCTCGCCCGCTGCCGCAATGTACGGGACCAGCGTGACATGCACGAAGCAGGTCTGCTCCCTGCCCAGCTCATTCTTGAGCTGGCGCATGGCCTCGACGAAAGGAAGACCTTCGATATCGCCCACGGTGCCGCCGATTTCACACAGCACGAAATCGAGATCGTCGAGTTCGGCTTGCGCGAACGTCTTGATCGCATCGGTGACGTGCGGGATCACCTGCACCGTCGCGCCCAGATAGTCGCCGCGACGCTCCTTCGCGATGATGTCGCGATAAATGCGTCCGGACGTGATGTTGTCGGATTGCTGTGCCGGTACGCCGGTGAAGCGCTCGTAATGGCCGAGATCGAGATCCGTCTCGGCGCCGTCGTCGGTAACGTAGACTTCGCCGTGCTGGTAGGGGCTCATCGTCCCCGGATCCACGTTAAGATAGGGATCGAACTTGCGGATCCGAACTTTGTAGCCGCGCGCCTGGAGCAATGCCGCCAGGCTCGCCGCCATGAGACCCTTGCCAAGCGAGGAAACCACGCCGCCGGTAATGAAAATATGCCGCGCCATGGGATTGGGGCCTTAGTTCGTCACGAACGGCAAGCGCAAGCCAATGCGCCGCCGATACAAAGGTTTGCAAATCCGGAGGGTCCGGAAGGCGGAGAGCCGGCGGCTGGCGGTCTGGCGAGGGCCGGACCGCCGCAAGGTCACTGCCCGGCTGCGCCCGCGAGCGGATCGTCGCTTTGCTGAGCGGGCGTTTCGGCCGGCGGTGCCGGCGCCGGCGCCGCGTTCGAATCGGCTGCCGGAGCGAGCGGATCGGACGGAGCGACAGGGGCGACGGTGCGCTCGAGCGAGGTATCGATCTCGCGCCCCGTGGTCACGTTGACCGCCATCGCGGCCAGAAGAATGGAAAGCAGGACGAAGATCGTTGCCAGCACGGCCGTGGAACGCGTCAGAAAGTCCGCTGCGCCGCGGGCCGACATCAGACCCGACGGGCTGCCGCCACCGCCAACGCCCAGTCCGCCGCCTTCAGAGCGTTGAACGAGAATCACACCGACCAGCGCCGCTGCGACCAGGGCCTGCACCACGGTGAGAAATAAGAAGAGCGACATGTCCGGTTGCGTTCCCTCGGATCCGGTTCGTATTCAAGATGCATCGTCGGCATAGCATGCGCGATCGACGTCCGGTCGCGCAGATAAGCGCAACGACGCTTCGGCGCAAGCTTGCGCCGAGCCGAAGTGTTTGCGCTCAGCTCTCGTCGAGGGAGGCGGCGGCGCCGACAATGGCGAGAAAGCTCTCGGCGGAAAGACTGGCCCCACCGACCAGTGCACCACCCACTTCGTCCACGGCCAGCAGTTCCGCAGCGTTCTCCGCCTTGACGGAACCACCGTAGAGAATGCGCACCGCCGCGCCCGCATCGCCGTAGATCCCGACGAGGGACTCGCGGATCTTCGCATGCATTTTCGCAACGTCGTCGGTGGAAGGGACCCGGCCGGTACCGATCGCCCAGACCGGCTCATACGCGACTGAAAGCTTTTCTGCGGCGGCTTCGCTGCGCGGCACCGAACCCTCGATCTGCGCGGCGACGACCGCCTCGGCTTTGCCGGCGTCGCGTTGGGCTTCGGTTTCCCCGACGCAAACGATCACGGAAAGGCCCGCCGCGAGCGCCGTTTCGGCCTTGGCCTTGACCACGGCATCGCTTTCGGCGTGCAGCGCACGTCGTTCGGAATGGCCGACGATGGTGAAATCCGCGCCTGCGTCCTTGAGCATCGCCGCGGAAATATCGCCGGTGAAGGCGCCGCTTTCCTCGACATGGCAATCCTGCCCTCCGACGCCGATGATTTCGACAGCGTCGCGCGTCCTGAAGATCAGCGTTCCCGGCGGCGCGACGGCTACCTGAACCTTGGGAAGCCGAGCCGCAGCCCGATCGATCGCACGCGCCTCGTTCAACATGGCACGCGTGCCATTCATCTTCCAGTTTCCGACGATGTAACGCTGAGCCTTCATGTCCGTCCTTGTATGCCTTCCAAGTCCCGGCATTCTTGATTCGCGGGCCGGGCAGCTAGGCCAGGCTCCGAGCGATTGTCAAAGTGCCGCGTTGGTCCTTGCGGGAATAACTGCCAGGCGAGGCCGCCCATTGCAGGAATCCCGATAGGCTCCTAAGGCAAGGCCCCAAGAACCCGCAAGCGCTATCGCCACCAATAGCCAGACCATCCCGGCCAGGAACCATGCTCTCCATCTTTCGCAAGCTCCTCCACTCGAAGGTCGGCGCCGTAATCGGTATCGCCTTCCTCGTGCTCATCGCGCTCGCCTTCGCCAGCGGCGACGTTGCCAACAACGCCGGATTCGGCGGCATCGGCGGCGGAAACAAAGTGGCCAAGGTCGGCGACGAAAGTATCGATGCCGCCATGCTGAGCCAGTCGGCGACCGCAGGGCTCGATCGCGTCAAGCAGGAACAGCCGACGATGTCGATGCGTGCGTTCCTGTCAGCGGGCGCACTCGACGATATTCTGCAGGACCTGATCGACCGGACAGCGATCGCCGTGTTCGGCAAGCGGAACGGGATCGTCGCCGGCAATCGCCTGATCGATAGCGAGATCGCGACGATGGGCGCTTTCCAAGGCCCCGATGGCAAGTTCAGCGAGAGCGCCTATCGCGTAGCAATGCAGCAGCGCGGCATTTCCGAAGCACTGCTGCGCGACGATTTGTCGCAAGGGCTGATCGCGCGGCAATTGCTGGTTCCTGCCAGCTTCGGCACCAAACTGCCGCGCCAGCTCGCCACGCGTTACGCAGGCCTGCTCCAGGAACGCCGCGAAGGCACCGTCGTCGTGCTGCCCTCGCTGGTCTTCGGCCCCAAGGACAAGCCCACCGACAAGCAGCTTGCCGAGTACTACAAGGCGCATACCGACGAGTTCATTCGTCCCGAGCGACGCATCGTGCGCTACGCGACGTTCGGCGAGGACGCGGTGAAGAACGTGCCGGCTCCGACCGATGCGGAAATCGCCGCGCGCTACAACGCCAACAAGGCGCAGTACCAACCCGTCCAGCGCCGCCGGATCACGCAAGTGATCGTCCCGACCGAGGCCGCCGCTAAGGCCGTGGCCGCCGAAGTCTCGGGCGGGACCTCGCTCGAGAAAGCGGCGCAGGAAAAAGGGCTGAGCGCCGCGAATCTCGAATACTACACCAAGCCCGATCTTGCCGCGCAGTTTTCTCCGGCCGTGGCCGACGCCGTCTTCGCCGCCTCGAGCGGGGCCCTCGCCACGCCCGCGAAGAGCGCCTTGGGCTGGCATGTCACTCGCGTCGATGAAGTGCAGGATCGCAAGGGCCGCTCGCTCGCGGAAGCCCGCCCCGAGATCTCCGAACAGATCGCGGTGGAAAAGCGCCGCGCCGCGCTGACCGACTTGCTCGCCAGCCTCGAAGACAAGTTCGACGATGGCGCCACTCTCGGCGAAGTGGCCAAAGACATCGGGATCCAGGTCCAGGCGACCGGACAAGTGACCGCGGACGGCAAGCTTTACCTCGACAAGGAAGGCAAGACCGTATCCGAGACTATCGGCCCGGTTCTGAAGACCGCCTTCACTATGGAACCGCAGGAGCCGCAGGTCGCCGAGACCGAGCGCGGCAAGACCTTCGCGATCTACGATGTGCAAGAAGTCTTTCCCTCGGCCCCTGCCCCGCTTGCCGAGATCAAGAACGACGTGTTGCTCTCCTACGCGATCGACAAGGGTTACGCGGCAGCCAAGGCCGCAGCCGTGAAGATGCAGGCCGCGCTGAAGAAGGGCACCTCGCTGGAGAAGGCGATGGCCGACGCCGGACGCCCGCTTCCGCCGGTCCAGCGCGTCGGCATGTCGCGCCCCGATCTGTCGCGCGCCCAGCAGGCCGGTCGCGAGATCCCGCCGCCGGTGCGGCTGATGTTCTCGATGGCCAAGGGCTCGACCAAGGTCCAGGCGGCGCCCAATCGCCGCGGCTGGTTCGTGGTAACGCTCGACGCGATCAAGCCGGGCGAAGTCGCGGACAACTCGCCGCTCATCGGCGCGACCCAGCGCGAGCTGGGCCAGGTCGCGGGCAATGAATATGCCCAGGCGCTGCGTAAGGCGATCCTTGGCGACGTCGGCAGTGAGAAGAACGAGACGGCGGTTCGGGCAGTGCGCGACCAGCTGCTCGGCGGGCCGAACTGACGACACCATGATCGCGGCGCAGGACGAGACGGCGATCAGGACGCAGGCGCTTGCGCGTCTTGCCGAAGGCGTGCCCGGCGTCGTCTGGAAGAAGATCATCGCCGATACCGAAACCCCGGTCGGCGCGGCACTGAAGTTGTTCGAGCCGGAGCGCGGCGACTTTCTACTGGAATCAGTCGAAGGCGGCGAGACTCGCGGACGCTACAGCCTGCTCGGCCTCGATCCCGATCTGGTGTTCCGTGCCCAAGGGGATGCTTGCGAAGTCAATCGTGAGTGGTGGTATGACCGGGAAGCGTTCGTCGCGCTGCCCGGCGGAGCTCTTGCCGAGCTGCGCGCGCTGGTCGAAGCCTGCCGGTTTCCCGTGCCGGAAGAACTCCCGCCCGCGCTGGCCTGCCTGGTCGGCTATTTCGGCTACGAGACGGTGGGTCTCGTCGAAAAGCTGCCGCGCGCGCCCGCCAACGAAATCGGCATGCCGGACATGCTGTTCGTCCGTCCCTCGGTGATCCTCGTGTTCGACCGGCTTGGCGACGAGCTCTATTGCGTGGCCCCGATCTGGCCTTCGACAACGGAGCCGGAACAGGCCCTGGATCGCGCGAGCGAGCGTATCGACGAAGTCCTGCGCCGCCTCGCGCTGCCGATACCTGACCCGGACGGTGCCACCGACTTGCCCGAACCGCAGCCCCAGCCGATCGTTTCCGCTGCCGAATACGCATCGCGTGTGATGCAGGCGAAGGCCTACATCGAGGCCGGAGATATCTTCCAGGTGGTGCTGGCGCAGCGTTTCACTTGCCCCTTCACCTTGGCGCCGATCGCACTCTATCGGGCTCTGCGACGGGTGAACCCTTCCCCGTTCCTCTATTTCCTCGATCTGCCCGGCTTTGCGCTGACGGGGTCCAGCCCCGAGATCCTGGTGCGCGTGCGCGACGGAGAAGTGACGATTCGTCCGATCGCCGGCACCCGGCCGCGCGGAAGCACGCCGAGCGAAGACCGAGCCAACGAGGCCAGTCTGCTTGCCGATCCCAAGGAGCGGGCCGAACACCTCATGCTGCTCGATCTTGGCCGCAACGACGTCGGGCGCGTGGCGAAAGCGGGCACGGTCGAAGTGACCGGCAGCTACACGATCGAGCGCTATAGCCATGTGATGCACATCGTATCCAACGTCGTCGGTCGCCTCGATGCGGCAAAGCACGATGCCATCGACGCCGTGTTCGCGGGCTTTCCGGCGGGCACGGTCAGCGGCGCGCCCAAGGTGCGAGCCTGCGAGGTCATCGCCGAACTCGAGCATGAAGCGCGCGGGGCTTATGGCGGAGGCGTCGGCTATTTCGCGCCCGATGGATCGGTCGATTCCTGCATCGTCCTGCGCACGGCGGTGGTGAAGGATGGCGTGATGCACGTGCAGGCGGGTGCCGGGATCGTTGCCGATTCGGATCCCGCCTACGAACAACGCGAATGCGAAGCGAAGGCCGGCGCGCTGTTTGCTGCCGCGCGAGAAGCGGTGCGCATCGCCGGAGAGCCCGGCTTCGGACAATGAGCGTCAGGCCATGAAGGGCGAATTTGCGCTGTCGGCGCTGCTGTTGCTTGCAGGCTGCGGCGGAAGCGAGCCCAAACCCGTTGCCGAAGCACCGCCCCCGCCACCGTGCGAAAGCGCAAGCTTCGAAGGCAGCCCCCTCACCCACTGCATCGCCGATCCCGCGCGGCATCGCATCCGGACCGTGCTGGGGCCCGAGGGTGGCCCTCCCTATCGCAGTCTGTCGCAACTCGCGCTGGGCCTCGGCAACGAGGGGCCCGATGTCGCCTTCGCGATGAATGGCGGGATGTTCGATGCCGAGGGGCAGCCGATCGGCTATTATGTCGAGGATGGCGAGCGCCGCCACACGCTCAACCGCAATGAAGGGAGCGGGAACTTCCATCTGCTCCCCAATGGCGTGTTCTATGGCAGCGACGATCGCTGGGCAGTGCGCACCAGCGAGGATTTCGCCGCGAAAGTCAGCAAGCGCCCCAAGTTCGGGACGCAATCCGGGCCGATGCTGGTGATCGCCGGCGAGCTTCATCCAAAATTCGATGAGGACGGCGAATCCCGCAAGATCCGCAACGGCGTCGGCGTCGACGGCAAGGGCCGCGCACACTTCGTGATCAGCGATGCACCGATCTCCTTCGGCAAGTTCGCCCGCTATTTCCGGGATCGTCTCAAGACGCCCAATGCGCTGTTCCTCGACGGCAGCGTTTCCTCCTTGTGGGACCCGCATGTCGGTCGCGTCGACGGCGGGCCGCCGCTCGGCCCCTTGATCGTCGTCGAGAATCGCGCGAAGGCACCCAAAGCAAAGGGCGCCGAATGATCCTCGTCATCGACAATTACGACAGTTTCACCTGGAACCTGGTCCATTACCTCATGGAACTGGGCACCGAAGTCGAAGTCGTGCGCAACGATGCGCTGTCGGCCGGGCAGGCCCTGTCGAGCGGGGCGAAGGGCTTTCTCATATCGCCGGGCCCCTGCACACCGAACGAGGCCGGGATCAGCCTAGATCTCGTTGCCGCCTGCGCCGAAGCGGGTCGCCCGCTGCTCGGCGTCTGCCTCGGACATCAGGCGATCGGCCAGCATTTCGGCGGCAAGGTGGTGCGCGGCGGATTGATGCACGGCAAGACCTCGCCCGTGACGCACGACGGGTCGGGCCTGTTCGCGGGGCTGCCCTCGCCGTTCACGGCCACCCGCTATCACTCGCTGGTCGTCGATGCCGTGCCCGATACGCTGCTCGTCAACGCCACCTCCGACGATGCCTTCGCGATGGGCTTTCGCCACCGCGAGTTGCCGATCCACGGGGTGCAGTTCCACCCCGAGAGCATTGCCACCGAGCATGGCCATGCCCTGCTCGCCAATTTCCTGGCGATCTGCGGCATCGATGCGCGGTTGCCGGCATGAGCGCGCTACCGCCCGTTGCCGAACCGCTCGATGAAAGCGCGGCGCACGCCGCCTTTGCCGCCGTGCTCGACGGAGACGCCTCCGACGCCGAGATCACGCGGTTCCTGATCGCCTTGTCGGACCGGGGCGAGACTGCCGCCGAGATTGCCGGAGCGGCGCGTGCCCTGCGCGAGCGAATGATCACCATTTCGGCACCGGCCAACGCCATCGACGTGTGCGGCACCGGAGGCGATGGGCATCATACCCTCAACGTCTCGACTGCGGTTTCGCTGGTGGTCGCTGCCGCGGGCGTACCGGTGGCCAAGCACGGCAACCGCGCGGCGTCCTCGAAATCGGGCGCGGCGGACACGCTAGAGGCGCTCGGCCTCAACCTCGACCGCGCGATGGAAACGGCGGAGGAGACGCTGGGCGATCTCGGCATCTGCTTCCTGTTCGCCGCGCGCCACCATCCCGCGATGGGGCGGATCATGCCGATCCGCAAATCAATCGGGCGCCGCACGATCTTCAATCTGATGGGCCCGCTCGCCAATCCGGCGCAAGTGTCGCGGCAGCTCGTGGGGATCGCCCGCCCGGCCTACGTGCCGATCTACGGTGAAGCCCTGGCCCTCCTCGGCACCGACCATTCGATGGTCGTCTCAGGCGACGAGGGACTCGACGAGCTCAGCCTGGCTGGCGGCAACGAATGCGCCAACATTACCGCCGGCGGCGTGCGCATGAGCCGGATTCATCCTGGCGACGCAAGCCTTCCCGAAGCCCCCGTCACGGCCCTTCGTGGCGGCGATGCGCGCTACAATGCGTCTGCGCTCAAACGTTTGCTCGAGGGCGAAGACGGAGCGTACCGCAATGCGGTGCTGTTCAACGCCGCGGCGGCGCTGGTGCTTGCCGGCGTTGCCAGCGACTTGCGCGACGGCGCCGAGGACGCGGCCGAAGTCATCGACCGGGGGCTTGCCAAGGCGCTACTCGACTGCTGGATCGCGACGACCTCGAAATGACGACAGGCGCCATGTCCGACAAGCTCGCCGAAATCTGCGCCACCAAACGCGAGGAAGTCGCCGCGCGCAAGGCCGACGCGACGATCGCCGATCTCGACGCGCGCGCCGCGCGGCAAACCGCGCCGCGCGGTTTTCGCGCTGCGCTCGAACGCAAGGCGGCGGACGGTTTCGCGCTGATAGCGGAAATCAAGAAAGCTTCGCCTTCCAAGGGATTGATACGACCCGATTTTCGCCCTGCCGAACATGCCATCGCGTACGAGCGCGGTGGAGCCGCGTGCCTCTCCGTGCTGACCGATGCGCCCTACTTCCAGGGTCACGAAGACTACTTGATGGACGCGCGCGCGGCTTGTGCCCTGCCCGTCCTGCGCAAGGACTTCATGGTCGATCCCTGGCAAGTCGCCGAAGCTCGCGCGATCGGTGCCGACGCGATCCTCGTGATTGTCGCCGCTTTGTCCGACGATCAGATGGCCGATATCGAAGCGGCTGCGATCGAGCGAGGCATGGACGTGCTGGTCGAGGTCCATGACGAGGCCGAGATGGAGCGTGCCGCGCGCCTCAAATCGCGCCTGATCGGAGTGAACAACCGCGATCTCAAGCGCTTCGTTACCGACATCGCCGTCACCGAGCGGCTCGCGCCGCTGGCTCCCGAAGGCACGTTGCTGGTGAGCGAAAGCGGGATCGGCACCCACGCAGACCTGCGACGCCTCGCCCCCTGCGCGCGGACCTTCCTCGTCGGCGAAAGCCTGATGCGCCAGCCCGACGTCGAGACCGCGACTCGCGCCTTGCTGACGGGGGGCTAACCGCAATGGGTAAGACCCTCACGCATATCGACGAAACTGGCGCCGCGCGCATGGTGGACGTGGGCGGCAAGGCGGAGACGGCCCGGCTCGCGGTCGCCTCCGGCCGCATCCGCATGAGCGCGGACGCGCTGAAGGCGGTTCGCAACGGCGATGCGCCGAAAGGCGACGTCCTTGGAACCGCTCGCATCGCGGGGATCCTTGCCGCCAAGAAAACCGGCGATCTGATCCCGATGTGCCATCCGCTCGCGCTCGATGCGGTGAATATCGAATTCGGCTTCGAAGACGACGCTATCCGCGCCACTGCCACGGCCTCTCTCACCGGCAGAACAGGCGTGGAAATGGAAGCGATGACAGCGACTTGCGTCGCACTTCTGACGATTTACGACATGGCCAAGGCGCTCGACAAGGGCATGGTGATCGAGCAAGTGCGCCTGATCGAGAAGCGCGGCGGAAAGTCCGGTCACTGGCGCGTGGATGGGGTTTGATGGCGAAAATTCCGCCGATCCCGTTGGGCGAAGCCCAGGCACGATTGCTGGCCCTCGCCTCGCCCCTTCCGATCGAGCGCGTGGACGTTTCGGGTGCGATCGGCCGCTATCTGGCCGAGCCGCTTCTGGCACGCCGAACGCAGCCTGCCGCCGATCTTTCGGCGATGGACGGCTATGCCATCCGCTCGGGCGATCTCGAGGGGCCCTGGCGCGTCATCGGCGAGAGCGCGGCGGGCCATCCGCATGGAGGACCGATCCATCCAGGCGAAGCAGTGCGCATCGCCACGGGTGCGCTGATGCCGGCCGATGCCGGTGCAGTGCTCCTCCAGGAAGACATCGCCCGCGAAAGCGATGCCATTCGCTTCATCGGCGAGCTTCCCGAGCCACCCGACAAACATATCCGGCGCTGCGGTCTCGATTTTCGCGAGGGACAAGTGGTCCTGCCCGCCGGCATCCGCATTGGTCCCGCACAAGCGGCACTGGCGATCGCCGCGGGGCACAAGCACATGCCGGTGCCTCGCCGCCCTCGCGTATCCGTTATCGACAGCGGCGATGAGCTCGCCGCAGATCCCGATCTTTGCGCGAAGCACCAGATCCCTGCGAGCAACGCGCTTATGCTGACGGCGATGGTCCGCGGCCTGCCCGTCGATGCCACGCGTTTCGGGCCCGTGCCCGACACGATGGATGCGCTTGCCGAGACGCTGGAGCAGGCGAGCGACAGCGACGTCATCGTCACCAGTGGCGGTGCTTCGGTGGGCGATCACGATCTGGTGAAGCCGGCGCTCGAGGCATGGGGCGCGAAGCTCGACTTCTGGCGGGTGGCGATCAAGCCCGGCAAGCCCATTCTGGTGGCGACGCGCGACACCGACGCGGGCCGTCAGCTCATCATCGGCCTGCCGGGCAATCCGGTTTCGAGTTACGTGACGGCGTTTCTTTTCGTCATGCCGCTCTTGCGCCACCTCCTCGGCGCATCCGAGCCCCTCCCCCGCCGCTTTCGGACCACTCTCGGCGCTGCGGTTCCAGCGACCACCTCGCGTCAGGAATTCCGCCGGGCGGCCTGGAACGGCGAAACGGTGGAGCCGCTCGCAGTGCAGGACAGCGGCGCGCTGGCCTCGCTATCGGCGAGCAATGTCCTGATCGACCGCCCGCCGCACTCGCCTGCGGGGCAGCCCGGCGATGCAGCATGGGTGTACTGGCTCGAAAACGGCGGTTTTGCTTGACGGTGTAAAGATCGTTGCTTACTTGTTCCTCTATTGTTCACTAAAAGAACGCCCGAGGAGGCGGCCCGATGCTGACCCGCAAGCAACACGAACTGCTCCGTTTCATCCAACAGCGTTTGGAGGAGACCGGCATTTCCCCCAGCTTCGAGGAAATGAAGGACGCGCTCGACCTCAAGTCGAAATCGGGAGTGCATCGCCTCATCTCGGCGCTCGAGGAACGCGAGTTCATTCGGCGCTTGCCCAACCGGGCGCGTGCGCTCGAAGTGCTGAAGCAGCCGGAAGATGTCGTGAAGCGGGAGCCGACGGCCGCGATACCGCCGCCAGCCAACAGCAATGCGAAGCCTGCGCGGGTCGAAGTACCGCAGGCGGCGAACGATGTTATCGAAGTGCCGCTGCACGGACGCATCGCCGCCGGCGTGCCGATCGAAGCGCTGGAAGGGCAGACCTCGCTTTCGGTGCCGGCGGCTTTGCTGGGATCGGGCGAGCACTATGCGCTCGAAGTTTCCGGCGATTCGATGATCGAGGCGGGCATTCTCGATGGCGATTTCGCCCTGGTGAAGCGCACCGATACCGCGCGCGACGGCGAGATCGTCGTCGCCCTGGTGCGGGGCGAGGAAGCGACGCTCAAGTATTTGCGTCGCGAGCGGGGGATGGTCCGGCTCGATCCGGCCAATGCCGCCTATGAGCCGCAAGTCTACAGTTCCGACGACGTGGTCGTGCAAGGCAAGCTCGCGGGTCTGCTGCGCCGCTATCACTGATCGCTTTTGACACCTGGTGAGAGGCCGGGATCGCGCGGCGGTTCCGATCTCCGCTTACGGGGTTCGCGTGATCGCCACCAACCGTGCCGGCCTTCGCTTTCGGCGACGGTCGTGACCTTCGGCCCATCCAGGTCGATCGTCAGTCCTCCCGTCCGCGACAGCGTGCGGCGGTCGACCTTGAGCGTCGTCGGCCGGCAACTGTACGGCAGCCAACGATCGCTGATGACGATGTCTGCGCGCTCGCAGGACGCGGCAAGTGCACGCTCGGGCACCATTTCGGTGCCGCGCGACATCAGCAGACGCCAGATCCGCCCCCCGCGTTCGATCGCCAGCACGCAGAATTCGCGGCTGCAGCGCGCCTCGGGCCAGTCCTCGAGTGTGCGGATGTCGCCGGTCATTCCAGCCAACTCGGTCAGATTGTCGCGGACGTAGTCGCTCCGCGCTTCGCGCAGCACCAGCAAATCGCCACCGGATAGTCCGGTGATACCGACGTGTTTGCCGTCTCCGGACACCAGGATATCGGGCGGTTCGAGAAGCAGCAGGCTGACCGCCCCCACAACAGCGGGGACCAGGCCCCAGAAGCGGATCGCGCCGCTCCACAGGCCAAGCCAAAGCCCGCCGATGACGAACAGCGCATAGCCACTCGCGCCCATCGCCGGCAGCGTCGTCACTGCGCCCGGTCGCGAGGCGATCCAGTGCGCCATGGCGAGCATCGCTTCGATCGCGCTCCCCACGATCCACCACGCAGGCGCGCCTAGCCCCACCACATCAAGCAGCAGAGCGATCGCCTCCATCGGCATGATGATCGTTGTCGTCAGCGGAATGGCAACGATGTTGGCAATCGCGCCGTAAGCCCCGGCGCGATGGAAATGATAGAGACCGATCGGCATCAGCACGAGTTCGATGACCACGCCGGTGAGCAGCAGCATGCCGAAAAAGCGCAAGGTCCGCATCGCCATGGGCTCCTCGCGCGGGGCGAGGAAGCGGCGCACCGGTTCGGCTCCGGACAAGGCCACGATCGCGAGCACGGCGGCAAAACTCATCTGGAAGCTGGGCCCGACGATCGACTCCGGCCAGAGCAGAAGCACGAGAAATGCGGCGACCGCCAGCATCCTGAGCGAGAGAGCCTGCCGGCCCAGCGCCAGCGCCGCCAGTACCAGCAAGGCGCCAACGCATGAGCGCACCGTCGGCACTTGCGCCCCGGTCAGCAGGGTATAGGCGATCCCCGCCAGCGCGCCCGCCCCGGCCGCGACGATGGGTAGCCGCACCCGCAAGGCGAGCCAGGGCCAGAGCGCCAGCAAGCGGATTGCGATCAGATAGGCGGCACCGATCACGGCGCTGACGTGAAGCCCGCTGATAGACAGCAAGTGCGCCAGCCCCGCGTCGCGCATCGCCTGCGCGTCGGTCTCGGCGATGGCGCCAGGGTCCCCCGTCGCGAGCGCGGTGGCGATGCCGCCTTCCGAGCCGGTAATCTGTCCCTGGACGTGCGTTGCGAGGGCGGTCTTGATGCGCGCCAGCCCGGTCCCGCCAGGTCCGGGCTCGACGATCTCGACGTCCCCGATGAGCGAACCGGTTGCCGCCAGCCCCGAAAACCAAGCTTTGCGCGCGAAATTGTAGCCGCCGGGAAGCATGGGCGGCGCCGGGGGCATCAAACGAACCCGCAGGGCGACGATCGCGCCGGCAGCCAAAGCGGGATCATCCTTAGCCGCCGGGAGATTGACGCGCACGCGCGTCACTCCCGGCCGTTCCGGAAGCCGGGTCGCCAGCACCAGACGCGTGCGCTCCATCGCCGGTTGGTCCTCTCGCGAGAGCACGCGCCCCTCGATCGCTACGACCATCGGCCGCGCGATCGCTTCGGTTCCCACCAGTTCGGACCGGGCCCAGACCGAAAGACAGCCCGCAGCCAGCGCAAGCGGCAGCAGAATGGCCGCCTGGCGAACGAAGGGATGCTCGCCGTCGGGTCGGAACGCAGCCCCTCCGGCCCCTGCCAGCCCCAGGCAAAGCGCAACCCATCCAAGCCAATGCCACGCGGTGGGCAAGGCGAACCACGCGCCAATCCCGGCTCCGAAGGCGACGGTCAGCCAAGGGGCCCGATCGAAGCCCGTATTGCCAAGAAATCGCTCGACTTCGGCCAAGAGTCTCGACAAGCGGGCCATGGTGTTCCATGGCCTTTGTTGCATCGCAGCGCTGCCGGAAGGGTCGACCACGGCCTCGCCTGGCCGACGATCGTCCGGCTCCGGCTGACTGGGCTGCGCGGCATGGCTCGCCATTGCGGTATTGAGACACGAGGAAGACGGAATGACAAGCGTAAGCGCGACAGGCACGGCAGCGGCGGGCGCTCCCGTCGTGACCCGCTTCGCGCCTTCGCCCACGGGCTATCTGCATATCGGCGGCGCGCGCACCGCGCTGTTCAATTGGCTGTTCGCTCGCCATCATGGCGGAAAATACCTCCTGCGCATCGAAGACACCGACCGCGCCCGGTCGACCGAACCGGCGATCGCGGCGATCTTCGACGGGCTTTCCTGGCTCGGGCTCGAGGGAGACGAAGAGCCGGTCTTCCAGTTCGCGCGTTCCGACCGGCACGCCGAAGTCGCGCAGGCGCTGCTGGACAGCGGCAAGGCCTATCGCTGCTACCTGAGCAACGAGGAACTCGCCGCACGTCGCCAGAAGGCACAGGAAGAGCGTCGGCCGTTCCGCATCGACAGCGAATGGCGCGATGCCGATCCTGCCGACGCGCCTGCGGGCACTGCTTCGGTGGTGCGCATCAAGGCGCCGCGCGAGGGCGAAACCGTGATCGAGGATCTCGTCCAGGGCCGCGTCACAGTGCGCAACGAGGAACTCGACGATTTCGTCATCCTGCGATCGGATGGAACGCCGACCTACATGCTTGCCGTCGTGGTCGACGACCACGATATGGGCGTGACGCACGTCATTCGGGGCGATGACCACCTCAACAACGCCTTTCGCCAGCTCACTATCCTCGACGGGATGGGCTGGGACCGCCCGGTCTATGGGCATGTTCCCCTGATTCACGGAGCGGACGGCGCCAAGCTGTCCAAGCGGCACGGGGCGCTCGGCGTCGACAGCTATCGCGACGAGCTTGGCATCCTGCCCGAGGCCTTGTTCAATTATCTGCTGCGGCTCGGTTGGGGCCACGGTGACGACGAAATCATCGCGCGCGAGCAGGCGGTAGAATGGTTCGATATGGCGCACGTGGGCAAATCCCCGTCGCGCTTCGATCTGGCCAAGCTGCAGAACCTCAATGGCCACTACTTGCGCGAGGCGGACGATGCGCGGCTCGCCGCGCTCGCTGCGGCACGGATGCCGGGTGAGCCCGATCTGGCGCTACTGGCCCGCGCGATGCCGGTCATCAAGGTCCGCGCCCGCGATCTCGACGAGATCGCCGACGGCGCCGCGTTCCTGTTCGCGACGCGACCGCTGGATCTGACCGAGAAGGCCCAGGGGCTGCTCACCGAAGAGGCGCGCCAGCGCTTGGCCGGCATTCATGATCGGCTGTCGGGCGAAAGCGACTGGACATTGGAAACGCTGGAAGCCAGTCTCAAAGCCATGGCGGAAGAACTCGGGCTCGGGCTCGGCAAGTTGGCGCAGCCGTTGCGCGCCGCCTTGACGGGACAAACGACCTCGCCGGGAATTTTTGACGTTTTGGTATTGCTCGGACGCGACGAAAGCCTCGCGCGGATCGCGGCGCAAGCCGGGGCTCCGGCCCAATCGCAAGTATAGTAAGGAGAAGTGCAGGTGGGAAACCAGGCGAAGCTCAGCGCATCAGGCAATGATTACGACTTTCCGGTGCTCAAGGGCAGTGTCGGGCCCGATGTCGTCGACATCCGCAAGATGTACGGCCAGACCGGCATGTTCACGTTCGACCCCGGCTTCACTTCGACGGCATCGTGCGAAAGCGCGCTGACATACATCGATGGTGACGAAGGCGTTCTGCTCCATCGCGGTTATCCGATCGGCCAGCTAGCCGAGAACTCCAGCTTCATGGAGGTGAGCTATCTGCTGCTCAACGGCGAGCTGCCGGATGCCGACGAGCTTTCGAACTTCGAGTTCACCATCAGCCGCCACACAATGCTGCACGAGCAGCTGCTGCAGTTCTATCGCGGTTTCCGCCGCGATGCGCACCCGATGGCGGTGATGTGCGGCGTGGTCGGCGCGCTTTCGGCGTTCTACCACGATTCCACAGACATTTCCGATCCGCAGCACCGCAAGATCAGTTCGCACCGCCTGATCGCGAAGATGCCGACGATCGCCGCCGCTGCTTACAAGTACGCGATCGGTCAGCCCTTCCTCTACCCGGACAACTCGCTGAGCTACACGGGCAACTTCCTGCGCATGACCTTCGGCGTGCCGGCCGAGCCTTACGAGCTGCACCCGGCGGTCGAAAAGGCGATGGATCGGATCTTCATCCTCCATGCCGACCACGAGCAGAATGCTTCGACGTCGACCGTGCGTCTCGCCGGTTCCTCGGGCGCCAATCCCTTTGCCTGTATCGCAGCGGGCATCGCCTGCCTGTGGGGCCCGGCCCATGGCGGCGCCAACGAAGCGGCGCTCAACATGCTCAAGGAAATCGGCACGCCCGACAAGATTCCGCACTATATCGAGCGGGCCAAGGACAAGAACGATCCGTTCCGCCTGATGGGTTTCGGCCACCGCGTCTACAAGAACTACGACCCGCGCGCGACCGTCATGCAGACGACCGTGCGCGAAGTGTTCGATGCGCTCAAGGTCACCGATCCGCTGTTCGAGACCGCACTGCGGCTCGAGGAGATCGCGCTCAACGATCCGTATTTCGTAGAGAAAAAGCTGTTCCCGAACGTCGACTTCTATTCGGGCATCATTCTCTCGGCGATCGGCTTCCCGACGACGATGTTCACCGTGCTGTTCGCTCTGGCGCGCACCGTGGGCTGGGTCGCACAGTGGAACGAAATGATCTCGGATCCCGGCCAGAAGATCGGCCGTCCGCGTCAGCTCTACACGGGTCCGACGCAGCGGGACTACATTCCCGTCGATCAGCGTTAAGCACCGCGATTTGCTCATGTCGAAGGGCTCCCGCCTCGCGGCGGGGGCCCTTTCGTTTGGGCAACCCGCTTGCCAGAGTTCGCGAGCGGGCGCAGGATGGCTTCAAAGGGGAAGCATCCATGAGGATCATACGTCTAGTCCTGCTCGTGATCGGTGTGCTCGCGATCGCCATGGGGCTGCTATGGACCGGTCAGGGCACGGGGCTGGTCATGTGGCCGGCCAGCAGCTTCATGCTCGCGGACCGCAGCTGGGCGATCAACGGCGCCATCCTTGCCGTGGTGGGTGGTATCATCGTCTGGCTTGCGCGCCCACGCGCGGGGCGTTGAACGCGAGTTCAGGCTCCGCGTTCGGCCAGGACCTCGGCATCAGCGGGCACTTCGAGAATGAAGCGGGCGCCCTGCCCCCGGGCACTTTCGACGAACAGGCTGCCGTCCATCGCTTCGGCGAGCCGCCGCGCGATATAAAGCCCTAGCCCCGAGCCGCCATCCCCGCTCCGCCCCAGCCGTTCGAACTTGCGGAACACGGCTGCCTGCTCGTCCGGGTCGAGCCCCGGCCCTTCGTCGGCGACGATCAACCGCGCCCGCGCACCATGGCGTTCCAGGCTGATCGCGATACGCGAGCCCTTAGGCGAATAGTGGATCGCATTGCCGATGAGGTTCAGCAGAATCTGTAGAACGCGTCGGAACTCGGCGATGGCCGGAAGCCCGTGCCCCAGGGGCGGCAACTGCAGCGCGATGCTTTTTTCCGCCGCGCGCATGTTGAGGATGCCAGCGGCCTGACGCGCGACGTCGCCCAGATCAATCTGGTCGGGCTGCGTATGAAAATTGTCCGACTCGACGACTTCGAGATCGGCGAGATCTTCCAGCAGCTCGATCAACAGCTTGCCGGCGTTGACGATATCGCCCGCGAAGCCGGCGTAGGCATCGGGCAGTGGCCCGGCGAGCTGCATCCGGATGCTTTCCGCATTGGCAATGATTCGCGAGATCGGTTGACGCAGCACGGGCGCGACTTCCAGACCCACGATGCCCGGGCTGAGGCCAGTGGCGCTGCCGGATGCTTCGGCGGACTCGGGCGCGGGTTGCGCCGGGGCATGGTCGGACAGCAATAGCAGTTCGAATCCCGCCGGCTCGAACCCGGGGTGCGTATGCGGAATCAAAGTGACGCGCCATTCGCGATTGGACTTCGGTACCAGAACGGACGCCCCGTCGAGCAGGCGCCAATGCAGCGGCTGTCGATGGCTGGTTTCGGCGAGCGGCAGAACCTCGGTCCAGATCTTGCCGATACCTGCTTCCATTTCCGCCGCGAGGTCCGCCAGTTCGGCGCTGTCGCATGTCACTGCGAGAATGCGCTGGGCGGCATCGAGGTGCGCCGTCAGTTCCGCCACTTCGCGATCGATGTCCACTTTGCGCTGGTGGACGGCGCTCTCGCTCGCCTCGCGCACAGGTACGCCGTGCCAGCTGCGCACGACGATCTCACACCCGGTTTCGGGATCGCTGGAGGGAGAGACCTCCACCCAGGCAGTGATCGTCTCCGTCCCGTTACACGCCGTGATCGCGCGCGCGAGGCGGATCCCATAACGACGCACGCGGCGAACGAGATAAAGCAATTCGGGAATGGCGATCGTGCCGGGCATGGAGCCGCCGCACTGCGACTGCAGGCCCGCCAGGGGCTCGCCCGCCTCGATCAGACGGTCTTCGCTATCGCTGATCGCGCGCGCGATGATGGTGCCGTCGCTCGCCATATCAGGTCGCCATCAGCGGGCCGGAGGAAAGAATTGCGGCGGCCTCATCCTTGTCGAGCGCGTCGAAACCGCGCGGCAGCGTGACTTGCGGGTGCAGCGCGAAGAACTGTTCTTCTACCGCCGACGGTGTGAGGCCTGCGCTGCGGAGCAGCAAGGCTAGGCGCGAAAGTTGCGACTCGTGCGTGGCGAGGATCGCCGTGTCGCGCCGCTGCCCGCCAAGCAGACCAAGCGCCGTAACGAACAGGGATACGCCCGCCTCGGTTACCGCGAGGGCCGAGGTTGCCTGCTCGCCCATCGAGTGCACGAGCCGCGCCAGCAGTCCGATCCGACTTTGCCCCTCGTCGTAGCCAGCGCGCAAGCTACGCTCGGCCACTACGACGTGTTCGCCGGTTTTCGTGTCCGCCCCTTGTGCGGAGCGAAACGCGATGAGCGCGGCGTGGAACTCGTCACCCGGCAATTCTGCGAGGCTCAATCGCATCCGGCGCTGCGCCTGGTTGAAGCGCGCCTGAGCCGCGAGCACTTGCATGGCGAGGGCCTGAGTCCCGGCATCCGGGGACGCGATCAGGGATTGCAACAGCGGCGGCAACACCGGATCGAGCGAAAGGCGCGTCTGGAGCCGCGCGCCGAGCTGCGCCTCGATGGCCAGCGCGTGGACGTGGCCCAGCAGCAGGGGATTGTCGATCAGCGCATGGAACACCGCGTCGATCGGCGCAGATTCGCCGTTCTCGCCGCGATCGCCCGAAACTTGCGAAAGCGATTCGGTCAATTGCGTCGCCAGGTCGGTCATCATGCCGCGAATGCGGGCGATGATCTCGTCGCTGAAGACGGAATTGTCGTCGTTGGTGATGAGATGCCGGAGAATAGGCAGGATCGTTCCGGCCATGGCATCGCCCCGAGCGAGTTCGGCTCGCATGACGTGCTCGATGCCTCGGGCTTCGATTTCAGGGACGGGACGCTCCATGATGATCCGACGAGTACCCCTGATACGGTTAAATCGGCGTTAGCCGTGCAGCCTTGGCGGAATCAGAAGTCCCGCCACGACCAGCACAACACACAGCACTTGAATCACGGGCGCTATGATCCCGGCTGCCGCCGCAAGGCATAGCACCAGTGCCAGCGAGGCGCGATCACCGAGTAAGGCCGCCGAGCGCCCGACGAATAAGCGTCGCACGAGATAGAGCAACAGGACCAGAAGCAGTGGTGCGAACAGCGCGTTGACCGCAGTTCCATAAGCCTGCTCGCGCCAGGTGGCGACCATCAGGGCGATGAGCACGAGGTCGATCAGCCACGCCAGCACTTCGGATCGGGTGATCGCCGGGCCACTGATGCCGATCGCATCGCGTTCGGCCGCGCGAACCAGTCCGCTGCCCCGCCCCACCAGCCAGGCCAGACCGGCCGCCACGAAGCTCGCCGCAAAAATGCCGAACCAGGCAAGACCACCCGCCATCATCAACAGCGCGAGCGCGGCCAGCGACAAGAGATTGCTACTGCTGCCCGTATTGAGAAGCGAGGGGCCGAACGCACTCACGCCGAAGCGGACAAGCGCCTCACCGGGAGACGGGCCGCGCGCATCGCCCAGTCGGCTGCGCAGCCATTGCCTCTCATGGGCGTGCGCCTGCGACTCGCTGCGGATCATCGTCCAACGGTTCGCGGCCCGATCGGCGGCCGGCACTTCGCGGATCGGGATGCCGGACTGAAGAGCGATTCGCGTGAGCGACGAGGTCGTCTCGCAGTCGGCCCCCAATTCGTGAAGCTGGTCGACGAGGCGCCCCGGAATGCGCAGCGCGCCCGCCGAGGCGTTGTTGATGTCGAGCCGCTCGAACCCTGCCGCCAACGCGGCATCGACCGGTTGCACCAGCACTCCCGGTCCGCTGTCGAGTAACGGCACTGCGACGGCGACGTTCGCCAGCAGCCCTTCGGCGAAGACGAAGACGTCGTCGGTGGCCGTCACCAACGACGCCATCTGTTGCGGAGCGCTGACCTTGTGGAATTGAAGACCTGCGTCCTCGGCGGCGTGTTGCAGCGCGAGCATTTCGGGCCAAGGCGAACGAGCGATGCAGATGATGCGCTGGCACGACAGCGCCTGCGCCAACACCAGCTGATGGCGCGCGAGCGTGACTCCGGCGACGCGCAGGAAGGCACGCGGCTGAGTCGCGCCTGCTGCTGCTGGTTCTGTCATCGAAAATACGGCGATGCGCAAAAGCGCTTCTCCGGGCTGTTTTACGAGCCCCCGTCTAACCGCCGCGACCTCGACTTGCCAAGGAGCACCGACCGATCAATGATCGGAAAACTCCGAAAGCCATTGCGACAAGCGCCGCACGACCGTCGGTTCACCGGGCGCGGAGGTCAACGCGCTTTCGGCAAGCGCATCCAGCGGATCGACGTGAAAACTGGCTGCGAGGCCTTTCAATCGCATCGCGGCGACGGCCCAATTGGCATCGCACCGCGACCGCGAAAGCAAGTCGATCTGGCGGGCAACGCTGTCGAGAAAGGCTGTGCGCAGCTCGGCATGGAGCTGCGGATCATCGCCCGCGGCAGCCGCGAGGGTCATATCCAGAGCGCCTGCATCATGAGCCATCCCCAGCTCGTAGCGGGTCTTGGGTTAATCCGGGGTTTAACCGGACGAACGCTGTGGTATCTTGTTCCTACTATGGGGGAAACGCGCATCATCGCCTTTGGAGGCGGAAGTGACGAGGAACGGCCGCAGGACGCAGTGACGTCCGAGGACACCCTCGTGCTCGGCTCGGAACACGAAACCGGCGAAGTGCCGTGGCACGAAAGCGACGAGGAAGAGCTCGCGCAGGCGCCCGATCGCGTGGCGACGATCGCCCGCGTGGTCGCGATCGTGCTCGCGGTGGCATGGACGGGCTGGTTTGTGTGGGCGAATCTGCGCGCGCTGGACACGATGCCTGCGCCCGCAAGGCTGGCCGAACTGGTCACCCAGTGGTGCGTGCCAGTGCTTCTGATTGCCGTGCTCTGGCTGCTGACAATGCGCTCGAGCCATCGCGAGGCCACGCGGTTCGGCGGCGCGGCACGGCTGCTGTCCGACGAATCCGCGCGGCTCGAACTGCGGCTGAAAGCGGTCAACGGCGAACTCAGTCTCGCTCGCGAATTCATCAGCTCGCAATCGCGCGATCTCGAGACTCTCGGCCGGCTCGCCAGCGAACGCTTGAGCCAGAACGCCGGACGGCTCGAGGAACTGATCCAGGCCAATGGCTCGCGGCTCGACACCATCAGTTCGGTAAGCGGCGCCGCGCTGGAAAACATGGAAAAGCTGCGCGGCCAGCTTCCGGTCATCGCCAGCTCGGCCAAGGATGTCACCAACACGATCGCCGGAGCAGGCCATAAGGCGCAGGATCAGCTTGACGGCCTCATCGGCGGCCTCGACCGGCTGGAGCAGGCGGGATCGGCCAGCGAAACCAAGTTCGCGCTGCTACGCGAGCGGATCGAGGAAACCCTGTCCGCGCTCGACAAGCGATGCGATGAGATCGGCGACGCTGCCAGGGCCCGGTTCGATGCCCTCGATGCACGCGGCGACGATATGCGGCTCGCGCTGGATAAACACGAAGTCGAAGCTCTGGCTGCGATCCGCACCCGTGCCGACGCGTTGAAGGACGAGATCGAGGTCTCACGCCACCGGATCGAAGACAGCGAGGCGGAAAGCCTCGCATCGCTGCGCGCCCGGCTTTCCGCGCTGCGCGAAGAAGGCAGCAGCATTTCGCGCACGCTCGTCGCACAGCAGGACCGCGCGCTCGGCAGCTGGAAGGACGCTCTGGCTGAGATCGAGGCCGAGCGCGAACGGATAGACGGTCTGGTGCAGACCGCGAGCAGGACCTTCACGGGCGATTTTGCCGAAAGGCTCAATCATCTCGAAAAGGAGCTTCATGGGCTGGACGACGATCTCGACGACCGTCGGAAGACGTTCGATTCTTCGCGCCGCGATACGCTCGAAGGGCTCCGCGATATCCTCGCCAGGTTCGACGGCGAGCTGACCGAACGGCAGCGGGTGATGGCCGATGCGCTCGAAGCCCGGCGTCACCGGTTCGAGCGCGAGCTCAATGAGAGCCTGGCCAGAATCGAGGCGGCTCGCGCCGAATTCGACAATAGGTTCGATGAAACTCGCGATGCGCAGCTCGATCAGGTCGAGGATCTGGGCCGTCGGTCGAACGCCGTGAGCGAAACGATGACGCGCACGATCGGGCGGCTTCGCGAAGTCGTGGCGCACGCCAGCGACGCCGAAGACGTGCTCGCTCGCAGTCTCGATACGATCGCCGAACGCACCACCGCCAGTCGCGCCACGCTTGCCGCGACCGACAGCGAAATCGAGCGGCTGACCGATTCGAGCGTGCGGCTGCTGGAGCTGGTTCAGGCCAGCGCCAACAGCGCCAGCAAAGACCTCCCCGAAGCGGTTTCGATCAGCGAAGGCCGCCTCGCGCGGATCGTCGAAGCCGTGGCCCGCCTCGAAGACACGGTCTCACGCATCGGAGACGGGCACGAGCGCTTTGCCGGCGAAATCGATGCGACGTCGGGACGAATCGATGCGCTGGTCGCCAATCTCGATGCCAGTCACGAAACGCTGCTCGCTCGGGCCGGCGATCACAACGAGGTGATCGAGTCGCTCGACGACAGGATCGCGAACCTCGATGCCCGCACGCGCGAAGCCGCCGCCACGGCGCGGGACGAGTTGACCGGCGCCATCGCCGAACTCGACAATGCCGTGCAGGCCGTGGTCGCTTCGCTGGAAAGCGGGGCTACGCAGAAGGTCGCGAAGATCGCCGAGACTCTGGGGGAGACCACTTCGGCGGCGCTCGATCGAGCCGTGCGGCAAAGCGCGGCGGAAGCGACCGGACAGCTCGAACAGGCAGCGTACCATGCGTCCGGCGTCGGTCGGGAAGCCGCGATCCAGCTGCGCGATCAACTCGCCAAAGTGAACGAGCTGGTCGGAAACCTCGAGAACCGCGTCACGCACGCCCGCGAGCGCGCCGAGGAGCAAGTCGACAACGACTTCGCGCGGCGAGTGGCGCTGCTGACGGAATCGCTCAATTCCAACGCAATCGACATCGCCAAGGCGCTGTCTACCGATGTGTCGGACACGGCCTGGGCCGCCTACCTGCGAGGAGATCGCGGCATCTTCACGCGCCGTGCCGTGGCTCTGCTCGACGCGGGCGAAGTCCGCAAAGTCCAGCAGTCCTTCGAGAACGACGACGAGTTCCGTGGGCACGTCAACCGCTATATCCATGACTTCGAGGCGATCCTGCGACAGGTCCTGTCGACGCGCGACGGCAACGCCTTGGGCGTGACGCTGTTGTCCTCTGATATGGGCAAGCTCTACGTCGCGCTCGCCCAGGGAATCGAGCGGCTGCGCAACTGACGCCTCGCGGCAGGCACGGCTCAGGTCTTGTCGACGAACCCTGGCGGACGCCCGAAAAAGTTCAAGTCCGAGACCGATATCCAACCATAAAGGTAGTTCAGGTAGAACAACGCGAAGGCGATCGTGGCAACGATCGTGGCGCGCAGAAAAACCATCCGCGGCCGGAAATTGATCGGGGCGCTGTCGGCGTGACCCGGCCCCACCTTATAGTCCTGTTCCTGATCGGGCGTCCGCAGGCCGATCGGCAGCACCACGAACGCCGAGAACACCCAGATGAGCGCGTAGATGGCGATCACCGAGCTTAGTTCCATGAGCTTACTCCGCTTCGTCGAGACACAGGACGTGCACTTGCGGGCGCTTTCCCGTCCAGTGCGTTGCCGCCCGCCGCGTCGCGACTCTTACAGCTTCCATCAGGGCAGCGAAATCGGCACGTCGACTGCGTTCGATCGCCGCGGCAACGTCGTCGCTGGCAGCCTCGATGAAATCTTCGAGATCGTCCTCGAGCGGTAGTCCGCTGGCCCGAATTTCGACGGCACCCCCGCGGTCGAACGCCACAGAGACGAGACCATTGAAGGCCAGTCGGCGCCGGTGGACGATCGACTCGCCATTGGCCGGAACGATCTCCGTCCCATCCAGCACCAATCTTCCCGCCCGAACTTCGCCGAATTTGCCCGGCGCGCCCGGCGCAAGGCGGACGAGGTCGCCGTTCTTCTGGAACACGGCCTTGGGAATACCGCTGGCGATGCCCAGCGCGGCCTGTTCGCGCATGTGCCGGATTTCGCCGTGGACCGGGACGAGGATATCGGGCTTGATCCACGCGTAGAGCGCTTCGAGCTCGGGACGTCCGGGATGTCCGGAAACGTGGATCGGGCTCTGCCGGTCGGTGACCAGGCGAATGCCGTCATCGGCGAGTTGGTTCTGGATGCGACCGATGGCGATCTCGTTGCCCGGGATCTGCCGCGAGGAGAACAGCACGACGTCGCCTTCCTCGAGCTTGAGCTGATGACTGTTGTTGGCGATCCGGGCCAGAGCCGCGCGCGGCTCGCCCTGCCCGCCGGTCGCGACGATCATCACGCCGCCGCGGGGCAGCGACATCGCCGTGTCGAAGTCCACCGTCGCCGGGAAGTCCTTCAGATATCCGCTGGCCTGTGCGACATCGATGATCCGGTCGAGCGAGCGCCCGGCTACGCACAGCGTGCGGTTGGTGGCTTTGGCGACTTCGCCCAGCGTCTGCAACCGCGCGACGTTGGACGCGAACGTGGTCACCAGGACGCGTCGCCCGCGATGCTTCGCAACTTCGGCAAGCAGCCCTTCGAGGACTTCGCCTTCCGATCCCGATGCTTCGGGATTGAAGACATTCGTCGAATCGCAAACCAGCGCCAGCACGCCCTCTTCGCCGATCGCGCTCAGTTCCTTCGCAGTGGTCGGCGTTCCGACTTGCGGCGCATCGTCGAGCTTCCAGTCGCCGGTGTGGAAGATCCGGCCATAGGGCGTCTCGATCAGCAGCGCGTTGCCTTCTGCGATCGAGTGCGCCAGCGGGACGTAGCGCATCGCGAACGGGCCAAGTTCAAACGTCTCCAGATCGTCGACGACGATCAGTTCGACCGAATCGGCAATCCCCGCTTCCTCGAGCTTGGCGGCGACCAGGCGCGCGGTGAACGGCGTCGCGTAAAGCGGAACGTCGAGCTCTTCGGCGAAGTAGGGCACTGCGCCGATATGATCCTCGTGCGCGTGCGTAAGGACGATCCCGAGCAGGTCATCACGCCGCTCCTCGATGAAATCGAGATCGGCGAAAACCAGATCGACGCCGGGATATTCGTTGCCGCTGAACGTCATGCCCAGATCGACCATCAGCCACTTGCCGTCGCACCCGTAGAGGTTGACGTTCATGCCGATTTCGCCCGAGCCGCCGAGCGCGCAGAAAAGCAGTTCCTTGCCGGGTTTCACGAGGCGGCGCGCTCCGCAAGAACGGCGAGGCCTTCGAGCGTCAGATCCGGTTCCACAGCGTCGAACAAGTCGCCCACCTTATCGAACAGCACCGCGAGACCGCCGGTGGCGACGACTTTGGCCGGACGGCCGATCTGCGCCTTCATCCGCGTGATCAAGCCTTCGATCATCGCGACATAGCCCCAGAAGACGCCGATCAGCATCTGGTCTTCGGTATTACGCCCGATCACGCTCTTGCTCTGCGGCAGCTCGATCGCGATGCGCGGCAGCATCGCGGTGTTGCCGACCAGCGCATCGAGAGACAAGTTGATGCCTGGCGCGATGATCCCGCCCTTGTAGGCACCGTTGAAATCGACCGCATCGAACGTCGTGGCGGTGCCGAAGTCGACGATGATGAGGTCTCCTGTAAATTTTTCATGCGCTGCGACGGCGTTGACCGCGCGATCGGCACCCAGCGAGCGGGGCTCGTCGACATCGATGTCGATCGCATAGGCGGCATTCCCCTGCCCTGCGATGAGCGGTTCGATGCCGAAGTAGCTGCGCGACAGCACATCGAGGTTGTGCAGCGCGCGAGGCACTACGGTGGAGATGATGATCCGGTCGACGCGCGTGCGATCGATTCCGCGGATCTCGAGCAGTTGCAGCAGCCAGACGGCATATTCGTCGCCCGTCCGGCGCGGATCGGTGGCGATCCGCCAACGGGCCAGGATCTTGCCCGCTTCGAACAAAGCGAAGACGACGTTGGTGTTGCCGGCGTCGATGGCGAGTAGCATGATGGTCCCTCTACCCCGGTTGGCCAGAGCCAACGAGCGATACCTCGCCGGCGTGAATGGTGCGGATGCCGGCGTCAGTCTGCAACCGCAGATTGCCTGCCTCGTCGAGCCCGGCGAAGCGGCCGCTGATTTCGCCCTCGCCCGGCAGCCTGGTCTGCAAAGGCGTCCCCACAGGATGCGCAAGCGCCTCCCACCGGCGCAACAGCGGCGCCAGCCCGACGTTGCGCCAGCGCGTCAACTCCTGCGCGAAAGCGGCGGCGAGATCTTCCGCGAATGCGTTTCGGTCCGGTCCCTGATCGGAAATCTTGAGAGTGGCCGTCCGGCAATGCGCGACTTCGGGCGCGACCGCGAGATTGACGCCGAAGCCCGCGACCACACGATCGCCTTGCCGCTCGAGCAGAATACCAGCCAGCTTGCCGCCATCGAGCAGCAGGTCGTTCGGCCATTTGAGTTTCAGATCACTGCCATGAGGCGCGAGCACGCCCGCGGTCTCGTGCAATGCGACCCCGGCGACCAGCGCCAGTGTCGCCGGCTGCGGATCTCCCGATCGGAGGTCAATCGCCGTCGACCCCATGAAGTTGCCGTTACCGTCGAACCAGTCACGGCCCAGCCTTCCCCGACCTGCGCTTTGGCGGTCGGCAATCAGCCAATCGCCTTCCTCGAGCCGTTCGGCGGGCCCTGTTCGGGCCAGCAGATCGGCGTTGGTCGAACCCGTCTCGGCGACGACGACAATCAAGCGGGGAGGAACAGGGCTGTCGCAGCGGTGTCGGCAAGAGCACCGATCCACTTCGTCAGCAGGTAGCCGAACGGCGAGATGATCAGCGTCGTCACCACGAGGATGAGCTTGTGCGCCCAATCGCTGTGTCCGCGCACCGCATCGACAGGCTCGTCGAAGTACATGATCTTGACGATCTTGAGATAGTAAAACGCGCCGATCACGGAGGCCGCGATGCCGATTGCGGCAAGCGCGATCATATCTGCCTCGACCGCGGCGCGGAACACCACGAACTTGCCCCAGAAGCCGAACAGCGGCGGGATACCGGCAAGGCTGAACATGATCATCGCCAGCGCGGCCGCCAGGCCGGGGCGCGTGCGCGATAGGCCGGCGATCTGCGCGATCTTCTCGATCGGCTCGCCGTCTTCGCCCTTCATCATCAGGATCGCGACGAAACCGCCCAGCGACATCGCGACGTAGATCGCGAGATAGACGAGCATCGCCGAGGCGCCTGCGACAGTCGCGGCCGCAAGCCCGATCAGCATGAAGCCGACGTTGTTGATCGAGGAATACGCCATCAGTCGCTTGATGTTGCTCTGGCCGATCGCGCCCAGCGCGCCGACCACGATCGAAGCGAGCGCGGCGAAGATCACGATCTGACGCCAGGCATCGGCCTGCGAACCAAAAGCGTCGATCGCGACGCGCATCGTCAGCGACAGCGCCGCGACCTTGGGCGCCGTGGCGAAGAACGTCGTGACCGGCGTCGGCGCGCCTTCGTAAACGTCGGGCGTCCACATGTGGAACGGCACCGCACTGATCTTGAAGGCAAGGCCCGCAAGCATGAAGACGATACCGAACAAGGCACCGTTCGAGAGGCCGCCCGCTATGGAGGCGTTGATTCCGGCGAAAGCGGTCGTGCCGGTGAAGCCGTATGTCAGGCTCATGCCGAACAGCAGGATGCCCGAAGCCAGCGCGCCGAGAACGAAATACTTGAGGCCCGCCTCGGCCGAACGATTGTCCGGGCGCAGGAACGCGGCGAGCACGTAGGCGGCAAGGGAGTTGAGTTCGAGACCGATATAGAGCGTGATGAGATCGGTCGCCGAAACCATGATACCCATGCCCAGCGCGGCGAAGAGCACGAGGATCGGATACTCGGCCCGCATCGCGTTCCAGCGGTCGAAGAACTGCGGTGCGATCATCAGCGAGGCCGCCGCCGCCAGATAGATCAGCAGCTTGGCGAAACTGGCGAAAGCATCGGCGCGGTACTGGCCGAGAAACGCGACCGTGTCCGGCCCCATCGCGCCGTTGCACAGCGCGGGCGCGACCAGGAAGCTGACGCCGACGAGCGCGGCGACCGCGGCGATGCTGATCGCGCGCGAAGCCCTGTCCCCGGCCCAGGCGGCGACGAGCAACAGCACGAGGCCGACAACGCTAAGCGTTTCTTCGGGTGCAATCAGTTTGAGGGAGTGAGAGAAATCCATCAGTGCGCTCCCCCGGGCGCTGCGGGCGTCGGGCCATGGCCCTCTTCCGATACGGTATGAACGGCAGCCTGCGGCTTGCCGGCAGTCGGGCGGGCATCGCCTTGCGGCGCGGCGTGCGCGAGCCGTGCGTCGAGCGCCTGAATATCGGCGCGCATCGGCGCAAGGAAGCTCTCAGGGTAAATACCCATCCACAGCACCGCGAGCGCCAGTGGGATCATCATCGCGTATTCACGCATGGTCAGGTCGCCCATCGCCGCGGCATCGGCGTTTACCTGCTCTCCGAACGCGACGCGGCGGTAGAGGTAAAGCATGTAAGCCGCACCGAGGATGATGCCGGTGGTGCAGATCAGCGCCACCCAGCTCGACACCTGATAGATACCGGCAAGGCTGAGGAACTCGGCCACGAAGCCCGAGGTCCCCGGCAGGCCGATCGAGGCCATGGTGAACAGCAGGAAGAACAGGGCATAGCGCGGCATGTTGATCGAGAGGCCGCCGTAGCGGCTGATCTCGCGCGTGTGCAGCCGATCGTAGATCACGCCGACGGCCAGAAACAGCGCACCCGAAACCAGACCGTGGCTCAGCATCATGATCATCGAGCCTTCGAGGCCCTGCGGATTGAACGCGAAGAGGCCGACGGTCACGATCGCCATGTGCGCAACCGAGGAATAGGCGATCAGCTTTTTCATGTCGTGCTGCACCAACGCGATCAGCGAGGTCACGACCACCGCGATCATGGAGAGCCAGTAGACCAACCAGGCGAACTGCGCGGACGCTTCGGGGAACATAGGCAGGCTGAAGCGGATGAAGCCATAGCCGCCCATCTTGAGCAGGACGCCCGCGAGGATAACCGAACCCGCCGTCGGCGCCTGGACGTGCGCGTCGGGCAGCCAAGTGTGCACCGGCCACATCGGCATCTTCACCGCGAAGCTGGCGAAGAAGGCCAGCCACAGCCAGGTCTGCGCGGCGGGCGCAAAGTCCGTAACCATCAGCGTCGGAATGTCGGTTGTGCCCGCCTCGTTCACCATCCACAGCATCGCGATCAGCATCAGCACCGAACCGAGCAGCGTGTAGAGGAAGAACTTGTAGCTGGCGTAGATGCGGTTGTCCCCGCCCCAGATGCCGATGATGAGGTACATCGGGATCAGGCCGGCTTCGAAGAAGATGTAGAACAGGAACAAGTCCTGCGCCGCGAAAACGCCGATCATCAGCATTTCCATCAGCAGGAACGCGGCCATGTATTCGCCGACGCGCTTGGTGACCGAGATCCAGCTCGCGCCGATGCAGATCGGCATGAGGAAAACGGACAGCACGATCAGCATCAGGGCGATACCGTCGATGCCGAGCGCGTAGGAGAAGCCAGCGAACAGCTCGGTGCGTTCCGTGAACTGCCACTGCGCGCCGCCGATGTCGTAATTCGCCCAGAGGATCACGCCGAGCACGAAGTCGATCAGCGTCGCCACCAGCGCGACCGTGCGGGCCGGCTTCGCATCGAGGAACAGGCAGGCGATCGCACCGACCAACGGCACGAGCAGCATCAGGCTGAGGATCGGAAAACCACCCATCACTTGATCACCCAGCTGACCGCCGCGACAAGTCCGAGCAGCATGACCAGCGCATAACTATACAGATACCCCGATTGCACCTTGTGGGCGTACGTCGAGCCCTTGGCGACGACCCAGGCGGCCCCATCGGGACCGAACCGGTTGATCGTGCCCTCATCGCCCTGCTTCCAGAACACCTTGCCGAGCCAGAACGCCGGCACGACGAAGGCGTAGTGGTAGAGTTCGTCGAACATCCACTTGCGGTAGACGAAAGTGTAGATCGGGCCGAGCTGCCGGGCGACCGAAGCCGGGAAGTCGGTGTTGCGAATGTAGCCGTACCAGGCAAGCACGAAGCCGATCGCCATGACCGTGAACGGCGACCATTTCACCCAGGTCGGCACTTCGTGCATCGCGTGGATCAGGTGCTCATGGAAGACCAGCGCGCCCTTCCAGAATTCGCCTGTGCCTTCGCTGACGAACTGGTGATGGAACACAAGGCCCGCGAACACGGCACCCAGAGACAGCACCAGCAGCGGAATCAGCATGACCAGCGGGCTCTCATGCGGGTGATAACCGCCCGTACCTTCGTGCGCATCGGCAGCGTGCGCCGAGTGCGCGACATCGTGACCGGCATCTTCCTGCGCGGGAGCATTTTCGGCCTCGTGGCCATGACCGTGCGTGTCGTGCGCATCATGGCCATGGGCATCGTGAAGAGCGTGCTGGATATGCTCCGAAGCGGCCCAGCGCGGCTTTCCGAAGAACGTCAGGAAAACGAGGCGCCAGGAATAGAAGCTCGTCATCAGCGCAGCGAGGATGCCCATCCAGAAGGCGAACTGACCCGACTGCGTGCCCGCGCCGAACGCTGCCTCGAGAATCGCGTCCTTCGAGTAGAAGCCGGCAAACCCCACGAAACCTGCGATTCCAACGCCAGTGATGGCCAGCGTGCCCGCCGTCATCGTCCAGAAGGTGATCGGGATCTGCTTCCGCAGCGCGCCGTAGTACCGCATGTCCTGCTCGTGGTGCATCGAATGGATGACCGAGCCGGCACCGAGAAACAGCAGCGCCTTGAAGAAGGCGTGCGTGAATAAGTGGAACATCGCCGCGCCATAAGCGCCAACGCCTGCGGCAAAGAACATGTAGCCGAGCTGCGAGCAAGTCGAATAGGCGATGACGCGCTTGATGTCCCACTGCGTCGTGCCGATCGTGGCGGCGAAGAAGCAGGTCGCGGCGCCGATCACAGTGACGAATGTCGACGCGGCGGGGCTGGCCTCGAACATGGGCGAGAGGCGGCAGACCATGAAGACGCCGGCAGTGACCATGGTCGCGGCGTGAATCAGTGCCGAAACCGGGGTCGGGCCCTCCATCGCATCGGGCAACCAGGTGTGCAGGCCGAGCTGCGCCGACTTGCCCATCGCGCCGATGAACAGGAGGATGCACAGCACCGTCATCGTATCGAGGCGGTAGCCAAGGAAACCGATGGTCGATCCGGCCATGCCCGGAGCTGCGGCAAGGATCTCCGGGATCGAAGTTGTGCCGAACACCAGGTACGTGCCGAAGATGCCGAGCATGAAGCCCAGGTCGCCCACGCGGTTTACCACGAAGGCCTTGATCGCGGCGGCGCAGGCCGAAGGCTTGCGGAACCAGAAGCCGATCAGAAGGTACGAGGCGAGACCCACGCCTTCCCAACCGAAAAACATCTGCACGAGATTGTTCGCGGTCACCAGCATCAGCATCGCGAAGGTGAACAGCGAGAGGTAGGCGAAGAACCGCGGCTGGTCCGGGTCCTCGTCCATGTAACCCCAGGAATAGAGGTGCACGAGCGCCGAGACCGTAGTGATGACCACGAGCATGACGGCCGTGAGCGTATCGACACGCAGCGCCCAGTCGAAGCTCATCGCGCCGGACTCTACCCACTTCAGCACGTGCACGACGGTGGCTTCACCGCCCCCGGCGACGAAGCTCAGGAAGATCGGCCAGGACAGCGCGCATGAGACGAACAGCGCGCCCGTGGTCACGATCTTGGCGGGAAACGCGCCAAGCTGCTTGTTGCCAAAGCCGGCGATGATCGCGGCCAGCAGCGGCAGGAATACGATGATGAGGATGGATTGCACCGGTGGTTACCCCCTCATCCGGTTCACGTCGTCGACCGCGATGGTGCCGCGGCCACGGAAATAGATGACGAGGATCGCCAGCCCGATTGCCGCTTCACCCGCCGCGACGGTCAGCACGAACATCGCGAAAATCTGCCCGGTCAGGTCCTGCAGGAAGGCGCTGAAGGCGACCAGATTGATGTTTACCGCGAGCAGGATCAGCTCGATCGCCATCAGAATGATGATGATGTTCTTGCGGTTCAGAAAGATGCCCAGCACGCCCAGCACGAACAGGATCGAGCTGACGACGACATAATGTTCGATGCCGATCATGCGCCCAAAGCTCCCATGATCCGCTCATCGTAAGCGTGTCGAAGGATCACAGCGAAACCCCCTTGCCGATCTCCGGCTTGACGTTGACGGTCGCCTCGTCGGGACGACGCGCGATCTGCTTGGCGATGTTCTGGCCGCGCACGTCGGTCCGCGGGCGGTGCGTGAGCACGATCGCGCCCACCATGGCGACAAGCAGGATGATGCCCGCCGCTTCGAACAGGAACAGGTAGCGACCGTACATCAGCGCGCCGATCGCCTCGATGTTGCTCTCTCCCACGGGCGCCATTGCGGTCCCGTCAGGCACGCCCAGTTCGAGTGCCCCAGCGCGGTAGGCGCCGATGCCGAGCACCAGTTCGGCCAGCAGCACCAGCGCAAGCGCCATGCCGAGCGGGAAGTTCTTGATGAACCCCGCGCGCAGCTCCGCGAAATCAATGTCGAGCATCATCACGACGAACAGGAACAATACCGCAACCGCGCCCACGTAAACGATGACGAGCAGCATCGCGATGAATTCCGCGCCGACCAGGACCATCAGGCCCGCCGCGTTGAAGAACGCGAGGATCAGCCAGAGCACCGAGTGCACCGGGTTGCGCGCCATGATCGTGATCGCGCCGGACGCGATGGTGAACACGGCAAAAAGGTAGAATGCAAATGTCTGGATCATGGTGGCCCTGTCCCCCGCGCGGGCGCCCTAGCGGTAGGGCGCGTCGGCTTCAAGGTTCGCGGCGATGGCCCGCTCCCACTTGTCCCCGTTCGCCAGCAGTTTCGCCTTGTCGTAGAGCAGTTCCTCGCGCGTTTCGGTCGCGTATTCGAAGTTCGGGCCCTCGACGATGGCATCGACCGGGCAGGCTTCCTGGCAGAAGCCGCAGTAGATGCACTTGGTCATGTCGATGTCGTAGCGCGTGGTGCGGCGCGATCCGTCGGCGCGCGGTTCGGCTTCGATCGTGATCGCCTGCGCGGGGCAGACCGCTTCGCACAGCTTGCAGGCGATGCAGCGCTCTTCGCCGTTCGGATAGCGACGCAGCGCATGCTCACCGCGAAAACGAGGCGAGAGCGGGTTCTTTTCGAACGGATAGTTGATCGTCGCCTTGGGCTTGAAGAAGTACTTCAGCGTCAGCGCGTGGGCCTTCACGAACTCGTAGAGCGTGAAGGATTTGACCAGTTGGGCAACGCTCATGCGCCGTACCTCGTAAACATCAGATAGCCCGAAACCAGCACCACGAACCCGAGGCTGACGGGAAGAAACACTTTCCAGCCAAGCCGCATCAGCTGGTCATAGCGATAGCGCGGGACGGTCGCCTTCACCCACGAGAAGACGAAGAAGAAGAAGAAGGTCTTGAGCAGGAACCAGACAATGCCGGGCACCCAGTATAGGAACTCGAGCTCGAACGGCGGCAGCCACCCGCCGAAGAACAGCGTGGTGTTGAGCGCGCACATCAGCAGCACGTTGGCGTATTCGCCCAACCAATAAAGCGCGAAGCTCATGGAGGAATATTCGGTCTGGTAACCCGCGACGAGCTCGGATTCGGCTTCGGTCAAGTCGAATGGCGCGCGCTGCGTCTCGGCCATGCCCGAGATCAGGAACATCACCCACATCGGGAAGAGCAACGGGTTGAAGGCGAACCCGTTGATGAAACCAAAGATATGGCCCTTCTGCGCGATCACGATACCGTTCATGTTGAACGTACCGGCCCACAGGACCACGCAGATCAGAATGAAGCCGATGGAGACTTCATAACTGATCATCTGCGCCGAAGCGCGCATCGCCGAAAAGAACGGGTACTTCGAGTTCGACGCCCAGCCCGCCATCACCGTGCCGTAAACACCCAGCGAACTGATCGCGAGCACGTAGAGCAGGCCGACGTTGATATTCGAGAGGATCGCGCCCGAATTGAACGGGATCACCGCCCAAGCGAGCAGCGCGACGGTGAACGTCACGATCGGGGCGATCAGGAAGATGCCCTTATTGGCCGCCGACGGAACGATGGTTTCCTGCAGGAACACCTTGAGGCCATCCGCGAACGACTGAAGCAAGCCGAAGGGGCCAACCACATTAGGCCCGCGCCGCAGTGCCATTGCCGCCCAGATCTTGCGGTCGGCATAGATGATCATCGCGACCGCCAGCATGAGCGGCAGCGCTATCAGCAGGATGCCCGCGATCGTCGCCAGCGCCCACGCCCATTCGTAGGTCATGCCCCAGGATACGAAGGTTTCGGTCACTCCGCCGCCTCCGCCATCTCCTCGCCGTGGAGGAGTTCGGCCGAGCAGCGCTGCATGACGCCGCTCGCGCGGGCGATGGGGTTCGTCATGTAGAAATCCTTGACCGGGTAGGCGATCGGACCGGAAGCGGAGCCGCCCCCGGCGGGCAGAACATGCCCGTAGTCTGCCAGGCCCTCGATGCCAAGGGCTGGAACGCTCGCGATCATCGCAGCGCGCAATTCGGCGAAGCTGTCGAAGCCGACCGAAACGCCCAGCGCATCTGCCAGCGCGCGCAGGATCGACCAATCCTCGCGGGCATCGCCCGGCGCGAACACGGCCTTGTCGGAAAACTGCACGCGACCTTCGGTGTTGACGTAAGTGCCCGCCTTCTCTGTGAATGCGGCAGCGGGAAGAATGATATCCGCCGCGTGCGCGCCCTTATCGCCGTGATGGCCGACATAGACGATCATCGAATCGGCGAACTTGGTGAAGTCCACTTCGTCCGCGCCCAGCGCCAGCAGCACTTTGGGCTTGGCCGCGATCAGGTCGGCGATGCCGCCCTTCTTCGCGAAGCCGAGCATCAGCCCGCCCATCCGGCTTGCCGCCATGTGGAGGACATTGAAGCCATTCCACTGCGTGCCGTCCTCAAGCTCGCGCACGAGGCCGATCTTTTCGCCCAGCGCCAGCGCCGCTTCGAGGCCGCCACGGCCCAGCCCCGCGCCGCCAACGATGATCGCGGGGCGCTTGGCGTCGCGGATCGTCTCGTAGACTTCGTTCGGCAGATCACCGATCACGGACAAGTCTTCGCCGAGGAACTGTCCGCCGAAGGTCGTGTCCCATTCGGGGCCGATCAGGAAGACCTTCGCACCGCGCTTGACCGCCTTACGCAGCCGCACGTTCACCAGCGGCGCTTCCCAGCGCACGTTCGACCCGACGATCAGGATCGCATCCGCCGTCTCGATACCAGCGAGCGTCGAATTGAAGCTAACCGCAGCCAAGCTGTCGGTCGCGTAATCCATTCCGGTCTGGCGGCCTTCGAGAAGATCCGATCCCAGAGCACCGAGCAGCGATTTGGCCGCGAACATCGTCTCGCAATCGAGCATGTCGCCCGCCACCGCGGCGATGGACTTGCCTGGGTTGAGCGATGCCACCGCGGCGAATGCTTCAGACCAACTGGCCGGCTGCAGCTTGCCGTCGCGGCGTATCCACGGGCGATCGAGCCGGCGGTGCGTCAGGCCATCGACCTGATAGCGCGCCTTGTCGGAGATCCACTCCTCATTGACGTCGTCGTTGATCCGCGGAAGCACGCGCAGCACTTCACGGCCTCGGCTGTCGATGCGGATGTTCGCGCCGCAGGCATCGGAAACGTCGATGCCAAGCGTCTTCTTCAGCTCCCAGGGCCGCGCCTCGTAAGCGTAGGGGCGCGAAGTCAGTGCTCCGACCGGGCACAAGTCGATGACGTTGGCGCTCATCTCGTGCTTGGCCGCATGCTCGAGATAAGTCGTGATCTGCATGTTCTCGCCACGATAGAGCGCGCCAATCTCGTCCACACCCGCAATCTCTTCGGAAAAGCGCACGCAGCGAGTGCAGTGGATGCAGCGCGTCATCACCGTCTTGATGAGCGGGCCCATGTACTTCTCGGTGACCGCGCGCTTGTTCTCGTGGTAGCGCGAGCCGCCGCGGCCGTAAGCGACCGACTGGTCCTGCAAGTCGCACTCGCCGCCCTGGTCGCAGATCGGGCAATCGAGCGGGTGATTGATGAGCAGGAACTCCATCACACCTTCGCGCGCCTTCTTGACCATCTCGGAGTCGGTGCGGATCTCCTGACCTTCAGCAGCCGGCAGCGCGCACGAGGCCTGCGGCTTGGGCGGTCCCGGCTTCACCTCGACCAGACACATCCGGCAATTGCCCGCGATCGAGAGGCGTTCGTGATAGCAGAAGCGCGGGATTTCCTTGCCGGCAAGCTCGCACGCCTGCAGCACGGTGGCGCCGTTGGGAACCTCGAGTTCCTCGCCGTCGACTTTGACTTTGGGCATCAGGCGTCCTTCATGCTCGCGACCGAACGGAACGCGGCGGTCGCCAGCATTGCTCTCATTCCGGCCGGATTGATTGAAAGCGGCTTGGTGGCTTCGGCGGCCTTGGAGCACGCAGCCATCGTCGCCGAGACCTGCCGCAGTGCGGTCGCTTCTTCGTCGCTGTCCCGCTCGGTCGCGAACAGCGCAGCGACATCATCGGGCGCCGAGCGCACGGCACAGATCGCGACTTTGTCGGTGAAAGAGAACGAACGCGGCGGAGCGGCGGCGGCAGCGCGCGCAAGCGCTGTCCGGACCCCGCCTGGTTGTTGCTCGATCAGCGCCTCGGCCAATTCACCAGCGAAAAGCAGGCCGCCCGCGCGCAGCGTGCCGCGAAACGCCGTACAATCCTTGCTTTCGCGCGACAGCATCAGAAGCGCGCGATCGTAAGTGGACGTCGTGAAGTCCATCTGCAGCACTCGGGCAGCTTCGGCGGTGTTGCGCTGGGCGATGCAAGCCGCCCAGTGTTCGAGCGCGCCCCGCGCAGCCGGCGTATTGGTCGCGCGCGCGGGCGATTCGGCCATCGCCGGCGCCGCAAGAAACAGCGCCGCAGCCAAGATGATCCGTGCGATCATTCCGCAGCCACCTTCACATTGCCGAGACGGTCTTCGATCCGACGCTCCAGCTCAGGGCGGAAGTGGCGGATGAGGCCCTGGATCGGCCAGGCCGCGGCATCGCCGAGCGCGCAGATCGTGTGGCCTTCGACTTGCTTGGTAACCTGCTGCAGCATGTCGATTTCCTCGACGTGCGCTTCGCCTTCGCGCAGCCGTTCCATCACGCGCCACATCCAACCGGTGCCTTCACGGCAGGGCGTGCACTGGCCGCAGCTTTCGTGCTTATAAAAGTACGAAAGGCGGGAAATGGCGCGGACGATGTCGGTGGACTTGTCCATGACGATCACGGCCGCAGTCCCCAGCCCCGAGCCGACAGCCTTGAGGCCGTCGAAGTCCATCGGCGCGTCCCAGATCTCGGCCGCCGGCACCAGCGGCACCGAGGAGCCGCCGGGGATCACCGCGAGCAGGTTGTCCTTGCCGCCGCGAATGCCGCCACAGTGCTTCTCGATCAGTTCCGAGAAGGGAATGCTCATCGCTTCTTCGACGACGCAAGGCTTCTCGACGTGGCCAGAGATCTGAAAGAGCTTGGTGCCCTTGTTGTTCTCGCGCCCGAAGCTGGCGAACCAGCTCGCGCCGCGGCGCATGATGGTGGGCGCGACCGCGATCGATTCGACGTTGTTGACCGTCGTCGGGCAGCCGTAGAGCCCAGCTCCAGCCGGGAACGGCGGCTTGAGGCGGGGCTGGCCTTTCTTGCCTTCGAGGCTTTCGATCATCGCGGTCTCTTCACCGCAGATGTAGGCCCCGGCGCCGCGATGCACGAAGACGTCGAAATCGTAGCCCGATCCGGCCGCGTTCTTGCCGAGCAGGCCCGCGTCGTAGGCCTCCTGCGTGGCCGCGAACAGCACTTCGGCCTCACGAATGTATTCGCCGCGAATGTAGATGTAGGCCGCGCGCGCACCCATCGCGAAGCCCGCGACTAGCGCGCCTTCGAGCAGCAGATGCGGATCGTGGCGGATGATCTCGCGATCCTTGCACGACCCCGGCTCGGATTCGTCGGCGTTGATCACCAGGAAGCTGGGCTTGGGATTGCCAAGGTGATCCTTCGGCGGCTCCTTAGGCATGAACGACCACTTCATCCCGGTCGGAAAGCCCGCGCCGCCGCGACCGCGCAGCCCGGAGTCCTTCATCTCCTGAATGATCGTGTCACGACCCTTGGCGATGATGTCCTTCGTCCCGTCCCAAGCTCCGCGCGCCTGCGCTTCCTTGAGGTGCCACGACTGATAGCCGTAGACGTTCGTGAAGATGCGGTCCTTGTCAGCGAGCATCACATCATACCCTTGGCGGTGGCAGCGAGGAACAGTAGCGGCAATACGGTCGCGCCGGAGTCGCGCTTCACCCGAACCATGTGTAATTCCCAAGCGGTCGGCGCCATCACGCCAGCCCGCCCTGCGAGACGAACCAGAGCGCCAGAACGATGATGCCAATAATGGCCGCGATCTTGATTACGCCCGTCAGCACCTTCCAAGCGATGACGGCGAGCACAAGCGCGACGAGGATGACTGCGATATTCACCATTCACCTCGGTAATCGTGGTTCTCGGTGACCATGTCCTTGAGCGTGGTCGGGCCGCCGACCGGTTCGACCGTATGGCGATCGGGATCCTGCGTGCCGGCCTTGGGCGTCTCGCCCTTCGCGAGCGCATCGAGCACCGCGTCGAGACGCTCGGGTGTCAGGTCCTCGTAATTGTCGTCGTTGATCTGCACCATCGGCGCCGACGAGCAATTGCCCATGCACTCAACCTCGGTCAGCGTCCACAAGCCATCGTCGGTCGTGTGGCCCTTGGCCATGCCGCGCTTCTTGCATGTTGCCATGATGTCGTCCGAGCCGCGGAGCATGCACGGCGTCGTGCCGCAGACCTGCACGTGATAGCGCCCGACCGGCACCAGATTGTACATCGTGTAGAAGGTCGCGACTTCGAGCACGCGGACCACCGGCATATCCAGTTCGCGCGCGACGAACTCGATTACCGGGATCGGCAACCAGCCTTGCGTGTTCGTGGCTTCGCCGACCTGGCGCTGCGCATAGTCGAGCAGCGCCATCACCGCCGAGCGCTGACGCCCTTCCGGATAACGCGCAATCGCCGCGCGAGCCTTTTCGGCCCACTGCGGATTCCACGAGAAGTTACCCCAACGCTCCCGAAGTTCGGCAGTGTCGGGTTCGAGATAGCGGTCAGCCATGTCTTCCCTTTTTCTTCAGCCAGACGTCCTGACCGAAAAGAAACATTTCGAAGCCGCCGATGGCCGTCACCAGCATCGGCAACAGTTCGGACGGTTGTGAACCCAGGTAAACCGCCCCGAAATACAAAACTGCAAGCGCCAGTCCGGTCAGCATTGCCCAGACCCTGGTCATCACAAGAACCTTAGTCATCGTTCGCGTACTCCCACCATTCCCGCCGCGCCGTTTGCATCGCCAGGTCCCACCCTGCCAAAGCGCGCTTCCTTTTCCGTTACCGATCACACTCGCCAAATACGACATCGATCGCCCCCAGGATCGCGGTCGCGTCAGGCAACATGTGCCCCTTGCACATGAAATCCATCGCTTGAAGATGCGAAAACGCCGTCGGCCGGATCTTGCAGCGATACGGCTTGTTGGTGCCGTCCGAGACGAGATACACGCCGAATTCGCCCTTGGGGCTTTCGGTCGCGACGTAGACTTCGCCCGCGGGCACGTGAAAGCCCTCGGTATAGAGCTTGAAGTGATGGATCAGCGATTCCATCGAGCTCTTCATTTCCGCGCGCTTGGGCGGAACGATCTTGCGATCGTCCGACGCGATCGGGCCCTCGGGAATTTCGGCCAGGCACTGCTTCATGATCTTCGCGGACTGACGCACTTCCTCGACGCGGACCATCATCCGGTCGTAGCAATCCGAGTTGGTGCCGACGGGGATCTCGAAATCCATGCGGTCATAGACGTCGTAAGGCTGGCTCTTGCGGATGTCCCAGGGGATACCGGCAGCCCGGATCATCGGCCCCGAAAAGCCCCAGCGCACCGCATCGTCGCGGCTGACCACGGCAATGTCGACATTGCGCTGCTTGAAGATGCGGTTGTCCACCACTAGGCTCATGGCGTCCTCGAACAGCTCGGGCAGGCGCGTGTCGAGCCAGTGCGACATGTCGGCGAGCAGCTTGAGCGGAACGTCCTGGTGCACGCCGCCGGGGCGGAACCAGGCGCTGTGCATGCGCGCGCCCGAAGCGCGTTCGAAGAAGTTGAGGCAATCCTCGCGGATTTCGAACAGCCACAGGTTTGGCGTCATCGCGCCCACGTCCATCACGTGGCTGCCGATGTTGAGCATGTGGTTACAAATGCGCGTGAGCTCCGCGAACAGCACGCGCAGATACTGCGCCCGCAACGGAACCTCGAGGTTCAGCATCTTCTCGATCGCGAGCACGTAGCTGTGCTCCATGCATAGCGGCGAGCAGTAGTCGAGCCGATCAAAGTAGGGCAGCGCCTGCAGATAGGTCTTGTGCTCGATCAGCTTTTCGGTGCCGCGATGCAGCAGACCGACGTGCGGATCGACGCGCTCGATCACTTCGCCATCGAGTTCGAGCACCATGCGCAGCACGCCGTGCGCGGCCGGGTGCTGCGGCCCGAAGTTGATCGTGTAGTTGTCGACGACCTCACCGGTCGTGGTGGGCGATTTCTCGAGCTGCATGCTCATGCTTCGCCTCCCTTCTTCGTTGCATCCTGCGGCGGCGAGCTGTCGGTCGCGTCCGGCGCGTCCTTCTCTCGCACGCTGCTGTCCTTTGCCGGAGCAGCGGCGCTGGCTTTCTCTTCCGCCTTGCTGTCGGTCGGCTCGCCCGCGCCACTGACGCCCTTCTTCCCGGTCGTCGTCGGCTCGTCGACGGGCGGAGTTGCCGGTGCGACTTTCTCGTCGCCCGGAAGCACGTAGTCCGCGCCTTCCCAGGGGCTCATGAAATCGAAGCTGCGGAAGTCCTGTGCCAGCTTCACCGGCTCGTAGACGACGCGCTTGTCCTCTTCGGAATAGCGCAGTTCCTGATAGCCGGTGAGCGGGAAGTCCTTGCGGAAGGGATGCCCCTCGAACCCGTAATCGGTGAGGATGCGCCGCAGATCCTGGTTGCCCGCGAAGACCACGCCATACATGTCGAACACTTCGCGCTCGAGCCAACCCGCAACCGGCCAGAGCCGAGTCGCGGTCGGCACCGGGGTCGCTTCGGATGCCGTCGTCTTGACGATGATCCGGTGGTTCTTGGTGAGCGAGAGCAGCATGTAGACGACTTCGAACCGCTCGGGCCGCGAGGGGTAATCGACGCCGGCGATCTCCATCAGCTGCTGGTATTCGTGCTCGTCGCGCAGCAGCCGCAGCGCGTCCTCGAGCGAATCGCGCGCGACCGACAGCACGATCTCGCCGTGCTCTTCCTTGGCTGCGACCAGCATAGTGCCGAGCGCAGTCGAAAGCGTATCGCGAACGCCGTCATGCGGCGCGTGACGCGGAGCAGAGTGCAGAACCGGCATTCTCAGCGCTCCAAGGTGCCGGCGCGGCGGATCTTGCGCTGCAGCTGCATCACGCCATAGAGCAGCGCTTCGGCAGTGGGCGGGCAGCCCGGCACGTAGATGTCGACCGGCACGATGCGATCGCAGCCGCGCACCACCGAATAGCTGTAGTGGTAGTAGCCACCGCCGTTCGCGCACGAACCCATCGAAATGACGTACTTGGGGTCCGACATCTGGTCGTAGACCTTGCGCAGCGCCGGAGCCATCTTGTTGCACAGAGTGCCCGCGACGATCATCACGTCGGACTGGCGCGGACTGGCCCGCGGCGCCGCGCCGAAGCGCTCCATGTCGTAGCGCGGCATGTTGACGTGGATCATCTCGACCGCGCAGCACGCGAGCCCGAACGTCATCCACCACAGCGAGCCGGTGCGGGCCCACTGAAACAGTTCCTCGGTCGAGGTGACGAGAAAGCCCTTGTTCGAGACTTCCTGATTGAGATCCTTGAAGAAGGCCTGATCGGGCGCAGTCACTGCGTTATCCGGGTTCATCGGCCGTCCTTCGCTGTCGACAAGAGTGCTCATTCCCAATCCAGAGCTCCCTTTTTCCAAGCATAGGCGAGGCCGATCGCCAGTTCTCCCAGGAATACCATCATCGTGATCCAGCCCGGCCATCCGGTCAGGTCGAGCGATACGGCCCAGGGAAACAGGAACGCGGCTTCGAGGTCGAAGATGATGAACAGGATCGCGACGAGATAGAACCGCACGTCGAACTGACTGCGCGGATCCTCGAAGGCGGGAAAGCCGCATTCGTATTCGGTCAATTTGTCGGCCGTGGGATTGTGCGTCCCCGTCAGGCGCGAAACGCCCATCGGCAGGAACACGAAGATCGCCGAGAGCGCGAGCGCTATCCCGAGGAATATGAGGATCGGGAGATATTCTGAGAGGTCGACCAAAATCTCTAACTCGCGTGTTTCTTCGCTTGTTTGCGCGCCCTAGTCCTGCCGGTCCGCCGGTGCAAGTCCGCCTTCCGACCCAACTTGCCCCCGGCGGGGTGGCACCCTATGTCGCCAGCAAGCCAACTGCCCCTCGCCACACGACATTCCGGGCTAATCGGAATGCCACAAAGGACCGTGGGGCGGATTGCCCGCACTGCAGTGCAGCATTATGCCAATCGCACGTGCATGTCCAACGTCCAATCGGGAAGGATCCTCAAGATGGCCCAGATTTCCGCGAACGACCCCATCGTCATACTTTCTTACGCGCGAACGCCGATGGGTGGCTTGCAAGGCGTGCTCGCCGATGTGGCAGCGACCGATCTCGGCGCGACCGTGGTGAAGGCCGCAGTCGAACGCGCCGGTGTCGAGGGAGAAGACATCGAGCGCATCTACATGGGCTGCGTGCTGCCTGCCGGCCTTGGCCAGGCCCCTGCCCGTCAGGCCGCGCTGAAGGCGGGGCTGCCCAAGTCGGTCGAAGCCACGACTGTCAACAAGGTCTGCGGCTCGGGCATGCAGACGGTCATCATGGGCGCCGAGGCGCTGGCGGCCGGATCGCTCGACTTCGTGATCGCGGGCGGCATGGAATCGATGACCAACGCGCCTTACCTGCTCAAGAAGCACCGCGGCGGCGCGCGCGCCGGGCACGACACCGCTTACGACCACATGTTCCTCGACGGTCTCGAAGATGCCTATGACGGCAGCTCGATGGGCTCCTTCGCCCAGTGCACCGCCGATGAATACCAGCTCACCCGCGACAATCAGGACGATTACGCAGTCGAATCGCTGCGCCGCGCCAACGAAGCCATCGAGAGCGGCGCGTTCAAGGACGAGATCGTCCCGGTCACGGTCAAGTCGCGCAAGGGCGAGACCGTCGTCGATACCGACGAGCAGCCGCCCAAGGGCAATCCCGACAAGATCCGCGCACTGCGCGCGGCCTTCGCCAAGGAAGGCACGATCACCGCAGCCAGCTCCAGCTCGATTTCGGACGGCGCCGCTGCCGTGGTTCTCACCCGCCAGAGCGTCGCGGAAGCCAAGGGACTCAAGCCGATCGCGACCGTGGTCGGCGTGGCTGCGCACGCGCAAGAGCCTGCCAAGTTCACCACCGCCCCCGTCGGTGCGATCACCAAGCTTGTCGACAAGATCGGCTGGAAGCTTTCGGACGTCGATCTGTTCGAAGTGAACGAGGCCTTCGCCTGTGTCGCGATGTTCGCGATGAAGGACCTCGGCATCCCGCACGACAAGGTCAACATTCACGGCGGTGCGACCGCGCTCGGCCACCCGATCGGCGCATCGGGCACCCGCATCATCGTCACGCTCATCAACGCGCTGAAGGAAAAGGGTCTGAAGAAGGGAATCGCGTCGCTGTGCATCGGCGGCGGCGAAGCCACAGCCGTGGCGATCGAACTCGTCTGACGAAAACCTGAAGCATGACCCCGGCCGGTCCAACCGGTCGGGGTTTGCGGATCAGGGTTCGCCCGGCCCCCACAAGCGGTCTTGAGGCAGGAAGCCCTCGTGGCCCTCGACCTCGAACTCGCACCAGTCCGACTCGCAATCGCCGAGCGAACCGACGACGCCCGGCTCGATCCGCCACAGCAACGGCGAGCCCATGCTCGCACGGGCGTGCATTTCCGCAACTTCGCTGCCTGTGACCAGAGCCGTACGCTCGCGCGAGAGCAGCAGGTCGCGCATCCAGCCCTTCGTCCCGTCGGGATCCTCGATCAGCCGCCAGGGCCCTTCGCGGCGAACGACTTTCACCGGCAGCAGCTTGCGCTTGTAGACCCAGTCGATCGGGTAGCGTTCGGAAGGACCGACGCGCATGTTGGCCACATCCGCCGAGATCGATGCCCAGTAAGGCACGTCGTCGTCGGCGGCATGCACGCTCGCCACGGGCAAGAACAACGCCAGCAGACCGGACAGCAAGGACACGCGCATCGTATTCATGATCGGTTCGCATATCTCGGCTGGGCCTGTGACATCAAGCGATGTCCCGCGCGGGATGGCCTGATTGCCGTGGATGACCCGGTGTGGAAACGGCTTTTCAATGGTTTGCGCCTATCGGCGGCAGATAGAGCCAACCGGAGAGGCCCGCTTCTTGCGCAACTTTCGTGACCTGACAGCCTTGGCGTGCCGCGCGAGATCCCAGCATTTGCTGCTGGGTACGATCGGCATGATCGTGCCTGGCGCGGCCCTGGCGCAGGACGGCAGCGCGGATGTGAGCAATGCCGGGGATACGGCCTGGGTGCTTGCCGCCAGCCTTATCGCCCTGTTCGCCTCGGTGCCGGGTATCGCCTTGTTTCACGCTGGCCGCAGCGCGAGCAAGAATGCCTTGTCCGTAGTGATGCAGACCGGCGCGATCGCTGCCGCGGTCTCGCTCGCCTGGATCGTGTCCGGCTACACGATCGCCTTCGGAGACGTCGGCAACGGCTGGATCGGCAGCGGCAATGCCTGGATGCTGATCACGCTCGGCAACGTGCGCGCCTTTACTGAAATTCCCGAATCGGCTTTCGCGTTCTATCAGATCGTTCTGGCTATGCTGGCCTCGGCCATCCTCGCCGGCGCCTGGGCCGATCGGGCCCGGTTCGGGTTCGCGGTCGTCGCCGCGACGTTCTGGAGCCTGACGGGGCTGGCCCCCGTCAGCCACTGGGTTCGGGGCAGTGGATGGATCTATCAGGCGGTGGGCACGGTCGATTACGCCGGCGGGCTCTCGGTCCTCTTCCCAACGGGGGTTTCGGCGCTCGTCTTCGCGGCCATCCTGGGCAAACCACGAGCCGAGCCCACTACAGCCATGCTGCCCTTCAGTTCCGCGCTCACCCTGCTCGGCGCGCTCATCGTGTGGACCGGGATGCTCGCGCTCGCAGGCGCGGCCGCCTTCATCGCCAACGACGATGCCGCTGCCGCGCTCATCTGCGCGCACGCCGCAGCTTGCGCCGGGGGGCTCGGCGCGCTGCTGGCCGATCGCCTGTCAGGTTCCAAGCCTTCGGCCAGCGGGTTCGCGCGAGGCGTAGTGTGTGGTCTGGCGGCCTCGTTCGCGGGCGCGCCCTATCTCTCGCCCGGCGCGGCGATCCTGATCGGCCTGCTGGCTGCGCTTGCCGGCCGGGGAGCAGCGGGTCTGCTGCGGCGGCGCCTGGCGATTCACGACACCCTCGACGTCTTCGCCATCTTCGCCGTTCCGGCCGCGACCGGCGCCCTGCTCGCTGCGATTTTCCAAAGCGAATCGCTGGGCGGCGTTGGCTACGACGAAGGCATGAACATGATTGCGCAACTCGTCGCGCAAGTGATCGCGCTTGGTGTCATCACCGCCTGGGCGACGGTCGTGACCGCGATCGTCGCCGTCGCGACCTCGCTGTTCTTCCAGATGCGAGTCGGCGAGGAAGCCGAAGCCAGTGGCCTCGACGTCGCCAGCCATGGCGAGCACGCCTGAAGTCGTGCGGCCGGGGGGACGTCAGTCCCCGGTGAGGATCCTGTCCACCAGTTCCTTCACGGTCGGCGTGAATCCGTTCGAATAGAACGGATCCTGCTTGAACTTGTAGGCCGCGTGGCCGGCGAACATCAGGTTCTGGTCGATGTCCTCGCCATGAGCGATGTCCTGCAGCGTCTTCTGGATGCAGAAGCTGCGCGGATCAGCCAGGCGCCCGGTCGTATAGTCGTCGTGGTCCTTCCACGACGAGAAGCCGCAGTGGGACAGACAGCCCATGCAATCGGCCTGATCCTTGCGGATCATGTCGCGTTCGTCGGGCGTGACGAAAACGATCGTGTCGTCGGGCGTGCGCAGCCCTTCCGAGAAGCCTTCGGCAGCCCAGCACCTGGCGCGCTGGAGATCCTTTTCGGTCACCCAGAAATTCTTGCCGCGCACACCAACGTCGAGCCTGACGGTGTGTTCACCCGCATCGACTTTCGAATAGGGGATCTGGCGATCCGAGCGCGCCTCGAGCGAACGCAGGAACGGATTTCGCACGGCGGAGGAATAAAATCCGGTCGGCGAGAAGCGATGCAAAAGAATGTCACCGGGCTCGAGCTCGCGCAGGGCATCCTTCCACCCTTGCGGAATCGGGCTTTCGTGCGTGAGCAGCGGGCGTGTTCCGAACTGAAAAGCGATCGAGCCCAGTTCCGGATTGTCGATCCATTCGTCCCAGTCGCGCAAATACCAGACGCCGCCCGCCATGATGATCGGCACGCTATCGGAGATGCCTTCCTTGCGCATGACGTCCCGCAGCGCCTGAACCCTGGGGTAGGGATCTTCCGGCTTCAGCGGGTCCTCGGCATTGGACAAGCCGTTGTGACCACCCGCAAGCCAGGGGTCCTCGTAAACGACGGCCGCCAGCAGGTCCGGGACTTTGTGATAGGCCCGCTTCCACAAGGCGCGGAACGCGCGGCCCGAGCTCACGATCGGGAGATAATTGACGTTGAAGCGCGCCGCGATCTCGCTCAGCCGATAAGGCATGCCCGCGCCGCAGGTCACACCCGTGACGAGGCCGGGGGTCTGCTCGAGCACGCCTTCGAGCACGGCCTGCGCACCGCCCATTTCCCACAGCACGTTGATATTGATCGCGCCTTGGCCACCGGAAATCTCATGCGCCCGGCGCACCTGTTCCACCGCGCCGTCGATGGCGTAGCGGACGAGCTGCTCGTGACGTTCCTTGCGGGTCAATTGCTCATAGACCTGCGGCACGATCTTGCCTTCGGCATCGTAGCTATCGGCGTTGACCGCGCTGACGGTACCGATGCCGCCGGCAGCCGCCCATGCCCCGGAACTCGCGTGGTTGGTTGCGGAAACGCCCTTGCCGCCCTCGATCAGCGGCCAGACTTCGCGGCCGCCATATGTGATCGGACTGAGACCCTTAAAACCCATTTCACCTTTGTCTTTCATCCGGCGAGGCGTTGGAGCGCAATGTTTGCTCCCCCGCTCAGCCGGCTTCTTCACGTGTTTCTTCAGCCAGCCGACACGGCCTTATCGCATTCGGTGCCGGCCGCGGGCCGACTGCCTCGAACTGCGCGAAATAGCCTTGCAGTTCCGGCTTACGTTCAAACGCTGTCAAACGAAAGCCCACTGCCGCGAATTCGCAGAAAAGCAGATGCGGAGGAATGCCGTGCGCATCGGTGGCACGGTCGATATCGACCACGATCACGCGCCCGCCTTTCCGCAAGGCTGGGCGCATATGCCACAGGAACGCGTAGGGTTCGGCGACCTCATGATACATGTGGACAAGAAAGACGCGATCGAAGCTGTCGGCCGGAAGCTGCGGATCGTCGGGCTCGCCGTGCTTGATCGAGACGTTGTCGAGCCGCTCGCGTTCGACTCTCAATCCCAGATCGCGCACCGCATCGCCGTCGATGTCCTGCGCGAGCACCCTGCCCTTCCTGCCGACGCGCTGCGCTAGCCGAACCGTGTAATAGCCCTCGCCCGCGCCGATATCGGCCACCGTCATGCCCGGTTCGATCCGCGCCAGATCCATGACGACTTGCGCTTCGTTGACGCTGTCGCGCTGATCCTCGGTCGAAAAGCGGTTGGCGCCCAGTCCCGATACCGGGCGATCGGCGCTGGGGAAATTCTCCCCCACCTGGCCCCCGCCCCGACACGCGCAGAGCGCAACAAGCAAGGCGCTGCCGCCGATGAGGAGCGCGAGCTGGCGAACCTTTGCGTGTCGCCGACGCGCATCGGATCGGATCAGGATCAGTCGATGTCCTCCACTTCGACCGCTTCGCCCGTCACGCGCTGCGAGAGCGCTGCGGCCATGAACGGATCGAGCGCACCATCGAGAACGTCGCTCGGCGTCGGCGAGACGACGCCGGTGCGTAAGTCCTTCACCTGCTGATAGGGCTGCAGCACGTAAGAGCGGATCTGGTGGCCCCAGCCTATGTCGGACTTGCTCGCGTGCTCGGCGCTCGCGGCTTCCTCGCGCTTGCGCATCTCTTCCTCGAACATGCGCGCCTTGAGCATGTTCATCGCGATTTCGCGGTTCTTATGCTGCGAACGATCGATCTGGCTGGCGGCGACGATCCCTGATGGAATGTGCGTGATTCGCACCGCCGAATCGGTCGTGTTGACGTGCTGTCCGCCCGCGCCCGAAGCGCGATAGGTGTCGATCTTCAAGTCGGCCGGATTGATGTCGATCTCGAAGGTATCGTCGATCACCGGATAGACCCAGACGCTCGAAAAGCTGGTGTGGCGCCGCGCCGAGCTGTCGTAGGGGCTGATGCGCACCAGCCGGTGCACGCCGCTTTCTGTCTTGGCATAGCCATAGGCGTTCTCGCCCTTGATCAGCAGCGTAGCGCTCTTGATCCCGGCGGCCTCGCCCGCGTGGTAATCGACCAGTTCGACCTTGTAGCCGCGCCGTTCGGCCCAGCGCGTATACATGCGCTGCAGCATTTCGGCCCAGTCCTGACTCTCGGTCCCGCCGGCCCCGGCGTGGATTTCGAGGTAGGTATCGTAGCCGTCGGCATCGCCCGCGAGCAGTGCCTGCACTTTGTCCTCGTCCGCGCGATCCGCGAGCGCGGCGAGCGTCGCGAGCCCTTCGTCGACCGTCGCGTCGTCACCTTCGGCTTCCCCGAGTTCCACGAACTCGACCGCATCGGCCATTTCCTGCGAAATTTCCTTCACTGCGCCGATCGAGCTTTCCAGCCGGCGCCGCTCGCGCATGACCGCCTGGGCATCCTTCGGATTGTCCCACAGCGTCGGGTCCTCGACGCGCGCGTTGAGTTCGTCGAGGCGCCGCAGCGCCCGGTCCCAGTCGAGAAACTTGCGCACCAGAGCCAACGCAGCCTCGATACGTTCGATATGGGCCTGCCCTTCGGCACGCATGAAATCAGTACTCCTGTCCCAAAGACGGGCGGGATTAGCGGCAATGTGGGGAGAGGAAAAGGGCTCTTCCAGATCGGCAGCGGAAAGCCCGCTCAGAAGGCGCCAGCTATTTGCCGGACTTGAGCGCCTTGACTGCGGCCAGCGTCAGCTTGACGTGATCGCGATAGTCGAGCTCGGAATGGACGAACGTGATCTTCCCGTTGGGCGCGATGACATAGCTGGTCCGATCGGTCACCCCTGCAGGCTTTCCCTCGCGGCTGAGTGCCACATCGTAGGCCTTGATCGTCGCCGGCGTCGCGGTTGCGACGGCAAACTTGTCGCGGCATTCTTCGCTGGAGAACTTGCGCAGCGTCGGCACGTCGTCAGCCGACATACCGACCACGCTCGCTCCATACTTGGCGAAATCGTCCGTGGCTTCGGCGAAAGCATGGGCCTCGAGCGTGCAGCCCTGCGTGAAGGCCTTGGGGTAGAAATACAGAACGACCGGTCCCTTGCGCAAAGCACTGCGCAGATTGAACGTCACCTCCTTACCCGCTTTTGCCCCCGTGGTGACGATCTGGGGGGCTTTCGCGCCCACCGGCAGGGCCGCCTGGGCCACGGCGGGAAGCATGAGCGCGCTGGCGAAAGCGATCGATTTCGTGAACATTTTCATTCCCGCATTGTGGACCCCGGCCCCGGCTCTGTCCAGCCGCCTCTCGGGGCTACTCGATGTACCCGAGCACCGTGCCGACGTCGTATGTTTCGCCAGTCTGCGCGGTGATTTTCAACGTACCGGTAGCCGGCGCTACGACTTCGTCGGTCGACCTGTCCGCCTCTAGCGAAAACAGCGGCTGGCCTTCGGTGACCTGTTCACCGTCCCTTGCGAACCATTCGGCGACCTGCCCTTTGTGCATGGAAAAGCCGATCTTCGGGAGCAGGATTTCTACAGCCATGGTTCTTCCTTGTTCTCGAGTCGTCCAATATGGCCGGGCTTGCCACCGCGAACTTTGAAATCATCCTCGACACGATTGGTTCCGCAAAACGTGTGCTAGAGAAGGCTGGGAAACGGGCTCGCCTTTCGCTAGCAGGCGCGAATGACCATCCCCGACAGACCACGGCGCAGCGCGCTCTTCCTGCCCGCCTCCAATGCGAAGGCCATGGCCAAAGCTCGCACGTTGCCATGCGACGTCGTGATCCTCGATCTGGAAGATGCCGTGGCGCCGGACGCCAAAGTCGAGGCGCGCGAAGCGGCCGTCGCCGCGGTGGCGGAAGGCTTCGGCGATCGCGAAGTGGTGATCCGGGCGAACGGCCTCGACTCACCGTGGGGCGAGGCGGACTTGCTCGCGATCGCCTCGTCCAAAGCGGACGCCGTCCTCGTTCCCAAGGTCAACGGTCCGGACGATATCGCGGCCTACGAGAAGATCCTGTGCGCGGCCCCGGCGGAACTGCAATTGTGGACGATGATCGAGACTTGCGCGTCGGTCGCGCGGCTCCCGGAAATCGCGGCCTGCGCCGAAGGCGGCCGCCTCTCGCTGTGGGTGATGGGCACCAACGATCTCGCCAAGGAGATGCGCGCGCAACTGACACCGTGCCGAACGCCGTTCCTGCCGTTCCTCTCGATGGCGGTTGCCGCCGCCCGCGCGGCGGGAATCGCCATTCTCGACGGGGTCTGCAACGAATTTCGCGAACTGGACGTGTTCCGCGCCGAGGCCGAGCAAGGGCTGATGTTCGGCTTCGACGGCAAGAGCCTGATCCACCCCGCCCAGATCGACCCGTGCAATGCCGTGTTCTCGCCATCCGAGGCCGACCTCGCCTGGGCCAACGCGGTGATCGAAGCGTTCGCGCTGCCCGAAAACCAGGGCAAAGGCGCGATCCGCGTCGAAGGAAAGATGGCGGAACTGCTGCACCTGGAGCAGGCAAAGCGGCTGGTCGCAGTGGCAGAGCGTATCAGCACGAAGGCTTAGGGTGGCATCGGCGAAGTGCCGCGGAAGTCTACCATCGCTCTCTAGCTCGCGGGCATAACCCGGCCCCGCCCAATGCTGGATGCCCTACTCTTCGGTCGCGCCTTCGATCGGTGCGATCGTCCCCGGTTCGTTGGCGACCACCTTCAGCACCGCAGCCCAAGCATCGACGTTTTGCTGGAGCGCGGCAGGATCCACCTTGTCGAGCGTGTCGTCAGGCGTATGGTGTAAGTCGAAATACTGCGTCCCGTCCTGGCCGAGATCGACCAGCGCCAGCTTCTGCGCCTTGACCGTATCGCTGATGTCGGCGCCGCCGTGCGCCGGGCCCGATTGCGGCACGATGCCCATCGGCCAGACCGCAGCCTTGATCCTGTCGCCAAGCGCCTTGTTCGCATCGGCCAGCTTCAGGCGCAGTGCCCAGACGCGGTCGGCGCCGAAATCGCTTTCCATTGCCAGGGCATGGCGATCCCCGGCATGGGCGTTGGCGTAGGCATTGCCGCCCGACGTTTGTGAGCCCATCTCCTCGTTACCGGCCCACAGCAGCCGCACCGTGCGCAGCAACCGACCATCTTTGCTGGCCTGCAAGGCAGCGGCGGTGATGATCGCGCAGCCCGAGGCATCGTCGATCGCGCCGGTTCCCAGATCCCAGGAATCGAGATGGCAGGCAAGCAGGATCATCGGCAACGAAGGATCACGTCCGGGCAGATCGGCGATCACGTTGCCCGATGGAGCGTCGGGGTTGGGCCGGCCGGTCAGCGTCATGGCGATCCGCATCGGCTGCCCGCGCCGAGCGATGCGCGCGATCAGGTCGGCGTCGGGGTTGGAGACCGCGCCCGAGGGAATCGGCTTCGCACCGTCGCTGAAACTGGTCGCACCGGTATGCGGGTTGCGATGGAAGTCGGTTCCGACCGAGCGGATCACGACCCCCGCCGCGCCTTTGCGCGAGGCAATTGCCGGCCCTGCCCGCCGCACATCGCCGTAGATGCCGTAACCGCTGCCGTCCTGCGTCGGCTGCATCGCGTGATCGACGAAGGCGATCTTGCCTGCGAGCGAGCCCTCTGCCGCAGCGCGCAAGGCCGCCAGCGTCGGGAAATAGACCAGCTCGCCTTTCAGACCGCCCGCCGGGGTCGGGACCGAGCGTCCCAACGCCGTTATCGCCAGCGGCTGCGGATAAGGCGCGAGCAGTCGCGCCTCCTCCTCGCCGCGCGTCCAGGCCTCGGTGCGGAAAGGTTCGATTGCGACGTTCGCGAAGTTCAGCGCTTCCAGTTTCGCCTTCGCCCAGTCGCGGGCCCTCGCCTCGGCTTCGCTGCCGGCCAGGCGCGGGCCGATCTCCGTTGTCAGGCCTTCTACGATATCCCAGGCGACGCCGTCGCCTTCGATCGGAGCGGCCTGGGCGCTGCCGGCCGCGGAGGCCAGCAGCAGGGCGGGTATCAATGTGCGGATCATGGCCGCTGTCGTATCGCCTGCCGGCGACCTTGCCAACGGCGACTTGGCCAATAAGGACTGGGTGGCGCTCATGATAGCTTCGTCACCAGCCGACGCGCCAGAGTGCCGACGATCGTTCCCGCGACGGTCGCGACGATGTCGGCGACGAGATCGAGCCAGTCGCCGTCGCGGCCGAGGTGCATGGTCAGTTGCAGGATCTCGATCCCGGCACCCAGTACGGTGAGCAGCGCAATCAGGCGCAGTGCCGACAAGCGCGGCCAGAGCATCTTTGCCCCCGCCGCCAGCGCGAAGAAGGCGGCCATATGGTTCAGCTTGTCCCAATGGAATCCATTGGTCGGCGGGTGGGGCGAAAGCGCTTCGTACAGTATGAAAGCGAGCGCCAGCGCATAGCCCAGGCGGAGAATCGGAACGTGTCGCATCGTGCCCCTATCGCACCGCGGCGCGGCCATGAGAATGCCGCATTGCAACATGTCGGCGCCAATCCGTCGCGCAGGCCCCTTCGCCCTGCCTTGCGCGCCCGTGCGTGGCTCTGTAGAGACCCGGCCAACTCCCGTATTCACGGTTTATTCCAGAGGATTTCCGATGGCCGCCCAGTACGCCTTCGTCATGAAGGACATGACCAAGACCTTCCCCGGTGCGCAAAAGCCGGTGCTCTCCAACATCAGCCTGCAGTTCTATCAGGGCGCCAAGATCGGCATCGTTGGCCCGAACGGTGCGGGTAAGTCGACGCTGATCAAGATCATGGCCGGGATCGACACCGATTTCACTGGTGAGGCCTGGGCGGGCGAAAACATCACCGTCGGCTATCTCGAGCAGGAACCCGAGCTCGATCCGAGCAAGACCGTGCTGGAGAACGTCAAGGACGGCGCGCGCGAGACCGCCGACATGGTCGAGCGCTTCAACGCGATCGGCATGGAAATGGCCGAGGAAGACGCCGACTTCGACGCGCTGGGTGCCGAGATGGCCGAACTGCAGGACAAGATCGACGCGGTCGATGGCTGGACGCTCGACAACCAGCTCGAGATCGCGATGGAAGCGCTGCGCTGCCCGCCGGGCGACTGGCCGGTGACGGAGCTTTCGGGCGGTGAAAAGCGCCGCGTCGCGCTCACCCGTCTGCTGATCCAGAAGCCCTCGATCCTGCTGCTCGACGAACCGACCAACCACCTCGACGCCGAAAGCGTGGAATGGCTGGAAAACCACCTGAAGGAATATGCGGGTGCGGTGCTCATGATCACCCACGATCGCTACTTCCTCGACCACGTCGTTGACTGGATCCTCGAACTCGATCGCGGCAAGTATTTCCCGTACGAAGGCAACTACTCCACCTATCTGGAGAAGAAGGCCAAGCGCATGGAGCAGGAGGACCGCGAGGAATCCGGTCGCCAGAAGGCGCTCAAGGACGAGCTGGAATGGATGCGGCAGACGCCTGCCGCGCGCCAGACCAAGTCCAAGGCGCGTATCCGCAAGTTCGAGCAGCTTCAGGAAGCGCAGGCCGGGCGCAAGCCGGGCAAGGCGCAGATCGTCATCCAGGTGCCCGAGCGCCTCGGCGGCAAGGTGATCGAGGCCAAGTCCATCACCAAGGCCTATGGCGACAAACTGCTGTTCGAGGATCTGTCGTTCATCCTCCCGCCAGGCGGAATCGTCGGCGTGATCGGGCCCAACGGCGCGGGCAAGTCCACGCTTTTCAAGATCCTGACGGGCAAGGAGACGCCGGATTCGGGCGAAGTCGATATCGGCTCGACCGTCCATCTCGGCTTCGTCGATCAGAGCCGCGATCACCTCGATGCCTCGAAAAACGTTTGGGAAGAGATTTCCGATGGGCTCGACTACATGAAGGTCAACGGCCACGACATGTCGACCCGTGCCTATGTCGGCGCGTTCAACTTCAAGGGCGCGGACCAGCAGAAGAATGTCGGGAAGCTCTCGGGCGGTGAGCGCAACCGCGTGCACATGGCCAAGATGCTCAAGCTGGGCGGCAACGTCCTGCTGCTCGACGAACCGACCAACGACCTCGACGTCGAGACCTTGGGCGCGCTCGAGGAAGCCATCGAGAACTTCGCGGGTTGCGCCGTGGTCATCAGCCACGATCGCTTCTTCCTCGATCGTCTCGCCACGCACATCCTCGCCTTCGAAGGCGACAGCCATGTCGAATGGTTCGAAGGCAACTTCGAAGCGTACGAGGAGGACAAGCGTCGGCGTCTCGGCGATGCCGCCGATCGTCCCACGCGCCTGGCTTACAAGAAGCTCACGCGCTAAGCATTAAGGTAAACGTCTATAAACCTGAACAGCCCTCGCTTACTCGGTTCACCTTTCCGACAGTGCCATTCGTCTAAACCCATTCATGAGCCGCTCTCGCCGTGCGGCCTCTGGTTGGAGAGCGAAAGGGTTCTGGTTCATGGGTAAGTTTGAAAAGGGCAAGCGACTGCTGCGCGGCACTGGCTGGACGGCGATGGCCGCGGCCATCGCAATGATGGCGCTTCCAGCCGAGGCGGCCGAGGGCCAGCGCGACTGGCGAGCTGGCAGCCGCGACGGCGGAGCAATGAACGCACGGCAGGTCGAACGGCGCGCGCAGCGGATCGAACCGCCGTCGCAGCGGGTCGACATGCGGGCCCAGCGCATCGAACGTAGCGGCGAGCAGCGCGCTCAGCAGATCGACAACCGCAGCGAGCGCCGCGCGAACCGCGTCGAGCGGCAAGGCGATCGCGCGGCGGACTATGCAGCACGGCGAGGCGACAACGCAGCGGCGCGCCGGATAGACCGGTCGAGCGAACGGGCGGCACAACGCATCGAGAACCGCGGTGATCGCCGCGCCGATCGCGTCGAGAACCGTTGGGATCGGCGTGCCGATACCGTGCGCGATCGCGAATACAATCGTGGCGATCGGGCGCGGGACTGGCAGCGTAACCGCACTTACGGCGACCGCACCAATGCCCAGACCAACGACGGCCGCACCGCCGACTGGCGCAATGGCCGTGACAACAACTGGCGCAACGGTCGTGACAACAATTGGCGCAACGGTCGTGACAACAATTGGCGTAATGGTCGCGACAACAATTGGCGTAATGGTCGCGACAACGACTGGCGCAATGGTCGTGACAACAACTGGCGCAACGGTCGCGACAACAACTGGCGGGACGGCGATCGTCGCTGGTCGCAGAATCGCGATTACCGCCGCGATCGCAATTACCGGAACTGGAGCCGCGATTGGCGGCGCAACAACCGGTACGACTGGCAGCGCTATCGTTCGAGCAACCGCGCGCACTATCGCATCGGCCGCTACTATGCGCCCTACCGCAACTACTCGTACCGCAGGGTCAGCATCGGCTTCTCGCTGGGCTCGCTGTTCTACGGCAACCGCTACTGGATCAACGATCCCTGGTCGTACCGCCTGCCGGACGTCTACGGCCCCTATCGCTGGGTCCGCTATTACGACGACGTCCTTCTGGTGGATACCTACACCGGCGAAGTGGTCGACGTGATCTACGACTTCTTCTTCTAAACGGTTTTCGGCACGCAGTGCCGGACAGGAGCCTTCCGCACCCCTTGGCGGAAGGCTCCTTGCGTTTGGCCGGAGCTTAGAGCCCGCGCCGCTGGCGCAAGAGGGGAATCATCCGGGCGAGCGTCCCGTCGTGATCCAAGAACTGATGCTTGAGCGCGCCAAGCACATGCAGGCCGATGAGGACCAGGAACGCCGTCCCGAAAATCTCGTGGACCTCGTGAAACGTGCCGCCGGTGGCCTTGTCCGCACCGACCGGGAGTGCCGGCATGTCGAATAGTCCGAACACACTGACCGGCTTGCCACCGGTCGAGACCATCGCCCAACCGGTGAGCGGCATTCCGATCATCAGGAAATAGAACAACGAGTGGACCGAACGGGCGAGCACGGCTTCCCATGGCGCGAGGCTCGCGGGAAGCGGCGGCGGGCGATGCGCTATTCGCCATAAGATGCGCAGGACCGAGAGGATGAGGATGGTGATGCCGAAGGCCTTGTGATTGGCCATGATCTGCATCTTTTCCGCTTTCGGCATGCCGTCGGCCACCCACACGGCGACGAAGTTCAGCGCGATCAGCAGAGCGATGACCCAGTGAAGTGCAATGGCGACCCTGGTGTAGGTCTGGTTCTCGGGAATACGCATGGCCCTCTGGATGGATCTGCGACGCAGAGAAGGCAAGCGGGTTTACGAAGCCGTCTCGCGCGGCATAGTGGTGATCCGAATTCACCCCGCATTGAACGAGACGATGAAGCAGGAATTCCCCGACCGAAAGGCTCTCGCCGCGCTAGGCCAGAAAGTGCGCGAGCGCCTGGCGCGCGATCCCTCGGTTTATCGCCTGCCGGTCGAGGATGCGGAGATTTTCGCGGTCGGCGATTTTCTCGACGCCGATGAATGCGATGTGCTGGTTCGCCTGATCGACGATGTCGCTCGCCCCTCGACGCTCTACAAGGGCACCGAGATCGAGGCCTACCGGACGAGCTACTCGGGCGACGTGCCGCAGACGGAACCGCAGATCCGCATCGTCGAGCGGCGCCTTTCGGATCTGCTCGGCATCGACCTCGGATGGGGCGAGACGGTGCAGGGCCAACGCTATGCGCCCGGCCAGGAATACCGCGGCCACTGCGACTGGTTCGACGTCCACGCCGACTACTGGAAAGGCGAAAGCCGGAACGGCGGGCAGCGCAGCTGGACGGCGATGGCCTACCTCAACAATGTCGAGGAAGGCGGCGAGACCGAATTCACACAGCTCGGCTTCGCGATCCCGCCGCAGCGCGGATCGCTGGTGTTCTGGAACAATGCCCTGCCCGACGGGCGAACCAACCCCGCCACGCTACACGCCGCCAAGCCCGTGGTGCGGGGCGTGAAGTACGTCATCACCAAGTGGTTTCGCACCAGGCCCTGGCTGGGCTGAGCGGCACTGCGGCTCAGGTCGCGGCAAGCGCCTCGGCGATCAGCTTGCGGCTTTCGGGAATCCCGTAAAGCGCGATGAAGCTGCCCATGCGCGGCCCCTGGCTGGAACCGAGCAGCGTTTCGTACAAGGCGCGGAACCAGTCGCGCAGCGTTTCGAAGCCGAATTCCTCGCGCTTGCCAATTTCGTAGACCAGCGTCTGGATGTCCTCGGCCGATGTGCCCGGCGGCACCTTCGCGAGCTCGCCATCGAGGGCCCTCAGGGCCGCCGCTTCGTTCGCGGCGGGCGCACGCTTCTTGAGCGTGGGCGCGATATAATCGCGGGCGTAATTTGCGGCGGCAATCACCATGCCATGAAACCCGGGGGTCTCCCAGATCCTTGGATCATTCACATAATTACGGATATAGTCTTCCAAATGCTCCGGTTTCGCTTCGGCGCCTAAGACACCCGCTAAGTTGAGTAGCAATCCGAATGTGACCGCTGGCGTGTCGCCAGCCCCCACGCTGCCGCCGTTGGCACGCAGAAGGTGCCACACGGGATTGCCGAGCTGCTTGTCGACCGCCTGGTCAGGAAGATTGCCGCGAAACTGCCAGTACTCGTCGACCGCCTTCGGAATCACGCCGATGTGCAGCTGCTTGGCGCTCTTGGGTTCGCGGAAGATGTAGAAGCCCAGGCTTTCCTCGGTCCCGTACGTCAGCCACTCGTCGATGGTGAGACCGTTGCCCTTGGACTTGGAGATCTTCTCGCCCTTCTCGTCGAGGAAGAGCTCGTAGATCATGCCTTCGGGGCGTCGTCCGCCGAGGATCTTGGCGATCTTGCCCGACTGCGTCACGCTGTCGGTCAGGTCCTTGCCGCACATCTCGTAGTCGACGCCGAGAGCCACCCAGCGCATCGCCCAGTCGACCTTCCATTGCAGCTTGGCCTGCCCGCCGAAGATGGTCTGTTCGACCGCTTCGCCATTTTCGTCGGTGAAGCGGATCATGCCGCTCGCTGGATCGAGCACTTCGATCGGCACTTGCAGCACGACGCCACTGGTCGGCGAGATCGGCAGTACGGGCGAATAGGTTTGCCGCCGTTCCTCGCGCAGAGTCGGCAGCATGACGCCCATGATCGCATCGTAGTGCGACAGCACGTTGGCCAGCGCATCGTCGAAGGCGCCCGAATTGTAGCGGTCGCTGGCCGAGACGAATTCGTATTCGAAGCCGAAGCGATCAAGAAAGTCGCGGAGCTGCGCATTGTTATGATGCGCGAAGCTCTCGTAGGTGGAACCGAACGGGTTCGGGATGCGCGACAGCGGCTTGCCGAGATTGGCGGACAGCAGCGCCGGATCGGGCACATTGTCCGGCACTTTGCGCAAGCCATCCATGTCGTCCGAGAACGCGACCAGCCGCGTCTTGCCGTCTTCGGGGCGCGCGCCGATCAGAACCTCGTAGGCGCGCCGGACCAGCGTCGTGCGCAGGACTTCCTGAAACGTGCCGATATGCGGCAGGCCCGAGGGGCCGTAGCCCGTTTCGAACAGCACGGGCGCGCCGCCGGGCTTGCCATCGGGAAAGCGCTTCAACAGCTTCTGCGCTTCCTGGAACGGCCAGGCCTTGGATACGCGTGCGGCTTCGGTCAGGGCATCTTCGGTCATGGGACGCGCTCTTCGCGGGAATGCGCCCATTCCGCAAGAGCCAAGCTTCGAATCCACGCGGAGGGGAACCTCCCTGCAATGGAGCCGTTGGGCATATCAACATTCGTTAATATGCCAATCCAGGGAGCCGGACCCCCGTGAATTATCTCGATACCCTGCGCGAACAGGTCGATCTGATGGTCAAGGGATTCGTGCAGGCGCTGCCGTCCATCGCCATTGCGCTGATCATCATCGTCATCACGTGGCTGGCAGCGAAGGGCGCGGTGAAAATCGCCGACAGGATCACCGGCAAGACCCATATTCGTGAAGATCTCAAGGCCCTGGTCGATACGATCGTCAAGCTGGCGATCTGGATCGTAGGCCTGCTCATCGCGGCGACGGCCGCCATTCCCAGCTTCACACCGGCCGGCGCGTTTGCCGGCCTGGGCATCGGCGCGGTCGCCATCGGCTTTGCTTTCCAGGATATCTTCGAGAACTTCCTCGCCGGCGTGCTGATCATGCTGCGCGAAAAGATGCGGTTGGGCGACGTGATCGAGTGCGAAGGCATCCTCGGCAAGGTCGAGAAGATCACCTTGCGCGAAACCCACGTTCGTCAGCTCTCCAACGAGCTGACCGTCGTGCCCAATTCGATGCTGTTCAAGAATCCGGTGAAGATCCTCACCGACGAAGTCATTCGTCGCAACGAGGTGGTGATCGGCGTGTCGTACGATACCGATCTCGAACAGGCGCAGGACATCATCCTGAAGACCGTCGAAAGCATCGACGCCGTGAACGGCGACAAGCCGGTCATCGTCTATGCGCAGGAGTTCAACTCCAGCTCGATCGACTTCCTCGTGCAGTGGTGGGCCAAATCCACCCCGCGCGACCTGCGCCAGACGAAGAGCGAGATCATTATCGCGGTAAAAAAGGCGCTCGACGAGGCGGGCATCGAGATCCCGTTCCCCTACATCACCCATACGTTCAAAGAGAACGTGCCTCTGGTGCAAGCCTCGACCGAAGGCCAGGCGGCGGACAACGACGCCGCCTGATCGAGTTTGCTGCCCCTAGTCCCGCGATCTTGAATTGTAGATCACTTCGGTCAGAATGGCGGGCAAGGGGGAAAGAACATGTTCGCTCGCTATGGGAGCGCGCTGGCGCTCGGTCTGGTAACCGCCCTGTGCTTGCCGCAAGGGCTCGCCCTATCCAAGGCAGTTGTGATCGAAGGTGCGACCTTGGTCGACGTGGTCGATGGCCAGCCTCGGCGAAAACTGGCAACCCTCGTCATCGAAGGCGACCGCATCGTCCAATCGTCTCTGGTCAAGGAGACGGCTAAATCCGATCAGCCGCGGGTGCTTTCGGCGTCAGACCACTTTGTGCTGCCGGGCCTCGCCGACATGCACGTGCACGTCTGGGACGAGGCGGAGCTTGGCGCTTATCTCGCGCATGGCGTAACGACTGTCCGCAACATGTCGGGTATGCCTTTCCACCTGGATTTGGCGCGGCGGATCGAAGAAGGTTCGCTTGTCGGACCGCGACTACTGACGACGGGACCGATCCTCAACAGCCCGGGCCCGAACGCGCAGATCAATCACCAGATGGTCAAGACCGCCGCCGAAGCGCGAGAAGCGCTCGCGGCGCAGGCGGACACCGGTTACAAACGGATCAAGGTGTATTCGAACCTGCAACGCGAGCCCTACGAGGCCATTCTTGAGGAGGCGAGCAAGCGAGGCATGCTTGTGACCGGCCACTCCCCCGAAGGCTCGCGGGGGCCGGGAATTCCCTTCGAAGAACCGTTCGCGATCCCCTTCGAGGACGTGCTCGACGATGGCTTCGAGACGATCGAACACAGCGAATCGATCCTCTGGCATGGCCTCACGGACCGCCTGGACGAAAGCGCCGCCCGCGAACTGGCGCGCAGGATCGCCACCGCCGGTGTCACGGTGACGCCCACGCTGCTCGCGCATCACAATCTTGTTCGCGTTGCCGAAAGCGACGGGGCCTTTGCCCGCAGGCCGGAAGCCGCGACGCTTAATCCGATCGAGCAACAGACCGAAACTCAATATATCGCGACATGGGCGGCGCGCGATGCCGCCGACCACCTCGACAAGGACGCGTTCATCGGCACGCTGACCCGCCTGATGGCCGAAGAAGGCGTACCTCTCGTCACGGGGAGCGACGCTGGCATCTTTGCCAATCCGCCGGGCGTCTCCCTGATCGACGAACTGGAACTGCTCGTGCGAGCGGGCCTGACGCCGGCCGAGGTCATTGCCGCCTCGACGCGAGAGGTCGCTCGTTTGCTGGGGGAAGACGAGCGAAGCGGCTGCCTTGACGTCGGCTGCGCAGCCGATCTCGTCATCTATTCGTGTGATCCGACCGAGCGCATCTCGTGCGCGCGAAGGCCCCTCGCCGTCGTCCGCCGGGGTCGCTTGTTCGATCGCGCGGAGCTTGACGCCATGCTCGAACAGGCCCGGCACCCAGATGTCGAGCGGACCTTGCGCAATCTGACGGAAGGCATGGCGGCGCAAGGCACGCCGATCGATCCGGCGGCACTGGGTCTCTAGCAGCGCCAATCTGCGACGCGAAAATTGGGCCGCGATCCACGCGTGCGGCAGGGCGGTCTCGTGGACGCAAAAAAACCGGTCCCGCCGAACCGCCGATCGAGATGACGCCAACACGCAATAAGATCTGCGCTGCGCTGCCCTGACCTTCCCTTTCACATTCATCGCACCCTTTCCGACATCGCCGACATTACGCGCCGTTTACTTTTCGTTCCGCCCTCCCCATGCTCTGGGCATGACTCCCAAGGCCCTCCCCGCGCTCCACTGCAGCCATGCCGGGACCTGGCTTCGCGATGCCTCGGGGACGCGCGCGGTCTCCAAGGGCGAGGCCGTGATGACGGCCGCCGATACGCCCGTCCTGATCCTGAATGCACCGCTCGTCGCGACGCGGCTTGGCTATCCGGACTTGTCGGGGCTCGATCTGCTCGAGCTTTATGCGTTCGTCTTTCCTGCGCGGTTCGTCGTTCCCTCGCCCAAGGGGCTGGCGCAGACGCTGGGCCTGGCGCTGCCTGCTACCGAAAGCGATGTGCCAGAGCTGTTCCAGCAGGCCGCGGAAACTCTGCTCGCGACCTGCGAGGATCCGGCCTGGCCCGAACGGGAAGGCGCCTGGAGCGCGCTGCAATCGCTGACGCGGCTGCGCTGGCCCTGGGCGGGGCTGCTCGCCAGCCGGATCGCAAAGCCGCAGCGGGCCGAGCGCTGGCTCTTTTCCCGCTTGCCGGAATGGGAAGAAGCAGGCGAATTGCCACAACCTGCGCAAGTCACGCTCATCGAGGAGGACGTGACCACAAGGCTCGGGCATCTGACGGGTAGCGAGGCCGAGGCCAGACCCGGGCAGCAGGCTTTCGCGCGCGAAGCGGCACAGGCCTTTGCGCCGCGGCAGCGCGAAGGGCAGCCTCACTTGCTGCTCGCGCAGGCCGGGACGGGGATCGGCAAGACGCTGGGCTATCTCGCGCCCGCTTCGCTGTGGAGCGAACAAGCGGGCGGGACGGTGTGGGTCTCGACCTTCACCAAGGCGCTGCAACGCCAGCTTCGCCAGGAAAGCCGCCGCGCCTGGCCCGATCGCCGCGCCGACGGCAGCCGGCCGGTGGTCGTGCGCAAGGGGCGCGAGAACTATCTGTGCCTGCTGAACCTGGAGGATGCGTTGCAAGGCGGCTTCGCCGGTCGTCCCGCGATCCTGGCGCAGCTTGTCGCGCGCTGGGCAGCGTACAGCCGTGATGGCGATATGATCGGCGGCGACCTTCCCGGCTGGCTCGGCACCCTGTTTCGGCAGCGAGGCATCGCCGCGCTCACCGATCGGCGCGGCGAATGCGTCTACGCCGGCTGTCCGCACTATCGCAAATGCTTCATCGAACGCGCCGCGCGGGCTTCGGCGCGGGCCGATCTCGTCATCGCCAATCACGCCCTCGTCATGGTCAATGCGGCGCGCGGGCGCGATCATGCCGCACGCCCGACCCGCATCGTGTTCGACGAGGGACATCACGTGTTCGACGCGGCGGATTCGACCTTTGCCGTGGCTCTCAGCGGCACCGAGACGATCGAGTTGCGCCGCTGGGTGATCGGGCCCGAATCCACCTCGCGCGGGCGCCGGCGCGGCCTTGCCGCCCGGCTTGCCGACATCGCCAGTTACGACGAAGCCGGGGGCCGCGCGATCGCGGCAGCGCGCGCCGCCGCGGAAGCCCTGCCTGCGGACAAGTGGCTGCAACGCCTCGCCGAGAACGCCCCGAGCGGCCCTGTGGAAGAGCTGCTCGGCGCCGTCCGCGCGCTGGTCTATGCGCGCGACGAGAGCGGGGGACAGGACGCGGGCTACGGACTCGAAACCGAAGCCGCGCAACTCGAGGGCAGCTTCGTCGAACTCGCGCAGGCGGCGCGCGCCGCGCTGGTCGAGCTGCGGCAACCGCTCATGCGGCTCGGCGTTCGGCTCGAGGCGATCGTCGAGGAACCGCCGGACTGGCTCGATAGCCAAGGCCGTGCGCGGATCGAGGGAGCGCGTCACTCGCTGGCCTGGCGGATCGATTTGCTTGCGGCATGGGAAGCCCTGCTCGAACGGCTCGGCGGTCCGGCCGATCCGGATTTCGTCGACTGGCTTTCGGTGGAGCGATCCGATTCGCGCGAATTCGACGTCGGCCTGCACCGCCGCTGGCTCGATCCGATGAAGCCGTTCGCGCGTGTCGTGCTCGAGCCGGCGCATGGCGTGATGATGACCTCCGCAACGTTGCGCGACGGCGAGGACTGGGATCGTGCCCTGGCCCGCAGCGGCGCCGCGCATATCGCCGCCAATCCGCGGCTCTCGGCGCAGGAAAGCCCGTTCGATTACGCCGGCCAGGCCGAAGTCCTGATCGTGACCGACATTCCGCGCGGCGACATTCCCGCGCTTGCCGCCGCCTACGGTCGCCTCATCGAGGCATCGCAAGGCGGTGTGCTTGGCCTGTTCACCGCGATACGGCGATTGCGCGCAGTCCATGGCCGCATTGCCGATCGGCTCGCGCGCAGCGGGTTGCCACTCTATGCCCAGCACGTCGATCCGATCGATACCGGCACTCTGGTCGATATGTTTCGCGACGATCCGGCGGCGTCGTTGCTGGGTACCGATGCGCTGCGCGATGGGGTCGACGTGCCTGGCCATTCGCTGCGGCTGGTAGTAATGGAACAAGTGCCCTGGCCGCGCCCGTCGATCCTGCATCGCGCGCGCCGCCTCGCGGGCGGAGGCTCAGAGTTCGACGACACCATCATCCGCGCGCGACTGGCGCAGGCGTTTGGCCGCCTCATTCGCGGTCGCGAGGATCGCGGCCATTTCGTGGTGCTATCCGCAGCATTCCCTTCGCGCCTGCTGAACGCGTTCCCGCCGGGCACGCCGGTTCGTCGGCTCGGACTCGACGAGGCCTTGCAACGCGTGGCCGGGCATGGTTCAGACGTGCCGCTGCCGGCGTAATCCCGCGACGCCTCCCGACATCAAGACGAGCATTCGATGAAGACCCTCGCCATTTTCCGCCACGCCAAGTCGGACTGGAACGACGCGCGTCTGCGCGACTTCGATCGCCCGCTCAACACGCGGGGGCGCAAGGGGGCGGAAAAGATGGGCAACTTCATTCGTGCCCATGAGTGGCGGTTTGATCGGGTACTGGCCTCTCCTGCAGTCCGGGTGACGCAGACGATCGAGATCTCGGCACAGGCCGCAGGCGGGACGCCGCCGGTCATCTGGGACCGCCGCCTCTATCTCGCGAGCTCCGATACACTGCAGGACGTTCTGCGCGGGCAGGAAGGTGATCCGGGCTCGATCATCATGGTCGGCCACAATCCTGGGCTGGAAGATCTGATCCTCGACCTCGTCCCGGATGACGGCACATGCCCGCTGCGCGACGTGGTAGAGGAGAAGTTTCCGACCGCCGCCTTCGCGCTGCTCGAACTCGATATCGCAGCCTGGAGCGAGGTCCGCGAGGAGTGCGCCTGCTTGCGCCACTTGACGCGGCCGCGCGATCTAGACCCCGAACTGGGGCCGCAGTTGCGAGACGAATTCTGATGAGAGGCAGTCGGACCGGTGCTTGCGGCCCGTCAGGCGTGTCGCAGCGCGCTCGCCAGCTCGTCGCGCAAGGACTGCAGCTTGGCCCTGACTTGCTCTGACATGACGGCAGCCTCGGGAGCGACACCTGTGTCATCCTCCGCCGCAGGACTCTTGCCCTTCCCCTCCAGCGCGAGTCGGGCACCCCGCAGAGTGTAGCCTTCGTGATGCACGAGCCGGTCGATCTGCGCCACCAGGGCAACGTCTTCGGGCCGATAATACCGACGGCCACCGCTACGCTTCACCGGCTTGAGCATGGGAAATTGCTCTTCCCAATAGCGAAGGACGTGCTGGCGGATGCCTAGGGCTCGCGTCACTTCGCCGATGGTCCGCATGGCTTCGGGCTCCTTGCCGTCATCGAAGCCTGGGAATGCCGGTTCGCTCACGCCGGTTCGCTCACGCCGGTTCGCTCACAGTGCGGCGATCCGGTCCTTGAGCATCTGGCTCGCGCGGAAAGTCAGCACACGCCTGGGCGTTATCGGCACTTCGATCCCGGTCTTGGGATTGCGTCCCACGCGCTCCCCCTTGTCGCGCAGGAGGAACGTGCCGAACCCGGAAATCTTGACGTTTTCGCCGCCGGACAACGAATCGCACATCAAGCCCAGGATGGATTCGACCATGGCAAGCGAATCGGCGCGCGAAAGCCCGAGCTTGCGATGAATAGCTTCGGCAATTGCCGCTCGCGTAAGCGTCTCCATGGAGCGCACCTTTCCCCAATCCTTGCCACGCAACCCTTACGGATCATATGGCAATACGCGGGAAACGCAATGCTTAGGCCAAAAGTAATTTCAGGCCCCGCGGACTGAAACCAAAGTTACATTCGGATTAAACTTGCGCCCCAAGTAAAACCACCACCCATTGCCTCGAGCATGACAAGGTCGCCCTGCTGAATTCGCCCGTCCCGAACGGCTACAGACAGTGCCAAGGGAACAGATGCTGCAGAAGTATTGGCATGTTGTGCCACTGTCATAATAACTTTTTCAGCAGGTAACGCTAACTTCTTCGCAGTGGCATCAAGTATGCGCGCATTGGCTTGGTGCGGAACCAGCCAATCAATGTCCGAAACCTGAAGTCCCGTATCTTCAAGCACTTCACGTAGGACTTGTGCTAAATTGAACACAGCGTGACGAAAGACTTCGCGGCCCTTCATCCTCAGCTTGCCCACCGTGCCCGTGGTCGAAGGGCCGCCGTCGACGAACAGCAGCTGGTTATGCGCACCATCCGCGTGCAGCCGGGTGGCCAGGATGCCGCGTTCATCCGGTCCATCGGAGACCTCACGCGCTTCCAGCACGATCGCTCCGGCACCGTCCCCGAACAGGACGCAAGTGGTGCGATCTTCCCAGTCGAGGATGCGACTGAAGGTTTCGGCGCCGATCACCAGCGCCCGGTTCGCCATTCCGGAACGCAGCATCGAGTCGGCGACGCCGAGCGCATAGAGAAAGCCGGAGCAGACCGCCGCCACATCGAAGGCGATGCCGCCGTTGCAGCCGAGATTTTGCTGGACCACGGTCGCGGTGGCGGGAAACGTCTGATCGGGCGTCGCCGTGGCAAGAACGATGAGATCGATGTCGCTGGCCGCCATCCCGGCAGCCTCGAGCGCTTCGCAGGCCGCGATCGTCGCCAGGCTCGCAGTGGTTTCGTCATCGCCCGCGATATAGCGGTTGGTGATGCCGGTGCGTTCGACGATCCATTCGTCGCTGGTTTCGAGGTCGAGGCTTTCAGCCAGTTCCGCGTTCGACACCGCACGCTTGGGCAGGGCCGAACCGGTTCCGACCAGTATGGAACGGCGCATCAGGCTCGCGCCTCCTGCTGCCGACGCATGCCAAGACTCTTCTCACCCACGCGCGCCAGATCGGCGGTGATCCGCACCGTAACATTCTCCTCGAGCAGCCGCGCCGCGACCGCGACCGCATGCGCTACACCGGCCGCACTCGCACTGCCGTGGCTTTTCACCACGATACCGTTGAGGCCCAGAAAGACGCCGCCATTGTGATTGTTGGGATCGAGATGGTGCTTCAGTAGCTCGGTCGCGGGTTTGGAAATCAGGAAGCCCACTTTCGAACGCAGCGAGCTGGAAAAGCTGCGGCGCAGCAAGTCGCCGACGAACCGCGCGGTCCCTTCGACCGCCTTGAGCGCGATGTTGCCCGAAAATCCGTCGGTCACGACGACATCGACATCGCCGCGGCATAGCTTGTCCGCCTCGGTGAAGCCATCGAACTCGATCGACAGATCATCGGCCGCTTCCTTGAGGATTTGCGCCGCGTCGCGCAGCAGGTCGGTGCCCTTGATTTCCTCGGTGCCGATATTGAGCAGCCGCAGGCGCGGCGCTTCCCGGCCGGTCATGACGCGAGCATAGGCAGCGCCCATGATCGCGAACTGCACCAGATTGCGCGTGTCGCACTCGGTGTTTGCGCCGAGATCGAGCATGACCACGTCGTTGTCGCCCAAAGTCGGGATCAGCGCGGCCAGCGCCGGCCGGTCGATCCCCGGCATGGTCCGCAAGGTGAGCTTGGAGATCGCCATCAGCGCGCCGGTATTGCCGGCACTGATCGCCGCACCGGCATCGCCGGACTTCACCGCCGCGATCGCTTGCCCCATCGAGGTGGTCTTGGCACGACGAAGGGCCTGGCTCGGCCGATCCTCGCCCGTGATCACGTCCTCGGTGTGGCGGATTTCGGATGAAGCGCGCAAGTTCGGGTGCGCCTGCAGTGCGGCTTCGATCCGCGTCTGGTCGCCCACCAGCAAGAACTTGAACTGCTCGTGACGGCGACGCGCGATTGCCGCGCCTTCGACCATCACGCGCACGCCTTCGTCACCGCCCATCGCATCGACGGCGATACGCGGCAAACTCATCGACTTGTCTCCGGTGGTTCGGACTTAGATCTCGACAGCAACAATCTCACGGCCATTGTAATGACCGCAAGCCGAGCAAAGGTTGTGCGGGCGCTTGAGCTCACCGCAGTTCGAGCATTCGTGGAACGCTTCGGCCTTGAGAGCATCATGGCTGCGGCGCATGCCCCGACGTGACGGGGACGTTTTTCTCTTAGGGACAGCCATCTTGGCACCTGTTCCTACAAATACAGCATTGTCAAAAAGGCCGCCGGTGACCTACCGGCCCGGCGGCTCGCGAAGGCGCGCCTATACCCGATCTGCGACGAGTTGCAACCCGTTCCACGAGCGCACACTCTGATCGAACCCACAGAAACAGGATTTGTCCGTGATTCTCCAGACGACGCTATCTCTTGCCGCCGCCGCCGCCATTATCAACCTCTGGCTGATCTACCGGGTCGTCCGGCTGCGGATTTCCGAAAGCGTCCTGCATGGCGATGCGGGCAAGCCACTGTTGATGCAGCGCATGCGGGCCCATGCCAATTTCATCGAAAATACGCCGATCGTGCTGATCTTGATCGCCGCGATCGAATTGACCGGCAAGGGCGGCCGCTGGATCGCCTTCGTCGGCGCGCTGTTTCTGCTCGCGCGCGTGGCGCACGCCATCGGCATGGACCAGACCAATGCCGGCCCGCTGCGCGGCGGTGGGATGCTCGTGACCATGCTGGTCGCCGCCGGCCTGGCCGCGGTCGCGGTGCTGATCGCGCTGGGAGTGATCTGACCCCTCCTGGAGGACGGCGTCCTAGAGGACGGCGTCGCCCACGAACGGGTTGGTTCGCCGCTCGTCCCCGAACGTGCTGATCGGTCCGTGGCCGGGCACGAAGGTCGTATCGTTGCCGAGCGGCCATAGCCGGCCCGTGATCGATTCCGCCAAAGTCGCGAAATCGCCGCGCGGAAAATCGGTACGGCCGACGGAGCCCTTGAACAGCACGTCGCCGACGATGGCGAATTTCGACGGCGCGTGATGGAACACGACGTGTCCCGGCGTGTGGCCCGGGCAATGATAGACGTCGAGTTCGAGTTCGCCGACCGTCACCGTGTCGCCGTTCTCCAGCCAGCGGTCGGGTTCGAAGCTGTGCGCCTCCATGCCCCAGCGCGGCCCATCCTCGTCGAGCTGCGCGATCCAGAAGCGGTCTTCTTCCTGCGGTCCTTCCAGCGGGATCCCGATTTCCTTCGCCAGTTCACCGGCGAGACCGCAGTGATCGAGGTGGCCATGCGTGACGAGCACTTTCTCGAGCGTCACCCCGGCCTTCTCCACTGCCGCCTTGAGCTTGTCGAGATCGCCGCCCGGATCGACCAGGGCCGCCTTCCTGGTCTTCGTGCACCAGATCAGCGAGCAATTCTGTTCGAGCGCTGTCACGGGCAGGATGGCGACGCGCATTGGCGGTTCAGGGCGGTTCGTGTCCGGTTGTGTCATGCAGCGCAAATGGCTTCAGCGGGCCGGCAATGCAATGGTTTGCCTGCGAAAGCCGGCTTTGCTCAGATCCTTCCACTCTTCCACACAACTCTGCCGATGACGACCACCTCGCTCGCGGCGCAGTCGATCGGACGATAGGCGGGATTGTCGCTCAGCAGCGCGATCCGCCCCGGCCTCGCCGTTTCCAGACGTTTCACCAGGACCATGTCATCTAGGCGGACGACGTGGATGCCGTCACGCAAGGGGCTGGGCCGCGAATCGACCAGGATCTCGTCGCCGTCGCGCAACGTCGGCTCCATCGAATCGCCGGTGACGTGAATCGCGGACAAGGCCTTGGCATCGAGCCCCATCTCGCGCAGCCAGCGAGCGGAAAAGCGGAACGTATCGAACGCGGCCTCGGCATCGGCATCCGCCCCCGGCCCCGCCGATGCGCCCAACGAAAGGCGCGGCACTTCGATCCAGTCCCTGAGCGGCTGTTCACGCCCTTCGGCATAGGAAAATTCTGGCGGCGCGCCCAGTTCCGCCTCGCCGACACCAAAAAAGCGGGCCAGTGTGGCGCGATCGGTCTCCTCCAGTTTGCGCGGACTCCGCTTGCGCACGAATTGCTGCAGATAGCTGGGGTTTTTGCCGAGCATTCGCGAAAGCTGCGACAAGCTGACTCCGCGCAACCCGGCGAGGTCGAGCAAGCGCTGACGAGATGGGTCGAGTTCCATATGAGAAGCATAGGCGTAGGAAAAATCCTAGACAAGTAGGATTTGAGGCGGAACATATCATGAACTTCTTCACGATTCGCTATTGGGAGGCCTCATGCTGCTACGACGTATCGAAATCTTCCTGCGGGAAACCGATATGGCTTGGACCAAATTCGGTCGTCTCGCGACGCACGATCCCCGCTTCGTCGCCGACTTGCGCAACGGCCGCTTGCCGCGCCCCGATACCGAGGCACGGGTGGACGGCTTTATCGCCGGGTACCGCGCCGCCCTGCCCGTGGAGACCCGCCATGCTGGTTGATCCCGAACAGTCGCGCGCGCTGGTGGCGAAGCTGAGGGCAAAGGGGCATCGCGGAGCTTGGCTGGCGATCCTTGCGCAGATGCTCGCGATCGCCGCTGGCAAAGGCACGCTGGTCAATCACGAAGAACGCGCTTGGGCCAGCGCGACCTTCGAGGGTTCGCGCCATCATTTCATGCTCGAGTTCGAGGGCATCGATGCCGTCGCGCTTGGAGAAACCCTGATCGAACGGCTGCCCGATCACGAATTCGCTATTCCCGGCCATCTCGTCGCAGACGCCACGATCGTCTCCGTGGAGCATTCCCTCGCGGGCCAGCCCAGGATGCGAGTCGAGAGTGAAATCCTGCTCTTGCACGAAGACTGACCGCCAGAGCCGTCAAACCTGCTTCGAGAGCGTCTTGATCGTATGGTTGAGGATCTCGTCGTTCTCGGAGTAGTCCACCGGGCAATCGACCAGATGGACCCCCGGCGTATCGCGGCAGTGCGCCAGGGTTTCGGCCAGGTGCGCTGCGCTTTCGATCCGGTATCCGCTCGCGCCATAGCTTTCGGCATACTTCACGAAGTCGGGGTTGCCGTAGGTCAGGCCCCAGTCCTTGAAGCCCATGTTGGTCTGCTTCCAGCGGATCATGCCGTAGGAGCTGTCGTTCAGCACGATGACCGTGAGATTGAGCCCGAGGCGCACCGCGGTCTCCATCTCCTGGCTGTTCATCATGAAACCGCCGTCGCCGCAGATCGCCATGACCTTGCGCTCGGGATAGAGCATCGCGCTCATCATCGCCGAGGGGAGCCCCGCCCCCATCGTCGCCAGCGCATTGTCCAGCAGCACGGTGTTGGGTCGATAGGCGGTGTAGCCGCGCGCGAACCAGATCTTGTAGACGCCGTTATCGAGGCAGATGATCGCGTCGTCCGGCAGGCAGTCGCGCACCTGCTTCACCAGATGCGGCGGGAAGATCGGGAAGCGAGCATCCTCCGCCAGCTGGCGGGTGTGTTCGACCTCGGCCTTGCGGAAGGCCAGCATGCGATCGAAGTTCCACGCGCCGGAAGGAACGATGTCTTCCTTGATCTGCCAGATGGCATTGGCGATGTCGCCGATCACTTCGATCTGCGGGAAATAGACCGGATCGACTTCGGCGGTATTGGTCGAAACGTGGATGACGGTGCGCTTGTCGTGCGTCGCACCATCGTTGTGCATGAAGAACGGCGGCTTTTCGATCACGTCGTGGCCGATGTTGACGATGCAGTCCGACGTCTCGATCGCACCGTGAACGAAATCGCCCGACGAAAGCGCGGCGCAGCCCAAAAACTTGGGATGCCGCTCGTCCAGCACGCCCTTGCCGAGTTGGGTCGTAAGGAACGGGATGCCGGTCTTCTCGACGAATTGCGCCAGCATGCGGCTGGTCATCGTGCGGTTGGCACCGGCCCCGATCACGAGCACGGGATTCTTGGCATTTTCCAGCGCGACCACCGCTTGCCGGATCGATTTCACATCGGCGGCCGGGCGGCGCACCGTGCTGCGCTTGACCGGAAGCGAATCCGTATGCTCGTCGGCGATGTCTTCGGGCAGTTCGATATGCGAGGCGCCGGGCTTTTCCTCTTCCGCGAGACGGAAAGCCTCGCGTACTCGGCTCGGAATGTTGTCCGAGGACGCCATCTGATGCGCGTACTTGGTGATCGGATGCATCATCGAGACGACATCGAGGATCTGGAATCGGCCCTGCTTCGATTTCTTGATCGGCTTCTGGCCAGTGATCATCAGCATCGGCATACCGCCCAGCGTCGCGTAGGCGGCGGCAGTGACCAGATTGGTCGCGCCAGGGCCCAGCGTCGCGAGGCACACACCCGTCTTGCCTGTGTGCCGCCCATAAGTCGCGGCCATGAAACCGGCACCCTGCTCGTGCCGGGTGAGGATCAGCTTGATCTTGTCGGAGCGGGACAGGGAATCGAGGAAATCGAGGTTTTCTTCGCCGGGAACGCCGAAAATGTACTCGCAGCCCTCTTCTTCGAGACATTGAACGAAGAGATCAGAAGCCTTGGTCTTCCCACTGCCCGACATGCTCGAATACCCTTCCCGTTTCCCCTTGCCGGGCGGGCCTAACAAAAGGGTTTGAGCAAGTCACCGGCAAAACAGTTAGGGGATTTCGCTGGCTCAATAGCCTTTCTCGAGGTCGACCACCGAATCCAGCGGCACGCCATCATGCCAGCGTGAAAGGTTCTCGAGAAAGCGCCCCGCCGCCAGTCGATAAAGCGAATCTTGCGACTGGCCGGACAAGTGCATGGAGATCTGCACACCGGGGTGAACCCAAAGCGGATGGTCGGCGGGAAGCGGCTCGGGATCGGTCACGTCGAGGAAGGCCGCCCCGACGGATCCTGCATCCAGTGCCGCAAGCAGCGCGTCCTGATCGATCACCGCTCCGCGCGCGATGTTGATGATGCTGGCTCCGGGCTTCATCGCGGCAAATTCCGCAGCGCCGAGCATTTTGTCCGTCGCGCTGGTCGCGGGGACGGCGACGACGATCCAGTCGAATTCGCCCAGCTTGCCGCGCCATTCATGCTCGCCCAGCACGCCTGGCGCCGGCGTCCGGCGCGCTTCGGTCACTTTCGCACCGAGCGCACGCAGCAGTTCGGCAACCCGGCTGCCGATTCCGCCGGCGCCAAGCACCAGCCCTTGCGCTCCTTCGATCTGGCCACGGCCCGGCGGTTTTTCCAGCCACTCGCGGCGATCCTGCGCGCGCACGACCTCGCGATAGCCCTTCGCGACGCTGAGCATGCCCATCAGCACGTATTCGGCAATGGGACGGGCATTGAGCTTGGCGCCATTGGTAAAGATCACGCCCCGCTCGCGCATCAGATCGAGCGGGAAACCTTCTACCCCGGCGGCCATCGTATTGAGCCAGCAGGCGTTTTCGGCTTTGGTGTAGGCCTCCAGCGTATGGTGAAAATCGAAGGTGTCGAACCACCCGATCTCGACGATCGGCGCGATCTCGAGAAGCGCGTCCCCATCGGCGAACCAGCGCGGCTCCACCCAGGCGGGCAAGGTATCTCCCAGCAAAGGCCGAAGCCGCTCGTTGAGAGCCACCGATGTGCGCGTCACTGGCGCGCGTGTCCTTGGATGACTTCGCGTAGCTTCTGACGCAAACCGTCGGGGAAATCGGATGCTACGAGATCATCGATCTTCCAGGCGCCGTCTTCGCGGACGAGATGGAAGGCGGCTTTATGCTCCGCGCCGGGAAAGACGACGATCCGCACATTGGCGTTGGCGGTATTGCCGGTGACAGTCGATTCGAACACTTCGGTGCTGAACGTGCTCGCGTCCCAGTCCTGGCATTGGCACAGCCAGTCGGCTCCGCTCAAGTCATCCGCTTCGTTCGCGGGAAGCGTGGCATGCCAGCGTTCGACGAGTGCTGCCAGGTCCTTGCTGAAGATCGGCCGCTCCCACGCCGGCAGCGTCGCTTCGAGATCGTCGGTGTCGGCAAAGTACGGCGCGTAAAGGGCGTCGATCGCGGCTTCCATCTCGGGATCCCCCGCCAGCACCGGAGCCGGCGCGAGCAGCGGCGACACACAGATCAGCAACTTTCTCATATCGCGCTCTCTATCTCGGTTTTAGCCAGCCTGCCCGATCACGCACCGATTTTCCATTCCCAACCGAGCGGATCGCCATCCATCACTTCGACGCCTTGCGCGGCGAGCTCGTCGCGCAGGGCGTCGGACGCGGCAAAGTCCTTCTCCGCTCTCGCGGCCTTGCGGCGTTCGAGCACCGTTTCGATGTCGCCTTCGGAAAGGCTGACCGCGCTTGGCCGGAGCCGCAAGTCGGCGCGTGTCTTGCTGAACAGATCCAGCCCGAGCACCCGATCCATGCGTTCGATGACGGCCCGCTTGGCGCCGAGATCGACCTTTTTCATCGCCAAAGCCTCTTCCACGACCGTCAGCGCGACCGGAGTGTTGAGGTCTTCGGAGATCGCGGCCTCGAACGAAGCCAGCAGCGGTGCCAGCTTCGGATGCCCTGGATCCCCGGCTGCGACATCGGCCAGCTTTTCGCTCGCCATCAGCATGCGCTTGAGGCGAGTCAGAGCCGCGCCAAGCCCTTCCCAGGAGAACTCCAGCTCGGACCGGTAGTGCGCCTGAAGGCACATCATCCGGTACGCGAGCGGGTGGTAGCCCTTGTCGATCAGCAACTGCAGACGAAGGAATTCGCCCGAAGACTTGCTCATCTTGCCCGACCGCTCGACGAGGAAGTTGTTGTGCATCCAGAAGCGCGCGCCCGAATTTTCGACCGCGTCGAGGCCATTGGTGCAGCAGAACGCCTGATTCTGGGCGATCTCGTTGGGGTGATGGATCTCGCGGTGATCGATACCGCCGGTGTGAATGTCGAACGGAAAGCCGAGCAGGTCGCCCGACATCACCGAGCATTCGAGGTGCCAGCCGGGTGCCCCCCTGCCCCACGGTGAATCCCATTCCATCTGCCGCGTTTCGCCCGCCGGAGTCTTGCGCCAGATCGCGAAGTCGGCGGCGTTGCGCTTGCCCTCGACCGCGTCGATGCGGCCCTCCCCTTCCTCGGTCACGGCGCGCGCCAAACGCCCGTAATCCGCGACGGTCGAAACGTCGAAGTAGAGCCCGCTCGCGAGCTCGTAGCAGTGCTTCGGCGCGATCGTCTCGGCGAATTCGAGCATCTGCGGCACGTAATCTGTCGCGATCGACCACTTCGCCGGTTGCCGGATATTGAGCGCGGCGATGTCCGCCCAATAGGCCTCGGTATAGTGCTTGGCGATGTCCCAGATCGACTGCGACTTCGCTGCCGCCATCTTCTCCATCTTGTCCTCACCCGCATCCGCGTCGTCGGTGAGGTGGCCGACATCGGTGATGTTGATGACGTGGGTGACGTCGTACCCCTTGAAGCTCAGCGTTCGCGAGAGCACGTCGGCGAAGACGTAGGCACGCATATTGCCGATGTGCGGGTAATTGTAGACCGTCGGCCCGCAGGTATAGACGCGCGCCTCGCCGGGATGGACCGGCTCGAACCGCTCGAGCGACCGCGTGAGGCTGTTGAACAGTGTGAGGGAAGCGACTTCAGACATCTGCCGCGCCTTATCCCGCCGCGAAGCAAGGTCAAGAGAGAGCCGTCAAGCAGACCTCGCCAGGTTATCTGAAAAAGTTGTGCTCATTTTGGGCTTATTCGGCGGATTTTAGTATCCGTCGCCTTGGGAGAGTAATATATCCCGCAAAGGAATCCCATGGTGCGAAACCTTATGCATACGTTGCGATTTGAATCGAACAAGTGTCTCGTACACATGGCGCTTTTCATTCTGATGCTGGTGCCTTTTCCCGCTCATGCCGAGTGGCGAGAGGCCTCGAGCGATCATTTCGTCATTTACGGCAATCAAAGCGATGCCGAGATCCGCACTTTCGCCGACAGGCTGGAGCGCTATCATGCGGCCCTGCGTTTCGTGACGACCGTAAAAGCGGAAAAGCCCAGTCCTTCGAACCGCCTTACCGTCTACGTCGTCTCATCAGATCGCGAGGTTCAGGAACTCTACGGCACGCAATCGAGCATGCTGAAGGGCTTCTATGTGCCGCGAGCAGGCGGTTCGATCGCGATCGCGGCGAACGACGAGAATAGAAAGGGTTTCTTCGATCTCTCTCCCTCGATGTTCTATTTGCTCCATGAGTACGCACACCATTACACCTTATCGACAAACGCCTTTCCCTGGCCGAAGTGGATGTCCGAGGGGGTTGCAGAGTTCTTTGCCGCCGCCAAGTTCGAGCGGGACGGGACTGTCTCGGTGGGCCGCCCCTCACAGCAGAGAGCAGCCGAACTGGCCTGGGCCGAAACCGTACCGATCGAGGAAATCTTTGATGCGGCGCTTTATGCCAAGGGCGCCGGGGCCAAGAAGGCCTACGATGAATTCTACGGCCGCTCTTGGCTGCTCTATCATTACCTGAGCTTCGAACCCGCGCGCAAAGGCCAGTTGGAGACTTATCAGAAGAGCCTGGCACGCGGTCGCACGTCGCTGGAAAGCGCGAAGCAGGCGTTCGGCGACCTCAAGGTGCTCGACCGCGAGTTGGACAGCTATCGCAAGCGTCGCAAGTTGTCTGCGTTCTTTCTCACGCCTGAGAAGCTCACGGTCAGCCCGATCACAGTGCGCGAACTCGGCAAGGGCGAAGCGGCGGCCATGCCCTTGCAGATGCGCTCGCGTGTCGGCGTTGACGACGAGCGCGCCGAAGTTCTGGTCGCGAAAGCCCGCCAGCTCGCGAAGCTTTATCCTGACGACCCGGCCGTGCTCTCGGTGCTGGCCGAAGCCGAATTCGATGCTGGCGACGATGCGGCCGCGATCGCCGCTGCGGACCGTGCGCTCGCAATCGATCCTGCGCGAGTGAACGCTTATATCCAAAAGGGCTATGCCTTGTTTCGCATTGCCGAAGACGCTTCGGACGCGGATAGCGCGGCGGCGTATGCCCAGGCTCGCAGACCTTTCATCGCGCTCAACCGGATCGAGAACGATCACCCCCTGCCGCTAATTTACTTCTACCGCAGTTTTGTCGAGCAAGGGCTCGCGCCGAGCGATATCGCCAAGCAGGGCCTTGCCCGCGCCGCGCAACTCGCGCCGTTCGATATCGATTTACACATGACGTTGGCGATGATGTATTTGCGCGATGAAAAGCTCGACTTCGCACGAAGCGAGCTGCGACCGGTCGCCTATGCCCCGCACGGTGGCGGTTTCGCGACGATGGCGCAGACGATCCTGGCAGGGATCGAGAGTGGAACGATCAAGGGGGGCCCGAGCTTCGATCCCACGTCCTACATGCCACATCTCGAAGATGCTGAATCGGAGACCCCCGATACCCTCACCGCCGAAGGTTAACCGCGGTGCCCTATCAATAGCAACGCGACGCCGCCGGTGATCAGCGCGAACCCCGCCCACTCGTGCCTCGCCAGGTCCTTGCCCGACACGCGCCGCGACAGCAGCGCAGCCAGCGGCATCTCGACGAGGCCGAGCGTGCGCACATTGGCCGCGTTCGTCAGCGAAAACGCCAGGAACCAGCCCGCCGAGGCGAGCGCGCCCAGAAACCCAGCGCCGATGCTGACCCGCCATTCGCGCAGTGATCCGGCGAAGGCGGCGCGATCGCGTACCGCCAACCACACGCCGAGCAGCAGCGTCTGCACCCCCAGCGAAATCGCCAGCATCAGCAGGCTGCGCATCACGAACGAGCCCGAGGGCAGCGCCTCGATTGCACCGCGAAAGGCAATCGCGGACAACCCGAAGAATGCGCCCGAACTTACGCCGATCGCAGCGGGGCGCAGTTCCCCCACCAGCTTGCCGAGTTGCGAGGGGGGTGTCGCCGCGAGGATGACGCCGGTCGTCACCACCGCGATCGCCACCCAGCCCAGTGCCGTCGGCATTTCGCCGAGCAGCACAACGCCGAATAGGGCGACCAGCACCGGCTCGGTCTTGATGTAGGCATATGCAACGCCGAAGCCGCGTGCTTTCATCGCGACGAGCATCAGCGCCGTGGCCGCGATCTGCGACGATGCGCCGAGCACGATCCACCCGGGCGATGCTACCTTAACCGGCGGTAACGGCTCGCCGGTCGCCAGCGTTGCGGCGATCAAGAAGATGACCGCGAACGGCAAGCCGAATACGAAGCGCACTTGCGTCGCGCCGAGCGTGCCGATCCGCTTGGTCAAGCCCGCTTGCGCCGAATTGCGCAGGACCTGCGCGGTCGCCGCCACGAGGGTGAATGCGACCCACAGTGCGCCCGTCATAGCCTAGCCCAGGAACGTGACCTGTTCGTCGAGCGGCACGCGCTCTCGCTCGAAATTATTGACCGGGTGATCGGCATCGCGCCAGCCGATCGCGAGCCCGCAGAACAGCAGGGTATCGTCCGACAGTCCGAGGTGCGTCTTGATCGTGCGCCCGTACATGCCCATCCATTCCTGCGGGCAGGTATCGAGACCCTCGTCGCGGGCCAGCAGCATGATCGTTTGCAACCACATGCCGACGTCCGACCACTGCGGCTCCTTCATCATCTTGGGAAAATGCGCGAGCAGCAGCACGGGCGCGCCGAACGAGGTGAGATTTCGTTGGGAGAAGTCGGACCGCTCTTCCGAGTCCCCGCGCGCGATCTCCATCGCGCCGTACATCGAAGCGCCGACCGCCGAGAGACGCTGCTGATACTTCTCGACCGCGCCGGGAGCCGAAAAATCGTATTCCATCGGATCGTCCTGCGGGCTTGCCAGCAGCACATCCTGCAGCGCCTTCAGCGGTTCGCCGCGCAGCACGGTCGCTTCCCAGGGCTGGAAATTGCATCCCGAAGGCGCCATCCGCGCCGCCTCGAGCATGCGGACTACGGTTTCGTGCGGTACCGGCTTATCAAGGAACGCCCGCACCGAGCGGCGCGTCGACACGGCTTCGTACACGTTCAAGTTTCAATTCCCCAATATCTGTCAGCTGCAAAGTTCTGCGCGTCGAGCGCATATCTAAAGGTTTGATCGAAACGCCGCACACCAACTTGAACTTGCCAAATCGCCTCGTTCGAATGTGTATGGTTCTGAAGTTTGAACATTATCGCGACAGTTTGGCCTTGCACCCGGCCATTTCGCGTACTGCTATGACCGTTCCCGTCCCATTCAATGTTACGTACAACGACCAACTCATTCCTCCTCGAAAAGGCCTGCAAGCTGCTCGATCATCGTGCCGCCGAGCTGCTCGGCGTCCATGATCGTAACGGCGCGGCGATAGTAGCGGGTGACGTCGTGGCCGATGCCGATGGCGACGAGCTGGACCGGAGACTGCCGTTCGATCCATTCGATCACGCGCCGCAAGTGGGCTTCGAGATATCCCGCGCTGTTCACACTGAGCGTCGAATCGTCCACCGGCGCGCCATCGGAAATGACCATCATCACCCGGCGATCCTCTGGTCGTGCGAGCAGTCGCGAATGCGCCCAAAGCAGCGCCTCGCCGTCGATATTTTCCTTGAGCAACCCCTCGCGCATCATCAGGCCGAGGTTCTTGCGCGCACGGCGCCAGGGCTCGTCCGCCTTCTTGTAGACGATGTGGCGCAAGTCGTTGAGGCGGCCGGGATGCTGCGGCTTGCCGCCCGCCAGCCAGGCCTCGCGGCTCTGCCCGCCCTTCCAGGCGCGCGTCGTGAAGCCCAGGATCTCGACCTTCACGCCGCAGCGTTCCAGCGTGCGCGCCAGCACGTCGGCACTGATCGCGGCGATCGAGATGGGACGGCCACGCATCGAGCCGGAATTGTCGATCAGCAGCGTGACGACCGTGTCCTTGAACTGGACATCGCGTTCGACTTTGTAGGACAGCGATTGCCCGGGCGAGACGACCACGCGAGCGAGCCGCGCGGCATCGAGCAGGCCTTCTTCCTGATCGAAATCCCAGGACCGGTTCTGTTGCGCCATCAGCCGGCGCTGCAGCCGATTGGCGAGCCGCGTGACGACGCCCTGCAGCCCCTTGAGCTGCGCATCGAGATAGGCGCGCAGGCGAGTCAGCTCTTCGTCGTCGCACAAATCGGACGCGGCCGTGATCTCGTCGAACTTTTCGGTGAACACCTCGTAGTCGAAGCTGTCGGGAATGTCGGTCCAGGGACGATTGGGGCGGACCGGCATCATGCCTTCTTCGCCATCGTCCCCGGCTTCGCCGTCTTCCATTTCGTCCGACGCGTCGCTTTCGGACTCGCTCTCGCCCTCGTCCTGCCCTTCGCTGGGTTCGGCGGCCACTTCGCCGGGCTGCTGCTCCTGCCCCTGGTCGTCGCCGGCCTGCTCTTCCTCGGTCTCCTCGTCGCCGTCCATGTCGTCGGCGTCGTCGGGTTCCTGCGGCACGTCCTCGGCCCGCGTCAGCTCCAGATGCTGCAACATGTCGAGCGAGAGCGACTGGAACGCCTGCTGATCGTCGAGCCGATCGGCGAGCGCGTCGAAATCGGCGGCGGCGCTGCCCTCGATCCATTGGCGCAGCATCGCCACGCCCTTCTCGGCCACCTTGGGTATGGCTTGCCCCGTGAGCCGTTCGCGCAGCAGCAGGGAAAGCGCGGTCGGGATCGGCACTTCGTCGGCCGCGGCCGCTCGTGCGATCGGGTCCGAAGCCATCCGCACATCCATCGAGGCATCGAGGTTGGCGCGGATGCCCGAATAGCCATTGGCACCGAGCGCTTCGTATCGCACCCGCTCTACCGCATCGTAGCACGCCCGCGCGATCGGATCGGTCGGTGCCGAGCGCGCGTGCACACCCTCGTTATGATGACGCAGCTTGAGCGCGAAGCTGTCAGCAAAGCCGCGCGCTTCCATGGCCGCGCCAAGCGGCAGGCTGCGCCCCGGCATCGGCACGCGAAACTGCTTGCCCGCGGCGGCGGGAGCTTCGGCAGTCCAGTTGACGTCGACCTCGGCATCGTGCGCGAGGGCGCGGCTGGCGCCGGTCAGGACGGACTTGAAGCGATCGGAGGGGGATTCGTCGGACATCGCCTCCCCCGCTAGCGCATGCGTCGCGCAGGCTCAAACGCTGCGGCGCACAATCGCGTTGCCCGAAGGGGGGCGGGGGCTCCTCCCCTACCCCGGCACCAATCCGGTCCCGACGCAAGGAACTCGTCACCCTGAACGTGTTTCAGGGTCCATTTCTCCTCGCGCGCCGGCAATTCGGGGGGCGGGATGCACGCTGAAACGCGTTCAGCCTGACGGTCGGAAGGTGGGGGCGTCGGTTTAAGCTTCCTAGATTGTCTGACCGGTCTTGGCCCAGTCGGCGAGGAAGCCTTCGATGCCCTTGTCGGTGAGGACGTGCTTGAACAGGCCCTTGATGACCGCAGGCGGCGCGGTCATCACGTCGGCCCCGATCCGGGCGCATTCCAGCACGTGCACGCCATGGCGGATGGAGGCGGCCAGGATTTCGGTTTCGTAGGCGTAGTTGTCGTAGATCAGCCGGATGTCGCGGATCAGGTCGAGTCCGTCGAAGCCGTTGTCGTCGTGCCGGCCGATGAAGGGCGAGATGAAGCTCGCTCCCGCCTTGGCGGCGAGCAGCGCCTGGTTGGCCGAGAAGCACAGCGTGACGTTGACCATCGTTCCGTCGCCGGTGAGCTTCTTGCAGGTCTTGAGGCCGTCGATCGTGAGCGGCACCTTGATGCACACATTGTCCGCGATCTTGCGCAGCACTTCGGCCTCGCGCATCATTTCCGCGTGATCGAGCGCGACCACTTCGGCGCTGACCGGCCCATCCACGAGACCGCAGATTTCCTTGGTCACTTCCATAAAATCCCGCCCCGACTTGTGAATCAGCGAGGGATTGGTGGTGACGCCGTCGAGCAGTCCGGTCTCGGCCAGCTCGGCGATTTCCTTGGTATCGGCGGTATCGACGAAGAATTTCATGTCAGCTCCCGGAAGCGAATCGCGCCGGACGCTATAGGGTTATGACCTCGTGCGGGCTAGAGCAGCTTCAGCGCTCCGATCAGTAGCGGGTCGTTGGTCGAGGCCGGATCCTGGCGGATCTTCGATTCTTCGGCGCCCACCTGATACCAGATCGCGTTGTCGGCCTCGAGCGCGAGGGCCTTGGCGGCATCGGCGACGTTCACGCCCGAAAGCGCCGCCAGGGCCTGACCGACGATCGGATTGTCGGCCGCGCTCATCGTGTCCTGCAACTGGGGGATCATCGCGTTGACGAGCGCGGGCCCCATGGCGGAGCGCAGCAGCGTCGTCGCCGCAGTCGGTTCGTCACTGCGCAGCACGGCGTAGGCGTCGGGGATCGAGATGTTGCGCACTGCTTCCGCCACGACCGGGGCCGCGCGGCGCGCGCCGTCTTCCGCGAAGCGGTTGAGCTGGCGCTGGAGCTGCTCGCGGAACGGCTTCGAAGCAAGGACACCCTTGAACGCACCGGTCGACTTGCCGAACAGCGTCGGCATGTCGACGCGGGCCACGGCGCTGTTCCAGAAACCGTCCTGAGCGGTAAGACTGGTGAAGGCGCGGCGCGTGGAAACGTCCAGCAAGCGACGGATCACCGCGCTGTAATCCATGCTCGTGCCGCCACTGGCACCGCCGCCCATGGTCGTCGCGCAGCCCGGCAGGACCGCGAGCGACGACAGCGCGATGCCACCCAAAAGCATGCGTCTGCGGCTCACTTGATCGATCATATTCGAATTCCGTCCCCAGTCCTGCATCACCCACTCCTTTTGCGAGACACGCTCGCCTGCCTATATCAGGCGCGTTTATGCAACGCGTCCGTCTTCTCGTCTTCAACGCCGCGCTTGGCGCGCTCGATTACCGGGTCCCGGACGGGATGCAGGTCGAGGTCGGGTCGGTCGTAGTCGCTCCGCTCGGCCCGCGCCAGATTCTTGGCATCGTGTGGGAACCGGAACGTCTGAAAACTCAGGAGGTGCCCGAGGCGAAGCTGCGTCCACTGCTGGAAGTCATGCCCGTTCCTCCGCTGCCCGCCGAATTGCGCCGTCTGATCGAATGGACGGCGGACTACTACTGCGCATCCTTGGCCGGCGTCGCGCGGATGGCGCTGGGCAGTACCGGCGCGCTGCGCGGCGGGGGCACGACCACCGAATATCGCCTTACGGGCGCGGAACCCGCGCGGATGACGCCGCAACGCGCGGCGGCCCTCGATGCCTTGCAGGGCGAACAAGGCTCGATCCGCGAGCTGGCCGAGCTTGCCTCGGTATCGGAAGGCGTCTTGCGCGGCATGGTCGGTGCGGGCCTGCTGGAAGCCGTGCTGGTCGATCTCGACCGGCCCTATCCGACCCCACGCCCCGAACACGCCCCGCCCGATCTCAACCCCGGTCAGCGCGAGGCCAGCGACACGCTGGTCGCCGCCGTGGCGAAGCGCAAGTTCGCCCCGTTTCTGCTCGACGGCGTCACGGGTTCGGGCAAGACCGAATGCTATTTCGAAGCGGTCGCCGAAGCCGTGCGCGAGGGTCGGCAAGTGCTGGTGCTGCTGCCCGAGATTGCGCTCACCGAAAATTTCCTGCGCCGCTTCGAGCAGCGCTTCGGCGTCGCCCCGGTGCTGTGGCATTCCTCGCGCAAGGCGAGCGAGCGGCGCCGCGCCTGGCGCGCGATCGTGCACGGTCAGGCCCAAGTGGTGGTCGGCGCGCGATCGGCGCTGTTCCTGCCCTTTGCCGATCTCGGCCTGATCATTGTCGACGAAGCGCATGAGGTGTCGTTCAAGCAGGACGATGGGGTGCGCTACAATGCGCGCGACGTGGCCGTGATCCGCGCCCGGTTCGAGCAGGTCCCCGTCGTGCTTGCCAGCGCCACACCCGCGCTCGAATCGATGCAACTTGCCGAAGCGGGCATCTACACGCGCATCGAGCTGCCCGACCGGTTCGGCGGCGCCAGCATGCCAGACATAGCGGCGCTCGACTTGCGCAAACACCCGCCCGAACGAGGTCGCTGGCTGGCCCCGCCGGTGGTTGAGGCGATGCAGCAGCGGCTGGAGCGCGGCGAGCAATCCCTGCTGTTCTTAAACCGCCGGGGCTATGCGCCGCTGACGCTTTGCCGCAATTGCGGATACCGCTTCCAGTGCCCCAACTGCTCCGCCTGGCTGGTCGAGCATCGCTTCAGCCAGCGGCTCGCCTGCCACCATTGCGGCCATGAAGTCCCCGCGCCCGAGACGTGCCCTGATTGCGGGACCGCCGATTGCCTCGTGGCTTGCGGGCCCGGGGTCGAGCGAATCGCGGACGAAGTGGCCGAGATCATGCCCGAGGCGCGCGTGGCAGTGGTCACGTCCGATACGCTGGGCAATGCGGAAGCGGTCAATGCCTTCGTGGCCGCCGCTGAGGAAGGCGCGATCGACGTGATCGTCGGCACGCAGCTGGTCACCAAGGGTTATCACTTCCCGGAACTGACGTTCGTGGGCGTGGTGGATGCGGACCTTGGCCTGGAAGGCGGGGACTTGCGCGCAGCGGAGCGTACTTATCAGCAGATCGCGCAAGTCGCAGGCCGCGCCGGTCGCGGGGAGAAGCCGGGCGAAGTCCTGCTGCAGACGCGCCACCCCGAAGCCTCGGTGATTGCCGCGCTGGCGGCGGGGGACCGCGATTCGTTCTACACCGCCGAAACGAGCGCGCGGCGAGATGCTGGCGCCCCGCCGTTCGGGCGCTGGGCCGCGATCATCGTCTCGAGCGAGGATCAGGCCGAAGCGCGCGACGTGGCCCGCGCGATCGGCGGGCGCGCGCCCGATGCGCCCGACATCGTGGTGTTCGGTCCCGCCCCCGCGCCGATGGCGCTGCTACGTGGACGCTATCGCTTTCGCCTGCTCATCAACGCCCGCCGGTCGGCCGAATTGCAGCGCACTTTGCGCGAATGGCTCGATCCCTTCGATTTTCCGCGCAGCGTGCGCGTGAACATCGACGTCGATCCCTACAGCTTCGTGTGAGCACCCGCGCTCGGCCGCAACCGGCTTGCCGCGTGCCCTTCCGAAGGTCTAGGCCGCATCCCATGCGCATGCGCACCGCCCTGCTCCGCGTCCTCGCGCTCGTCGCAGTTCTGCTCGCGCCGGCGGTCCGTGCCGAGGAATGGCTCCGCGCCAGTGCCCCCGGCTTTATCGTCTATTCGCAAGGCGAACCGGCGACGCTGGCGAGAATGGTCGAAGATCTGGAGCGCTACGACGCCGCGCTGCACCTGGAAATGGGCGTACCGGACGGTCCCCCGGGCGCACCGCTCACGATCTATCTGTTCAAGGATCCCAAGGCGGTGGCAAATATGCTGTCACGCAACCACGTCGCCGGATTCTACGCGCCGCGGATCGACGGCAGCGTCATCTTCTCCCACCGCAAGGAAAGCGGCAAGGCTGGCCCCAGCGCGCGCGAAACGCTGTTCCATGAGTACGCGCACCACTTCATGTTCCGCCACATCGCCGCGCCCTGGCCCGCCTGGTACCGCGAGGGCTACGCCGACTACGTCAGCACGCTTACGCTTCTGCCCGATGGCCGCTTTACCATCGGGCGCCCCGCGCTGTTTCGGCTGGGCACCGCACGCCGCAAGAGCGTGCCGCTGCTGACGCTGCTGGAAGAAGACGAAGGCGCTTATCCCGAAGGCAAGGAACGTTGGTTCTATGCCAATGCCTGGTTGCTGGTGCATTTGCTGCGAAACGATCCGCTATTGGGGCGCAGGCTGGATGCATATCTCGACGCGTTGACCAGGGGTGAGGCGCATGATGTGGCGCTGCTCGAACTGGGCAACGTTTCGCTGATCGAACAGCGAATGCGCGATCACGCGGCAAGCGCCATGGTCGAGCGGGTATCGACCATGGCGCTTGCCCCCCCGAAGCCCGCGAGGATCGAACCGCTCGACGGCCCGGCCTCGCGCCTGCTCGAACTCGAGCTGACCTGGCAGTTCGGCAAGGATCGTGAGCGGACGCTGGCCGAGCTGGGCACGCTTGCCGCCGATCATCCGGACCGCGCCGACATTGCGTATCGCTATGCCGTCGCGCTGTCGCAGCTGGACAAGCCGGAAGCGGAAGGCCAGGCCGACCGCGTACTTGCTCTCGATCCGCAGATGGCGCGCGCGCTGGTGATGAAGGCTGAGCTCCTGCGCAAGCGGCGCGGCCCGAAAGCGCAAGTCCAAGCCTACATGGCCGAGGCCGCCCGCCTCGCGCCCGACGATCCCCTGGTCCAGCTGGCCTACTATCAGACGCGCGTGAAAGATGGCCGCGTCTCGGCAATCGAGGCGTTCCCTCTGATCGAGCGCGCCTATAGCCTTGCTTCGGAAGTGCCGAAGCTGCGCCTGACTTATGCTCTGGCCCTCGCCGCCCAAGGGCGCCTGGACGAGGGCGAAGCACTGCTGGTCCGGCTGGCAGGCGAACCCGAATCCAGCGTCAAGGCGAAGGCTGCACTCCAGCGCTTCCGCGAGATTCGCGTCGCACGCGAACAGGCCGGCGCCGGAAAGGCCCCACGCGCCGAGGCGAACTAGCGCCGCGATTCCGCCCCATCGGGCATCCCAGGGCACTGCAAGCGGGCTTGTCCGTTAGCCTTGCCATGACTCGACCGATCCTCGTCCCCATCCTTGGCGATCAGCTTACCCGTACGCTCGCGTCTCTGCGCGGCATGACCAAGGCCGATACCGTCGTGCTGATGATGGAAGTGCGCGAGGAAGCGACGTACGTGAAGCATCACAAGCAAAAGCTCGTGCTGATCTTTTCCGCAATGCGCCACTTCGCTGAGGAATTGCGGCAGGCGGGCTGGCACGTCGATTACATCGCGCTCGACGATCCCGAAAACTCCGGCAGCTTCAGCGGAGAAGTCGAACGCGCGATCCAGCGCCACGATCCCGAACGCATCCGCATTGTCGAGTCCGGCGAATGGCGCGTGCGCGAGATGATCGATGATTGGCCCGACGCCTTCGATCGCGACGTCGAAGTGCTGGCCGACGATCGGTTTTTGTGCGCGATCCACGAATTCGCTGATTGGGCGGAGGATCGCGACAACTTGCGAATGGAAGCCTTCTATCGCGATATGCGCCGCCGAACCGGGCTTCTCATGGAAGGGGACGAACCGGCGGGCGGCCAGTGGAACTACGACAAGCAGAACCGCGCTTCGCCCGACGATGACATGCGCGCCCCGCCCGCCCCAAGCTTCAAGCCCGACACGATGACGTGCGAAGTCATCGAAATGGTGGAACGTGAGTTTGCCGATCACTTCGGCTCGCTCGACCGGTTCCGTTGGCCGGTCACGTCGGATCAGGCCAAGTCCGTCCTGGACGCCTTCATCACCGAGCGCCTGCCCGATTTCGGCACTTATCAGGACGCGATGGTCTGCGGCGAGGACGACTTGTTCCACTCGCTGCTGTCGACTTCGATCAACCTTGGGCTGCTCGATCCGCTCGAGTGTTGCGAGCGCGCCGCCGAAGCCTGGCGCGAGGGTGATGCGCCGTTGAACGCGGTCGAAGGCTTCGTGCGCCAGATCATCGGCTGGCGCGAATATATCCGTGGCATGTACTGGCTGCAGATGCCGGACTTGCGCGAAGCCAACGCGTTAAAGGCGGAACGCGCCTTGCCCGAGTTCTACTGGACGGGCGAAACCGACATGCGCTGCCTTGCCGACTGCGTGCGCTCCACCCGCGACAACGCCCACGCGCATCATATCCAGCGGCTTATGGTTCTGGGAAACTTCGCGCTGATCGCCGGTATCCGCCCGCAGGAAGTGGAAGACTGGTTCCTGGTGGTCTACGCCGATGCGTACGAATGGGTAGAGCTGCCGAACGTGGCGGCGATGGCGCTATGGGCGGACGAGGGAAAGCTGGCGTCCAAACCCTATGCGGCGAGCGGCAATTACATCAACAAGATGTCCGACTATTGTGGACAATGCGCCTATTCGGTCTCGAAGAAGCACGGGGAAGGCGCTTGCTCGTTCAATCCGCTCTACTGGCATTTCATGGACCGCCACCGCGAGCGCTTCGAGAACAATCCGCGCATCAGCCGCGTCTACGCCACTTGGGACCGCATGGATGCGGACAAGCGCAAGGCGTATCTGGAAAGCGCGGAAGCGTTTCTGGATAGCCTGAAACCCGCTGAGAATGGTTGGGCGCGGGCGTGAGGAAGAGATCGATCTAACCACCATCCTTTGCCTCGCGCTTCAGCAGCTCCCGCTTGATCTCCAATCCATAGGCGTACCCGCCCAGCGTCCCGTCCGAGCGGATCACCCGGTGGCAGGGAATCAGCACTGCGACGTTGTTCGCGCCATTGGCAGAGCCTGCCGCCCTCACGGCCATCGGCTTACCCGCAGCTGCGGCAATCTGCGCATAGGATCGCGTTTCGCCCGGCGGAATACGGCGCAGCTCGCGCCACACCGCCTCCTGGAACGCAGTACCCTGCACGTCGAGCGGAATGGCGCGCGAATCGCCCGGCTGCTCGACCGCGCTGACGACGTCGGCAAGCAACTCGGCGAAGCCCTCACCGCCCTCTTCCAGCGTCGCGTTCGGGAAGCGTCGTGCCAACGCCTCCCGGTCTTCGTCGAAGGACAAGCGGCACACGCCTTTGTCGGTGGCCGCGACGAGCATCGGGCCGAGCGTCGTATCGACCAGAGCCCAACGGATCGTGACGCCGCGGCCGCCGTCGCGCCACGCGCTCGGCTCCATGCCCATGCGCTCGCGGTTGGCCTCATAAAAGCGTGAAGGCGCACCGTACCCGGCCGCATAGACGGCTTTGGTGACGCTGGTGCCCTCGCTCAGCGCAGCGCCCGCACGCTCCGCGCGCAAGGCCCGCGCATAGGCAGCGGGCGATAGCCCGACCGCGCGTTTGAACACGCGCTGAAAATGCGTGCGGCTGTAACCAGTGGCTCGCGCCAGCCCGTCCAGCGACAGCATCTCGGATGATTCGCGCAGCAGTGCCAACGCGCGGGAGACGGCCTGCTCGTCGCGCGAGACCGCATCCGGCCGGCACCGCAGGCAAGGCCGCAAGCCCGCTTCCCGCGCCAGTTGCGGCGATGCATAGAAACGCACGTTCTCCCGCTTGGGATGACGCGCCGCACAGGACGGCCGGCAATAGATGCCGGTGGAATGGACGCCGGTCACGAAGCGCCCATCGAACGCGCGGTCGCGCGCCAGCACCGCCTGCCAGGCGCGCGTATCATCTAGGTCATTCCCGACAGCAGACATGGACACATCCTTCGCTGTCGGATCTTCGGCATGCAAGCGCGCAAAGGGTGAAATTCGGTATGTCATCGCGAGCTCCATCAAGCTAGGAACCCCTCCTAGGCGGATCGGCGCTGCCCCGCTTCCCGAAGCTTGCGGTCAAACCCGAAGGCGCCCCGCGGCCCTCAAATCTTTTCGGAGAGCGACGACTTGCTGCGTATCCTGCTGTTCCTCGCCACGGTCATCGCTTCGCTTACCATCGCGAGCCCGTCGCACGCCGAGCAGGCGGACATCAACGCCGCGGCGCGTGGTGCGGTGCGCGTCGTGCTCCTCGAAGAGAACGGCGACGAAGTCGAACTGGTCGGCTACGGCAGCGGCCTGGCGATTGCTCGCAATCTCGTCCTCACCAACGCGCACGTCGTCCAGCCCGCGCAAGGCCGCGAGGCCATCCGCATCGGCGTCGTGCCGCCACAGGGCCAGCGCGGCACGTTTACCCGCGTTCTCGCGGTGTCCCCGCGCAACGACCTGGCATTGCTCCAGATCGACGAGGGATCGCTGCCGCCGATCAGCCTGTTCACCGGTAGCATCGCCGACGGCGCGCAAGTCTTCGCAGTGGGCTACCCCGGCAGCGTCGATTTCGCCCAGGGACTCGATCCCTGGGAGATCATCTCGCCGATGAGCCCGGTCAAGACGCAAGGCACGGTATCCGCCGGCCGCAGTGCCAAGGGCTTCGAGACGCTGCTGCATACCGCGCCGATCGGGGCGGGCAACAGCGGCGGCCCGCTGCTCGATGCTTGCGGGCGCGCGATCGGCGTCAACAGTTTCGGCACGATCGCCGGAGAGGCGGATTCCGAATTCTTCTTCGCCGTCTCGATCCGCGAAGTGATGCGCTTCCTGACGGCCGCCAAGGTCAAGCCGATGACCACCGGCGCGCCCTGCCGCTCCATCGCCGATCTCGACCGCGAGCAGGCGAGCCGCGACGCTGCACAGCGCGAACGCGATCGGATGGAGGATCTGCGTCGCACCGAGGCACTGCGTGTCGCCGAACGCGATGCGCAATTGGACATCCTGTCCGAACGCGAGAACACGATGGCGCTGGCGGGGCTGGCGCTGATCCTGGCGGTCGTCTGCGCCGCGGCCGCCTTCGTCTTCGCCCAGCAGGACGATCGCGGCCGCGACGTGAAGATCGCGATCGCGCTGGCGATTGCTATCGCGATCTTCGCGGTGGTCACCTGGCTCTCGCGCCCGAAGATGAAAGAGGCGACCGAGCGCGCCAGGGACGCGGTTGCCGAGCAGCAGGAACGCCGGCAGTCATCGCGCAAGTCCGACACGCCGCTGACCGGTTCGCTGGTCTGCGTGCTGGACAATGCCCGCAGCCGGATCACGGTATCCCCAACCACTGACGTGCCGTTCACCTGGTCCGGGTCTGGTTGTGTCAACGGTCGCAGCCAGTACGGTCTTGGCGCCGATGGGTGGTCGCGTATTCTCGTGCCGAACGAGGAGCAGACGGTGACCATCGCATCCTACGATCCCGATACGGCGACGTATCGAACCGATCGCTTCCTGCTCGATCTCGAAACCATGGACAAGCTGCGCGCCAAGCGCGGCGAATACGAGGTTCCGTCCTGCAAAGCCGGCGACGGCGCGGCGCGCGAGCTGGGAAGCTTGCAGGACGCTCTGCGCGCGCTCCTGCCGCAGCAGCCGAACGAGCGGCTGGTCTATCGCTGTTCGCGCGCGCCATGAATTCTCCGCGATGAATTGGCATGACCGCGTTTCCCACAGTGGAGCGAAACCTGCGGCGGCTGCCTTGCATCGCTACAGAATCGTCGCTATGCGCCCCCCGTCTGCGGGCCGGCCTGCGCTTTTGCGCGGGTCTTTCATGTGCCCCAGCCCACCCGATGCTAAGGATAGGACACGCGTGGAGAATTCCGCCGGTATCAAGGCCAGTCTGCAGGGCCGTTACGCTTCGGCTCTTTTCGATCTCGCCAGCGAAAATGGCGTGGTCACGGCCGTCGAGGCCGATCTCGACAAGGTCGAGCAGGCGATCCGCGAGAGCGATGAATTCTCCCGGCTGATCCGCAATCCGCAAGTCAGTCGCACGGACGCTCGCAAGGTGACCGATGCGATCGCGCCGGTGCTCGGACTGTCGCAGCTGACGCAGAATTTTCTTGGCGTCCTCGCCAGCAATCGGCGGCTGTCCTCGCTGCCCGAAATCATTCGCGCCTTCCACGCGATCGCCGCTGCCCAGCGCGGCGAAGCGACCGCCGAAGTCGCATCCGCGCATGCGCTGACCGACAGCCAGGTCGAAGCGCTGCGCCAGAAGCTCGAGGCCCGCGAGGGCCGCAACGTCAAGGTCCGCACCAGTGTCGATCCCGACCTGCTCGGCGGCCTTGTCGTCACTATCGGATCGAAGCGCATCGATGGCTCGATCCGCACCCGTCTCAACACGCTCGCCCAGGCGATGAAGGGCTAAGGCCCCAACAAGATTTCGACGAAAGGCAAACCCATGGACATTCGCGCCGCAGAAATCTCCAAGGTCATCAAGGACCAGATCGCCAGCTTCGGCACCGAGGCCCAGGTCTCGGAAGTCGGCACCGTGCTGTCGGTCGGCGACGGCATCGCCCGCATCCACGGTCTCGACAAGGTTCAGGCCGGTGAGATGGTCGAGTTCAACGGCGGCATCCAGGGCATGGCGCTGAACCTCGAAGCCGACAACGTCGGCGTCGTGATCTTCGGGTCGGACCAGGACATCAAGGAAGGCGACACCGTCAAGCGCACCGGCACGATCGTCGACGTGCCGGTCGGCAAGGGCCTGCTCGGCCGCGTCGTCGACGCGCTCGGCAATCCGATCGACGGCAAGGGCCCGATCGCTTACGAAAAGCGCGCCCGCGTCGAAAGCAAGGCCCCCGGCATCATCCCGCGTAAGTCGGTGCACGAGCCCGTGCAGACCGGCCTCAAGGCGATCGACGCGCTCGTGCCCGTCGGCCGTGGCCAGCGCGAGCTGATCATCGGTGACCGTCAGACGGGCAAGACCGCCGTCGCGATCGATACCTTCATCAACCAGAAGGAAGTCAACGCGGGCGACGACGAAGGCAAGAAGCTGTACTGCATCTACGTCGCGGTCGGCCAGAAGCGTTCGACTGTCGCGCAGATCGTGCGTCAGCTCGAAGAAAACGGCGCGATGGAATATTCCATCGTCGTTGCCGCCACGGCTTCCGAGCCGGCGCCGCTGCAGTACCTTGCGCCTTACACCGGCGCCGCGATGGGAGAATTCTTCCGCGACAACGGCATGCACGCCGTGATCGTGTATGACGATCTTTCCAAGCAGGCCGTCGCCTATCGTCAAATGTCGCTGCTGCTGCGCCGCCCGCCGGGCCGCGAAGCCTACCCCGGTGACGTGTTCTACCTCCACAGCCGCCTGCTCGAGCGTGCGGCGAAGATGAACGACGAAATGGGTGCCGGTTCGCTGACCGCGCTGCCGATCATCGAAACGCAGGCGGGCGACGTCTCGGCCTACATTCCGACCAACGTCATCTCGATCACCGACGGCCAGATCTTCCTTGAGACCGGCTTGTTCTTCCAGGGCATCCGCCCGGCGATCAACGTCGGTCTGTCGGTCAGCCGCGTCGGCGGTGCCGCCCAGACCAAGGCGATGAAGAAGGTCGCCGGCTCGATCAAGCTGGAACTCGCGCAGTACCGCGAGATGGCCGCCTTCGCGCAGTTCGGTTCGGACCTCGACGCCTCGACGCAGAAGCTGCTCAACCGCGGCGCGCGGCTGACCGAATTGCTCAAGCAGCCGCAGTTCTCGCCGCTGCCGTTCGAAGAGCAGACCGTCTCGATCTTCGCCGGCACCAACGGTTATCTCGATGCGATCCCGGTGACCGACGTGACCCGCTACGAAGGCGAGATGCTCAGCTACATGCGTTCGGAACACGCCGATGTGCTCGGCGAGATCCGCTCGTCGCAGAAGTTCGAGGGCGAAGTCGCCAACAAGGCGAAGGCCGCGCTCGATACTTTCGCCAAGCAGTTCGCGTAAGACCATGTCGCATCGCGTCTTCGTACGATTGACTTGCAAGCCTGACTGCATGGACGCCTTGTCCAGCGCTGTCCGCGAGGTCATCGGCAAGGCGCGTTGCGAAGATGGGTGCGTATCGTTCGAGCCTGCGGTGCCTGCAGACGGTTCCGCCACTTTGCTGATCTGGGAACACTGGGCTAGCAAGTCGGCATTCGATGCGCACAATGCCCATCCTTACATGCAGGAGCTGTACGGAAAGCTGGGCGATTGGCTCGCAGCAGCACCGGATATCGTCGAAATCAAGGAATTGGAAGGCTAACGGTGGCAAGCCTCAAGGAACTCAAAGGTCGGATCAACTCGGTCAAGTCGACCCAGAAGATCACCAAGGCCAAGCAGATGGTCGCAGCGGCGAAGCTGCGCAAGGCGCAGGCCGCCGCCGAGGCGGGCCGGCCTTACGCCGAGCGTCTCGCCGCGGTGATGGCCTCGCTCGCCACCAAGGTCAGCGGGGACAGCGCGCCGCGCCTGCTCGCGGGAACCGGTAGCGACGAGCGGCACCTGCTGGTGGTCGTGAACACCGACAAAGGCCTGTGCGGCGGTCTCAACGCCAACCTCGTCAAGGCGGCCAAGGTCAAGGCGCGCGAGTTGATTGCCGCCGGCAAGTCGGTCGAGTTCTATCTGGTGGGCAAGAAGGGCCGCGCCCCGATCCGGCGCGATTACGCGAAGGAAATCACCGGCGGGTTCGACACCAGCGTCGTGCGCAATCCCGGTTTCGAAGAAGCCGAGAACATTGCCGAGGAACTGGTCTCGATGTTCGAGGCGGGCAAGTTCGACGTGGCCCACCTCATCTACCCGATCTTCCGCTCGGCCCTGGTGCAGGATCCCACGGCGCAGCAGCTGATTCCGGTTCCGGCGCCCAAGTCCGCCACCGCCGACAGCGGGGCGGTCGTCGAGTACGAGCCGGGCGAGGAGGAAATTCTCGAGGCGCTGCTGCCGCGCTATGTGAAGACGCAAATCTTCGGTGCGCTGCTGGAGATCGCGGCTTCTGAACAGGGCGCCTCGATGACGGCCATGGACAACGCCACGCGCAACGCGGGCGAACTGATCCAGAAGCTCACCATTCAGTACAACCGCAGCCGCCAGGCCGCGATCACCACCGAACTCGTCGAAATTATCGCGGGCGCCGAAGCGCTCTAAGAAGGCAAGGAAAAGACAATGGCCACCGCACCCGTGCTCAACCAGACCACCAACGGCACCATCAGCCAGGTCATCGGCGCCGTCGTTGACGTGACTTTCGAAGGCGAGCTGCCGGCGATTCTGACCGCGCTCGAGACCGACAACAACGGTAACAAGCTGGTCCTCGAAGTCGCCCAGCACCTCGGCGAGAACACGGTGCGCTGCATCGCCATGGACGGCACCGACGGCCTCACCCGCGGGCAATCGGTGTTCAGCACCGGCCGGCAGATTTCGGTTCCGGTCGGCCCCAAAACGTTGGGCCGCATTCTCAACGTCATCGGCGAGCCGATCGACGAACGTGGTCCGGTCGGCGCTGAGATGACCGCGCCGATCCATGCCGAGGCTCCGCTGTTCGTCGACCAGTCGACCGATGCCGCCATTCTCGTCACCGGTATCAAGGTCATCGACTTGCTCGCGCCTTATGCCAAGGGCGGCAAGATCGGCCTGTTCGGCGGCGCCGGCGTCGGCAAGACGGTGCTCATCCAGGAGCTGATCAACAACATCGCCAAGGGCCACGGCGGCGTGTCGGTCTTCGCCGGCGTGGGTGAACGCACCCGTGAGGGTAACGACCTCTACCACGAATTCCTCGACGCCGGCGTTATCGCCAAGGACGCCGACGGCAACGCGACCTCGGAAGGCTCCAAAGTGGCGCTCGTCTTCGGTCAGATGAACGAGCCCCCGGGTGCCCGTGCCCGCGTCGCGCTTTCGGGCCTGACGATGGCCGAATACTTCCGCGACCAGGAAGGCCAGGACGTGCTCTTCTTCGTCGACAACATCTTCCGCTTCACCCAGGCGGGCGCCGAAGTGTCGGCCCTGCTCGGCCGTATTCCTTCGGCCGTGGGCTATCAGCCGACCCTGTCGACCGACATGGGCCAGCTGCAGGAGCGCATCACCTCGACCAACAAGGGCTCGATCACCTCGGTCCAGGCGATCTACGTCCCCGCGGACGACTTGACCGACCCTGCCCCGGCAACCTCGTTTGCCCACTTGGACGCGACGACCACGCTGAACCGCGCCATCTCGGAGCTGGGCATCTACCCGGCGGTCGACCCGCTCGACTCCACCTCGCGCGTGCTCGAGCCGCGCGTCGTCGGCCAGGAGCACTACGAGACCGCGCGTAAGGTCCAGGAGACGCTGCAGAAGTACAAGTCGCTGCAGGACATCATCGCCATTCTCGGCATGGACGAGCTGTCCGAAGAGGATAAGCTGACCGTCGCCCGTGCGCGCAAGATCCAGAAGTTCCTCTCGCAGCCGTTCCACGTCGCCGAGGTCTTCACCAACATCCCTGGCAAGTTCGTCCAGCTCGAAGACACCGTGAAGTCGTTCAAGGCAGTGGTCGACGGCGAGTACGATCACTTGCCCGAGAACGCCTTCTACATGGTCGGCGGCATCGACGAGGCGGTCGAGAAAGCCAAGAAGCTGGCCGAGGACGCCTGATCGCCATGGCTCTGCACTTCGAACTCGTCACGCCCGCGCAGCTCGTGCGGTCCGAGGATGTCCACATGGTGGTGGTCCCCGGCACCGAAGGCGAGTTCGGCGTGCTGGAGGGTCATGCGCCCTTCATGTCGACCATTCGCGACGGCGCGCTCAAGATCTACAAGAGCGCGAACGCAGCGCCCGAAGAGATCATGATCCAGGGCGGTTTCGCCGAAGTCGGCGATGCCGGGATCACCGTGCTGGCGGAGCATGTCGCCGGCTGATCCGCCGCCACCAGATCACATGACGAGAACGGGCGTCGCGACAGGGTTCGCGGCGCCCGTTCTCGTTGCGGCTACGTTTCGGATCACGGCCCGCGCCGTCTGGCCGTGGGTGCGTGGAAGTCGGCTGGCTTGCCCGCGATCCATTTCAGAAACCGGCCGATCTCCAGCTTGGCGACGAGCTCGGCGCGCTGGTCGCCGATCTTCGCGAGTTCGGCATTCGAGAAAGTCGCATGCAGGGTCCGGTGGCAAATCGGGTGCAGCGGAACCGTCTCGCGCCCGCCCCGGCTCTTGGGCACCGGATGATGCCATTCGACCTTGCGCCCGAGTGCCCGGCCACACAGCCAACAGTCGATCGGACGCGCCTCGGACATGCCGAGATATTGGCAGACCATTAGGGAGTTATCAAAGTTTCAACCCTAATGATTTGGCAAATCCGCAGGATCGAACCAGCGCGGCGCCGAACCGCGCGTAAGGGAATGAGCTAGAGATGAGTGCATTCGGGCGTCGCAGCGGGCCTAATGGCATGGGCCAGGGATCTCGGCCCGCGTTCGGTGTAGCCAAGCCGCTCAAGGGTGGCAGTCCCGATCGGAGCGCAGCGTCCCCTCCCGCAGGAGCCCCGGTTCCCGGCGGCGATCAGTTTCCGCCGCTGCCGTCTGCCGATGTGGGCACGTCCGTTCCGCCGAACTTGCGTGAAGACGCCATGTCGCGGCTCGCCGACCGCGCCAACGCCGTCCACGAGACGTTTGAACAGAACGGCTTCGAAGCCTCGATCCACAAGATCAAGGAGCAAGTGCTGCCGCGCCTGCTCGAGCGGGTCGACCCGGAAGCTGCAGCGACGCTGACGAAGGACGAGTTGTCGGAAGAATTCCGCCCGATCATCGTCGAAGTGCTGGCCGAACTGAAGATCACGTTCAATCGGCGCGAGCAGTTCGCGCTCGAGAAAGTTCTGATCGACGAGCTGCTCGGCTTCGGTCCGCTGGAGGAATTGCTCAACGATCCTGATGTCTCCGACATCATGGTGAACGGCCCCGATCAGACTTACGTCGAAAAGAAGGGCAAGCTGACTCTCGCTACGACCAAGTTTCGTGACGAGCAGCACTTGTTCCAGATCGCGCAGCGCATCGTCAATCAGGTCGGCCGCCGCGTCGACCAAACGACTCCGCTGGCCGACGCCCGCCTCAAGGACGGCAGCCGCGTCAACGTGATCGTGCCGCCGCTGAGCTTGCGCGGCACCGCGATCTCGATTCGTAAGTTCTCCGAAAAGCCGATCACCATCGACATGCTCAAGGACTATGGTTCGATGAGCGAGAAAATGGCGACCGCGCTGAAGATCGCGGGTGCCTGCCGGATGAACGTGGTCATCTCGGGCGGTACCGGTTCGGGCAAGACGACGATGCTCAACGCGCTGTCGAAGATGATCGATCCGGGCGAGCGCGTGCTGACCATCGAGGACGCGGCCGAACTGCGCTTGCAGCAGCCGCACTGGCTGCCGCTCGAGACCCGTCCGCCGAACTTGGAAGGCCAAGGCGCCATCACCATCGGTGACCTCGTCAAGAACGCGCTGCGTATGCGCCCGGACCGGATCATCCTGGGCGAAATTCGCGGATCGGAGTGCTTCGATCTGCTTGCCGCGATGAACACTGGCCACGACGGCTCGATGTGTACGCTTCACGCCAACAGTCCGCGCGAATGCCTGGGCCGTATGGAAAACATGATCCTGATGGGCGACATCAAGATTCCCAAGGAGGCCATCAGCCGCCAGATCGCGGAATCGGTCGATCTCATCGTCCAGGTCAAGCGCCTGCGCGACGGTTCGCGCCGCACCACCAACATCACCGAAGTAATCGGCATGGAAGGCGACGTCATCGTCACCCAGGAGCTGTTCAAGTTCGAGTATCTCGACGAGACGGACGACGGCAAGATCCTGGGCGAATTCCGCGCCTCGGGTCTGCGCCCCTATACGCTGGAAAAGGCGCGCCAGTTCGGCTTCGATCAGGCGTACCTCGAAGCCTGTCTCTGATCCTTACGTTCGTTTCGTGTGGTGAATCCGGTTCCCGCCGACCAGGTATCGACCCAAGCTACAACCCGGCCGCGATCCACTCGCGGCCAGCCAGTCCGAGCAGGATCAGCGCAGCGACCAGCGACAGGAAGAACAGGCCCGTCCAGGGCATGAACCCGATTCGCTCGAGGTCGCGGCGGCGCACCCGGCGGCGGTCCCCCAACCAGGCAGTCAGCGCGAGAATCGCAAAAAACGCCCCCGGCACGGCAAGCAGATAAAACGTCGGCTCCATTTCCCGCCCTTGCCCCGCGTTGCCCTGCGTTTAAAGCCCTCGCGTGGCCCAGACCGAACGTCCCATCCTAGCCCTCGGGCTGCGCGTCTGTGCGATGGCGCTGATCGCGACCATGTTCATGCTGATCAAGGTGGCAGGCGATCGGGGCATTGCCGGGCTGGAAGTGATTTTCTGGCGACAGGCTTTGTCTCTGCCGATCATCGTCACATGGCTCTGGGCGCGGGGCGGACTTTCGATCCTGCGGACTCGGCGCATGGCGAGCCACGCGCAGCGGGCCATCTTCGGCATGATGGCGCTGTTCTGCAACGTCTCGGCCGCCATGCTCCTGCCGCTGGCCGAAGCCACGACCTTTGGCTTCACCGCTCCCCTGTTCGCGGTTCTTTTGACTCCGCTGATCCTGAAGGATCGCGTCGGACCCTGGCGCTGGGCTGCGGTTCTGCTCGGATTTGCGGGAGTCCTGATCATCGCCAATCCCGGCCACGAAGTCGTCGCGCCCCTGGGCGTCGCTGCCGGACTGGGTGCCGGCTTTCTCGTCGCGGTCGTCAGCTTCCAGATTCGCGATCTGGCTCAGACGGAAGCGACGATCACATGCGTTTTCTGGTTCGCCTTCTTCGGCGCCGCCATGAGCGCCATCGTGCTGCCGATCTATTACACCCCGCATGGGGCTTTCGATTGGGCTCTGCTGGTTCTGATCGGCATTTGCGGCACGTTCGGGCAGCTCCTCCTGACATCGGCCTTGCGGTTCGGGCAAGTCGCGACGGTCGTGGTAATGGATTACACCTCGCTGATCTGGGCGACATTATACGGCTGGCTGATCTGGGATCTCCTTCCCGGCATCGCGACCTGGCTCGGTGCGCCTGCGATCATCGCGGCAGGGCTCATCATCACCTGGCGCGAGCATCGCCTCGCCAAAGCCGTTGCGCCGGTCACTTCGCAAGGCGCGTCGTCGGGAACCGCTTAGACCTTTACGGGTTTAACCGATCAGCGCCCAAGCCTCACCAAGCGGGCGCAGCGGAGATAGACTATGATCAAGAAAGTCGTTTTGGCGCTCGTGGCCGGCAGCATCGCTCTGAGTGCCTCGGCGTGCAACACTGTACGCGGTGCCGGTGCAGATCTTGAGTCGGCTGCGAACGAAGTCGACAAGGAAATGTAACCATCGGGCAGCGCTTCAGACGCTGCCTTTGATCCTCGAAATTCAATGCATCCCCGCCCCCGCTTGCCGCGAGGGCGGGGTTGTTGTCGTGCGGCTCTCCGCTGACCCGACCTGCTCACGCGCGGCAGCACGCGCCCACACCGATGCCAGGATACTCCCCAGCACCACATGCGTGACCGCCGAGAAGGCAGCAGGAACCGGCGCGAGCGCGGCTTGCGCCGGCATCGAAAATTGCGAGCGAAACGCAGGGGATGAAGCGAGACTGGCGCCCAGTCCACTGTTCTGCATGCCGACTTCGATCGAGATCGTTCGTTGCGCCGATCGGTCGAACCCGAGCATCCGCGTCACCACCCAGCCCAGTCCGAACCCCAGAATATGCAAACAGACGACGGCCGCGACGAGCACCCCTGCATGCGCCGCGATCAGCGGCTTCGACCGCGCGATAATGCCCGAGACGATCAGGACCACGGCAAACACCGATACCAGTGGCGAAACCCGCGCGATCGCTCGCGACGCGTTCGGCAAATAGCGCGCCATCAGCACGCCGCTGAACACCGGAAGCAGCACGACCGCAACCATTTCGCGAAACAGGTTCCACCGATCGATCGAGACGTAGACGCCCGCGAGCCAACCGGCGAGCACCGGCGTGAGTACGATCGCGACGACCGTCGATGCCATCGTCATCGTCACCGACAGCGCGACATTCGCCCGCGCGAGATAAGCGACCACGTTGGACGCGGTTCCGCCCGGGCAGCAAGCGACGAGGATCAGGCCGACCGCAAGTCCGGGCTCGAGGCCGAATAGCCAGGCCATCGCCATCCCGGCCAGCGGCATGACGGTGAATTGGAGCGCGACGCCGGCGGCCACGCAACGCGGCATACGCCCGATCCGCTTGAAATCGTCGACCTCCAGCGTGATCCCCATGCCCAGCATGACGATCCCGAGCAGCACGCTGATCAGCGGTTGGCCGAATGGTCGAACGCTGCCGTCGGCGACCCACGCGAAGTGCTCCGGCAGCAACCAAGCCCACAAGGCGCCGAGCACTGTCCACAAGGCGAACAGCCGTGTCGCACGCTCGATCATCGCCGTCCCCTCCCCCGCGGTCGCGCAGCGCTATGGCAGGCTGGCGGAGTGGCGGCAATCCGCCGAGCCCGCCGCGATCAGTCTTCGGCGGCCGGTTTCCAGGTCAGCACCGGCTTGCGCGCGGCCTGCGTCTCATCGAGCCGGCGGCGCGGCGCGAAATGCGGCGCGTCGTGCAGCGCCTCGTCGCCGTCCCGAGCCCGCTGCGCGACGTGACGCAACGAAGCGATGAAGCGATCGAGCCCCTTCTTGCTTTCGGTTTCGGTCGGCTCGACCAGCATCGCGCCTCGCACGACCAGCGGGAAATAGACCGTCATCGGGTGAAAACCCTCGTCGATCAGACCCTTGGCGATGTCGAGCGTGGAGAAATGCTCGGCGAGGCTGGCATCGCTGAACAGCGCTTCATGCATGCAGGGGCCGCTTTGGCCGAACGGCGCATCGAGCAGATCCTCGCAGGAACGCAGAATGTAGTTCGCGTTGAGCACTGCATCCTCTGCGACTTGTCGCAGGCCATCCGCCCCGTGGCTGAGAATGTAGGCCAGCGCGCGCGTAAACATGCCCATCTGCCCGTGGAACGCCACCATCCGGCCGAACGCCTGCTTGTGGTCGAACTCGGCGGCGTTGTCCTCTTCGACGAGATGGACGATGCCATCCGCGGTCTTGGCCGTGAACGGCAGCGGACCATAAGGGCACAGCGCCTCGCTGAGCACGACCGGCCCGGAACCGGGTCCGCCGCCGCCATGCGGAGTGGAGAAGGTCTTGTGCAGATTGATGTGCATCGCATCGACGCCGAGGTCGCCCGGGCGCACTTTGCCGACGATCGCGTTGAAGTTCGCGCCGTCGCAATAGACGTAGCCGCCCGCCGCGTGGACCGCGTCCGAGATCGCCTTCATGTCGCGCTCGAACAGGCCGCAAGTGTTGGGGTTGGTGATCATCACCCCCGCGACGTCCGGACCGAGCCGCGCCTTCAGCGCATCGAGATCCACCCGACCCTCGGCGGTCGCGGGAATGTTTTCCACCCGATAGCCCGCGAAGGCCGCCGTCGCGGGATTGGTGCCGTGCGCGCTTTCGGGCACCAGCAGCACTTCGCGCGCATCGCCCTTGGCTTCGAGGGCGGCGCGGATGCACAGCACGCCGCACAGTTCGCCATGCGCGCCGGCCTTGGGGCTCATCGCCACGCCACTCATGCCGGTAAGGTCTATCAGCCAGAAGGCCAGTTCGTTGATCACTTCGAGCGCGCCGCGAATCGTATCGCCGGGCTGCAGCGGGTGCAGATCGGCAAAACCGGGAAGACGCGCGACCTTCTCGTTGAGGCGCGGGTTGTGCTTCATCGTGCAAGAGCCGAGCGGGAACGGCCCGAGATCGATCGCGTAATTCTGCCGCGAAAGGCGCGTGTAGTGACGCACGGTTTCGCCCTCGGAGAGGCCGGGAAGCGCCAGCGGCGCCTTGCGCAAATGCTTGTCGAGCGCCGCGATCGGCTCAAGCTCGCAATGCTCGAAATCGACGCCCGTCGTGGGTTCGCCCGCCAGTTCGAAGATCAGCGGTTCCTCTAGCATCAACCCGCGATCGCCGCTGGCGGTCACGGCGTCGCCCGAAGTGCCGCCCTCGCCCATGCTCGGCTTCCATCCGCTTGCGTTGACGACGTTCATGCCAGCACTCCAGCCAGTTCGCGCGCGAACGTGGCGATGTCTTCCTCGGTGGTGGTTTCAGTAGCGGCGACGAGCATGCCGTTCGCGAGCTCGCTCTCGCCGGGATAGAGCCGGCCGAGCGACACGCCGCCCAGCACGCCGCGATCGGCGAGCTTGCGCAAGATCTCGCGGGTATCGCTCGGCAGCCGCAGCGCGACTTCGTTGAAGTAGCTCTCGTTCACCACTTCCACCCCGGGCACGTCCGCCAGAGCTGCAACCAGCTGCTGCGTTCGGGCATGACTGATCTTCGCCATGCGGGCCAGGCCTTCGCCGCCCAGTAGCGTCATGTGAATACTGAAGGCCAGTGCACAAAGACCTGAATTCGTGCAGATATTGCTTGTCGCCTTCTCGCGGCGAATGTGCTGCTCTCGAGTCGAGAGCGTGAGCACGAAACCTCGCTTGCCCTCGGCATCCACGGTCTGCCCGCACAAGCGCCCGGGCATTTGCCGCAGGAACTTCTCGCGGCAGGCGAACAGGCCGAGATAGGGGCCACCAAATTGCAGCCCGACTCCGAGCGACTGCCCTTCGCCGACGACGATATCGGCGCCCAGATGCCCCGGCGCCTCGATCAATCCCAGCGCCACCGGTTCGGTCACGACCGCGACCAGCAACGCGCCCTTCGCGTGCGCCGCTTCGGCGATCGCGGCGAGATCCGGAATGCGGCCGAGGAAATCGGGATACTGGACGACGACGCATGAGGTCGCATCGTCGATCGCATCGCAGATGGCCGCGTCGTCGGTCGTCGCCTCAAGCTTCGGCGCCGAGGAGGCGATCTCGTCGCGCGTGAACTTCGCCATCGTGCGCACGACTTCGGCGTAGTGCGGGTGCAGACCGTCGGAGAGCACGACGCGACGCTTGCGCGTGATCCGGCCCGCCATGACGATCGCTTCCCAGCACGCGGTCGATCCATCGTACATCGACGCATTGGCGACATCGGTGCCGAACAACCGCGCGACTTGCGTCTGGAACTCGAACAGCACTTGCAGCGTGCCTTGCGCGATTTCCGGCTGATAGGGCGTATAGGCGGTAAGGAATTCGCCGCGCTGAATCAGATGGTCGACGCTGGCAGGGATATGGTGCCGATAGGCCCCTGCCCCCAGGAAGAACGGCGCGTTTCCCGCGCTGAGGTTCTTGGCCGCGAGCCGCGCCATGTGCCGTTCGACCGCCATCTCGCTGGCGTGCATCGGCAAGCCCTCGATCGGGCCGGAAAGCCGCGCCTCCTCGGGAACGTCGACGAAGAGATCGTCGACCGAGCCGACCCCGATGACATCCAGCATCGCGGTCCGGTCGGGGTCGGTCAGGGGCAGGTAACGCATCCGGTCAGAGCCCCGCGACGTAGGCGTCGTAAGCCTTGCGATCCATCAGCGGTTCGAGCTCGGAGCTGTCCGAAATCGCGATGCGGTACAGCCAGCCCGTCTCTTCCGCATCGGTATTGACCAGTTCGGGCTCGTCCGCGAGCGCGGCGTTGGCGGCGGTCACACTGCCACTGACGGGGGTGTAGACGTCGGATGCCGCCTTGACCGAATCCACCACGGAAACGGAGTCTCCCTTGGTGACGTCGGTGCCCTCGCTGGGAAGTTCGACGTAAGTGATATCGCCAAGCTGGCTCTGCGCATAATCGGTAATGCCGACGGTTCCGACGTCACCTTCGACGTCGATCCATTCGTGGTCCTCGGTAAAGTAGCGGGGCATGGCTGGCTCCTCAACGATAGTAGCGGTGGGGGACAAAGGGCATGGACACGACGCGGGCGGGCAGGCGTTTGCCGCGCATCTCGATTTCCAGCGCGGTGCCGTCCGTGGCAAGGTCGGCATCGACGTACGCCATGGCGATCGGGTGCTGCAGGCTCGGCGAGAAGCCGCCGGACGTGACCGTGCCGATCATCCGGGCGCCGAGATGGACGGTGGCACCTTCGCGCGCGGCCATGCGGCCTTCGAGCGCGAGGCCGACCCGCTTGCGCGGCGCACCTTCCGCCAGCAGCGCCAGGACTTTGTCGGCCCCCATGAAGCCACCTTCGGCGCGCCGCCGCTTCGAAATCGCGAAGCCGAGGTCGGCGGCGACCGGGTCCGTCTCGGGCGAAAGCTCGTGTCCGTACAGCGGCAGCCCCGCCTCGAGCCGCAGCGAATCGCGAGCGCCGAGGCCGATCGGGCGGACTTCGGGCAGCGCCGCGAGTGCATCGGCCAACGCGACGACGTCCTCGCTGCGGACCGAAATCTCGAAGCCGTCCTCGCCAGTGTAGCCGGAGCGGCTGATGCCCAGCGGCTTATCGTTCCAGAGATAGGCGCCAGCCTGCATGAACTTGAGATCGAGCAAGGCAGGGGTGTCGGAAGACTCAGGTCGCACGTCGAGCCGCGCGAAAGCCTCCGCCGCCTTCGGGCCTTGCAGCGCCAGCAGCGCGTGCTCGTCGAGATGGTTCATGGTGATTTCGTCGGGCAGATGCTCGCGCAAATGGCCGATATCGTCCCACTTGGTCGCGCCGTTCACGACCATGTAGTAGTCGCCGTCCCGGTTCGCGATCATCAGATCGTCGAGGATGCCGCCGTTGTCATCGAGCAGAAGCGAATAGCGCTGGCGGCCGGGTTTGAGCGCCGAGATCTCGCCGGGGAGCAGCGTTTCGAGCGCCGCTGCCACGCCCTCGCCCGAAAATTCGAGCTGGCCCATGTGGCTGACATCGAACAGGCCGGCCTGCTCGCGCGTCCACAAGTGCTCGGCGATGATCCCGCCGCCCTCCCCGGTATATTGAACGGGCATCATGTAGCCGGCGAATTCGACCATGCGAGCGCCGCGGGCGCGGTGCCATGCATCGAGCGGCAGCAGCGCAGGCTCCTGCGGCTCTTCGCTGAAACCGTTGTCGTTCGAAAGCGATTCACTCAAGGCACGGCTCCGCACAGGATTGGCACACCAGTCAGGTGCCCCCTCTGTCACGGAAGCCTGAGAGCTTTCCCCAGCGGTTGCCCGCGCGGGTTACACCGTCGGCGGCCCGGCCTTGCGGCAGGACACTTTCCAGAGTGTCGCTATAGACGGTGCGCGGTCCTTCTGCCTGAGAGATTCCGGGGCGGTTGCTCCTTCGGCGCCTTCCGCCTCGGCTTGCACCGAATCGGAAAGTCTCTCCCGCGCTGTCAGCGATCGTTTAACGATGGGCGAGCCTCAAACCCAAGTCAACTGCTGCGGCGCAGCATGGCCCTTGGTACAGTCGCGCCGACGACCCAAATGCTCCGGACGGTCTGCATCGTCACCGCAAGAACGAAGCAGGGATCGGTTCAGACATGACCCAGATCTTCGTGCGAGACGCCGTAGATCTGTTCGTGACAATTGATGGCGAACCGGTCAGTCATCCCGGCGATGTAGCCGGCGATGTGCCGCGAACGATCGGGCTCGTGGCGCGGCATCGTGCCGATCCATTCCTCGTCCATCAGCACTGGCTCTTGGGAGTAAGCCGAATAGAGCTCCGCCACCAGCGCGCGGGCGCGTCGGGCCGTCTCCAGCTGCAACGGGTGGTGGTAGAGCTTCTCGTACATGAAGCGCTTGAACTGACGTTCCGACGATTCGAGCGCGGGCGAAAATGCCACCGTCGCACGCCCGGCAGCGCGAACTTCGTCCACCGACGCGATGCCCTTAAGACGGACCCGAGTTTCGGCCAGCAAGTCATTGACCATGTGGCCGATCTGGCTGCGGACGAGTTCGGCAAGCTGGCGATCGAGCGGGGCATCGGGATAACGCGCTTCGACTTCGGCCCAGTGATCCGCGACGAAGGGGTGCGCGAGCACTTCGTCCAGATCGAGGATGCCGGCGCGCAAGCCATCGTCGATGTCGTGGTTGTCGTAAGCGATGTCGTCCGAAAGCGACGCCACTTGCGCTTCGAGCGAAGGCCACGTCCCGAGCTCCAGTGGAAATTCGGTGTTCAGTTCGCCCAGCGACCAGTTCGGCTCGGCGACGGGGCCATTGTGCTTGGCCAGGCCTTCCAGCGTTTCCCAGGTGAGGTTGAGCCCGTCATGCTCGCAATACGGCGATTCGAAACGCATGAGCACGCGTAGCGCATGGGCGTTGTGATCGAACCCGCCGCGGCCGGTGAGCGCGGCATTCAGCGCGTCCTCGCCCGCGTGGCCGAACGGCGCGTGGCCGATGTCATGCGCCAGCGCCAACGCTTCGGTCAGGTCTTCATCCAGCCCGAGGACGCGCGCAATAACCCGCGCGATTTGCGCGACTTCGAGGCTGTGGGTCAAGCGGACGCGGTAATGGTCGCCGTCGGGCGCGACGAAGACCTGAGTCTTGTAGCGCAGCCGGCGGAAGGCGATCGAATGGATGATGCGATCGCGGTCGCGCTGATAAGCCGTGCGCGGTCCGCGCGCGAAAGTATTCTCGATCGCGAATTCGCGGCCGCGCGAGCGCGCTGGGTCCGAGGCGTAGGGGACAAGTGGCAAGTCAGTCGGCCCCCAGAATCCAGTCGACCGCGGCATCGGCATGGATGCGCGTGCAATCGAAGATCGGCAAGACGTTGGCATCGACATCGACGATCATTTCGAGCTCCGTGCACCCCAACACGACGGCCTTGGCGCCCTCCTGCTGGAGCACGGTGATGATCGATCGCAACTCGCGCTCGGACTGGCGGGTCGCCTTGCCGAACATGAGCTCCTCGTAAATGATCCGGTCGAGCGTCTCGACCCGCGCGAGGTTGGGCGGCAGCAGTTCGATGTCGCGCGCGATCAGCTTTTGACGATAGAACGTATCGAGCATGACGTTGCGTGTGCCGATCAGCGCCGCATGCTGCATTTCCTGCGCGACCATCGCATCGGCCACGCATTCCGCGATGTGCAGCATTGGCACCGAAACCGCGTCGGCGACCTGGTCGTACACTTTGTGCATCGAATTGGCGCCGATCAGGATCGCGGTCGCGCCCCCGTCCTCGAGACGTTTGGCACTGTCCGACAATGTCGCCGCCGCGCGCTCCCAGTCCTGCGCGCTGGAAAGCCGCATCAGACTCGAGGCATCGAGGCTCTCGATCAGCAAGGGCGCACTCGCCGTCAGCCCCGCGCGGGCCTGAATGCCGCGCTGGATGTGCTCGTAATAGGTTCGGGTCGAATACCAGCTCAGGCCGCCGATAAGGCCGATCTTGCGCAAGATCCGCTTCTCCTCGTGGGTTGTCTGAAACCGCCTAGCGGACGAGGCCACTACCGCACAAGGCGGCCGAACTGGCGGTTACCCCGATAAGCTCGGGATCGCCGATTTTCCGGACGATGACGAGGTAGTCCGCCAGTGTTCGCCGTTCGCCCCGAAGCGCCTCCAGCTTGCGCAGCTGGCCGATCGACAGCCGATCGACCATCCGCCCGGCCATGCAATCGGCATGACGATCCGACAAGCCGGCTTCGACCAGCGCGCCGCGCACTCGGCTTTCGGCGATTGCGGAAATGCAGCCCGACAGGGCCGCCGCCGCCAGAAGCAGCGGCACCAGCGCCCTGCTGGGCCGCATCAGTCAGCCAGCGCCTTGTTGATTTCCTCGACCATCTTCTTGGCATCGGACAGCAGCATCATCGTCTGGTCCATGTAGAAGACATCGTTGTCGACGCCGGCATAGCCCACACCGCCCATCGAGCGCTTGATGAAGAAGACCTGCTTGGCCTTGTCCACGTCGAACACAGGCATCCCGTAGATCGGCGAGGACTTGTCGGTCTTCGCGGCAGGATTGACGACGTCGTTGGCGCCGATGATGAACGCGACGTCGGCCTGCGCGAATTCCGAGTTGATGTCCTCGAGCTCGAAGACCTCGTCATAAGGCACGTTCGCTTCGGCGAGGAGCACGTTCATGTGCCCCGGCATGCGCCCCGCGACCGGATGGATCGCGTATTTGACGCTGACGCCGTGCTCCTTGAGCTGATCGCCCATCTCGCGCAGCACGTGCTGGGCCTGCGCCACCGCCATGCCGTAGCCCGGGATGATGATGACCGTTTCGGCTTCCTTCATCAGATATGCCGCATCCTCGGCCGAACCGCGCTTCCAGGGACGGTCGGTCTTGGCGACGCCGGGACCCGCGTCGCCCGCATCGGCACCGAAGCCGCCGGCGATCACCGAGATGAACGAGCGATTCATCGCCCGGCACATGATGTACGACAGGATCGCACCCGATGCGCCGACGAGCGCGCCGGTGATGATCATCGCGGTGTTGTGCAGCGTGAAGCCCATCGCCGCCGCGGCCCAGCCCGAGTACGAGTTGAGCATCGAGACCACGACCGGCATGTCCGCCCCGCCGATCGGGATGATCAGCAGGAAGCCGATAATGAAGGCGAGCAGCGTGATCCAGACGATCAGCAGCCCCTCGCCCGGCCCGCCCGCACCGCTCAGCGCATAAGCCGCGACCAGAACGATGATCGCGGCCAGCACGCCGAGATTGATGACGTGACGTCCCGGGAGCATGATCGGCGAGCCCGACATGCTGCCGTTGAGCTTGAGGAAGGCGATGACCGAACCGGAAAAGGTGATCGCGCCGATCGCGATGCCCAGCGCCATCTCGATCCGGCTGGTGACCAGGATCTGACCGGCGGTATCGACAATGTCGAACGCACCCGGATTGAGCCAGGCGGCGAGTCCCACCAGTACTGCGGCAAGGCCGACGAGGCTGTGAAATGCGGCGACCAGCTGCGGCATCGCCGTCATCTGGATGCGGCGCGCGACCACGAAGCCGATGCCGCCGCCGATCGCGATCGCGATCAGGATCTGAACCAGCGTCGCCAGGTCAGCGGCGGTCGGTTCGGGCAGGAACTGGCCTTCCGGTACCGGCGCCTTGAGCAGCATCGTGGTGAACACCGCAATCGCCATACCGGCCATGCCGAAGCGGTTGCCCTGGCGCGATGTCGAAGGCGAGGACAAGCCCCGCAACGCCAGGATGAAGAACACGCCGGCAACCAGATAGGCCAGCGCCACCCATGGGTTGACCTCGTGGATCACTGGAACCGCGAGCGCCGGCTCGGGCATGGTCTCGGGGGCGAGGAGCGCCACTATTTGCGCTCCTTCTTCTTGTACATCGCGAGCATGCGCTCGGTGACGGCGAAGCCGCCGAAGATGTTGATACTGGCGAGCACGATACCCACCAGGCCGAGCCAGCGCGCCGTCGGGCTTTCGCTCGCCGCCGCGGCGATCAGGGCACCGACGATGATCACTGAGGAGATCGCGTTGGTCACCGCCATCAGCGGAGTGTGCAGCGCCGGCGTGACCGACCAAACGACGTAATAGCCCACGAAGCAGGCCATCACGAAGATCGAAAGGATTGCGATGAAGTTCATGAAATCCTGACCTCGCTTCAGTCCAGCAGTCGCGCGTTGACGATTTTGCCGCCCTTGGTGAGGCGGATGGCATCGCCGATTTCCTCGTCCAGCACGGGTCCACCCGCCTCCTTGTCCCAGAAAGCGGACAAAAAGTTGAACAGGTTGCGTGCGAACAGGGCCGAGGCGTCGGCAGGAAGGTGTGCCGGCGTGTTCGAATAGCCGATGATCTTCACGCCATGGCGCTCGACCACTTGATCGGCGACGGTGCCCTCGACATTGCCACCTTGCGGCGCGGCGAGATCGAAAATCACGCTGCCGGCTTTCATCGTCGCGATCTGCGCATCGGTCACCAGGCGCGGCGCGGGGCGACCGGGGATCAACGCCGTAGTGATGACGATGTCCTGTTTGGCGATATGGCTGGAGACCAGTTCGGCCTGTGCCTTCTGATATTCCTCGCCCATTTCGGTGGCGTACCCGCCAGAGCCCTCACCCTCGATACCGGCGACGCTCTCGACGAAGATCGGCTTGGCCCCGAGCGAGAGGATCTGCTCCTTCGTCGCCGAGCGCACGTCCGTCGCGGAAACTTGCGCACCCAGGCGGCGCGCGGTCGCGATCGCTTGCAGGCCGGCAACGCCCACGCCCATGACGAAGGCCTTGGTGGCGCTGATCGTCCCCGCCGCCGTCATCATCATCGGGAAGGCACGGCCATACGTGTCGGCAGCGGCCAGCACCGCCTTGTAGCCGGCAAGGTTCGACTGCGAGGAGAGAATGTCCATCGACTGCGCGCGGGTGATGCGCGGCATGAACTCCATCGCTAGCGCCTCCAGCCCGGCAGACGCATAGGCATCGATGCGCTCGCGCTTGCCGAACGGGTCAAGCCCGGCGACGATCCAGGCTCCGGAATTGACGCCCGCCAGCAGCGCCGGATCGGGAGCCTGGACGCCCAGCACGATATCCGCACCCGCGACCGTCTGCGCCACGTCGGCAACGCTGGCTCCGGCCGAAGCGTAGTCCTCGTCCGAGATCGAGGCGGAGACGCCCGCTCCCGATTCGACGGCGAGCTGGGCGCCAAGCGCGGTCAATTTCTTGACCGTCTCGGGTGTCGCCGAAACGCGCGTTTCTCCCGGAGCGCGTTCCGTCAATACCGCGATCCGGCGAGGCGTGCTCATGTGCCGATCAAGACGCGATCAGGAGAACGACGATCGCTGCCACGATCACGCTGAGGATCGTTCCCCACTTCAACATGACGAGAAAGCCGCTGTACGTGGAAGTTGCCGCCTTCATGTCTTGACCTTCAGCCATCAAAATGTCCCCCGCTGTATAGGATCTCAGCCGGAGCCTTTAGCCGCCAGTTTCGCCTCGCTCAAGGCTTTAGCCTTAATCTGGCCTTTACCTGGCACCTCTAAGAGGTTTCCTCGTAGTTTATGTGAACCGGGGGACCGCTGGCGCGCCATGGCGGATACGGACAATCGTCTGCTCATGCTCATCGATGATGAGCCGGCGCAATCGCGGCTCATCACCGCGCTTGCTTCACGCGAAGGCTGGCGCACGATTGTGGCGCGCGATGCCGAAACCGCAATCGCGCAACTCGGCACGCGCCAGGGCATGCAGCTATCGGCGATCATCCTCGACCAATGGGTGCCCGGTGACGGTGCCTGCGAACTGATCGCCGAGCTGAAGTCGCGGCGCCCCGCCTTGCCGATCCTGATGCTCACGTCGAGCACGTCTCCGCTGCTGGCAGTCGAGGCGATGCGCGCGGGCGCGAGCGATTATCTCGTCAAGCCGGTCGCGCCCGATCGTTTGATGCAGGCCCTGCGCGCTGCGACCACCCGCGAAACACCGCGTGACGAACTCGCGCCACTGACCGAAAAGCTGCTGTCCAACCCCGATTTCGAATCGATGATCGGCGCCGCGCCGACGTTCCGCAAGGCGCTGGCCGTCGCGGCCAAGGCGGCACGCGGGCACGGGCCGATCCTGATCGAGGGCGAAAGCGGCACCGGCAAGGAAATGCTGGTGCGAGCGATGCATGCGGCCAGCCCGCGCGCGAAGATGCCGCTGCGCATCGTCAATATCGCCGGTCTGCCGGCCAATTCGATCGAATCGGTGCTGTTTGGACACGAGAAAGGCGCCTTCGCCGGCGCGTTCGATCGACAGATCGGTGCGATTCAACACTGCGACGGCGCCACGCTCGCGATCGACGAAATCGATCGACTGCCCGAATCCGTGCAAGTGCGCCTGCTCGAAGCGCTGCAAAAAGGCGGGGTCCGCCCGATCGGTGCGAGTCACAGCTTCCGGGTGGACGTCCGGCTGATCGTGGCCAGCAACCTGCCCTTGCGCGAACTGGTGGATGGCGGCGTATTCATGCCGGAGCTTCAGGAAGCGCTGTCGAGCGTCTGCGTCCAGCTGCCGCCGCTGCGCGAACGCCACGGCGACATCGCCGCGCTTGCCCGCTTCTTCCTCGCTCGCATCGGCGAACAGCCAGGGCTGCGCGAACTGGGTATCACCGACGGCGCGCTCTCGCTGCTGACTGCGTACGACTGGCCCGGAAACGTGCGCCAGCTGCAGGCGGTGCTGTTCCGGGCGGCGGTCTTCTGCGACGGCGATGCGCTCACCGCGGACGACTTTCCACAGCTTCTCGACATTCTGGGCACAGACCAGTCCACAGCTTCATCCACAGCGCATCAGGCCAACCACGGGGTCATGCTCTACACGGCGGACGGCAATCTACGCCCGCTCGAAGAGATCGAGGCCGATGTCATCCGCCTTGCGATCGGCCTCTATCGTGGCCGCATGACCGAAGTGGCGCGCAGGCTCGGGATTGGCCGTTCGACGCTGTATCGCAAGCTCTCGGAACTCGGGATCGACAACGCCGCCTGATCCGCTGGGCGAAAGCGCTGCGTCTTTCAGTCCGCCAGTTGCGTAAAGTCCGTCAGCGCAGCATCGCGCAAACCCCGCCAGACTTTCACCGCTTGCACCGTTTCCGGCACATCGTGAACGCGCAACAGGTGTACGCCGGCTTCCAGCGCCTTGACCACCAGCATCAGCGATCCGCCGAGGCGGCGGTGCGCGGGCGCTTCATTGGCGAGGGCACCGATAAACCGCTTGCGGCTCGATCCGACGAGCAGCGGCTGCCCCAGGGCATGGAATAGCGGCAGCGCGTTCATCAGCGCGAGATTGTCCGCGAGCGATTTGCCAAAGCCGATCCCGGGATCGAGTACGATCCGTTCGCGGACAATTCCTGCCGCCACCGCGGCATCGCGCCGCTCGCGCAGCCAGTCGAACACATCGAGCACGACATCGCCGTAGCCCGGTCCATCATGCAGGGCGTCGCCTTCGCCCGGCGCGTGCATCAGCACGACCGGAACGCCCGATCGCGCCGCGAAATCGAGGCTGCGCGGATCGTAGCGCAAGGCCGAAACATCATTGAAAACGTGCGCGCCCGCCGCGAGCGCCGCTTCCATCACCGCCGGCCTCCGAGTGTCGATGCTGATGGCGGCGCCCATCGCGGCAAGCTGCTCGACCAGGGGAATGACGCGTTTGATCTCGTCGCCTTCCCAAACCCCCGCTGCGCCCGGGCGCGTCGATTCGCCGCCGACGTCGATGATCGCCGCACCTGCCTCGAGCATGGCGGCCGCGTGATCGCGCGCCACTTCGGGCCGGTCGAGAAAGTCGCCGCCGTCGGAAAAGCTGTCGGGCGTGACGTTGAGAATGCCCATGATCTGCGGCTGGTCGAGGCGGATGACGCGATCCCCGCAAGTCAGTGGGGCGTGGGCCTTACCCAGGTCCGACCACTGTGCTGCTGCGTCTTCGGCAAGGTCATCGGGGAGCGCATCGAGGCCGCCGGCGATAGCGTCAGCCCCAAACCTGTCTCGCGAAACGATACGCCCGCCCTCGCGCACGATCAGCGCGAACCGGCTCGCCCAGACCATAGCGCCGCCAAGCCGGATCGCAGTGCCGTCCTCGCTTTGCGGGCTGTCGGCAAAAGCGATCGGCCGGATGTAGACCCTGCGTGTCATGGGGTGGATTTACATTCGGATCAGGGTTCGGTCGACAGCAGGTAAAGCTGGCGCAGCGCATCGATCGGTTTGGTCTCGCCTTCGTGCTCGGTGTGCCAGAAGGTCCAGCCATTACAGGCAGTGGCGCCCTGCACTTTCGCCCCGACGCCGTGGATCGAGCCCTCATGCGTTTCGGCGGTGAGCGAACCGTCGGCGCGCACGGTTGCCCGGTAGCGGCCCTTGCGATCGGTCAGTTCCGTGCCGGGCTTGATCCATCCCGTTTCGACCAGCACGCCGAACGCCACCTTGGGCGCGCTGCGCTTGCTCTGCATGGTGGTCAGCGCGCTTTCGTCGAGCGGTAGCGCCAGTTCGATCCGCTCGCGCGCGGCGTCGCGATAGGCGGGCTCGCGCTCGCAGCCGATCCATTGCCGGCCGAGGCGGCGCGCCACGGCGCCGGTCGTCCCCGTCCCGAAAAAGGGATCGAGCACGACGTCGCCCTTCTGCGTCGTCGCCAGCATCACTCGGTAAAGCAGGGCCTCGGGCTTTTGCGTCGGGTGCACCTTGGCGCCATCCTTGCGCAGCCGTTCCTGCCCCGCGCAGATCGGCAGCACCCAGTCCGAGCGCATCTGCAACTCGTCGTTGAGCGTTTTCATCGCGCGGTAATTGAAGGTGTAGCGCGCCTTTTCGCCCATCGAGGCCCAGATCAGCGTCTCGTGCGCATTGGTGAAGCGCGTCCCCTTGAAGTTCGGCATCGGGTTGGCCTTGCGCCAGACGATGTCGTTGAGGATCCAGAAGCCGAGGTCCTGCAAGGTCGCGCCGACGCGGAAAATGTTATGATAGCTGCCGATCACCCAGAGCGATCCATTGGGCTTCAGCACTCGGCGCGCTTCGGCGAGCCACGCCTTGGTGAAAGCGTCGTAAGCGGCGAAGCTATCGAACTTGTCCCAATCATCGGTCACCGCATCGACGTGGCTGCCATCGGGACGCGCGAGGTCGCCGCCGAGTTGCAGATTGTACGGCGGATCCGCGAAGACCATGTCGATCGAGGCATCGGGGATCGTGCGCATCGCCGCGATGCAGTCGCCATCGAGGATCTGCCCGACCGGAAGCTCGCGCGTTCGCTCGAGCACCTTCGGGCGATGCTGCAATATCGTTTCCACCACTACCCGCTCCGAGTTGCCCCCAATCACCGCAGGGTGAGTCCTCGCGGACTCCTCGTCAAGCTGCGACTCGCCGGAATTACTGCCATTTTATGGTGAAAATGCCGTAAACAGATCGCGATGAGCGAGTCAGGACCACATCATCGTGTGGTCTTCCTTCTCTTGCGCCGCAACATGTGGAGGGTGTGTCCCACAGGACTCGCTGCGAATTTTGTTTTTATGCGACACTCGTAATCGCATTAATGACGTTCACCATCCGCGAAGAGGAGGCTGAATCTTGGCACTGAAAATCATCGGGGCGGGCCTGGGGCGTACCGGGACGATGTCGTTGAAGATAGCGATCGAATATCTCGGCTTCGGGCCCTGCCTCCACATGACGGAAATGTTCGCCGATATTCATCGCCAATTGCCGCTATGGCTCGATGCCGTGGACGGCCATCCGGATTGGGATGCGATTTTCGAAGGTTTCGTCTCGTCCTGCGACCATCCCTCCAGTGACTTCTGGCGCGAACTTCATGCGTATTATCCCGAAGCCAAGGTCGTTCTGACCACGCGCTCGGCCGAAAGCTGGTACGCTTCGGTGACGTCGACGATTTACAACGATGACAATTTCGCGGCGATGCCCGAGAACCCGCTGAAAAACATCCTGACCCGGCACATCGGCCCGCAGCCCCGCGACATCCTCAAGGACAAGGCAGCGGCGATCGCCTGGTTCGAAGCGCGCGAGGCGGAGATCATCGCCACCGTGCCCAGCGATCAGCTGCTCGTGCTGCCGGTGGGATCGGGGTGGGAGCCGCTCTGCGAATTTCTCGGCGTCGACGTTCCCGACGTCGCCTATCCCAAAGTCAATTCCGCCGAGGAATGGCACGAATCCGCCACTCGCCCACCCCCGCCCGGCGCGCCGGAGGGATTGGATTTCATAGTGATGATGGGCAACGCCATGCTCGCCACGATGCGCGCGCAGGCCTGGCGATGAACGACGACCGGGGGAGCGCTGGTTAGCCCGGCACCCGATCGGGATCGCTCGTTAGGGGCGGTATCCTCCGCGATCAGCAAGGCGCGCTGGCACGGCTGCAGGGCCGGTCGGTAAGCCCGTCACAACGCCATTTCCAGTTGTGCGACCGGAGCGAAGCTGCGCCGGTGATGAATGGTCGGCCCATGGTGCCGCAAGGCGGCGACATGTTCGGGCGTTCCGTACCCGGCATTACGCTCCCACCCGAATTGCGGGTGCTCCAGGGCCAGGTCACGCATCACACGGTCGCGATGCTCCTTGGCGATGATCGAGGCCGCCGAGATGCACGGTTCGATCCCATCCCCGCCGACGATCGCGCGCGCCTGCCAGCGCCACTCGGGTCGCCGCCCCGCCGGGGTCAGGTTGCCATCGACGCGAACCTCGCACGGATCTTCGCCCAGCTTCTCGCACAGGCCCTGCACCGCCAGGCTCATCGCCAGCATCGTCGCGCCGAAGATGTTGAGCCGGTCGATATCGGCCACGTCGACCACGCCGACGGCCCACTGGCACCGCCGCTTGATCGCCGCTTCCAGCACCGCCCGCCGTTCACGGCTGAGTTTCTTGGAATCGTCGAGGCCGACCGGCCGCGGCTTGCACAATGCGACCGCGGCCGCGACCACGGGACCCGCGAGCGGTCCGCGCCCGGCTTCGTCAACCCCGACAATGAGGCCTCTGGCACTTCCGTGCTTGATCTGCGTTAAAAGGGTCATGACATACTTGCGTTTGCTCTCCTTCGTATCCCCTCTCGGCCTCATGATCGCAAGTTGCAGTCAGGCCGCACCCGGGGAAAACAGCCCCGCGATGGCCTCGGACGAACCCTTCCGCACCGAAGTCGTCGCGCAGTTCGACGAACCCTGGGCGATGGATTTCGACGATGCGACGGGGACGATGTTCATCACCGAGAAGAAGGGGACGATCCGCTTCCGCCGGCCGGACGGAACGATCGGACAAGTCAGCGGCGCTCCCAAGGTCGATTATGGCGGCCAGGGTGGGCTTGGCGATATCGTCTTCGGGCCGACGCCGGGTTCGCTAGCCGAGGGCCGGACGGTATACCTGAGCTGGGCCGAAGCGGGCAACGGCGACACTCGCGGCGCGGCCGTCGGGCGCGCGAACCTCGTCTGCAAGACCGGGGATGCCTGCGCTCTTGAGGACCTGAAAGTGATCTGGCGCCAGCAGCCCAAGGTGACGGGTCGCGGCCACTATTCGCACCGGATCGCGTTCTCGCCGGATGGCCAATACTTGTTCATTGCGTCTGGCGAGCGACAGAAGATGCAGCCGGCGCAGGACACTTCGAACACGCTCGGCACGATCGTGCGGCTCGATCTCGACGGCAATCCGGCCCAGGGCAATCCGATGGCGGGCAAGCCATCTCCGACCGATCAGATCTGGTCCTACGGCCACCGCAACATCCTGGGTCTGGCATTCGACGAGACCGGTCGGCTGTGGGATCTGGAGCACGGCCCGCGCGGCGGCGATGAATTGAACCTCGTCGAGCCGGGCAAGAATTATGGCTGGCCGCTCGTATCCAACGGCGTCCACTATGACGGCGAACCGATCGCGGATCATTCGACGCGCCCCGATCTCGCGGCCCCGGCGATCAGTTGGGATCCGGTCATCGCGCCGGGGGACTTCATCTTCTATTCGGGCGACGATTTCGCCGAATGGCGAGGCGAAGCCGTGATCGCGGCCATGAAGCCCGCCGGCATCGTGCGGGTCGCGATCGACGGAACCAGTGCGCGCGAGGTTGCCCGCTACCCGACCGAACATCGGATCCGCGAGATCGAGCAAGGACCCGATGGGGCAATCTGGCTGCTTGAGGACGGCAAGGAAAGCGGCGCGAGCCGGTTGCTGAAGCTGGTGCCGAACCGGCCGTAATAGCATCGACAAGCCTGCTCGCAGCGCCTATCGGCCCGCAGCCATGACTGTCTCCGCTGCCCAGGACGCGCGTGCCGCGATCATTCCTCTCGACAACGTCGATCCGGCGCTGGTCGAAAATCTACTCGATCGCGCCTTCGAACCGGAACGCAAGCGCCGCACCGCCTACAAGGTCCGCGAGGGTATGGACTGGCTGCCCGCGCTGAGCTTCGCCGCGCTCGACGAGAGCGACATGATGGTGGGGACGATCCAGTGCTGGCCGGTCGCGCTGACCGATACGGACGGCCGCGCGCATCCGATGATCATGGTCGGGCCGGTCGCGGTGCTGCCTGAGCTTCAGCAGCAGGGCTACGGTAAGGCGCTGATGGCAGCGACGCTGGGCGGGATCAATGCGGCCGCGCCCTTGCCGCAAGTGCTGATCGGCGATGCGGAATATTACGGCAAGAACTGGGGCTTCTCGGCCGAGGCGACCGCGGACTGGACGCTTCCCGGCCCGTGGGACCCGTCGCGCTTGCTGGTGCGGTGCGACAACCCCGCGGTTCTGCCCAAAGAGGGCCGCCTGGGCCCTTGGCTCCGCTGAGCCGATCTGGCATCGACCGGAGATGCCCTATGAGCCGCCTCCCGAACTTTCCGGACTTTCGCTGGCCGAAATCGCCGAACTCGTCGCTGCACGTGACTTGCCGCCGCTCGAGACCTGGCGCCCCGCGCACGAAGGCGACAGCGAAATGCGGATCGCTGCCGACGGCCGCTGGTACCACCAGGGCAGCGAAGTGCGGCGCCCCGCGATGGTGCGCGCCTTCGCTTCGTTGCTGATGCGCGATGCCGAGGGTCAACACTGGCTCGTCACGCCGGTGCAGCGCTTGTCGATCGAAGTCGAGGATGCCGCCTTCATCGCCACCGACGTCCGCGAGGAAGGCGGCGCCCTCGCCTTCCGGCTCAATACCGACGATCTCGTGATTGCCGGGCCCGAGCATCCGCTGCGCGCCGCGGGTGATGCCGAAACGCCGGCCATGTATCTGGCCGTGCGGCACGGCACCGAGGCGCGGCTCAACCGCAGCACCTGGGCCCAGCTCGCCGAGATCGCAATCGCCGGCGATGGCCGCTCGGTCTCCAGCCAGGGCAAGACGTTCTCGCTCGTTCCGGCATGAGCGCGCTGTTCGAGCGCGTTTCCCGGTTGCACGCCCAAGGCCACGCCGCCGCGCCACCCGGACTCTGGAGCGATCCGCGCATCGACGAGATCGAGGCCTTCATTCCCGCGGCTGTGCTCGTCGCGCTGGTCGAGCGCGAGCGCCCCGGCATGCTGTTTCTGCATCGCCCGGCCACCATGCGCGCGCACCCCGGCCAGATCGCTTTCCCCGGCGGTCGCATCGATCCCGGCGAAGACGCGATCGAGGCGGCCCTCCGGGAAGCTTGGGAAGAGCTGGGGATCGAGCCCGAACGCGTCCGCGTGATCGGGACCAGCGATCGCTATCGGACGGGGTCGGGCTACGAAATCACTCCGGTGATCGGCGTGGTGCCGCCAGACCTCGAAATTCGTCCCAATCCCGCCGAAGTCGCGCAGTGGTTCGAAGCGCCCGCCGACTTCGTCCTCGATCCGGCGAACCAGCAAATGAAAACAATCGGCATCAGGGGCCGCCAGCACGAATTCGTCCAAGTCGATTGGCAAGGCCATCAGATCTGGGGGGTGACGGGCGCCATTCTCCACAATCTTGCCGGACGGCTGCGCTGGCATGACTGAGCGACTGCCCGAGGCCGCTTGGACCGGGCGTGAGGATCTGCGCGCTCTGGTCGCAGCCATGGGTGCCGGCAACGCGCGCTACGTCGGCGGCGCCGTGCGCGACACGCTGCTGGGGCTGCCGGTCAAGGACATCGACATGGCGACGGTGTTGCGCCCCGACGTGGTGATGCAGCGTCTTTCTGCCGCGGACATCCGCTGCATTCCGACCGGGATCGCGCATGGCACGGTGACCGCAGTCCTGGACGGAGGGCCCGTGGAAGTGACGACGCTTCGCCACGACGTCGCGAGCGACGGACGCCACGCGGTGGTCGCCTTCGCCGATGACTGGCGCGAAGATGCGGCGCGGCGCGATTTCACGATCAACGCGCTCTATGCCGACCCCGAAACGCGCGACGTGTTCGACTGGTTCGGCGGGCTGGACGATTTGGCGGCGCGGCGCGTGCGTTTCATCGGCGATCCCGAGGAGCGGATCCGCGAGGATCATCTGCGCATCCTGCGCTACTTCCGCTTTCAGGCGCGGTTCGGATCGCGCCCCGCCGACGAGGCCTCCGAGCAGGCCTGCGCAACGTTGTCCGCCACGCTCAAAGGTCTGTCGCGCGAGCGGGTCGGGATGGAGACTCTCAACCTTCTGGGCTTGTCCGACCCGGCGCCGACGGTGCGGCGCATGGCCGAACTGGGCGTGCTGGAAGTGATCCTGCCGGAAGCCGATCCCGAAGGGCTGGAACGGCTCGTAGAGCAGGAGCGCCGACAATCGGTCGGGCCGGACGCGATCCGCAGACTGGCGGCGCTCCTGCCCGCAGATCGCACTCTGGCGGGCCTAGTCGCCGCGCGCTTCCGGCTTTCCGGCGCACAGAAGAAGCGGCTTATGACGGCCGCGGACCGCAGCGAGACCCCCGGCGAAGCGCGTCCGCTTGCCTACCGGCTGGGCCGCGAGGCCGCGTGCGACCGGTTGCTGATCGGCGGCGCCGACATCGCTCCGCTCGCAGGCTGGGAGGCGCCGGCACTCCCGCTGCGCGGCGGCGAGATCGTGGCGCGTGGCATCGCGTCCGGACCCGATGTCGCCCGCATCCTGCGCACGGTCGAGGATCGCTGGATCGCCGAGGGCTTCCCCGATCGAGCGCGGGTCGAGCGATTGCTGGACGAGGCGATCGACGGATGAAACCGGTCAGCCTGCCGTAAGCATTTGCGTGCTAGGACGCACAGTGATGGACGTAACCGAACTGTTTGATTTCCTTCGATCGCAACCGCTGCTGGCACTCGCCATCGGCGCGATCTTCCTGACGACGCTGGGCGGCATGATCCGCCGGCCGGCGCCGCTTGCCGGCGGTTTCATCCGGGGCGTCGGCAACCTCGGCCTGCTCGCCGCGCTCCTCCTGACGATCGCGCAAGTCACGCGCTTTACCAGCGGGCACGATTTCGCGCTGCCTCAGCTCGATATGCCCGCACAGCGCGTCGAGGGCAGCGAAACCCGCGTGCCGATGGGCGGCGACGGCCACTTCTGGATCGAGGCGAAGGTCAACGGCGTGGAGCAGCGCTTTCTCGTCGATACCGGTGCCACGCTCACCGCCATCTCCCCGCGCACCGCCGTCGAGTCCGAAGTGCCCGAACGACAATTCCCCCAGGCCGTCGCGATGCGCACCGCGAACGGCAATATCCGCGCCGAACTCGCGACGATCGCCGAACTGCGCTTCGGCAATGTCGTCGCGCGCGATCTCGACGCCGTGGTCGCGCCGGGGCTGGGTGACACCAATGTCATCGGCATGAACCTGCTGAGCCGGCTCGCCAGCTGGCGCGTCGAGGGTAAGACGCTGATCCTGGTGCCGAACAATCCGCAGCCGGTAGAGAAGAGCTGAACACTACGGAGCGGTCTCGCTGAGCCTCAGGAAGCGCGCCGCATTGTCGTGCAGGATCGCTTTCTTCTGAGCATACGTCAGAAACGGCGCCTCGTTGATCGCGGCTACGCCCTCATCGATCAGACCCGGCCAATTCATCTGATCCGACCCGAACATAATGCGATCGCCGAAACCGGCATCGACGATCTCTTCGAGGAATCGGTAATATTCCTTTCGGGTCAGCGCGGCCTGCAGAACCCCGGTATCGACCATCAATTGCGGCCAGGCATAGAGCATCGCCTTGAGATCTTCGACATAGGGCCACCCAGCGTGCATTGCGTAGACGCGAAGCTTGGGATGGCGGGCAAGCACGGCTTCCAGATGGCGAGGGTTCTGGATGCGGAAGTCGGGAAAGACCATGGGCGAACCCGGCGGCCCGACACCCACATCGATGCCGACGGGCAGGTCCTTTGCTTCGGCCATGGCCCAATACGGTTCGAAGCGCGGATCGTCGGCGAAGACGCCATCATACTGGATCGTCACCTCCGACAGCACCGCAATCTCACCCCGATCGAAGGCATCAGCAATCGCATCCGGCGAATGACGCGCCATCGCGCTCAGGCTGAGATACTGCGCCGGAATGAACGTGCCCTTCGGCGCGGCCTGCATCCAGTCGCGCAAACTCTCCCGTTCGCCTGAAAGCACCCCGCGCCCCTTGTGCCGCGCCAGCGCGGCGATCGTCTCGTCACGATTCTCCGCATCTGTCGAAGCCGCTTCGACCGGCCTGGCGCACGCGGCCTGCGTCATGATCCGGCCAAGGGTCTCGGGCCAGGGTTCGCGCGGATCGTAGCGCATATCTGCCGCTGAGCCGGGACACAGCTTGCTGCCGGGCGGGCCGTTCTCACCGGCATGGGCAGCATGGAGATGCATGTCGATGATCGGCCCCTCGTAGGCACGACGCGACACGTCTTGCGCCACTACGGCAAATTGGCACGGCACGACGATCGCCAGCAGAACAATCAAGGCGCGCATCGGTTTCCCCTCAATGGACCCCGCGCTCGCCAGTTTATCAGACTAGAACTTGTTGTCGCGCGGAAATCCCTGGGGGGGCATGCGGCCGGCGGCGCCGCGCGCAACCTTCCACATCATCATGTCCTTTTCGGTGCGCGTACGGCCGGTGTCACCGCCCATCGCCCAGGAAAGGCCGTCTTCCAGCTTGAGCGTGGTGGCATCCGCCAGTCCGCCGTCACGATAGCGCTGGAGCATGACCCCCTGGCCCTTGGCGAGCACGGGCAGCTCTTCAAGACTGAACACCACCAGCTTGCGGTTCTCGCCCACCACCGCGACGTGATCGTGTTCCTCCGGGATCTCGCGCACGACTTCGAGCCGCACGCCCGGCTTGGTCGTCACCACCGCCCTGCCCTTGCGGGTTTCGGCGAGGAGTTCATCGCTGACGGCTGCGAAGCCCTTGCCCGCGCTAGACGCCAGCAACAGCTGCATCTTCGGCCGATGCGGGATGACCGCGACGATCTGCGCGCTCGCATCGATGTCGAGCATCGTGCGGATCGGTTCGCCAAACCCGCGCGCGCCCGGCAACTTGTCGCCTCCGAGCGTGTAGAACCGGCCATTGTCGAGCGCGATCAGCAGCTTGTCGGTGGTCTGCGCATGGAAGGCGAAGGCCGGGCCATCGCCTTCCTTGAACTTGAAATCGCTATCCAGCGGCACATGGCCGCGCGCGGCGCGGATCCAGCCCTTGGCCGAGAGGATGACCGTGAGCGGCTCCTTCTCGATCATCGCGTCGAGGCTGAACTCGACCGTCGGCTCGGCTTGCGCGATCGTCGTGCGGCGCCGACCGAGCGCGGTATCCTCGGCATAGTCCTTGCGCAGGTTCGTCAGATCGCGCTTGAGCCGCGTGCGCTGGCGGGCCGGGCTTTCCAGCAGCTTGTTGAGCTCGTCCTGCTCTTTCAGCAGATCCTCACGCTCCTGGCGCAGCTCCATTTCCTCGAGCTTGCGCAAGCTGCGCAGCCGCATGTTGAGGATCGCTTCGGCCTGGCGGTCAGTGAGATTGAACTCGGCCATCATGATCGGCTTGGGCTCATCCTCGGTGCGGATGATCTCGATGATCCGGTCGAGATTGAGGTAGGCTATGATGTAGCCTTCGACCAGTTCGAGGCGGGAGGCGATCTTGTCGAGCCGGTGCTGGGTGCGCCGGACCAGGATATCGATTTGCGACTTGATCCATTCCTGCAGCAGCAAGCGGATCCCCAAGACGCCGGGCGTACGACCGGCATCGAGCACGTTGAGATTGAGCGTAAACCGGCTTTCGAGGTCGGTCAGGCGGTAAAGACTTTCCTTCAGCAGTTCCGGATCGATCTTCCTGCTCTTAGGCACGAAGACGATGCGCACTTGCTCGTCGCTTTCGTCGCGCACGTCCTCGAGGATCGGCAGCTTGCGGTCGGCAATGAGTTGCGCGACTTGCTCGATCAGCTTGCCCTTGGGCAGCATGTAGGGGATCTCGGAAATAACGAGCTGCCATTGGCCCCCGCCGAGCCGCTCGATCCCGGTTTCCTCCCACGTGTCGCCCGTGCGACCCGTCGAGAAACGCCCCCGCATCCGGAACGAGCCCTTGCCGGTCTCGTAAGCAGTGCTGATCGCTTCGGGACTGTCGACGACAAGGCCGCCGGTGGCGAAGTCCGGCCCCTTGAACACCTTCATGATGTCCGCATGCTCGGCGTGCGGATTGTCGATCAGCATCAGCGAGGCATCGATCACTTCGGCGACGTTGTGGCTGGGGATCGAGGTCGCCATGCCGACGGCGATGCCGGTCGCACCGTTGGCCAGCAGATTGGGAAACAGCCCCGGAAAGATTTCCGGCTCTTCCTCTTCGCCGTTGTACGTCGGATGAAACTCGACCGTGCCTTCGTCGAGCCCGGCCATGAGCTGGATCGCGGTCTTGGTGAGGCGCGCTTCGGTGTAGCGATAGGCGGCGGCGTTATCGCCGTCGATATTGCCGAAGTTGCCCTGCCCCTGGACCAGCGGGTAGCGCAGCGAGAAGTCCTGCGCGAGACGCACCATCGCGTCGTAGACGGAACTGTCGCCATGCGGGTGGTACTTGCCGATGACGTCGCCGACGACGCGCGCCGATTTCTTGTACGCGCTCGCCGGATCGAGCTTCAATTGCCGCATCGCCCACAAGAGGCGGCGGTGCACCGGCTTCAGTCCGTCGCGCAGATCCGGCAGCGACCGCGCGGTGATCGTCGAAAGCGCATAGACGAGATACCGCTCCGACAGCGCCGCATCGAACGGCGCGTCGACGATCGCGTCGAACGGATCGGAATCGTCGTCGGTGATCTCGGCCATGCAAGCGGCCCTAGCAGCCTGAGATTCGGCGCGAAAGCGCACGGGCACTGCTTATCCATAGGGATGCGCTCCGGTTTGGTCCGCAAAGCGCCTTGCGCTCGCGACAAACCGGTGGCGCGCCAGGAACACCTCGGCAGTCCGGACCGTTTGGAGGGCAACCGTTAGACTCAAAGGAGACGTACCCATGGCCCGCAAGGTCCTCATCATCGCCACCGATGGTTTCGAACAATCCGAGCTGATCGAGCCGCGCCGCGCGCTCGAGGACGCCGGAATCGAAACCGTCGTCGCCAGCCCCGAAAAGGGCGAGATCAAAGCCTGGGACAAGACCGACTGGGGCAAGAAGGTCAAAGTCGACATCACCCTCGATGAGGTCAACGTGAGCGATTACGACGGCCTGGTTCTGCCGGGCGGTCAGATCAATCCGGACAAGCTGCGCATCGAAGAAAAAGCGGTGTCGTTGGTTGGCGAATTCGTCCGTTCCGGCCGCACGGTTGCCGCGATCTGCCACGGTCCCTGGCTCCTGGTGGAGGCCGACGTCGTACGCGGCAAGACTCTCACCAGCTGGCCCTCGGTTCGCACGGACTTGCGCAACGCCGGTGCGAACGTGGTCGATCAGGAAGTCGCGATTGACGGCAATATCATCACGAGCCGCAACCCGGACGACATCCCGGCATTTTCGAAGGCCGTGATCGAGGCGGTGAACAGCAGCGTCAACGCCTGATCCCTTCTGCGTCCCGGGCGTTCAGCCGATTTGCATATCGCGCGACACGCCCGGGATCCGGACTTCGAGCCCGTCGAAGTCCTCTTCCAGTTCGATCTGACACGACAGGCGGCTGGTGCGGGTTACGCCGGCCGCTAGGTCGAGCATGTCCTCCTCGTCCATCGACGCATCGGGCAGACGCTCGAACCAATCGTCTTTGACGATGACATGGCACGTCGAGCAGGCCATCTGGCCTTCGCACGTACCTTCCAACGGCATGCCTGCGGCCTGCGCGACTTCCAGCAATCGCGATCCCGGCTCGGCCTCTGCCGTGATCCTATCGCCATCGGCAGTCACAAAAGAGACGGTCAGCAAATCAAACTCCCTGCGCCGAAGCGGCGTTATCCAAGCGTGCGCAGGCATCCTCTAGTTCGTTAACGTTAGTATATCGTCCAAATCCCAAGCGAACAGAGCTTTTAGCTTGCGCGGGAGTGAGGCCGAGGGCGGTCAGCACATGACTGGAGCGCCCGGAACCGCTGGCACAAGCCGATCCGGCCGAAAACGCGACATCGCGCACGTCCGACATCAGGCGACCGACATCCAGCCCATCCAGCCTAAGGTTCAAATTTCCGGGCCAGCGCGCCTGCGCCGATCCATTGAGCGACCATCGCGCGAGAATTTCGCAGGCGCGGTTCCAGAGCGCGCGGATGTGCGCCTCGTCGACGCTCTGCCGCTCGAGAGCGAGCGACGCTGCCGTCCCGAAGCCCGCGCACAAGGCTGGGCTCAAGGTGCCCGATCGCAAGCCCTGCTCCTGCCCGCCGCCATGCTGGACCGGTACGAGTTCGACGCCGTCGCGGATCCACAAGGCCCCGATACCCTTGGGGCCGTAGAGCTTATGCGCCGAAATCGCGATGAGATCGGCCGACTGCGGCGCAGCGATCTTGCCGGCGCCCTGAACGGCATCGCACAACGTGAGCGCGCCTAATGCCTTCGCGCGTCGCGCCAGAGCATCGACCGGCTGGATCGTACCGATCTCGTTGTTGACCTGCATGACCGCGAGCAGGCGCGTATCGGCGGGCAAGTCCGCATCCGCGGCAACGATGCCGTCACGCCCCACCGGAAGCCTCTCCACGTCGAGCGCGCCGCGCATCGCATCGGCGCAGTCGAGTACGGCGGCATGCTCGATCGCGCTGACGGCCAGCGTGCCGCCATCGCCGCGCAGGCTGCCTTTGATGGCCAGGTTGATCGCCTCGGTCGCGCCACTGGTGAAAATCACGCGTCCGCCAGCTGGAAACAGCGCGGCGACTTGCTCGCGCGCGACTTCGACGGCGGCGGCGGCAGCGCGTCCCGGTCGATGCGGGCTATGCGGATTGGCGAAACCCGCCGTATCGGGTCCGCCAAGCCAGGGCAACATGGCTTCGCGCGCTTCCGGAGCGAGTGGCGTAGTCGCCTGATAATCGAGATAGATCACGCGCGCGCCTTCGGCGAACCGGCCATCTCGCGCCAGTTCTCGAGAAAGCGAAGGATATCGGCTTCGCGCGTTTCGGGGCCGATGCTGACGCGAATGACTTCGGACGCGGCCTTCTCGTCGAGCCCCATCGCGGCGAGGACGTGGCTGGGCCGCATCGAGCCTGACGAACATGCGCTCCCTGCCGACACGGCGATGCCGGCGCTGTCGAAACGAATGAGCTGCACCGCCGCGGCAACGCCGGGCATCCGCACGGCCCCGATCGTCGGACACCGCGGTGCATCCGGCGCGACCACTTCGCCGCCGGCATCCCGTATCGCGTCATCCAACATGGCGCGCAGCCGGGTTGCCTCGCCGAGCCAGTCGTTACCCGCCTCTAGCGCGGCAGCCATGGCGAGCACGCCGGGCAGGTTTTCGGTACCTCCGCGATAGCCGCGTTCCTGGCCGCCACCTGGGTGCAACAGCGACCAATCGCGCACCAGCAGCGCGCCGACACCAATCGGGCCACCGAACTTGTGCGCCGAACAGGCGATCATGTCGGCGTCCGGCAATGGCAGCTTGCCTGCACTTTGCGCGCAATCTGCGAACAGGACCCCGCCTGCCTGCCGAATAGCATCTCCGATTGCGGTCAGATCCTGAATGACGCCCGTTTCGGAATTGACGTGCTGAACGGCCACCAGTCCGGAGCGGGCCGCGTCGTCGGCGCCGCCGATCCTTCCATCGCCGGCAACCGCGATCCGTTCCGCCGCCCCGGCGACACGCAGCACGGCGTCATGTTCGACTGCCGAGACAGCAGCCAGAGGCCTCCGGGATTGCCCCAAGCCCAACGCGATCGCTTCGCTGGCGCCGGACGTGAAGACGAGTTCGCCCCGCCAATCGAGCGCCGCACGGACTCGCTCGCGGGCGTCTTCCAGCGCGGCGCGGGCGGCGCGCCCGGCGCGATGCGGGCTCGAGGGGTTCGCCCAGCACTCGAAACCTTCGAGCATGGCGCGTCGGGCCGCATCGCGAAGCGGCGCCGTGGCGGCATGATCGAGGTAAAGCGGTTTGGCGGTCATCGTTTGCAAGTTGTTTTCAATGCGGGTGTTTCTATATAGCGACCCTTCCTTTCCATTCATCCCCACCGGCCGCTCCATCCCCGGTGGGCATGAACGCTCCAATCGGCGTTAACCGGGGTTATCCATCACATGCCTGCAGTCATCTTTCCTGGTCCCGAAGGTCGTCTCGAAGGCCGGTTCCAGCCCGCGTCTCGGCCGCGCGCGCCGGTTGCGATGATCCTCCACCCGCATCCGCAGGCGGGCGGAACGATGAACGACCGCATCACGCAACACCTCTACAAGACCTTCGTCAATCGCGGTTTCGCGACGCTCCGCTTCAATTTCCGCGGCGTCGGCCGCAGCCAGGGCAGCTTCGACAACGGCATCGGCGAACTTTCCGATGCCGCGTCCGCGCTGGACTGGGTGCAGTCGATCCACCCCGAGGCTTCGACCACGTGGATCGCCGGATACAGCTTCGGCGCGCTGATCGGCATGCAGTTGCTGATGCGCAGGCCCGAAATTCGCGGCTTCATTTCGGTGTCGCCGCCGGCGAACATGTACGATTTCAGCTTCCTTGCGCCTTGCCCCGCTTCGGGCATCATCATCCAGGGCACCGCGGACACGGTGGTGACGCCCAATGCCGTGCAGAAGCTGGTCGACAAGTTGCGCACGCAAAAGCACATCACCATCCATCACGATGAAGTGCCGCGCGCCAACCACTTCTACGAAAACGAAGTGGAAGACCTGATGCATTCGGTCGACAACTACCTCGACATGCGACTCGCGCCCGACTGCCCGATCAAGTAGCCGCCAGACATTCGCGTTCGATCGACTGCCGGCCTGCTCGGCGGTCGGCTATTCAGTCGGGAGCCCCGACCGGATCGCGAGCGCTGTTGACCAGCGATTGCCCGGCCTCGTTGGGGATCGCCCAGATCGCCACATTCGCGGCCATGACCGCAGCCAGGACGAGCATCAGCACGGCTTGCCGGCGCAAGCCTTCGCGTCGCCACAGGTAGGCGGCACCAAGGCCAAGCAGGATCGTCGCGAGGACGAGAAGCGACAGCGCCAGATCAGTCATGGGCGGCGCCTTATCGTCTTGCGAGCGCTAGCGCGAGAGCTTGCGGAGCTTCTCCGACACCACCCGCGCGGATTGCGAATTATCGCCTTTCGGAACGAATCGCCCTGCTCCTGCATTGAATTTATAGCGGAGATAAAGGAGCGCCATCATGTCATCGAGCGAAAAGTCCGAGAAAAAACCCACGGAAACCACCCCCAAGCCGCGCAGTGCCGGTTCCTGCACCAACGGCACGACCACCCCGCCCGTCAAGAAAGCTGTCCACGGCGGCGCCATCGAGGGCGACACCTTGCAGACTCGTCACGGAACGCACGGCTGATTATCTGAGGGCGATTGCAGCTAAGCGCGTCGCCCTGAGGGCGGCGGCCTGCTGCGCCGCGCCTATCAAGTCGGGACATCATGAAAAAGGGGGCCACCGAACCGGTAGCCCCCCTTTTTCATTTTCACCGTTCACTGTCGATCAGACTGATCATTTCAGACTGATTTCCACGACTGATCGCGAATTGGGTTCGCGCAATCAGGCTGTCGCGGCGCTATGCGGCGCGGCCTTGCGCACGCCTTCGTCGACATGTGCCTCGAACTGCGAGAAGTTGTCGATGAAGAGGCGCACCAGGTTCTGCGCGGTCGCGTCGTATTCATCCGCATCGGCCCAGGCCGAGCGCTGATCGAGCAGACGATCCTCGACACCGTTGACGTGTACCGGCACTTCGAAACCGAAGTTGGGATCTTCGCGGAATTCCGAATCGTTGAGGCTGCCGTCAAGCGCGGCGTTCAGCAGCGCGCGGGTGGCCTGGATCGGCATCCGCTTGATGCCCTCCTGCGTCGCCTTGCCGCCGAACCAACCGGTATTGACGAGCCAGCACTTCACCCCGCCCTTGGCGATCCGCTCCTTGAGAAGGTTGCCGTAGACGGATGGGTGACGCGGCATGAACGGCGCGCCGAAGCAGGTCGAGAACGTCGCCTGCGGCTCGGTCACGCCGATTTCGGTGCCCGCCACTTTCGCGGTGTATCCCGAAAGGAAGTGATACATCGCCTGATCCGGCGTGAGACGGGCGATCGGCGGCAGGACGCCGAAGGCATCCGCCGTCAGCATGATCACGTTGGCCGGCACCGGCCCCATGTTGTCGGCCGAAGCGTTGGGGATGAAGTCGATCGGATACGCGCCGCGCGAATTTTCCGCGAGCGTGGCATCGTCGAGATCGAGCGTGCGTGTCTCCGGATCCATGACGACGTTTTCAAGCACCGTGCCGAAACGCTTGGTGGTCGCGAAGATTTCGGGTTCCGCTTCGGCGGAAAGCCGGATCATTTTCGCGTAGCAACCGCCTTCGAAGTTGAAGACCGCGGTATCGGACCAGCCATGCTCGTCGTCACCGATCAGTTCGCGGCTGGCGTCAGCCGAAAGCGTGGTCTTGCCGGTCCCCGAAAGGCCGAAGAACACCGCGGTCGAACCGTCGTCACCGATGTTGGCCGAGCAGTGCATCGGCATCACGCCCTTGGTCGGCAGCAGATAATTGAGAATGCCGAAGACGCTCTTCTTCATCTCGCCGGCGTAAGCCGTGCCGCCGATGAGAATGAGCTTTTCGGAAAAATTCACTGCGACGACCGTTTCCGAGCGCGAGCCATGGCGTTCGGGATCCGCGCGGAAGCTGGGCAGGTCGATGATGGTATATTCGGGCTCGAAGCCATCGAGCTCAGACGCATCGGGCCGCACCAGCAGCGTGCGAATGAACAGGTTGTGCCAGGCAAGCTCGTTGATCACGCGCACTTTAACGCGATGCTCGGGCTGCGACCCACCGAACAGGTCGGCAACGTAAAGTGTATCCTTTTCGCCCAGCGCCTTCATGAAGTCCGCCTTGAGCGCCGCGAAGTGCTCAGGCGTCATCGGAACGTTCACCTTGCCCCACCACACCGTGTTTTCGGTTTCGGCGTCCCGCACGATGAACTTGTCCTTCGCCGAGCGGCCAGTGTGCTTGCCGGTCTCCACCACCAGAGGACCGTCGGCCGCCAGCTTCCCTTCACCACGCGCGATCGCATGTTCGACCAGCTTGGCCGTGCCGAAGTTGGCATGGATCTTCGCATCAGTGGCAATGCCTTGGCGATCGAGTGGGAAGCTGAGCGAAGCGGTCAAGTCATCATCTCCAATTTGGGCAGATCCAAGTAGAATTGCCTGGGATCATACCATGAGTGCGCGCGGGATTCGCGGCGTCGCATAGGGCATGATTACAATACGCGTCAATTTCGGTGAATCCATTGCGAAATTCGGAATACCGTTGCGGCGTCAAGCTCTTCATGCCGGGGAGCAACTGCGCTATGCGCGGCCGAGCGCCCGAGCGGCGCAGGGAGCCGAGCAGTAGGACGATGACAGAACAGCCAGGCACTCAGCCGATCCAGGATGAGGGGCGCAACCGGCAGCAATGCATCGCGCTGGTCGACGATGACCGTAATATCCTGACGACGCTGTCAATCGGCCTCCAGGCGGAAGGCTTCGCGACGCGGGTCTATACCGATGGCGAAACGGCCCTGAAGGCCCTGCTTGATAACCCGCCGGACCTCGCGATCTTCGACATCAAGATGCCTCGGATGGATGGGCTGCAGCTGCTCGAGAGCTTTCGGCAAAAATCCATGCTTCCGGTGATTTTCCTCACCTCGAAGGACGAGGAACCCGATGAAGCGCTGGGACTCGCGCTCGGCGCCGATGACTATATCACCAAGCCTTTCAGCCAGCGCCTGCTGGTCGCGCGCATCCGAGCGATCCTGCGGCGCAGCGAACTGGTGCGCGACGAGCCCGACGCCGAAACCGCGAACGACATGCCCGAGCCCGTCGTCCGCGGCAGGCTCGCGCTCGACCCGGCGCGGCATCGCGTCACCTGGGACGGCAAGCCCGTCTCGCTCACGGTCACCGAATTTCTGATCCTCGAAGCGCTCGCGGCACGCCCGGGCGTGGTCAAGAGCCGCAATCAGCTGATGGATGCGGCCTACAACGAGGACATCTTCGTCGACGACCGCACGATCGACAGCCACATCAAGCGTCTGCGCCGAAAATTCCGGCAAGTCGAAGCGGAGTTCTCCGCGATCGACACGCTGTATGGTGCCGGATACGCCTTCGCCGATGGCTGATTTCGACGATGCCTGATTTCAACGATGGTTGATGCCCGTGGTTGATGCCCGATCGGACCGCCGACTGGAGCGCTGGGGCTGGTCCTGGCGGGTGTCGTTGACCGCTCGCATCCTTGCGGTCAACGTCATCGCCCTTGCCCTGCTCGCCGGCAGCCTTTTCTACATCGACAGCTATCGCAAGGAGTTGCTTGCCGAACGCTTCCGCCTCGCGGCCTCGGAAGCGGACATTACGGCTCATGCCCTGACGGACCGGTCGCGCAAGCAGCGCCGCGCGCTGATGATGCAGATCGGCTCCGGACTGGAACTTCGCTTGCGCCTCTATGACGACGAGGGCGAACTGGAGGAGGACAGTTTCGATCTCGACGAGCCGTCCTATACCTTCGTCGATCCAGCGACCGAACCCGTGCTGCGCAAGGCCGCGCGGGTTCTCGATCGCGGGATGGATGTATTGATCGGAGCGCCGTCGATCCTGGAATACGCCGACCCCGATGGGCCGAGCGCGAGCAACTGGCCGGAACTGCAGGAAGCGCTCGACACGGGCACGACCGCGATCGGTCTGCGGCTCGCGCCCGACCGGACGCCTGTCATCATCGCTGCCGCGCCAGTCGGCGACGAGGGCGAATCCCTGCTCATCACGCGGAACGCGCGCGACATTACCGAGAACGTGCGCGATGCTCGCCAGACGCTGGCCATCATCGTCGGCGCGGCGCTGATCATCTCGATCCTGCTATCGCTGTTCCTGGCCCGCACGATCGTCGGGCCCTTGCGCAAGCTGGTGCGGGCCGCGATCCGGGTTCGGCTCGGTCGCGACCGCGAGGTGGTCGTTCCGCGTCTGCCGGACCGGGGCGACGAGATCGGCCTGCTTGCGCGCGCGATATCGGACATGACCGCGGCGCTGCGCGAGCGGATCGACGCGGTCGAGCGGTTCGCGGCAGACGTAGCACACGAACTCAAAAATCCCCTGACATCGATGCGCAGCGCGTTGGAAACCCTCGGCAAGGTCGATGACCCGGACTTGCGCCGGCAATTGCTCGAAATCGCTTCGCAGGATGTGCGCCGCGTCGACTTCCTCGTCACCGAGATCGCCGATGCGAGCCGGATCGACGCGGAATTGAGCCGCGCGACCTTCGAGCCGGTCGCGATGGACCGCCTCGTCCGCGCGATCGTTGCCGAGCGCGAGGAACGTGGGGTCAATTTCGGGCGCCGCCTGATCGTCGCTTGCCAGGGGCAGGATGACATGACCGTGCCCGGTTCGCCTTCGCGGCTCGAACGCGTGCTGCACAATCTCATCGACAACGCGGTTTCCTTTTCGCCGCCGGGCGAGCCTATCGTGATCGAGCTTGCGAGACAGGAGGATCGTGTCGTCGTATCCGTCAGCGATGCCGGCCCCGGCATTCCCGAAGCCGTGCGCGAGAAAGTCTTCGAACGCTTCCACTCGCTTCGGCCCACCAGCGAGGAATTCGGCACGCACAGCGGGCTCGGCCTCGCGATCGCCCACACGATCGTGCAGGCGCACTTCGGCACGCTGAGCGCGCACGACCGGCCCGACGGCAAGCCCGGCGCGCGCCTCGTGCTCACCCTGCCCGCCTGGGACGAAGACGGCGCATGATCGCGCGACAATTCACGTGTGTCGCGATTGACCGGCGCGCCGTGCTGATCGACGGGGCGCCGGGCGTGGGCAAATCCACACTCGCTCTCGCGCTGATCGACAGAGGTGCAGTGCTGGTGGGCGACGACTCGGTGATGTTGGAGAAAAGCGGCACGCACATCCGCGTTTCCCCGCATCCCCAGACCCGTGGCATGCTCGAGGTTCGCAATCTTGGAGTGGTCACCATGCCGGTTGCCGAAGGAATTCCTGTCTGCCTGGTCTGCACGCTGCGCGAGGCCGCGCCGCGCTTCATCGACAGCGCCGGCACCCTCGTGATCGAGGGCCTCGATTTGCCGCGCATCCAGCTCGAGCCTTTCGCCCCGCTGCAAGCGGTTCGCGTGGAACTGGGGCTGAAAACCTACGGGCTGACGCCCAGGACAGCTTAGGATCTACGCCATTTTGGTGGTGCCCCTTCCCTTCGCGGCATGACCGGCGCATGTAGCCACGATGTCTGCCATGCCCCCTGACACGCCCAAGCCACGACAGCGGATTCTGCTGGTCACGGGGATGCTTGGCGCGGGCAAGACGACCGCGTTGCGCGTGCTGGAAGACCTGGGCTGGGAGATCATCGATAATTTCCCGATCCGCCTGCTCGATCGCCTGATCGAAACGCCACAGGACACCGACTTACGCGGAAAACTCGCGATCGGCTTCGATTCCCGGACTCGCGGCTTCGATCCCGCCGGGATCATCGCCCAGGTCAAACGGCTCGATGCCCGCGACACGATCGAACTGACGACGCTGTTTCTGGATTGTGCGAGCCGCGAACTCGAACGACGCTACAACGAGACGCGCCGGCGCCATCCCCTCGCGACTGAAACCAGCGCGTCGGCCGGTATCCGCGCCGAGCGCGAGCTGCTCGGTCCGTTGCGCCGCTGGGCGGACATGTTGATCGACACGACCGAATTTACATCGAACGATTTGCAATCGGTCATGCGCGAGAGGTTCTCCGAAACGATCGACGGCGAACTGATCGTCAGCATTTCGAGTTTCGGCTTCAGTCGCGGCATGCCGCCTGTCGCGGATCTCGTTTTTGATATGCGCTTTTTAGACAATCCGCACTGGGATCCAACGCTACGACCGCTCACCGGCAAAGACGAGGCGGTGGGCGCGCATATCGAAGCGGATCCCGCCTTCGCCGAGGCCTTCGCGCGCATCCGCGACCTCCTGCTGCTGTTGCTGCCGCGCTACCGTGCCCAGGGCAAGGCCTACGTTCATATCGCTTTCGGGTGTACCGGGGGGAGACACCGTTCGGTCTTCACGGCAGAACGGATGGCTATGGCCTTGCGTGAATCCGGATTTTCGCCCACATTGCTGCATCGCAACCTGGGCTCACGAGCCGCTGACTTACCCGAAGGGGGGCTGCGCCGTGACCGATAAGAAAACGACCCGGGTATCGCTGCGGGGAATTCGGAGTTTCGCTTTTTCATGATCGGCATGATCCTGGTTACCCACGGCAATCTGGCTGAGGAATTCGTGCATGCGATGGAACATGTCGTGGGCGATCAGGCGGCCGTGCGCACGGTCTGCATCGGTCCCAACGACGACATGGAACAGCGCCGTGCGGAAATCAGAGCGGCCATTCAGGCGGTGGATTCCGGCGATGGGGCCGTCGTTCTCACCGACTTGTTCGGTGGAACGCCCTCCAATCTCGCGATCTCATTGATGGAAGCGGGGCGGGTCGAAGTGATCGCCGGGATCAACTTACCGATGCTGATCCGCCTGGCAAAGGCGCGGGAATGCATGTCGGTGCGCGAGGCGGCGGTCGCCGCGCGCGATGCCGGGCGCAACTACATCACGATCGCATCCGAGTATCTGGGCCAGGACGCCTGAGGCAATGGCTTGCGAGACGGTCAAGATCGTCAACAAGCGCGGCCTGCACGCGAGAGCCAGCGCCAAATTCGTCAATCACGTCGCCGAACTTCCCGCAGGGCTACAGGTCAAGGTGTCGAAGGACGGGACCAGCGCAGAGGGCGGATCGATCCTCGGCCTGATGATGCTGGGGGCCGCGATCGGCGACAACATCGAAATCGACGTAACCGGCGAGGACGCGGAGGCCGCTCTCGCGACCCTGGCGGCGTTGGTGCGCGACGGTTTCGGCGAGGAATGATCGCTTGGTCGAACGCCGCAGGATCACAGGGTTTTCCAACCCCACAGTAAAGTTCATGCGCGCGCTGCGCGAGAAGAAGCACCGCCGCCGCGAGCGCCGCTTCCTGGCCGAAGGCCTGCGCCTTCTGACCGACGCGCGCGAAAACGGTCAATTCCCGGAATTGCTCGCGATGGCGACGGGCCGAGAGCCCCATCCCCTGCTAGATGCGCTCGAAGACGCCGTGCTCGCGGCGGGGGGCGAAGTGGTGGAAATGGAACCCGACATCCTCGCGAAGGTCACGGGTAAGGACAATCCGCAATCGGTGGCCGGGGTCTTCCTCGAGCCTGCGACCGAGCTCGACGCCATTGCGCGCGAAGCCGCGCCGATCTGGCTCGTCGCGCAGGCGTTGCGCGATCCCGGCAATCTCGGAACGATGCTGCGAACCGGCGATGCCGTCGGCGCCGGCGGGCTCATTCTGATCGACGACTGCGCCGATCCCTTCTCGGTCGAAGCCGTGCGCGCCAGCATGGGCGCGATCTTCACGCAGCGGATCGCCACCGCGCGATGGGAGGAATTCCTGCCATGGTTGCGCCAAGGGCCGGGACAACTTGTCGCGGCCTCGCTTCGCGATCCCACCGACTATCGCACCGCAGACTATGAAGCGCCCTGCTTCCTGATGGTCGGCAACGAATCGCAAGGTCTGCCCGAGGCGTACGAAGCCGCATGCGATCTGCGTGTGCGCATTCCGATGCTGGGGCGCGCGGATAGTCTCAACGCCGCGATCGCGGGGGCCGTGCTGGCCTATGCCGCGCTGGCAAAAATGCCGACATCCTGACCCTGCCGTTCATCGCCTACTAAGCCTTTGCAACATAGATTATGTTGCCATGCACAAACGCCAAACCGCCCTTGCCTCAATGCTGCTCATGAGCGGCTGCTCGGTGCCCGGCGAACCGTCGCATCTGGCACATTCAACGTGGCGATTCGTGTCCATCGACGGCGAACAACCGGCGGCATCGCAGGCCGCGATCGTATTCGACGAACAGGCGCTCGATGCCAACGTCGGCTGCAATGCTTTGGGTGGGCCATGGCGGACCGAGGACGACCGGATCATTGCCGGTCCGCTCGATCAGACCGAGAAGTTCTGTGAAGGCCCGGTCTGGGCTCAGGAGAAGGCCGTCGGTGCCCTTCTGGTCGCCGCCCCGCGCTTCGAACTGGAAGGCGACACCATGGTTCTGCGCTCGAACGGCCATACCGCGAAGTTGCAGCGCGAGAACGTCGGCGGCTGAGCTTATTCGGCGGCTTCGCCGACCTCTTCCGAGAGAGATTGTTCGCCGTATCGCGGCAGCGCTTCGATCACCGGCACATCTTCGATCTCGCGCTTGCCGATCTCGATGCCCTTGTCCTGCAACCTGCGCCCTGCCGACAGCACGTTGCGTTCGAAGCTGCCAACGAACTTGTTGTAGTTGTTCACGGCTGATTCCAGCCCGCCACCGACGCGCTTCAAATGCTCGGCAGCGACCGCAAGACGATCGTAAAGCTCGGTTCCGGCACGCCCGATCTCGATAGCCTCGCGCGCGATCGTATCCTGCCGCCAGACTTGCGCGACCGTACGCGCGATCGCGACCAGATTGGTCGGTGTCGCCAGCAAGACCTTGTTGCGGAACGCAAAATCCCACAGCTCCGGATCATGTTCGAGAGCGGCGGCGACGAAATGCTCGCCCGGCACGAACATGACGACGTAGTCGGGCGCTTCCTCGAACTGGCTTTGATAGCTTTTGGCACCGAGCGTCTGCACGTGGTTGCGCATGGCCTTGGCGTGCAGATCGAGGTGCCGGATCCGTTCGCGATCGTCCTCCGCCTCGAACGCCTGCTGATACGCGTTGAGCGAAACCTTCGCATCGATCACCAGCTTCTTCTGGCCCGGAATGTTGACGATCGCGTCGGGCCGCAGCCGGCCTTCGTCGGTATCGAGCGAGTGTTCGAGAATGAAGTCGGTGTGTTCGGACAAGCCACACTGCTCGAGCACGTTCTGCAAGGCGCGTTCGCCCCAGCGGCCGCGCGCCTTGGGCGCGTTCGTCAGCGAATTGCCGAGCCGCTGTGCCTCGCGACGAACCTCTTCCTGTCCGCGCTGCATTTCGGTGATCTGCTGATAGAGCCGGCTGAACGCGTCCGTGCGCCGTTCTTCGAGCGCTGCGACCTGCTCCTCGTACTTGCGCAGACGATCGCCGACCGGGAGCAGCATCGCCGCGATGGCTTCCTTGTTGGTCTTCTCGGCATGCCCGAAGCGCTCGCTCGCATTGCGCAGAAATTCCTCCTGCGCCTTGCCCAGAACCTTCGAGCCGGCGAGCTGGAACTCCTTCAGCATCTCCTCGCGCGCGCCGAGCAGCAACCGTTTCTGTTCGTCGAAATTGGCGGTCTTTTCGAGCAGCGTCGCATGCGCCGAAGAAACCTCGGCCAGCTTCGCGCGCGTCGCCTCGTGGTGGGCCGCCGCTTTGCGACGCGTATCGTCGAGCACCTGAGCATGTTCGGCCCGTACGCGCTCCAGCAGATGCGCATGCTCGCTGCGCAGTCGGTCGAGCGCGTCCCCATGCGCGACGCGTGCGTCTTCGAGATCGCGGGCCAGCTTGTCCGCATGCTCGGCGCGAGTCGAAGCCCCCGCCAGATCGGCAATGGCGCGGCGAAATTTCTCGTCGAGATCGCGCGCTTCCGCATCGCGCGCGGCATGCCGATCCCGCCATTCCTTCACCGGTCTCGAACCGAAGACGAAACCCAGCACGGCGCCCAATACGACGCCGGCGACGAGCGCCACGATGACAAGCAGAATCGGGTCCATCCCCCGACGCTAATTGGAACGAAGAGAGAACTCCAGCCCCGCCGGTCGCTCTTTCCCCAGCGGGGAAGCAGCGATCACGCCGCCTTGCGCAGCTTTTCCAGCTTCTTCAGCGCCATCTGTCGCTTGAGGCGCGACAAGTGATCGATGAACAGGATGCCTTCGAGGTGATCCATCTCGTGCTGGAGGCAGATCGCCATCAGATCGTCCATCTCTTCCTCGTGGACCTTGCCGTCGAGGTCCTGCCAGCGCGCGCGAATGCGCGACGGACGCTCGACCTCGGCATAGATCTCGGGGACCGAGAGACAGCCTTCGTTGTACAAGGTGCGCTCTTCGGACGGATCGAGGATCTCCGGATTTACGAAAACCCGTGGCTCCCGCTTGGTCGGCTGATGCGTATGCTCATGGCCGTCATGGTGACAGACTTCGGGTTCCGCATCGGGATCGTCGGGCTGAAGATCGATCACGAGCACGCGCAGCGGCACGCCCACCTGGATCGCGGCAAGGCCGATCCCCGGGGCATCGTACATCGTCTCGAACATGTCGGCGACGAGCGTCTTGAGTTCGTCGTCGAACTGTTCGACGCGGGTCGATATCTGCTTGAGGCGCGGATCGGGCGCCTCGAGGATTTCACGGATAGCCATGAATGCCAGATAGTCGCGACCGCCCCCGTTCGCAATATCGCGAACCCGCGCGATATCTCAGCCCATCGGTCTGCGGGCGCGCAGCGCCTGGGCCAGTGTGCCCTCGTCCAGGTAGTCGAGCTCGCCGCCCACCGGCAATCCGTGCGCCAGTTGCGTGATCCGCACCGGAAACGCCTCGAGCCGCTCGGCAATGTAATGCGCCGTGGTCTGCCCCTCGAGCGTGGCGTTCATCGCCAGCACCACTTCGTCGATCCCGCCTGCCTCGACTCGCTCCAGCAGCCGGTCGATCGCCAGATCCTCCGGCCTGATCCCGTCCAGGGCGGAAAGCCGGCCGCCAAGCACGTGATAGCGCCCGGGAAAAAGGTGCGCGCGATCGAGCGCCCACAAGTCCGACACGTCCTCGACCACGCAGAGCTGGCTCGGATCGCGCCGCGGATCCACGCAAATTCCGCAAGGATCGCCAGTGTCGACATTGCCGCAGATATGGCATTCGACGAGCCGGTCCCGCACGGCTGCGAGCGCATCGACGAGCCCCACCAGCGCCGTTTCGCGGCGCTTGATCAGCCATAGCACGGCACGCCGGGCCGAACGGGGGCCAAGCCCGGGCAGGCGGCTAAGCGCTGCGGCCAAAGCCTCGATCTCTTGCGATGCCATGGTGAGGCAGATAGGGCTAGCGGCCCTCAAGCGGCAAGAACAAAACGAGACGTCATGCGCACCATCTTCATGGGTACTCCCGAATTCGCCGTTCCGGCGCTCGTCGCTCTGGTCGAAGCGGGTCACGAGGTCTGCGCGGTCTACACCCAACCGCCCCGCCCCGCCGGACGACGCGGTCGCGAATTGACGCCGAGCGCGGTTCAGCGCGTCGCAGAGATGCGCGAACTTCCGGTGCGGCATCCCGTCTCGCTCAAGGGGGCCGAGGAGCAGCAGGCTTTCGCGGCATTAGAGGCGGATATCGCGGTGGTCGCCGCATACGGGCTGTTGCTGCCGCAGGAGATCCTCGACGCAACCCGGCTCGGCTGCGTCAACATTCACGCCTCGATCCTGCCGCGCTGGCGCGGTGCGGCGCCGATCCACCGCGCGATCCTGGCCGGCGATCCGACAACCGGCGTGACGATCATGCAGATGGAAGCAGGTCTCGACACCGGTCCGATGCTGGCCACCTTGCGCACGCCGATCGAGCATAAGACCGCGGGCGAGCTCACCACCGAACTGGCCGAGCGCGGCGCACAACTCCTTGTCGGCACCTTGCGCGATCTGCCGCTGCATCGTCCCGTCCCGCAACCGGACGAAGGCGTGACGTACGCCAAGAAGATCGAGAAGTCCGAAGCGCGCCTCGATTTCACCCGCGCCGCCGAGGAGGTCGAACGACAAGTCCGCGCCTTCGCGCCCACGCCGGGCGCATGGTTCGAGCTGGAAGACGAACGCTACAAGATCCGCGCTGCCGAGATCGTCGAGGGCGAAGGGGCCGCCGGTACGGTGCTGGACGAGGTGCTGACCATCGCGTGCGGCACTCAGGCCATCCGCCCGCTGAGCGTGCAACGCGCTGGTCGACCAGAGATGGCGCCTGCCGAGCTGCTACGCGGCCGGCCGATCGCGGCTGGGACACGGCTCGGGTAGGCATTCAGGTCTCTGCCAGATCTCTGCGCGAGGCGTCGCGTTTCGGCCCGAAAATTTGCAGCGGCGGCGGGCTGTTTGTATCGGCATGGGCCATGACCCGCTTTGCGCTCACTCTGGAATTCGATGGCCGCCCCTTCATGGGTCTGCAGCGGCAGGCGCACGGCCCTTCCGTTCAGGCGGCGATCGAAACGGCCGTGCAAACCGTAACCGGAGAGGCCGCGACGATGCATGCCGCAGGCCGGACCGATTCCGGAGTGCATGCGATCGGGATGCGCGCGCATGTGGACATCGCAAAAGCGATCACGCCCTTCCGCCTGCAGGAAGCGCTCAACGCGGTGCTGCGACCCGATCCCATCGCGGTTATCGCTTGCGAGCCAGTGCCCGACGATTGGCACGCGCGGTTCTCTTGCGTCGGCCGGGCCTACCGCTATCGGATTGTCAATCGCAGGGCGCCGCTGACGCTCGACCGCGGTAAGGCGTGGCACGTAGTTCAGCCGCTCAACGAAGCGGCGATGCATACCGCCGCGCAGGCGCTGGTCGGGCTGCACGATTTCACCACCTTCCGCTCGGCGCATTGCCAGGCACGCAGCCCGCTAAAAACGCTCGATCGGCTGGCGGTATTTCGCGACGAGGACGAGGTCGTGATCGAGGCTGAAGCGCGAAGCTTCCTCCATCATCAGGTCCGTTCCATGGTCGGATGCCTCGTTCTGGTAGGCAATGGGCGGTGGGAGGTTTCGCGGGTCGGCGAGGCTTTGGAGGCACGCGATCGGCAGGCGCTCGGGCTCAACGCACCGCCCGATGGACTCTACTTCGTGAGGGCGATATATTAAGTAGATTATCTTAAGCCCTTAATTCTGCAATATTTTTAGCCGTACTATCATATGTTCGCGAAAGACGGACTAGGGGTCGCAACCGAAAATGATATTGTCGAATAAAATTTCATGGCTGTTCGGTCGAGTGATGCTGCTCGGACCGACCCGGCACGACGTGCCGGAGAGTGATCGCGAATGGTTCGCCAGATGCCAAATGCGGCAAACGGAAAAGTGTCCGTGGATGCTATCCGATGTCTTCCGATCCGTGATGTACATTGTATTGTTCGCCAGAGGACCTGGCAGCAACTTGAACATCATGGTGGCGCTGCTGATCGTTACGATGGTAATTGGTTTCGTCCTCATGAACTCTGCCATGCGGATTGCCCCACGAACCTTCGATCGCCTCAATCTCATTCGCGGATATCTTGTGTTTCGGGGCGCTATTTGGGCCCTCGCGATCGGTTCTGCAGTCATGTTCGCATCGGACGGCGATCATAGCATCGTGATCTATTTCGGCACTGCAGCGCTCCTGATCGATCTGCTGTTCATGGTTTCGCTTCCCACCGTCGGATTGATGACGTGTGCCTTCAGCACGCTGGCCATGGGGGGCGCCCTCATCCTTACCGACACGACGGGCGTCGCGACGACAATAACGGCGATGTCTACGCTGCTGCTGAGCATTCACTTCGCCACCTTCAATTTCTACCACATGTTCGCCACCCGTCGTTTGCGCACCAGAAAACTGAAGGCGGCGAACGAGACGATCGAAGTACTGCTCGGTCATTATGACCAGCATGGCAGCGACTGGTTGGTCGAAATCGATCGCCACGGCCGGCTCGTACGCCCGTCCCAGCGCATGTGCGAGGCGCTCGGGCGCCCCCGCGAAGCGGTCGAGGGGATGGACCTCAAGACCCTGATCGATCCAGGACCAGAGCTGCGCGAGGCCTTGAATGCGGCGGATGAGCACAAGCAGATCAGCAACCATCTGCTGCCCGCAAGAGTGCACGGGGAGCAACGCTGGTGGTCCATTTCAGGCTGCCCGATCTACGACAGCAAGGGCGAATACGCCGGCTATCGGGCTTTCGTGCAGGACGTGACCGAGAAGCACGCGGCGGAAAATCGGGTGCGCACACTGGCCCTGACAGATGGGCTGACGGGCCTCGCCAACCGCGCCGTTTTCAGGTCGCGGCTGGAAAAGGCTCTTGCGGCTGCCGCGGAGGATCAGACGATTTTCGGCGTGCTCTTCATCGATCTGGATTCCTTCAAGGTCATCAATGATACGCTCGGTCATGCTGCGGGTGACGAAATCCTGTGTCAGTCGGCTGAACGCATCGCCGCGATGGTCAAGCCTGGCGATACTGCCGCCAGGTTCGGCGGTGACGAGTTCGCGCTGATCCTCTCGTCCACGACCGGGGATTGCGGCGAGATCGTCGCACGAGCTGATGCGCTATCCGATGCGATGGCGCGTCCTTTCCGGGTCGATGACCGGTCCGTCGCCAGCGGTGCCAGCATCGGTGTCGCGATCGGTCCTCGTGACGGAGCGGACGGCGAAGCCCTGCTGCGCGCGGCCGACCTGGCGCTATACGAAGCGAAAGCACTGGGTCGCGGGCGCAGCGTCGAATACCAGCCAGCGTTGCTGGAGGAACGGGCCGAGCGCCGGGCTCTGGAAGCGGATCTGCGCAATGCGCTCGATCGAGGCGAGTTCCTGCTTCATTACCAGCCGCTCATCGATATCAAAACGCGGGGGATTACTGGCTACGAAGCTTTGCTACGCTGGAATCATCCGGTGCGCGGCTCGGTGCCCCCTGCGGAATTCATCCCGATCGCCGAACAGATCGATATCATCAATCCGATCGGCGAATGGGTGCTGCGCGAGGCCTTGAAGGAAGCGGCGACCTGGCGCGACGACATCACCATCGCGGTGAATGTTTCCCCCGCGCAGATGCGCGGCGAAGCGCTGCTCGCCCAGGTCATCAACGCGCTCGCATCGAGCGGGGTTGCGCCGGAGCGCCTGGAGCTGGAGATCACCGAGAACCTGCTGATGCAGGAGTGCGACGCCCACGTCCGCATGATGCACCGTCTCCGTACCTTCGGCGTAAAAATCGCGTTGGATGATTTCGGCACGGGCTACAGTTCGCTGAACTATCTGCGCAGCTTCCCGTTCGACAAGCTGAAGATCGACCGGTCCTTCGTAAAGGACCTCACCTACGACGGCGACAGCCGTTCGATCGTCGAGATGCTTTTGCGGCTGGGACGCAATTTCTCGATGAAGACGATCGCCGAAGGCGTCGAGCACGAAGGCCAGTTCGCGGCGCTTGAGGCAATGGGCTGCGAACAAGTGCAAGGCTTCATGTTTGGCAAGCCGGTTCCGGCCAGCAGTATCCCGCCCAGCGTGCGCAAACCGGCCACGGCCAAGGCCGAGCCCTCGCTAGCGCCGGTGGAATGGCTCAAGCAAAACGGCTGCGCGGGCCTTCCCGCTCATTCCGACTGCTGCAAGACCGCGTGTCGCAAATGCTGATCGGCAAATTCTGGTCCTTTGATCAGACTTTGCCGACAACGCTTTCGGGAAGCTCCGAGCCGAAAACCCGCTGGTAGTATTCCGCTACCAGCATCCGCTCCGTCTCGTCGCACTTGTTGAGAAACGAGAGGCGGAACGCGAAGCCTGCGTCGTTGAATATCCGCGTGTTCTGCGCCCAGGTAATTACCGTGCGCGGGCTCATCACCGTCGAGATGTCGCCATTGATGAAGCCCTGGCGGGAAAGATCCGCCACCTTCACCATGTCCGCAATCAGCTTGGGCGAAACATCGGGGACTTTGGCCGCGACGATTTCTTGCTCGACCGATTGCGCGAGATAGTTGAGCCCGACGACCATGTTCCAGCGGTCCATCTGGCCCTGGTTGATCGCCTGCGTGCCATGATAGAGCCCGGAGGTATCGCCAAGGCCGACCGTATTCGCCGTGGCGAACAGGCGGAAGCCGGGATCGGGCCGGATCACGCGGTTCTGGTCGAGCAGCGTGAGCTTGCCCTCGGTTTCCAGCACACGCTGGATCACGAACATCACGTCGGGGCGGCCGGCATCGTATTCGTCGAACACCAGCGCGACCGGGTGCTGCAATGCCCAGGGCAGTAGGCCCTCGCGAAACTCGGTGACCTGGAGCCCGTCGCGCAGCACGATCGCGTCGCGCCCGATCAGATCGATGCGACTGATGTGCGCATCAAGGTTGATGCGGATGCATGGCCAATTCAGCCGCGCGGCGACTTGCTCGATATGAGTCGATTTGCCGGTGCCGTGATAGCCTTGCACCATGACGCGCCGGTTGAACGCGAAGCCCGCGAGAATCGCAAGCGTCGTGTCGGGTTCGAACACGTAGCTGGGATCGAGATCAGGAACCCGCTCGTCCGCCTCGGAGAAGGCCGGAACCTTCATGTCGATGTCGATCCCGAAGGTCTCGCGCACGTCGAGTTCGATATCGGGAGCCGCCAGGATGGTGCGATCGCGGTCGATAGCCTGCATGTTTTTCGTCTCTGTCATCGCGAACCCGCCTAACCGTCCGAACGCTGCGCTGCAATAACGTTGGCGGGCGAATTTCGGGCAATGCGCGCTGCGGAGCTGCAATCAACCCCGACTGCCGGAAATCTTCGAAGGAAGGCGGAAACAGGCGATGAACCGCTCCAGCAGCTTTTTATCGCCTTCGTAGGTGAAAGGGATCAAGCCGCTATCGATCGGCTGCTTGCCATAGAAGCATGCCAGGAAATCGCCGGCAGCGCCGGCCCGCAAAACCAGGTCTGCCAAGTTATGCTCACCGTCCACGGTGCGGCGAACGTCCAGCTCGCCTTGCGCAAGCTGGGTGAAGAAGCCGTCGTCGCCGATTTCGAAGCGCACAGTCACGTCCAGATCCTCCGCCGCATCACGATCGATCATAGTGCGCAGCGAGAGCATGAATGCGACAGGCGTCAGCGGAAGCCGTGGATTGTGCAGGGTCGAGCGTACAGCCCAGCGACCGAGTGCCTGCGTCACCTTCTCAAGTTCGCGTCCCCACTCGGTCAGTTCGTAAAGCTGGGCCGATGCCGGGGGGGGCGAGCGGGTACGGTGCAGGATCCCGCTCGCCTCGAACCGCTCGAGCCTTTCGGTCAGCACTTTGGCGCTCAGACCGGGCAGACTGGCGCGGATGTCACTGAAACGTCTTCCGCCCAGCATCAACTCGCGCACGATGGGAATCGACCAACGCTCGCCAATGAGTTCCATCGCAAAGGCAGCGCCGCAAGCATCGTCGTACCACTTACCGTGAAATTCTGGACCCTCAGTTTCTTTAGGTAACTTCATAGTTGCTTTTTGTAACTCACTTGGTCAGCTTGCGGCAAGCCGATTCGCCGGGATTGCCCCTTTGTCGGTCCGAAAAAGGAGAAGCGCCATGGAGCGACAGATCTTCGTCAACCTTCCCGTTATCGATCTCGATCGCGCCATCGGCTTCTACGAGGCGATGGGATTTACCAGGAACCCACAGTTCTCCGACGAGACCGCGGCCTGCATGGTATGGTCCGAAGCGATCTACGTCATGCTCCTTACCCATGCCAAATGGCGGACGTTCACCCAGCGCCCCATCCCCGATTCCGGCTCGAGCGAAGTCATGAACTGCCTCTCGCTGGAGAGCCGCGACGAGGTCGACACGATCGCCGAGAAAGCGACCCCGGCAGGTGGAACCACAGACATCCAGCCCGGTGAGAACCACGGCTTCATGATAAGCCGCACGGTCGCCGATCCCGACGGGCACATCTGGGAACTGATGTGGATGGACCCAGCCGCCGCCGCGCCGGCGACTGAACCTGCCGCTTCCGCCTGATCCATCCTCGAATTTGCGGAAAAATCATCCATGCCGATCGATCCCGATGCGCCCATCGAAATTACCGCCTTTGAATGGGTACCGCCCTTCGCACAGGGCTTCGTACGCGACTTGCGCCCCCGCTGGGCATGCGAAGAGCTTGGCCTCGCCTATCGCGAACGGCTGATCAGCGCGATGGATCGGCCCGAATGGTACTATTCCGATCAGCCATGGGGTCAGGTTCCCTACTTGCGCGACGGCGACGCCGAAATGTTCGAAAGCGGTGCGATCCTGATGCACCTGGCCGAAGGCACCGCGCTGCTGCCCTCGGATCGCAGCGCGCGCGCGACGGTGATGAGCTGGCTCTTTGCGGCGCTCAATTCGGTCGAGCCGATGGTATTCGAGCTTTCGAATGTCGATATTTTCTCGCGCCAGGAGGAGTGGGCAAAGCTGCGCCGGCCTTCGCTCGTCGAGGCGCTTGGCGGCCGGCTCGATCGCCTCGACGACGCGCTGGGCGAACGCGACTGGCTGGCGGGCCCGTTCAGCATCGCCGATATCGCCATGATTACGGTCCTGCGCGAGATCGGCAAGACCGATCTCTTGACGGCGCGCCCTGCCCTGTCCGCCTATCTCGAACGCGGCATCGCCCGACCCGCCTTTCAGACCGCGCTGGCCGACCAGCTGCGGGTTTTCCAGCAGCATGCCCCGAAGCAGCCCGAAGGAGTGTGACGCCATGACTTACTACGACGGGTTCGTTATCCCCGTGCCGACCGCGAACAGGGACCGTTTCCTCGAACACGCCCGGCTCGGCGATGCGGTGTTCGTCGAACACGGCGCGCTCAGGGTCATCGAAAGCTGGGGCGTGGACGTTCCCCGAGGCACGCAGACCGACTTCTACGGAGCGGTCCAGGCCAAGGACGACGAGACGATCGTATTCTCGTGGATCGAGTGGCCCGACAAGGCCGCTCGTGATGAGGCCATGGCCAAGATCATGGATCCATCGTTCTGCGATCCGCGGATGGATCCGGAGAAGAATCCGATGCCTTTCGATGGTGCGCGCATGATTTACGGCGGTTTCGAGCCGGTTCTCGTGCTGGAGAAGGCCGATGTCTGATCGAGTGGGAAGCTTCATCTGGTACGAGCTGATGACGCCCGATCCCGATGCCGCGGCCGCATTCTACGGCGCCGTGATCGGCTGGAAGATCCCGCCGCATCCCGACCCGCAGTCGGCGACCGGCGGCATGGACTACCGCATGATCTTGCGTGACGACGGCGGTATGGCCGGCGGCGTCCTCAAGCTCACCGACGAGATGATCTCGGGCGGCGCGAGCCCGTGCTGGATGCCGTATTTGCATGCGGCGGATGTCGACGCGGAAATCGCGGCGATCGAAGCGGAAGGCGGCAAACTCCTGATGCCCGCGACCGATCTACCGGTCGGCCGGATCGCCATGCTCCACGATCCGCAAGGCGTGCCGATCTACATCATGACCCCGGTCCCTCCACCAGGCGCACCCGCCGATGCGCGAAGCGACGTGTTCGACGAAGACGCGGTGCAGCGCGTGCGCTGGAACGAACTCGCCAGCACGGACCAGGAGGCGTCGATGGCCTTCTATGCCAAGCATTTCGGCTTCGCGTACCCGGACAAGATGCCGATGGGCGAGATGGGCGACTATTGGTTCATCTCGCACGAAGACAAGACGCTCGGCGCCATCATGCGCAAGAACTGGGACAACGCCGTGCTGTGGGACTTCTATTTCGGGGTGCCTTCGGTAACGGCCGCAAAGCAGGCGATCGAGAGCAATGGCGGCATGGTCTTGTCCGGCCCGATGGAAGTCCCGGGTGGTGACTGGATCGTCTTCGGCACCGATCCTCAGGGTGCGCGATTCGGCGTGGTCGGGCCACACGGCGATTGACCGGGCGGCTGGAACGGACCAGAATGTTCCACGTCTGTTCCGTTTCATGAGTCGAGAGGTGCCGCAATGGCCGAGTACACGTTCTTCACCCATCCGATGTCGCGCGGCCAGATCGCTCGCTGGGCACTGCATGAAGTCACCGCGGACTACGAACAGGTCCTCATCGACTGGCAGGCCAAGCCGGCCAGCCTCCTGGCCGCCAATGCCATGGGCAAGGTGCCCACGATCATCCACCATGCCGAAAGCGGCGATCGGGTCGTGAGCGAAGCGGCGGCGATCTGCCTCTACCTCGCGGAGATGCATCCCGAGGCCAAGATGGGCCCGAGCGACGACGAAATGGCGGATTATCTTCGCTGGTCGTTCTTTGCCGCGGGCCCGGTCGACCAGGCGATCACGGCCAAGGCCCTGAAATTCGAACCGTCCTCCCCCGAGCAGGAGGGCATGGTGAGTTTCGGCAGCTTCAAACGCACGATGGATGCGATTGAGGGGCTTCTCGACGGTCGACGTTGGGTTTGCGGCGATCGTTTCACTATGGCCGATGTCTATGTGGGAAGCACGGTCGACTGGGGGCTCAATTTTGGCATCATGCCGCCGCGCGAAGCTTTTGTCGCTTATGCCGAACGCTGTCAGGAACGCCCCGCCTACAAGGCCGCCAAAGCGATCGACAGCAAGCTGATCGAGGACATGAAGAAATGATCCGTCCCAAGGTTCTGAGCCGCCTTCGGTGCGACGGCACGGCCCTTGACGCCGCGGTGGAGCACGGTTCCGAGACGATGATGGCAATGCGCACTATCGACCCCGCGACGATGCAGGCCACTATCCCGGCAGCGCTGAAAGGAGCAGTGCTTTGACGGTCGGCCTGAACCACACGATCGTCTGGTCGAGTGATCGCCACCGCGCCTCCGAATTCTTCGCCCGCATCTTCGCTCTGCCCGCGCCGGTCAAAGTCTCTCGCTTTCAGGTCGTCACGCTCGACAACGGCGTGTCTCTCGACTTCGCGGACACCTCCAAGCCGATCGCAACGCAGCACTATGCCATGCTCGTCAGCGAGCCCGAGTTCGACGGCATTTACGCTCGCATTCGCGAGGAAGGCATTCCCCACTGGTCCGATCCCGGCCGCACGCGACCTGATGAGATCAATCACAACCACGGTGGCCGCGGCGTCTATTTCACCGACCCGGATGGTCACGTGCTCGAAGCGCTAACGGTGCCATACGGTGGGGCCGCATGAGTGCGCCAACCTCGCTGGAGCTCTATGGGCACCCTTTCTCCTCTTACACTTGGAAGGCGCTGATTGCGCTCTATTCCGCCGAGATACCCTTCGAATTCAAGATCATCGACGCTGAGCATCCCGAGCACGGCGCGTTCGTCGCCAGAGCGGGCCCGGCGGGCAAGTTCCCGGTATTGCGCGACGGCGAGACCGTGATCTTCGAGGCGACCGCGATCGTCGACTACCTCGCGCTCCATCATGCCGAACCGGACACGCTGATACCGCTGCAGCCGGAGGTCGCGATCGGGGTCAGGATGATCGACCGCGTCTTCGACAACTATGTGATGGCCAATATGCAGGAGATCGTGAACGCTTACCTGCGCGATCGCGACTCCCCGGATCAACAGCGCGTGGCGGATGCGCGCGAGCGGCTTTCAGCCGCCTATGCGTGGCTGGAAGGATGGCTGCAGTACTACCCGGCGGCGGAAGCCGTGACGCTGGTCGAGTGCGCCGCCGCGCCGGCCTTGTTCTACGCTGATTGGGTTCACCCCATCGTGGAAACCTTCCCTCGCTTGCGCGCTTGGCGAGCGCACTTGCTGGCACTGCCGGCGGTGGCTCGCTGTATCGAAGATGCCCGTCCCTATCGTGCCGGCTTTCCCCCCGGCGCCCCCGATCGAGATTAGGTGATATCCATGAGCCATTCGCTTTCCATTTCCCGATTTATCGATGCATCTCCCGAGGTGGTCTGGGACGTCCTCGCCAATCGGCAGAACGAGTGGTGGTGCCCGACACCCTGGCGCGCCGAAGTGGACGAGCAGGATCGCCGGCCGGGCGGCGTTTGCAAGATGACGATGTACGGTCCCGACGGTGAAGTCATGCCGCAGAACGGCATGTATCTGGCTTACGAGGAAGGCCGCCGCTTCGTGACGACTGACGCGATTGTCGATGATTTCGAGCCCTCCGGCCCCTTCATGATCGGCATTTGGGAGATCGCGCCGGAAGGCACCGGCACGCGCTACACCGCGACCGCGCGCCACTGGAGTGAGGAAGCCTGTCGCCAGCACGAGGAAATGGGTTTTCTCGATGGCTGGAATGCCTGCGCCGAACAGCTCGCCGCGCTGTGCGAGAACGACAAGGCTTAGCCTCGATCCGGTTTCACCCCCGGCGGCTCAGACGAATGCCACCGCCTTGCGCAGCAGCTGGTAGGCTTCGACGACCTGGCGCAAGCGTTCCTCGTGGCTCCGGTCGCCGCCGTTGTGGTCGGGGTGATAGTCGCGCACGAGGCGCGTGTAGCGCGTCCGCAGGGCCTTGCGGTCGGCATCCTGGCCCAGGCCCATGGTGGACAGCGCGCGGCGTTCGGCGGCGGTGAAACGCCCGGGTCCCGCTCCGCGCATCGCCTCGCGGCGCTCTCGCAAATGCTGGCGCGCCCGGGCGCCGATGGCTTCGAGCGGATCGGCGAAGTCAGCCCACCTGGGAATGCCATCGACGCCGGCATCGCCGCGGAAGGCTCGGGTATGCTGGTCCCAGCCATTCAACGGCGATTGCTCCTCGAAGATCTGCTCCGAGGTCATGCCTTCGAAATAATCGTAACCGGAATTGAACTCGCGAACGTGCTCGAGGCAAAACCAGCGCCATTCGCCCGGCCCATCGAAATTGGGCCGGCGGGGTCCGGGCGCACGGAATTCCCCCTGCTCGGTGCAGCCGGGCCATTCGCATTGCATACCGCGGGATTCGAAGCGTCCGTGGAACCTGTCTCGTCTCACGCGCTTGAAGATGGGGCACGCATGCGCAAATTGGAACCCATGACCACACCTATCGCGCAGGAAATGCGGCAAATCCTCGAAGACGCCTTCGCGCCGAGCCGGCTCGAAATCGTCAATGACAGTGCCAACCACCAGGGCCACGCCGGTGACGATGGCACTGGCGAATCGCACTTTTCCATCCTGGTCGAAAGCGACGCGTTCTCCGGCGTTTCGCGCCTGCAGCGCCAGCGCCAGGTGATCGCGGCGCTGGGTGACATCCCCGGACAGCGCGTCCACGCCGTCGCGATCAAGGCCCTGTCTCCGGACGATCCGCGCCCCGCCGCCTGATCCGCACCGCCTGCGCCTTTCGGGATCAGGCGCGCCAATCGATCCAAGCGCCGTGGGCATGGGCGATGGCCAGTTTGGTCTCGCCGCCATCCCCCGGCCAGTGCCGCACCACGAGCCGGTGACTGAGCAAGGTCCGGTCCGCCTCGACCGCGATCCAAGCCAGCGCTCGCTCGGGCGACGCCGCCCGGCCCGCCGCCTCCATGGCACGCGTGATCCGTTCTTGTTCGTCGTCGGGCAGATACTGCCACACGATCGAGTGCATCAGCACGCGGGTCGTGCCCGGCTCCTGCGGCACCGCCAGCTCGCGCTCGACGAAATCGGCGGCGGTGCTTTGCTCGAGTCGCGGCTTTTGCTCCGAAGCCGCCGCGATCGCCGCCGCCAATCGCTCGAACCGCACGCGATGTTCGGGCCAGATGTAGGAGCGCAGCCGCAAGGCGTCGTCGGGATCGGTAAGGTCGACAGGAGCGATATCGCACCCTTTCGGCGTCATGAGCTCGATCGGCCCCGGCGGCGGCGGCACGCCCCGCCATTCGGGGGCCAGCGTCAGGGCCGGTCGCTCCGGCCCCACGATCACGCCGCCGAGGTCGTAGCGGTAGCGCTCGATCATCAGGTTGATCCCGGCGCTCGATCCGATCTCAAGGCAGGCAAACCGTCGCGGCAATCCCTGCTCAGCGAGCCACAGCATCGCCGCGATGAAGTTGGCCGACCGCCCAGCCTCGTTGGTCTGCGGCGGGCCGTCGAGCCAAGGCATCATCGCCTCCGAATAGGCATGACAGACGTCCCGCACGATCGCGACGTCGTCTGCGTCGTCGTCGGCATAGATCGCGTCGAGCTCGGGAATGGTGCCCGAAAGGTGCCTCGCATGCACCGCCGCCGCCGCGCGCAGTGGCAAACCGTCCGCGAGCGCCTGCCCAGGCCACTGCGCGATCCGCGCCACGAAGGGACTGGCATCTGGCTCGTCGAGGAGCTGCAAGACGGCCCCGACCACGCGCGCCGTCACCGCAGCGCCATTGGCGCGGCAATAGGCGATCTGGTTCGCGAACGCCTCGCGGACGTCGCCATGGAAAGCCCGATCTGCCGCCTTGTCCTTCGTGACCATGTTGCCCTTTCGCGCGCCACACCCTAATTGGCCGCGATCATGCCAGAACCGCTGACCTTTGCCGTGCCCAAGGGGCGAATCCTCGACGAGGTCCTGCCGCTGATGGAGCGTGCCGGTCTCATGCCGGACGACGAGTTCCACGACAAGAAGTCGCGCGCCCTCGCCTTTGCCTGCAAGGATCCGGGCATGCGCATCATTCGCGTGCGCGCTTTCGATGTCGCGACCTTCGTCGCGCATGGCGCCGCGCAAGTCGGCATCGTCGGCTCGGACGTCATCGAGGAATTCGCCTATTCGGACCTTTATGCCCCGGTCGATCTCGATGTCGGGCATTGCCGCTTGTCGGTGGCCGAGCCTGCGGGCGAAGTCGGTGGGCCGCTGCCCAGCCACCTCAGGATCGCGAGCAAGTACCCCAATCTGACGCGCAAGCACTTCGAAGGGCTCGGCATTCAGGCCGAAGTGGTCAAGCTGAACGGCGCGATGGAGCTGGCCCCCACGCTCGGGCTTTCGAGCCGGATCGTCGATCTGGTCTCGACCGGGCGGACGCTCAAGGAAAACGGTCTGGTCGAAACGAGCCGCATTCTCGACATTTCCGCTCGCCTGATTGTCAATCGCGCCGCCCTGAAAACCGACGAACGCGTTTCGGCGCTGGTCGAGCGCTTCCGCTCGCTGGTGTCCGAGACTGGGATGGCCGCCTGATGTTGCGCCTTTCGACAAGCGATCCGGGCTTCGCGAAGGCCTTCTCGAAGATCGTCAAGGGGCGCCGCGAAGCCGATCCCGATATCGCCAACGATGTCGCGCGGATCGTCGCCGACGTGCGCGCTCGCGGTGACGCGGCGCTGGCGGACCTCACCAAGCGGTTCGATGGGCACGATTTGGGGGACGATGCCGCGTGGCGGATCGACCAGGCAGCCTGCCGCGCTGCCTACGATGCGCTCGATCCTGACTTGCGCAACGCGCTCGAACTCGCCGCGTCGCGCATTCGTGCGTTTCACGAAGCGCAGAAGCCCGCCGACCGTGACGAGGTCGATTCCGCCGGCGTGCGGCTCGGCGCGAAATGGCGCCCGGTGGATGCCGCGGGCCTCTATGTGCCCGGCGGCCGGGCGGCTTATCCTTCCTCGCTGCTGATGAACGCCCTGCCCGCCAAAGTCGCGGGCGTGGAGCGGCTGGTGGTGGTCACGCCGACGCCCAAGGGCCAGAGCAACCCGCTCGTCCTCGCGGCGGCCTATCTGGCGGGCGTCGACGAAATCTGGCGGATCGGCGGCGCGCAGGCCGTAGCCGCGCTGGCGTACGGGACGCAGCGGATTTCGCCCGTCGACGTGGTGACCGGCCCCGGCAATGCCTGGGTCGCCGAAGCGAAGCGGCAACTCTATGGCGTGGTGGGGATCGACATGGTCGCCGGCCCCAGCGAGATCCTGGTGATCGCCGATGGTCGCAACTCGCCCGAATGGATCGCGGCCGATCTGCTGAGTCAGGCCGAGCACGACCCGTCCTCGCAATCGATCCTCATCACCGACGATCCGGTGTTTGCCGATAGCGTCGCAGACCGGATCGGCGTCGAGACCGCCATGCTGGCCACGCAGCGCGTCGCCGAGCAGAGCTGGTCGGTACATGGCGTGATCATCGAGGTCGCGTCGCTGGCCGAAGCGCCCGCGCTCGCCAACGCGCTGGCCGCCGAGCACGTCGAGATCGCAACCGATGATCCCGAGGCATTGTTTGCCCAGATCCGCCACGCCGGCAGCGTCTTCCTCGGTCGGCATACGCCGGAAGCGGTCGGCGATTATGTCGCCGGGCCGAACCACGTGCTTCCGACCGGGCGCCGGGCGCGCTTTTCCTCGGGTCTTTCCGTGCTCGATTTCATGAAGCGCACCAGCTTCATCGAACTCGACGGCAGCGCCCTCAACGCTATCGGTCCCGCAGCAGTAGCGCTCGCTCACGCTGAGGGCCTTCCCGCCCACGCGCGCAGTATCGAACTAAGGTTGAACTCATGAAGGCACGCAGCAAAGCTCGGGCCGCGGCGCGCCTCGCCGCCGTACAAGCGCTTTACCAGCACGAAATGGAGCAAACCCCGGTTGCTTCCCTGCTCGACGAATTTCACCGCCATCGCCTCGGCGCCGAGATCGACGACGATCAGTATGCCAAAGCCGAAGTCGCGTTCTTCGACGATGTCGTCAAAGGCGTGATCGCGCGGATCGAGGAGATCGACGGGCGCATCGCGGAAAAGCTGGCGCAAGGCTGGTCGCTGGCGCGGCTCGATCGTACGATGATCCAGATCCTGCGCGCCGGCACCTATGAGCTGCTGGCTCGCTCGGATGTGCCGACCGGCGCCGCGATCAGCGAGTACGTCGACGTCGCGCACGCCTTTTTCGCGGAGCGCGAAGCGAAGTTCGTCAACGGCGTGCTCGACGCGATCGCCAAGGCGGTCCGCTAGACACCATGAGGCCCGCACGGCATGGCAGAGCCATGTCGTCCGAAGAACGCTTCATTGCGGGCTTGCGCAAGCTCGTCCACGCCCCCGGGGCGCGCAGCCTTACAGACGATGCAGCCGTCCTCGAATTCGGCGGCGAGGCGCTGATCCTCACCCACGACGCGATGGTGGAGGGTATCCACTTCCGTGCCGGCCAGGACCCGGCAGACGTCGCCTGGAAGCTGGTGGCGACGAACATCTCCGATCTGGCCGCAAAAGGCGCAGAGCCGGTCGGCGTGCTGCTCGGCTACCAGTTGGCGGCGGACGACGCGGCGTTCCTGAAGGGTCTGGGTGAAGCGCTCGATCATTTCGGAGCACCGCTGCTGGGGGGCGACACGGTCGGTTCGGCGGGCCCCCAAACTCTTGGCCTGACCGCGCTGGGCCGAGCGACGTATCGCCCCGTCCCGTCCCGTGCCGGAGCGCGGCCGGGTGACAATCTCTGGCTGACCGGTTCGCTCGGCGCAGCGATGCTGGCTTTCGAGGCACTGTTCGCCGGGTCCGATGCGGATACTCTCGCGTACCGCAGACCCGGCGCGCGACTTCGCGAAGGACAGCGTCTCGCGCCGCTCGTCACCGCGATGATGGACGTTTCGGACGGTCTACTGCTCGATGCGCGCCGGATGGCGCTCGCCAGCAGCGTGACGATCGACATCGCCACGGCTCAAGTGCCGATCGCGACTCCCGAAAACCGCCGTCAGGACGCACTGCGCTGGGGCGACGACTACGAATTGCTGTTCACGCTTCCTGCCGGCTCCAGCCCTCCCGTGCCCGCGACCAGGATCGGAACCGTGATGGATCTTCTGGCGGTTCCGTTACTTTGCGATGGCGAGGATGCCGGAAGCACGGCGCTTGGTTTCGAGCACGGTACTAGCAACGAGCCTGAACATTAGTCCGGCTGTAATTGCACTTGCCAGTATTCCGCCCAGCCGATAGCCAGTTGCATGTAGCGGGATTACCACTGCAAAAAATGCAATAATAGCAGGAGGGGGCGAACCGTGGATCTGATCACGATCGCAATAGTTTTGGGGCTGGTTGCCATCTTGTATGGCTTCGTCACGAGCCGCCAGGTGCTGAGCTCATCAGCCGGCAATGCCAGGATGCAGGAAATCGCAGCGGCCATTCAGGAAGGCGCGCAAGCGTACCTGAGGCGCCAGTATACGACGATCGCCGTCGTCGGCGTGGTCGTGGCCGTCATCATCGTGCTGACGCTTGGAGGCGTCTCGGCGACCGGTTTCGTGATCGGCGCAATCCTGTCGGGCGTTGCCGGGTTCATCGGCATGAACATTTCGGTTCGCTCCAATGTGCGGACCGCCGCTGCCGCCGAGAAAGGCCTGCAGCAGGGCCTGACGCTCGCGTTCCGGGCGGGTGCCATCACCGGCATGCTGGTCGCCGGTCTCGCGCTACTCGCGATCGCGGTGTTCTACTGGTACCTGACCGGGCCTGCCGGCTATACGGTGGGCGGCGAAGACCGGACCGTCGTCGACGGACTGGTGGCGCTGGCCTTCGGCGCGTCCCTCATCTCCATCTTCGCGCGCCTCGGCGGCGGCATCTTCACCAAGGCGGCAGACGTCGGCGCCGACCTGGTCGGCAAAGTCGAAGCCGGCATTCCCGAGGACGATCCGCGCAACCCCGCCGTGATCGCCGATAACGTGGGCGACAATGTCGGGGACTGTGCCGGCATGGCTGCCGACTTGTTCGAGACTTACGTCGTCACCGTCGGCGCGACCATGGTGCTCACCGCCTTGCTCCTCAAGGGCGCGGGCGATCTGCTTCCCAACCTCATGGCTCTGCCGCTGCTCATCGGCGGGGTGTGCATCGTCACGTCGATCATCGGTACGTACTTCGTCCGCCTTGGCGGCGGCACCAATGTGATGGGCGCGATGTACAAGGGCTTCCTCGTCTCGGCGGTCCTTTCCATTCCGGCGATCTGGTTCGCGATCGCCTTGGCCGTGGGCGATCTGAATGCCGACATTGCCGGCTCGGCGGCGATGATGTCGTCGAGCGATCTCGGGATGAGTGGGATGGAAACGGACGCGTTGGGCGTCTTCACCGGGATGGATCTGTTCTGGTGCGCTCTGCTCGGCCTCGTCATCACTGGACTGATCATCTGGATCACCGAGTATTACACCGGCACCTCTTATCGCCCGGTTCGCTCGATCGCCAAGGCTTCCGAAACGGGCCACGGCACCAACGTGATCCAGGGCCTCGCCATCAGTCTGGAATCGACCGCGCTGCCGACGATCGTGATCATCGCGGGCATCATCATCGCCTACCAGCTCGCCGGTCTGATGGGGATCGCCTACGCCGCCACCGCAATGCTGGCGCTGGCGGGAATGGTGGTGGCGCTCGACGCTTACGGCCCCGTCACCGACAACGCCGGCGGCATCGCCGAAATGGCGGGTCTCGATGACAGCGTTCGCGAAAAGACCGACTTGCTCGACGCGGTGGGCAACACCACCAAGGCGGTGACCAAGGGATATGCGATCGGATCGGCCGGGCTGGCCGCGCTGGTCCTGTTCGGCGCCTACACCACCGACTTGCGCGAGTTCTTTCCCGATCTCGCGGTCAACTTCAGCCTCGAAAATCCCTACGTGATCGTCGGCCTGCTGCTCGGCGCCCTGCTCCCCTATCTCTTCGGGTCCATGGGCATGACGGCGGTCGGCCGCGCGGCGGGCGACGTCGTCAAGGATGTGCGCGATCAGTTCGCGGCCGATCCCGGCATCATGGCCGGCACTTCGAAGCCGAACTATGCCAAGACGGTCGATCTCGTCACCAAGGCGGCGATCAAGGAGATGATCATCCCCTCGCTGTTGCCGGTCCTGGCGCCGATCGTGGTCTACTTCGTGATCACGCTCGTCGCGGGGCAGGAAAACGGTTTCGCGGCGCTTGGTGCACTGCTCCTCGGCGTAATCGTCGGCGGGCTATTCGTGGCGCTGTCGATGACCGCCGGCGGCGGTGCCTGGGACAACGCCAAGAAGTACATCGAGGACGGCAATCACGGCGGCAAGGGCTCCGAAGCGCACAAAGCCGCCGTCACCGGCGACACCGTGGGCGATCCGTACAAGGATACTGCGGGGCCCGCAGTCAACCCGATGATCAAGATCACCAACATCGTCGCCTTGCTGCTGCTGGCCGCACTCGCAGCCGGCTGAACCTCACTTCGGGCGCAAGGAAGGGCTCCGATCGCATGCCGATCGGGGCCTTCTTTCCATACGCTCGCCCGCGGTGCGCGACCGCACTCGTTAAGAGATCTTTGAGCCCGCCCTGATAGGCACGTGCTGAAGTCCCCGGGGGCGGGGGGTCTCGAAGGTTAATCCGTGGCGGTCATCGCAGAACAGATCGATATTGACGCCGGCACGGGCTTCGTCCCGGTCGCCGCCGCGACGCGGCGCCACATCGAATGTCAGCCATGGCAGGATCTGGAAACGGAAGTGGCAGCGTGGGACGCGCTTGCGGGTCGAGCCAGCGAGCCCAATCCCTTCTTCGAAAGCTGGTATCTCCTGCCCTCGCTTCGGCATCTTTCGCGCGATTGCGACGTGACCATCCTGCGCTACGAAGAAGACGGGCAGCTCGCGGGTCTGATGCCGATCATCCGGTCGAACCGATATTACGGGCGCCGCCTCAGCAACATCTCCGCTTGGCTGCACGACAACGCCTTTTGCGGCACGCCCCTGGTGGCGCGGGGAAGCGAAACCGGGTTCTGGCAGGAATTGCTGGGTTGGGCCGATCGCGAGGCAGGCGCAGCCCTGTTTCTCCATCTGCGTGCCATGCCGCTGGATGGGACGCTTCACGCCGCACTCGAAAGCGTGGCCGCCCGCGAGGCACGCCGGGTCGCACTGGTCCATCACGAAGTACGGGCGCTGCTGGAATCCGATCTGCAGCCCGATGCCTATTTCGAAACTTCGCTCAGCACCAAGAAGCGCAAGGAGCTGCGCCGCCAGACGAGACGTCTCGCCGAAGAGGGCGATCTGCAAGTCGTGCGCGAACAGGGCGAGCAAGGCTTGCAGGAATGGCTCGATGCCTTCCTCGAGCTAGAACGCGCTGGCTGGAAAGGCGAATCCGGCTCCGCTCTCGCCAGCCACGGCGAGACCGAGCGACTGTTCCGCGAGGCCCTGTCCGGTGCGGCAAGCCGAGGCCGGCTCGAACGTCTGGCCGTGCGCCTCGACGGTCGCGCCATCGCCATGCTGGCCAATTTCCTCAGCCCGCCCGGTGCCTTCTCCTACAAGACCGCCTTCGACGAGACCTACGCTCGATTCTCTCCCGGAGTGCTTTTGCAGCGTGAGAACCTCGCGATGCTGGAACGCCCGGACATCGCCTGGACCGACAGCTGCGCGTCGCAGGACCATCCGATGATCGACCATTTCTGGCGCGAGCGGCGGGCCATCGGGCGCCTGTCGATCGCGATCGGCGGTCCGGTTCGGCGCGGCGCATTCCAGATCCTTGCGCAAGTCGAACAAGCTCGTTCGCACAAGAAGCGGGACTGAACGGGCTTCCGGATAGCGCGCGCGCACCCTTCGCTGCCAATTCGGAACGATGCGCCACAGTCTCTGCGGCGAGCCGATCGCAGCCTTTTTCGCACCTCCTTGCGCTCGATCAACGACCAAACCGGAAACATCGTCAATCTGCTCGCGAGATAGAGGAGTCAGCCATGACGACAATTTCCGCACCCGAAAAACTCGAAACGATTTCCGGCGTTACGCTCCAGATCCGCCCGGCGACCCAGTTCGACGAAAAAGAGCTCGTAGCCCTCTTCAAAAAGGTCAGCGAGGCAGACCGCCGCTTCCGATTCCTATCGGGCGATACCCGCATCGAACATCATCGCGTCGAACCGCTCATCCAAGTCGATCATGACCGCTGCGAAAGCTATCTCGCTTTCGAGACCACCGGAGGCCAGCTCGTGGCGACCGGCCAACTGGCTTGCGACGACGCTTTCGACACCGCCGAAGTCGCGGTCGCGGTCCGGTCCGATTTCCGCGGCCGGGGCATCGGCTGGTCGCTGCTGGACAAGCTGGCTCGGGAAGCCTGCCGCCGCGGCGTGAAGCGAGTCATCTCGATTGAGGATCGGGCGAACCACGCTGCCATCACACTGGAAAAGGAAACCGGTTTTACGGCAGAGCCCATCGAAGGCGATCCCTCGTTGGTGCTGCTGACCAAGACATGCGATTGCCCCGCCTGACGTCGAATTCTCGAACAGGCGCCGGCTAGCGGCAGGAGCCGACCTGGCTCACCCCGAGGGGTGATAGAAATCGTAGACTGTCTGCGCGACGCCGACGCTGACTCCGGGCGTGCGCTTGAGATCCTCGAGGCTGGCGGCACGCACTTTGCCCGCCGTGCCGAAGTGCAGCAACAGCGCCCGCTTGCGCGCCGGCCCGATACCCGGGATCTCGTCGAGCGGGCTCGCAGTGATCGAGCGGCTGCGCTTGGCGCGGTGCGCGCCGATCGCGAAGCGGTGCACTTCGTCGCGCAGTCGCTGCAAGTGAAACAGCACCGGCGAATTGGTTGGCAGCATCTTCTCGCGACCATCGGGAAAGTGAAAGACCTCGCGCCCTTCGCGGCCGTGGTGCGGACCTTTGGCGATGGCGATCAGCGGGACGTCCTCGATGCCCAACTCTTCCAGCGCGTCCTGCACCGAATGCATCTGGCCCTTGCCGCCATCGATCAGCACGAGATCGGGCCAGGTGCCGCTCTCGCGCTCCGGGTCCTCCTCCTGCGCGCGGCCGAAGCGGCGCGTCATGACTTCGCGCATCATCGCATAGTCGTCGTCGCTCTGCGCGGACTTGATGTTGAACTTGCGGTACTGGTTCTTGACGAAGCCTTCCGGCCCCGCGACCACCATCGCGCCGACCGCCTTGGTGCCCTGGATGTGACTGTTGTCGTAGATCTCGATCCGCTGCGGCGGTTCCGGCAATTCGAGGAATTCCGCCAGTTCGGCCAGGATCTTCGCTTGCGTTCCGCGCTCCGCCAAACGCCGGTCGAGCGCCTCTACCGCATTGCGCGAGGCTTGCGCGATCAGCCGCCGGCGGTTGCCTCGCTGCGGCACCGAAATCTCGACCTTGCCGCCCGCCAGCTCCCGAAACGCTTCGGCCAGCAGCTCGCATTCGGGCAAATCGCGATCGACGAGGATGGTGCGTGCGGGCGGAACTTCCTCGTAGAACTGGGTGAGAAAGCTCTGCATGACGTCTTCTTCGGACAGACCCTCAGTGTGGGTCGGGAAGAAGGCGCGGTGTCCCCAGTTCTGGCCGCCGCGAATGAAGAACGCCTGGATCCCGATCTGGCCGCCCTTCCCCGCCAGGGCGAAGATGTCGGCATCGGTCATGCCTTCGGCGTTGATGGCCTGGCTGCCCTGAATGAACGTCGCGGCACGCAAGCGGTCGCGCAGCATCGCCGCGCGTTCGAAGTCGAGCGCTTCGGCGGCTTCGGCCATCTGCGTCTCGATCTTGCGCTGTACCGCGCTCGACCGGCCACCGAGAAAGTCCTTCGCCTCGCGCGTCAGCTCGGCATATCCCTCCACGTCGATCCGCCCGACGCAGGGCGCCGAGCAGCGCTTGATCTGGTAGAGCAGGCAGGGCCGGTCGCGGCGGGAGAAGAAGCTGTCCGTGCAACTGCGCAGCAGAAACAGCTTTTGCAGCGCGTTGATCGTCACGTTGACCGACCCGGCACTGGCGAACGGCCCGTAATAGTTGCCCTTCGCCTTGCGTGCCCCGCGATGCTTCATGATCCGGGGAAAATCGTGATCGGCGCGCAACAGGATGAACGGGAAGGATTTGTCGTCGCGCAGCAGCACGTTGTACGGTGGCCGGAAGCGCTTGATCAGCTGCGCTTCCAAGAGCAGCGCCTCGGCTTCCGAATTGGTGGTGACGATCGTCATCGAACGAGTCTGCGACACCATGCGCTGCAGCCGCCCCGAAAGCCGGTCCACTTGCGTGTAATTCGCCACCCGGTTCTTCAGCGCCCGCGCCTTGCCGACATAAAGCACGTCGCCGCGCGCGTCGTGCATGCGATAGACCCCGGGGCGCGTCGGCAAAGTGCGGACGGTCTCGCGGATGACCTCGCAGCCCCCGGCGAGATCGGGTTGATCGCTGCCCCGCACGGTATAGGTCGCGCGTTCCTCATGGAAACGCTCGAGGCCACGGGGATCATCGGGACTGCCGGCAGGAGTACGGGACATAGCTTCCAGATAGGCGCTCAGCGGCGGCTAGGGGAGCCCCACGGCGCCGTTGTTCAGAAGTTCTTGCGGCCTAGAACATCTTGCGGATGTCGATGCCGACGACGCGGCCCTGAGGCTCTCGAAAAGCGCGCTGGTAAGCAAGCGGCGTAACGCCGTTCTCGTCGGTCACTAGCTGGCGATTGTCGAAAATGTTGTCGACCGTGAAAGCGACGCGGGTGCCCTTCAGCCATGGCGCCTTTTCAATCAGGCTTTCGCGCTGGTCCAGATTGACGAACAGCCGCGCGTCGACATCGAAGGTACTGCCAAACCGCAAGTCTGAGGAGCCGGGCAGTCCCGTCCCGCGCACGGTGGCCGGCGCCTTCCAGGTGCCGTTGAGGCGCAACCCATAGCCGTTCTTAAACAGCCCGCCTTCCAGTTCGATTTCATGGCGCGGCACCCCGCCTGCCGAGATCGCATCTCCGGCGAGTTGATCGAGCACGGCGGTTCCGGGAGCGATTGTGACGTCGTCGCTGAAGCGCCAGGTATGATAGAGTGACAGGTTCCAGCGACCTCCCGGCCGTCCGCCCCGCCCGAACGGCATGCGTGGTGCGCCGCCGCCTCCCGCACTACCATTGCGACCGCCAGCCGATGCGTCAGGCGAGCCGTCCCGTCGGTCGCCTTCGCCGCCTGTCCGGCCGCTATCCCGATTGCAGATCCGCTCCTTGGCTGTCGCGAGTTTCTCGGCATCGATCGAACCGTCCGGACGCAGCAAGCGCTCGCGCATCCGTTCGGGCAGCGCACCCGGATCGGGCGGGGTATCGCCGCACAAGATCGTGCGCATGCGTTGGAAGCGCTCTGGATCGGGCCGGGGCGGCCCATTCGCGCCTTCGGCCGAGCATACGCGCGCGCGCATGCGTTCGAGCCGCTGCGGGTCGATCTTGCCATCCTCGCCTCGCAAGCGCTGCTGCACGGCCTCGGGGAACGTCGTGGGATCGGGCAGCGGGCCTCCTTCCGGGCCGCAGAACTGCAGCCGGAACGCGGCCCAGCGCGCCGGGTCCGGCGCTGGTCGGGCCGCTGCCCCCGCGCCGGTTTCGGCAGGTTCGGAAGCCGGGGGGCGCCGCGCGAATCCTTCGCCCGAACCCCGACCGCCTTCGCCGCGACCACCGGTCTCCTCCTCGCTGCCAAGGCGACCGGATACATTGAACCCCCAGCGCATGCGCGAGCTCTCGACCTGATCGAATGTCACGGCCCGCCGATCGATCGCGACGAGATTGCCCGCCGCATCCCGCTGGACGCGATCGGGAAACGCTGCCTCGATGGCGGGCGTAAGCAGCGGGAACGATTGCGTCACGTCGTTCGACCGATTGCGGAAGTATTCGACGATGAGGTTCGACCGGCGGAGGAACGGCAGTTCCCAATTGGCCGACAATTTGATGTCGCGGCGCGTCTCCGCGACCAGGAAGGGGTTGCCGCCACTGGTGACGCTGACGAGTTCGTTGCGACTGTTGACGAAATCGAAGACCGGTACGTTGAGCGTCACGATTTCGGGCGCGCCCAACTGCGACAACGATGGCGCGGCTTCCTCGACGATGTAGCTGGCCTGGAAGCTCAGCTTTTCGGTCGGGCGCCAGGTCAGCCCCACGTTCCAGTCGGTCAGGGTGCCGAAATCCGACAGATGATTGAGGCCGCCGCTCAGGTTCAGGGAAATGTCGCCGACCGCATCAAGAAAGCCCTCGCGCCGACTGGTGATCGGCACAGCCAGATTGAACCCCGCAGAGACGTCGGTGCGATCGAGGATCGTCGCGCCGAAGTCGGTCCGGCTGTCGCGGTTATCGCTGCGATCGTAATCGAGCCCCGCATTCAGCGTCAGCGCGGCTTCGCCTGCGGGTAGCAGGAGCGGCTTGCCGGCAAGCGTCGCGAGCGATCCGATCGAAGTCGCCTTGGTCCGCGCCGTATCGAAGCCGGGATCGATCAGCGCGCCGTCATCTGCGCGGCGATCGACTTCGGTCTCACTCTCGGAATAGCTGCCGTCGGCCGTCGCGGTGAATTGCCACGAGCCAAGCGGCTTGTTGAAGGCCAGGCCAGCCTCGAAGGTGTCGCTGGCGCTGCGGCGTTCCAGAGGATCAAGCAGCACCGGATCGAGTCCGGAAAGCGAGCGCGTATCGTTGCGCGTGTACGCCGTGTTGCCGGTGATCGATCCGCCGAGGCCGTCCTCGCCCAGACCGCGCGTAAGAGTGCCGTTAAGCGTGATCTCGCGGCTCTGCGCAACCAGGCTGCGGAAATCGGCGGGGTCGGGTTCGCCCGGAGCGGCGGGGGTAGCCTGGATCACGCCGCGCTCAGCTTCGGTCAGCAGCGAAGTCTCGACGATCTTCGTCTCGAGGTTGGCACGCGCGGGTCCATTGATCTTGAGCAGGCCGCCTTCGAGCTCCCAATTATCGGTCCCGCCGCGGGTGGGCACATTGTATTCGCCCGCCAGCTGCTTGCTGGAGAAGTTGTCCTTGAGGATGAAATTCACCACGCGCTTGTCAGGCGGATAGCCGAAGCGAAGCGCCACTTCTTCGGGCAGCACTTCGAGTCGCTTGATCGCCTCGGGCGGGATCGCGCGCAGCTCCCGGAAGCTCGAGATACGCTGCCCGTTGAGTAGGATCACGGGCCGTCCCTCGCCGCGTCCACGGCCGCTGCCCGTCTGCGGACTGATCGCATCGAGCAGTTCGGCAATCGAGGATGCGCCGTATGTCGAGATCTCCGCCTCGTCGAGCGTCAGCACCGGCGGTTGCGGCGCATCGACCTGGCCGCGAAAGCTATCGGCGATGACGACGATTTCGTCCGCGTAGTCCGCGGAATCGTCGGCAGGACTTTCCGTGGGTATTTCGGGCGGGCTCGCCTCTTGGGCGAGCAACGCACAAGGCGATGCACCCAACATCAGCGGGACAAGAATGAAACGACGCAAACGATGACTCCGAGACCAAAGGTCCCCTTCCCGCACTGGGCTTTGCCGGGCTGGGGGCCGACCGGCAAGTGAGCCCAGGGTATCAATTTGTCGCGTGCGGCTTTCGCGCCGATGAACCAGCGCGAAAGTCTTCCATTTTGGCGACGGCATGGCTATGTCGCGCCGCGATGATGAACACGAAAACCGGAAACTGATCGCCGATGGCGAAAGAAGAACTGCTCGAGATGCGGGGGAAGGTCGTCGAACTTCTCCCCAATGCCATGTTTCGCGTGGAGCTGGAAAACGGCCACGAGATCCTGGGACACACCGCCGGCAAGATGCGCAAGAACCGCATCCGCGTGCTGGTGGGAGACGAAGTCCTGGTCGAACTGACGCCGTACGACTTGACCAAGGGTCGCATCACTTATCGCTTCATGCCCGGTCGGGGTGGCCCTGGCTCCTATTGATCGCTCGCCGGTGACGGATCGTTTGACCGACCCCGCCGCAGCCCCGCCGCGCCTGATCCTCGCTTCTGCCAGCCCGCGACGCCGAGAGCTGCTCGCGCGCCTTGGCCTGCAGCCTGACAACGTAATCGCCGCAGACATCGACGAAACCCCGATTCCCAGCGAAGTGCCGCGGGCCTATGCGAAGCGCATGGCGCGCGAGAAGGCACTCGCCGTCGACGGGGGAGACTGTCACGTTCTGGCGGGCGACACGGTGGTTGCAGTCGGGCGGCGCATCCTGCCCAAGGCGGAAGACAAACAGACCGCGAAGGCCTGTCTCGAACTGCTCTCCGGGCGGCGCCACAAGGTGCTTTCGGCGATCGCGCTCAAGGCACCCGACGGCACCTTGCGCGAACGGATCAGCGAGACGGTGGTACGCTTCAAAGCGCTGTCGCACGAAGAAATCGCGCACTATCTCGCTCTGGGCGAATGGGAAGGCAAGGCCGGTGGCTATGCGATCCAGGGCAGCGCCGAAGGCCTGATTGCGTGGATCTCCGGCAGCCATTCCGGTGTCGTCGGGCTTCCGCTGTTCGAAGCGCGGGCGCTGCTCAAGTCCGCAGGCTTTCCCCTTGGCTGAATGGCTGATCGAGGAAGGGATCGGTGAAGACCGCGCGCTCCTCTACGAAGACGGCCACGCCATCGCCGCGAGGGTCGACTGGCCGGGACGGCTCGCACCCGGCCTGATCGCGGAGGCGACTCTCGTGGCGCGCGTCGCTGGCGGCAGCCGTGGCCGGGCCGTGTTTCCCGGTGGCGAGGAAGCGCTGGTCGACCGTTTGCCCCGTGAGGCCAGCGAGGGAGCGCCGCTGCGTCTCGAGATCATCCGCAGTGCCATCACCGAGCGCAACCGGACCAAGCTCGCCCATTCTCGCCCGAGCAATGCGCCGCCGCGCGCCGCCCTTCGCTTGCGCGAAGCCCTTGATGCTACAGGTGTCACCACCCGAGCCGTTCACCGCTTCCCCACTGCCGACTGGGACGAGATCTGGGCCGACGCCTGGAGCGGCATGATCGCCTTCGGCGGTGGCACGCTCGATTTCTCACCGACACCCGCGATGACGCTGGTCGATGTCGACGGCACGCTCGATCCGCGTGCGCTCGCACTTGCCGCAGTGCCGGCCTTCGCCGAGGCGGTTCTGCGCTTCGATCTCGCCGGGTCGGTCGGGATCGACTTCCCGACGCTGGCCGCCAAAGCGGACCGCAAACTCGTCGACGAAGCGCTCGAAGCGGCGCTGTCAGGCTGGCCGCACGAGCGCACCGCGATGAACGGATTCGGCTTCGTGCAGATCGTGTCGCGGCTTGAACGGCCCTCGTTGCTGCACCGGATTGCCGCCAATCGGATTGGTGCCGCGACCCGCCTGTTGCTGCGCCGGGCCGAAGACCCTGCCCTGCCCCCCGGCCGCCTGTTGCTGACCTGTCATCCCGCGATCAAGGCGCGTCTGCGCAGCGATTGGCTGGATGCGCTCGCGCGACGCACGGGGCGCGCCATGGAGATCGTCTCCGACCCGGGGCTTGCCATCGATGGCGGCTTCGCGCAGGCGGTTCAGCCATGACTCGCGCCGAACGCAAATGCCCGATCTGCCGCAAGCCGACCGTGGCCGAACACCGTCCGTTCTGCTCCACCCGCTGCCGCGACCGCGATCTGCTCAAGTGGCTGGACGACGGCTATTCGCTGCCCGGCCCGTCCGCGCCCCGGGATATCGACGAAGAGGATTGATTGGGGGTTGCAATGCCTTGGTTGCTTCGCCATAGGCGCTGCTTCCAACGCTCGCCGGTCCCTTTGGGGCCGTCGCCGAAGCGATGCCCGGGTAGCTCAGTTGGTAGAGCACATGACTGAAAATCATGGTGTCGGCGGTTCGATTCCGTCCCCGGGCACCACGGCGGCCCCCGCGTAGGTCCGCCAGACTGTTGCAATCCCGCAAAGGTCACGATCGTCCGCAAGTTCGAGAATGTTGCGAGCCTGGATGCACTCGTAAGTGCGCAGGCCGAACTTAGCCCCCTTCGAGAGCTATCCACCAAAGACCAAAGTGCGGGCGCAGCCGCACATCGCCCGACCTTACGAACCTGGAGCTAGGCAATCTCCAAGCTGGTTCATCCCGGCGGGTAATCGCCGTGGAAATCGTTGTGCCACAGGAAGTTGGTGTAGGTGATCGATACCGAGAAATCGAGCGCGCGAACTTGGTGCCACCACCCGATCGGGATGAACAGCGCGTCGCCCGGCTCCATGTCGAATGCGAGTGCGCCGATGTCGCGCGCCGCTTCGAAAGGTTCCTCGATCGCGGTTAGGTCTTTCACCATGCTGAAGACGTGGCGGTCGTTGTAGAGATTGGGCCACTCGTCGGGCGAGACGAGGATCAGGCGCTTGCGGCCGACTACCTGCACCAGCAGATTGTTGGTGAGATCGTGGTGCAGCGGCGTGAAGGTGCCCGCGGGGCCGATCCACATCATGCCGTTGGGCTGCGCAACTTGGCGGGTGAGGATCTGGTCGAAAAAGCCCAGGTCCTCTTCCAGCGGCTTGAGCGCCGCGCCGTTGAGCTTGTTGTTGTAGGCAGTGATGTAAGCGTCGTTGCCCGCGTCATCGTGGGTGATGAGGTCAATGAAAGCGTCGAACGGCATCGTGCGCGCGTGCGCATCCTTGTTGCGCTCGTAGTTCTCACCTTTATCGCGCCCGCCTTGATACTGGATCGGGGTGCTGCCGATCTTGTCCCGCAGATACTGCGGCGTCCAGAGCTCGAGAGCCGGCCAGTCGGCCATCTCGCCACGGATCAGCGCAGGTCGATGCGCCGCATAATGATGATCGAGGAATTGCTGCCGGGTAATCGTCTGGTAGGCGGCAAGCCCGGACTGCTGGCGCGAGAGACGAGCGAGCTTGCGCCGCGTGCGCATCAGCCAGTCGCGCTTGGCCAGCGCAACTTCGTTCTGCTTGGCGAGCGCGCGCTGCACGGCCGGCAGAACCGGGCGTGGAACGGGCGGTGTTGCGGAGGCCGCCTCTCGCCCAGCCTGACCTCGCGACGCACTCCGGGATTGCGGCGCGAGAGACTGAGCTGCGCCTTCGCGCTGCCGGTCTAGCCCAAGGACGGGTGCGCCAAAGGGATTCGCGGTCAGGCGCATAGTACCCTTGTCCGAAGAATCGTCAACCATCAGCGTTCCTGCATCGTGCCGGCCGGTCGGCACCGGGCCGGTTTCCGGCCCGGCATGACACAAGCCGGACCGGCTCGCCAGATCATTCCGGCGCGTTCACCTTCGGAGCCGGGGCGAACGGCTTGATCCCGATCTGGCTGTAGATCTCGGTGGGAAAATAGACGTCGCCGCCCCTCACCACCATGGCGATCGTCTTGATCGCCTTGAGGTCCTTCACCGGATCTCCGGGCACCAGGAAGAAATCGGCATATTTGCCCTTCTCGATCGATCCGAGCGTCTGATCCTGGCCAAGGTAGCGCGCCATCCCCAGCGTATCGAGCGCGAGAACTTCGGCCGGCGTCATCCCGATTTGGGTGAAGATTTCCAGCTCGCGATGCAGCGCGAAGGCGCCGCCGAGATCGGTGCCGGGGATCAGCAGGATGCCGCGCTTGTGCATGTCGCGCAGGGTATCGAGGATCTTTGCGTAAGCCGCGACATAGCCCGCGCGCTCGGCAGCGGTCTCGGTGCCGAACAATGCCTGTTTCATGTCGCGCTGCTCGGAGATCGGCATATGCTCGATATAGTCGAGCGCGCCGGGCCAGGGCTTCCCGTCGACCGCGGTGAGGCCGAGTTCGTGGATCGCGATGGTCGGCTCGTGCGCGGTGCCGTTGGCCACCATCATGTCGAGCGTGTGTCGCACTTTCTGCGATTGCAGATCGAGTTGGGGGAAGCGTCGCATCGCGGTGAAGCGGAACAGCGTGCGCGTGTCCTCGCCCTTGTTCAGCACCCACCCGAGCATCAGCTGATTGACGTGGGTGATTTCGTCGAAGCCCGCTTCGATCATTTCGTCCGCGCTGGAAAAGGCGGGCACGTGCCCGGCGACGCGCATGCCGAGGCGATGCGCCTCATCGACCACGGCCGGCGCCCATTTCGGATCCATCGAATTGTACAGCTTGGCTTGCCAGAAGCCGCGTGCGGCATACCAGCGCACGTGATCGATCGCTTCCTGCTCGCTGCGCGCGCGGCGGCCGTGGGCGGCGCTGAATTCGCTCTGCCCTTCGATGAAGCCGCTGCGGGTAACGCGCGGCCCGACGAGTTCGCCCGCCTCGATCCGCTCGATGAGATTGGCGAGGACTTCGTTGTCGTTGCCCATGTCGCGCATCGAGGTCACGCCCGCCAGGACGTTGAGCATCGCCCCCTGCGGTGAAAGGTGCGCGTGCATCTCGTAAAGGCCGGGGATCAGCGATCCGCCCGCGCCGTCGATCACCGTCTCGCCTTCGGTCGCCGGTGACCCGGCGGGGACGACTTCGCTGATCCGCTCGCCGGCAAAGACCACGTCCATCGGGTCCGACATCGCCAGCTTCGCGGGATCGAAGACGCGCACGTTGCGGATGCGCACGGGACCCGCATAGCGGTGCACGCCGTCGGTCTTGAGCCGCGCGAGGTGCTCTGCCTCCAGCTTTTCGGCGAGCGCGCGCAGTTCGGGATCGGCTTGCTCATAGCCTGCGCGCACCACGTCGAACGAGGCATCGGGCTGGGCGAAGAAGTTGCCGTCGGCATCGAGCGTGACGTAGTTCGGTGAGAGCGAGAGACCCGAAAGTTCGTAAGTGACGACTTCCTTCGGACCGCCCTTCCCGTCGACCGTCCGGCGATCGCGCTCGGTCAGAGTCGCGGTTCCGCCCGGAGCGACTTCGAACGAATGGTCGGCATCCGCCAGCAAGGCCTTGGCGAGCATCGCGATCGCGATCGGCGAGCCGTTCTGGCTGACGTAGTACATCGGCGCATCTTTGCCCGCGATCTTCCCGGGACCTGACAGGTCCTGCCATTCCACGCCCTTGGCCGTGCGACGGAAGGATTCCTTCACCGGGTTGCCGAACGTGGTCTTGCCGCTGATCGCCCAATCGGTCGGCACGCCATCGCTATCGAGCTTGAGGGTTTCGGCGATCGTCGGACCGCGCCCATTCTGCTTGTAGTCGTAAACGACAGTGGCTTTGTTGCCCTCTGTGGTGACGGTATAGCGGCCCACGTCGCGCTCACCAAAGACGACTCGATATTCGGTGGTTTCGGCAAAAGCCGGCGCGGAAAGAAGGGCCAGCATGGTGCCTGCAGCAAGAATGGCTTTGCGCATGGATCAGAAACTCCTCGGTTCGGCCCACTCTAGCGTTGCGCAAGAATATTGCGAGGGGTCGCCGACGTTTGGGGAAAATCTTGAGTAGGGCGTATAAGGACGTGCGCAATCGCGTCGATCTGCGCTCGCCAAGGTCAAAGGATTGGCGAGCGCGGTTGAGAAGTCACGCCCGCGATGTGGCATCGCGCACAGCGTCGATGGCGGTCGGTTGCTAGGACGGCCAAGTAAGGCAAGGCCAGGAATGGGAGGGTAGCGCCATGAACGCGCAGATTTCATCTTCGAGCAAGACGGGGAAAGTTTTACGACGCGCGGCATGGGTTTGCGCGGCCGCCGCGTCGCTGGGCATGGCCGCAAGTGCGTCGGCGGCGATCGTCGTCGCTTCGAGCGGGCCCTCTGCGGGCAAGGTCTATCCCGTAGGCAAGAAAGTCGACGAGAATGATCGTATCACGCTGCAAGCCGGCGATTCGGTGACGGTGCTCGAAACGCGCGGCACGCGCGAGTTCAAAGGGCCGGGTCGGTTCCGCGTCGCTCTCCCCGGAGACGCGCCGCGCAACACCGCGTTCAGCGTTTTCTCGCGTAGCCGGGTGCTCGCCAGTCGCTCGACGCTGGGCGGGACGCGCACCGGGCAAAGCTCCGATCTCAGCCCCAATCTGTGGTATGTCGATCTCGATCGTCCGGGGACCTATTGCCTGGCAGACCCATCGGAAATCACCTTCTGGCGGTCCCAGCAGAATGAGGCAGCCCGCTATACCCTCGCGGGTCCGGCCACGGCGCAGAATCTGTCCTTTGCCAAGGGCTCCAGCATGATCGCGACCGATACCCCGGTCGCGGCGGGCGAGACCTATACGGTTTACCGCGAAGGTAACGATGCGCCGGTCGGCACGACCGATTTCGTCATGCTGGACACGGTGCCCGCCGATCCGGAAGCGCTTGCGGAAACGCTGATCACCCATGGCTGCACCGCACAGCTTACTGCGATGTCGACGGCTCTGGCGATGAAGTCCTTCTGAGCGGCCGCTACAAACGCCGCGCAACCGCAGCCCACCGCTTCGGCGCTACTGACGCAAGCCCCTAGGCGCCAATGATCGCCGGCATGCTGGCCATGGCGTCGGGTGCCGCCTCACTCGCCTGAGCCGCCGCTTCGGCCGCGCTCTTCGCTTTCGCGTCGAGCTCGGCCTGGATCTCGTCGGACGTCTTCTTGGTCTGCTCGCGCGCGGCCTCGAAGCGCTCGTCGAACGTGGCCTCGCGCTTGCAGCCGGCGAGCGCCACGACGAGCGTAAGCAGTGCCAGCGTCGATCGCATCAGTAGTTCTTCCGCACGCGGACGTTGACGCTGTTGACCCCCGAGCCGCCGGCCTGGCTCAGCACCGAGAGCCACTTGGTGATCGCGACTTCCAGCTGCGTGGCAGTGAAGCCCCGCGTGTCGGTGATCAGCTCGACGTAAATGTCGTCGGTGATGTACTGACCCGCCGCCAGCGCGGTGCCGCGACCGGTTTGTTCGTCCGGTCCCAGAATGCGCAGGCGATCGATCCCCGCAGCGGAGCGCAGCTTACCGAGCGGATTGAGACCGCCACCCGAACCGCGCAGCGAGTTCAGCGAGCTTGCGAGCTGGACGGCCTGGATCGCCGAAAGGTTGGCGATCGAGCTGCCGAACAGAATGCGCGCCAGGATTTCGTCCTGCGGCAGACCCGGGACCGATGCGAAGGTGATCTGCGGATCGCTCGCGCGGCCCGACACGTTCACGTTGACGGTGACGTCCTCGATATCTTCGGTCGCGACGATGCGCACCGTGGGATCGATCGTCTGGCCGCCGGTGAACTGGACGACGCCTTCCTGCAGCTCGAAGGACTTGCCGGCAAAGCCGAGCGTGCCGCGGATCAGTTCGACTTGCCCTGCCAGCGTCGGCGCATCGCTGGTCCCGGCAACGGTGAAGTTCGCGCTCCATTCGGATTCGAGGCCCATGCCCGAAACGTAGAGTTTCTCAGGTGCCCGCAAATCGATATCGAGCCGCAGCTTGGCAAAAGTGCCGGTCATCGATTCCGCGGGTTCCTCGCCCGTGATCCGCTGACGACCGCGTGGAGGCTTGAAGCGCACCCCGGTCAGCCGCGGAACTTGCGCGGCCCCTTCGCGAACGATCGTATAGCGGGTCTCGGGCAAGCGAAGCTGGCCGGAGAGAAGCGCAAGCTGTCCCGCACTCTTCGACAGACGCAGCTGGCCCGACGCCGTCGCCGAGATCATTTCACTGCGTGCGAGCCGCGCATCGTCGAGAGTGACCGCGATGTCCATCGGATAGCCCGCATCGGACGCCAGACTGACGTAGCCGCTCGCCTCGACCGTACCATCGCCCGCCGAGGCATTGAGCCGTTCGAGCTGCAGCCGGTTGCCATCGAACCGCGCCACGACATCCATGTTCGACAAGCGCGTGCCGTATGTCAGGTTCTCGTAAGTGAGGCCTTTGCCACGCACCACGCCCTGCAGGCATGGATCGGCGACCCGGCACGAGAAATCGACTGCCACGCCGATCGGGCCCGACAAGCGTTGGTCCTGCTGTCCGGCAAAGGAGAACAGCGTATCGGCCGGACCGTTGTAGCGCATGCCGCCGCTCAGCGGCGCGCTCATCAGACGCGTGTTCCACGAGCCTTGACCCGGCGGAAGCGGCTTCAGCGATGCAACCATGCGTCCGATCACGGTGCCGCGACGGCGCATCACAGCCCGCGCCTCGCCGCCTTCGGGCAGCAACTTGCCGACGAAGTTGACGTCGATCGGCTGGCTCACCGAAGCCGCGGTGGTGCGCGTGAAGTTGTCGAGGTGGAGACGGGCATCGGCACGCGGGAAAGCGGCGGAATTCGCCTGCTCGAAATCGAGGCTGCCGCTGGCGGTGCCACCGATGCCGAGACCGGGCGAGAACGCGTTGACCAGCGCCATGTCGACGTTCTCGAGCCTGCTCTGAAGCTTCATGCCGTCGCCGTAGGTACCGGCCAGCTTCACCGTACCGCCGCCCAGGCCGATCGCGGTCGGAAGCAGCTCGTACGTGCCGTTCTTTGGGATAATGCGAGCCGGGGTCTTCGTGTTCAGATCGATGCCGCGCACTTTGCCGTCCAATGCGACGCGCCAGAGTTCGGGCTTCAGATCGGCATTGGCGGCGACGCGGAACGGCACCCCGCTGTTGCCTTCGAGCAGCGCCTTGGCATGGCCGCGACCATCCCGATAATCGACCAGCACGCGCGCGGCGGTGATGCTGAGCGCGCCATAGCTGGTCTGGGCAATCTGTGCATCGGCGACGATCGCGGGCTGGTCGTAAAGCACCGCGCGGCCATCGATGATGGCAGAGCCGATCGCGAGATTGGCCGGACCGGCAAACACCGTGTTGTTTGCGCGCAGATTGAAGTCGACCGCCTGATAGCGCCCTTCCGCACCGAGCTTGACCAGACCGCCCAGGCCATTGCCGTTGGCGGTCAGCTCGCCCGTGAACGGCCCTGCCCGGCTTTGCACGATGCGCCCGGCGAAATCGACACCGGACAGATTGGCGCTGTTGATCTGAACCGCGAGCGCGTTGCCGGTTTCCAGCACGACGTCGGCCTTGAGCGGGCCGTAATCGGTATCGCCGGTCAGAGCCAATTGATAGCCACCGCGCACGCCGTCGATCCGCGCATCGAGATTGGCGAGACCGATGCCGAGGTTGGGCTTCTCGGCGGTGATATGCGCGTTGGGATCCGCGATCGTTCCCGCGACGCGCACGCCGATCTTCCCGTAGCGATCAGAGATGCCGTCAGCGGTCAGCGTGATACGGCCGTCGGGCGAGTAGCTGCCGGATCCGCCGACAATGCGCAGATCGGGCGCTTCGAGCCGCAAGCGATTGAACCGAGCGACACCGTCGTCGCCGTAGCGAACATCGCTCGACGCCACAAAGTTGCCGCCGAGGTAGCTTTTCATGCTCTCGTTAAGCAGTTGCGTCGACCGGGCGCGCACGCTGCCGACCAGTGCGAAGCCCTGACCCTCGGTCTTGAGGTCGATGTCCGTCTCGATATTGAAAACGCCGACGCTTTCGACCCGGTAGTTGTCGATCCTGCCGTCGATCGCGCCGGTATAAAGGCCCGTGCTCATGTCGGCGAGCAGGATCACGTTGGCATCGATGCGATCCGAACGCACCCGCATGTTGTCGGACAGAATGCGCGGACCCGAAATCGCGACATCGCCATCGAGCCGCACGTTGGTGAGCGAGCCGCCGGCCACCGTGTCGAGGCCGGTGATCCGCCCTGCGCGTGCCTCGACCGGGATGAGGATGCGGTCCGAATTGACGGTCGCATCCCCCGTCGCCGAGAAGTTCTCGAGCCCCATGTCGTTCATCACGATGCGGTTCGCGTTGATCGCGTACTGCACACGAGGCGTCGCGAATGCACCGTTCAGCGTCAGCATCGCCCGCAGTCCGGAGCCCGAAAGGTTCTCTGCCAGCGCGGAAGGCTTGAGCAGAACGAAGGCGAGCTTGAAGTCATCGAACGTGTTGTCCGACAGATCGATCGTTCCGTTGGGCGACGCGGTAAAGGCATCGGAGAACACGCGGCCGGACAGGGTCGCGCTGCGCTCGCCCATGGCCGTCACCAGATCGAGCGTGGTGACCGGACCAAGCAGCTGCGCGGTCGGGCCATCGAGAAGCCGCGCGATCTGCGTCGGCCCCTTGATGCCGAACGTGCCGTCGCGCGCGGTCAGCGCGAGCCGGGCAAATTCGCTGCCCGCGAGATTGGCGTCGAACCGCCCGTTCCAGGCGTTCCAGTCGCCCTTGCCCACCGCCTTGACTTGCAAGGGCTGCGTCAGGCCGGCGAGCGCCGCGATCATGCCATCCGCGGGCGCTTTGAGATCGAGATCGATCGCTAGGCGGTTCTTGGCAGGCACTGCGTCGAGCAGGAGTTTGAAACGATCGCCGCCCTTGGCGCCTTGCGCCGCTACGGTGCCGCCATTGGCATTGATCTGCGCGCGGCCGTCGGAAATGTGCACTTCGGCATCGATCTTGGCGATGCGCAGTTCGCCCGAGACCGGTGGTTCGGCGATGAAGCGTTCGATCTGGAAGCGATTGACGTCGATATCGAGGTCGGGAAGCAGCGGCGCGTCGCTCGGCGGCGTCTCCTTGAATTCGGGAACGCGGCGCAGGATCATCCGCTCGGCCGTGGCGGAGCGGACGTCGACGTGGTTCGAAAGGTACGCGAACGGTCGCCAGTCGATATGGATTTCGGGCGAGAACAGGAATTCGCCCTTGGGATCGCGCACCGAAAGATCGTGCAGCGTCATTTCGCCGTAAAGCGATCCTTCGATCCGGCCGACGCGGATCTTCATGCCGTTCTCGAACTCGAGCGCTTCGATCTGCTTGGCGACGAAGCGCTTGCCGGGTCCGGTATTGATCCCGAAGATGACCAGGGCGATGAGCGCAACGAGGCCGAGCACGATCGCGGCGACCGTCTTGGCTGCGCGAATGCCCCAGCGCCGCCGGCGCGAGGGCGAGCCGCTCGTCTCGACCTGCTCTTCGGTGGTCACGGTCTCTTCGGGCGGGGTTTCGGGATCGGCCATCAGAATGCCTGCCCGATCGAGACGTAGACGTTGATCAAAGACTCACCCTTGCGTCGACCCAGCGGAGTCGCGACGTCGAGACGCATCGGTCCGAAGTTGGTGTAGAACCGCCCGCCGAGACCGACGCCGTAGCGCATGTCGGAGAACTGCGGCGTCGTCGCCGCGTAAGACTGGCCGGCATCGACAAAGCCGACGATGCCGAAGTTGCCCCAACGGTAGCGGACTTCCGCCGCCGCTTCGTTCAGGCTGCGCCCGCCGATCGGATCGCCTTCTGGATCGAGCGGGCCGAGCTTCTGGAAGCCGAAGCCGCGCACCGAGCCGCCGCCGCCCGAATAGAACCGCCGCGACGGCGCGATGTCGAACAAGTCCGCGCCTTGTATCGTACCGAAGCGAACGCGGCCGGCGAGGACGAAGCTGTTGCCGATGGGATAATAGGCCGAGCCGTCGATCCGAGCCCGGACGTACGGATTGAAGCCCCCGCCAAGGGACCCTTCGGGCTCGATCAGCGTGGTAAGGCGGAAGCCCTTGGTCGGATTGAGCAAATCGTCGCTGGTGTCGAGGCCGAGCTGCCCCGAGATGCCGCCGATGTAATACGTCCGCCGGCGTTTCTCGCCGGCATCGAAATCGTACGATTTTTCGGCCGTGCCGATCAGCTGCACACCGTAGGCATACGTGATCCGCTTCTGCCACAGCGGCGTCGAATCCCGGCTGATGCGAGCGGCAAGGCGGCCGGTATAGGCGTTGAAGGCATCGTAATCGGCGCGAAGGGCTTCGGCGGTGACTTCGAACGTGCGATCGCGCTTCCCGGCATTCGACCGGCGGAACGTCACGCCCGCTCCCTGCTGCTGAGTGCCGGCGATGCCATGCACGATCAGCGCGCCTTCGGGCGGGAACATGTTGCGATGCGTCCACGATCCTTCGAGCGTGAAGCCCTGACCCGCCGCGTAGCCGGCGCTGCCGCCGATCGTGCGCGGTGGCCCTGCATCCTGGTTGACGTCGATGGTCACGAACTCGGTGCCGTCGCCCGCAGCCTCTCCGGTTCGCTTCGGCTCGACCGAGACGGTGGAAAGCAGTCCGGTAGCAACCAGCGCCTTGCGCAGATCGTCGACCATGCGGCTGTCGTAAAGTTCGCCGCGCTCGAACCGCGCGAGCACGCCCACGTGTTCGGCATCGAACGCGAGATCGCCCTCGGTAGCAAAACCGCCGAAGCGGGCGCGCGGCCCGACCGTGACCGGAAGGGTATAGTCGCCGCCACCGGTATCGGGATCGAGCAGAATGTCCCGCTGGCCGATTTCGGCGAAGGGATACCCGTTCTCGGGCAGCGCGAGCGCAAGCTGAGCCTCCGCCCCCTGCACGCGCTCGGCGACGATCGGCTCGCCCACGGTGAGCGCGAAGTTCTCGGAGATGAGATCGGCCGGCTCGGTCGGATCGGCCTCGATCTTGATATCCGTGAAGTTGTAGCGCTTGCCGGGCGTAACTTGCAGCACCGCGATCAGCGGCGTGCCGTCTTCGGTTTCGGAGCGGTCGATCCGCGTCGTCACCGATGGGCTGTACCAGCCTTGCGACGCGAGGATCGTCTTGAGCAGTTCGCTGTCCTCGGTCAGCCGTGCGGACAGCATCGCGACATTGGCGGCTTCCCCGTCTCCATCGCGCAACGCGGACAAGCCCTTGAATTCGCTTTCGAGATCGAGGTCGGTTTCCTCGTCGACAGCTTCGAGGCCGTCGATCTTGGTCTTGTATGCGATCTTGACCGGCTCGGCATCGTCGGTCGCATTTTCGGCGAACTCGACCGGCTGAACCTCGAACTGATCGAGCGGCGGCAAAGGCGCGCTCAGTTCGGCATCGCGGACGGGCGCGTCGCCGATCTCTTCGGTGCTGTCGCCGTCGTCCAGAGCGGGCTCGCCAAGCGGAGCGTCACTATCCGCATTCGCCGCAGTGACAGGCTTTTCGCCGGCATCGCTGGCGGCCTCGCGCGCGAGCCGCTGTTCGAACGCATCGATCGATTCGAGCGGCTTTTGCAGCTCGTCGTCATCGGCAGGATCGAGCGAAGGGATCGTATCGTTGAACTCTTCGTCCGGAATGATCGGCTCGACTTCGGGCAGGCCCGCGGGCTCGGGCGGCACGGGCACGTCGCCCGCACGCAAATCGTCGGGCTCCGCCGTCGACAGGGTGTCTTCGGCCACGACATCCTTGCCGGACACATCGGCGGACGCTTCCTGCGCCGCAGCCGAGGTGGCGGAGAGGATCAAGGCTAACGTTATGATTCCTGAACCAAAGAGGGGCTGGATGGAACCTCGCAGCCGCTCGGTCATTTGCTTCGACGTGCCAAGTATGATCTGCTTCCCCATGCCGGCAATCCGGCGGCGCGGACCCCATCCGATCCGTAATCGCACGTGAACTAAAAAGTTCCCAAAATCAATCACCGAGGGCCCAAATGAGCGAAACCGCTACATCGCCGAAATCCAATCCCGGCGCGACCGCGAGAGCCCCCTGGAAAATGCCCGCCAAGGCTTGGTGGCAAATCGCCAAGCGCGTCTACGTCATGATTGGTTTTCACGAATTGGGACTGCTCGCTGCCGGTCTTGCTTTCTTTACATTTCTTGCGCTCACTCCGCTGATCGCGGCAACCGTCATGATGTACGGTCTCGTGGGCGATCCCGAGACCGTGCAAAACCAGATGCAGGCGATCGTCAACGTAGTACCGTCCGATGCCGCCACTCTCATCGAAGAGCAGTTGCTGCAAATCGTCAGCACCAGCTCGAGCGTGACGGGTCTGGCGCTGGTTATCGCGCTGTTCTTCGCCATTTACGGCGGGATGCGCGCCGCGAACGGCATGATCAGTGCCCTGAACATCATTAACGACGAGCATGAGACTCGCAGTTTCATCACGATCACTCTTCGCGCCGCCGGCCTCACTCTCGCGGCGATTCTGATTGCGCTGACCGGCGTGCTCAGCGGTGGCGTGTTCGCCTGGCTGCAGACGCAGACCAGCGTGTTGCTCGGCGAATCGACGCAGTTCCTGTTCAAGATCCTGACGTGGAGCGCTGCGATCCTGCTCGGCACCACGGGTTTCGCGCTGATCATGCGCTACGGCCCTGACCGCCGGCCGGCGAAGTGGAAATGGCTGACGCCCGGATCGTTGCTGGCCACCATCCTGTGGATCGCGATCTCGTTCGGCTTTTCGCTCTACGTGGCGTATATCAGCGACTACAACGCGACGTACGGCTCGCTTTCGGCGATCGTCGTGTTCCTCATGTGGCTGTTCCTGAGCGCCTATGGCGTGCTGGTCGGCGCGCTGCTCAATGCCGAGATCGAGCGGCAGATCGTCATCGATACCACGATCGGCCCCGACCGCCCCGTGGGCGAGCGCGGCGCGAGCCTCGCCGACGTCGTCGACGATACCGTCCCCACGACCGAATCCCTCGAAAAACGCCGCCGGCGCCATGCCGAGCGCGCGCGTCGCAAGCACGAAACCGACGACGAGTCGCTCGAAGCCGAGGCCTAGGAGCCCCGCACGCAATCCCACAGCGCAAACGCGAGTACGGTAGAATTGCGATTGTCCGACTTCGGGCTTGCATCGGAGGGCAGCGGCGAACAGCCGGGGCGTTGAAATTCCGCCCAAGCATGATCGGGGACCTTATCCGCGCCGAGCCCGCCTTCTTTCGGCCCCCCTGCTTCGGGCGAGAGCACCGCTCCGCCCCTTGGCGGCGGAGCCGAAGCTGCCTATCGCACACCAAGCGAAGAGGAGCCCCCAGCCATGTCGAACCCCAGCGCCGTTCTCTACGAAGCCGTCGAGGACGGCGTAGTGCTGATCACGCTGAACCGACCCGAAATTCGCAATCCCATTTCCGATCCCGAGATGATCGAGGCGCTCCTGACCACTCTTGCTCGACTCGACAGCGATCCCGCTGCCCGAGTCGCGATCCTGACGGGAGCAGGCAAAGGCTTCTCATCCGGCGGTAATATTCGCGAGATGAAAGCGGGCGGCAATCTCAACGCCGGGTCGCCGGTGGCGACGCGACTCGCCTACAAGCGCGGAATTCAGCGGTTGCCGATGGCGTTCGCCGCGCTTGAAGTGCCGGTCATCGCCGCGGTCAATGGCGCGGCGATGGGCGCCGGCTGTGACCTGGCGTGCATGTGCGACCTCAGGATCGCCGCCGAGGGCGCCGTCTTCGCTGAGAGTTTCGTTAAGCTTGGCCTGATTGCGGGCGACGGCGGATCCTGGCTGCTGCCGCGCGTGGTCGGCTGGTCGAAAGCGGCGGAAATGGCGCTGACCGGCGATCCGATCGATGCCGCCGAGGCGCTTTCGTTTGGGCTTGTTTCCAAAGTCGTCCCGCCAGAGCAATTGCATGAGGCAGCTCTCGCCCTGGCGCGACGGATCGCAGCCAATCCGCCGCATGCCGTGCGGATGACCAAGCGGCTGCTGTGGGAAGGCCGACGCGCCGATCTCGCGACAGTGCTCGAAATGGCAGCGGCGATGCAGGCAAATGTCCACATGACCCGCGATCATGCGGAAGCGGTCGACGCATTTCTGGAAAAACGCCGCCCCGATTTCGACGGCACTTGATTACAATGTGAATTCATCATATTCACTTCACATCATAATGTGATGGGAGTGGGAGCATGGCGGCAAATGTCATCGAAAAGGTTCGAAAGCTTGTCAGCGAAGGCGGAATGAGCAAATCCGGGCTTGCCCGCGCAGCCGGACTCCACGCGAACACTCTGCGCGATTGCACGCAGGACGATTGGAACCCGACCGCCGACACACTGGGCAAACTGGAGCGCGTTCTCTTTTCGAACGATGAACGCCCGGCGCTCGTGCCCATCGAGGAAATCATCGACGAGGCCCGCAATGGCCGGATGTTCGTTCTGGTCGACGACGAGGATCGCGAGAACGAAGGCGATCTCGTCATCCCCGCGCAAATGGTAACGCCGTCCTCGATCAATTTCATGGCGACGCATGGACGCGGGTTGATCTGCTTGTCGCTGACGAGCGAGCGCTGCGCTCAACTCGGCCTCGAGCCGATGAGCCGTAACAACGGCACTCATTACGAAACCGCTTTCACCATCTCGATCGAAGCGCGCGAAGGTGTCACCACCGGCATTTCCGCTGCGGATCGGGCGCGCACCGTGTCGGTCGCCATCGACGGCAGCAAGGGGCGGGACGATATCGTCACCCCGGGACACGTCTTTCCTCTGCGCGCGCGCCCCGGCGGCGTTCTGGTACGCGCCGGCCATACCGAAGCCGCGGTCGATATTTCGCGACTGGCCGGGCTCAATCCCTCGGGCGTGATCTGCGAGATCATGCGCGATGACGGCACGATGGCGCGGATGGACGACCTCATGGCGTTCGCGCGGCTTCACGACCTCAAGATCGGCACGATCCGCGATCTCATCGCCTATCGCCGCAAGCACGACCGGATGCTGGAGAAGAGAGGCGAGATCCAGTTCTCGAGCCGTTACGGTGGCCAGTGGACCGCCCGCACATATTTCAACCGCGCGACCGGCGACGAGACGATGACGCTGATCAAAGGCCACATCGATCCTTCCAGGCCGACGCTGGTGCGCATGCACACGCTTTCGGTCTTCGCCGATATTCTGGGTGAAGAGCAAGGCGACAGGGCGGACCTGTTGCACCGTTCGATGGAACTGATCGCCAAGGAAGGGGCCGGCGTGATCGTGCTGATCAATCGTCCGATGACCCAGTTTTTGAGCCGGACGATCGACATCAAGCAACGCGTCAAGGCGGGCGAGATCCCGGATTTGGAGGAACTGCGCGACTACGGTGTGGGCGCGCAGATTCTCGCGGAACTGGGGGTCCACGACATGGTCCTTTTGACTAACACGCACCATTCGCTGGTTGCGCTCGAGGGATACGGATTGAGCATCGTCGGTGAACGACCGATCGACGACGGAGGAAATTAGGCACATGGCAAAGATACTCATCGTCGAAGCGCGCTTTTACGAGCACCTCAATGACATGCTTATTGCGGGCGCCGTGCAGGCCATCGAGTCGGCAGGCCATGACTACGAAGTGGTCACCGTTCCCGGCGCGCTGGAAATTCCCGCCGCCATCTCGCTGGCACACGAATCCGGGCAATTCGATGGCTTCGTCGCCATCGGCGTCGTGATCCGTGGCGAGACGTACCACTTCGAAATCGTCGCCGGAGAAAGTGCGCGCGGTCTCATGGCGCTGACCATGGACGGCGTCGCCATCGGCAACGGGATCCTGACGGTCGAGAACGAGGAACAAGCGCTCGTTCGGGCCGACCACACCCAGAAGGACAAGGGTGGCGAAGCGGCACGCGCCGCGCTTGCGCTCATGCAGCTCGCCAAGAGGTTCGACGCAAATGGTTAACACGGCTCTCCATTTTGAACCGCGATAGCGTTGCAACCGCCTCGCCAACCTCGTAGATGTGCATAAATAGAACGATGGAGATCAACCGAACCTGACCGGCAAGATCCTTGAGAAGATCGTTGACGAATTCGGTGAATTCACACCGTAATGGATATATTAAGAATGAGATGCGGCAGTGGTCGGGATTCCACGCGCATTTGATGGGTCGCACCATGGGATTTCTACGCGCGGACGTCGAAATGCCAACAGAACTGGAGAAAACAGTCGTGGCATCGATCCGCGAAGCACGTCGCCTCGCCAATGAACTATCCGCCAAAATCCCTGAACTCGAGCGCTGCGGGGCCCTTCTAGCCGCCGCGCATTTACAGACGTGCGTCGACACCCTGTGTAAGCAGTTCGACATAGCGCGTATTACCTCCACTTCCGACTAGCATCACGGCGACCTGCCCCGGCAAACGTGATCTTGTGCCGATGGGAACAGGGCAAACGAACTTTCACATTGACGTCCAACCTGCTGTTTTTGCAGATGGAGTCGTTTGCTTAGGCCTCGGGCTGGGTGCGAGTGACCGGTGCCGCATGTCCGGAACGCAGTACCGGTTGTGGATGAAATCGACACCTATGGACACGCGCGAAGAGATCATGCGCAATCGCGCAAGAGCCAGTCGCCTCATCGGCGTCGCCAACGAACTTCTCGCCATGGCGCATGACCTCGAAAAGGCGGTCGTCAGCCAAGAAGGTCAGCCCGTACCCATTTCTGCAGCCCGGCGGAGCCCGTCGCTGCGAGAGAATCCGGCGGAGGATCATCCGCTCTGGGGCGAATTGGCGCGGCAGGCTTATGCGGACCGCCGCCGCCGCCCCAAGATCTTCGCCAACGAAGACCTGTTCGGCGAACCGGCCTGGGATATCCTGCTGGATCTCTTCATCGCCGAGAAAGAGCGCCGCCGTGTTTCGGTGACGAGTGCCTGCATTGGATCGGCGGTGCCTTCGACCAAAGTCAGCCGATCGATCATACTGAACAGCGCGCAGCACGAAGCCGCTGCGGGCGGCTAGAGAGGTTAAGCCACCTCCAGCCCTGCCCGCCTCGGCCCCGCCTAAGAATTAGCCTGCCGGATCAGGGCTTGAGCCGGCCGAACGCCTCCGGCCCGGCGTATTGCGCAGCAGCGCCAAGCTCTTCCTCGATGCGAATCAGCTGGTTGTACTTCGCCAGACGATCGGACCGCGCCAACGAGCCGGTCTTGATCTGCCCGCAATTGGTCGCGACCGCCAGATCGGCAATGGTCGCATCCTCGGTCTCGCCCGAACGGTGCGACATCACCGCCGTGTAACCGGCACGCTGCGCGATCGAGACGGCTTCGAGGGTTTCGGTCAGCGATCCGATCTGATTGACTTTCACCAGCAGCGAATTGGCCAGGCCCTGCTCGATCCCCATCGTCAAACGCTTGGGATTGGTGACGAACAGATCGTCGCCGACGAGTTGGACCTTGCTTCCGACCTTGTCGGTGAGCGCCTTCCAGCCCGCGAAGTCGTCCTCGCTCATGCCGTCCTCGATCGAGATGATCGGATAGGCGTCGCAAAGATCCGCAAGGTAATCCGCGAAAGCTTCGGGTGCGAGGCTCAGGCCTTCACCATTGATCTCGTACTTGCCGTCGCGGAAGAACTCGGTCGAGGCGCAATCGAGCGCCAGCATGATCTCGCTGCCGGTCTTGAAGCCGGCCTTCTCGATCGAAGCCATGATGAAATCGAGCGCGTCGCGCGTGCTGGCCAGATTGGGGGCGAAACCGCCCTCATCGCCCACCGCGGTCGCGAGCCCCTTTTCCGACAACCCCTTCTTGAGGGTATGGAAGATTTCGGCGCCCCAGCGGGCCGCTTCCGCAATCGACCCGGCCCCCACCGGCATGACCATAAATTCCTGAAAATCGATCGGATTGTCGGCATGCTCGCCGCCATTGATGATGTTCATCATCGGCACGGGCAGCAGATGCGCCGAAACCCCGCCGATGTAGGAATAGAGCGGAAGCCCGCGCGCACTGGCGGCTGCTTTTGCGGCGGCGAGGCTGGTGCCGAGGATCGCGTTGGCGCCGAGCCGCGCCTTGTTTTCGGTACCATCGAGCTCGATCATGGCGCGATCGATATCGCGCTGATCTTCGGCATCGAGACCCAGCAAGGCGTCGGCGATCTCGCCGTTCACGGCGTCGACCGCCTTGGTCACGCCTTTGCCGAGATACCGGTCCTTGTCGCCGTCGCGCAGTTCGACCGCTTCGTGGGCCCCGGTGGAAGCACCCGAAGGCACCGCCGCGCGGCCGAAGCTGCCGTCTTCCAGCAGCACGTCGACTTCAACCGTGGGATTGCCGCGGCTATCAAGGATTTCCCTACCATGGATGTCGATGATCGCGGTCATGCGGCGCTTTCCTTCTCGCTATGCCGCGACTTTGCGGCTTTGGCGGCGTCATAGCAGCGGAACTTTCGCAGGCAAGTTGCGTTGCAGCACTAAGACGGAATGTGCGATACCGTGCACTTGTCCGTACTACCGTGCCATCCCGTCTGGGGTAATAAGGAGGAAACGAGAGCCATGGTCGATCCTGAAATCACAGCGGAAGCTGCTGACACCGCCGCAAAGAATCACTTCGCCAAGGCCGTCGAGGAAGCGAAAGCCGGCGCACAGGCGCTCGGCAAGGAAGCGCAGGCCCGTGCCGACGAATATCGCGGCAAGTTCTACGACAAGAAGGAAGGCCTGAGCTCAGACGCCAAGGTGAAGTCGGACGAGGCCCGGGAAAGGGCCTTCATGTTCGCCAACGAAGGCAAGGCCAAGACCAGCCAGGCGATGACTTCGGTCAGCAAGATGATCGAAGACAACGCGGCCGTGATCGACGAGAAGGTCGGCGTGAAGTACGGCGATTATGCGCGGGGCGCTGCGAGCTCCATCAACGGCGCGGCCCTGCGGCTCGACGAAAAGACGCTCGATGAACTGGGCGAAGATGCGAAGGCCTTCGTCCGCCAGAGCCCGGCGCTCGCCGTCGGCATGGCTGCCGCGACGGGCTTCTTTCTGGGACGTCTGTTCAAGGGCAAGTGAAGCCGCGCGAGGGGGGCGGATTGCAAGAAATGATACATGATCCGGCGACCGTGGTCGCGCAAGGTGTAGAGGCGCGCGACCGGTCGCTGCAGGATGATCTGCGGGATCTGGCGGACGAAGCCCGTACCGCAGCCGAAGCCGAATTCGCGTTTCAGAAGTCGAGAGCCACTTACGCCGGCAAGAGCCTGCCCAAGATTGCAGGCCTTCTTGTCGGCGCGGCGGTACTCGCATTCTTCGCGATGATGGCGCTGGTCGTCGGTCTTATCATTGCCCTGGCGCCCTTGCTCACCGCGTGGGGATCGATGGCCCTCGTCACGATCGTCCTGCTTGGCCTTGCACTGGTGGTCGCCCTCGTGGCCCGCAGCAAGTTCAAGGAGACGATGGTGATCATCGGCGATGACCGGAGTTCGGAGAGCCAATCATGACTGCCACTGCCCGCAAGGTGCTCCAGGAAAAAGCCGTCCGCAACGCCGCTCGCGATGCGTACGAGACGCGACTTGCGCAAGTGAAGGCCGATCTCGCCGCGCGCGGCGTTGCTGGCCGGATCGCGGACGACCTGGTGGAAAAGGCCAAGGCAACGTTCGACGAATCCGTAGTCGTCGCACAGGAGAATCCAGCCGTCGTTGGCGGAACCATCTTCGCCCTAGTGCTTTGGTTGGTGAAGAGCCCGCTAATTGCGTGGACCGAAGACTTGTTCGGTTCATCGGAAAGGAATGATGACGATGGCGACGGAGATTAACCAAACCCCGCCCAAGACCTCGACGGCCCCGCACACCAACGTGGTGGCCCTTCCGGCCAAGCACCCCGAAGAGCGCCCATCGGACAAGGCGATCGCCTGGATCAAGAAGCATCCGGTCCTCACGATCGCCGGTGGTATCGCGGTCGGTGCTGCGGTCGGTGCCCTGCTGCCCCGCCGGGCCGGTCGCCGGATGGCCAACCGCGCCATGGAGCTGGCCGAAATGGCCGCAGCAACCTCGATGATGCTGGGTCACGAAGCCGCCGACAAGGTCGAGGACTTCGGCGACAGCGCCAAGCGCAGCGCGCTTTCGTTCGGGCATTCGGCCGAGCGCCTCGGTGAGCGCGCCGCGAACCGGGTCGAGCGCGCCGGATCCGCAGCTCTCGGCACTGCCGGGGCCCTCGCTTATTCGGCCCGCAATCGGGCGGAACGTATTGGCGACGCGGCAGCCGATCGGGCAAGCCGGTTGTCTCACGCCGCACTCGATAAATCGACGCGCTTGATCGGCTATCCCAAGCCTTCTCTCTCGCTTACGGACCGAATCCTGCTTCGGGCCGGTGAAATCAAGGGCCGCATCCGCTCCTGACGCTTGCGGTTCGCACATGCAGCACGGTAAAGGGGGCCTTCAACCAAACGGAATGGCCCCCTTTGCTATGCAGAAGCTTCACCTCGTATTCGGCGGGCGCGTCACTGACCCGCGCAGCACCGAGTTCGCCGATCTCGACCAGCTCGATATCGTCGGCGTCTTTCCCGACTATGCCTCGGCTGAAGACGCCTGGCGCGCAAACGCGCAGCGCACGGTGGACGATGCCGAGATGAAGTACGTTCTCGTCCACCTGCATCGGCTGCTCTGGCCCGACCAGCTGCCGGAAGACAAATAATCTCGCACACGCAACAGCCCCATGGCCCTGCCGCTTCTAAGCAGCTGGGCCATGGGGCTATCTACGCGTGTCCAGGACTATATCCGCGCGTCGCGCGCGACGGGATCAGATGAACTCGATCTTGTTGACGAGATAGAACTTGTCGCCCGCAGGCACGGTGACCTCGATCTCTTCTTCGACCTTACGACCGATAAGCGCCTTGCCCAGCGGCGAATTGTAGCTGATGCGTCCGGCCTTGGCGTCCGCCTCGTAAGGGCCGACGATCTGGTACTTCACCGGCTTGTCGTCCTCGTCGATCAAGGTGACGGTGGCGCCGAAGATGATCTTCTCACCCGAGAGCGTGGTGGGATCGACGATCTGCGCACGACTGATCCGGTCTTCGAGATCGGCGATGGTCGCCTCGACTTGTCCCTGACGCTCTTTCGCCGCGTGATACTCGGCGTTTTCCGAAAGGTCGCCATGAGCGCGCGCTTCCTCGATCGCATCGACGATCCGGGGACGCTCTTCGCGCAGGGCCTTCAGCTCAGCGGTTAGCCTCTCGTAGCCTTCCGCGAGCATGGGCAGCTTTTCGACACTCGCCATTGTAGTAATTCTTCCTCCTGCGCCTCCCGTCCCACAACGACTATGGTTTTCCGCACCTTCCCGGTACGGGCCGACCATTCGCGATGTGGGGAGGCAAGATCGATTTTAGCTATAATAATCTTGTAGTGACCGCACTTCAAGCTGGCTGCCACGAATCGCGCCGATCGCCTCGGACGCCGCCTTGCTGGCGGCAGCCGTGGTGAAGATCGAAACCTTCGACGTCAGCGCCGATGCGCGGATCGACTGCGAGTCCTTGAGGCTCTGCCAACCTTCGGTCGTATTGAAGATCAAGGCGATCTCGCCGTCGATGATCTTATCGACGATGTGCGGCCTTCCTTCGGCCACTTTATTGACCAGCTCGACCGGCAGTCCGGCATCGCTCAGGTACTTCTGCGTGCCGCTGGTCGCGACGATGCGGAAGCCCTGCTTCACCAGTTCCTGCACGGCCGGCAGGATCTGCGGCTTGTCGTCGCTCTTGACCGAAACGAAGACCGTACCCTCGGTCGGCAGGCGCATGCCGGCCCCCAGCTGCGCCTTCGCAAACGCGCGGGGATAATCGCGGTCGATGCCCATGACTTCGCCGGTGGACTTCATCTCCGGGCTGAGCACGGGGTCGACTCCGGGGAACTTGGCGAAGGGGAACACCGCTTCCTTGACCGCCATGTAATCGAGCTCGCGCTTGAACGGCTCGAAATCGGCGAGTTTCTCGCCCGCCATCACGCGCGAGGCGACCTTGGCGACCGGCTGACCAATCGCCTTGGCGACGAAGGGGACGGTGCGGCTCGCCCGCGGATTGACTTCGATCAGGTAGACTTCGCCACCCTTGACCGCGAACTGCACGTTCATCAGCCCGCGCACGCCGAGGCCGCGCGCCAGCAGATCCGCCTGGCGTTCCATCTCCTGAACGATTTCGGGCGGCAGGCTGTAAGGCGGCAGCGTGCAGGCGCTGTCGCCCGAGTGAATGCCGGCCTCCTCGATGTGCTGCATCACGCCGGCGACAACGACCTGATCGCCGTCGCACAGGGCATCGACATCGCATTCGATCGCATCGCGCAAATACTGATCGATCAGCACCGGGCTATCGCCCGAAACGTGCACCGCATTCTCGATGTAGTCGTCGAGCTGCTGCTCGGAATCGACGATCTCCATCGCCCGTCCGCCCAGCACGTAGCTCGGCCGCATCAGGACAGGATAGCCGATGCGGCCCGCAATTGCCGCTGCCTCGTCGCGGTTGCGGGCAATGCCGTTAGCAGGCTGCTTCAGATTGAGCTTGTCGACCAGCGCCGCGAAGCGCTCGCGGTCCTCGGCAAGGTCGATCGCGTCGGGCGAGGTACCCAGGATCGGGATGCCTTCCTTCTCGAGTGCAGCGGCGAGCTTGAGCGGGGTCTGCCCGCCGAACTGGACGATCACGCCGACCAGCTCGCCGTTCTGTTGCTCGACCCGCAGGATCTCGAGCACGTCCTCGATCGTCAGCGGCTCGAAATAGAGTCTGTCCGAAGTGTCGTAGTCGGTCGAGACGGTCTCCGGATTGCAGTTGACCATGATCGTCTCGTAGCCCGCCTCGCCCAGCGCGAAGCAGGCGTGGACGCAGCAGTAGTCGAACTCGATGCCTTGCCCGATACGGTTGGGGCCGCCGCCGAGGATCACGATCTTGCGCCGGTCGGACGGCATGGCCTCGTTCTCGGGCTCGCCGAAGCTGGGGGCCTCGTACGTCGAATACATATAGGGCGTGATCGCCTCGAACTCGGCGGCGCAGCTGTCGATCCGCTTGAACACGGGGTGGACGCCCAGCTTCTCTCGCAGTGCGCGCACTTCTTCCTCGCTCGTCGCGCCGGCCATTGCCCGGATCGTGTCGTGCAGCAGGCCGGAGCGCTTCGCCTGCGTCTCGGCCAGCCCACCTGCAACGTGCACCGAACGCACTGCGAGCGTCGCCAGCCGCTTGTCCGAAAAGCCCATCGACTTGAGTCGCCGCAGGCCCGATGCATCCGTCGGCAAGCCTTCGGCCATGATCCGCGCTTCCTCGCGAATGATGTCCTCGATGTGCCGCAGGAACCAGCGATCGTAATGCGTGATCGTATGGATTTCTTCGACCGAGAAGCCTTCGCGCATCGCCTGCGCGACGAAGAGCAGGCGATCCGGCGTTGCTTTGGACAGCGCGGCAGTGATCGTATCGCGCCCCGCGCCTTCGAGCGACGGGATGCGGTTGAAGCCGTCCAGCCCGGTCTCGAGCCCGCGCAGCGCCTTCTGCATCGATTCGGGGAAGCTGCGGCCGATCGCCATGACTTCGCCCACCGAACGCATTGCGGTCGAAAGCTCGTTCTTCGATCCCTTGAACTTCTCGAAAGCGAAGCGCGGGATCTTGGTGACGACGTAGTCGATCGTCGGCTCGAAGCTTGCGGGCGTCGCGCCGGTGATCTCGTTGGTGATTTCGTCGAGCGTGTAGCCGACCGCCAGCTTGGCGGCGACGCGTGCGATCGGAAAGCCGGTCGCTTTTGATGCCAGCGCCGAGGAACGCGACACGCGAGGGTTCATCTCGATCACGATCAGGCGACCGTCCGCCGGGTTGACCGCGAACTGCACGTTCGAGCCGCCGGTCTCGACGCCGATCTCGCGCAGCACCTCGAGCGAGGCAGTGCGCATGATCTGGTATTCCTTGTCGGTCAGCGTCAGTGCCGGGGCGACAGTGATCGAATCGCCGGTGTGGACGCCCATCGGATCGACGTTCTCGATCGCGCAGATGATGATGCAGTTGTCGTTGCGATCGCGCACGACCTCCATTTCGTATTCTTTCCAGCCGAGGAGCGATTCCTCGATCAGAACTTCGTTGCGCGGGGACGCGTCGAGCCCTTCGCGCACGATGCGGTCGAACTCGGACCGGTTGTAAGCGACACCGCCGCCCGTTCCGCCCAGCGTAAAGCTTGGGCGGATAATCGCGGGCAGCCCCGTGCGTTCGAGCACGGCATAGGCCTCGTCCATCGAGTGCGCGACGCCGGAGATCGCCGATTCCAGCCCGATCTTGTCCATCGCCTCGCGGAAGCGCTGGCGGTTTTCCGCCTTGTCGATCGCGTCGGCGTTGGCGCCGATCATCTGCACGCCGTGCTTGTCGAGCACGCCCGATTCGAACAGATCGAGCGCGCAGTTGAGCGCGGTCTGCCCGCCCATAGTCGGGAGCAGCGCGTCGGGTTTTTCCTTTTCGATGATCCGCTCGACCACTTCGGGCGTGATCGGCTCGATATAGGTCGCGTCCGCCATGTCCGGGTCGGTCATGATCGTGGCCGGGTTCGAGTTTACCAGGATGACCCGGTAGCCCTCTTCCTTCAGCGCCTTGATCGCCTGCGTCCCCGAATAGTCGAACTCGCAGGCCTGACCGATGATGATCGGCCCGGCGCCGATGACGAGGATCGAGGAGATGTCTGTACGCTTGGGCATGACTGGCTTTCTGTCAGTTGGGTCGGGTCAGTGGCTGGCGGGGGGCCAGACCTACTTCAGCATCCCCACGAATTTTTGGAAGAGGTAGAAGCTGTCCTGCGGGCCGGGGCTCGCCTCGGGGTGGTACTGCACGCCGAACGCCTTCTTGCCCTTGATCGAAATGCCGCAATTGGTGCCGTCGAACAGCGAGACGTGGGTCTGCTCGACGGTATCGGGCAGCGTGTCGCCATCGACCGCGAAGCCGTGGTTCATCGAGGTGATCTCGACATAGTCGTCCGCGAGCCGCTTCACGGGATGATTGGCACCGCGGTGGCCCTGGAACATCTTGGCGGTCTTCGCGCCGGCGGCGAGGCCGAGCATCTGGTGGCCGAGGCAGATGCCGAAGATCGGCACGTCGCGCTCCAGCAGTTCCTTGATCACCGGCACGGCGTAGCGCCCCGTCGCGGCGGGATCGCCCGGGCCGTTCGACAGGAACACACCGTCCGGCGCGAGTTCGAGGATCTTCTCGAGGGTGGTCTCGGCAGGCACCACGGTCACGCGCGCGCCGGCTTTCACCAGGTTGCGGAAAATGTTGTCCTTGGCGCCATAGTCGATCGCGACGACGTGCGGCCGCGCATCGCGCGGGGATCGGCCATAGCCCTGCCCCAGCGTCCAGACCGAACCTTCCCAGCCTTCCTGGATCTGGCGGCTGACGCGCTTGGCGAGGTCCATGCCTTCCAGACCGGGCCAATCCTGCGCGCGCTTCACCAGTGCGGGAATATCGAAATTGCCATGCGGATCGTGGGCAATCACCGCATTAGGCGCGCCCTTCACTCGGATCCGCCGCGTCAGCGCGCGCGTATCGACGCCGGCGAGACCGATCTTGCCATGGTCGCGCAGCCAGTTATCGAATTCCCCGCGCGAGCGGAAGTTGGAGGCGAGCGTCACATCCTGGCGGACGATGCAGCCGACCGCGGAATCGACTTTCGATTCCAGATCCTCTTCGTTGACGCCGACGTTGCCGATATGCGGGAACGTGAACGTGACGATCTGCGCCGCGTAGGACGGGTCGGTCATCACTTCCTGATATCCGGTCATCGAGGTGTTGAAACACACTTCGCCGACTTCGGTCCCGACGGCGCCGAAGCCCCGCCCCCACAAGACCGTCCCGTCGGCAAGGACCAGAACGCCGGTGGCCCCGTCGGGCTTGGGCGCGTGCGAAGATGCGGGGTCGGCCATGGGGTCGCTCCGTTATGCGGCGTTCGAACGATGAGTGCTAAGGCCCATCGGCTAGACACGGTTGTGCAAGGCGTCAAGGCTGCGGTGGAAAACGCGTCCATATCCGCCTATCTGCTCCAGCATACCAGACATAGGCAAGGATGGACGATTTTCCATGATCCGCGATACGATCAAGGCCGCGCAAGTCGCGTCGATGAAGGCCGGCGACAAGCCCCGCACCGCTGCCGTGCGGCTGATCCTCGCCAAGCTGAAGGATCGCGACATCGAATTGCGCACCGCCGCGACCACACCTGACGACGATGCGCTGGTCATCGAAGTGCTGCAGAAGATGGCCAAGCAGCGCCGCGAATCCATCCAGCTGTTCGAGGAAGGCGGCCGGCCCGAACGCGCCGCGGACGAACGCGCCGAACTGGAAGTGATCGAGGAATTCCTGCCCGCACAGATGTCCGAAGAGGAAACCCGAGTCGCGATCGCGGCGATCAAGGCCGAGACCGGTGCCGAAGGCATGAAGGACATGGGCAAGGTTATGAGCGAACTCAAAGCCCGCCACGGCCCGCAGCTCGATATGTCCAAGGCCAGCGGTCTGGTGAAGGCCGCGCTCGCGTGAACCGGCCCCCTCCCCTTTCCGGGAGGATGCGATGCTGAGCCCGCAGTGGCTCGATCAGCTGCGGACGCGGATCACGCTGTCGGCGCTGATCGGACGCTCGGTGCGGCTGATTCGCGCAGGGCGTGAATTCAAGGCCTGCTGCCCGTTCCACAACGAGAAGTCGCCAAGTTTCACCGTCAACGACGAAAAGGGCTTCTACCACTGCTTCGGCTGCGGGGCGCATGGCGACGCGATCCGCTGGATGACCGATCACCAGGGCCTCGAGTTCATGGATGCGGTCAAGGAGCTCGCCGCCGAAGCGGGGATGGACGTGCCCGCGCCCGATCCGCGCGCCGCAAAGCAGGCCGAGCAGCGCGCCTCGCTGCACGACGTGATGGCAGCGGCGCAGGAATGGTTCGTCGCAAATCTCGAGGGCGAAGGCGGCAAGGCCGCGCGCGACTATCTGGCGACCCGCGGGTTCGATGCCGCGACCGTCCGCAAGTTCGGCTTCGGCTTCGCGCCGGACGAGCGGCAGTCGCTGAAGGCGGCCTTGGCGCGTTTTCCGGAGCCCATGCTGATCGAGGCGGGGCTGCGCATCGCCGTCGAGGGCCGCGATCCCTACGATCGCTTCCGCGGCCGGCTGATGCTGCCGATCCAGGACGTGCGCGGCCGGGCGATCGCCTTTGGCGGGCGCATCCTGGCCAAGGACAAGACGGACGCCCCGAAGTACCTGAACTCGCCCGATACGCCGCTCTTCGACAAGGGCCGCACGCTCTACAATCTGCACCGCGCCGCACCGGCCGCACGCCAATCGGGGCGGATGGTCGTGGTCGAAGGCTACATGGACGTGGTCGCGCTGGCCGCCGCCGGGATCGAGGAGGCAGTCGCCCCGCTCGGCACCGCGTTGACGGAAGAGCAAATCGAATTGCTCTGGCGGCAAGTCGAAACGCCGGTGCTGTGCCTCGATGGCGACGCCGCCGGCCAGCGCGCGGCCATGCGAGCGGTTACGCGCGCGCTGCCGATGCTCCGCCCGTCCCACTCGCTGCGGATCGCGCGGCTGCCCGAAGGCCTCGATCCCGACGATCTGGTGAAGAAAAAGGGGCCCGAAGCGCTCAGAACGTTGCTCGGAGAGGCGCAGTCGCTGCTCGACGTGCTGTGGGTTCAGGAACGCGACGGGGCCTCCCTCGCGACGCCAGAAGACAAGGCGGGCCTCAAAGCGCGGCTCATGGCGCATGTTGATGCGATCGCGGACAGCGATATTGCCAGCCTCTATCGCCGCGAACTGCTCGATCGCTATTCCGCCTTCGCGTTCCCGCCCCGCCCCGATCGCCGCCAAAGCAATTTTGCGCCGCGCCGGGGCGGCCGCGATTTCGAGAAGCCGCGTCCGCCCTCGTCACCCGAATCGCTTGGCCGCTTGCGTCGCGCCTCGCAGGGCAGCGCACGTGATGCCCTGTCGGCGGCAGTCCTTGCCGGACTGATCCGCTGGCCCCTCGAGATCGATCGTCATGCCGATGCCCTGGCGCGAACGCCGGCCCTCGATCCGCGATTTGGCAGGCTCCTGGATTGTTGCGACGCAGCAATGACGCTTGAAAGCGGCCAACTTTCGACCATATTGGCAGAGCACGGTCTGGAAGGGCCTGATCCCGCCGAATACGCGGGGCTCCGCTTCGGTTTTCTCGATCCCGATGCGGACCCGGCACAAGCGGCTCAGGACCTTTCCCGGGCTTTGGAGTTGCTGGTTGAACGCCCGGTTTTGGAGGCGGCCTTGGCAGACGCGACGGAGAGGTTCGAAAGCGACTTGTCCGAGGAGGCCTTCGAAGAGCAGCAGCGTCTGCTCAAGAGAAAGCTGGAATTCGATCGTCGGCTCAGGCACATGGCGACGAGAAATGCGGCGGTACCCTAGCCGGTGCGCCTCCCGCACGGATGGGGCACGGCAGGAATCAGGATCTTTTTGGCGGTAGAATGAGCAAAAACGAAGACAACACGGCAGAAAAGACCGACGCGACCGACGCGCCGCTGATCGATCTGAACGAAGCCTCGATCAAGAAGCTGATCGCGCGCGCCAAACGTCGCGGCGTCATCACGTACGACGAGCTCAACGAAGCGCTGCCGCAGGACATGTCCTCCGACCAGATCGAGGACATCACCTCGGCACTCAACGAGATGGGCGTCAACATCGTCGAGAACGACGAGGACGCGCAGGCCGACGACGAGCAGGACGTCGACGAGGTCGAGCCCGAGGGCGAGAACGCGCCCAAGATGGTGGTCGACACCAAGAAGAAGGAAACGATCGAGCGCACCGACGATCCGGTGCGGATGTACTTGCGCGAGATGGGCGCGGTCGAGCTGCTCAGCCGCGAAGGCGAAATCGCCATCGCCAAGCGGATCGAGGCCGGTCGGGACATGATGATCCTGGGCCTGTGCGAGAGCCCGATCACCTTCCACGCAATCATTCTGTGGTCCGAAGCGCTCAATAACGGCGAAATGCAGCTGCGCGAGATCCTCGATCTCGATGCGATGCTGTCCAAGGAGCCGGCGCCCGAGAACCTGTCCGACGACGATTCGGACGATGACGGCGAAATCAGCGAAGCCACCGCCGGTCCGTCCTACAAGGAAGACGAAGAAGAGCCCGAGGAAGAAGCGTCGTCGGACGACGAAGACGATGACGGCAGCGCCGAGCGCCGCGCCAAGCGCGAGGAAGAAGAGGAAGAGGACAACACCCTCAGCCTCGCGCAGATGGAAGCGGCCCTCAAGCCCGAAGCGCTCGAGAAGTTCGCGCTCATCACCGAGCTGTTCCAGAAGTTCGAGAAGATCCAGACCGAGCGTCTCGACGCTCTGGGCCTCGGCAACGATTTCCCCGCCGCGAAGGAAAGCCAGTACCAGCAGCTGCGCGAGGAACTGACCGCGCAGGTGGAATCGGTCCAATTCCACGCGACGAAGATCGAATACCTCGTCGACAACCTCTATGCCTTCAACCGCCGGCTGACGACGCTGGGCGGTCAGATGCTGCGCCTCGCCGAGCGCCACAAGGTCAAGCGCGTCGACTTCCTGCAAAGCTACGTCGGCCGCGAACTCGACGACACCTGGCTCGCCGAAATGGCGTCCAAGGACAAGAAGTGGGCTGCTTTCGCCGAGGCCGAAGCCGATCCGGTCGAGCGCATTCGCGCCGAAGTGGCCGACATCGCCGCCGCCACCGGCATGGCGCTCCCCGAGTTCCGCCGCATCGTCAACATGGTGCAGAAGGCGGAGCGCGAGGCGCGCATCGCCAAGAAGGAAATGGTCGAAGCGAACCTGCGTCTGGTGATCTCGATCGCGAAAAAGTACACCAATCGCGGCTTGCAGTTTCTCGACCTGATCCAGGAAGGCAACATCGGCCTGATGAAGGCGGTCGACAAGTTCGAGTACCGCCGCGGTTACAAGTTCAGCACGTATGCGACGTGGTGGATCCGCCAGGCGATCACGCGTTCGATCGCCGATCAGGCGCGCACCATCCGCATCCCGGTGCACATGATCGAGACGATCAACAAGCTGGTGCGCACCTCCCGCCAGTTCCTCCACGAGCAAGGCCGCGAGCCCACGCCCGAGGAAATGGCCGAGCGGCTCTCGATGCCGCTCGAGAAGGTGCGCAAGGTGATGAAGATCGCCAAGGAGCCGATCTCTCTCGAAACGCCGATTGGCGACGAGGAAGATTCGCACCTCGGCGATTTCATCGAGGACAAGAACGCGATCATCCCGGTCGATGCCGCGATCCAGTCGAACCTCAAGGAGACGGTGACCCGCGTGCTCGCCAGCCTCACGCCTCGCGAGGAACGCGTGCTGCGCATGCGCTTCGGCATCGGCATGAACACCGATCACACGCTGGAGGAAGTCGGCCAGCAGTTCTCAGTCACCCGCGAACGTATCCGCCAGATCGAGGCCAAAGCCTTGCGCAAGCTCAAGCACCCGAGCCGCTCGCGCAAGATGCGCTCCTTCCTCGACCAGTAATCCGAAAGGCCCCGCATTGCGGGGCCTTTCTTCTTGGATGGCCGAAGCATCTCGTCAGGCCGCCATCAGTTTCGGCAGGCTCTTCGCGGCGCAGCCGACATGGCGGTGATCGGTTCCGCAACATCCGCCGATGACTTTCAGTCCCGGCAGCTTCGACGCGAGATCGCGGTGAAGCCGGCCGAATTCGGCAGGGTCGCCCTCGTCCAGAACCTCGCTGTTGTCGAGTTCCTCGTGGCTCAGCCGTGAGGCATTCGCGCGCAAACCGCCGATGCGCTCGACCCAGGGTTCTTCGGCGTTCAGGACTTCGCCGAAATGATCGGGGTGCGCGCAGTTGATCATGTAATAGGCCGGGCTGGCTCCGGTAGCGTCATCGACCGCGACGATGGCTTCGCCCAGGGCATCGCCCGAGGGCAGGCGGCCATCGGTCTCCACGGTGAACGATATCACGCACGGCAAACCGGCGTCCGTCGCCGCGCGGGCAATGCCTGTCGCTTCGCCGATACTGGTCATCGTGATCGCGGAGATCATGTCCACTCCGGCCTGAGCTAGGGTTGCGATCTGAGGCCGATGCAGTTCCTGCGCGGCCTCTGCCGTCGGCACGCTATCGGCAGAATAGCCGTCTCCCGCAGGACCGATCACGCCGTTCATCACGATTGCGGGCAGGCGTTCCTGCCACCGATCGCGCAGACCGCCCGCGAATTGAGCCGCCTCGCGACTGAGATCGAGCAGCGCCTCCCGGCTCATACCGAGGCGTTCGGCCCAAGTCGTGCACCCGCGCCAGGTGCAGGTATCGAGCACGAAGCCACGGCCTTCAGCTTCTGCGATGGCCAGAAAGCCTTCGAAATAGCGCTCCATGGCCTCGCGTGCGGCGTCATCCCGGATCAGCGTCAGGGCGGCGAATTCCGGCGCGGAAAAGCCCTGCTGAAAGAACAGCCATGTTTCCAGCCCGCCATCGGTCAGAAATGGTGTTCGGGATTGAAGTAGTCGTTGGACCGGTTTCATTGTCTTTATCTCCCTGATTGGACTGCCGACCTTGTCTCGAAAATGTCGGGGCGGATCCAGACGACTTGCGGTACGGCAGCTTTAGCCAGTGTTTCTTCAATAATTCCAGGGTCTTGCCGGTCCGTAGTGATCCTGGCTTTTGCGGGACTGGCCCAAAAACCGGACTCGCGGTACAGTAAGCGCAGGCAAGCAAGGGAGCCGCGGAGTGGCGCGGGGTTCGGAAACGAAGCGCAGGATCATGGATGTCGCGCAGGAATCGATCCTCGCGAAGGGTTTCGACGCGACCTCGATCGAGGAGATCGTCGCCAGCGCGGAAATCACCAAGAGCGGATTCTTTTATCACTTCCCCGACAAGAACGCCCTCGCGCACGCGCTGATCGAGCGCCACATCGAGGTCGAGGACGCCTTGTTCGACGATTTGTTCGACCGGGCGCGCGCGCTCACCGACGACCCGCTTCAAGTCATGCTGGTGGGGTTGAAACTGTTGGCCGAACTGATCGCGGACATGCCGGGGCGCCATCCGGGCTGCATCGTCGCCACCGCAGTCTACCAGGACCGATTGTTCAACCCCGACGTACGCGATGCGAACCGTCGCGCCGTGATGGGTTGGCGCGCTCGCTTTCGCGCCATGATCGACGACATTCTCGCGAGCTATCCGATGCACGATGTCGTCGATCCGGATGATCTGGCCGATCTGGTGAACACGATCATCGAAGGCGGCCTCGTGATGGGCCGCGCGCTGGACGATCCCGGGATCACGCCGCGCCAGATCCTGCTGCTGCGCTCCTATCTGAAGCTTCAGTTCTCGCCCCGCGTGTCTTGAGGCCGTGTCAAGCAGGATCGGAAAACTTCGAAACCGCCGGTAGCGCTGCTTCGCGCAAGCGCCTATGTGGCGCGCATGAAGATCGCTATCGCTTCCGATCACGCCGCCGTCGACCTCAAGGCCGATCTTGCCGCGTGGCTGGCCGAGAACGGCCATCAGGTTTCCGACCTCGGTCCCGCCACCGCGGATCGCGTCGATTATCCCGACTATGGCTACAAGCTGGCCGAAGCCGTCGCGAGCGGTGATGCCGAGTACGGCGTCGCGCTGTGCGGATCGGGGATCGGAATATCGATCGCGGTCAATCGCCATCCGTCGTTGCGCTGCGCGCTCGTGTCCGAGCCGCTGTCGGCCAGCCTCGCGCGCGAGCACAACGATGCCAATGCCATCGCCATGGGTGCGCGGCTGACCGGCCCGGACATGGCCAAGGCGTGCCTCGAAGCCTTTCTTTCCACCGAGTTCGGCGGCGGCCGCCATGCGGGCCGCGTCGACAAGCTCTCGAATCCGTCCCTGAAGGAGACCGCCCGATGAACGTCGCAACCAAGATCCGCTCGGCGGGGTTCTTCACCGACGATATCGCCACCAGCGACCCCGCGATTGCCAAGGCAATCGGCCAGGAAATGGCGCGCGAGAGGAAGCAGATCGAACTGATCGCGTCCGAAAACATCGTCAGCAAGGCGGTGCTCGAAGCTCAGGGCTCGGTGCTGACCAACAAGTATGCTGAAGGTTATCCCGGCAAGCGCTACTATCAGGGCTGCGCGCCGTCCGACGAAGTTGAGACGCTCGCGATCGAGCGCGCCAAGGAGCTGTTCGGCTGCGGCTTCGTCAATGTGCAGCCGCATTCGGGCGCGCAGGCGAACGGCGCGGTGCTGCTGGCCACGGTCAAGCCGGGCGATACGATCATGGGCATGAGCCTCGATGCCGGTGGCCACCTCACCCACGGCGCCAAACCGGCGCTGAGCGGCAAATGGTTCAACGCGGTGCAGTACGGCGTCACTCCCGACACCCACCTGATCGACTACGATGCGGTCGAGGCACTGGCGAAGGAACATCAGCCCAAGCTCATCATCGCGGGCGGCAGCGCCTATCCGCGGATCATCGATTTCGCCCGCATGCGGGAAATCGCCGATTCGGTGGGCGCGCTGTTCCAGGTCGACATGGCGCACTTCGCCGGGCTCGTTGCGGCAGGCGTGCACCCCTCGCCCTTCCCCCACGCGCACATCGCGACGACGACGACGCACAAGACGCTGCGCGGTCCGCGCGCCGGCATGATCCTCACCAATGACGAAGCGCTGGCCAAGAAGATCAATTCGGCGGTGTTTCCGGGCCTCCAGGGCGGCCCGCTGATGCACGTGATCGCCGCCAAGGCAGTCGCGTTCGGCGAAGCGCTGCGGCCGGAATTCAAGGACTACGCCAAGCGCGTGGTCCAGAACGCGCAGGTCCTCGCCGCCACGCTCAAGGAGCGTGGCGCCGAAGTCGTCTCGGGCGGCACCGACACGCACCTTGCGCTGATCGATCTTACGCCGCTCGGCGTGACCGGCAAGGATGCGGACGAAGCGCTCGAACGCGCCGGGATCACCTGCAATAAGAACGGCATCCCCAACGATCCGCTGCCGCCGACCAAGACCAGCGGCATCCGCGTCGGCTCGCCCGCGGGCACCACCCGCGGATTCGGCCCCGAGGAATTCCGCGAGATCGGCCATATGGTCGCCGACGTGCTCGATGGCCTCGCCAAGTGCGGCGAAGCCGGCGACGCGCAAGTGGAGCAGGCCGTGCGCGCCCGCGTCGAGGCACTCTGCGATCGCTTCCCGATCTACGAAGGCTGATCCTGATGGCCGGTGTCACTGCATCCAACCGCTGCCCGCAATGCAATCATTCGGTCTTCGCCGAGGATCGCTATTGCTCGAAATGCGGCGAGCGGCTGCCGGGCGGTCAGAGCTTTTCCGCTGCGGAAGCGGCCGGGGCGGCGATGACCAAGGCGATGAAGGACCGTCGCGTGCGCACCGTCGCCGGCGGCGCCGCGATCGGCGCGGCAGCGGGATTGGTGCTTCCAGTGATGACCACCGGCTTCGGCCTGGTCGCCGGCGCTGCCTATGCCGGATACAAGCTCGTTAAGAAGGATTGAGACGATGGATGACGAACCCCAAGGCACCGATTTCCTAACCGATGCGCGCACCGAACTGGCCGGAATGATCGAACGGGGCTTCGAACACCCCTCGACCAAGCCCGTGCTGACCTATGGCGCGATCGGGGCCGTCGCCGCTGCGATCATCCCCTTCGTCGGGGTCCCGCTCGGGTTCGCGGCAGGCGCGGGCTACAAGTTCTACAAGCGCGTCCGCCCGGACTGATCGGAGCCCGACAATGCGCTGCCCGTTCTGCGCGCACGACGATACGCAGGTCAAGGACAGCCGCCCGACCGAAGACAGCGCCGCGATCCGCAGACGACGCCAATGCGTCAGCTGCGGCGCGCGGTTCACGACGTTCGAACGCGTCCAATTGCGCGAGATCACCGTCGTCAAGAGCGACGGCGAGCGTGAGGTGTTCGATCGCGCCAAGATCGAGAAATCGGTCACTCTGGCATGTCGCAAACGCAATGTGGAGCGCGACCGCATCGATCAGCTCGTCTCGGGCATCCAGCGGCAGGTCGAGACTCTCGGTGAGGCCGAGGTCTCCTCGCTGGCGATCGGCGAAATGGTGATGGACGGACTGCGCCAGATCGATTCGGTCGCCTACATCCGCTTCGCCAGCGTCTATCGCGACTTCTCCGAAGCGCGCGACTTCGAGGAATTCGCCAGCACCGTGCGCGACATCGGCCAGGCGTGATCGGTCTGTGAGCAGCGCGCCACCCCCTGTCATCGTCCTGGTGCGTCCCCAGCTGGGCGAAAATATCGGCAAGGCCGCGCGCGCGATGCTCAACTTCGGCCTGACCGAGATGCGCCTGGTCTCGCCGCGCGATGGCTGGCCCAATCCTTCGGCAGGCCCTGCGGCATCGGGCGCCGACGCCGTGCTGGATGGCGCCCAAGTGTTCGAGAGCCTCGCCGAGGCTGTGGCCGACTGCGCGCATGTCTATGCCACTACGGTGCGCAAGCGCGGCGTCACCAAGCCGGTGGTCACGCCCGAGGAAGCCGCGCGCGAGATCCACGCCGCCACGGCGCGCTCCGCATTTGTCTTCGGCCCCGAGCGATCGGGCCTGGAGACCGAGGACGTGGCGCTTGCGCGCAAGATCCTGACGGTGCCGATCAATCCGGAGTTTGGCTCGCTCAATCTCGCGCAGGCGGTGATCCTGTGCGCGTACGAATGGTCGAAATCGCAAGACCTCGCGCAGCCAACGCTTGAGGAAGAACTTCCCCCTGCCCCGCAGGACGAGCTCGAGGGCCTCATCGGGCATCTGGAAAAGATGCTCGAGGCCAAGAACTACTTCTGGCCGGAAACCCGCGCCGAAGCCAATCGCCGGACCTTGCGCAACGTGCTGACTCGCCCGGGCTGGAACCACCTCGAAGTCCGCACCCTGCGCGGTGTGCTGACGACGCTGGAACGGGACCGCCGCGAGCGGGACTGAGCCCCCTCGTCCCAGCTAACCCCCTCCGGCTAGCCCAGTATACTTGACTTTGCGCCTGCGATCCGTATGAGCGCGCCTTCACTTGGACTGCCGTGCATCAACGCGGCACTCGTCCATTCGGCCCCGCACCCCGGTGAAGCGGTGGCCGCATCCGATCCCTAAGATCGGGTGGTGCGCATCCGGGTATCGGCTGCGGTCATGGTGGCACGCGGCAGCAGAAATGGAGACGACGCATGTCGAAGCGCAAAAGCGCCAAGTACAAACTCGACCGCCGCATGGGCGAGAACATCTGGGGCCGGCCCAAGAGCCCGGTCAACACCCGTCCGAATCCTCCGGGCCAGCACGGCGCCCGCCGCAAGGGCAAGCTGTCGGACTACGGCATTCAGCTGCGCGCCAAGCAGAAGCTCAAGGGCTACTACGGCGACGTGACGGAAAAGCAGTTCCACCGCTCCTACAAGGAAGCGTCGGCGATGAAGGGCGACACCGGTCAGAACCTGATCGGCCTGCTCGAGCAGCGCCTCGACATGGTGTGCTACCGCGCCAAGTTCGCGCCGACGATTTTCGCCGCGCGCCAGATCGTCAGCCACGGTCACATCTACGTCAACGGCGTGAAGTGCAACATCGCCAGCCGCCGCGTGAAGGTGGGTGACGTCATTTCGCTGGGCGACAAGGCCAAGGAAATGGCGCTGGTGATCGAAGCGCAGGCCCTGCCCGAGCGCGAGATCCCCGACTACGTCGCGCCCGACGGCACCGACAAGGTCACTTTCGTGCGCGTTCCGACGCTCGACGAAGTACCTTACCCGGTGAAGATGGAACCGAACCTGGTCGTCGAGTTCTACTCGCGCTGATCGGTCTTTCCGGCAACGAACGAACGGGGCGGTCCATCGCGGGCCGCCCTTTTCGTATGTAGGGATGGCGCTGCCGCGAGTTTGAGCGCGTGCAATCCTGTCACCACCGAAAGATACAAGGCACTCCGTCATCCTGAACTTGTTTCAGGATCCATTTCTCCTTCCAGCGAAGGGTTAGGAAGGGGGGCGGGATGGATGCTGAAACAAGTTCAGCATGACGAGGAGAGGGGCGGTGGCCCCGTGCCCTTCAGACGTCCTTCTTCTTGCGCCCACCCTTCTTCGCGGGCGCCGCAATGCCGAGCTGCTCGCGCACCCATTCCCACAGCGCCGAGACTTCCGCCGCCGCCTTGCCCTCGGGCTCGGCTTCGGACGCGACTTCGCCCGAAGCCGACGAGCGATGGAACGCGGCGCGCTCTCCGAACCGGACGGGACACGTCGGCAGGCCGAGCTTGTCGAGAAATTCGGTCGTTTCCGCCACCACCTTGGTGGCGCGCGTCGGAACCGCGTTCAGCAGAACGAAGGCCGGCTTGCCCGCGAACGTAACGAGCTGCGCCGTCGCTTCCATCGCATGCAGATCGAGCGCGCGGGCGCGCGTAGGGATCAGCACGAGGTCCGCCATGCGCGCTGCCTCGCGCGAGGCGATGTCGCCGTGCGGTGGCGTGTCGATGACGACGAATTCGGTGCCGCCGCGCACCGCGCGCTGGATCGTGCTGCCAAGCCGCACTGGTGGGCAGGTGATGACTTCGGGCAGGAAATCGCCGCGCCAGTCTCCCCAGGCGGCTGCCGAAGCCTGCGGATCGGTATCGATCACGCACGTCTGCATGCCCTCGTAAGCGGCGCAAGTCGCGAGATGCAGAGCCAGCGTGGTCTTGCCCGAGCCGCCCTTCTGGCTGACGATCGCAACAGTGGGCATGGCTCAATCCTCGGCAGGTTCGGACCCAGCCATTGTCCTATGCTGCACTTGCGAAGTCCAGCCCGGCTTGCACCAATATCAACCGCCTAGATAATCGCGGCGAAAGTCGGCGGCAAAGGACGTGAAGCGACCCTGCGCGATGGCGTCGCGCATGGCCTGCATCAGCTGCTGGTAAAACCACAAGTTATGTTCGGTCATCAGCATGGCGCCCAGCATCTCGCCCGTCTTGACGAGGTGGTGCAGATAAGCGCGCGAGAACGTCGTGCAGGTTGGGCATGGGCAGCGCTCGTCGAGCGGGCCGGTGTCCTCCGCATGGCGGGCATTGCGCAAGTTGAGCGGGCCGTTCCAGGTGAACGCTTGCCCATTGCGGCCCGAGCGCGTGGGCAGCACACAGTCGAACATGTCGACCCCGCGCTCGACCCCGCCGACGAGATCGTCGGGCTTGCCGACTCCCATGAGGTAGCGCGGACGGTCCGCCGGCAATTGCCCCGGAGCGAAATCCAGCGTGGCGAACATCGCCTCCTGCCCTTCGCCCACGGCGAGCCCGCCGATCGCGTAGCCATCGAAGCCGATGTCGGCGAGCGCATCGGCGCTTTGGCGGCGCAAGCCTTCGTCGAGCGCGCCTTGCTGGATCCCGAACAGCGCGGCGCCTTCGGCATGCGCACCGCCGGAATCGAAGCCTTCGCGACTGCGCCGCGCCCAGCGCATCGACATTTCCATCGAGCGCGCAATCGCTTCGCGCGGCTGATCCGTGCGGGGGCATTCGTCGAAGGCCATAACGATATCGGAGCCGAGCAGCCGCTGGATTTCCATCGATCGTTCGGGCGTGAGCAAGTGACGCGAGCCATCGATGTGGCTGGCGAACGTCACGCCTTCCTCGGTGATCTTGCGCAGATCGGACAAGCTCATGACCTGATAGCCGCCACTGTCGGTCAGGATCGGTCGGTCCCAGCGCATGAACCGATGCAGCCCGCCGAGCCGCGCCATGCGTTCGGCGCCGGGGCGCAGCATGAGGTGGTAGGTGTTGCCGAGGATGATGTCGGCGCCGGTGGCGCGCACATCGTCGGGCTTCATCGCCTTGACGGTCGCGGCGGTGCCGACGGGCATGAATGCGGGGGTGCGGATCTCGCCGCGGCGCATGCGGATGGCGCCGGTGCGGGCCTTGCCGTCGGTCGCGGCGATAGTGAAGTCGAAACGTGTCATGTGCGCGCCTTTAGCGAAAGGGAACGCGCGCGCGAACCGAAACCGGCATGGCGGCCGCCTTCAGAAGCCGAATACCAGCGTCGCACGTGACAGCGTATCGGTGGAAAGCGCATCGGGCGGCGGGTTGGTATCGTGCTCGACCGTGTACGATAGCCGCGCCTTGATCGCCTTGGACAGCGCGCCTTCGATCGCGGTCGCCGACGTGAACGTCGAATTGTCCGCTTCGACGAAGGCGTTGGCGTCCTGCGTGAACTTGAGCCGTTCGCCGATCTGCCAATCGAGATCGAGCGATGCCAGCGCCGACCACTTGGTCTCGTCGGGTTCGCCGATCGCTTCGGTGCGGCGAACGGCGGGGCCGCCCTCCAGCGCCAGCGAGATATTCCCGCCGCGCAGGACCCGGTAGCCGGCACCCCCGGAGAGCGTGTAGCGCGCGGTGTAGCCCTGGAACCGGTCGCGCTCGTACTGGATCAGGCCATAGGCGTAGAGCCGGTCGTCCAGAGTGAAGCGCGGGCTGTAGGCCGCGAGATACTGCTCGCGGGTCACTTTACCACGGTCCTTCTGGTAATCGACGCGCAAGCGGAGCTGATTTTCCCAGATGACCCCTTCACGCTTGAGCTTGAGACCCGCCGAAACGCCCAGCGTGCGGCTGTTGCCGGTCGAGCGGAACCCGCCCAGCTCGCCTTCGCCCTGCCAGCGCTCGAACAGGCCGGCCTCCTGAATGCGCTGACGCTCGTGTTCGGCCCGGCGATCGGCGAGACGCTTGTGCTTCTTGCGATACGTGGCGAGCAGCGCGTCGATCGCCTGCTCGTCATCGGGCCAGGTCTGCTTCGCGACTTTCGCCACGGTATCGAGCGATTTGCTGCTGTTTTCGAGTACCGCGGTCTCGAACATCGCGCGTACCGCATCGAGCGCCGCTGCGTGAGCCGGCGTGGCGGTCAGGAGAAACGGAACGAGCGGAAGAATGCGAAGACGGGCAGCGAACATGAAACCGGCGACTAGCCAATCAGCTGCGCAGGCGCCACCCGGTGCGGAAGATATAGGCGATCAGCGCCACACAAGCGGCGAGAAACGCCAGCGTGAGCCCCAGCGAAAGCCAGATCGAGACGTCCGAACTGCCGTAGAACGTCCAGCGCAGGCCATTGACCAGATAGACCACCGGATTGGCCAGCGCGACGGAGCGCCAGGGCTCGGGCAAGACGTCGATCGAATAGAACGTCCCGCCAAGGAAGGTGAGCGGCATCAGGATGAGCATCGGCACGATCGAGAGCTTCTCGAAATTGTCCGCCCAGATCCCGAGGATGAAGCCGAACAGCGAGAAGCTGGCGGAGACCAGGATCACGTAGCCCACCGCCAGAATTGGATGGGCAATCGTGTAATCGACGAAGGCCGTCGCCGTAATCAGAATGATGGCCGCCAGAATCAGCGACTTCGTGGCCGCCGCGCCGACGAACCCCACCAGCGTCTCGGCCACGCCGACCGGCGCGGACAAGAGTTCGTAGATCGCTCCGGTAAAGCGCGGCATGTAGATGCCGAAGCTCGCGTTGCTGGTGCTTTCGCCCAGCAGGGTGAGCAGCAGCAAGCCGGGCACGATGAACGCACCGTAGTTCACGCCGCCCATGCCGCCCTGCATCTGCGAGCCGATCGCCGCTCCGAACACGACGAAGTAGAGCGTGGTCGTCAGCACCGGCGCGAAAATCGACTGCATCACCGTGCGGAAGGCCCGCATCAGTTCCTGCTTGTAGATGGTCCAGGCGCTGCGCGCATTGAAGCCGATCATGCCGCCGCCCTCCCGCCGCCGTTTTCGACGAGATCGACGAAAATATCCTCCAGGCTCGATTCGTGTGTTTCGATCGCGACGTAGTCGATCCCTGAGCGCGTGAGCGTCTTGGTGAGTTCGGCGACTTCCGCCTTGCCCTGCCCTGCGCCGTCCCCGCCGCGGTAGCACAGCGTCAGGCCATCGTCGGACAGAGTCACCGACCGACCCGAAAGCCCATCCGGAAGCTGGGTCAGCGGCTGGGATAGCGTGACGCGCGCTTCGGTCCGCCCGAGCCGCTTCATCATCGCGTCCTTTTCGTCCACCATCACGATCTTGCCCTGGCGAATGATGCCGACGCGATCCGCCATCTCCTCGGCCTCCTCGATGTAGTGCGTGGTGAGGATGACGGTGGTGCCGCGCGCGCGCATCTCCGCGATCTGCTTCCACATGTCGCGCCGCAGTTCGACATCGACGCCGGCCGTCGGCTCGTCGAGAAACAGCAAGTCGGGGTCGTGCGCCATGGCCTTGGCGATCAGCACGCGCCGCTTCATCCCGCCCGACAGATTACGGATCTGCGCATCGCGCTTGTCCCACAAGCTCAGCGATCGCAGGATTTCCTCGATCCGGTCCGGATCCGCCGGCAGGCCGAACAGGCCGCGCGAATGGCGCACGGATCGCAAGACAGGCTCGAACATGTCGGTCGCCAGTTCCTGAGGCACCAGGCCGATCCGCGCGCGCAGGCCGCGCCAGTGCTCGCGCATGTTTTCGCCGAACGCGTAGATCTCGCCCCCCGTGGGACGCACCAGGCCGCAGACGGCGCCGATGAGCGTCGTCTTGCCGGCGCCATTCGGCCCTAGCAACGCGAAGATCTCACCCTGGCGAATTTGCAGATCCACCGCATCGAGCGCGGTGAGACCTCCGGGATAGGTCTTGGTCAGGCCCCGGATATCAAGAATTGGCTCCATTGCGGCATAGATGTGTTCGCAAGTGCAAAACGCCAAGGCCTGTTTCCAGGAGCGATGACGAATTCCGGAAAAGGCGTTTACCGCAGAACCCGTCATCCGTAGGTTTCGGCAGGCTAGCCCAGTCTCCCGACGGCATTAGCCGCATCATCAAGACTCTCAGGGCAGCAGCAGACTCGAATCCCCGTAGGAATAGAACCGGTACTTTTCCGCGATCGCGTGGGCATAGACCGCCTGCATCGCCTCGGTGCCCATCAGTGCCGACACCAGCATGAACAAGGTGGAACGCGGCAGGTGGAAATTGGTCATCAGCCCATCGATGGCGCCGAAGCGGTAGCCGGGCGTGATGAAGATCGACGTGTCGCCCTCGAATGGCTGGATTGTTCCCTCGGGATCGACCGCACTCTCGAGGAGCCGCAGGCTGGTCGTGCCGACCGCGATCAGCCGGCCTCCGTTCGCGCGCACCGCGTTGAGCCGGTCGGCCGTCGCCGCATCGATCCGGCCCCATTCGGCGTGCATGCGGTGATCGTCGGTGTCGTCGGCCTTCACCGGCAGGAAGGTGCCCGCGCCGACGTGCAAGGTCAGCGTCTCGTGCGCGACACCCCGGGCATCGAGGGCCGCGACCAGTTCGGTGGTGAAATGCAGCGCCGCGGTAGGCGCGGCGACCGCGCCGTCCTGCGCCGCAAACATCGTCTGGTAATCGCGGCGGTCGTTTTCGTCGGTTTCGCGCTTGCCCGCAATGTAGGGCGGCAGCGGCATGCGACCGGCGCGTTCGAGCAGGACTTCGACCGGCTCCTCGCCCTCGAACCGCAAGGTCCAGGAGCCGTCTTCGAAACGGCTTTCGGCTAGCGCCACGACGTCTGCCGGAAACTCGACCCGATCGCCCTCGCGCAGCCGCTTGCCGTTGCGCACGAAGGCCTGCCAGCGCCGCAAGTCGAGGCGCTTGTGCAGCGTCGCACCGATCCGCGCCTCGCCGCGCCGACCTTCGAGCTGAGCGGGGATGACGCGGGTGTCATTGAACACGAGTACATCGCCGGGCCGAAGCAGATCGGGCAGATCGCGGACGTGGCGATCCGCCAGCGGCTCACCGCCGCGCGCTACCAGGATCCGCGCCGAATCGCGCGGCCGTGCCGGGCGCAGCGCGATCAGCTCGGGCGGGAGCTCGAAATCGAACAGATCGACGCGCATCGCGCGCCGTCAGTCGGAGACCGAATTGTTGAGATCGCTCACCGAAACCGGTGCCGCAAGGCTCGGCGGCGCAGCGGGCGCGGGCTTGTTTTCCGAAGCGAGCGAGGCTTGGACGACGCGGGTGGGATTGGCGGGCGGCTCGCCGCGCTGGATCGCATCGACATACTGCATGCCGCCGATCACGCGTCCGAACACGGTGTATTTGTGATCGAGCGCGAAGCGCGGATAGAACATGATGAAGAACTGGCTGTTGGCCGAGTTCGGCTCGTTCGTGCGCGCCATCGAGACGGTGCCGCGCAAGTGCGGAACGTTGTTGAACTCGGCTTCGAGATCGGGGAGCTGCGAGCCGCCGACGCCGGTGCCCGTGGGATCGCCGGTCTGCGCCATGAAACCTTCGATCACGCGGTGGAAGATCACGCCGTTATAGAAACCCTCCTTGGTGAGTTCCTTGATTCGCGCGACGTGATTGGGCGCCCATTCGGGCATCAGCCGGATCGCGACGCGGCCACCGGTCGACAAGTCGAGCAGCAGCACGTTGTCGGGATCTTCCGCGACGTTCATGTTGACCGCCATCGTCAGCGGCTTGGGCGCTGCAGTCTCCTGCGCGGCGACCGGTGCGGATCCAAGCGCCAGGAGCATGACCAGAGGGGCGAGCAAGCGAAGCTTCATCTGTTTCTCACTGAATTCCGACGGAGCGCGTTTGGCTCCGGCGGCGCGGATAGGCGCTCGCCGCTGTCGTGGCAATGAACGGGATCAATAGTCGCCCAGTTGCCCGAGCGTCTTGATCCGAACCAAAACATCGTCGCGCACGGCAGTGCTCACGAATGGCGTGATATCGCCGCCGAACAGGGCGATTTCCTTGACCAGCTTGGAGGCGATCGGCTGCAGGCTGACGTCGGCCATCAGGAAGACGGTCTCGATGCCCGCGTTGAGCTGCTGGTTCATGCCGGCCATCTGATATTCGTATTCGAAATCGGCGACGGCGCGCAGGCCGCGCACGATCACGCTCGCGCCCTGCTTCTCGGCAAATTTCATCAGCAGCGCGTTGAATCCGACGATCGTGACGTTGTCGAGCCCCAGCGCCGCAACTTCGCGCTCGACCATTGCAATGCGCTCATCGGGCGAAAACATAGGATTTTTCGAGATATTGGTGGTCACGCCGATGATCAGCCGATCGACCAGCTTGGCACCGCGCCGGATAATGTCCGAATGGCCCCGAGTGATCGGATCGAAAGTGCCGGGATAAACTCCAATACGTTCGCCTGCCGTTTGCGGCATCAATGGTCCCTCTCCACGATATATCGCGCCAGCGCGCGCAGTACGTCCGCCTCGCTGCCGTGGCTCGCGAGGTGCGATACAGCCTGCTCGACCAGCATTTTTGCCTGATCGCGCGCGCGGTCCGGACCCAGCAGCGATACGAAGGTCGCCTTGCCCGCCACGGCGTCCTTGCCGACCGCCTTGCCTGCTACCGAGGCATCGCCTTCGTGATCGATGAGATCGTCCGCGATCTGGAATGCGAGGCCGATATCGCGCGCATAGCCGCGCAAGTGCGTGCGGCCCTCTAAGGGCACGTGCCCCAGGATCGCGCCCATCTCGATCGCCCCGCCGAGCAAGGCACCGGTCTTGAGCTGTTGCAGCCGCGTCACTGTCGGCAAGTCGAACTCGGAATTTTCGGCCACGAGATCCATCATCTGGCCCCCCGCCATGCCGGACAGACCGCTGGCGCCTCCCAATGTGCGGACCAGCTCGATGCGCACGAACGGATCCGCGCTGGTTGCGGGATCGGCGAGGACTTCGAAGGCGAAGTCGTGCAGCGCGTCGCCCGCCAGCACGGCGGTCGCCTCGTCGAACGCGACATGCAGCGTCGGCTTGCCGTGGCGCAGGGCATCGTCGTCCATGCACGGCAGATCGTCGTGGATCAGCGAGTAGACGTGGATCGCCTCGATCGCCGCGCCGGCGCGCACCGCCGCATTGCGATCGACGCCGTACATCGCGGCTGTCGCGGACAGCAACAAGGGTCGCACGCGCTTGCCGCCGCCAATGGTCGCATAGCGCATGGCCTCGACCAGCCGGTCGCGGGCATCGTCCGGCACGGGCAGGAGCGCATCGAAAGCGGCATCGATATCGGCCGCAATCTGCGCGAGGCTATCCGCCAGTAGCGATTCGATCACCGCCACGGACATCCCTTAGCGTTCGACGGCATCGAAGGGCTGCGTTCCGGCGGGAGCACCGTCGGCGCCCTGGACGATACGCTCGATTCGCGCCTGGGCGCTGTCGAGCCGCGCCTGGCAATGGCGGCGCAATGCCTCCCCGCGCTCGTACAGCGAAATGGAATCGTCGAGCGGCACATCGCCGCTCTCGAGTTTACGAACGACATCCTCGAGTGCGCGCAAGGCGTCCTCGAAGGTCATTTCGGCGATGTCGGCGCTGTCCTGCGTCATATTGGCGAGCAATGGCGGGGCTGAGCGCGAGGGTCAAGCATGGCGATGCACAGTCTCCGGTTACGGGGCGCCCAAACTGGCACGACACCGCTCATCTGAGTCTGGCGTGGGCGCGCCCTGCCCGCTAAGGCGCCGTCCCATGTCCACGATCACGCCTGAAGTCGTCGAAGCCCACGGGCTCAATCCCGAAGAGTACGAGCGCGTCCTCCATGCGCTAGGCCGCGAGCCGAACCTCGTGGAACTCGGTATTTTCTCGGTGATGTGGTCCGAGCATTGCTCGTACAAGTCGAGCCGGGTGCATTTGAAGAAGCTGCCGACCGAAGCGCCCTGGGTGATCTGCGGCCCCGGCGAGAACGCCGGCGTAATCGATATTGGCGATGGTCAGGCAGCCATCTTCAAGATGGAGAGCCACAACCACCCGAGCTACATCGAGCCCTACCAGGGCGCGGCGACCGGGGTCGGCGGCATCCTGCGCGACGTGTTCACGATGGGCGCGCGGCCTGTTGCCAACCTGAACGCGCTGCGCTTCGGTCGGCCCGACCATCCCAAGATGAAGCACCTCGTCCAAGGCGTGGTATCGGGTATCGGCGGCTACGGGAACTGTGTGGGCGTGCCGACGGTCGGCGGCGAGACCAATTTCCACAAGGCCTACGACGGCAACATTCTCGTCAACGCGATGACGGTCGGCGTCGCCGATGCGGCCCGCATTTTCTATTCAGCGGCGACGGGCGTGGGCAATCCGATTGTTTACGTCGGCTCCAAGACCGGGCGTGACGGCATCCACGGCGCCACCATGGCCAGCGCCGACTTCGACGAGAATTCGGACGAGAAGCGCCCCACTGTGCAGGTCGGTGATCCTTTCACCGAAAAGCTGCTGATCGAGGCCTGCCTCGAACTGATGGCGACCGACGCCATCGTTGCGATCCAGGACATGGGCGCGGCGGGCCTGACCTCATCCTCAGTCGAAATGGCGAGCAAGGGCGGCGCGGGCATTCGGCTCGACATGAATAAGGTGCCGTGCCGCGAAGAGGCTATGACGCCTTACGAAATGATGCTGAGCGAGAGCCAGGAGCGCATGCTCATCGTGCTCGTGCCCGGCAAGGAGGCGATGGCCGAGGCGATCTTCCGCAAGTGGGAGCTGGATTTCGCAGTGATCGGCGAAGTCACCGACACCGGGCACATGGTGCTCGAATTCGACGGCGAAGTGGTGTGCGACATCCCGCTCGCGCCGCTGGCCGACGATGCGCCCGAATACGACCGCCCGCATGTCGACGCCGCCGCCTACCACGAGTGGGCCGGCGTCCCCGAACTCGGCGCGATTCCCGAGTGCACCGACGTCGCGGCCGATCTACTGCGGATGATGGGCTCCCCCGATCTCGCCTCGCGCAAGTGGATCTGGGAGCAGTACGACAGCCAGGTCGGCGCGGACACGCTGCAGAAGCCCGGTGGCGATGCGGCAGTGGTGCGTGTTCATGGCACGCGCAAGGCGCTCGCGATGAGCACCGACTGCAGCCCGCGCTATTGCTACGCCGATCCGCGCGAGGGCGGCAAGCAGGCCGTCGCCGAGACCTGGCGCAACATCTGCGCGGTGGGCGCCAAGCCGCTCGCGATCACCAATTGCCTCAACTTCGCCAATCCGCAGCGGCCAGAGATCATGGCGCAGATCGTCGGCTGCCTCACCGGCATGGGCGAAGCCTGCCGCGCGCTCGACTACCCGATCGTGTCCGGCAACGTCTCGCTTTACAACGAAAGCAAGGCGACCGGCGGCGGTTCGGCGATCCTGCCCACCCCCGCGATCGGCGGGGTCGGCCTGCTCGACGATCACGAGACGATGGCGACGATCGGCTTCAAGGCGCCCGGCGAAACGATCGTCTTGATTGGCGGCGAATCCGGCCATCTCGGCCAGTCGCTGTGGCTGCGCGAAATCCATGGCCGCGAGGAAGGCATGCCGCCGCCGGTCGGCCTCGACCTCGAACGGCGCGCGGGCGACCATATCCGCGCGGCCATCGCCTCGGGTTCGCTGAGCGCGGTTCACGATTGCTCCGATGGCGGCCTCGCGGTCGCGCTGGCGGAAATGGCGTTGGCGGGCGGGATCGGCTGCAGTGTCGCGATGCCGGCCGCACGCGACGTCGCCGCCGCATTCTGGTTCGGGGAGGACCAGGCGCGCTATGTGGTCACCACGAGCGATGCCGCCACGGTGATCGCCGAGGCCGAACGGGCCGGCCTCGCGGCGATCGCTCTGGGCGAAACCGGCGGCGAAACCCTCGTATTCCGCAGCAAAGCCGGCGAATCGCGGATCGAACTCGCGCGCTTGCGGCAGGCACACGAAGCCTTTTTTCGCGACTGGATGGACGCCTGATTCCAGGCAATCGCCAGCTTCGCGATTTTTGTTGTCAAACCAGCGGCTTGGGATAGCAATCGCACCTGTGGAATCGTCCACTGGGGTGTCTGAAACATGAAAAGCTATGGATTTGCCATCGCGCTGGCGACGGCCGGTTTTGCCGTGCCGGCCCATGCCTCCGATGAAGTTCTCACCATCATCAACCGCACCGGCTACACGATCGCGGAAGTCTATGTCGCTCCGACCGCAAGCGACGACTGGGAGGAAGACGTTCTTACCGACGACGTCCTCGAAGACGGCGCGCGGACCAATATCGACATGAGCCATTCGGAAGACACGTGCCGCTGGGATGTGCGCGTCGTCTATGACGATGGCGATGACGCCTACTGGCGCAAGCTCGATTTCTGCGAGATGTCGCGGATCGTTCTCCGCTACAATCAGAAGTCCGGGGAAACCTGGGCGACTTTCGAATGAGATGAGGCGGTCGAAGGCGTCAGCCTTCGACCCAGTCGCGCTCGCGAATTCCGAGCAGGCGTAGCACCGCAGTCAGATCGCCGCGATCGATCCAGCCGTTCGCGGCAGCTCGTGCCTTGGGCTTGGCCTTGAACGCGATCCCGTACGTCGCCGCCTCCAGCATCGGGATGTCATTGGCGCCATCGCCGGTGGCGAGGCTGGTTGCCTGATCGCCGAACGGCTCGAGTTCGGCCAGCAGCGTCGCTTTCTTCACCGCGCTATCGGTGATCGGGCCGACGAGGCCACCGGTCAGCTTGCCGTCCGCCACTTCGAGCCGATTTCCCACGACATGCTCGAAACCCAGCATCCCGGCGACCGGATCGGCGAAATGGTGAAACCCGCCGGTTACCAAAACCGTGCGGCAGCCATGCGCGCGCAGCGTCGCGACGAGCGTGCGCGCGCCGTCCATCGGGCGGATCCGATCGGCTAGGCAGTCATCGATCGCTGTTTCGGCCAAGCCTTCGAGCAGCCCCACGCGCTCGCGCAGCGCCGCCTCGAAATCGAGCTCGCCTTGCATCGCGCGTTCGGTGATGGCGGCGATTTGCGGCTTGAGACCGGCGAAATCGGCCAGTTCGTCGATGCACTCCTGCCCGATCATGGTCGAATCCATGTCGGAGATGAACACCGAGGGAACGACGGGTTCGTCCGGACAGACCAGCCCGTCGGATGGTGCGAAGCAGGAATCGAGAACTTCGCGCAGGGCAAGCGCATCGTCGTCGGGCGAAGCGATTTCCATCGTCTGTCCGCAGAAATCCAGCATCGCGGCACTGGCAAAGCGAACGCCGCGCTCGGCGGCGGCGGCTTGGGCGGCGGCCATGCGTGTGTTCAGTTGGTCGGGCTCTGCTATCAGCCGGGCAATGAGCAACGAAGAATCCTCTGGTCTGCTGAAGCCGGTCGCCGCCGGGCGGCCGCCGCTGGCGCTCATCGCAGGGCCGACCGCGAGCGGCAAGAGCGATTGTGCCGTGCTGCTCGCGCAAGCGCTGCAGCAAAAGGGCCGCGAAGCCGTGATCGTCAATGCCGACAGCGCGCAAGTCTATCGCGATTTGAGCATTCTGAGCGCGCGCCCGACCGAGGCGGACATGCAAGGTATCGCGCATGTCCTGTTCGGCAGCTGGGATGGCGCCCATGCCTGCTCTGCCGCCGATTGGGCCGCGGCCGCGCGGCGCGAGATTGCCGCTGCACATACCCGCGATGCGGTGCCAATCCTGGTGGGCGGCACGGGGCTTTATATGCGCACCCTGCTCGACGGAATTGCCCCTGTCTCCGGGATCGACCCTGCCATTCGCGAAGCGGTGCGGGCCATGCCGGTCACCGAAGCGCACGCCGCGCTGGCGCGCGAGGATCCGCAGCGCGCGGCCAGGCTGGCTCCCGCCGATACGGCACGCATCACGCGCGCGCTGGAAGTGGTGCGATCGACCGGGCGAACGCTGTCGGACTGGCAGGATCGGCGCGAAGGCGGGATCGGCGACGCCGTATCGCTGCATCCCCTCATCCTACTGCCCGACCGCGCGCAGCTCTACGCGCGATGCGATGCGCGCTTCGCGACGATGGTCGATCGCGGTGCCGTTGCGGAAGTCCGCGCTCTGCTCGCGCGCGACCTCGCGCCCGACTTGCCGGTCATGCGCGCCATCGGCGTTCCCGAAATCGGCGCCTACTTGCGCGACGAGTGCACGCTTGGCGAAGCGAACGCCGCGGCAGCGCAAGCGACCCGAAATTACGCCAAACGGCAATTCACCTGGTTCCGCCGTCAGCCGCCAGACGACTGGCCGCGAGTCGAGATCACTGATTACAAATTCACTGACCTTCGCGTAATTTTATATCGCACATTTGGCTTGACCTGACATTTATAGATGCCTAGGGGCGATGCTCTACCCGCCCTGGAAGTATATGCGGGAGGAGAGGAGCGGCCCGGCGCGGCATTGTCGTGTCGGGTCTACTCTATTATGGAGCGCGCGAAGCCTCACCGGCCTTGTCCGCCTCGATCAAATACCGAACGCTAGGGGCTAAAGGCCCGTTACTAAGGAAGAGAACGTGACCGAAGAGCGCAGCGGCGCAGCCATCCTGGTCGAAAGCCTGGTCAAGCAGGGGGTCGAATTCGTATTCGGCTATCCCGGCGGCGCCGTGCTTCCGATTTACGATGCCCTGTTCGACGACGAGCGCATTCGCCACATTCTCGTCCGCCACGAAGCCGGCGCCGCGCATGCCGCCGAAGGCTATGCGCGCTCGACCGGCAAGGCGGGCGTGGTGCTCGTCACGTCCGGTCCCGGCGCGACCAACGCGATGACGGGCGTTGCCGATGCCTGGATGGATTCGATCCCGCTGGTGATTATCACCGGGCAAGTCGCGACCGGGCTGATCGGCTCGGACGCGTTCCAGGAAGCCGACACGATCGGCATCTCGCGCCATTGCACCAAGCACAACTACCTCGTGCGCGATCCGGCCGAACTGGCAGACGTGATCGACGAGGCGTTCCAGATCGCCACCACCGGTCGCCCCGGCCCCGTGCTGATTGACATTCCCAAGGACGTGCAAGTCGCCTCGGCGCTGCTGCGCGAAGGACCGAGCCGGCGACGCCAGCGTTATGCGCCGCAAGTCAAAGCTGCGAACGAGGCAATCCTCGAAGCGACCGAATTGCTCGCCAACGCCAAGGCTCCGGTCTTCTACACCGGCGGCGGCGTGATCAATTCCGGCCCGCGCGCCAGCGAACTGCTGCGCAAGCTGCAGGCGCTCACCGGTGCGCCCGTGACGTCGACGCTGATGGGCCTGGGATCGTTTCCCGCCGACCATCCGGACTGGCTCGGCATGCTCGGCATGCATGGCACCTACGAAGCCAACATGACGATGAACGAAGCGGACCTGATGGTGTGCATCGGCGCGCGGTTCGACGATCGCGTGACGGGCCGCCTCGATGCCTTCGCGCCGAATTCGAAGAAGATCCACATCGACATCGACCGGTCCTCGATCAACAAGACCGTCGCGGTCGATCTGCCGATCGTGGGCGATTGCGGACACGTGCTGCAGCAGATGATCGAGGCCTGGGGCACTCGCAAGCCACAGGATCTCGCGCCCTGGAAGCAGCGGATCGAGACATGGCGCGCGCGCAACAGCCTCTCCTATCCGCGTTCGGACATCGAGATCATGCCGCAATATGCGGTGCAGCGCTTGTTCGAACTGACGCGGGATCGCGATCCGATCATCTCGACCGAGGTCGGCCAGCACCAGATGTGGGCGGCGCAGTATTATCACTTCTTCTCGCCGAACAAGTGGCTGACGTCGGGCGGCCTCGGCACGATGGGTTACGGCCTGCCCGCCGCGATCGGCGCGCAGCTCGGCAATCCGGATAGCCTTGTCATCGACATCGCTGGCGACGCCTCGATCCAGATGAACATTCAGGAGCTGGGCACCGCCAGCCAGTACCGCTTGCCGGTGAAGATCTTCATCCTCAATAACATGTGGATGGGCATGGTCCGCCAGTGGCAGGAGCTAACGTACGAGAGCCGCTATTCGAACTCCTATTCGGACAGCCTGCCCGACTTCGTGAAGCTGGCCGAGGCCTATGGCTGGGAGGGCATCCGCATCGAGAACGAAGGCCAGCTCGACGACGGCATTCGCGCGATGATGGATTACGATGGTCCGGTCATCGTCGACTGCGCGGTTTCGAACAATGCCAACTGCTTCCCGATGATCCCCTCGGGCGCGGCGCATACCGACATGATTCTCCAGGGCGATCACGTTGCGGGCACCATGGACGACAAGGCCAAGGCGCTCGTCTGAGCGTTCGGAACCTTTCCCGAGAAAGACCATCGACATGAAGATCGAACAGCAGGCGCCCGAGCGGCATGTCCTGACCGTGACCGTGGACAACGAGGCGGGCATCCTCGCGCGCATCGCGGGCATGTTCACCGCGCGCGGCTACAACATCGACAGCCTGACCGTCGCCGACATTACCGAGAACCACGCGGTGAGCCGGATCACCATCGTTACCCACGGCCCGCCGGCGGTGATCGACCAGATCCGTCATCAACTCGACCGGCTGGTGCCGGTGCACAAGGTCGTCGACCTCACCGAGTCCGGTCCTTACGTCGAACGCGAACTGGCGCTGATCAAGGTTTCCGGCACCGGCGAGAAGCGCGTCGAGGCGCTGCGCGTCGCCGAGATCTTCCGTGCTCGCCCGGTCGATACGACCACCGAAAGCTTCGTGTTCGAGCTGACCGGCATTCCCGACAAGATCGACAGCTTCGTCGCCCTCATGCGCGAGCTCGGCCTGGTCGAGATCGGGCGCACCGGCGTGGTCGGCATGATCCGGGGCGCGAACGAAGCCTGATTTTCACTCACCACCCGTCATGCCCGCGAAGGCGGGCATCCAGTTCCGGCGGGTGCGTTTGATCGACAAGTCCGGAGCTGGATTCCCGCCTGCGCGGGAATGACGAAACAAGGGAATATTCGATGAAGGTCTATTACGACGCCGATTGCGACATCAACCTGATCACCGACAAGAAGATCGCGGTGCTCGGCTACGGCAGCCAGGGCCATGCCCACGCGCAGAACCTGCGCGATTCCGGCGTCAAAGACGTCGCGATCGCGCTGCGTGAAGGTTCGGCCACCGCGAAGAAGGCCGAAGGCGCCGGCTTCAAGGTGATGAGCAACGCCGAAGCCGCCAAGTGGGCGGACATCCTCATGGTCCTCGCGCCCGACGAGCATCAGGCGGCGATCTATGCGGCGGACCTGCACGACAACATGAAGTCGGGCGCTGCGCTTGCCTTCGCGCACGGCCTCAACGTCCACTTCGGCCTGATCGAGCCACGCCCCGACATCGATGTCATCATGATCGCGCCCAAGGGCCCCGGCCACACCGTGCGCAGCGAATACCAGCGCGGCGGCGGCGTGCCTTGCCTCGTCGCCATCGCGCAGGATGCGACCGGCAACGCGCACGACATCAGCCTCGCCTACGCGTCGGGCGTCGGTGGCGGTCGCTCGGGCATCATCGAAACCAACTTCCGCGAGGAATGCGAGACCGACCTGTTCGGCGAGCAGGCCGTGCTGTGTGGTGGTGCGACCGCACTCGTCCAGGCAGGCTTCGAGACGCTGGTGGAAGCCGGCTACGCGCCCGAGATGGCCTACTTCGAGTGTCTCCACGAGCTCAAGCTGATCGTCGACCTCATGTATGAGGGCGGCATCGCCAACATGCGTTACTCGATCTCGAACACCGCCGAATACGGTGACATCAAGACGGGCCCGCGCATCATCACCGAAGAGACCAAGAAGGAAATGAAGCGCGTTCTCGCCGACATCCAATCGGGTCGCTTCGTCAAGGACTTCGTGATGGACAACCGCGCCGGCCAGCCCGAGCTGAAGGCTTCGCGCAAGGCGTCCGAACGTCACCAGATCGAGGAAACCGGCGCCAAGCTGCGCGCAATGATGCCCTGGATCGGCGCCAACGCGCTCGTCGACAAGTCCAAGAACTAAGACTAATAGCTCGCGCGAGGCGCGCCGCAATCGGGCGGCGCGCCTCGCGGAGTTTCTCCCATGCGTTTTCGCAACCTCGCCATGGTGTCTCTGCTGACGCCGGCCTTTGCTTTGTCCGCCTGCAATCAGTCTCCGTCCGAAACCGCCGAGGACGACTTCGCGAGCCGCATCCAGGGTTCGCCCCCGGCGATGCAGGTCGACGCGACGCCTGTTCCCGAAGCGCCGATGGAGCCGGGCACCGTCACCGATCCTGCGTCTTCGAGCTGCGGTGCGCGGCTTGCCAAGGACTTCGTCGGACAGACCGACAGCCCCGATATTCGCGCGAAGATCACCGAAGCTGTTGGCGACAAGGCCCCCGGCGGTATAGAATTCGTGCAGCCCGGCGGATCGGCGAACGCCAAAGCACGACCCGACCGTCTGCGCGTGATGATCGACTATACGCAGACCGTGCGCGACTTGCGCTGCGGTTGACGGAGGGAACTCGGCAACGCAGCAACGGTCGAAGAAGTAACCGCCAGTAGCAAGGATCTCGAGATATGCATCGCAATCGCATCGCCACCGCCGCCTGCACATTGGCCCTCATCGCCAGCGTCCCCCTGCTCGCCGCGCAGAGCGAACCTGCGGCACCCAGCCAGGCCCCGGGCGCCGCCGAAGTCTCGCGCATCAGCGGCGGCACGTATCAGGCCGATCCCCAGCACACTCTGGTCGAGTGGAGCGTCGATCACATGGGCTTTTCGCCCTATTTCGGCCTGTTCGGTTCGATCGATGGCACCTTGCAGCTCGATCCCTCCAACCCCGAGGCCGCCAAGGTCGACGTCACGATCCCGGTCGCCAAAGTGACCACGGCTAGCGAAGGGCTGAACGAGCATCTCCTCAAGCCGGCCGAAGGCAGCGGCAAGCCCGACTTCTTCGGTGCCAATCCGCAGGACGCGAAGTTCGTATCGACCAAGGTGGAGAAGACCGGCGACGATACCGCTCAGATCACCGGCGACCTCACGCTCAATGGCTTTACTCGCCCGGTAACGCTCGATACCCACTTCTACGGCGCGGGCACGATGCGCGGGCAGGAAAATGTCGGCTTCGAGGCGACCGCGTCGATTATGCGCAGCGATTTCGGGCTCGGCTTTGCGGTCCCGTTGGTTTCGGACACGGTTGAACTGAAAATCGCCGCGGCCTTCACCAAGAGCGAGACGAATGCGCAGAAATAGGATCGCGATCGCTGCCGGCAGTCTTGCGGCGCTCGCGCTCGCAGGCTGCGCCGGCACCGAGCGACCGGGCGGTTCTTCCGAAGCGATGCCCGCATCCGACGAATGCGGCGCGCAGGCGCTGCAGGGCTACCTCGGCGCAGTCGCGACAGGCTCCGTCGAAGCCCGCATTCGCGAAGCCGCCGGCGAAGGCCGCGTGCGCGTCATCGGTCCGGATGATGTGGTGACCATGGACTTCAGGCCCGATCGCCTCAATGTCGAGACCGATGCCGAAGGCCGCATCGTGCGCATTCGCTGCGGTTGATCGCGCCAAAGTCGATCCCCGCTTTCGCGTCCGCCCCTTTACAAGCCTTGTGCCGGTGCCCATAGGGACCATGCATGACCTACCAGCTTGGCCTTCTTCTTCGACTTACGCGCCCTTGGGCGTGAGGTGATGCGTCGTTCCTGACGGCGCGCTCGGCGCCCAAGGGACTGAATTGCCATCCAAGTCGAAGAATTCCCGAGCGAGACTATCCATGACGATGCTGAAAGACCCCCAGGTCAAATACCGCCCGTTCCCGCAGATCGAACTGCCGAACCGGCAATGGCCCACGCGCACCATCGAAGCCGCGCCGCGCTGGCTTTCGACCGACCTGCGTGACGGCAACCAGGCGCTGATCGATCCGATGGGCGCAGAAAAGAAGAACCGCTTCTTCGAGCTGCTCGTCAAGATCGGCGTGAAAGAGATCGAAGTCGGCTTTCCGAGCGCAGGCGCGACCGAATTCGATTTCATCCGCGGGCTCGTCGATTCCGGCAAGATCCCCGAAGACGTGCTGGTGCAGGTTCTCACCCAGTCGCGGCAGGACCTGATCGAGCGCTCGTTCGAAAGCCTGGCGGGCGTTCACGCCGGCATCGTCCACGTCTACAACGCGGTGTCCCCGCTCTGGCGGCAAGTGGTGTTCGGCATGGAGCGCCACGAGATCCGCGGCATTGCCGAGAACGGGGCCAAGGTCATCCGCGACCAGATCGCCAAGTATCCGCAGACCAAGTGGCACGTCGAATACAGCCCCGAGACGTTCTCGACCGCCGAGCTCGATTTCTCGATCGAGTGCTGCGAAGCGGTGATGGAAATTCTGCAGCCGACACCCGAACATCCGATCATTCTCAACCTGCCCGCCACGGTCGAGGCGGCGACGCCCAACATCTACGCGGACCAGATCGAGTATTTCTGCCGCAACCTGCCCAACCGCGAGAGCGCGATAATCAGCCTGCACACGCACAACGATCGCGGCACCGGCGTCGCGGCGGCGGAGCTGGGACTGATGGCCGGAGCCGATCGCGTCGAGGGCTGCCTGTTCGGCAACGGCGAGCGTACCGGCAACTGCTGCCTGGTGACCGTGGCGCTCAACATGTACACGCAGGGCGTCGATCCCGGGCTCGACTTCTCGGACATCGACGAGGTCATCCGCACGGTCGAATACTGCAACCAGCTCAAAGTGCCTGAGCGGCATCCCTATGGCGGCGAACTGGTGTTCACCGCGTTTTCGGGCTCGCACCAGGATGCGATCAAGAAGGGTTTCGCCGCGCAGGAACAGCGCAACGATCAGTTCTGGTCGGTGCCTTACCTGCCGATCGATCCCGCCGATCTCGGCCGCAATTATGAGGCCGTAATCCGCGTCAATTCCCAGTCGGGCAAGGGCGGTTTCGCCTGGGTGCTCGAGCAGGATCAGGGGATCAAGCTGCCCAAGCGCATGCAGGCGCATTTCTCCAGCCATGTCCAGGAACTGGCCGACGAACTGGGCCGCGAACTGCAGGCAGGCGACATCTGGTCGGTGTTCCGCAAGGCCTATCGCCTGGACGATCCGCAGCACTTCCACCTCATCGAATACGAAGAAGCCCGCGCGCCCGATGGCAGCCGCATCTTCACCGGCAAGATCGGCGTCGATGGCCAGGAGCAGACCGTCTCGGGACGTGGCAACGGCCTGATCTCGTCGGTCGTGGCGACGCTCCGGGAAAGCTTCGGCGTCAATCTGGAAGTGCGCGACTACGCCGAGCACTCGATGGGCAAGAGCTCGGATGCGCGCGCGGCGGCTTATGTCGAATGCCTGCGCCCCGATGGCTCGACGGTGTGGGGTGTGGGCATCGACGAGGATATCGCGACCGCCAGCGTCCGCGCCGTGCTTAGCGCCGCCAACGCCTGAGCCGGCGCAGCGGGTCCCGGGGTGTCCCTTGATCGACGTGACCGTAGCATGGCTGGCAGCACGGGGACCGCTCGACAGGCGCTGCGTCTTTCGCCTATGCGGCGAATTAACCGCACGATTAAATGGATGACAGCATGCCCGTACCTGCTCTGCTCAAGGATTTGCGCATTCCGGTGATCGCGGCGCCGATGTTCATCGTTTCGACGCCAGACCTCGTCATTTCGCAAGTCCGCGCAGGTATCGTTGGCAGTTTCCCCGCGCTCAACGCCCGGCCCGCAAGCCAGCTCGACGAATGGCTGGCGAGGATCTCGGAGGAGACCGCCGACTGCGCCGCTCCCTATGCGGTCAATCTCATCGTCCACAAGACCAACACGCGGCTCGAGCAGGATCTGGCGCTGTGCGAGAAGTATCGCGTGCCGCTGGTGATCACCTCGCTCGGCGCGAATGTCGAGGTGAATGACGCGGTCCACGGCTGGGGCGGCCTGGTGTTCCATGACGTGATCAACGATCGGTTCGCACACAAGGCGGTCGAGAAAGGCGCGGACGGCCTGATCGCCGTCGCTGCCGGGGCGGGCGGGCATGCCGGCACGCAATCACCGTTTGCCTTGATGCAAGAGATCCGCGCCTGGTTCGACGGTCCGATCGCTCTGTCGGGCGCCATTGCTTGCGGCCGCTCGATCCTCGCTGCGCAAGCGCTGGGGGCGGACTTCGCCTATATCGGCTCGCCCTGGATCGCGACGACCGAAGCCAATGCAGTGGCCGATTACAAGCAAGCGATCGTCGCGGCCGGCGCCTCGGACATCGTCTATTCCGACCTCTTCACCGGCGTCCACGGCAACTACTTGCGGGCCTCGATTGCCGCAGCGGGTCTGGATCCCGATAACTTGCCCCCGAGCGATCAGAGTGCGCTGAACTTCGGTTCTGGCGGCAACCTGGACGCCAAGGCGTGGAAGGATATCTGGGGCGCAGGCCAAGGCCTCGCTACGATCGACAGCGTCACCAGTGTGGCCGAGCGCGTCACCCGTTTCGAACGCGAATACCTTCAGGCAATCGGGTCGCTGGCGGCCGTCACGCGCGCGTAAGCTTGGCGGGGCGCTTGCCAGGTATCGCTGACCGGTTCGGGTCGCCCGTCAGGCCCCGCACCACACCAGCAGCAATTTGCCGAAGCGCGAGGGTTCGACAAAGACCGCGCCCTCGTCCCCGAGTTCGATCCTGATCGGATCGTTTGGCACCCCCGACCGCATCAAATGATCGACCAGGCGGATTGCCGTGCGCAAGGTTGTGGCGGGTGCATCGCCCGAGGCCGGCTGCACTTGCAATTCCTGGCCCAGGAAATGCGCGAGGCCCTGGCTTCGCACCGAGCCATCGTCGTTCGGCAGCAGAGCGGTCAGGCCCAGCGCGGGAAACGGCCCGCCCTTAAGCCAGGTTTCGCTGACCCGCATGAAATAGCCCGGCTCCATCAAGGTTTGCGCGGGACCATAGCCCACCGCCTGCACAGCGAGCGGGCCGATGACGCTCGCGGCAATTCCGCACATCGCGCGCACCACGGACGGCATGCCTCCTGCGGATGCGAGGTGCGGCCCGGGTGCGATCGTGATCGCTTGCAGGGGCTCCAGATCGCGCTCGGGTTCGAACCCGTAACGGATCCGGGAAATTGCGGCATCGCAGGGAGCGCCTGGCGTCAGCACGGCAACATCGAAGGTCATGCCGCTGCAAAGCAGTTCCACTCTACCGGTTTCGTCCGCGCTGCGATGGCTGATCCTGGCGACGGCTCGCCCGGAACGCGCTTCGCCCAGCGCGGTTTCGAACCCGGCTTCATCCGGCCGCTCGTCCGGTCTGAAAAAGAGCGACAACGCCGCTTCGCCGGTATTCCTTCCCAGCCTCTCGTTACCCCGAAACGGCCCGGATTCGACTTCTGGCAGTGACATAGGCGCTTGCCCCATGCGCGGTGCGGAACCTGTAAAAGCCATCGACCCAGCCTCGTCCAATCAGAAGATTGCCCATTTCCAGCCCTTGTGCAAAGGCCTCGCCAAGCTCGGCGCATTGCTTTGTGGCCGCCTCGCTCAGCGTCTTTTGTGCGAGAATAGCCTCCGGTGTCTGCGCGGCAAGGTTCACGATCAACGGTTCGGCGACACGACGCAGCCGCCATCCCTTCGCGATCCGGTCGATCTGCGCCTGCGCGCCCGTGCCATCCGACCCCGCCGCGATCGCGGTCGCATAAGGCCGACCCTCGATCCGCCCCAGCACCGGATAATACGTGCGGTCGAACATCTCCTTCATCAGGCCGGACATCGATGCGAGATTCTCCGGGCAGACGAACAGCAGGCCCCCCGCTTTCAGCAGGTCATCCGGGACAACGTCCGCCGCGGGCAGCAGCCGGGCCGAACCACCCGCCCCTGCAGCCGCCGCGCGCGCCATGGCTTCTGATGCGCCGGTTCGGCTGTGCCAGATGATCGCAAGCGTGATACCGCCTCCCTCGCTGTGCCCGCGAGGCTCGGTCGCACGACACGTGGCTGATGACAACCTGCGTAAGCCCCTTCCGCGCGACCGCCGCATGGCTTAGCGAGGACGGCATGGCTCAGGCATCCTTGTCCATCTCCGCCATTCGCACCTCAATCACTGGCAAGAGCTGGCGCTGGCGCGGCGGCAACATGGAGCTCGGCGATCAGGGCTTCGGCCTCGAGGACGATATCGTCTCGCAACTGCTGCTTTCGCGCGGAATTGCACGCGACGATCTCGACCGGCAGCGCACGCCGTCCCTGCGTGCATTCCTCCCCGATCCTTCGGCGCTGCGCGACATGGATCAGGCCGCCGACCGTCTGGCGCAAGCGGTGATGACCCACGAGCAAGTCACCGTTTACGGCGATTACGACGTCGACGGCGCCACCAGCGCGGCCCTGCTGATCCGCCTGCTGCGCATGCTTGGGCACGACGCGCGCTACTACATTCCCGACCGCCTGCTCGAAGGCTACGGCCCATCGGGCGAGGCGCTCGTCCGGCTCGCGCGCGAGGGATCGAGCCTCATCGTCACGGTCGATTGCGGCGCGATGGCGCACGATGCCTTGGCGATGGCACATGCCGAAGGCGTCGACGTGATCGTCGTCGATCACCACAAGTGCGCCAGCGAACTGCCGCTCACCGCCGCGCTGGTCAATCCGAACCGCCTCGACGAAAGCGAGATCGGTGCGGGGCACGGCCATCTCGCAGCCGTCGGCGTCGCCTTCCTGCTCGCCATCGCGACGGTGCGCACCTTGCGCCAGCGCGGCTATTTCGAGGCTCGCGCCGAGCCCGACTTGTTCGCGCTGCTCGATCTCGTGGCGCTCGGCACTGTGGCCGACGTCGCCGCGCTGCATGGGCTGAACCGCGCCTTCGTCGCCCAAGGGCTCAAGGTCATGGCGCGGCGCGAGAACGTCGGCATGGCGGCGCTGGTCGATGCCAGCCGCTTGAGCCGCGCGCCGACTTGCAGCGACCTCGGCTTCGCGCTGGGCCCCCGGATCAATGCGGGCGGCAGAGTCGGCGAAGCCACGCTCGGCGTGCGCTTGCTGACGACGACCGATCCCGAGGAAGCGCGCGCGATCGCCGCGCAGCTGTCGCAGCTCAACGAAGAACGCCGCGCAATCGAAGCGGAAGTTCAGGAAGCGGCCGAAAACCTCCTTGCGGCGCAGCACAACCGCGCGGTCGCCGTGGTCGCCGGCAAAGGCTGGCACCCCGGGGTGATCGGCATCGTCGCAGGCCGGATCAAGGAAAAAACCGGTAAGCCGGTGCTGGTGATCGCGCTCGACGATAGCGACGGCCTCGATTCGCAAGGGAAGGGATCGGGCCGCTCGATCCCCGGCGTCGATCTGGGCGCCGCGATCATCGCCGCGCGCGAAGCCGGCCTGCTGGTGGCCGGCGGCGGTCACGCCATGGCCGCGGGACTCACCGTGAGCGCGGACAAGATCGACGCCTTGGCCGATTGGCTCGATGACCGGCTCGGCGCGGATGTCGCGGCGGCGGCTTGGAGCCGCAGCGTGGCGCTCGATCTCGCGGTGGCACCCGCCGGACTGACGCCGATGCTGGTCGAGACGCTCGAAAGCGCGGGGCCCTATGGCATGGGCTGGCCCGGCCCCAGAGTCGCGGTGGGGCCCTTGCGGATCGTCAAGGCGGACGTCGTGGGCAACGGGCACGTGCGGCTTATCACCAGCGGCGCGGATGGCCAGCGCCTCAAAGCGATCGCCTTCCGCGCCGAGGAAAGCGAGCTTGGGCAAACCTTGCTTCATGCCAAGGGCGATCGCCGCTTGTGGCTCGCCGGCCGCCCGAAGATCGACGATTGGGGTGCGCGCGTGCAGGCCGAATTGCTGATCGACGATGCCGCCTGGGCGGACTGAGGCATCACCTTCGCGCCGCTCCTGTCCGATTATTCCCCTCCCGGGACTTGACCCCTCCACCCCGCTTGCCTAAAGGCGCGGCCTGCTTTTGCTGCAGACCGGCATGGCCCCTTCGTCTAGCGGTTAGGACGCGGCCCTTTCACGGCTGAAACACGGGTTCGATTCCCGTAGGGGTCACCATACCGGCGCAGCAAAGCCGCCTTCGTGCGGCCCCTTCGTCTAGCGGTCAGGACGCGGCCCTCTCACGGCTGAAACACGGGTTCGATTCCCGTAGGGGTCACCAGGCAGCACGACCTGAGCAGTGAAGCTTGTCGCTTCCCTTCCTGCAGCTGCGACGAGCTTCCGCCTGACACCTCCCGCTCCATGCAGAGTCCTAGGTGCTTTCCGCGCAGTTCCATGCGAACGCGCCGGCAAGCGTCGCTTTCCCGGTCAAAACAAATCCGCATTGGCGACCGTGGCCCCAGCAGGTGCATAGGTAAGTCATCATGGAAAAGAACAGAAAGAGCGCAGTTCTCGAGCTGCGACGCATGGCGCTTTGGATCGTGATTGTCGGGGTGCTGATGGTCGCGGCGGCGCTGACCTATATCTGGGCGATGGATGCTTGGAGTCTGCACGCAGTGATCGCCACCATCCTGGGGGTCTTCTTCTCGGTGCTGTTGGGATGCGGTCTCTTCGCGTTGGCCTTTTTCAGCGACAAGAGCGGGCACGATGCAGACGTGAGCGCCGCCGGATCTTCCAGGCCGCGCGTACCGCAGAAGGACATTCGCTAGCCGTCGGAGCAACGACGGGGACGCGGCACGGGTGCAGAGCGACGGCTAGATCCCCGCCTCGCGGCGGATTTCGTCCAACATCGCCACCCACACCTTTTCGCACGTCGCAGGCGAGACTCGTGACTTGCGCGCCGCTTTCGCGAACGAAGCGGTGGTGGGATCGTGCAGCCAGTTGAAGACTGTCGCGACCGCCGCTTTCGCCATGGCCTCGCTGTCCTGACGGGTCACGGCACCGGTATCGGCCACGACTTTGTGCACCCGATCGATCAGTGACAACCTGTTGCTCCTTGTCTGACGTCCGGATCTGGCAGTTCGAACGTTACGTAGAAACTCAGGGTCTGGTGTCATCGTTAACCGATCGAAGCAAGCGGTCGTCGTCAGCGGCCAAGCCACTTATCGACATTTCGAAGTCGCAGTTTCGCGCTCCTCGTCCGACGCTTTAGCGGCAAGCGGACCAACCCGCCATGCGGCCCGCCTGATCCAGATGGAAGTGATCGGCATGCGCGGCATTGTATTCGGGCGAAAGCACGGTCGAGAAGACGAGGCAGGCCCCGTCGCGGGCCGTTCGCAGGAAGCTGGCGGCATCCTCGTCCGTCCCCTTCCAGTCTGCGAGTACGCGAATCCGGCGACCGTCCGCGAGCACGAATCCGGCAATGTCGATCGCATTGCCGGTGGCGTGTTCGCTCCAGTTGCCGCTGTCCCCGCCGCCGATTCGACGGCAGTTCGCCGTACCGAGATGCTCCATCGCGACGACGCGCGATCCCAGAATGGTTTCTGCCGCAGGCTGCACCTCGTGCCGCATCCACCACGCCAGCGCCGCGTGGACGGCGCACGTGGCGGGCGGCGCGCCGGGTTGGAAGACGAGGCCGGAAGCGCGATCGTTTTCCAGCACCACGCGATCGGCTCTGCGGCAGGTCCCCTCCCCCGCTGGATCGAGGCTTTCGAAGCCTATGTCGCTGCGTTCGAGAAAGGCCCGGCATGCGCCGGGTTCGTCCCGCAAGGCCGAAAGCTTGCGCGATGTGGCCCACCCGGCGGGATCGGCGATGTCCAGCGGAGCCCACGGGTCATGCTCGGGATGATCGTGCAGCCAGGCGCGGGCGAACAGCAGCAGCGCCGCGAGCACGAAGAGGGCGAAGATCCAGCCATCGATCGGCGGCCGCCGGCGCTGTCCATATCTGCCCACTCGTCAGCAACGCCTCATCGGCCTTTCGGGTTGCGAACCCGCCGCGCGTCATGCCGAAAGTTCGTCGACCCGATGCCGCGGTTCGAGCCAGCGGGGTTCAGGCGGTCGGGCATCCGTGCGGCACCGTGACCGGCTCTGCCCGGTCAATGAAAGTCGCGGGACTTGGGCAGCACGCGCGGGATCACGCGGACGTCGCGCGGGTGGCCCTGATGGAAGCCGCATTCGCGATTGCCCGGGCCGGGTGGCTGCCAGGGCTCGACCGGCGCGAAAGGATCCTCGGCGCCTTCGCGCAAGTTGTCGCGCGGATTGCGCTTGCCCGAAGGCAGCGGGCTGTTGACGTGATCGGCGCGTGCCAGATGCGCGGGCAGCAGATCCTCGGACAAACGATGCAGTTCCTGCGTGGCATCGGTCATGTGCGCGGCGATCACGTGGATCACTTCATCGTCGTATTCGACCCGGCCGCGCACTTCCATCAGCCGCGCGCCCATCACCACCTTGCGCTGCTTCTCCTTGAGATCGGGCCAGACCACCAGGTTCACCACCCCGGTCTCATCCTCCAGCGTGATGAAGCACACCCCCTTGGCCGAACCCGGCCGCTGGCGGATCAGCACCACGCCTGCCACTTGCACCATCGCGCGGAACTTGCGGCTGCGAAGGTCGCAGGCGCGGACGAAGCCGCGCTCGGCAAGGCTGGCACGCAGGAAGGCCATCGGGTGCGCCTTCAGCGACAAGCGCTGGGTCTGGTAGTCGGCTACCACTTCCTCGCTGAGCGGCATCCGGGGCAGCTGTGTCGCGGTGCGTTCCGCGCCTTCGTCCCGAGCCTGTGCCGCCGCGAACAGCGGCAAATCTGGCCCGGCGATCAGGCTGCGCGCCTCCCACAAGGCCTGCCGCCGCCCCAGCGCGATCGAGCCGAAAGCGTCGGCGGACGCTAGCCGCTCGATCAGCGCAGGCGAAAGCCCCGCCCGCTCGCGCAGCGCGGCGACATCGGCGAAGGCGCCGCCCTCCTCGCGCGCGGCAAAGAGACGCGCGGCGGCGGCCTCGGGGAAGCCGTCGATCTGGCGCAGACCTAGGCGCAAGGCGACGGGGCAGTTCTGCTTGGCATGCGCCCCGGCCCACCCCGCTGCGGCTAAGCTCGCCTGTGGCTCGCCAAGCCTCGCTCCCCTCCCGCTTGCGGGAGGGGCAGTGAGACTTGCGTCCGCGCAGCGGGCGCTAGTCGCAACGGGGTGGGCTGCCGCATCCTCCACAACCTCCAGCGTGCAATCCCACGCACTCGCGTTCACATCAACCGGCAGCACCATCACGCCATGCTCGCGCGCATCGCGCACGATCTGCGCCGGCGCATAGAACCCCATCGGCTGCGAATTGAGCAGCGCGCAGCCGAAAGCCGCCGGAAAGTGGCACTTGAGCCAGCTCGAAACGTAGACGAGGTGGGCAAAGCTTGCCGCGTGGCTTTCGGGAAAACCGTATTCGCCGAAACCGCGGATCTGGTTGAAGCAGCGTTGCGCGAAGTCGGGATCGTAGCCGCGCGCGACCATGCGATCGACCATCATGTCCTGCAACTCGTCAACCATTCCGCGCGAGCGGAAGGTCGCCATCGCCTTGCGCAACCGGTTCGCTTCCACGCTCGAGAACTTCGCCGCATCGAGCGCGATCTTCATCGCCTGCTCCTGGAAGATCGGCACGCCCAAGGTGCGTTCGAGAATGCTCGACAATTCGTCGGGCGGGCCGTGTTCGGGCGCCGGCGCGGGGATCCGCACCTGCTCCTCGCCGCGCCGCCGCTTGAGGTAGGGATGGACCATGTCGCCCTGGATCGGACCGGGGCGCACGATCGCCACCTGGATGACCAGATCGTAGAACTCGCGCGGACGCAGGCGCGGCAGCATGTTCATTTGCGCGCGGCTCTCGACCTGGAACACGCCGAGCGAATCGCCCTTGCGCAGCATCGCGTAGACCTCCGGGTCCTCGCGCGGGACGGTGGCGAGCGTCAGCTCGCGGCCATGGTGCGCGCCCAGCAGATCGAGGCATTTGCGGATGCAGGTCAGCATCCCCAGCGCCAGCACGTCGACCTTGAGGATGCCGAGCGCGTCGATGTCATCCTTGTCCCACTCGATGAAGCTGCGATCGGGCATGGCGCCGTTGCCGATCGGCACGGTCTCGGTCAGCGGTCCCTGGGTTAGGATGAAGCCACCGACATGCTGGCCCAAGTGGCGAGGCATCCCTATCATTTGCTGGGTCAACTTAAGAACACGCCTTAAGTGGGGATCGGTTACGTCCATGCCGGTTTCGGAGACATGCTTCTCGCCGATCTCGTTCCCCCACCCGCCCCACACGGTGCGTGACAGCGCGGCGGTGACGTCTTCGGTAAGGCCCATCGCCTTGCCGACTTCGCGGATCGCCATGCGCGGGCGATAGTGGATCACGGTCGCGCACAAGCCGGCGCGGGCACGGCCGTACTTGGCATAGATGTATTGGATCACTTCCTCGCGCCGTTCGTGCTCGAAATCGACGTCGATATCGGGCGGCTCCTTGCGCTCCTCCGAGATGAAGCGGTCGAACAGCAGCGCGTGCTTGGCCGGGTCGACCGCCGTGATCTCGAGGCAATAGCAGACCGCCGAATTGGCCGCCGAACCGCGCCCCTGACACAGGATCGGCGGATCCTGATTCCGAGCGAAATCAACGATATCCTTGATAGTTAGAAAGTACCTTGCGAGCTGCAGCTTCGCGATCAGTGCCAGTTCGCGCCGCAGCGTGTCGCGCACGGTTTCGGGCACGCCCCCCGAATAGAGATGGGCCGGGTAGCGGCCATCGGCACCCTGCCACGTCAGTTCCTCGAGCCGCGCCTGCGGTTCGAGGCCGCCGGGGCAGATTTCCTCGGGATATTCGTATTGCAGCTCATCAAGACTGAAGCGGCAGGCATCGGCGACTTCGCGCGCGGCGGTGATCGCATGCGGCCAGCGCTCGAACAGGCGGACCATCTCGTCCGGCGACTTCAGGTGTCGCTCTGCATTGGCTTCCAGCGCGAAGCCGGCGCGCGCCACCGTGGTCTTATGGCGGATCGCGGTCATCACATCCTGCAGCGGGCGGCGTTCGGGCTCGTGGTAGAGCACATCGTTGGTGGCCAGGATGCCGAGGCCGTTCTCGCGCGCCATGGCATTGAGCGCCTCGATCCGCGCCACGTCGTCGCCGCAGTAGAGGTAGCAGGCGGCGATGTGGCGCAGCGTGGGCAACTGGGGAGTCAGGTGCGGGAGCAGTTCGGTGAGGGGGGCGGTCAACATACTCCCCTCCCGCTTGCGGGAGGGGGCGGGGGTGGGCTCAGCGACAGGCCGGCCCGGCGAACCTTCCGTGGTTTCGCGCCCACCCCTAACCCCTCCCGCAAGCGGGAGGGGGATGACGTTGCTCTCGACCGCCACCGTAAATCGCGCCTCCAGATCGCGGGGCGGCACCAGGATCAACTGCACGCCCTCGGCCTGCGCGGCGAGCATCTCCAGCGAGATCTCGCATACGCCTTTCTCCTGCCACTCGCCCGATAGCGTACCCATCCGCCCCGCCGAGATCAGCCGGCACAGCCGCCCGTAGGCCGCGCGGTCGGTGGGATAGGCGAGGAACGCCAGCCCCTCGACCGTCTCGACGCGGCAGCCGATCACCGGCCGCAGCTTCAGCGTCGCCGCCTCGGTGTGCACGCGCACGACACCTGCCATCGAATTGACGTCGGCAATGCCCAGCGCATCGTAGCCGAGCTTCCATGCGGTCTCGACCAGATCGGCCGCATCCGAAGCCCCGCGCAGGAACGAGAAGCAAGTCGCCACGCCCAGCTCGACGAAAGCCGCACGCTGGGGCGCGGGAATCGTATCGGGATCGACCGCGATGCGGCGGGGATCGGGTGTGAGGGGACCTTCGGGCATTTTCCGACAACAAGTTCGAGGGACAAATGTTCCTTATATGTTCCGTCCATCACAAAGGCGAGTCTCCTTTCGGCCCGCCCCCGGCACACGGTGGCGCCGTAGACGGAACGAACCGGCGTACCGGGCGCTATTGGGGCAAAGGAGACTCCCCCATGACCATGATCCAGACTCGCGACACCACTCGCCTTTACGTCAAGACGCTGGGCGAAGGCCGCCCCGTGATCCTCATCCACGGCTGGCCGCTGTCGGCCGATTCGTGGGATCCTGTGATGATGGCGCTGGCCGAGAACGGCTATCGCGCCATCGCTTACGACCGTCGCGGCTTCGGTCGCTCCGACCAGCCACCCAAGGGCTACGACTACGATACGTTCTCGGATGATCTTGCCGACTTCATGGCCGCGACCGGCGCGACGCAGGACGCCGCGCTCGTCGGCTTCTCGATGGGTGGCGGCGAGATCGCGCGGTACATGTCGCGCCATGGCGGCAAGGGCGTGAGCCAGGCGGTGCTGGTCTCCTCGGTGGTGCCCTACATGCTCCAAACCGACGACAATCCCCAGGGCGTTCCGGACAGCGTGTTCCAGGAGATGACCGAGGGCATGAAGAAGGATTTTCGCCACTTCTTCAAGGGCTTCTTCAAGGATTTTTACGGCGTAGGTATGCTGACTCATCCGGTCAGCGACGAGGAACTGCACTGGGCTTGGGCAACCACCATGCAGGCGGGGCAATACGCCACGCTGCAATCAGCGGCGGCTTTTGCCTACACCGATTTCCGCCCCGACCTCGCGCACTTCAAGGTGCCGACGCTGGTGATCCACGGAACGGCGGATGAGACCGTGCCGATCGAGGCGACCGCGCACCAAGTGATCGACAAAGTGCCGCAGGCGGAATTGATCGAATACGATGGCGAGCCGCACGCCGTCTTCGCCACGCAGACGCAGCGCCTGATCGGCGATCTGCTCAACTTCCTTGCGGGTCGCAAGGCCGAGGATCGGCAGGAAATTCTCGATGCGGTGACGGCAAACAGCCTTTCCGTCGATCCGCTCTGATCAGGCGGGCAGCACCATCCGCACCAAGGGTCTGGCGGCTCCGGTCGCCAGGCACTCCTTCATCTCGATTTCGGTTTCGACGAAGCCGATCTTAGCGAGCACCCGCCCCGACGCGGGGTTGTCGGTGAAGTAGCCCGCCATCAGCGTACCGGGCCCAAGCAAGCCGATGCCATAGGCGGCGACGGCGCTCGCGGCTTCGGTCGCGTAGCCCCGACCCCAGCAATCGCGCGCGAAGTAGTACCCCAGTTCCGCCTTTCCGGTCTCGCGATCGAGATGCAGCCCGATCATGCCGATGACCGCGAGCGGATCGCCGGTGGTGACGGCCCAGACACAATCGGGCGGGACGATCGCATCGAGGAAGAACCGCGCATCGACCTCGGTATAAGGGTGCGGGACACGGGCGACGCGCCGCGCGATCTCGAAGTCGCCGGCGATGGCTAGGATCGCGGCGATGTCGTCCGTGACCGGAACGCGCAGGCGAAGCCGCGCGGTTCGCAGATGATCGCCGCGTGCTGCGGCTTCCTCGAATCGGTGGACACTGGTTTGCATGCGCCCAGCCTATCCGAACAGGCCCTGCAGGAACCAGTCGGGCGTGCCGCCGCGCCCGTCCCCGGCAATACCGCTACGGTAGATCCAGTAGCGCCGGCCCTCGCCATCCTCGATGCGATAGTAATCGCGCAGCCGCGCCGAACCGCGTTCGCGCCACCATTCTGGCGCGATGCGTTCGGGTCCTTCGACGCGCAGCACCTCGTGCACCGTACCGCGCCAGCGGAACTTGCGCGGCAGGCCATCGGGGCTCTCGTAGATGACCGCGATATGCTCGGGGCGATCCAGCATTTTCAAAGGCCTGTGATGGAAATCGAACTCCTCCAGTGAGGTTTTTTCCGGCTCGAGCGGGCCCTGCCAGCGTTGTGCGCGCTCCGGCATATGGCTCGCGCGTGAAACCGGGCGGCGCACGGCCTCCATCCCTAGCCGCACGACGAGCCGGTCGATGCAGGCGGCCAGACTGGTGCCGGGTCCGTCGCCCTCGCCGTCCTGCTCGATATCGGCCTGGACCAGTGCCAGCGGCTCGGTCCAGGCGGCACGCAAGCGCACCATTTCGAAGCCAAAGCCGGCGTCGACATCCTCAAGCCGTCGGTCGAACAGGCTCGCGATGTGCGCGGCCGCGCGGCTGGGCGCGGCCATCTCGACCCGGCGCACCACCACCTCGCCATCGACGCGCCACATGCCGAGTTCGAGCCGGCGCGCGCCGAGGCCGCGCCCTTCGAGCTGACGCGCCATGTCCTCGGCAAGGTCGGCGACGACGCGGTCGAGCAGCGTGCGGTGGCGGATCGGCTCCATCAGCCGGCGCTGCGCCAGCGGGGCATGCGTTGCGATCACCGGCAACAGCGGCTCGGGCACACGTCCAAGCAACTGGTCCAGGCGGATCAGCGGATTGGCCGCGGCCGAACGGCGATTGCGGAAGCGCCGCACCAGCGCCTCGCGCTTAACGCCATGAAGGTCGCCGAGCCGCTTCAGGCCCAATCGGCGCAGCACGGTGAGCGTATCGTCATCAAGCCGCAGCGCCGCGACCGGCAGCGCGCCGAGCCGCGCGGCGGCATCGTCCTCGGCCCGCAGGATCGCGCTTTGGCCGCCCCCCGCGCGACCGTGATGCGCCAGCGCCCAGGCGGCGCCCGCCGTGGGCGCGATGGCGAAGCGCGACGCCAGCGCACGGCGCGCGAAAGCGGCGCGGGCATCGGCCAGCAGGCCTTCCTCGCCGCCGAACAAGTGCGCGACGCCAGTGACGTCGACGATCAGTCCGTCGGGCGGATCGAGCGCGCTCCACGGTCCCCAGCGCTGCGCCCAGAGCGCGAGCTTTTCGAGGAAAGCGAGGTCGCCAGCGGGATCGGACGGCGCGACGGCCAGCTGCGGGCACAGCGTACGCGCATCGGCCAGCATCATCCCCGGCTGCGCGCCTGCTTCGAGCCCCGCGTCGTTGGCGGCGGCAATGCGTGGCCCGTGCGCGGTCTCGGTGATGAGCGCGAGCGGGGCCGCATCGGCGCCCTCGCCCATCGCCAATCCTTCGCTCAGACGCCAGCGGTCAATCGCGAGCCGCGCGCACCAGATCGCGAGGATTCGGCGGGACGCCGCGCCGGGCGGCGGCGCATGCGGCGGGGCCGGCGGCTCGCGCCCCATCGCCTTCAGCGGCAGGAGCGGGAGCGGGCCGGGCATGTCAGCCGGTCTCGCTGCGCGCTTCCTGGCCTTCCTGCCGTGCCAGCCTGTCCTGTCTGGACATCGTCGCGCCGAACAGGCCGTGCGGCACCATGGTGAGCGGTTCGGAAGATGCGGCAGCGGGACGCTCGGCAGCCAGGACGCCGTCGTCACGCAAGGTCCAGGTTCCCGGCGGGTGGCGACGCGCGCGGAACAGCTCGGCGCGCCAGGTGGGGGTGCCGGGCGCCTGCGGGTTCCAGCGCGGTGGTGGCGAGGCGGCGGCGGCGGCCTCCCAGCGCATTCGCGCCGAGGAGAGATCGCGCCGCGCATCGATCCGCACCAGCCAGAACGGGACGCCGTGGCGCTCGGCGGCAAGGCTGAGCCGGCGCGAGGCGGTGAAGTCGAGCGCGCGCGGATTGCCCGCGATTTCCCCTACCACGAATGCAAGATCGCGGCAGCGCAGCCCTTCCTCGAGCGCGAACAGCGCATCTTCCGCGCTCGCGGCGGCGACGTGGATCAGGCGGTGGCGCAAGCCCCGCGGCAGTCCGGGGCGATAGGGCCGGCCAGAGCGGCGTAGCGCCTCACGGTCCTGCACCCACAGCCACATGCGCTCGTCCGGCACATCGGCGACGGGATCGGGGCGCGCGGCGCGCATCCGGTCCCGCGCGAAAGCGAGCGCCAGCGCGGTGCCGGTCGCCTCGCCGCCGCGTGCGAAAATCTCGGCATGGGGCACTTCGTCGGAGACTTCGCCGGGCCGCCATTCGGCCTTGCGCACGGCAGTGAGAGCCCCGGGCGCGGGGATCGCGGGAGGGGCTTCGGAGGGAATCGAATCGGGTGTCGCTTGAGCCATGTTCTATTTATGTTCTCACGCACGCCGATGCGCAAGAACCTCTCGGGACAGGTCCACAAGAGGAAGGGGCCTTGCGGCCCCTTCCCCCTTGTCGTCGAATGATCCGATCAGTTGACCGGCGGCACCGGCTGCGGCGGCGCGTCGGGATCGTCTTCGTGCACTTCGACACGGCCGAGACCCACGTGGCTCTTGCGATAGCCGTAAAGGAAATAGACCACGAGGCCGATTCCGCCCCAGACGGGCAGCACCATCTTCGCCTCGAACGGCAGGTTGAAATAGAGCCCGAGCGTGCCGATGATCGCCAAGGGCGCGACCACCCACACCAGCGGCGTGCGGAACGGGCGATGCCGATCGGGCTGGGTACGGCGCAAGATCAACACCGCGATCGCGACCATGAAGAACGCAAACAGCGTGCCCGAGTTCGAAATGTCGGCCAGCTGACCGACCGGCAGGAAGGCGGCGAAGAAGGCCACCGCAACACCCGTGATCATCGTGACGATGTGCGGCGTCTTCCATTTGGGGTGGATCGAAGCGAGCTTCTCGGGAAGCAGGCCGTCACGCGCCATCACGAAGAAGATGCGCGTCTGGCCGAACAGCATGATCAGGATCACCGAAGGCAGCGCCAGGAACGCCGCGACGCCGATCAGGTCACCGATCCGCGCCCATCCGATCTCGCGCAGAACATGCGCAAGCGCCTCGCGCGAGCAGACCAACGGCTCAGTCCCCGCCGCGATCAGCGACTGGCACTGCTGCGCCAGCTCCGGCGTTCCCGGAGCGAGAATTTCGCCGTTGGGACCGTACACCGGCTGTGCGCCCAGCGCGCCAATCGCCCCTGCCGCGACGAGCAAGTAGAAGATGGTACAAATCGCGAGACTGCCGACCAGCCCGATCGGCACGTTGCGCTGCGGATTCTTGGTTTCTTCGGCCGCGGTCGAGACCGCGTCGAAGCCGACATAGGCGAAGAAGATCGAAGCCGCCGCGCCGACCGCGCCGAGCCCCGCGCCCTGGCCGTTGCCGAACCAGCCATTGGGCATGAACGGTTCGAAGTTGGCTCCACGCACGACCGGCAGAGTGAGCGCGATGAACACGGTGAGCGCAGCCACCTTGATCGTCACCAGCACTGCATTGACTCGCGCGCTCTCGCTGGTGCCGATCATCAGCAGCAGCGTGACCAGCAACGCGATCACCAGCGCCGGCAGGTTGACGATCCCGCCCGCATAGGGTCCGACCACCAAGGTCGGCGGCAGCGCGATCCCCCAGGAATTGAGCAGGCCGACGAAGTAGCCCGACCAGCCCACCGAGACCGCGCTGGCGGCGACGGCATATTCGAGGATCAGCGCCCAGCCCACCATCCAGGCGAGCAGCTCGCCCATGACCGCGTAGGTATAAGTATATGCCGAGCCCGACACGGGCACCATCGAAGCGATTTCGGAATAGCACAGCGCCGCAACGCCGCAGACAACCGCCGCGATCACGAAGGCCCACATCATGCCGGGCCCCGCCTTCTGCGCGGCTTCCGACGTCAGGACGAAAATGCCGGTGCCGATGATGGCACCTACGCCTAGCAGGGTTAACTGGATCGCGCCCAGTGTGCGCGTGAGGGATTTCTTCTCGGCTGTCGCCAAAATGGCGTCCAGCGGCTTCACGCGTCCGAAGATCATGCGGGAAAGGGCTCCTGCCGGGGCGTGCGACGGACTGCCCGCCGCATCAGCCGGAAAGCGCAGATGCTTATGCGCTTTTTCCCCGCACGCAATACCCCCTGCCCGCTAACCCCCAATCGCGTTCCTTGCATCAACCCGCTTTGCGCCGGGCCGGCCTGCGCGCTAGAAGCGCCGCCATGTCCACGACCTTTCAGCTCGACACCGCGACCAGCCGTGCCAATCCGACCCCGCAGCCGATGAAGCGGCTGACCGTACCCGCGATCAAGCGTCGCAAGTCAGACGGCAAAACCGACGAGCCGCTGGTCATGCTCACCGCCTATACCGCGCGTCAGGCCCAGTTGCTCGATCCGCATTGCGACATGCTGCTGGTGGGAGATTCGCTCGGCCAAGTGATCTACGGGTTGCCTTCGACACTGCCGGTCACGCTCGACATGATGATCGCGCATGGCGCAGCCGTGGTGCGCGGCAGCTATCATGCGCTGGTGATCGTCGACATGCCGTTCGGCGCCTACGAGGCGAGCCCGCAGGATGCCTTTCGCGCCGCCAGCCGGATCATGGCCGAGACCGGAGCCGCGGCAGTCAAGCTGGAAGGCGGGCAAGCGATAGCCGAGACAATCGCGTTCCTGTCCGCGCGCGGCATTCCGGTGATGGCGCATGTCGGCCTCACCCCGCAGGCGGTCAATGCGCTGGGCGGCTACGCCGCACGCGGACGCAGCCAGGAGGAGCACGAGAAGATCCTGGCGGACGGGAAGGCCGTGGCCGATGCGGGCGCCTTCGCGATGGTCGTGGAAGGCGTCGTCGAACCGATCGCGGTGGCGCTGACCGGCGCGGTCGAAGTGCCCGTGATCGGCATCGGCGCATCGGCGCAATGCGACGGACAAGTGCTCGTCACGGAAGACATGCTGGGCATGTTCGAGCGCGTGCCGCGCTTCGTGAAACGTTATGGCGACATGGCGGGATACATCTCGGAGACGGCGGCGAACTATGCCAGCGAAGTCCGCTCCCGCGCCTTTCCCACCGAAGCGCAGACCTATCAGCCCAAGTCCTGAGCGGCGCGCCTAGCCTCGCGAATCGGCAAGCTTGATACGGGCTTGCGCGAGCAGCGCATTGTCCCCCATCATCGCGCGGGCCTTGTCGAGCAGGGCCGCGGCCGTTTGCGGTCTGCGCCCGCCTTCGACCAGCGCGAGCCCGAGCGCCTGGCTGGCGACCGGATTGGCGCGCTGCAGGCGATACGCGCCTTGCGCTTCGACCTCGCCTTCTGCGGCATCGCCGGCGCCGATCTCGACCATGGCAAGATCGGCCAGAAGCTGCACATCGCGGCCGCTGCCGGTCTGGGAGAGATATTCGAGGATCCTCTCGGCGCGGGCCAGGTCGTTCGCGCGCACCGCGAGTATCGCGGCAAGCCGCAGCGCAGTGCGACTGGTCGGCGTCTGCAGGAGATAGCCTCTCACGAGCAACTGCGCCCCGGCGAAGTCCTGCCGCGCCAGCGTCGCCTGGAAGCGCCGCAGCAGCAGGCCGTCCGACATGCGGATCGCACCCGCCGCCGCATAGCGAACGTCCGCCTCCGCGGCGTTGCCGAGCGCGAGCTGGACGTCGCCGGCGGCAAGCAGGTTTTCGCGGTTGCCGGGTAGTGCCGCGCGCCTGGCCTCGGCGAGCCGTTGCGCCTCCTGCAACCGACCCTGCGCCAGCAGTTCGCCGACCGGGCCCTTGTCGGCTTCCGGCCGAAAGCTGGCCGTGCGCGGCGCGGCGGCGCGATCGAGCAAAGGCGCGGCATTCTCGCGCTCGCCGAGAACCTCATAGGCACGCGCGACCGTGGTGAGAAGGTAGGGATCGGCACCCGGATCCGCGACCGCGCTGGCCATGCGACGTGTGAGATATCGATACTCACCACCGAGATAGAGCGCGCGCGCCAGCAGATGACGCGCCCTGACGTTGTCGGGGTGTCGTTCGAGAAAGATCTCGAGCTGCTCGGCGGCCACCGCTGCGTTGCCTGCCCCAAGCTCGAGCGTGGCCTCGAACAACATGACCGCCGAGACGCTTGCGAGCTTGTTGCCGGTGCGGTTCAGCAAAGCGCGGGCAAGCTCGAAATTGCCCGCACGCGCGGCGATCACCGACTGGAGGAAATAGGCCTGCGGATTTCCTGGCGAGAGTTCGAGCACGCGTCGCGTGACCACGACCGCCTCGCTTGCGCGATTGAGCTCCCCGAGCGTCGCGGCGTACTCGAGAAGGACGGGGACATCATTCGGATCCTGCGACAGCGCCGCCTCGAACCAGGGCAGCGCGGCGCGCAGGCCGTAGCCATCGCGCACGAGTTGCCCGCGAAACAGCAGGGCCGCGGTATCCGACGGATCGAGCGCCACGGCATGGTTCGCCGCCTCGATGGCGAGCGCATGCTGCCCTCCCCGATAGCGCAACCGCCCGATCTCGACCCAAAGACTGGCATCATCGGGATCGACCTTGAGGGCCTTGTCGTAGGCCTTGCCGGCGGCAGGCAAGTTGCCATCACGCTGCTCGAGGCGTGCCAGCGCGCGAAAGCCGGCGAAGGCGGTGTCGGCCGTGAAATTCTGCGGTTCGAGCCAGCGTCGCGCCCGGTCCGGCGCATCACGCGCCAGCATCGCTTCCCCCATCAGGGCCGCGAGCGCTTGGGGTGGCACTCCTGCGTCGAGCGCCTTGCCGAGCTTGACTTCGGCATCAACGCCGTCGCCGCGTTCGAGGGCCGCGCGGGCTTGCTCGATCAACTCGCTGGTCGAAGGCGGATCGGCCCGCAGCGGCCAAGCGCACGCAAGCAGCGCCGCTACGGCGAATGCCAGAGCGAGGCCACGCCGCTGCCTTCGCCAAGGGCGATCAGGCGCTGAGATCGTACTGCTTGAGGAGATCATACAAGGTCGGTCGGCTGATACCGAGAAGCTTGGCGGTGCTGGAAATGTTCCCCTCGCTGCGCGCGAGCGCGTGGCGGATCACCTTGCGGTCCGCCAGTTCGCGCGCCGACTTGAGGTTCAGCGCCGTGACTTTCTGTTCCTCCCGATCCCCGAGATCGAGGTCGGTGGCGGAGACCAGCTTCTCGTCGGCCATGATGACCGCGCGCTTCACTCGGTTCTCCAGTTCGCGCACGTTGCCGGGCCAAGCCCAGGAATCGATCGCGGCGAGCGCGTCCGAGGCGAAACCCCGCACTTTGGGATTCATTTCGGCGGCAAAGCGCGTGAGGAACGCCTTGGCGAGCAGGATCGCGTCGCCGGGCCGTTCGGACAGCGACGGGATCTTCACCACGATCTCGGCAAGGCGATAGTACAGATCCTCGCGGAAGCGCCCCTCGGCAATCATCGCCTCGAGATCCTGATGCGTGGCGCACACGATCCGCGTATCGACGGCGATCGAATCGCGCGAACCGACGCGTTCGATCACCCGCTCCTGCAGGAAGCGCAGCAGCTTGACCTGCAGTTGCAGCGGGATGTCGCCAACCTCGTCGAGGAACAGCGTGCCCCCGCCGGCCTGCTCGATTTTGCCCTGCGTGGTCTTCACCGCCCCGGTAAAGGCGCCCTTCTCGTGCCCGAACAGCTCGCTTTCGAGCAGGTTCTCGGGAATCGCGGCGCAATTGATCGCAACGAATTCGCCGCCCGCCCGATCGCTGGCATCATGGAGGCCGCGGGCCAGAAGTTCCTTGCCGGTCCCACTTGCGCCCAGCAGCATCACCGAAACGTTGGTGTTCGCCACTCGCTCGATAGTGCGGGCGACGCGCACCATTTCCGGCGCGGCAGTGACCAGCCGCCCAAGGACTTTCTCGCCCTTGTCGACTTTCGCGGCGAGCTTACGGTTCTCCGCCTCCAGCTTATGCAGCTGCAGCGCGCGGCGGACGATCAGACCGAGCGCATCGATATCGACGGGCTTCTGGTAGAAATCGTAGGCCCCGCGCGCGATGGCGTGCAGCGCACTTTCGCGAGCGCCGTGCCCCGACGCGACGACGACTTTGGTATCGGGCTTGAGCGCCATGATTTCGTCGAGCACCGCGAACCCTTCGCTGGTGCCGTCGGGGTCCGGCGGCAGGCCGAGATCGAGCGTGACGACGTCGGGCACTTCAGACCGCAACGCCGTGATCGCAGAGGCGCGGTCGCCTGCGACGATCACTTCGAAATCCTCGTAAGCCCACTTCAGCTGCGCCTGGAGACCGGCATCGTCCTCCACCACAAGGAGCTTGGGTTTGGCGTCCGTCGTCATGCTACTCTCTGTTCTTTTTCAGCGATGTTTTCGTAGATTTCGGTGGCCGCGCTCAGCGGGATGCGAACGACGAAGCGGGACCCCAGCCCTTCGCGCGATTCGACCTCGAGCCGGCCGCGCATCGCGCGCACCAGTTCGCGGGCTTCGAACGCTCCGATGCCGAACCCGCCGTTCTTGGTGGAATAGAACGGCTTGAACAGCTTGTGCCGCACGAATTCTGCAGACATGCCGCAGCCCGAATCGAGCACTTCGAACCGGGCATTGAGGCCTTCCGCGCTCAGCGAGAGAAACACCGGGGTGCCGCTGGCACTCGCATCGAGCGCGTTCTGGACGAGGTGGACCAGCACCTGTTCCAGCGAATCCGGGTTCGCGGTGATCGTGACGTTCTGCAATTCGCTGATCGACACCTGCGCGTTCCCCGCGAAATGCGCGGCCACCTTTTCGACGATGGCGAGCGCGGGCACCGGCTCGAGCCGGTCGACTGCGCCGCGTCCATAACGCCCCAGCCGCGCGAGCAGGGCATTGAGCTTGTCCGCGGAATTGCGCAACGTGACGAGCATGTCGGCGCGGAACTCGGCCTTGTCGGCATGCTTTTCGGCATTGCGCGCCAGCAGACTGAGCTGGCTCGCGAGGTTCTTGATGTCGTGCATCACGAACGCGATACGCCGATGGAAATCGTCGAAGTGGCTGGCTTCGGCCAGGGCTTCCTGACTCGAATTCTCGGCCAGATAACTTGCAAGCTGCTGGCCGACGACGCGCAACAAGTCGAAGTCCTCCCAGTCGAGCTTGCGCACGATCGCCGGCCTTGCCAGCACGATCATGCCCACGAGCCGCTCGAAATGGACCAGCGGCACCAGTGCCCAGGCCTGCGGCGCCTCGATCATCCAGTTCGGAACGAGGGGGCGGACGTTCTCCGAATGGGCCCCCAGGCGAATGTCATCGAGGTCGGCGATGAAGGTTTCGCGCTCGAAGAAGCCGAGCGAACTTGCGGGCAATGCAGTCGCGGGCACTTCGATACCGGGCCAGTTCCAGCGCGCGGCCAGCGTGAGATCGCCATGGTCTTCCGGCAGGAGCAGCAAGCCGGCCGGGCAGTCGGGAATGTCCGCCACCGCCTGGATCACGCGTTCGCCAAGCGGCAAGGCTTCCGCCCCGCCCGCACCGATGGTGCGCGTGAAGCGCAGCCATTCCTCGCGATAGTCGTAGCGATGCTGGAAGAAGTGCTTGGCGAGCGTGACCTTGAGCCAGCCGCGCAGCCGCTTGGAAGGAAGAACGAGCAAGGCGAGCGCGCTGGCCGCGGTCAGGAACACGAGTTCCATGAGCTGCGCGAAATCGCCGCCGACATAGGAAATCCACTGCGCGATGCCCACCATCGCCACGAGATAGATACCGATCACCAGCAACGAGAACGTCTGAAAGGTGACTGCGCGCGATGGCTTGATGCGGACCGTTTCGCGTCCCTTCGAGGCGCCGATCGCGATCATCGCCGGCATCACGATCATCGCCAGGCTGCGCAGCGGGTAGATCTCCACCGGCCAGCCTCCAGAGAGATAGGCGATAGTGTACAGATTGAGATCGAACGCAAAGAGCGCCGCGATACCGATGGTAGGCCAGCGCAGGAAGGCGCGGGCGGCACGTGATGCGCCGGCATAGAGATTGTGCACCAGCACCAGCACGCCGACCGTCAGCAGCAGCCGGACCACCGTGCTGAATTCGAACAGCGGGCCCAGCGCGAGTTCGGCGTTCGGGAGACGCACGACGATCAGCGAGGCCGAAAGCTGCAGGCTTTCCACGAAGGCCAGGGAAAGGACGACCGGCCGGATGGGCGCGACGCTGGCGTGGCGGCCATCGCCCGCGAAGAGCCGATAGACGACAAGCAGAAAGGCCATGTTGCGCAGCGATTCGGTGATCATCACCGACAAATCGCCGGGGCGCGTGGCTGCGATCGCAATTCCCATCGCCGCCGTCATCATCAAGGCAACGCACAACGCCGGACCGGCGGGATTCAGGGCCGAGCGTCGCTGCCAGACCCACAGCGCGGCTGTGACGTTGGCAATCGCCGCGCAGATACCCATCGCGTAAGCCAACATACCAACGATGCCGGAAGGCTCGGTCATCAACGCGCACCCTCATGCCAAAGCACCACCCGCAAGGTTTGCAGGATGATGAGAAGATCGAGAAACGGCGTGTAATTCTTGGCGTAATACAGATCGTATTCGAGCTTGTTGCGCGAATCCTCGATCGAGGCCCCGTAGGGATAATTGATCTGCGCCCAACCGGTGATGCCGGGCTTCACCATGTGCCGTTCGGCGTAGAATGGCAGCTGTTCTTCCAGATCGGCGACGAATTCGGGGCGCTCGGGGCGCGGGCCGACGAAGCTCATCTCGCCCTTGAGCACGCTCCAGGCCTGCGGCAGTTCGTCGATGCGCACCTTGCGAATGAAGTTGCCGACCCGCGTGATCCGCGGATCGTCCTTGGAGGCCCATTGCGCCCCAGCCGCCTCGGCGTCGGTACGCATCGAGCGCAGCTTGATGACTTCGTAGTCCTGCCCGTAAAGCCCGACGCGACGCTGACGAAAGAACGCGGGCCCCTTGCTGTCCAGCTTCACCAGTACGGCAAACACAGCAATGACCGGTGCGGTCAGCGCCAGCAGCAGCAAGCTCGCGAGAATATCGAAGCTGCGCTTGGCCGCGCTCGAGATCATGCGGCCGGACGAGAAACCATCCGAGAAGATCAGCCAGGACGGGTTGACGGTATCGAGATCGACACGGCCGGTCTCGCGTTCGAGGAAGCTGGAAAATTCGTTGACGTGCACCCCGGCCGTCTTGATCCGCAACAGGTCCTTGAGCGGCAGCGAGTTGCGACGTTCCTCCAGCGCGAGCACGACTTCGCTTACTCCGAGGTTCTCGACGAAGCGCGTCAGATTGTGGATCGCAGCCCGCGGGATGGCTTCCTCGACCACCGGCGCGGCTTCGGCCATGGCAACGAACGTGACGATCGCAAAGCCCGATTCGGGCCGTTCGCCCAATACCCGCAGACGCTGCGCCCGAAGCCCGGCACCGAGAACCAGCACGCGGCGCCGGAACGCCGAATTGCCGAGGACACTGCCCAGAACCATACGATTGGCGAGAAGCAGCACGATGCCGAAGGCCATCGCGTAAGCGAGCGTCGAGCGCCAGAAGGTCTGCCCGCCCATCAGAAAATCGATGAAAGAAAGCGAAATGACGCCGAGCGAAATCGCGACCAGCAATCGCGCACAGGCAAAGCGCAGCGAGCGCAGCGCATCGGGCCCGTAGACGCCGACGGAGATCATCGCCACCAGCATCATCAGCGCGAAGCCGCCGTGCGCAGCGAACCGTTCGGGCCAGGCGGCCGTTTCGATGCCGATCTGACGTGCGCGTAATTGCCAGGAAAGCTCGTTCGCGGCGACCAGCAGCAGCGCGTCGACCAGCCATAGCAGGACGACCGCATGCGGAATGTAGTGCTTGAACAATCGAATCATGGGGCCGCGCTACTCACCGGAGCCGAGAATGGCTCCAACCCCCGCCTAGAGCGAATGCGTAAAATGTCGGTTACTTTAACACGCTCCGAAGTGTCCGAACTGCCACGGACTTGCGTATTTGCAGGCCCATCCGGGATACTGCGTCGGAATCGCTTACATCGCTCGGTAATTGGGCAGTCCGATTGGCTCCGTAACTCTGTGTAAGTCACGCAAAGACAATGCTAACCATTCCGAAATGCCAGTGCGTTAACCGATTGCGGCTAGCGAGATCTCATGGTTCGTACCGCCCAAGCGCCGGCCCTGAATGCCAAGATTTACCGTCATTTCGCGGTGGCGACGCTGATGATTACCGGGGCCGTGGCCCTGATCGCCAGCGATCAGGACGATACGGCGCAGGCAGCGGCGGAAACCGGCGGCCAAGCCGACACGGTCGAGCTCGCGATCCGCAAGGACAGCGCCGAACGGACCGCCGCCAAGCGCAGCGGTCGCTCGTTCGATCGCTGGGGCATAGACCACAGCTCCTACGACACGAACAACGTGAATTACGATGTCTACGCCTCGTCGCAGATGTCCAGCAAGACGCCGACCGCGATGGACATCATCAAGCGCATGCGCGCGAAAGGCCCGCCCCCGGGCATGACCTACGAGGAGTGGATGGCGTACCTGGCGAACCAGGAAGCGATGCTGGCCGCCGCTCAGTCGACCGGCGAAACCTCGGGCCAGGGTTCGATCGAGGACATGATCGCCGAATCGCGCGAACGCGCCGGTGCCAGCAGCAGCGAGTTCGAGTAAGAGCTAGCTCGTAGCCCTAGCTCTGGGGCGTTTTGACCAGCAGGCGCATCGCCGTCGCCGTCATCGCTTCGGCCGCAGTGCCGATCACGGCTTTCGCGTCGGGCGCCCAGAACGGACTGTGCAGCGACGGCAGCGTCGTGCCGTTACGCTGGGCCGCGGCAAACTTGTCTGCGGGGACGCCGCCCACCCGGAACAGCATGGATTGGGTGGTCTTGGGATCGGTCAGGTAGAATTCCCCGAAATCCTCGCCCACCATGGCCGGCTCCAGCACTTTGACGCGGTCCTCGCCGAACCGGGTCCGAAAGGATGCCAGCACCGACTCGGCCAGTTCGGGCGAATTGTAAGTGGATCGCGTGTACGCCTCGTCCCAGGTGACTTCGGGAAGCTGGTCTTCGGCGATGCCCGAGGCGATCGCCTCGCCTTTGGCGATGCGCCCGATGGCATCGAGGATGCGCTGACGAGTCTCGTCGCTGTAACTGCGCACGGTGATCTGCAGGCGAGCCTCGTCGGGGATGATGTTGTAGGTGGAGCCCGCGCGGAACGAGCCGACCGTCACCACTGCCGGATCGGTCGGGTCCTGCTCGCGGCTGACGATCGTCTGCAGCTTGTTGACGATCGCGCTCGCCAGCACGATCGGGTCCTTGGTGGTCTGCGGCGCGGCGCCATGACCGCCCTGCCCGTGCACCACGACGTCGACACTGTCGACATTGGCCATCGTGTAGCCCGGGGTGCCGCCCAGCACGCCCGCGGGAAGATCGGCGGAATCATGGAAAGCGATGGTGTAGTCGGGCTTCGGAAACCGTTCGTAGAGGCCGTCGGCAATCATCGCGCGAGCACCCGCGCCGATCTCTTCAGCCGGTTGCCCGATCATCACCAGAGTGCCCGACCACTCGCCGCGACGCGCTGCAAGCAGGCGCGCGGTCTCGATCCAGGCGGTCATGTGCGTATCGTGGCCGCAGGCGTGCATGACGCCGCTTTCGACGCCCGAGGTGACCGAAACCGCGCGTTTGGTCGAAGCGAACGGTAGGCCCGTCTTCTCCTCGAGCGGCAGCGCGTCCATGTCCGATCGGATCAGCACCGTCGGCCCCGGCCCGTTGCGCATCACCGCGACGATCCCGGTCTTCCCGACTTTCTCGGTGACCTCGTATCCCGCAGCCCGCGCGGCTTTCGCCATGATCGCGGCCGACCGCGTTTCCTGGAAGGCGAGTTCGGGATTGGCGTGAAGATCGCGGTAGATCTCCATCAGTCCCGGCATATCGGAGGCAATCCGATCCCGCAGAGGATTGTCCTGGGCCTGGGTGGCGGCGGGAAGCAGCGCGATGAGGGAAGCGGCGAACGAAAATGCGAGTTTAGTCATCGCCGGACGCTATGTGGATTTGCTTGCAATCGCAACTGCAGAGGCGTTGCAAGAATTGACCGCGTAGTCCGATTGGTGCCCCTGGCCCGACTCGAACGGGCACGTCTTGCGACAAACGATTTTGAGTCGTTCGCGTCTACCATTCCGCCACAGGGGCACGGACCGGGTGGCGACGCTTAGCGGCGGGTCGGCTCCGGTTCAAGTCTTAGCCAATGCGGCGTTCAAAACTGCCAGTCGACCCCGACCTGCACCAGGCGCGGCCCATCGTTTCGACCGGCGCCCAGCGCGGAAAACTCCAGGCTCGGGCCGTCTTCGGCGACCTGGTAGGACCAGCGCGGACCGAGCGGACTTTCCGCAAAGCGCGGTTGCAGCGCCTTGGCATCCTCACGCTCCCGGTCGCCCCGCGGCATGGTGCGCGCAGCGACGTGCCTCGCAAGATCGAAATTGCGCGCCTGCTCGAGATCTAGTGGCGAGGTAGCGCGGCGAGCCTGCGCGGATCCACCCGCCGCCAATCCGACCAGAGACATCACGAGGATGGGAGCCCTGAAATGCGCCATGCCAATTCCAACTCCGAAAGGAGCGGAAAGTTTCGCATCGTCATGGTTAAAGTGCGGCTAAGACCGAGCCGCGACCCCGATCAGGTCTTGACGGCTGCGGTCAGCACCTTGTGCAGACGGGCATGGAGGCCATCGTTGCCGGCAAGGATCTGCTCGTCGCACACCGGTAGCGAGCGACCGCGCCAGTCGGTCACGAAGCCGCCGGCTTCGCGCACCAGCAGGCATCCCGCCGCCGTATCCCACGGGCTGAGACCGCCTTCCCAGAAGCCCTCGTAGCGCCCCGCCGCAACCCACGCGAGATCGAGCGAAGCCGCGCCGAACCGCCGGATACCCGCGACTTGCGGACCGAACGCGTGGTAGATGCGCGTCCATTCGCCCATGTCGCCATGCCCCTGGAACGGCATGCCGGTCGCGATCAGCGCCTCGTCGAGATGGCGGCGCGCGGATACCCGCAAGCGACGATCCTGAAGCCAGGCGCCGCGAGTCTTCTCGGCCCAGAAGCTTTCGTCGGTGATCGGATTGTAGACGATCGCGGCGATGACATCTCCCCACCCGCCGTTGATCGACTTGTTGCCGTCGAGCCGAGGCTCCTGCGCCGCGATCGAGACGGCGAAATGCGGGATGCCGTGAAGAAAGTTGGTGGTGCCGTCGAGTGGGTCGACGATGAAGCGCGGTTTGTCGAATTCGCCTTCGAGCTCGCCGGCTTCCTCCATCAGGAAGCCCCAGCCGGGCCGTGCGACCTTGAGTTCGTCCCAGATCGCGCGCTCGGCGGCCCGATCGGCTTTCGAGACGAAATCCGAAGGTCCCTTGCGCGAAACCTGAAGATGCTCGACTTCCCCGAAGTCGCGACGAAGCCGCTGCCCGGCCTTGCGAGCAGCCTTCTCCATCACGCGGATCAGTCCGGAAATTGCGGCCATTTGAAAGGTACCTCTAAGTCGCGGATAGCAGCAATCAGCGACCCTGGGGCTGTTTCGACGTGGTCGCAGCCGGGGCGGCGGTCTGCGTCGGACGATAGCCACAGACAGCGGCCATCGCGCTCAGCACCTGGTCGGCGTTATCGCGCGAGATCTTGTCGGCGTTGTCGGCGATGACCTTGTCCATCGACGTGCTGATGCTGCGCAGCGAGTTGCCGTAGATGCAGCCGATCAGCGTGCTCTTGATCGGCTGTTCGACTTTGTCGGATTGCAGACCCGCGATCATGACCTGGAGGTACTTCACCGCGTTTTCCATGTCCTGCTTGCTCGGGGCGGCCGCCGCCGGGCTGGCGGGTGCAGGGCCGGCGGGCGCAGGCTTCTGCTGCGCGGATACGGGGCCGGCGAGCAGGGCCAGGGAAACGACGGGGGCGAGGATAAGCTTGCGCAGCATCAATCTGCCTTTCTGACGTATGTCTTCTCGTAGACGTCGACCACGATCCGCGTGCCGCTTTCGATATGCGGCGGGACCATGACGCGAACGCCGTTGTCGAGGACGGCCGGCTTGTAGCTCGAAGACGCGGTCTGCCCCTTCACCACGGCATCGGCCTCGACGATCTCGGCCTCGACCTGTTCGGGAAGCTGGACCGAAATCGGACGTTCCTCCCACAGTTCGAGGCTGACCTGCATGCCGTCCTGAAGGAACGCGGCTGCATCTCCCAGCAGGTCGGCGGGGAGCTGTATCTGCTCGTATGTGTCGGTATCCATGAACACCAGCTGATCGCCGTCGGCGTAGAGATACTGGTAGTCCTTGGTATCGAGGCGCACCTTCTCGACCGTATCGGCGCTGCGGAAGCGCACGTTGGTCTTGCGGCCGTCGATCAGGTTCTTCATCTCGACCTGCATGAAGGCCCCGCCCTTGCCGGGCTGGGTGTGCTGCGTCTTGGCAACTTTCCAGATGCCTTTCTCGTACTCGAGGATGTTGCCGGGACGGATGTCGACGCCGCTGATCTTCATGGGACAGTGCCTTCGATGGGAAAGAGCCGGGCCAATGTGGGCCGACGCGGAAAAAAACAGGCCGCGCCCTTAGCGCGCGAGCCAGCCCGTGGCAATTCCCCCACGCCGGTGCTAGGTCGATGGCGATGATCCGTATCTTCGCCACGATGGCCATCGCGAGCCTGATCAGCGCGGGCCCCGCCCTCGCCTCGCCCACGCCGCCACCCGTCCCTGGCGGTCGGCTCGGCACGCTGACGCAAGGGCACTATAGCTGCGAGACGCCCGGCGATGCGACCGGCCCGGTGGGGATCTCGATGGCGGATCTCGATTTCCGCATCGTCAACGGCTCGGGCTACCGGGTCGAGCGGCAACGCGGTACCTATCTCCTGGTCGGGGATCTGGTGATGATGACCGCGGGGCCGCTGAAAGGCCTGCAGCTGCATCGGCTGTCCGATGGATTCCTGCGTCGGATCGAGCCGGATGGCTCCGATGGCGAAGTGCGCTGCGTGCTCGGCACCCGCGCCGTTGCCAATGCGCCCTACACGACCAAGCCCGGCGCCGAGGAAGCCGAGTCGCGCGCCGACGAGGCCGGCGCTGACGGCGCTTCGCTGTAACGCCCCGACGACTGGCGCCGCCGTGCAAGCTGGCGAGCCTTCCGGCCTCGGCTGGGTTGGGCAAATTTTTGCGGCCGGCAGGAATTCGGCAGCCTTCTAGTCCACCGGACATTTGCTAGAGCGCCTGGGGCGGCCCCGCAATGATGTCGGGTGCGCCATCACGCAGGGGGAATGAGCATGAGCCAGACCATTCTCGTCGGAATTCTCAACGACATGGCAGACGATGCGCCCGCCCCCGGCGACGTCATCGACTGGCTCGAGCTTGAGATCGAGGCACTGCGCTCAGCCGGGCGGCTCGATGCGCAGGTGTCGTTCGTGCACGCCTACGGGCTGGGCCTTCCTTCGGGCACCGCGGAAGCGATCGAAAACGCTTACAAGCAGCTGGTCGAGCAGGACGTGGTGATGATCGTCGGCCCGGCGATCGGCGACAACGCTCTGGTCGCGACTCCGCTTGCCGAGCGCCACCGGGTTCCCACGATCAACTGGGCCGGAGCCGAACGCGCGCGCGGCAAATACATGTTCCACCTCCAGGGCGGCAGCCACGAGGAGGAGTCGCTGGTCATAGCGCGGCATATGGCAGATATCGGCGCGACCCGGCTGGGCGTGATCCACGACATCTCGCCGACGGGGACGCGCCACTTGCGCCACCTGCAGGACGAGGCCGCGATCCTGGGCATCGAGGTCCCGGTCGCGGTTGGCGTTTCGCCACTGTCGGACGACGTCGAGGAAGAGATCGCCAAGGTTCTCGCCAACGACCTGGACGGCTTGGTCTACCTCGGCCTGGGTCTCGCCGCGCCCGCGACCGCGCGCGCAGTCCAGTCCCGCAAGTGGGAGGGGCCGCGGATCATGAACACGGCCGGGCTGCGCGGCTATTCGGACGACTTCGCCAGAATCTGCGACGGCTGGACGTACATCGACATGCATTCCGACGGCAATCGCACGTTGCGCGCCTTGTGTGAGCGAATGGGTCTCCCTCGACAGCAGGCGCTCGCGGCAGCCAAGGGCCATGATCTCGGCCGACTGGTCGCAGAGGGGCTGGCCCGCGCGCGCAGCTTCGATCGCGAAGGCGTGCGTGCCGGGCTCGAACAGATCAAATGGCTTCCCGCAGCCGAGGGCGAGGACGGCACGCTGCTTGGCTTCGGCATCCAGGACCGCGGCGCGCTACACGGTCGCTATCTGGTGCTGCGGCAATGGCGCGGCGGCGAATCGGTGGAAGTGCGCGAGGGATGAGCCGCGTCATGGCGCATGGTGGCGATCCGGGATGCCCGGCTTGAGACGCGGCACCCCAATCATCATCGTCGACGGCGTCTCGCACCAATCGCGCGAGAGCGTCGCGTGATTTGCGGAACGTCGCCCGTACTCGACCGTTAGGCCGCCGTGAGCAAAGAGTCCCCCCTGACCCATATTCGCGCCAATATCGTTTTGTATGGTGCGCTGATTGCCAACCTGGGCATCGCCGTCGCCAAGTTCGTGGCGGCCGGGATCAGTGGCTCGTCCTCCATGGCGACCGAGGGCATCCACTCGCTGGTCGACAGCGGCAACCAGGTGCTGCTCCTGTTCGGACAGAAGCGCGCAGCACGACCGCCCGATGCGGCGCATCCCTTCGGCTACGGTCGCGAGCTGTATTTCTATGCCTTCGTCGTCGCGATTCTGATCTTCGCCGTCGGCGCGGGCGTCTCGATTTACGAAGGCATCGTCCACTTTCAGGATCCCCATCCGATCACCGACCCGACGCTGAACTACATTGTGCTGGGATTTGCCTTCGCGCTCGAAGGAACCTCCTGGGCGATCGCGGTGCGCGAGTTCGGTCGCGGCAAGGGCAACCAGTCCTGGTGGGGGGCGGTGCGCCGCTCCAAGGATCCTCCGGCCTTCATCGTGCTGTTCGAGGACAGCGCCGCACTGATCGGCCTGGTCATCGCTGCGATCGGCGTGTGGGCAAGCGTCCACTTCGAGGATGCGAGGCTCGACGGACTGGCCTCGATCGCCATCGGCTCGGTCCTGGCCTGCGTGGCCCTGCTGCTGGCCCGCGAATCGAAGGGCCTGCTGATCGGCGAGGCCGCCGATCCCGAACTGATCGCCAGCCTGCGCCGGGTCCTCGATGGCCACGACGAAATCGACCATGTGAACCACATCCGCACGGTGCACAGTGGGCCGCAGTCAGTGTTCGTTGCGGTCAGTGCCGATTTCCGGGACGACTTGTCGATGGGGGATGCGGAGTCGCTGATCGAGCGGCTGGAAGATCGGATGAAGGACGTCTCGCCGGCGATCTCCTCGATCTATATCCGGCCCGAAAAGCGCGAAGACGCCTTCATCGCCTGACTCATTGCGGGTCGAAGCCGGCATGAGCGCCGAGTGTCGCGCTGGGCGAAAGATTACACAATTTTCGGCAAGGCAGCGGATTGTCGCGGCCGACGTGCGCGGCATAGACTGGGCTGTCCTCATGGAGTGTGCGCTGTGATGTCTTTCGCCGAAATCTTCGATCGTCCCCGCCTTGCCGCCATTGTCTGCGGCGCGACCGCGACAGGTCTGGGCCTTGCCTGGATGGCTGCTGCCGGCGCGCCGACGCGAATGCTGGCGGTCAACGCGGCGGCCTTAGCGATCGGACTGATGCTGCTGCCGGCGCTCGATGCCCTGCTGGGCGAGCGCTCGCGGCTGCGCGGCATCGCCCTTCTGGCCATGGCTGGCATCCTGTGCGCGACGGCCTTCCTCGGCACGCCGGTTGAGGGCGCGACGCGCTGGATTTCGGTCGGCTCGCTGGTGATCCAGCCCGGAATGATCGTGCTGCCCTTGCTGGTCTGCGCGCAGGCCCGGCGGCCGGATCGGACGACCACTGCCGCGCTGCTGCTGGCGGTGACGGCGACTGCGCTCCAGCCCGACCGGGCATTGGCTGGCATGGCGCTGGCCGGGATCGCGGCCATCGCCCTGATCAAGACCGAGAGAACGACCTACGGGCTGCTGGCGGTCGCGGGCGTGGCCTTTGCCATCACCATGCTTTTCCCCGACCGGCAAGGCGCGATGCCTTATGTCGACCAGATCCTGCGGACCGCTTTCGACGTCGATTTGCTCGCCGGAGCCGCCGTCTGGGCCGGGTCCGCGATCCTGCTGGTTCCAGCCTGTGTCGCGATGCGCGCAAAGACGGAAACGCGGGCCGTCGCGTGCGCTTTCGCCGCCGTCTGGGCCGCCGCCATCTTGGCCGCGCTGTTGGGCAATTACCCGACGCCTCTGGTCGGTTACAGCGGCAGCGCGGTGCTGGGTTACGTGCTGTCGCTTTCGCAATTTCCGGGCCGCAAGGCATCGCGTTCGACGGACAGATCCGAGGCCGAAATCCGGGCGCAGGATGACGAAACGTCCATGCTGCCCTTGGCCGCCCTCGCCTGACACGCCTTTAATACCGGGACGAACTGACCTGCTCGAAGCGTCTCGGTGCTGGGCCTATGAATCCATCCCCGCCGTATTCACAAGGCTGTCCACAGCCTCGTACACACCCCTAGTCGCTTGCGCCGCTCGCTTCCGCTTCCAGCATGGCCTTGGCCAAATCGAGGAATTCCGCGGTATCGGTCGCTGCCGAGGGGATGGTCTTGCGGAACGTCGCGAAGCCGTGGACCAGGCCTTTGCCCTCGTAGAACACCGTCGGTACGCCGGCTGCGATCAGCTTGGCGGCATAGGCGCGGCCCTGATCGCGCAGCGGATCGAGCGAGGCCGTCACCAGCACCGTGGGTGGCAAGCCCGACAAGTCGCCGAGCAGCGGCGAAGCGCGCAAGTCCTTGGGATCGGCCGCGTAGAATTCGACCATCTTCTCGGTCCCCTCCGTGTCGAGGCCGTAGCCCTTGGCAAAGCGAGTCATCGACGGTGTGGTCGAGGTGAAGTCGGTTGCGGGATAGATCGGCAGCTGCATGACGACTGGCGCGGCCGCGGGTGCATCGCGCAGCGATGCGGCGGTGACCAATGCGAGATTGCCACCGGCGCTGTCGCCTGCGAGCACGAGGCCGGTCACTTTCAGGCCCAAGGCTTCGCCGTTTTGCGCAACCCAGCGCGCCGCCGCTTCGCCGTCGTCGATCGCAGCCGGGAACGGGTGCTCGGGGGCCAGACGATAGCCGACCGAGACCACCGGCAGATCGAGCCGCCGCGCGATTTCGGCCGCGAGCCCGGCGTGCGTTTCGATCGAACCGAGCACGTAGCCGCCGCCGTGATAGAACACCACGACCGGCCCGGGCTCGCGCGTCGCCCTCGGGTCGAACAGCTTGAGGCGGAGCGGACCGCCCGGCCCCGGCATCTCGAAGTCCTTCTCGACCGCCAGCTCTCCGACCGGCAGATCGAGCGCCGCGAACCCGCCCGCCTGGTCGCGGGGGAGCTTGTGGATCGCCTCGAGCATCTCGCGGGTCAGCGGCGGCATCGGCTGCGCGTAGAACGCCTTGAGATGCGTCGCGACATCGGGTCTGACGTAGGGTTCGGCGGCTTCTTCCGAGGCTGCGGGCGTGTGGGCCATCACCGGCGCGCCGGCTACCGCCGCAAGCAGCACCAGCGGCAAACGCGCGCGCGCTAGAGTCGAAAATCGCATCAACATCTCCCTCGATCGACGGCTACCACATGGGCGGTAAGCTGGCGCAACGCGCGCACATTCTGCTCACGCGAGCGCCAAGGCAAGACGCGCGTCGTCAGTACAGCCCGCCTTGTTCCTCGGCGAAGTTCTCGGGCGCGGCCTGGCGCGGCCCGGCAGCGGCTTCCGATTGCGCCCTGCGACTGGCCCGGATCTGCGCGATGAGCGCATCGCGACGTTTCGCGAACTCGTCCTCGGCGGTGTACTGCCGCGGTTCGGTGTCGGGCTTGAACGCTTCCCAGATCACCGAAGCCTTGGGCTCGTCGCTCGGCTCGACGCCCGTCACTTGCTTGCCGGTAACGCGATCGATCCGCACCATCCGCACCCCCGTAGGCGCCACGAGCGGCGTCTTGCTCCACCGCTCCTTCGTGTTCTGCACCACTTGCTTGAAGATCGGCGCCGCGATGCGGCCGCCTTGCGCGTATCCGCCCATCGAGCGCGGGTTATCGTAGCCCAGATAGACGCCGGCCACGAGATCCTGCGAGCCGCCGACGAACCAGACGTCGGTCGGGCCCGTGGTCGTTCCGGTCTTGCCGAACAACGGCAGCTTGAGATCGCGCAACACCACCGCGGTGCCGCGGATGACGACCCCCGTCAGCATGTGCATCGTCTGAAAGGCCGTTGCGGGATCCATCGCCTGTTTGCCCGGCCGCGAGATCCGCGGCATTGGCTTGCCGTCCCACTCAGCCATGTCGCAGCCAAGGCAACGGCGACTGTCGGACTTCCAGATCACCTTGCCGTTGCGGTCTTGCACGTAATCCATGACCGACGACGGGTACTGGATCCCCGCGTTCGCCAGCACCGAATAGGCGTTGACCATCCGCTCGACCGTAGTTTCGCCGGCGCCGAGCGCGAAAGACAGGTAGTTCTTGTAGTCGCCGATGCCGACGTTGCGGAAGGTGCGGTTGACCTTGCTCATGCCGACATCGTTGGCGATGCGCACGGTCATCAGGTTGCGCGACTGTTCGAGGCCCCAGCGCAAGGTGTGGTTGCCGCTCCCGCCGCTGTTCCCGAAGTTGCGGAAGCATTTCTGGCCGAGGCGCGCGCCCTGATAGACGCAGAAGGTACTGTCGAGCACCTGGCTCGCCGGGGTCATGCCATTATCGAGACCCGTGGCATAGACGAACGGCTTGATGGTCGAGCCCGGCTGGCGCATCGCCTGGGTTGCCCGGTTGAACGAGCCCAGCCCGGAATCGAAGCCCCCCTGCATGGCAAGGATACGCCCGCTGAAAGGCTGTTCGACGACCATGCCGCCAGAGACTTCGGGGATCGAGCGCATCGCATAACTATCCGCGCCCGTCGGTTCGGCGGCGACGAAATCGCCGACGCGCGCCTTGTCGGGGATGTTGGTGAGCGTCGCGGTATCGCCGTCCGAGAAGCCGATCGAGCCGCTGCTGGGGCCATTGGCGAGAATCACGCCCACGCGCCAGTCCTCGTAATCGATCGTCTTGTAAGACGAGATCAGTTGCGACTGCCAGTTCTCCATATCGTCGATATGCGCGATCGGCCCGGACCAGCCGCGCCCGGCATGAAAGCGCAGCAGTCCCGCGCGCAAGGCATCGCGCGTGGCCCCCTGCAATTCGCGGTCGAGCGAAGTGCGCACCCACAGCCCACCCGCGTAAACGCTTTGCGGGCCGTCCTCGGCGGTTTCACCGTAGCGCTCGATCAGGCGGCGCCGCACTTCTTCGACGAAGTAGCCGTTGGACGGGTCGTAGCTCTGTCCGCGACGCGGGATCAGGCCAAGCGGCTGCGCTTTGGCCGCATCGGCCTCCGCGCGAGTCGCCCAGCCATTGTCGACCATCTGATCCAGCACGTAGTTGCGCCGCTCGATCGCGAGCTGCTCGTACTTCTTGCGGCCGTAACGCTCCGGCGCCTTCGGCAGGATCGCCAGGAACGCGGCCTGGTGCAGGTCGAGATCGCCCACGTCCTTGTCGAAGTAGGCGCGGGCAGCGGCCTGCACGCCGAAGCTCTGCCGACCCAGCGGGATCTCGTTGAGATAGAGCTCGAGGATCTGTTCCTTGGTCAGCACATCCTCGATGCGGCTGGAGACGATCATCTCCTTGAGCTTACGCGTGACCGAGTATTCGTCGCCGATGAGGATGTTCTTGGCGACCTGCTGGGTGATCGTCGAGCCGCCCTTGGCACGCTCGCCCGAACCGAACTTGGAGACGTAATCGACGACCGCGCCGAGCAAACCGGTGTAGTCGACCCCGCCGTGCGACCAGAAGGTCTTGTCCTCGGCGGAGAGGAACGCGTTGATCAGCGGACGCGGGAAATCGACGAAGCGCAATTGCACGCGCCGTTCGCGAGCATAGCTGTAGACAATCGCGCCATCGATATCGCGCACCATCGTCGGCAGCGGCGGCTGATAGGCGAGCAACTTGTTCTCGTCGGGCAAGTCCCGCGTGATGACGAACCAGAACACCGCCAGCGCGGCAAATCCGGCCAACGCGAGATAGACCAGCACGCGCAGCCACCGGCGCGATCGCCACAAGTCGGCCAGCGAGGCGAGAACTCCGCCCGCGTCGCGTCGGATGCGGTAGCTCAGCGGCTCTCCTTCGGGTTCGGCGGTGTCGCTCATCGGGTCGTCTCTTGCATCGTGCCCCGCCCCTAGCACGCGCTTCCGAGATTGTGCCAGCGCTTCGAGCGGAACTTTGCCAATGCCATCAAATCCCTGCGCGCCGCGCGAGATATGCGCGGATGGCCCGATCGACGATCCGGGCAAAGCGGCGCTGGCCGGCATCGGACGCGAGCAGTTCGGCATCCTCGGGATTGTTGATGTACCCGGTCTCCAGCAGGATCGAGGGAATGTCGGGAGACTTCAACACGGCCAGCGCGGCCGACTGCACACTGGAACGATGCAGCCGCAGATCGCCCTCGGCCTCGCGCAGGAACAGGCTTGCGGCCTCCACCGAGTCCGCCTGGGATTTGCGCTGTGACAGATCGAAGAGGATGGCGTTGACGGCATCGTCGCTGCTCGACAGCGAAACCCCGTTCACCGTATCGACCGCATTCTCGCGCGCGGCGAGCCTTTCGGCGGCCTGATCCGAGCCCTTTTCCGAAAGCACGTAGACGCTGGCGCCGCGGGCGCTGTTGCTTTCCGCACTGTCCGCATGGATCGAAACGAACAAGTCCGCACCCAGCCGGCGGGCGATATCCGGTCGCTCGCCCAGCGTGATGAAGCGATCGTCTTCGCGAGTCAGCGCCACCCGGATGCCGCCGCCCGCGAGCAATTCGCGCCGCAGCGCTTTGGCGAAGGCCAGCGCCGCATCCTTTTCGCGGAACGGACCGGTCCCGGCTCCGGGATCGAAGCCGCCGTGTCCGGGATCCAAAACCACCAGGGGGCGGGTCGCATCGGGCGGGCCGTCGATGCGCGGCAGATCGATCGCCCCGCCTTCCTCGGGCAGGTCGATCCGAACCACGTAGTCGTAATCGCCGCCAAGCGCGGCGCGTTGGTCGAAGACGATCAGCCCGACGAACACCGCGACGGGCCCCAGTACCAGCAGCAGAAGGATCGCACGGCGCAACATCGCCCACTGGGTAGGACCGCAATTCCCGCGCCGCAATCGCGCAAGGCCGCACAATCCCTAGCTTTGTTTACGCCGGGCTAACCATTCTGCCTGCACAACCCGGCGCCAATCAACTTGCCGAGCTTGGGCATGAATGCTAGTCGAATTTGACAGGGGTCTTTTACTGTCGCCAAATTGCCATCTCCGATCCGTCCCGCGCGGGCTTTCGATCGAATGGCAGGTATCGTGGCAACGGCCCCTGCCGTCATGATCGAAGGGGCATCCGCCCGATCGGTCCCAAACAGGTTGACGCGAGATATGAGTAATTTCCCCCAGCATTGCCCGTCGCTGCCATCGCGCGCGACGGCCGTGCCGGGGGTGCTTGCGCGAGAGCAATCACCGCGCATTCTCTCCCTCGCAGACACGCAAGCACAGGGCGCGGCGCCGGATTGCCGCGCTCTTTCGCTCTCATCCGCCCGCGGCGGAACGGGCCCGGGCATCAAGCCCCGGCCGTTCGCATCGCCGCGCGGCAATCCCAATACAGTTCGCGCCGCATCGTCTCATCCGGACCTGATCCGGCGCGCATGGAGATTTCATAATGGCAACGCGCATGCTCATCGATGCGCGCCACCCGGAAGAAACCCGGGTGGCGGTACTCAAGGGAAACCGCATTGAAGAATTCGACTTCGAGTCCGCCGATCGAAAGCAGATAAAGGGTAACATCTACCTCGCGAAAGTTACGCGGGTCGAACCATCGCTGCAGGCGGCCTTCGTCGATTTCGGCGGTAACCGCCACGGTTTCCTCGCGTTCAGCGAGATCCATCCGGACTACTATCAGATCCCCCGCGAAGACCGCGAGGCGCTGCTCGCCGAAGAGGCCGAAGCCGCCGCCGAAGAAGCGGCTTTGCGCGCTCACGACGACGACGATCACGGCGACAACGACGGCGACGGTGACGATTACCACGACGATGGCGGACTGACCGAAGTCGACACGTCCGAGAAGGACGATGTCGCCACGTTCGAAGCCGGTCAGACGGAAGACGACGATTCGCAAGACGCCGAAAACGGCGACGGCGATCGCGCGTCCGATTCCGATGACGACGAATCCCCCCGTCGCGGTCGTGGCCGTGGTCGCGGACGTCAGGGCAAGGGCCGCTCCAAGGCCGCCGACGAAGTGCGCGCCAAGCGCATGGCGCTGCGTCGCCGCTACAAGATCCAGGACGTCATTCACCGCCGCCAAGTGCTGCTGGTGCAGGTCGTCAAGGAAGAGCGCGGCAACAAGGGCGCAGCGCTGACCACATATCTCAGCCTCGCGGGGCGCTATTGCGTGCTTATGCCCAATTCGAGCCATGGCGGCGGGATCAGCCGCAAGATCAGCTCGGCCAGCGACCGCAAGCGCCTGAAGCAGATCATCGCCGAACTCTCGCTGCCCTCGAGCATGGGCTGCATCGTGCGCACCGCCGGCTTGCAGCGCACCAAGACCGAGATCAAGCGTGACTTCGATTACCTCGCCCGTCTCTGGGACGAACTGCGCGAACGCACGCTGAAGTCCGCCGCGCCGACGTTGATCCATTCGGACAGCGATCTCATCAAGCGCGCGATCCGCGATATCTACAATCGCGATATCGAGGAAGTCGTCGTCGAAGGCGAGGACGGTTACCGCGCCGCCAAGGACTTCATGAAGCTGCTGATGCCCAGCCACGCGCGCCGGGTTAAGCCTTATTCCGATCCCGTGCCCTTGTTCCAGCGTTACGGTGCCGAAGATCAGTTGACCGCGATGTACGATCCTGTCGTGCAGCTGCGTTCGGGCGGCTACATCGTCATCAACCCGACCGAGGCGCTCGTGTCGATCGACATCAACTCGGGCCGCTCCACCAAGGAGCACGGCATCGAGGCAACCGCAGTCAGCACCAACATCGAAGCCGCGCACGAGATCGCCCGCCAGTTGCGCCTGCGCGACATGGCCGGCCTCGTCGTCATCGACTTCATCGACATGGAATACGGCTCGAACGTCCGTAAGGTCGAAAAGGCGATGAAGGACGCGCTCAAGAGCGATCGTGCCCGCATCCAGGTCGGTCGCATTTCCAGCTTCGGCCTGATGGAAATGAGCCGTCAGCGTCTGCGCACCGGCGTGCTCGAATCGACCACCCGCGAATGCCCGCATTGCGATGGCACCGGCCTCGTACGCACCGCGAGCTCCGCCGGCCTTTCGGCGCTGCGCCTGATCGAGGACGAGGCCGCCAAGGGCAAGGGCAGCGTGATCTCGCTCTACGCCAGCACGGAAGCGGCGGTGTACCTGCTCAATGCCAAGCGCGGCGACCTTGCCGAGATCGAAGCGCGCTATGGCGTCGTGGTCGAAGTGATTCCCGAGGGCGAGAACGAAGGCGCGAAGATGCGCGTCGGCTCGTCGGGTCCTCGCCTCGCCAATCCGCCGGTGTTCGAGCCCATCGTCGACCTTGAAGAGGACGACGAGGATCTGCCCGAAGACGACGAGAACGAGGAAGACACCGAAAGCGATAGCGATAGCGAAGGCGACAAGGACACCGAGTCCGAGGACGGCAACGGCTCGCGACGTCGTCGGCGCAAGCGTCGGCGCGGCGGTCGCGGGCGCGACCGCAACGACGATCAGAGCCAGGACAATTCCTCCGAAGACAGCGCGTCCGACGACGCCAGCTCCGACGACGAAGACAAGTCCCAGGCCACCGGCGAAGACGACGATCAGCAGGACGACGGCGCGCCCCGCAAGCGTCGCCGTCGGGGTGGTCGCCGCAGGCGCGGTCGCGGTCGTGACGAGAACGAGAACGCGCAAGACGGCAACGATAACGACGCCGATGAGCGCTCGGATGACGCACCCGCGTCGCCTGCTCCCGCAGCGGACGAGGTCGTAACCGAGGAACCGGTCGCAGAGCCTGCGGCAGCCGAGCCGGTCGCAGCCGAAGCGGTCACGCCCGAACCGGAGGCCGAGGCCCCCGCGCCGAAGCGTACGCGTCGCAAGAAGGCCGATGCCGTCGAGGGCGAAGCCGAGGCCAAGCCGCGGCGGACTCGCGCGAAGAAGGCCGCTCCGGCAGAGGCCGAAGACGCGGAAGCCGCACCGAAGCCCAAGCGCACGCGCCGCAAGAAGGCCGATGCCGTCGAGGGCGAGGCTGCCGCCGAGCCGGAAGCCGAAGCCAAGCCCAAGCGCACACGCCGGACGAAAGCCAAAGCGGCTGCCGAAGATGCATCCTCGTCGAACGAGACTACGTCAGCAGCGGCCGCACCTGAACCGGCGCCTTCGATCGCGGCAACTGCCGAGACGCCCGCCAGCCGGGCCAACGACGACGGTCCGGAAAAAGTCACGGCTGACGAAAGCGGTGACGGCGACAGTGACGATGATGGCAAGCCGCGTCGCGGCTGGTGGCAGCGCACTTTCGGAAACTGATACCTTCCCTGCAGACATCTGCAGGCAAGCATGAACGGGCCCGCCCCGGCACCATCGCCGGGGCGGGCTTTTTCGTGCGAACTTGGTGCCGCAGATAGGAATACCCGAGAAGCGCGGCATGACGGTGAGCGCCTTTGCGCTCCTTCCGCCCGTCTTGCCGCGCGAAAGCCGGCGTCGCGGAGCGCAACCCTGTCCAAATGTGCCCTTGCCCCCCATCCATGAATCGCTAGAGAGAAGCCCATGGGATGCGGCTTTTGTCGCAATGCAGCACGAACAGGAACGAGCGATGGCGACCTTTACCTTGCCGAAAAACTCCAAGATCACGGGCAAGGCCCGTCATCACGCTTCGGAGAGTTCCGGGGGGAAGGTGAAGAAGTTCACCGTCTATCGCTATGATCCCGATAGCGGCGAGAACCCGCGCTACGACACGTTCGAGATCGATCTCGACAATTGCGGACCGATGGTGCTCGACGCGCTCATCAAGATGAAGAGCGATCAGGATTCGACGCTGACGTTCCGGCGCTCCTGCCGCGAGGGTATCTGCGGCTCGTGCGCGATGAACATGAACGGCAAGAACGGCCTCGCCTGCACCACCGCGATCGAGGATCTGAAGGGCAACATCCGCATCACCCCGCTGCCGCACATGGACGTGATCAAGGATCTGGTTCCCGACTTCACGCACTTCTACGCGCAGTACGCCTCGATCCGGCCCTGGCTGCAGACCGTTTCGACCACGCCTTCGGGCAAGGAGCGGTTGCAGACCCCGGAACAGCGCGAAAAGCTCGATGGACTCTACGAGTGCATCCTGTGCGCCTGCTGCTCGACCGCGTGCCCCAGCTATTGGTGGAACTCGGACAAGTTCTTGGGCCCTGCGATCCTGCTGCAGGCCTATCGCTGGCTTGCCGACAGCCGGGACGAAATGACCGGCGAGCGTCTCGACGAGCTCGAAGATCCGTTCCGCCTCTATCGCTGCCACACGATCATGAACTGCGCGAACGTGTGCCCCAAGGGCCTCAGCCCCGCGCGCGCGATCGCCGAAATCAAGAAGATGCAGGTCGAACGGCACGTCTGAGGTGGCTGCCACCGCCGCGCTTGTCCAGACCCCGGATCCTGACAATCCGGGCTGGACGACCTGGGACATTGACGACCAGAGCAGGTTCAACCCGCAAGTCATGCGTCGCCTGATCGTGCGCGCCGAGGGCGAGCATGGGGCGCGGATGCGTTTGGTCGAGCCCAAGGCGCTGCATGCCAACCTGCAAGGAACGCTCCACGGCGGCGTCACTCTGGCTCTGGTCGACATCGCCATGTTCGCGACGCTTTACATCGTGAGCGGTGACGATGCCGAAGGTTCGGTGACGCTCGACCTCAATTGCCAGTTCATCGGCACGGGCTCGCTCGATAAGCCGGTCGATGTCGTCAGCGAAGTGCTGCGCGAAACGCGCCGCCTCGCATTCGTCCGCGGGATCGTTGAACAGGGCGACACGCTCGTGGCGTCCTATTCGGGTACGCTGCGCAAGCCATCCCGCCAATGACCGGTATTCTCGAACGATACGAAGCGCTGGTGGCGACCGGCGAGCTTCGCGCCGACGCGGAACAGGCCGACGCGGCCGAGCGGCTCGAGCAGTTGCAGCGCGAGCTCGAAAAGCAAGCATCCGCGGGCCTCATCGGTAAGCTGCTCAAGCGCAAATCCCCCGGCCCGCGCGGTGTCTATATGTGGGGCGGCGTCGGACGCGGTAAATCGATGCTGATGGACCTGTTCCATCAGACGCTGGCGATCGACGAAAAGCGCCGCGTGCATTTCCACGCCTTCATGCTCGAAGTTCACGAGAAACTTCGCGACGAGCGCCGCAAGGAAGAGGGTGATCCGATCCTGCCGGTGGCCGCGGCGATGGCGCGCAACGTGCGTTGCCTCGCGTTCGACGAAATGGTCGTCAACAATTCGGCCGATGCCATGATCATGAGCCGGCTGTTCACCAGCATGATGGTCGATCAGGGCGTGACGATCGTCACCACCTCGAACCGCGCGCCGAACGAGCTCTACAAGGACGGTCTCAACCGGGAGCACTTCCTCCCGTTCATCGCGCTGATCGAGCAGGAACTCGACGTCCTGCCGCTCAATGGTCCGACGGATTATCGCCTGCAGCGTCTCGGCGGTATGGCGACCTGGCACGAACCGCTGGGCGAGCCCGCGACCGAACAGACGCGCGAGGCCTTCTTCCGCCTGACCGACTATCCGCCCGAGGACAGTGAACACGTTCCCTCGGCAGAACTCGATCTCGGCGGTGGTCGCAAGCTGCACGTGCCCAAGGCGCTCAAGGGCGTGGCGGTGTTCAGCTTCAAGCGACTGTGCGGCGAAGCGCGCGGGGCACCCGATTATCTTGCTATCGCACGTACCTATCACACCGTTATCATCGTCGGAATTCCGAAGATGGGGCCCGACAAACGCAACGAAGCGGCCCGGTTCGTCACCCTGATCGACGCGCTCTACGAGAACAAGGTCAAGCTGATCGTGGCAGCCGATGCCCTTCCGGAAGACCTTTACCAGTCAGGAACCGGTCGCTTCGAATTCGAGCGAACCGTAAGCCGTCTTAACGAAATGCAGAGCGCCGATTACCTCGCACTAGGCCACGGCACGAGCTGATCCGAACCTGAGGACGCCGCGCGCCTTAACCTCAGCTCCGGGATAAGACCTGCACCCGCCCCACAGCAAAAAAGCCCATTCCGAGGAATAGGCTTTCTTACCAGCGTCTTAGCGCTGATCTCAAACTGTTCGACCCAAAAAATCTCGTGGTCGAATCAGAAGAAAAGGAACTTAATGAGCCACATAGAGGCCTCCTGTTAACGACTAGGAGTCCTCGTTAGAACATTATTTACCTTTTAACAAGTCTTTAACCATGTCTCCACACGGATTCTTTGGTTTGCGTCCTCTCGGCATGGAGCAAGGCCACGAAGTCTGCGAACGGCATAGGCCGCGCCAGATGGAACCCCTGCGCAAGATCACAGCCCATTTTCGCAAGGATTTGCATGGTCTCTTCGTCTTCCACCCCTTCGGCGACAGCTTCCTGTCCAAGCGATTGCGCCAGCCTCACCACACTCTCGACGATGGCATAGAGGCGCTTGTCATGCGCGATGCCGTCCACGAACCGGCGATCGATCTTAACCTCGTCGCAAGGGATCTCGGCGAGATAGGACAAGCTCGCCTGCCCGGTGCCGAAATCGTCGATCGAGAGGCGGAAGCCCAGAGCGCGCAGTTGCGCAATGTTCCGGCGGGCCATCTCCCGGTTGTTCATGCTGAAGGTTTCGGTGACCTCGATCACGATCCGGTTACACTCGCACGAACGCTCTGCGGCGAGTTTTGCGATACGGTCGACCAGATTGGGGTGATCCGCCATCCGTGCCGAAAGGTTGACCCCGATGCGGATCGTATTGAACGCGCCAAGTTCGTTCGCCATGTCCATGGCCCGCGCAAAAGTCCAATAAGTGAGTTCTTCGATGCGGCCGCTGCGCTCGGCCTGTAAAATGAACTCGTCGGGCGGAATATATCCGCGGTCCGGATCATTCCACCGGATCAGGGCTTCCGCGCCGATAATCCGTCGCTCGCGAACATCGTATTGCGGCTGCACCGCCAGCCAGATCGCACCCGTGCGCAGGCCTTCATCGATGCGCGCATGCATCGAGAGTTCCCACGATGACTGTTCCAGGCGCTGAAGACCGAATTCCTCGTAGAGCTTGCTCTTGGTCAAAGCTTCCGTAGCGCCCGCCAGCGCGGACTGGACGCGCGTCGTCGGCTGATTGCTCCAGTTGCGGTCGATGCCGAAATGAATGTTCGTATCGAGAACTTGCCCGTCGATAATGAGCGGCGAGGAGAACAGCGCCTTGAGACCTTCCAGGTGCTCGACCAGTTCAGCCAGATTTTGCGACCGCTCGAGCCAGGCGAAATGCCCGTTATCGTTGTCGTAGATGACCGAATCGTTCGCCCCCAACGAGAGCCGGCGGGCGATCTGACGGGCCACTTCGCCGTGTAATTCGCGCGGGAGCGTGGCCAGGATCTGTTCGTACTGACTGATCGCAGCAGAGACGACGTCGCTGTTCTGGATCGAAGGTTCCGAAAGCAGCGCCTGAATGCTGGGAAGTCCGGATTCGGAGCTGGTCAGAGCCACCCGCTCGCGCCATTTTTCCGCTGCCCGCAGCGGAACGTAGACAATCAGCAGCGTCAGACAGAGATCCGGCTCGAGCAGCAAATCCCGCGTCTGTAGAACGGCAGGGAAAACCAGGATCCCTGCGGCCAACGCTCCGTAATGCACTGCCTTCCAGCGCGGCGGCACGTAACATCGCCCCAGGACGATCATCAGCACCGCAAGCAGCAGCAAGGGCAGCCCCGCCTCCTGCTGGGACCATTTCGACAGATAGCCGTGCATGGCCGCAATATCGAGCAGAGCGCCGGGTCTTCGGCCATGGCCGAAATAGCCATAGGCGCTGTCCGCGTCGTAACTGGTGCGCGTCAGAAAGACGGTCTTGCCAGTCAGGCTGGCAGCAGCGCTTCGGTCCTGGAGGATGCGCGCGCCACTGACGATGGGAATGGCGTCCGGATCGATCGAAAAATCCGGGACGACGATCGACCCGGAAAGTCCCTCACGGCCTCTCGCCGCGATCGAGGGGATGTTCCCGGTCGACGGCATGGAGATCGTCGACGGCGCGCTCATCGCGTAGATCATCGCATTCGCTTTCCACACCGAAGCCGTGACGGGCAGATGATCTCCCAGATCCGTGTTCGATGCGGTCTTGATGGCTCTTTCACCATAGCGGACCATCTCCGCCCGATGGACCAGAACACTCAGCTTACCGCTTCGCGCCAGTGCCGATTTGAGCGCGGCATCTCCGACCGGATCTTCTCCAAGGACGTTGGGCACGTCGAAATAGATGCGTGCAGGCCGGGCCGCGGCGACGTCGTCGATCAACGCCGCCTGCCGCTGGGTCGAGGCGGCAATGGATTTGGCGGACAGGGTATGGCCTTCGTCCAGCGAGACGATGGCGAACTGCTCCTCCGTAGGTTGGGAATGAAGCTTGAACCACACGTTCCAGTACATGTGCGAAAGCACTGGCGTGAGGTCGCTGAAGGCAAGCATCACCAGGGCGGCAAGCGCCACAACAAGTGGTGATTTCGCATGCTTGAGCATAGATGCTTTTTAGCCTGGGACCCTGTGTTGGTCAGGCGTTTACCATCACTTTGGTAAAATTTGAATGAAAGTGCCTTGTTTACGCTGTTTCCGTGAAGCGCGGGCGCTTCAAGTCATCGTGTAATTGCGGCTGCTTCCCTCGGACCTTGGTTGAGGCGCACACTTCTGGTTGTCGAATCCTGAAGGAAGGAAACAGCCATGAAGCACTATGCCGGATTGGACCTGTCGATGGAAA
>NZ_WRPO01000010.1 GCF_009746585.1 Novosphingobium aquimarinum
TTCCAGTGCGACCTTGGCCTTAAAATCGGCGCTGTAGCGCTTCCTCGTCGTCTTCATTCCCGTACCAATCCATCAGGTCGGGAGTAGCTTAACACCCTGTCCAGAAAACCGGCACCATCTCAGTAGCGTAGTATTTGTGAGGCTTTCGGCGGGGCGACGTCGCCCGCCGAAGGTGGAGTTCCTGCAACGGAGAGGAACTTACCATGGATACTATCACGACCGCTGCCCCGAGCCATTCGCTGCGCGAGCGGATGTTGCAGGACATGACGATGCGTGGCCTCGGGGCGCACACGCAGAAGGACTATATCCGGCATGCCCGGAGCTTCGCCGCGTTCCTGGGCCGTCCGCCGGATACGGCCATAATGGAAGACCTGCGGCGTTATCAGTTCGACCAGCACGAGCGCGCCGTGGGGCCGGCCACGATCAATGGGGCCGTGTCGGCACTGCGGTTCCTGTTCGGGATAACCCTGAAGCGCCCGGAGATGGCGCTGGGGCTCGTCGTTGTTCGCAGCATGCCCAAGCTGCGTGTGGTCTTGAGCGTCGAGGAGACAGCGCGGCTGCTCGAGGCTGGGTACCAGTTGCGGTGCAAGCAAATCGTCGATGAGTTCGGCATCGTGGCCGGTGATATTGCTCGCGCGGAAGAGCGCCTCGAGACACTCGCGGCACTGCGGGGAGATTTCGTTGAGCCAAAGGCTTGCCTGGGTCATCCCGGCCCAGAGCGCAAGCTTGCCGGTCCCAGCAGAAGGTTCGAGGACATGGTCATGCGCTCCGATCCGTGCTGCCCGCGCCGCCAGCCAGGCGAGCCGCGGCGGCGTCACGAACTGCTGCGGCTCGATTTGCTCCTCGCTCCGCGTGGTCTGGGTGGGAACGAGCGCCTTGAGCCGATCGAAAGCCGCGAAGGCTTCGACCGGCGGAACTGCAGGCGTCAGGCCACTCTGCTCCTTGAGGGTAAAGACCTGCGCCAGTTCGAGCGCGGCATGGGCTTCGCGGACTGACCAGCAGCCATCGGCATCGGAACCGCCGAATGTCTCGAGGAGAGCGTGCCAAATCGCAGCACGATCGATCGGCGTGTCATTCTCAAGCGGATGTGCGAGCGAGCGAGCCGCGACGAGCAATCTCGGCTCGCTCGCCGTGACAAAATCGAACAGTTGGGAAGAGTGGATCATGGTGCCTCCTTGCGGGACCGGTCACGCTTTGGTGAGCCCGCGAGGCAATCGCCGCCTCCCCTCTGTTCAAGATGAACTGGTCACCCGCTCCTGCAGCACATCGGCCCAGTCCGTGTCGCGCCGGTCGGCTCGCAGGCGATGATCGTGCGGTCCTTGCGGTCGTGTGCAATGCGCGCCTTCATTTCCGCGACGCGTCCGCCCGGATCGTTATCGACGAAGAGGTGAAGCTCGCGGACGCTGTCGGGGATCGCGACTTGCCCGAAGCGCTCGTTCCCCAGCGTCGCCCAGCAGGGAATACCAAACAGCTGCGCCGCGGCGAGCGCGGTCTCGATACCTTCGGCCAGTCCGAGGCGCCCGCCTCTCGGCATCGCAAGCCGGACCGCACCGCGCTGCAGGCTTCCCAGTGCCCGTTTCGGCATTGTGATCTTCGCGATCTTGCCCGAACGCGGATCGAGGCACGTGCGGTGGAGCGCGATGACGCCCTCGTCGCTGCGGACGGCTGCCAGCATCGCTGCCCTGAACTGGACATTGTCGCGAGCGCCAAGCGGCGTGCGGCCCAGATAACGCAGATCGCGCGAACGCTCATCGATGCCGCGTCGAGTGAGATAGCGCTCGGCCGCCGTACCGCCGAGCGCGCAGGCGCTCCGCCAAAGCCGGACCGCGTTCGCATTCTGGCTTTCCTTCGGGGCGGGAGATTCGGCCAGTGCCGACGAGCCATCAAACAGCTCGCGAAGGCCAGTGCCCTGGCCGGCAACAGCCGCGAGCACGGCCTCGTTGGTACACCCCGCGAAGCAGTGAAAAAGAATCGCCCGTTGCCCAAGCGTCACGCTGAGCGAGGGAGTTCGGTCGGCGTGCGCCGGACAGCAGCACATGCCCTTGGTCCCGCGCCAGGTTCCGCCCAGCGATTCCACCAGTTTGCGGGCACGATCAGCCAGTGGCGACGACGTTTGCGTATGCATCATGAGGCCTACTCCATTGGGCATGCCTCCCCCGGCGCAGCCTCCACTCCGCGCCCTGTCACTGCCGATTGACGATGAATCGTTCTATAAATGTTCTCATCGCGTTTGGACAGATGGATGCGGATCGATGAGGCACAGGATGAGACTTGGGCTTGCCATCATGGGCTTGGGAATCCTGAGCGGCGCCACGAGCCTGCGGGCTGAAGACTTGCAAACTGAAAGTCCGGATCCCGGCGCGGCAGTCAGGGTCTATAATAATGGGTTCCGGTTGGTGGAGCACGGCAAGTGGGAGAGCCGGGCAAGCGTCGCGCCTGAAGCTGGCTCACCGATTGCGCGCCCTCGGTCGGAGATGTCCCGGTCAGGTCCGCCAGCAGGTCCGAGGACAAACTATCGCCCGGAAATCTATCTGCCCCAGGTCCGCGAAGCTGAATTCCGCTATGCGTTGCCCGAAGGCTTGCTGGATGCGCTGGTCTGGGTCGAATCGCGCTATAATCCACTGGCAATCAGCAAAGCCGGCGCAGGAGGTCTTGGGCAGCTCATGCCGGGCACGGCTCGCGAACTGGGAGTCCGCAACCGGTTCGATCCCCGGCAGAATGTCGACGGCGCCGCCCGATACCTTCGTCAAATGATTGATCGCTTCAACCTGATCCATCTGGCGCTAGCCGCCTACAACGCTGGACCACGAGCCGTAGAACGATCGAGCGGGGTCCCACAGAACGGCGAGACGCCGGCCTATGTTCGAAATGTCCTCTAACGTTGGCGCCCCGGGAACCAATAGCTCGGCGCGGTGCGTCACTGTCAGGCGACTTCTTGGTTCGCCATCGAGATGCAATGGACTTTGAGACCGACATGTGGGTCGATCCAGTCCTCCGTCATTGCTCGCCGCGCGGCCAATCGCTCGACACCAATGTGAGCACCACGCCCCCCCGCCTCACCTTCAAACTGAGAAATCGTGTTGATGGCAGAGCTGACCGTGGCTTTCCGGCAGACGAAAGATTCATTAGCGATTCGGGCGCGGGATCGATGTGGAGACTGGCAGCTTCAGGTCGAGCATTCGCGAGTTTTTGCCACCCAGATCCAATAGTGTCCCACCCGATCCAGAATGCAATTTGTTACCTAGGCTGTTACCTAGAGTGCTCGCAAGTTCCGCCTGGGACCGGTCGCTCTTAGAAATATATCTAAATTTCAGATGTTTATTGGTGAGCCCTGCTGGGTTCGAACCAGCGACCTACTGATTAAAAGTCAGTTGCTCTACCGACTGAGCTAAGGGCCCCCATGCGGCTCACTGGCCGCTCGCGGTGCGAAAAGTCACCTAGGGGCCGGGCGGGGATGGGTCAAGCGTGCGAAGAGATGTCGCAGCGAGAGGCCGGTCACCGGGTCGCGCCAGTCCGGGGCAATGGCAAGAGCCGGGGCAAGAACGAAGTCGCGCTGGCGGAACGCACCGTGCGGCACGCCAAGCGCGCGCGATTGCCAGCGACCGCCGCTCCACAGGATGATGTCGACATCGAGCACGCGTGCTCCCCAGCGCTGGTTGCGACGGCGACCGAAGTCTTTTTCCAGCTGCTTGATCCGAACCAGCAATGCAGGCGGATCCATGTCTGTGGCGACGACGGCAGCGGCGTTGGCGTAGCGGCGGCGCGACGGTCCCAACGGCGCGGTGGTGACGATAGGCGAACGCGCCTCGACAGTGCAACCGGCCGCCCCCAAGGCGTCACATGCGGCAGCGACGACCTGGCGTGGACTGCCATGGCGGCCGTGACGCCTATTCGAGCCAAGTGCGAGGAGGTAGGCGTAGCGCGCCAAGCCCTCAGATATCCTGCGCGATGCGTCCGTAGAGCTGTGGACGGCGATCGCGGAAGAAGCCCATTCCGGCGCGGTGTTTGGCCGCCTGGGCGAGATCGATCGTCGCCACCAGCGCACCGCTTTCTGCCTTGCCGTACTCGGCCAGAAAATCGCCCCATTCGTCGGTGATGAAGCTGTGGCCGTAGAACGCCTGACCGTCCTCCACGCCGATGCGGTTGGCGGCGATCACGGGCATGCAGTTGGAGACGGCATGGCCCAGCATCGCCCGACGCCACATGCGGCTGGTGTCGAGGTCCGCGTCGTAGGGCTCGGAACCGATTGCGGTGGGATAGAACAGCAATTCGGCACCCATCAGCGCCATCACTCGCGCGCATTCGGGGTACCACTGGTCCCAGCAGACGCCGACGCCGATCTTGACGCTTCCGCCCGCCTTAAGCGCCACATCCCAGACCTTGAAGCCGTCGTTGCCGGGGCGGAAGTAGTACTTTTCCTCGTAGCCCGGGCCATCGGGGATGTGACTCTTGCGATAGGTCCCCACGATCGCGCCGTCGGGGCCGATCATCGCCAGCGTATTGAAGTAATGATGCCCGTCGCGCTCGAAATAGCTGGTCGGGATCGTCACGCCAAGCCGCGCGGCGAGCGCCTGCATGGCGATGACCGAGGGATGCTCCGCCGTGGGGCGGGCGAGTGCGAACAGGTCCTCTTCCTCGACCTTGCAGAAGTAGGGGCCGGAGAACAGTTCGGGCGGCAGGATGACTTCCGCGCCCTTCCCCGCCGCGTCCTCTACCAGCGCGGTTACGGCGGCGATGTTCTCCGCCTCGTCGGCGGAGTTGAGGGCGAGCTGCAGGGCTGCGACGGTGATCTGGCTCATAGGCGCCGACTATTTCGGACGCAGCGCGAAGTCCACCTGGATCGTCACGTCGCTCGCGGTCTGGCCGGGCATGATCCGTGCGCCACCCGACTGGTCGGAGCTCTCGGGCATCGCGACCGGATAGGCCGAGACCGGCGGCGGGGGCGGCGGAGGCGCCATCGGGACCGCTCCCGAGAAATAACGGTTGCCCTGCTGGCCGCCCGAATCGCGGATATAGAGCACGCGGCTGATCTGCATCCCGGCGGCATTGGCATAGACTTCGGCCCGCTTGCGCGCAGCCTTATAGGCCTCGGCGTAAGCCAGGTTCGCGGTCGCTTCGGGATCGGACATCGTGAGGTCCGGCCCGGACATCAGGTTCGCGCCGGCCTGCGTGACAGCAGCGACCGCTGCGCCCGCCTTGTCGACATCGCGCAAGATCACATTCACCGTGTTGCTGGCGGCGAACTGGCCCTTGCGGTCGCCCCAGTCGATACGATTGACGCTGAGTGAGCGCGTCTGGATATCCTTTTCATCGACGCCCATTTCCTTGAGGGCACCGACGATCTCGTCGATCTTCTTCGCGTTGGCTTCACTGGCGGCCTTGGCGCTGGCAGCGGTGGTCTGGATGCCCGCGGCGAATTGCGCCTTGTCGGGCCGCGCTTCGGAATGACCGCTCGCACTGACAGACAGCAGCGTCTCGCCATGGTCGACGCCGCGCGCCTCGTCCGCCTTGTCGCTGCAAGCGGTGGCGGCAAGCAAGGGCAGCACCGCCGGAACGAGGCGGGGGGCAGGTTTCCAATTCAACTTTCGCACATATTACTCCCAGCCGCACGGGCGGCGCGAAGCGAAACTGCGAAAAATCCGATTAAAGCGCGATGAATAAACGGCTTTAGGACGCCTTGCGGAACAGGAGGGTCATCCGGTCGCTCTCGCCGATGGCCTCGTATTTCGCCTTGTCCTTGTCCTTGAGCGCGTAAGTCGGCGGTAACGTCCAGACGCCGCTTTCCCAATTGGCGGTGTCTTTCGGGTTGGCGTTGATCTCGGACTTGCCGACCAGTTCGAAGCCGTTCAGCTCCATAAGCTTGATGACGTCAGCCTCGCGCAAGTAGCCGTGTTCGCCGTTGGCGTAGCTCCAGGGCGCATCCGCCTTCGCGCGGTGCTGGACGATGCCGATCATGCCGTCGGGCTTCAGGAGTTCGCGCATCGTGCCGATCTCGCTGTCTGCGGCATTCCAGCGCATGAGGTTGTGCATCATCCGCATCACCAGAATGCGATCGAAGGTGCCTTTCTGATCATCGGGAACGGCATCGAGCGAAAAGCCGGAGACTTTCGCCTCTGGCTTGCCCGACCAGCCGGCAACCTGACCGCCGAACTTGGCCGCTTGCTCGGGCGCGCCCGCGCGGTACCGCTCGGGAATGCCGTCGGCATCCTTGTCGAAGAACAGGCCCACCAGCTCGCCTTCGCCGGCCAGATACGGAGCCAGTACGCGCGAATACCAGCCGCCGCCAGGCGCGTATTCGCCGACTTTCATGTCTGGCCGAACCCCGAGAAATGCGAGCGTGGCGACCGGATTGCGATAGGTATCGCGGCCGCTGTCCGCCTTGCGCGACGGACTCGCCGCAGCCAGCTCGAGCAGAGCTTCGCAGCCTTCACAGGCGACGACTGTGGTCTCGTCGTCGGCGTCGGCAGCGACGGGGGCGGCAATCAGCCCGAACGAGGTGGAGATGGCGAGCAGAAAACGGCGCATGGAGCGACTCCGAAACAAGGACGTGGCCAGAACCTACCCGAGCGGGCAGCGATGGCAAGCAAGCAGAACGTTCCTATCTGAAGGCCAACCGCGGGGTCGGCCCCCGCACGGATGGAGACATGTGATGGAAACGGCAATCCTGGCCGGCGGATGCTTCTGGTGCACCGAAGCAGTGTTTCGCGACGTGATAGGCGTGAGCGAAGTGGAAAGCGGATACATCGGCGGCGAAGTTCCGAACCCGACGTACAAGGCGGTCTGCTCGGGCAGCACCGGGCACGCCGAGGCGATCCGGGTGACGTATGATCCCGATACGATCAGCCTTGCCGAAATCCTCGACGTCTTCCTGGGCACGCACGACCCGACGCAACTCAACCGTCAGGGCAACGACGTGGGCACGCAGTATCGCTCTGCGATTTTTCCGCTCGACGATGCCCAACGAGCCGAAGCGGAGGCGGCGATCGAGCGCTGGAACGCACAGAACGGCGCCACGGCGGTCACGACGATCGAAGGCCCCGCGACCTGGTATCCGGCCGAGGACTATCATCAGGAATACTGGGAGGGCGAAGGCCAGCGCAATCCTTACTGCCAGGCAGTGATCCCGCCCAAGTTGATGAAGCTACGAAAAAGCTTTCAGGCGAAAGTGCGCTCTGACGCCTGACGCGGGGTCAGCGGCGCCAGCGGGCGATGAAGAAACCGTCGAGCCCGCCCGCGTGTGCCAACATGCCGGGGTCGGTCCGCAACCAGCCTTGCGGGCCGGGTTCGAGGCCTGCCGGAAGTTCGCTTGGGAGAATGGGAACGCCGTTCAGATCGACTCGCTCGGCCTGAGCTTCGCCTTCTTCGCTTTCCAGCGAGCAAACGGCGTAGACGAGCGTGCCGCCCGGAGCGAGCCAGTCCGTCGCCTTGGCGAGCAAGCTGCCTTGCAACTCGGCCAGTTCGCTAATCTGCGCTGAATGAATGCGATGCAGCACGTCCGGGTGACGACGGCAGGTCCCGGTGGCACTGCACGGGGCATCCAGCAGGATCGCATCGTATGAAGTCGCGGGCTGCCACTGCAGGGCATCGGCGACGATGACCTCTGCTCCCAGTCGGGTGCGTTCCAGGTTCTCGCGCAGTCGCTCGGTCCTACGCTTCGCGATGTCGAGCGCGGTCACGGTCCAGCCCGCCGCCGCGAGTTGCAGCGTCTTGCCGCCAGGAGCCGCGCAGAGATCGAGCACGCGCCGACCCCCGCCCGTACCCAGCAAGCGCACAGGCAGGCTTGCGGCGAGATCCTGCACCCACCACTCACCCTCGGCGAAGCCGGGAATGTCCTCGATCGCGGTGCCGCGCGGCAGCCGGACATGGCCGGGAGCCAGGGAGACACCTTCCAGCCGGGCCGCCCATTCCCGGGTGGCGGCAGGATCGCGCAGAGCCAGATCGAGCGGCGGCGGATCGGCAAGTCCGGCCGCGATCGCCGTCGAGCGCTCGGCCCACCGCCTCACGACCTCCTCGGGTAGGGTCGGCCGATCAGGCAGCGCCGGATTGGCCTTGGTGAGCGTTGAGAAAACGCCATGCGCCAGCCGCCGCGGTCCGCCCGCCAGCAGTTCGAGCCCCGTCGCCACGACCGCATGGGGGGGCGTCTGCAGACGCAAAACCTGTACTAGCATCATTTCAAGCACGGCGCGCGGCTTGGCATCGTCGGGCAGGCGTTGGCGGGTGGCGCTATCGATCAGGGCATCGAGATCGACTTTCCAGCGCAGCGTTTCCGAGACGATGGCGCGAGCCAAGGCACGGTCGGGACTACCGGTAATACGGCGCAGTGCATTGCTTGCCGCCTGATCGAGAGTTTCGCCCCGGCGCAACACGGCATCGAGCATGGTGAGCGCCGCGCGGCGCGCGGGCAATCCGGGAATGTCCATCGGTTCGCCCTATCCGCGATTGCATCGGGCCGCCACCCGTCCCACATCCATCTCATGACTCAGCGAGCAACAAGGCGCCCCGCCACTTTCGAGAAGCCTGCACACTGGAGCGACGAACCGGCGCCGCGCCCGGAAAAAGCGCCGGAAGACGAAGCCGATCCGGATGGCCTTTCCCCCACCCGCTACGGCGACTGGGTGAAAAAAGGCATAGCCATCGATTTTTGAGGTCGAGGCCTCAAGCTCTAGACTTCCAAGTGGTTAGATCCATTCAGCCCGAGCGGGTTGGGTGACGGGCGAGATGTGTCCGGGGCTCCTCAAGACATCCCAATCTCACGGCAAGATATCGATCGTCGCGCCATCGGGCACCACTTGCCAGAGCCATGCGATCTCCTCGTTGGAGACGGCGATGCAACCATCGGTCCAGTCCCCCCGCATGCGCCCCGCCATGCCGGTCGGCTGTCCGTGAATCATGATCATACCCCCGGCACTTCGGCCGAAAGACGCGGCATAGGCCGTATCGGCGGCATTCGGATACGACACATGCAGGGACAGCGTATAGGCGCTTTGCGGATTGCCCCAGTCGATCTCGTAGCGGCCTTCGGGCGTGCGTTCGTCGCCCTGGAACCGCTTGGGACCGTCAGGCGCATCACCCAGCTGGATCCCCTCGATCACGCGCAGCGGCGTTCCGTCGGCGTAAGCCGTCAGCGTGCGCGCGCTCTTGTCGACCACGACATGATTGGCGAGCAGCGCGCCCGGCACTTCCTCCTGAGCCGCCGCGCCGCCCGCGCTGGCCAACAAAGCGAGCGGAGCGAGGCGGAGGAGGTGCATCGAGTCAGTCCTGGAAGGGGTCGCGAACGAGGATCGTATCCTCGCGCTCCGGGCTCGTCGAGACCAGTGCGACGGGCGTCTCAATCAGTTCCTGCACGCGCTGGATATATTTGATCGCCTGCGCCGGCAGATCGGCCCAGGATCGTGCGCCGGCGGTGGTCTCCTGCCAGCCTTGCATTTCCTCGTAGATCGGCTCGACCGCGGCCTGATCGGCGGCGTGACTTGGGAAATAGTCGAGAACCTTCCCATTCAGCCGATAGCCGGTGCACACTTTGATCGTCTCGAACCCGTCGAGCACGTCGAGCTTGGTGAGCGCGATACCAGTGACGCCGGAGATCGCGCAGGACTGGCGCACCAGCACCGCGTCGAACCAGCCGCAGCGGCGCTTGCGTCCGGTGACCGTGCCGAATTCGTGCCCGCGCTCGCCGAGCCGCTGGCCGGTATCGTCCTCCAGCTCGGTCGGGAACGGACCCGAGCCGACCCGCGTCGTATAGGCCTTGACGATGCCCAGCACGAAGCCCGTGGCAGACGGTCCCAGCCCCGATCCGCTCGCCGCCGTGCCGCTGACGGTGTTCGAGCTGGTGACGAAGGGATAAGTGCCGTGATCGACGTCGAGCAGCACGCCCTGTGCGCCTTCGAACAGGATGCGCGCGCCGGCCTTGCGCACCTTCTTGAGGCGCTTCCAAACGGGCTGCGCATATTGCAGCACGAACGGCGCGATCTCGCGCAGCGCCTCGATCAAGCCCGCCCGGTCGATCGGCGGTTCACCGAAGCCGGCGCGCAGCGCATCGTGGTGCGCGCAAAGCCGATCGAGCTGGGGTTCCAGATGGTCGAGGTGAGCAAGATCGCAAACGCGGATCGCGCGGCGCCCGACCTTGTCCTCGTAAGCGGGGCCGATGCCGCGCCCGGTCGTACCGATCTTGCCCGAGCCCGCGGCCCCCTCGCGCAGGCCATCGAGCTCGCGGTGGACGGGCAGAATCAGCGGGCAGTTGTCGGCAATCGCGAAATTCTCGGTCGTGATCGAAACGCCCTGCCCTTCGAGCTTCTCGACTTCGGCTTTCAGCGCCCAGGGATCGAGCACCACGCCATTGCCGATGATCGACAGCGTGCCCGTCACGATGCCCGAAGGCAGCAGGCTCAGCTTATAGACCTGCTCGCCGACCACCAGGGTATGGCCCGCATTGTGACCGCCCTGGAACCGCACGACGGCATCGGCGCGGCTTGCCAGCCAGTCGACGATCTTGCCCTTGCCTTCATCGCCCCACTGGGCGCCGATCACGGTTACATTGGCCAAGCCTAAGTTTCCTTCGAAATTCCGACCCGGCGCGCCCTAGGCGAAGCGACCGGCTGCGGCAACACCGTACGCGGAGCCAATCTCTGGCGGTGAAGGCGCGCGCAAAGGTCATCAAGCCGGCAAAGGGATCCGCCAGCGGGACGATCAGGCGATTTCCACGGCGTCCACGCCCTCTAGCCGATGCGAACAGCCCAGCGCGACCGCATCGTCGCTCTCGCCCAGGGCCGCGCGAGTCCGCCAGCCGATCGCGCGCAGCCTTTCGGCAACCGCTGCATCGTGGCCCAGCGGGAGGAAGAGGACCTTGTCCTCGCCGATCCGCGCCGCGAGCGCATCGATCAGCGGATCAGGATAGAGAGAGAAGCCAATTGCAGGCTCGTCGATGCCGAGGATGCGGTAGGTCCCGCCCCGGCCGAGCGCCCCGGCAACGCCTTGGGCATAGATAGTGAACCCGAACCAGGACTGGTACTCGAACCCATGCCGCTCGGACGGGTCGAGCGTGATGCGGGCCTTGTTGCCAACCCGCTCCGCAATTTCGCGAAGACCGGCGATCCGGCTTGCCAGCGCGCCGCCGACATCGAAGGCAGCCAGCCGCTCGATCGCGGTTTCGAAGGGTCCCACCGAATACAGCAGCGGCAGGTAGTCCTTGCCGCCAGCCTCGACCAAACCACCCGCATCCTTGGAATCGAGCTCGCGCCGCACCGCCTCGATTTGCGAGGCGCCGAGCGGCATGGCTTCCGCCGCCAGCGTATCCACAAGATCGGGAAGCGTGAAATCGATCGAGATACCGGTGGCCCCGGCCGCCTGCAGCGCCTCGATGGCGACCGTGACGATTTCCGCAGCGGCCGCGACCGAATCGTTTCCGACCAGTTCCGCGCCCAATTGCAGGCGTTCGCGAACCGGATCGAGGCCATCGCCCTTGATCGTGACGACTTGACCCGCATAGCTCAGCCGCAGCGGCCTGGAGAGCCCGCCAAGCCCGGTCGCGGCGATCCGCGCGACTTGAGCCGTGATGTCCGATCGCAGCGCCAGGGTGCGCAGGCTCAGCGGATCGACGAAGCGGAACATGCGCTGCGGCTGGACGCCGGCCATGCGCGAGGCCATCGACCGCTCGAACTCGATCATCGGCGTTTCGACGCGTTCGTATCCGTGCCCGGATAGAACATCGAGCGCGGCGCGGCGCACGCGGCTTGCAGCGGCGGCGCTGCGCGGCAGCCTGTCTCCCAGTCCTTCGGGCAGAAGATCGCGATCGTTATCCGGCATGGCGGTGGGGCCTTTAGCGGCTAGCCGGGCCGGAGTCGAACCCCGGCCCGGCAAAGGAAGGCAGCGTGATCAGAACGCGAGTGGCTTGACCAGCTTCACCCCAGGCAGATCGCAGGCCTGCTTGACAAGTTCCTGCGAAATCGAGCCGTCGATCGACAGCAGCAGGATAGCTTCGCCACCAGCGACACGGCGGCCGAGATGGAAGGTGCCGATGTTGATGCCGTTCTCGCCCAGCAGCGACCCGATGGAGCCGATGAAGCCAGGCGCGTCCTCGTTGACGATATAGAGCATATCGCCTTCAAGTTCGGCTTCGATGCCGATGCCGAAGATCTCGACGAGGCGCGGGTTGTCAGCCCCGAACAGGGTGCCGGCGACAGAGCGATCACCCTGGCTGGTCGCAACGGTCACCCGGACCAGCGTCTGATAGACGCCCTCGCGATCGTGGCGCACTTCGCGCACGTCGATGCCGCGCTCCTTGGCGAGATACGGCGCGTTCACCATGTTCACGGCCTGCGAGTAGTGCTTCATCATCCCGGCGAGCACAGCAGCCGTGATCGGCTTCTGATTGAGCTGCGCGGCATCGCCCTCCACCTCGATCGAGATCTTGTCGAGGTTGCCATGCGCGAGCTGCCCAACGAGGCTGCCGAGCTTCTCGGCGAGCGACATGTACGGGCGCAGTTTCGGCGCTTCCTCGGCGGACAGCGAAGGCACATTGAGCGCATTGGTGATGCCACCATTGACGAGATAGTCGGCAATCTGCTCGGCGACCTGCAGCGCGACGTTGACTTGCGCCTCGCTGGTCGAAGCGCCGAGGTGCGGCGTGCAGATGAAGTTCTTCGTGCCGAACAGCGGCGAATCCTTCGCCGGTTCGTTCGCGAACACGTCGAGGGCCGCCCCGGCGATGTGGCCGGATTCAAGCCCTTCCTTGAGCGCGGCCTCATCGATCAAACCGCCGCGCGCGCAATTGACAATGCGCACGCCCTTCTTGGTTTTCGCCAGATTTTCGGCCGAGAGGATGTTGCGCGTCTGGTCGGTCAGCGGCGTGTGCAGCGTGATGAAGTCGGCCTTCGCCAGCAGCGTGTCGAGATCCGCCTTTTCAACGCCCAGTTCCACGGCCCGCTCAGGGGTGAGGAACGGATCGAAGGCGACGACCTTCATCCGCAGCCCCAGCGCCCGGCTCGCAACGATCGAGCCGATGTTGCCCGCGCCAATCAGGCCGAGCGTCTTGCCGGTCAGTTCGACGCCCATGAAGGCGTTCTTGGGCCATTTGCCATCCTGCGTCTGCTCGTTGGCATCCGGGATCTGGCGGGCGACGGCGAACATCAGCGCGATGGCGTGTTCGGCCGTGGTGATCGAGTTGCCGAACGGCGTGTTCATTACCACTACGCCTTGCGACGAGGCCGCGGGAATATCGACGTTGTCGACGCCGATGCCTGCGCGGCCGATCACCTTGAGGTTCTTGGCGGCGGCGAGCACTTCGGCCGTGACCTTGGTCGAGGAGCGGATCGCGAGGCCGTCGTAATCGCCAATGCGTGCGATCAGCTGCTCGGGCGTCTCGCCGGTGATGACGTCGACGTCGCAGCCGCCTTCCTTGAGGATACGTTCGGCGTTGGGGTCCATCTTGTCGGAGATGAGGACGCGGGGTTTGGTCATATCGGGTACTCCGTCACCCCGGACTTGATCCGGGGTCCCGCTTGGATCGCGGGCGGTGAAGAGATAGCGGGACCCCGGATCAAGTCCGGGGTGACGCAATTCGTTGAGTCAGGCCGCTTTCGCGGTGGCGTAGGCCCAGTCGAGCCAGGGGCCGAGGTCGACGATGTCCTGCGTCTCGACCGTGGCGCCGCACCAGATGCGCAAGCCCGGGGGCGCGTCGCGATAGCCGGCGACGTCGTAAGCCGCGCCTTCATCTTCAAGCAGCTTCGCGAACTTTTTGATGAAGTCGGCATCCGCGCCCTCGACGGTCAGGCAGACGGACGTCTTCGAACGGCTTGCCGGATCGGTGGCGAGGTGGCCGAGCCAGTCCCGCTCCGCCACGATCGTGTCGAGCGCGGCGGCGTTCGCATCCGAGCGCGCCTTGAGCCCCTGAAGACCACCCAGCCCTTTCGCCCATTCTAGCGCAAAGATCGCATCCTCGACGGCGAGCATCGAGGGCGTGTTGATCGTCTCGCCCTTGAACACGCCTTCGGTCAGCTTGCCGCCCTTGGTGAGGCGGAAGACCTTGGGCAACGGCCATGCCGGGGTGTAGCTTTCCAGCCGTTCGACCGCGCGGGGACCGAGGATCAGCACGCCATGGCCGCCCTCGCCGCCCAGCACTTTCTGCCAGGAAAACGTCGCGACATCGATCTTCGACCAATCGATGTCGTAGGCGAACACGCCGCTGGTGGCATCGGCGAAGGACAGGCCCTCGCGGTCCGCCGGGATCCAGTCGGCGTTGGGAACGCGGACGCCCGAGGTAGTGCCGTTCCAGGTGAAGAGCACGTCGGTGCTCCAGTCGACCTGCGACAAATCGGGAAGCTCGCCATAGTCGGCGCGGATCACGGTAGGATCGATCTTGAGCTGCTTGACCGCGTCGGTCACCCAGCCCTCGCCGAAGCTTTCCCAAGCCAGCGTCGTCACGCCGCGCGCCCCAAGCATGGTCCACATCGCCATTTCGAAAGCGCCGGTATCCGAGCCCGGAACGATGCCGATCCGGTGCGTCTCGGGAAGCTCGAGCACCTCGCGCATCAGATCGATGCAGTAGGCAAGCCGGGACTTGCCGATCTTTGCGCGGTGCGAGCGACCCAGCGATTGCGTGGCCAGCTTTTCGGGGGAATATCCCGGCGGCTTGGCGCAGGGACCGGAAGAAAAATAAGGACGCGCGGGATTGCGCGCCGGCTTCGTAATATCAGTCATTTAAGACTCTCCTCGCAGAGAGCTCGCGCGGCGTTGGGACCGCGTGGCCCGTCGCCGCACTTAGGTTCGTCCCACGAGATGTCAATCAAAGTCTTGGGCAAAGTCTTGGCCGAACCGGCCGCGCGGCGACCTGCGCGCGCCCCTCCATCCTCCCCCGCGAACCCGTCATGCTGGAAGTGGCAAAAGTATGTTCAGCGGCGAACCAGAAGGCAGCACTTTTGTGTCACGACACCGCCCCAACTATCTGAGAAGGGACCCGGAAATCCGCAAAGTCCCATAGTCCGAAAGACATTCTCGGCACGCATTGAAAGGTAACGTTAACTATCCGATGACAGGCTAACGCCATGCGCAAGTGCCTCATCCTACTCCCGCTTCTGGCAGCGCTGAGCGGTTGCCTCGACATTCCCAAGGTGTCGGGCGGCAGCAAGCGCGACAGCGTTCGGCAGTCGACTCGCGTCACCTCACCGCGGCCCGAGACACGGCAGTGCCTGGCCGAGCTCGGAATGACCCGCGCGAATTTCACCCCCCTGCCCGATCGCTATACCGGCGGGGGTTGTTCGATTCTCGGATCGGTCCAGCTGGCCAGCCTGCAAGGCGATGCCGCGCAATTCACTTTGTCTAACCTGGGGCCCGTCACGTGTCCCGCTGCGAGCGCCTTCGCGGGCTGGGCCCGCTTCGGCGTCGACCGCGCTGCCCGGCAAATTCTGGGTAGCCCCTTGGCTCGGATCGAAACGATGGGCAGCTATAGCTGCCGCACCGTCGCCGGCACGAGCCGGCTTTCCGGCCATGCCAAAGCCAACGCCATCGACGTGGCCGCTTTCGTGCTGGCCGATGGTCGCCGGATCAGCGTCCTCGACGATTGGTCCAACGGCACGAGCGACGAGCGGCGTTTCCTGCGGATCGTCCACCGCAGCGCCTGCAAGCGCTTCGGCACCACGCTGGGCCCGGAATACAACGCCGCCCACCGCAACCATTTCCACCTCGAAGCGGACGCTGCGGACTTCTGTCGTTGACGCATACCGTGGTGTCTGCGGGAGCTCGTCTAAGCCCTGCCCGCCCATCAACCATAACGGTTCAGGCCCGGTGCAGCGGCTTGCGGACACGCTGTCGACGATCACCGGAACGTGCCTTTGCGGGAGACCCTCTCATGCGAATGATCGCCGCCCTCGTCGCTGCCGCCATAGTGGCGTTACCGTTGCCTGCCGCCGCACAGGTCCTCAACGAAGTGCGCGCGATCAACAACTATATCGCGATCGCGAACGGGCGCCGGCAATTGCAGGACCTGACCCAGATCGAACAGCGCGAAGTGCGCGAAGTCGACCGTCTGCTGAGAGGGGAATCGCGCAGTTCTTCGACGTCACGCGAGGCCTGCATAGAGGAAGAGATCGCGCGCGAAGGCGGCTCGGTAACGTACCTGCAGTCGCGCATCATCGATTTGCGGTGCAGCCAGCGCTGATTGCAGGCCGTCGACAGCGCGAATCAGGCCGTCTCGGCGACTCGCGGCATATCGTCCGCCGGTTGCTGCGGCTCGATATGGTAATTGGGCAGCGCGAGAAACGCTTGCTTGAGCGCCTCGCCCCAGCCGGTCGAGATCGCCTGGAAGTACGGATCGGTCGCATCGATGCGCCGTTCGTGCAGCGGCACGAACTGATCGCGCTCCACCACCAGCAGATCGAGCGGGAGACCCACCGAAAGGTTGGCTTTCAACGTCGAATCGAACGAGACCATCAGCAGCTTGATCGCATCCTCGAACGACATTTCGCGATCGTATCCGCGGATCAGGATCGGGCGACCGTACTTGGTTTCCCCGATCTGGAAGAAAGGCGTGTCGAAACTGGCCTCGATGAAGTTGCCTTCCGGATAGACCAGGAACAGGCGCGGTTCCATGCCCTTGATCTGGCCGCTGACGATGATCGAGGCACCAAACGGACCGGAGCCGCTGTGGCCATTGTCGCTGGCGCGCAGCGCGATGACGTCGCGCAGCAGATCGCCGACGATGGTCGCCACCTGAAACATGGTTTCCGCCTCGAGCAGCGAATTCTGCCGCTCCGAAGGCGCCTTGTTGCGCTCCTCGAGCTGGCTGACGACCGCTTGCGTCGTGGCAAGATTGCCCGCGGTCATGATCGTGATGATCCGTTCGTCCGGGATCGACCACTGGAACATCTTGCGAAATACCGAGATGTTGTCGACACCCGAATTGGTGCGCGTATCGCTCATCATCACGAGCCCGCGTTCGAGAATCATGCCGACGCAGTATGTCATTACAGTGAGCCTTTATTCGTAAAGCGCGACGCCCGATCGGGCACGCGGATCGTCCGGCCTCAACCGCGACTCAGCCGCCTTGCGACTGCTGCTGACCATCAGAGCCTTGTTGTTGCTGCTGACTTACCATTTTCTGCTCAACCGATAAATGGACTTCCATTTCGGTTTCCCCAGCACCGACATCGATCCCTTTGACCGGCGCGGCTTCGGAGTAATCGCAGCCGGTCGCGACGCGAACGTAGCGTTCGTCCGGGCACATCTTGTTGGAGATATCGAAGCCGACCCAACCGAGGCCCTCCACCCAGGCTTCCGCCCAGCCGTGCCCGGCCTCCTGTTCGATCCGGTCGTCCATCTTCAGATAGCCGCCGACGTAGCGCATCGGAATGTCGAGCAGTCGCCCGGCGCTGATGAAGATATGCGCGTGGTCCTGGCAAACGCCGCGGCCATTGACGAGCGCCTGCTCCGCGCTCGTCTCCGTCGTAGTCGATCCCGGTACGTATTCGACCGCATCGCTGATCGCGGCGGACAGCGTGTGCAGAAAGCCGAGCTTATCAGATTTATCCGCGTCCAGCCCGGCGACCAGATTGCGGACACGCAACCCCGCGCGGGTCAGCGAAGTCGGCCGCAGGAAGCACCACAGCGGCATATGTCCGACGTGCTCACCGATCACGCCCGACTTGTCTACGGTGGTGACGAGCCCCTTGCAGGTGACGGCCATTTCGGTGACCCCGGGCTCGATCGTGATCAGCACCACATGGTTGTTGTTCTGATCGTCGTACTCGGCCTGCGGGTACCCGCCTTCGAAATCCATCTGCCAGTCGCGCACTTCCTGCCCGTGCGTCGACTTCGGACGCAACCGCAAGCGCTGCAACCCGTGCTGCACAGGGTGCGCGAAAATGTATCGAGTGCTGTGCGAGATCGCGAGATCCACTGGCGCTGTCCTATGTCACGAAGCGATATTCGGAGGCGATGCATTCGCCGATGCGGTTGGTCTTGTTGATGACGCTCTGCAGAAACTCGTGCAGGCCGCGATCGAAGATTTCCTCGATCGTGATCTGGTGGAGCTGGGCTCCGGCATCGCGCAGCAATTCGTGGGCTTCGGTCTCGCCGCCGTACTGCATCGCGAGGCCCGCCATGTTCGAGCGGACCTTGTCGTAACAGAACGCAAGGCTGCGAGGGAAGCGACCGTCGAGGATCAGGAACTTGGCGATGTCTCGCGGATCCATCTTGCCGGCGTTGAGCCAGGAGTAAGCACGATCGCCCGCGACCGAGCGCAGCAACGTGTCCCACTGCACGTTGTCGAGGCTGGAGCCGACCCAGGCCACCGATGGCAACAAGACGTAGTACTTCACGTCGAGGATGCGCGCCGTGCTGTCGGCGCGTTCGATGAAGGTCCCGATTCGGGCAAAATTGAACACGTCGTTGCGCAGCATCGAGCCGTCCATCGCGCCGCGTACGAGGGTGGTCTGCCGACGGATGGTCGACAACACTTCGCCGAGATTGGTCTCCCGCACGGGCCGGGCCATCAGCTCGCGCAAGGTCATCCAGGTTTCGTTGATCGCTTCCCAGACTTCGTCGGTGATGCTGGTGCGAACCATCCGCGCATTGGTTCGCGCGGATTCGATCATCTGCAGGACGCTGGCCGGATTATCCTTGTCGCGCAGCAGGTAGTTGAACACCTGAGGACCGACGAAGTCGCTAAACTTTGCGGAATAGTCGTGGATCTGGCCCGTGGTTTTGAGGACCGACTTCCATTCTTCTTCCTGCTGCGAGCGATCGCCTCGCGTCAACGCGAGATGGAAGCCGACGTCGATGAGCCTGGCCGAGTTTTCGGCGCGCTCGAGGTAGCGGGCCATCCAGAAGACCCCAGTAGCAGACCGTCCCAGCATTATTCGTCGAGCACCCAGCTATCCTTGGTCCCGCCCCCTTGCGAGGAATTGACCACCAGCGAGCCCTTCTTGAGCGCAACGCGGGTGAGGCCGCCGGGCGTGATGTCGATCCCTTCGGGCGAAACCAGCACGAAGGGACGCAAGTCGACGTGGCGCGGCGCGAGACCTTCCTTGGTGAAGATCGGTACGGTCGAAAGCGAAAGCGTCGGCTGCGCGATGTAGTTTTCCGGTTTTGCCCGCAGCTTCGCTTCGAACTCGGCCAGCTCCTTCTTCGAGGCCGCTGGGCCGATCAGCATGCCGTAGCCGCCCGAGCCGTGCACTTCCTTGACGACCAGGTCCTGCAGGTTGTCGAGCACGTATTTGAGCGAGTCTTCCTCAATACAGCGCCAGGTCTCGACGTTCTGGAGGATCGGCTTCTCGCCGGTGTAGAATTCGACGATATCGGGCATGAACGTATACAGTGCCTTGTCGTCGGCGATGCCGGTGCCCGGTGCGTTGGCGATCGTGACGCCGCCCGAACGGTAGACGTCCATGATCCCGGGTATCCCCAGGATGCTGTCGGGATTGAACGACAGCGGATCGAGGAAATTGTCGTCCACCCGGCGATAGATGACGTCGACCGGGGTATAGCCGGTCGTGGTGCGCATCTGCACGCGGCCGTCCATTACCCGCAGATCGCTGCCCTCGATCAGTTCGGCGCCCATCTCGTCGGCGAGGAAGGCGTGTTCGAAGTACGCCGAGTTGTAAATGCCGGGCGTGAGCACTGCGACGACCGGCCGATCGGCCGCGCATGTCGGCGCACAGGCCCGCAGCGAGCGCGCGAGGCGGCGCGGATAGTCCGACACGGGCCGCACCGGAATCCGGGTGAACAGTTCCGGAAACATCTGCATCATCGTTTCGCGGTTCTCGAGCATGTACGAGACGCCCGATGGCGTACGGGCGTTGTCCTCGAGCACGACGAACTCATCGGGACCGGTGCGCACGAGATCGATACCGACGATGTGGGTGTAGACGCCGCCCGGCGGCGTGAAGCCGATCATCTGCGTGAGGAAGGCTTCGTTGTCGCGCAAGTAATGGATCGGCAGCCGGCCCGCCTTGATGATTTCCTGCCGGTGATACAAGTCCTGCAGGAAGGCGTTGAGCGCCCGCACCCGCTGTTCGATCCCGCGCGTCAGCTTGCGCCATTCGCGCGCGGTGATGATCCTGGGGATCATGTCGAACGGGATCAGCCGCTCCTCGGCGTCATCTTCCCCATAGACGTTGAAAGTAATGCCAACGCGGCGGAAGAAGCGCTCAGCCTCCGCGTCCTGCCGCTTCAGCCAGTTGCTGTCCTGAGCATCGAACCACTCGCGATAGTCGGCATAGGCAGGCCGGACGGATCCGTCCGCGTTAAACATTTCATCGTACTTCGGCGCTGGCGTCGATGTCATTTAAACTCCCGTCTGGCGCTATAAGTGCACAATGTGCACGGCCTTGCCAAGCGGGTTGCGCTGCATCCGCGAAAAAAGACTGGAAGTCGTGTCCGGGGCCGCCCGCCGGCACGCAGCGGCGTTTACGATACGCTATGGTTCAGAGCAGCCCGCGAGCTACGAGATCATCCTCGAGCTGGTCCGCATTGTGGAAGTGATGGACGTTCCAGCCCAGGGTCCGTGCCGCCACGATGTTGTCGTGATTGTCGTCGATGAACAGCATCGCGCCGGGCGCGAGACCGAACCGGTCCACGGCGATCTCGAAAATACGCGCTGCGGGCTTCGCGACTTTCTCTTCCCCGGATACGACGATGTCGCGAAACCGATCGAACACCGGATCGGTCGGTCGGAATTCGGCCCAGAAGGGGCTCGCGAAGTTGGTGATTGCGTAAAGCGGCACCCCGCGCGCATCGAGCCGGCGCACCAGTTCATGCGTGCCCTGCACCGGGCCGGGGATGGATTCGAGGAACCGCGTCGCATAGGCGTCGATCAGATCGGCGCAATCGGGAAACTGCAGCTTGCGCGCCGCCACCATCTCCGCGAGATCGCGTCCGGCATCGTGCTCGGCATGCCAGGCTTCCGTGACGACGTGCGCCAGGAACCATTCGAGCCGCTCGGGATCGGGAATCAGCTTGGCGTAAAGCGCGCGCAAATCCCACCGGATCAGCACGCGCCCCACGTCGAAGACGACCGCCTCGATGCGCTGCGATGAATTCACTTCGGACACGACAAAAGCCCCCGCAATTGGGCGGGGGCCTTCACGCTGTCGCAATCGCAGACCGTCCGCCAGGTGTTCCCGCCGAACGGGAACGACGTACGATCAGCCCTGGCGAGCCTTGAAGCGGCGATTGGTCTTGTTGATCACGTACGTGCGGCCACGACGGCGGATCACGCGATTGTCGCGATGGCGGCCCTTGAGCGACTTGAGGCTGTTACGAATCTTCATTGTGGGTCTCGTCTCTTTTGGCGGTTCCGACCGCCGGAAATTCGAAGGCGCGCGGGTACGCGGCAATGGTGGGTAAGTCAAGCACTCACCCGCTGCCTTCGCTGCTGCTTGCATCGTGCGACGCGCGGTTCCAGACTGAGCGAAACGCCGCCCTGCCCCCTGGCGCGGAGAGGAATATATGAAGTCCATCATCAAGATCGCAAGCGTTTCGGCCCTGCTTCTGACATCGGCCTGCGTCGCGCCCGTCGGCCCGGTGGAGGTCACGCGCTTTCATCTGCCTGAGGCGCAATCCCGCGCCAGTGGTCCGATCACCGTGGTCGCGGCGCCCGGAGAAGACGGCGCGAGCATCGAATTCGCGACCTACGCCGCAGCCGTGCGCCGCGAACTGCAGCGGATCGGTTATGCACCCGCGGACGTACCGGGAGGACAGATCGCAGAGCTCGGCATCAGTCGCGCCATGCTGAGCCCGCAGCGCCGACGTGGCCCGGTCTCGGTCGGGATCGGCGGCGGGACCGGCGGCTTCGGCTCGGGCGTCGGGGTCGGAGTGGGCATCGACTTGTCGGGTCCGCCACCGGAGCAGGTCGAAACCGAAATGCGCGTGACCATCCGCGACCGGGTCAGCGGGCAAGCCATCTGGGAGGGACGTTCGCGCTTCATGGTCAAAGCCGATTCCCCCATGGCGGAAACCTCGCTCGGCGCAAGCCGTCTGGCCGAAGCGCTGTTCAAGGCCTTTCCGGGCCAGTCCGGGGAAACTATCTACGTCGAATGACAGTGCTGCACATTTCTTCCGCGTTCGATTCCGGCAACATCGAAGTTCTTTCCACCGACGAGCAGAGCGCGATTCTGGCGATCCGCAAGGATGAGGGGTCGGACTTCTTCCAGTGGTTCCACTTCCGCGTCGCGGGAGCCAAGGGTCGCGAAATGACCTTGCGGATCACCGGGCTAAACGGCTCTGCCTATCCGATGGGCTGGCCCAACTACCGCGCTTGCGTGTCGGAGGATCGGATCTATTGGGGCCGAACCGACACGCACTGGGACGACAAGACCGATGGCGGCACTCTGACGATCCGCTACACCCCGACGAGCGACATCGCCTGGTTCGCGTATTTTGCGCCCTATTCTCTCGAGCGGCATCACGATCTCATTTCGCGCTCGGCTACGCAACCGGACGTGGATTATCGCTGCTTGGGCATGTCGCTGGACGGGCGACCGATCGACGCAATCGAGATGGGAACCGGGCCTCTGCAGATCTGGCTCTACGCGCGCCAGCATCCGGGGGAATCGATGGCCGAATGGTGGATGGAAGGCGCGCTCGACCTGCTGTGCGATCCGGCATCGAGCGTCGGACGTGAATTGCGGCGGCTGTGCCGGTTGCACCTCGTGCCCAATTGCAATCCCGACGGTTCGGTGCGCGGACACTTGCGCACCAACGCCATCGGGACGAACCTCAACCGCGAATGGGGCGAACCGTCCGCGGAGAGATCGCCCGAAGTGCTCGCGATCCGGGATGCCATGGATGCCACCGGCGTCGATTTTGCCATGGACGTACATGGCGACGAAGCGATTCCCGGCAATTTCCTGGCCGGGTTCGAGGGCATCCCGTCGCTTAAGGCCGAGCAATCGGAAGGCTATGCGCTGTATCGCACCATCCTCGACCGGCGAACGCCCGATTTCCAGACCCGGCTCGGCTATCCGGCAGCATCGCCAGGCAAGGGCAATCTCGCGATGTCGACCAATCAGCTTGCCGAACGCTTCGGCTGTGTGTCGATGACGCTCGAAATGCCGTTCAAGGATCACGATGCCACGCCGGATCCCAGGCAGGGCTGGAGCCCGGAGCGCTGCGCGCAACTTGGGAGGGACTGCATGGGCGCGCTCCTGGAATGGATTCACACCCGCTCGACTTAGGGCCCAATCAGCGCCGGGGTTGCCTGGACACGCGTGCGCACGATCTTGTTAACCCGTTCATCCTATATCGTCATGTTGTGCCGCTTCGACACGCTCGGGATTCCGCTGCTGCGCCTCGGAAGCGCTTGCGATACCGGCAGTGCCTGCCGCCCAGCCCGATAAGGATGCAATGACCGAGACGACCGACTACGACCACGAACCGAGGCCGCGCGACTTTTCCGCGCGGTTTGCGCGCGGTCGTGGTCGCGGGGTTCGTCAGGCCGGTCGCCCCCGTCCCACGTGGGCGCTGGCTCTGGCCGGAGCGGTCGCGCTTCCGGCCTTCGCCGCCCCGCAAGACTGGGATCGCTTCAATATCGGCGATGCGGTGAATGCCAATTCGGACGTGCAGCCAATGCCCTTCGAGCAGGCCGGAAGCAGCTTTCCGGGTTCCGCCTTCTACTATCTCGAGCTGGAAGAGCCGGTGGTAAAGCTCGGCGAAGGCATTCATTCCGATGCCGAACCCACCTCTTCCGATAGCGATAGCCTGACCGGGCCCATCGCGCGGGCCATGCGCGTAGACAACAGCGGGGTCGATCGCCGCCGGGCCGAACAGTGCCTGACCGCGGCGATCTATTACGAAGCGGCCAGCGAAGCCGATGCCGGCCAACGGGCAGTCGCCCAGGTCGTCCTCAACCGCGTCGCGCATGCCGCTTATCCCAACACCGTGTGCGGTGTGGTCTATCAAGGCTCCGAACGGACGACGGGCTGCCAATTCTCGTTTACCTGTGACGGCTCCCTGGCGCGCAAGCCCTCCCCGATGTTCTGGTACCGTGCCCGCGCGGTCGCCGATGCGGCGCTGGCAGGAGCGGTGTTCGCGCCCGTAGGGCTCGCGACGCATTACCACACCGTCCAGGTCCATCCTTATTGGGCGCCCAGCCTGCACTACCTCAGCACGATCGGCGCGCACCGCTTCTACAGCTTCCGCGGCGGTGCCGGCGCGCCCGGTGCATTCCGCTTTGCCTATTTTGGTGGCGAGCCAATTGCGGCCCCGCACCGCCGGGATGACAGTGTCGCCACGCTTGCCGAAGCAAAGGCGCTCGATCCGATCGGCGTGCAGAATGCCTTTGCCGCCACTGAGCCCGAGCCAGCCCCGATCGCAAAAGCCACTCCGGAGACTGTGCCGCCCCCCGCGACCGAGCCGCCGCGCTACACCGCGCAACAACGCGAAGCCGGCGGCGATGCCCGCTACAAGGCGGGAAACTTGCCGGAAGCAACGGCCATTCGCGAAAAATACCGCAACAGCGGCAAGTGGATTTCCAGCCCCACATCCTGATTGCGTTGCGTGTGAAATAGTGAACGCATCGGCAACCAAAATTTTGCATCAAGGCTTAGGCCGGCTGCGCTTACCCTCTGTCTCATAACGACAATTCGTACGAAAAGAGACGGGGCGCAAAGCAGCATGACCATTCGATTTGCCATGGCGAGGAACCGGCGGCGATTTCGCAACCTTCCATGGAGACCCACGACAGCCAATCTTTCCGCTGCCAACGATAATGATTTCGACACCGAGTATTCGTCGACGCTAAAGACGGCTCTGCGCTATTTCGCGCGCCATGGTCTCTCGGCACCGGATGCGGTCCAGCGCGAAGCGGTGGAAGCGATGATGGATCGGGACGAACCCTCGTTCCGAAAGTGGCTGGAGATCTGCCGGACTTTCGACCGGAGAATGGCCGCGAGCCTGTCGCGCAAGGCGGCCCGCAAGTCTTCATCGCAAAGCTAGCGACCGAACGACACCGAAGTCGCACGGCTGCTTATTTACTAATGCGAATAATTAGCAATTATAACGACATGCCTGTCCAAAGGTGGGTGGTTTCTTGGTTGCAATGCCTTGGAATCCCGCTTAGGGCACCCCGCGAGACGAACGGCGCCTGCCTGCCGCGGGACGGCACGGGGCCATGGGCAACGACTTTCCCGCCAAGCGTGAAGGACCGATTCGAACCATGGCTCGAAAGAAGATCGCCCTAATCGGCGCCGGCAACATTGGCGGTACCCTCGCCCACCTCGCGGCGAAGAAGGAATTGGGCGACATCGTCCTTTTCGATATTGCCGAAGGTATTCCCCAGGGCAAAGCACTCGATCTGTCACAGTGCGGCCCGGTGGAAGGCTTCGATGCCTCTATCACCGGCACCAACGACTATGCGGACATCGCAGGCGCGGATGTGGTGATCGTCACCGCCGGCGTGCCGCGCAAGCCCGGCATGAGCCGCGACGACCTGCTCGGCATCAATCTCAAGGTGATGAAGTCGGTCGGCGAAGGCATCAAGAATAACTGCCCCGACGCGTTCGTGATCTGCATCACCAACCCGCTCGACGCGATGGTCTGGGCGCTGCGCGAGTTCTCCGGTCTGCCGCACAACAAGGTGGTCGGCATGGCGGGCGTGCTCGACTCGGCGCGCTTCTCGACCTTCCTCGCCTGGGAATTCGGCGTCTCGGTGCGCGACGTCACCAGCTTCGTGCTTGGCGGCCACGGCGATACGATGGTGCCGATCGTCGAGTATTCGACCGTTAAAGGCATCCCCGTTCCCGATCTCATCAAGATGGGCCGCTCCACGCAGGAAAAGATCGACGCGATCGTCAAGCGTACCGCAGGTGGCGGCGGCGAGATCGTCGGTCTGCTCAAGACTGGTTCGGCGTTCTACGCGCCTGCCGCTTCGGCGATCAGCATGGCCGAAAGCTATCTTCTCGACCAGAAGCGTATCCTGCCTTGCGCCGCCCACCTCACCGGCCAGTACGGCGTCGACGATCTCTACGTTGGCGTCCCGGTGAAGATCGGCGCCGGCGGCGTCGAGGAAGTGATCGAGATCGAACTGAACGAGACCGCCAAGTCCGGCCTCCAGGTTTCGATCGACTCGGTCAAGGAACTGGTCGCAGCCTGCAAGGGCATCGACGACAGCCTCGCCTGATTGCAGCGGTCGGGCGGTTGCGACCAAATAGGGTTTGCAGCCACCGACGCTCCCACGTGTTAGCCTGCCTCGATAGGCAGCTCCCCAGGACAGGAACAGGACAGCCAAAACATGTCGATCCTCGTAAACAAGAATACCAAGGTCATCACCCAGGGCATGACCGGTTCGACCGGCAGCTTCCACACGCAGGCCGCGCTCGACTACGGCACGCAGATGGTCGCGGGTGTCACGCCCGGCAAAGGCGGCACCGAGCACCTCGGTCTGCCGCAGTTCAACTCGGTCCACGAAGCCAAGGCCGCGACCGGCGCGACCGCTTCTTGCGTCTACGTTCCCCCCGCGGGCGCGGCGGATGCGATCCTGGAAGCGATCGATGCCGAGATCGAGCTGATCATCTGCATCACCGAGGGCATTCCGGTGCTCGACATGATCCCGGTGAAGCGCGCCCTTACGGGATCGAAGTCGCGCGTGATCGGGCCGAACTGCCCCGGCGTGCTCACGCCGGACGAGTGCAAGATCGGCATCATGCCCGGCAACATCTTCTCGAAGGGTTCGGTCGGCGTGGTCTCGCGTTCGGGCACCCTCACCTATGAAGCCGTGTTCCAGACCACCAATGCGGGCCTTGGCCAGACCACTGCGGTCGGCATCGGCGGCGACCCGGTCAACGGCACCAACTTCATCGACGTGCTCGAGCTGTTCCTGGCCGACGACGAGACCAAGTCGATCATCATGATCGGTGAAATCGGCGGTTCGGCCGAGGAAGAAGCGGCGCAGTTCCTCAAGGACGAAGCCAAGCGCGGCCGGAAGAAGCCAATGGTCGGCTTCATCGCCGGCCTTACGGCGCCTCCGGGACGCCGCATGGGTCACGCCGGTGCGATCGTGTCGGGCGGCCAGGGCGGCGCCGAAGACAAGATCGCGGCGATGGAAGAGGCAGGCATCCGCGTCTCGCCTTCGCCTTCGGAACTGGGCGTGACTCTGGAAGGTTTGCTGAAAGAAGTTGCCTGATAGTATTTCGCGGGGGCGAAACAATCGGACGGACTCCGGCCTTATCGTAGTACGATGGTCTGAAGCCCGTCGGCAATCTGCTCGATTTGCGCTGCGATGCGGCGCGGAAAGGTCGTGACCATGGGCAACGAAAATCTTGATTTTGTCCCCGACGAACCCCAGCCGGGTCCGAGCTGGCAGCGCGGCAACTGGCCGCAAGTCGGCGGCGCGTTCGAAGACGATCTGACTCAGGCGCTCGATCCGACGGCGCTCAAGCTGGACATCACCGGTTCGGCCAAGAAGGCGGGCATCCCGCTCGACGAAAGCCGGATCGAAGAAGCCGCCGCGGATTCGATCCGCGCGATGATGCTGATCCGCACCTACCGCGTCCGCGGCCACCTCGGTGCGCAGCTCGATCCGCTCGGGCTGACGAGCCGCGAACTGCCGCGCGACCTGACCCCCGAATACCATGGCTTTACCGGAGCGGCGCTCGATCGCCCGGTGTTCATCGGCGGCAATCTTGGTCTCGAATGGACGACCGTTCGTGAGCTCGTGGAAATCCTGCGGCTCAACTACTGCGGCGTCGTCGGCCTCGAATACATGCACATCGCCGATGTCGAAGAGCGCCGCTTCCTGCAGGAACGCATGGAAGGCGCCGACAAGGAGATCGAATTCACGCCGAACGGCAAGAAGGCGATCCTGTCCGCTGTGATCCGCGGCGAGCAGTACGAAAAGTTCCTCGGCAAGAAGTACGTCGGCACCAAGCGGTTCGGCCTCGACGGCGGGGAGTCGATGATTCCGGCGCTCGAATCGGTGATCAAGTACGGCGGACAGCTGGGCGTTCGCGAAATCGTCTACGGCATGGCCCACCGTGGCCGCCTCAACGTCCTCGCGAACGTGATGGGCAAGCCGTACAAGGTGATCTTCCACGAATTCTCGGGCGGCACCGCCAATCCCGAAGACGTCGGCGGATCGGGCGACGTGAAATACCACCTCGGCACCTCGACCGACCGCGAGTTCGACGGGACCAAGGTTCACATGAGCCTGATGCCCAACCCTTCTCACCTCGAGACGGTCGATCCGGTGGTGCTGGGCAAAGTGCGCGCCTATCAGACGCTGCGCGACGACATTGGCACCGACATCGGCGAAGGTGCGCTTCACAAGGAAGTGCTGCCCGTGCTGATCCACGGCGATGCGGCTTTCGCGGGGCAAGGCATTGTTTGGGAGTGCTTCGGCCTTTCGGGCGTGCGCGGCTATAACACCGGCGGTTGCATCCACTTCGTGATCAACAACCAGATCGGCTTCACCACGACGCCGAACTTCGCGCGCAACTCGCCCTATCCGTCCGACGTCGCCAAGGGCGTCCAGGCCCCGATCCTGCACGTCAACGGCGACGATCCGGCGGCCGTGACTTTCTGCTGCAAGCTCGCGATCGATTATCGCCAGACGTTCGGCCGCGACATCGTCATCGACATGTGGTGCTATCGCCGCTTCGGCCACAACGAAGGCGACGAGCCCAGTTTCACCCAGCCCTTGATGTACGACAAGATCCGCAAGCATCCCGCCGTCAGCGCGATCTACGGCGCCCGGCTCGCGGACGAAGGCGTGATCGAGCCGGGTTTCGTCGCCGATACGGAGGCGAAGTTCGTCGAATACCTCGAAGAACAGTTCGAGGCATCCCAGAGCTACAAGGCCAACGAGGCCGACTGGTTCGGCGGGCACTGGAGCGGCTTCAACAAGCCGGTCGATCCCGAAAGCGCGCGTCGCAATATCCAGACCGGCATCGAACAGAAGCTGTTCGACAGCCTCGGCCGCACGCTGACCACAGTGCCCGACGACCTCAAGATCCACCGCACCTTGAACCGCGTGCTCGATGCCAAGCGCGAGATGTTCAAGAATGCCGACGGATTTGACTGGGCGACCGCCGAAGCGCTCGCGTTCGGCAGCCTCGTTTCGGAAGGCTACAACGTGCGCCTGTCGGGTCAGGATTCGGGCCGCGGCACGTTCAGCCAGCGCCACGCCGCCTGGATCGACCAGACCGACGAGCACAAGTATGTGCCTTTGAACAGCGTCCCGCACGGGCGGTTCGAAGTGCTCGATTCGACGCTGTCCGAATACGGCGTGCTCGGATTCGAATATGGCTATGCCAGCGCCGATCCCAAGACGCTGGTGCTGTGGGAAGCGCAGTTCGGCGACTTCGCCAACGGTGCCCAGATCATCATCGATCAGTACATCGCCGCCGCCGAAGCCAAGTGGCTGCGCGCGAACGGCCTCGTGCTCTTGCTGCCGCATGGCTACGAGGGTCAAGGCCCGGAGCATTCCTCGGCGCGTCTCGAGCGGTTTCTTCAGCTCTGCGCGCAGGACAACATCCAGGTCTGCAACATCACCAGCCCGGCCAATTACTTCCACGTGCTGCGCCGGCAGATGCACCGCCCGTTCCGCAAGCCGCTCGTCATCATGACGCCGAAGTCGCTGCTGCGCCATCCCATGGCGAAATCGAACCAGGACGCTTTCGTCGGCGAAGGGCACTTCTTCCGGATCCTGTCGGACGTGAAACCGGCCAAAGACGAGGACACGCGCCGCGTCATCCTGTGCTCGGGCAAAGTCGCTTACGATCTCATGGAAGCACGCGATGCCGCCGAGATCGACGATGTTCAGATCATCCGCCTCGAGCAGTTGTATCCGTTCCCGGGCGAGCCGCTCGCGCTCCGCCTCTCGCGGATGAAGAATCTCGAGGATATCGTCTGGTGTCAGGAAGAGCCGCGCAACAACGGCGCCTGGTTCTTTGTCGGCTCCCAAATCGAAGAAGCCGCCGAGCAGGCGGGCATTGAGATCGGGCGCGTTCGGTATGCCGGTCGCAACGCCGCGGCGTCGCCCGCGACCGGTCTTGCCAAGCGCCATGCCGCCGAACAAGCCGCACTGGTTGCGGACGCGCTTGGCCTTTCCGTCCGTTCCGAAATCCGGCGCAAGCAGAAGGCTTGAAGTAAACCATGTCGACTGAAGTCAAGGTCCCCACACTCGGGGAATCGGTGTCCGAGGCCACGATTGGCCAGTGGCTCAAGCAACCCGGCGAAGCAGTGGCCGCAGATGAAGCCATCGCCAGTCTCGAGACCGACAAGGTCGCGGTGGACGTGCTGGCCCCCCAGGGCGGTGTCATGGGCGAACTCAAATTCGCCGAGGGCGATACCGTCGGCGTCGATGCGGTGATCGCGACGATCGAGGAAGGCAGCGGCGCGCCCGCCGCCAAGCCCGCCGCCAAGTCGGACAGCAAGGATAGCGATCCGGCACCAGCGCCGACGCCGTCGCCTTCTCCGGCCCCTGCCCCGTCGGACGATACCGCTGTGGTGCTGTCGCCCGCGGTACGCCGCGCGGTGCTCGAACACGGGATCGATCCCGCCAAAGTGACCGGCACCGGCAAGGACGGACGGATCACCAAGGAAGACGTGATCGCCGCCGCCAAGGCGAAGACTGCGGAGCCCACGCCGGCTTCCACCAGCACACCCGCCCCTGCCCCCTCGGCCACCGGGGAACGCCGCGAAGAGCGCGTCAAGATGACGCGCCTGCGCCAGACGATCGCCCGCCGGCTCAAGTCCGCTCAGGACACCGCCGCGCTGCTGACGACGTTCAACGATGTCGACATGACGGCCGTCATCGAGGCGCGCACGAAATACAAGGACGTGTTCGAGAAGAAGCACGGCATCCGCCTCGGCTTCATGAGCTTCTTCGCCAAGGCTTCGGTCCTGGCGCTTAAGGACGTGCCATCGGCCAACGCCTACATCGAGGGCGAGGAAATCGTCTATCACGATTACGTCGATATCTCGGTCGCGGTGTCGGCGCCCAACGGCCTCGTCGTTCCCGTGGTCCGCGATTGCGACAAGCTGTCGTTCGCGGGAATTGAGAAGTCGATCGCGGAATATGGCAAGAAGGCCAAGGACGGCACGCTGACCATGGACGACATGAAGGGCGGCACCTTCACTATCTCCAACGGCGGCGTCTTCGGATCGCTGATGTCGACCCCGATCATCAACCCGCCGCAGTCCGCCGTGCTTGGCCTGCACCGGATCGAGGATCGGCCCGTCGCGGTGAACGGCGAAGTCGTGATCCGGCCGATGATGTACATCGCGCTGTCTTACGACCACCGCCTGATCGACGGTCGCGAAGCGGTGACCGCATTGAAGATCATCAAGGAAGCGATCGAGGATCCCACGCGGCTGCTGATTGACCTGTAACCGTACATTCGCGATCACCAATCAACCGTCATTCCCGCGACAGCGGGAACCCATCTCCAGACTTGACCGGATGCGCAAACCCGGGAGATGGATCCCCGCCCTCGCGAGGATGACGAAACAGGAAGCTGGAGCCAAGAATGGCTGAATACGACTACGACGTTCTTGTCATCGGTGCTGGCCCCGGCGGCTATGTCGCGGCGATCCGCGCGGCGCAGCTCGGGCTGAAGACGGCTTGCGCGGAGAGCCGTGAGACGCTGGGTGGCACGTGCCTCAACGTCGGTTGCATTCCTTCCAAGGCAATGCTGCACGCCACCGAATACTTCGATGCGGCCGCCAATGGCGCGATGGCCAAGATGGGCATCAAGGTGACGCCCGAACTCGATCTCGAGACGATGCATGCGCAGCGTCGCGACGCGGTGAAGCAGCTCACCGGCGGCGTCGCCTTCCTGTTCAAGAAGAACAAGGTCGATTGGCTGAACGGTTTCGCCAAGTTCCAAGACGCGCACACGGTGAAGGTGGGCGACAAGACCGTGACCGCCAAGAACGTGGTGATCGCCACGGGCTCGACAGTGACGCCGCTGGCCAATGTCGAAATCGATAACGCCAAGGGAATCGTCGTCGATTCCACCGGCGCTCTCGAATTGCCTGCCGTGCCAAAGAAAATGGTCGTGATCGGTGGTGGCGTGATCGGGCTGGAACTCGGCTCGGTCTGGCGGCGACTCGGCGCCGAAGTGATCGTGGTGGAATTCCTCGATCAGCTGCTCCCCGGCATGGATGGCGAAATCCGCAAGGAAGCCGCGAAGATCTTCAAGAAGCAGGGCATGGAACTTCGCCTCGGGATGAAAGTCACCGGCGTGTCGGTGAAGGGCAAGAAGGCGACGCTCACGATGGAACCGTCCAAGGGCGGTGACAGCGAGACGCTGACGGCCGATTGCGTCCTCGTCTCGATCGGGCGCCGGCCCAATACCGATGGGCTCGGCCTCGATGCGATCGGGCTCAAGACCAACCAGCGCGGCCAGATCGAGACCGATCACGACTTCTCCACCCGCGTCGATGGCGTGTGGGCGATTGGCGACGTCATTCCCGGCCCGATGCTGGCGCACAAGGCCGAGGACGAAGGCATCGCGGTGGCCGAGAATATCGCTGGGATGACCGGCATCGTGAATCACGACCTGATCCCCGGCGTCGTCTACACTCTGCCAGAGATCGCCGGTGTCGGGCTCACCGAGGAAGCCGCCCGGGAAAAAGGCGAAGTCAAAGTCGGCAAGTTCCCGATGCTCGCCAACTCGCGCGCGAAGACCAATCACGAGCCCGATGGCTTCGTGAAGATCATCGCGGATGCCGAGACCGACCGCGTGCTCGGCGTATGGTGCATCGCCACCGTCGCCGGCACGATGATCTCGCAGGCGACCCAAGCGATGGAGTTCGGCGCCACCAGCGAAGACATCGCCTATACTTGCCACGCCCACCCGACTCATTCGGAAGCGATCAAGGAAGCGGCGATGGCGGTCACCGGCAAGCCGATCCACATCTGATCGCACGCCCGCGCGAAGCACTAGGCTGCTTGGCGATTTGCGGCTATTTTCGTCGCATCTCGCCAAGGAGCACTTCATGCCTGTTTCGATCCTGCTTGCCGCGGCTGCGCTAGCGGCTCCCCAGTACAGCGTCGATTTGGACGACTATCCGGACAAGGCGCTCGCGATGGAGAAGTCGGCGGCCGTGCTGGCCGACGTGACAGTCACACCCCAAGGCAACATGATCCGGTGCGAGACGATCGACAGTACCGGTGATCCCGACCTGGCGCAGCGCATCTGCAAGATCTTCAAGGCCAAGCGCCATCGGCCGGCCCGGTTTTCCGACGGAAAGCCAGCCTGGTTCGTCGAGCGCGATGTCTACAAGATGTTCCTGCCGGGCACCTCCCCCGCCTCGGCGATCGCAGCGCTGCGCAAGCCCGACGCCATTCTCGAGGTCGCCGCCCTGCCCCCGGGGATGCAGACGCTGGATGCCAACGTCATCGTCGCCGTCGATGCCGAAGGCCATATCACGGGCTGCGCTCCGGATGCCGGAGACGAAGTCTCGCCCGTGACTCGAACGGTCTGCGCCAATACCCAAACAGTAACGCAGGACGTCTTTCGCGACGAAAGCGGCAGCGCGGTCCCTTACGTCACGCGGCTGCGGTTTCGCTTGCAGAAGAAAGACACCACTCTCGCGGCGCCGGCGTCCTGACGCGTGCGGCAATTGCGCCCCTTCCACCTCGCCTTCCCGGTCGATGATCTTGCCGCGGCGCGGGCCTTCTGGGGCGGTGTGATCGGTTGTCCCGAAGGACGCAGTTCGCCCACGTGGATCGACTTCGATTTCTACGGCCATCAGATCGTGACTCACCTCGCCCCTGGCGCCGGAGACGCGGCGAACAACCCGGTCGACGGCCACGGCGTTCCGGTCCCCCACTTCGGCATCGTTCTCGAGATGGACGCCTGGGAAGCACTGGCATCGCGTCTGCGCGAAGCCGGCGTGGCGTTCGAAATCGAGCCGCACGTCCGCTTTGCCGGTCAACCGCGCGAGCAGGCGACGATGTTCTTCCGCGATCCTGCCGGCAACGCGATCGAGATGAAGGCCTTCGCAGACTTGAAACAGTTGTTTGCGGTCGATTGATCGCGCCTGCGGCATCGCCTGATAGCTAACGTCACTTCCGGACGAATTGATCTTGCAAACGAACCCATCGACTCGCCGAGCGCCGTGTCTGGTCATCGTACTCGGCGTGATCCTCGCATGCATGCACTTCAGCGCGCCTTCTCAGGCGCAAGCGGCGCGCAGCTTCGGCGTCATCCTGGAGGGGACGACCGACTTGCGCGATCGCGGCATCAGCTGGAGCGGCGGCAAGAGTGCGCTGCAGCTCGATGCCACGCTGCCGATCACGCCCGATCTCGCGATCGACGTGAAAGCTGCGACTTTGCATGGAAGCCAGCGGCATGGGGGCAGCGACTTTGGCCTCGCGATCAGTCCTAACCATCAGATCTACCTGAGCGGATGGCGGTTGGCGTACGGGGTCACCGGGCATGTCTTCATTGGCGAAGGCGGGCTGAATTTCGTCGAGCTTGACGGCTCGGCCACGCGGTCGATCGGCCCTTTGCAAGTGGCTGCTGGTGCCAGCTTCGCGCCGTCGCAGAAGGCGATTGGCGGCAGCAATCTCTATCTGCACGCCGATGCCGTGATCGGGATTCCCGGATCGCCCTTCACGATCTACGGCGGCGCAGGCCACACCCTCGGTTCGAACGACGATACCCCGCGCGCCCGACGGCTGCGGCCGGACGGAGACTACACCGATTGGTATGTCGGCGCGGAACACGTCAGTGGTCCCGGAGCGATTGGCCTGCGCTACTCCGACACCGCCATCGGTGTGGTGCCAGACCCATCCGAGTATCTTGACAAGCACACCGGGGCAAAGCTGGTCGGCTATGCGCGCGTCTTCTTCTGAACGACGCGCTCCCCGCTAGATCCGCTCGGGATAGATCGGGCGGATATCGACGGGAATGTCGCTCATCGAAGCGATGACCGTCCTGGCTTCATCGTCGAGCGTGCCCCACTTGGCGAGGAACGCCTTGGTCCCCGCGTAATCGCCCCGAGCCTGCAGCATGAGTTCGTCGTGCAGCAGATCGCGCAGGCCCGCGATCATTTTTGCTTCGTCGATGATATAGCGCCCTGCCGAAGCATCCCAGCGGAACGCGCCCTTGTCGCGCAAATAGCCATATTGCACGGCAGCGCCCAAGCCATGCGCCTCGACCGCGCCGAAACGGACCGACCGGAAGATCCCGGTGAGATAGGTGGCCAGCAATTGCGGCCGCTCGGAAATCGGCAGTTCGCCCTTTTCCATCAGGAACAGGATGTTCCAGACGCCCGCTACATCGGCCTTGGATTCCTCCAACGCGGAATACTGGTCCTTGAGTTCGGCGTTCACGGTCGTTTCGCGTCCGTCGACCGTGATCGAACCGGGCCCGAGGCTGTGCGACAATTCGTGGAACAGCGTTTCGAGCTGCATGTATTTCTTCGCGACCAGACCGGCCTGCGCCGGCTCAAGCACGTGCTGCGCCATCGGTTCGAGAATACGCTCGTACTTGGCACCGAGCACGTTGGAGAGGATCACCTTCTTTGCCCCCTTCGCTTCGCGCACGCGCTCGTCGTTGGGCAGGTTGAAGGCGATGGTCTGCGACCCGGGAATGTTGTCGCCCCCGCCATGAACTTGTTCGGCGACCGCGATCGGGCTTTCGAAGCCGCGGTTGAAGTTCTTGTAGGCGTCGTCGATCGGCAGGTTGCCTTCCATGTCGCGCAAGTAGTTCTTGTACTTCGCCAGCGCGGCGGACTCCTCGGGGTCCTTCAAAGTGACGAAGCTTTCGAACGCGGTCTTGGTGCCCATCAGACGGTCGGTGTAGACCTCGTAAGGCCCGATCGCGACTTCGATCGGCGTGCCGGACAAGTCCATCCAGGCCAGCTCGCTCTCGTAATAGTCATCGGTCCGAAAGGCCTTCGCGCGGAGTGAAAGGAACTTCTTGAGGCTGGCGTTGCTGGTCTTCGCCGCGGCTTGTTCGAGCAGCTTGGCGGCCGGCTCCAGCCATTCGCGATAGGCTACCGAATAGGGCACGGCCTCCAGCTTGTCGCCATCGCGACGCACGACCGTGTACCAGCTCGTCAGCGCGTCCTTCTGGTCGGGATGAGCCGCCAGATAGGCCTCGAATTCGGCGCGCGTCAGATCGGTCGGATAAAAGCCCGCCCCATCCGGCATCGCCGTCGTCCCCCAGAAGGGATGGAGGTCGGCCATTTCGTCCCAGGGCCCGAGATTGCGGTCGAACATCTCGACCAGCTTGTCGCGGTCGGCGCGCCGGTTCATCGCGACTGCCTTGCGAACCTGTGGATTGTCGGCGCTGCGCTGGCGCAGGTAGATTTCGGTCATCAGGTCCGAAGCCTGGATCAGGAGGTTCACCACCTCGCGCTGCTCCGCATTCAGAAAATTCGTTTCAGGACGCATTTCGATGACCGCAAGCTTTGCCAGTTGGGCATCGAGGTCATAGGGCACCTCGGCGCTCGCGTTGGGCGATTCGGACAAGGGCTCGGGCGCGCTGGCGACCGTAGTGGGAGCCTGCGTGCAAGCACTGGTCGCGAGCAGAAGCGGAATAAGGGTCTTGCGCATGAAAACGGGACTTTCGACGTGATTGACCTCAACTACCTGGAAACGTTAGCCGGGCTCAGCCCGCAAGTCACGGATCACGCTCATCAGGGTACCAATCGAAAGGAGGCACCGTGATATCGCCAGCCATGCCATCGCTGCCGCCGATGCCGCCGATGCCGCCGATACTCGACATCGTCGGAATCGCGATCTTCGCGCTTTCGGGGGCCATCGTCGCCGCGCGCGAGAAACAGACCTTCGTCACTATGGCCTTCTTTGCACTGATCACCGGCGTGGGCGGAGGAACCGTGCGTGACATCCTGATCGGCGCGCCGGTGTTCTGGATGCGGGACCCGTTCACGGCGCCGATCTGCCTCGCCATGGCGTTCCTCGTGTGGTTCGCTCCCGACCGGTGGTGGAGCCCGCGCCTGCTTGCCTTCGCGGACGCCGCGGGGCTCGCCGCCTATGCCGTTTTGGGCACCGTCAAAGCGCTTCGCTTCGATCTTCCGCCGGCCACCGCCATTCTGATGGGCATCGTGACCGGCTGCGTCGGCGGCATCATTCGCGACATCATCGCCGGGCAGCCCTCGATCTTGATGCGCCACGAGATCTACGTGACCGCGGCGGCCCTGTCTGCCACGCTGGCCGCAGTGGGATGGTTCATTGGCCTGCCGCTCGCGGTGCTCTGGATCATCGCGACCGGTGCCGGTTTCGCCTTGCGCGGCGCCGCCATCCACTGGTCCCTGGCGCTTCCGGCCTACAAGACCAAGCCGTAATCGAGCACGACAAGGCATTCCAAGCCGTCACCGGAATGGAATGCCTTGTCGCATGTACGGATCGAATTACCGCAGGCCGCGAATGCCGCTGAAGTCGACGTCGACCACCCGGCCGTAGTTGTAATTGCAGTCGAAGCGACCGCTGTCATAGCCGCGACGTCCCCGATAGCGATTGTTGACGACGACGCTGCCCTTCACATCGAAACCCTTGCCGGTACGCTTGACCTTGCGGATCTGGGTCACATTAGCGCGGCCATAGCGACTGGCGGATCGCTCTACCGCGCGGACACATCGCTCGACGGCGAGGCGCGGGTTGTCGCGGTAGCCTCGATAGCGGTTGCCGCGGTAGCGTCGGTCGTCATAGCGACGATCATAGCGACGGTCGTCGTAGCGATATCGCGAATTGTAGCTGTACCGTCCTCGATCGTTGTCGCTGGCGGCTGCCGCCACCGCGGCTATGCCGCCGATGACGAGCGCGCCGGCGATCACTTCGCCCGCACCAATTCCACCATCGTGATCGCGCGCCATCGCAGGCGCTGCAGAGACCGCCAACGAACCGGCGGCCACGGTTCCAACCAGTATTTTGGCAAATCTCTCCATGGTTCAAATCCTCTGTACGGTCAGGCCCCATGCCCGACTTTGTAGAACCCTTTTACCAAGGTGCCCTTGAGGAGGCGCTGAACCACGGCTTCACCGAAAATTCATCTTTTGCGTCACTTTTCTGAACAGCTGATATCATCCAGCTTCGTCCAGTGTGCGAAAAACGCCAGCACATCGGCACTTTCCGCGATGATCTTGTCCGTGGGCTTGCCCGCCCCGTGCCCCGCCCTCGTTTCTATGCGGATCAGCCGGGGCTTCTCGCCGAGGTCCGCGTGCTGCAAAGCGGCGGTATACTTGAACGAATGGCCGGGCACGACGCGATCGTCGGTATCCGCCGTCGTCACCAGGATTGCCGGGTAACGCTCGCCGTCACGGATGTTGTGGTAGGGCGAGTACGCGCGCAGCACGCGAAAATCCGCTTCCTTCGCAGGATCGCCATAGTCGTCGATCCAGTAGCGACCTGCCGTGAAGCGATCGAAGCGCAGCATGTCCATGACCCCGACCTGGGCATTCGCTGCCGCGAACAGATCCGGCCGCTGATTGACGACAGCGCCGACCAGCATCCCGCCGTTGGAACCGCCCTGGATCGCAAGGCCATCCTGGGGCGTGATACCTTGCGCGATCAGGTACTCGCCCGCCGCGATAAAATCGTCGAACGTGTTCTGCTTGTTCGTAAGCCGACCGGCATCATGCCAGGCCCGTCCATATTCCCCGCCGCCTCGAACATTGGCGAGCGCGAAGGCACCGCCTGCCTGCAGCCATGCCATTCTCGACGAGGAATAGCCGGGCGTCAGCGAGACATCGAAACCGCCATAACCGTAAAGCAGCGTCGGCAGGGCCTTCTTCGCCATGGCGGCTGCCTTGGAACGCACGAGAAAGAGCGGAATGCGGGTTCCGTCCTTCGCGAGGTAGAAGCGCTGCTCGATCGCGAAGTCGTCAGGATCGAACGGGAGTGAGGGCTCGGCGAACGGCGTGATGTCGCCCGAGACGAGATCCATGCGATAGATGGTGGGTGGCCGATTGAAACTGGTGAAAGAGAAGAAGGTCTCGGGATCACCGGGCTTGCCGGAGAACCCGGAGGCAGTCCCGATATCGGTCATCGAAATCTCGCGCGGCGGGTTGCCATCGAGCGAGATGATTTCCGCTTTGCTTGCGGCATCCTCGAGGTAGTTGAGGATCAACTGCCCGCCCACGATCGTCGCCCGCGTCAGGATCGCGTTGGCTTCCGGGACGATCGTCTTCCAGCGCGGCTTGTGATCCGCCAGGTCGATCTGAACCAGGCGATAGCGCGGCGCATCGTGGTTGGTCACGAACCACAGCCGCGACCCGAGTCCATCGACCAGCTTCCATTCGTCCGCGAACCCGCGAACGATCCGCCGCGCGTTCCAACGACGCTTACCGCTAGCGGCCAGATCGATGACATGGATTTCGTGCCGGGCATCGGTTCCGACGACGCTGGTGATGATCGCCCAACGTCCGTCCGAGGTGAGTTGCGCGGAATTGTTGTATTCGCGGTGTCGCGGCGTCGCGAAGACCAACTCGTCTTCGGCTTGGGACGTACCGATACGGTGGAAGTAGACCGCCTGATCGTAGTTCAATCCCCGGAATTCGGCGCCGGGGTCGGGTGCGGGAAAACGCGAATAAAGAAAGCCAGTCTCGCCAACCCACTCCAGCGCGCTGAACTTCACCCAGCGCACTTCGTCCGAAAGCGTTTCGCCGCTGGCGACATCCAGCACCTTGAGGACGCGCCAGTCGCTCCCCCCATCCTGGATGCTGTAGAGAAGATACCGGCCCTCCCGCGAAGGCTCCCATGCGTCGAGCGCGACCGCACCATCGCCAGCCCAGGTGTTCGGGTCGAGCAACAGGCGCGGGGTTCCCTGCAGGCCTTGCCGGACGAACAGCTGCGACTGGTTCTGCAATCCGGAGTTTCGGGTATAGAAATACCGGCCCCCGGCCTTTGCCGGCAGGCCGAACCGTTCGAAATCGAACAGTGCGCGGATCCGCTCGGCAAAGCTGTCGCGCATCGGCAGATCGTCGAGTTGGGACCGCGTCAGTGCGTTCTGGCGTTCCACCCAGCTGGCAACGTCCGGATCGGTTCGAACATCGTTCTCGAGCCACCGATAGGGATCGGCGATAACCTCACCGAAGTGGTCCTCCGTCACGGCCTCACGGCGGGTTTCAGGATACACCAGCGGCTCCATGGCTTGCGCCAAAGTGGGGCTCGGCCACGCCAGCCACAAGGCCGCCGCCAACCGCAGCGCGATACTCACAATGATCCTCTCCACACGCAAAAAACGGCCGCGAGCCTAGCACTCGCGACCGTTCCTGCAATCTTGCCAACCTGAAGGAGATCAGGCCTCTTCGTATTCTTCCGCTTCGTTCATGACCGGACCGGAGTCCTTGCCCTTGGCATCAGTGTCACGGTCGACGAGCTCGATGATCGCGATCGGCGCAGCGTCCGACATGCGGATGCCGGCCTTGATGATGCGCGTGTAACCACCGCTGCGACCCGCATAACGCTCGGCCAGAACCTCGAACAGCTTGGCTTCCTGCGCTTGGTCCATCAGCCGGCTGTGCGCCAGACGACGGTTCGAAAGGCCGCCACGCTTCGCCAGCGTGATCAGCTTTTCGACGTAAGGGCGCAGTTCCTTGGCCTTGGGCGTCGTGGTCTGGATCTGCTCATGCTTGATGAGCGCGGCGGCCATGTTGCGCAGGAGGGCGGCGCGGTGGCCGGACTTGCGCTGCAACTTACGGCCGGAAATCTTATGGCGCATTGAATTTATTCCTTCGTTCGCTAGCGGGCCGTATCAGGCACCCGCTGTCAGGCCGGAAAACGGGGTCCGGCCCAAGCCCCTGGAGCGGTGATCAGCCGAGCAGTTCCTGCTCGAGCTTCTTCGCCATTTCCTCGATGTTCTCGGGCGGCCATCCGGGGATGTCCATGCCGAGACGCAGGCCCATGCTCGAAAGCACTTCCTTGATTTCGTTGAGCGACTTGCGGCCGAAATTCGGCGTGCGCAGCATCTCGGCTTCGGTCTTCTGGACCAGATCGCCGATGTAGATGATGTTGTCGTTCTTGAGGCAGTTGGCCGAGCGTACCGACAGCTCCAGCTCATCCACCTTCTTGAGCAGGTAGCGATTGAGCTGGTTGGTGTCGCTCTCTTCGGGGGCGGCAGCAGCCATGCCGATCATCGGCGACTGGCCAACCGGAGCCACGTCCTCGAAGTGGACGAACAGCGCGAGCTGGTCCTGCAAGATGCGCGCAGCGTAAGCGACCGCATCTTCGGGCGTGACCGTACCGTCGGTTTCAACGGTCAGGTTGAGCTTGTCGAAGTCGAGCTCCTGACCGATACGCGCGTTGTCGACCTTGTAGCTGACCTGCCGAACCGGCGAATAGAGCGAGTCGATCGGGATCAAGCCGATCGGCGCATCGATCGGACGGTTCTGCACCGCCGGAACGTAGCCCTTACCGACGTCCGCCGTCAGTTCCATGTTCAGCGTCGCGCCCTCGTCGAGGTGGCAGATCACGAGGTTCTTGTTCATCACCTCGATGTCGCCCGTCACCGCGATGTCGCCCGCCTTGACTTCGGCCGGACCGATCGCCGACAGCTGAAGGCGCTTCGGCCCTTCGCCCTGCATGCGCAGCGCGATCTGCTTGACGTTGAGGACGATGTCCGTCACGTCCTCGCGCACGCCGGCCAGCGAGGAGAACTCGTGGAGCACGTTGTCGATCTTGATCGAGGTGATTGCGGCACCCTGAAGCGACGACAGCAGGACACGGCGCAGGGCATTGCCGAGCGTGAGGCCAAAGCCGCGCTCGAGAGGTTCCGCGACGAAGGTCGCGCGGAGCTTGGGGTCGGCTCCGGGCTTGATCTCAAGGCTGTTCGGCTTCTTGAGCTCCTGCCAGTTCTTCATGTTGACGCTCATGGACTTCCCCTGGGGTTTTCTTGCTGGCGGCGGTCACAGACCCGGAGACCCGGGCCGGGACCGATCCTGACAGCGGACGGCGACCGGTTCGCCGCCCGCTTGGGCTCGATCAAACGCGGCGACGCTTGGAAGGACGGACGCCGTTATGCGGGATCGGCGTAACGTCCCGGATCGAGGTGATGGTGAAGCCAACGGCCTGCAGGGCGCGAAGCGCGCTCTCACGACCCGAGCCGGGGCCCTTGACCTCGACTTCGAGCGTGCGAACGCCGTGTTCGGCCGCCTTCTTGCCGGCATCGTCGGCCGCGACCTGCGCGGCGTACGGGGTCGACTTGCGGCTGCCCTTGAAGCCCATCATGCCGGCGGACGACCATGAAATGGCGTTGCCCTGGGCATCGGTGATGGTCACCATGGTATTGTTGAAGCTGGCATTGACGTGCGCGATGCCGCTGGAAATGTTCTTACGCTCGCGGCGCTTAATGCGCTGGGGTTCGCGTGCCATGATCGTCTGTCCTGTCGAATAGAGCTGGGGAAGACCGGGTGCCCCGTGAAGGGGCGCGCCGGCTTACTTCTTCTTGCCGGCGATCGGCTTGGCCTTACCCTTGCGGGTGCGCGCATTGGTATGCGTGCGCTGGCCACGAACCGGCAGGCCCCTGCGGTGACGCAGGCCACGATAGCAGGCGAGATCCATCAGACGCTTGATGTTCATCGCGGTTTCGCGGCGAAGGTCGCCTTCGACGGTGTGATCGGCGTCGATCGTCTCGCGGATCTGCAGCACTTCGGCGTCGGACAGGTCCTGGACGCGGCGGGCGTGATCGATGCCCAGCTTATCCGCAATTTCGACCGCCTTCTTGCGGCCGATTCCATGGATGTAGGTAAGCGCAATGATAACGCGCTTGTTGGTGGGGATGTTGACCCCGGCAATACGAGCCACTTAATTCTCCTGCTCCACAGGGCCAAACTGGCAGGCCCTATCTCATAGCGTAACACCCGCAAAACAGGCCGCCCGGTCGGGCAGAAATCCGGTATGCGTCGGGCATGATTTTGCCCGAGATTCCGAACCGTTCTGTCGAGTGAAGGGCGCGCTTAGACCGATTCGGCTGCACTGTCAACGGCAGTGCAGCGCAAACGGGAGGCCCACGACACGTCACTGCCGAGGCCTCTGGCGATGGAGAGAAACCTACTCCGTTTTTCCCCGTCAGTCAAAATATGGCCGCAGCCGAACTCATCGGCCCTCGATCGGGGCCGGCACGAATGCGTCCTCCGCGGCGGCGTCGGGATCGATCGGGAGAATCGCCGGCGGCGTGGCTTCTTCCGGCAATTGCGCCGGATCTGCGGACTTCGACGGCATCGGCCCTTCGCCGTCTGCTGTCGCATCGGGAGCCGTCATTCCGGTCGCCGTCGGGACCAGCGTGCCGCCAAGGCGGTCGGCCAATCGGCTGAGTTGATCAGCGAGAACCCCATCGACCGCCGGCGCCATGCGCGCCATGGGCGTGCGCATGTAGCCCGCGACGACATATTCCATCAGGATCCGAGTAGCGCCGTCTTCGGATTTGAGCTGGAACGTCAGCGTCCCGACCACGGCATCCGACTGCAGCGGCCCGAGAGCACCCGACAAGCGCAGCGCGCGAGCACGTTCGATGTAGATCACCCGCAGATGCTCGACGCTTCCGAGAGGGGCGGCATTCGGAGATTCCGGATTGCGCAAGATCTCGCACCAGCATCCGCCGGCGCGCGCATCCAGGGAAAGATTCGCCGCGTCCGCCGAAAACGTGTGCGCCGGGTTCCACCACCGTGAGGGCTCCACCAGGACGTCCCAGGCTTCCTGCGCAGACACCGGCACTTCGGCAACTTGCCGGATGACAAATCCGCGTTCGGACGCCTCGCTCACGTTCGCGAGGGCGGGAGAAGAGAACGACAGAAAGGCGAGCAAGGCCGAGAGCGCGCACTTCAACATCTGTTCCCTCCTGTCCCGGGCTTACGGTTCAGCCGATGATCGCCTCGATCGCTTCGGTCACCGAATCCATGTCGGCCATGCCATCGACCCGGCTGACGATACCTTTGGCCTCGTAGAACGGCAGGATCGGAGCCGTCTTGGCGCGATATTCCGCCATCCGGGTCCGAACCGTCTCTGCGTTATCGTCCGGGCGGCGCTTGAACTCGGTGCCGCCGCACTTGTCGCACGTGCCAGGCAAGCGCGGCTGCTCGAACTTGTCGTGATAGCCCTTCCCGCACGACGCGCAGGTAAAGCGGCCGGTGATGCGCTCGACCAGCGCGTCCTCGTTGACGTCGAGCTCGATCACGTGATCCAGCGTGCGGCCGCGATCGGACAGCAGTTTTTCGAGCGCCTGCGCCTGGGCTTCGGTCCGGGGATATCCGTCGAAGATGGCGCCGGATTCCGGCCCCATGGAATCGAGTTCCTCGCCGATGATCCCCGAGACGATCTCATCGGATACGAGTTCGCCTCGCTCCATCACCGCCTTGGCCTTCAGCCCGGTCGGCGTTCCTGCCTTGACCGCGGCACGTAGCATGTCTCCCGTCGAGAGCTGGCGCATACCGCGACGCTCGACAAGTCGCTGCGACTGGGTGCCCTTCCCCGCTCCCGGCGGGCCCAGAAGAATGATGTTCACTTAGCCTCGATCCCCCGTGTCTCGACGCGCGCCTAGCGCAAACGGCCTTTCAGTTTGGCCTTCTTGATAAGGTCACCATACTGGTGCGCCAGCAGGTGCGACTGGATTTGCGTGATCGTGTCGACAGTGACGTTGACCACGATCAACAAGCTGGTTCCGCCAAGGAAAAGCAAGGGCAGACCGGTCTGCGAGATAAAGTATTCCGGTACGACGCACACCAAGGTCAGATAGATCGCGCCGACCACGGTAATCCGCGTGAGGACGTAATCGAGATAGTTGGCGGTGTTCTTGCCGGGACGAATCCCGGGAATGAAGCCGCCGTTCTTCTTCAGGTTGTCCGCCGTCTCCTCAGGATTGAAGACGACAGCGGTGTAGAAGAAGCAGAAGAAGATGATGCCGGCGGCATAGAGCAGCATGTACAGCGGCTTGCCGTGACCCAGGTACTGGTTCAGCGAAACGACGAAGCTGCCAAGCGCGGTATCCGTCGAAAGCGAATTGCCCGCGAACTGCGTGATCGTCAACGGCAGCAACAGCAGCGAACTGGCGAAGATCGGCGGAATGACGCCTGCCGTGTTGATCTTGAGCGGCAAGTGGCTGCGATCGGCCTGCATCATCCCGCGCTGGGTGGCGCGCTTGGGATACTGGATCAGCAGCCGCCGTTGCGCTCGCTCCATGAAGCAGATGAAGAGGATCAGCACGACGATCAGCGCGATCAGCGACAGGATCAGAAGGCTTCCGGTATCGCCCGCGCTATACTGTGCCATCAGCTGCGAGACGAACGTCGGCATCTGCGCGACGATGCCCGCCATGATGATCAGCGAAACGCCGTTGCCGATGCCGCGCGAGGTGATCTGCTCGCCCAGCCAGAGCAGGAACATCGTGCCGCCGACGAGATTGATTACGGCGCCCACGCGGAACATGTAACCGGGGCTGACGACCGCCTGCAGGCCGCTCTGCGCGGCGTAGGCTTCGAGGCCGGTGGCGACGAACCACCCCTGGATCGCGCACAGCAGCACCGTGCCGTAGCGCGTGTACTGATTGAGTTTCTTGCGCCCGGCCTCGCCTTCCTTCTTCAACGCCATCAGCGCGGGATGGAGCGAGGCGGCAAGCTGTACCACGATAGAGGCGGTGATGTACGGCATCACCCCCAGCGCGATCAGGCTCATCCGCGAGAGACTGCCACCCGAAAAGGTGTTGAACAGGTCGAGAATACCGCCCTGAGTCTGGCTGTAGAGCGACTGCAGCACCAGCGGATTGATGCCGGGCAACGGCACGAAGCTCAGAAACCGGAACACGATCAGCGCTCCGATCGTGAACCAGATCCGCTTCTTGAGCTCGGTCGCCTTGGAGAAATTGGCCAGGCTCAGGCTGCTGGCAATGTTGTCGGCGCGGGAAGCCATTACGTCGGGAAAGCCTTCGTTATACGATTCGACAAGGCCTTAACGCCTGTGGCGCGGCTTGTCGAACCCGTGAAAGTGGTTGCCAATATAGTTCGTCGGTCGCCGGGTGAAACCCGTTGTCGCCGGAACGCAGAAAGGGCGAAGCGCCTGGCGCCCGCCCTTTCGTACGATACCGATCAAATCACGGCAGGCTCAGGCCTCGACCGTCTCCTTGACGACGGTCACTTCGACCGAACCGCCGGACTTTTCCACGGCCTCACGAGCGCCCTTGGAGGCACCGGCGACCTTGAAGCTCGCCTTGGAGGTCAGCTCGCCCTTGCCCAGCAGTCTCACGCCGTGCTTGCCGCCGCGGGCCAGACCGGCCGCCTGCAGCGCCGCCTGATCGATCGTCGAAGAGGCATCGAGCTTGCCCGCATCGATGGCCTTCTGGATCATGCCCAGGTTCACTTCGGCGTAGTCCTTCGCGAACTTGGTGTTCGAGAAGCCACGCTTCGGGAGCCGCATGTGCAGCGGCATCTGGCCGCCTTCGAAGCCCTTGACGGCAACGCCCGAACGGCTCTTCTGGCCCTTCTGGCCACGCCCGCCGGTCTTGCCCTTACCCGAGCCGATGCCACGGCCTACGCGCATGCGGCGATGACGGGCACCTTCGTTGTCACGGATTTCATTCAGTTTCATATCTGCACTCGCTTTCGCTTTTGTCGCGCTAATGGGAAGGCGGCCCCTTAAGGAAAAGAGTGACCGGTGTCACCCCCTAATTCCCGTTGGACCGCCCGATGGTCCGGACGTCAGTAGCCGGCCGTACGCACAGAGATGGTGGTCTCACCGGGAACTTCCACTCCGAACGGATTGCGCGCGGCGCGCCAGCGTAGCTGCGCGATACCGATTGCGCAGATTTCCGCATCGAAGTCCGGCACCGCGGTTCCCGGCTCGAGCCGGCAGGATGTCGGAGCGCCTTTCGCATCGATCTCGAAGGTCACGCGCTGAACGCTTCGTTTTTGGCGCATCAGCTGCTTCTGGTACTTCGAGCCGATGTCGATCAGCGCCTTGCGATAGGCGAGCTCACTCTTTTCCAGCATGCGCGGCTCCTCGCGCAGTTCCTCGAAGGTGCCCGGCGCAAGCCTTGGCCGCATTCTCAGAACCGCCGACTGCCATTTCATCGCCCGCGCCAGCTGCAACGGCGATTGCGCATCGGGCATCGCCCGGCAATTCGTCCCGGTAGGATCCGCCCCGGCTTTGAGCAGATAATCGACCGCAACCGGTTCACGGTACGCAATCGCCCAGGCGAGCGGCGTCATTCCGAACATGTCGGGCTGGTGAAGCAGAGACGGCTCGCGGCGACGAAGCTGACGCAGCCGCCAGGCATCCCCGCGCCGCGCAGCCTCGGCGGCATCGTATTGCGTTCGGGGCGCGCCCAGTTTCACGAAACCCGAACCGGTTCGAGTCGGAGTGAGCGAGGGATCGGTCGGCCTGCAGATGTCGCCATAGGGATAGCCAGGATCTGCCACGATCTCGCGATTGTATTGCGTCGCGAAACGCTCGAGGTCGGGCCCGGTCTCCCGACCATCCTGCGTCTCGGCGATCATGCCGCGCACGGTCCAGGCATCGAGCCCGTTCGGCAGCGCGCATTGGACGCCGTATGTCGCGTCGACTTCTTCCGATGCGGCACCGTTCGCGATCAGACGAAAATCCCCTGCCTCGACCGCCTCATGCGCAGCTTGGCTAGGATCGAGCTTGCCCGCAGCGAATGCCCTGCGCAGCGCCGCGTCACTCTCGCGATGGGCGGCGATCGCCGCAGGGGCCAGCAAGGCCTCGTCGCACACCGTCAAGGCCTTGCCCTTTTCGATGCCGCCGTCGCTGACGTTTTCCTCGGTCTGCTCGCATCCCGCCACCACCAGCAGGCCCACGAGAGCCAGGGTCCCGAGCACAGATCTGCCTGACGGATTCCCGCGAAACATGGCTTCTCTCATGCCAAAGGGGCCCCGGCCTTACGACCGGAGCCCCTTGTGATGACCGGCAACCTGATTACCGGCAACCGGCAACGATCAGTCGACGACCGTGACCAGGTGAGGCACCTTGGCGACGGCGCCACGCACCTCGGCCGTGTCCTCGATCTCGACGACGCGATGCATCTTGCCGAGGCCGAGACCCACGAGGATCTTCTTCTGGCTCTCGGGCCGACGGATCGGCGAACCGATCTGCTTGAGCTTGATCTTGGCCATCTGGATTACTCCGCAATCGCTTCGGCAGCGGCCTCGGCCTCTACCTCGGTCACACCACCCCGGCCGAGAAGGTCAGCGACCTTCTTGCCGCGACGCTGCGCCACCGACTTCGGCGAAGTCTGCGTGGTCAAAGCGTCGAACGTGGCGCGGATCATGTTGTAGGGGTTCGAGGTCCCGACCGACTTGGTCACGACGTCCTGAACGCCCAGGCTCTCGAAGACGGCGCGCATCGGACCGCCGGCGATGATGCCGGTACCCGCAGGCGCGGTGCGCACATTCACGCGACCGGCACCGAAGTGACCACGGCCATCGTGATGCAGCGTGCGACCTTCCTTGAGCGGAACGCGAACCATCTTCTTCTTGGCCGACGCGGTCGCCTTGGTGATCGCCTCGGGCACTTCGCGCGCCTTGGCGTGACCGAAGCCGACGCGACCCTTGCCGTCGCCCACGACGACCAGCGCCGCAAAGCCGAAGCGCTTGCCGCCCTTCACCGTCTTGGAAACGCGGTTGATGTGGACGAGCTTCTCGATCAGCTCCTCGCCATCGTCGTCGCCGCGACGATCGTCGCGACGGCCACGACCACGGCCGCCGCCACGGTCATTGCGATCGTTACGACCACGACCACGGCCACCGCCGCCGGGGCCACGACCACCGGGGCCACCGCTATGGCCGCCACCGGCGTTGCCGCCGGATTCGCGCGCATCCTGCGGCTCGGCGCCTTGCGGGTGCTCCGCGGCGATCGGGTTCTCGGCCAACTGTTCGGCCGTCTGGTTGTTTTCTTCTGCCATGATCAGAACTCCAGCCCGCCTTCGCGGGCGGCATCGGCCAGCGCCTTGACGCGGCCATGATAGAGGAAACCACCGCGGTCGAACACGACGGTCGTCACGCCGGCCTTCTTGGCAGCCTCGGCAAGCTCCTTGCCGACGCGCGTCGCGGCGTCGGTGTCGGTGCCCTTCCCGCCCAGCGTATTCGCGGCGGCAAGCGTCCTGCCCTGCAGATCATCGATGATCTGCGCGTAGATGTGCCGGCCGGTGCGGTGCACCGAAAGACGAGGACGGCCAGTGGCCTGCGCGCGCAACGAAGTGCGGACGCGCTGGCGACGGCGTTCGAAAAGCGAAAGCTTGGCCATTACTTCTTCTTCCCTTCCTTGCGGAAGATGTACTCGCCGCGGTACTTGATACCCTTGCCCTTGTAGGGCTCGGGCTTGCGCCAGCGACGAATTTCGGCCGCGACCTGGCCGACCTTCTGCTTGTCGATCCCGGAAATCTCGACGGTCGTGTTGTCGGGCGTCTTGATCTCGATGCCCTCGGGCACGTCGATGTCGACGTCGTGCGAGTAGCCGAGCTGAAGCTTGAGCTTCTTGCCCTGCGCCGAAGCACGATAACCGACGCCGGTGATCTCGAGAACCTTGGTGTAACCCTGGGTCACGCCTTCGATCAGGTTCGAGACGAGCGTGCGCTGCATGCCCCAGTGGCTGCGCGCCTGCTTGCTGTCGTTCGCGGGATGAACCGAGATCGAACCGTCTTCCAGCTTGTACGAAACGTAGTCGGACAGACCCATCGAAAGCGTGCCCTTGGGCCCCTTCACCGACAGCGAGCCGTCCTTCATCTCGGCCGTGACCCCACTCGGGATCGAGACCGGCTTCTTACCGATGCGGCTCATCAGAACACCTCCGCGAGCACTTCGCCGCCCACGTTCTGCGAGCGGGCCTCGGCATCCGAGAGCACGCCGCGCGGCGTCGAAACGATGGTGATGCCAAGGCCGTTGCGCACGATCGGCAGTTCCTTGGAACCCGAATAAACGCGGCGGCCGGGCTTCGAAACGCGGGCAACATGCTTGATCGCAGGCTCGCCTTCGAAATACTTCAGTTCGATCCGCAGCTGCGGGTGCTTGCCCGAAGCATCCTCGGTGTAGCCACGAATGTAGCCTTCACGCTGGAGCACTTCGAGAACGCGGGTACGCAGCTTCGACGCCGGCGAAAGGACCGAGTCCTTCTTCGCCTGCTGGCCGTTGCGGATACGGGTGAGCATGTCACCCAGGGGATCGGTCATAGCCATCTGCTAATTCCTTACCAGCTCGACTTGGTGACGCCGGGGATCATGCCCTTGTTGGCAAGATCACGCAGCTCGATACGGCACAGGCCGAACTTGCGGTAGTAACCGCGGGGGCGGCCGGTCGTGGCGCAGCGGTTGCGCACGCGCGTCGGGTTCCCGTTGCGGGGAATCTCGGCCAGCTTGAGGCGGGCAATCAGCCGCTCGGTTTCGTCAAGCGAGGTATCGTCGGCAATCGCCTTCAGACGCTCGTACTTGCCTGCATACTTCTTCACGAGCTTCTTGCGACGCTCATTCTTGTTTACGGAACTCAGTTTCGCCATGGACTTAAGCTCTCTTTCGCGTGTTCAATTCAAGGCAGCGGCTTACGCCGCTTCCTTCTGTTCCGCCTCTTCGACGGGGAACGGGAAGCCGAACAACCGGAGCAGTTCGCGCGCTTCCTCGTCAGTCTTGGCCGTGGTGGTCACGATGATGTCCATGCCACGAACCTTCTCGATCCTGTCGTAGCTGATCTCCGGAAAGATGATCTGCTCCTTCAGGCCCATCGCATAGTTGCCGCGGCCGTCGAACGACTTCGGGTTAAGACCACGAAAGTCACGGATGCGGGGCATCGCGATGGTCACCAGGCGATCGAGGAATTCGTACATGCGCTCACGACGGAGCGTCACCTTGCAGCCGATCGGCATGCCTTCACGCAGCTTGAACTGCGCGATCGACTTGCGGGCCTTGGTGATCACCGGCTTCTGGCCGGCAATCAGCTGCATTTCCTCGGCAGCGATCTGGACCTTCTTCTTGTCCTGGCTCGCTTCGCCAACGCCCATGTTGAGCGTGATCTTCTCGATCCGCGGGACCATCATGTGGTTGGCGTAACCGAACTTCTCGGTCATCGCCTTGATGATCTCGTCGTCGTACTTCGAGCGCAGACGCGGAGTATAGGAATCAGCCATCGATGGTCTCCCCGGACTTTACGGCCACACGGACCTTCTTGCCGTCCTTGGTTTCGAAGCGAACGCGGGTCGGCTTGCCGTCCTTGGGATCGGCAACCGAAACCTTGCTGATCGCCATCGGCGCCGGAACGCGGTCGATGCCGCCCTGCGGGTTCGCCTGGGTCGGCTTGCGGTGACGAGTGGCTACGTTGACACCTTCGACCAGGACCTTGCCTTCTTTCGGCATGACCTGAAGAACAGTGCCGGTGCGGCCCTTGTCCTTGCCCGAACGGACGACGACGTTGTCACCCTTCTTGATCTTCGCGGCAGCCATCACAGCACCTCCGGAGCGAGCGAGATGATCTTCATGAAGCCACGGCCACGCAGTTCGCGGACCACGGGGCCGAAGATACGCGTGCCGATCGGTTCCTCATTCTTGTTGATGAGGACCGCGGCGTTCGTGTCGAAGCGGATCACGCTGCCGTCGGGACGACGCACGTCCTTACGGGTGCGAACGATCACGGCGCGGTGCACGTCGCCCTTCTTCACGCGAGCACGAGGCTGCGCTTCCTTCACCGACACCACGATGATGTCGCCGACGCCCGCGGTACGACGCTTAGAGCCACCCAGCACCTTGATGCACTGGACGCGCTTCGCGCCGCTGTTGTCCGCGACGTCGAGATTGGATTGCATCTGGATCATCGATCCGGTTCCTTCTCACTGGCTTGCCGGTACGGGTCCGGCAGTTCCAAAATACGTCAGTTGCTGCCCGCTGCCTCGACATCGAGGTTGGCTTCGACCGCAGTGCCCTTGCTCGCCTGCAGACGATCGAGCACCTTCCACGACTTGGTCTTGGAGATCGGCTTGGTCTCCTCGATCCGCACGCGGTCGCCGGTCTTGTAGCCGTTCTCCTCGTCGTGCGCGTGATAGCGCTTCGAGCGACGGATGATCTTGCCGTAGAGCGGGTGCTTAACCTTGCGCTCGACCAGCACGGTCACGGTCTTGTCGGTCTTGTCGGAAACGACGGTCCCGATCAGGATTCGCTTGGGCATCGTGTTTCCTCCTTACTTCGCAGCCGCGGCGCGCTCGGCCTGGAGCGTCTTGATGCGAGCGATGTCGCGACGCACTTCCTTGATCCGCGCAGGGCGCTCCAGCTGGTTGGTCGCCGCCTGGAAGCGAAGATTGAACTGCTCGCGCTTCAGATCGGTCAGATCGGTGACGAGCTGATCATCGGTCTTGGCGCGCATGTCTTCAGTGTTGCTAGCCATTGTCAGCCTCCCAGGTGCGAGGTGTCGCCGAGACGGGCAACGACCTTGGTCTTGATCGGCAGCTTCATCGCGGCGCGGCTGAACGCCTCGGCCGCGAGCGGCCCGGCAACGCCGTCGAGCTCGAACAGGATCCGGCCCGGCTTCACGCGAGCGGCCCAGTATTCGACCGAGCCCTTGCCCTTACCCTGACGGACTTCGGCAGGCTTCTTCGACACCGGCACATCCGGAAAGATGCGGATCCAGAGGCGACCCTGGCGCTTGATGTGACGCGTGATCGCCCGCCGAGCGGCCTCGATCTGGCGTGCAGTGATCCGCTCGGGTTCCATGGCCTTGAGGCCGTAGGATCCGAAGTTCAGATCGGTGCCGCCCTTGGCGTCGCCCTTGATCCGGCCCTTGAAGGCCTTGCGGAACTTGGTTTTCTTCGGTTGCAGCATGTTGCTTACTCTACCTTAGCGGGCCGGACGGACGCCGGAGGTTTGAGCCTCCATCATCAGGCGATCCTGCGCCGTCGGGTCATGGCCGAGGATCTCGCCCTTGAAGACCCAGACCTTGATGCCGATGATGCCGTAGGCGGTCAGTGCCTCGGCGTCGGCATAGTCCACGTTGGCGCGCAGCGTGTGCAGCGGAACGCGGCCTTCGCGGTACTGCTCGACACGAGCGATTTCGGCGCCGCCGAGACGGCCACCGCACATCACCTTGATGCCTTCGGCACCCAGACGCATGGCGGACTGCATCGCGCGCTTCATCGCCCGGCGGAACGCCACGCGGCGGATCAGCTGGTCGGCAATGCCCTGCGCGATGAGCTTGGCATCGATTTCCGGCTTGCGGATCTCGACGATGTTCAGCTTCACTTCGCTGTCAGTCATCGAAGCCAGCTTCTTGCGGAGCTTCTCGATGTCCGCGCCCTTCTTGCCGATGATGACGCCCGGACGAGCGGCATAGATCGACACACGGCACAGCTTGGCCGGGCGCTCGATGACCACCTTCGAGATCGCGGCCTGCGGCAGCGATTCGATGATGAACTTGCGGATCTTGAGATCCTCTTCGAGCAGCTGCCGATAGTCACGCCCTTCGGCGTACCAGCGGCTGTCCCACGTGCGGTTGATCTGCAGACGCAGGCCGATCGGATTGGATTTATGACCCATGATCAGGCCTCCTCGACTTCGCGAACGACGATCCGAAGGCGCGAGAACGGCTTCAGGATCCGAGTGGACTTGCCGCGACCGCGCGTGTGGAAACGCTTCATCGTGATCGACTTGCCCACCGAAGCCTCGGCCACGACGAGCGCGTCGACGTCCAGGTTGTGGTTGTTTTCCGCGTTGGCGATCGCCGAGGCGAGAACCTTGCGCGCGTCTTCGGCCATGCCCTTCTTCGAGAAGGCGAGGATGTTCATCGCTTCCTCGGCCTTCTTGCCGCGGATCAGACCGGCGACGAGATTCAGCTTCTGCGCCGAGCCGCGGATCTGCGTGCCGACCGAGAGCGCCTCGTTGTCGGCAACGCGGCGGGGTGCCTTGTTCTTGCTCATCAGCGCTTACCCTTCTTGTCGGCGGCGTGGCCGGGGAAGCTGCGCGTGGGAGCGAACTCGCCGAGCTTGTGGCCGACCATGTCTTCGTTGACCGAGACGGGAATGAACTTGTGGCCGTTGTAGACGCTGAACGTCAGACCAACGAACTGCGGCAGGATCGTCGAACGACGCGACCAGGTCTTGATCGGACCAGTACGGCCACTTGCTTCCTGAGCGGTCTCTGCCTTCTTGAGCAGATACAGATCGACGAAGGGGCCTTTCCAGACGGAGCGTGCCATCGTGTCTTACCTCTTCTTCTTCGCGTGGCGCGAACGGATGATCATCTTGTCCGTCTGCTTGTTGTTCCGGGTACGGGCGCCCTTGGTCGGCTTGCCCCACGGAGTAACCGGGTGACGGCCACCCGAGGTCCTGCCTTCACCACCACCATGCGGGTGATCGACCGGGTTCTTCGCAACACCACGCGTGAGCGGGCGACGGCCCTTCCAGCGCGTGCGACCGGCCTTGGCGAAGTTCTGGTTCGCGTTGTCCGGGTTCGACACGGCGCCGACGGTACCCATGCAATCGCCGCGCAGGTAACGCTGCTCGCCCGAGTTCAGGCGGGCAATCACGAGACCACGGTCACGACCGACGATCTGCACGTAGTTGCCTGCCGAGCGAGCGATCTGACCGCCCTTGCCCGGCTTCATCTCTACGTTGTGGCAGATCGTGCCGACCGGCATCTGCGACAGGAGCATGGCGTTGCCAGGCTTCACGTCGGTCTTCTCGCCGGCGATCACACTGTCGCCAATCGCCAGACGCTGCGGCGCCAGGATGTAGGCCAGTTCGCCGTCTTCGTACTTCACGAGCGCGATGAACGCGGTGCGGTTGGGATCGTATTCGATCCGCTCGACCGTAGCCGACATGTCCCACTTGCGACGCTTGAAGTCGATATAGCGGTACTTCTGCTTGTGACCGCCAGCAATGCCGCGCGAAGTCACGTGGCCCTTGTTGTTGCGGCCGCCGGTCTTGCGCTTGCCTTCGGTCAAAGCCTTGACGGGCTTGCCCTTCCACAGCGACGTCTTGTCGACGAGGATCAGGCCACGGCGCGCCGGGCTGGTCGGGTTGTAGTTCTTCAATGCCATCGGATCAGCCCCGTACGCCTTCGGTGATGTCGATCGACTGGCCCTCGGCCAGCGTGACAACCGCCTTCTTCACGTCGCTGCGACGGTAAGGCTTACCGCGCCAGCGCTTGACCTTGCCCTTCTGGACGATGGTGTTCACGCCAGTCACCTTGACGTCGAACAGCGCTTCGACCGCCGCCTTGATCTCAGGCTTGGTCGCATCGTCGGCCACCTTGAAGACGACCGCGTTGTGCTCGGAGAGCAGCGTCGACTTCTCGGTGATGTGGGGCGAGAGGATCACGTCGTAGTGACGGATCGCAATGTCCTTTGCCTTAGCCATTGAAACGCGCCTCCAGTTTCTCGACCGCGGCGCGCGTCAGCACCAGCGTATCATGCTTGAGGATGTCGTAGACGTTGGCGCCGACGGCAGGCATCACGTTAACGCCGACGAGGTTGCCGGCCGCACGTGCGAAGCTGTCGTTCACCGCCTCGCCGTCGATCACCAGAACCTTCTTGCCGAAGCCAGCCTGCGAAAGCTGACCCGCCAGGGCCTTGGTCTTGGCATCGGCGACATCGAGACTGTCGATGACCACGAGGCCGTCCTTGGCCTTGGCCGAAAGCGCCATCTTGAGGCCGAGTGCACGGACCTTCTTGTTCAGCGACTGCTCGAAGTCACGCTTGCGCGCACCGTGAGCCTTACCACCGCCGATGAAGATCGGTGCCGCACGGTCACCATGACGAGCCGTGCCGCCGCCCTTCTGGCGACCCCACTTCTTGCCGGTGCGAGCGACGTCGGACCGCTCGCGCGTCGGGCGAGCGGTGCCGCGACGGTTCTCGAGCTGCCAGGTTACGACGCGATGCAGGATGTCGGCGCGCGGTTCGAGACCGAACACTTCGTCCGAAAGCTCGATGTCGCCCTTGGCGTCGGAGCCATCCAGGTTGAGGACCTTGACCTTCACGATTAGCCCTCCTGGCCTTCGGTCGCTTCCGGCGCCGCGGTGTCATCCGCAGGCGTGTCGGCAGCGGCCGGTTCATTGCTGTTGGCGGCCTGCTTCAGGCCGGCCGGGTACGGAGCCTCGGCGTGGCGAGACACCTTCACGGCGTCCGACACGGTGAGCCAGGTGTTCTTCGCGCCCGGGACCGAGCCCTTGACGAAGATCAGGCCGCGCTCGTCATCGACGCGCACGATTTCGAGGTTCTGCTGCGTGCGCTGACGGTCGCCCATGTGACCGGCCATCTTCTTGTTCTTGAAGACCTTGCCCGGATCCTGGCGGTTACCCGTCGAGCCGTGCGAACGGTGCGAGAGCGAAACGCCGTGCGTTGCGCGCAGACCACCGAAGCCCCAGCGCTTCATCGCGCCGGCAAAGCCCTTGCCCTGGGTGTGACCGGCGACATCGACCAGCTGGCCCGGCACGAAGTGCGAGGCGGCGATCGTCGCGCCGACATCGAGCAGCGCATCGTCAGCGACGCGGAACTCGGCAACACGCATCTTCAGCGGCACTTCCGCCTTGGCGAAGTGCTCACGCTGCGGCTTGTTGACATTCTTGGCCTTGGCTTCGCCGGCACCGAGCTGAACGGCGACATAGCCGTCCACATCGTTGGTGCGAACCGAAACAACCTGGCAATCTTCCAGCGCCAAAACGGTTACGGGCACATGCCGGCCGTCTTCCTGGAACAGGCGGGTCATCCCCACCTTTTTGGCGATCACGCCAGTGCGCATGATCAAAACTCCTCAACAGAGGCACACGAGGACCATCCCCGGGTGCATGCTCAGCCCTTTTGATGATGCGTCGCCCCGTCCGGGCTGAAGCGCCTCTCCGTTGAGAGAGACTGGACGGGGGACGCAGACCCGGAGGAAATTCCCCCGGCGGTATCCCTTGTGTCCCGACGGCGTTTCGTCGGGCTCTGTCCTCGCGGTTCCGTGGGAACCGGTAAGTGCCCTCCTGCCGAAGCCGGAGGGCCGCCTCGCTTACGCGAGCTTGATTTCGACGTTCACGCCCGCCGCAAGATCGAGCTTCATCAGCGCGTCGACGGTCGTGGCATTCGGCTGCACGATATCGAGCAGACGCTTGTAGGTGCGAACCTCGAACTGCTCACGCGACTTCTTGTCGATGTGAGGACCGCGGTTCACGGTGAACTTCTCAATCTTCGTCGGCAGCGGAATGGGGCCCCGGATCAGCGCGCCAGTGCGGCGAGCCGTATCTGCAATTTCGCCAGTCGCCTGGTCGAGCACGCGGTGATCGAACGCCTTGAGGCGAATGCGAATGTTTTGAGCTTCCATGTCCACTACCGATGAGAAAGAGCGAAGGAGCCGCGGCTCCCGTTGAATTGCGAAGCGCGCCACTACAGGGGATGCGGGATTCGTGCAAGCCCCAAGCCCGCGAAAAATTCGGATTTCTGCCAGGTTTCGATGCGCCGGGTGTTCCGCGCAACGAATGGCTTGTCCGCCCCTCTATACACGCAATTGAATTGTTGGCCAAACCCGGGGCGATCTCGCCGTCAGCGCTTGGCTTTCTTGCCGAGCGCCGCGTTGAAATCGGGTTCCTTGTTCGAAACCCACGCGACGAACTTCTCGATCCGGGGATCGAGCCGAAGCAAGCCGCCATCGAGGCCGTAGCGCTGCAGCTCGGAATTGGTGAACGTGGTGATGACCATGTTCTGGCAGATCGGATGCATCGGCACCGTGTCGCGCCCTCCCCGGCTCTTGGGAACCGGGTGATGCCAGACCACAGTTTCGCCACAAGGCCTCCCACACAGCCAGCAGTCTGGCGGCGGGGATGCTTCCTCCTCGCTGTCCGGTTCGTCGTAGACGTCCTCGCGCGGGCCGTGCTTGCCGTACTTGCGTGCCATGGGTTCCTTTCAACGAAAAGGCCCGACCTCCGCTAGGAGGCCGGGCCGATCCGTTCAGAAGTAGGCTTGAAAGCTTACTTCGTGATCTTCGAGACGACGCCCGATCCGACGGTGCGGCCGCCTTCGCGGATGGCGAAGCGCAGGCCATCGTCCATCGCGATCGGCGCGATGAGCTTGACCGAGATCGTGACGTTGTCGCCCGGCATGACCATTTCGGTGCCCTCGGGGAGGATCACTTCGCCGGTCACGTCGGTCGTGCGGAAGTAGAACTGCGGACGGTAGTTCGCGAAGAACGGCGTGTGACGGCCACCTTCGTCCTTCGAAAGGACGTAGACTTCGGCGTCGAAGTCGGTGTGCGGGGTCACGGTGCCGGGCTTGGCCAGAACCTGACCACGCTCGACGTCTTCACGCTTCAGGCCACGAACGAGCGCGCCGATGTTGTCGCCGGCTTCGCCCTGATCGAGCAGCTTGCGGAACATCTCGACACCGGTGACGGTGGTCTTCTGCGTGTCGCGGATACCGACGACTTCGACTTCCTCGCCAACCTTGACGATACCGGTCTCGACGCGGCCGGTGACGACCGTACCACGACCCGAGATCGAGAATACGTCTTCGACCGGCATCAGGAACGGCTTGTCGGTCGGGCGCGGCGGCTGCGGGATGAATTCGTCAACGGCCTTCATCAGCTCGATGATCGAGTTCTTGCCGATCTCGTCGTCGCGACCTTCTAGAGCGGCCAGAGCCGAACCCTTTACGATCGGAATGTTGTCGCCGTCGAAGTCGTACGAGCTGAGCAGCTCGCGAACTTCCAGCTCGACGAGCTCGAGCAGCTCTTCGTCGTCAACCTGATCGACCTTGTTCATGTACACGACCAGCGCCGGCACGCCGACCTGACGAGCGAGCAGGATGTGCTCGCGGGTCTGCGGCATCGGGCCGTCGGCGGCGTTCACGACCAGGATCGCGCCGTCCATCTGGGCGGCACCGGTGATCATGTTCTTGACGTAGTCGGCGTGGCCCGGGCAGTCGACGTGCGCGTAGTGGCGGGCGTCGGTCTCGTATTCGACGTGCGCCGTCGAAATCGTGATGCCGCGCTCGCGCTCTTCGGGAGCCTTGTCGATGTTGGCGAAGTCAACGGCTTCACCGCCGTAGACTTCGGCCATGACTTTGGTGATGGCAGCCGTCAGCGTGGTCTTGCCGTGATCAACGTGACCGATGGTGCCGATGTTGCAGTGCGGCTTATTCCGCTCGAATTTTGCCTTCGCCATTTACACAAACCTTCTTTTCTTCTGAAATTGAGACTGCGGGAATTCGAAAGCGGCACCCGCGGAATCGAGCGCCGCCCCTAGACCTATCACGTCACTTAGGCAAGCTTCTCCTTGACCTCGGCCGCGACATTCGCCGGGACCTCGTCATAGTGAGAGAACTGCATGGAATACTGGGCGCGTCCCTGAGTGAACGAGCGCAGCTGGTTGACGTAGCCGAACATGTTCGCGAGCGGCACGTTGGCCTCCACGACCTGCGCGTTACCACGGCTGTCGGTGCCCTGGATCTGGCCGCGACGGCTGTTCAAGTCGCCGATCACGTCACCCATGAACTCCTCGGGCGTCGTGACTTCGACCTTCATGATCGGCTCGAGGATCTTGATCCCGGATTTCTGCGCGGCTTCGCGCATGGCACCGCGACCCGCGATCTCGAACGCGAGCGCCGAAGAGTCGACATCGTGGTACTTACCGTCAAGCAACTCGATGTCGAAGTCGACGATCGGGAAGCCGATCAGCGCACCGGTCTCAGCCGTCTCGCGCATGCCCTTCTCGACCGAAGGAATGTATTCGCGCGGGATGTTGCCGCCCTTCACCGAGTCGATGAAGTTGATGCCGGCGCCGCGCTCACCCGGGGTAAGCTTGACCTTGACTTCACCGAACTGTCCCGAACCACCCGACTGCTTCTTGTGAGTGTAGACCAGCTCGACCGGCTTCCCGAGATATTCGCGATAAGCGACCTGCGGGGCGCCGACGTTGGCCTCGACCTTGAACTCGCGGCGCATGCGATCGACGATGATGTCGAGGTGAAGCTCGCCCATGCCCTTGATGATCGTCTGGCCCGACTCGTGATCGGTCGAGACGCGGAACGAGGGATCCTCGGCAGCCAGGCGCGACAGGGCAATGCCCATCTTCTCCTGGTCGGCCTTGGTCTTGGGTTCGACCGAAAGTTCGATGACCGGATCCGGGAATTCCATCCGCTCGAGAATGATCGGAGCCTTTTCGGCGCACAGCGTGTCGCCGGTGGTGGTTTCCTTGAGGCCCGCGACAGCGACGATGTCGCCCGCGTACGCCACATCGATGTCCTCGCGATTGTTGGAGTGCATCAGCAGCATGCGGCCGACCTTCTCCTTCTTGTCCTTGACCGAGTTCAGGTAAGAACCCTTGGCCAAGGTGCCGGAATAGATCCGGCAGAAGGTGAGCGTGCCGACGAACGGGTCGTTCATGATCTTGAACGCCAGCGCCGAGAACGGAGCGGCGTCGTCGGAGGGACGATTTTCCTCGGCTTCGGTATCGGGATTGATACCTTCGATCGCCGGAACGTCGAGCGGGTTCGGCATGTAGTCGACAACGGCGTCGAGCAGGGGCTGCACGCCCTTGTTCTTGAACGCCGAACCACACGTCACAGGAACGAAATCGCGCGCCAGCGTGCCCTTGCGGATCAAGCGCTTGATGGTGGCGACGTCCGGCTCGTTGCCTTCGAGATACTGTTCGAGGACGTCGTCGTCCTGATCGACGATCGTTTCGAGCAGCTTCTCGCGATACTCGGCAGCCTTGTCGGCCATGTCGGCGGGGATGTCGGTGTAGTCGAACTTCGCGCCGAGGCTTTCATCCTGCCAGACGATGCCGCGCATGTTGACGAGGTCGACAACGCCCTTGAGATCGGCTTCTGCGCCGATCGGCAGGTACATCACCAGCGGCACCGCGCCGAGGCGATCGATGATCGACTGAACGCAATAATAGAAGTCGGCGCCGGTGCGATCGAGCTTGTTGATGAAACACATGCGCGGAACGCCGTACTTGTCGGCCTGGCGCCACACGGTCTCGGACTGGGGCTCCACGCCGGCAACGCCGTCGAACACCGCGACCGCGCCGTCGAGCACGCGCAGCGAACGCTCGACTTCAATCGTGAAGTCGACGTGTCCGGGGGTGTCGATGATGTTGATGCGGTGCTCGGGGCCCTGGCCGTCCTCGGCCTGCCAGAACGTGGTCGTCGCGGCCGACGTGATGGTGATGCCGCGCTCCTGCTCCTGCTCCATCCAGTCCATGGTCGCGGCGCCGTCGTGGACTTCGCCGATCTTGTAGGACTTGCCGGTGTAGTAGAGGATCCGCTCGGTCGTCGTGGTCTTGCCGGCGTCGATGTGCGCCATGATGCCGATGTTGCGATAGCGTTCGATCGGATGGCTGCGTGCCATGGGAAAATTCCTTGGATTTTCGGGACTGGGAACCGCTCGTCAGATAGGTCCCCGCCCCTCGATTAAAAGTGTGACGCCCGGATGACGACCGCGCTTCGCCTTACCAGCGGTAGTGCGAGAAGGCGCGGTTGGCGTCGGCCATGCGGTGCGTGTCCTCGCGCTTCTTCACCGCGTTGCCGCGGTTGTTGGCGGCATCGAGCAGCTCGCCCGATAGCCGCGCCGACATCGTCGTCTCGGGACGGTTGCGCGCCGCCGTGATGAGCCAGCGGATCGCCAGTGCCTGGGCGCGCTCGGGACGCACTTCGACGGGGACCTGGTAGGTCGCACCGCCGACGCGCCGCGAACGGACCTCGATCTGCGGCTTCACGTTGTTCAGCGCTTCGTGGAACAGCTGCACCGGATCGGCCTTGGCGCGCGATTCCATGGTGTCGAGCGCACCGTAGACGATGCCTTCGGCGGCGGACTTCTTGCCGTCGTACATGAGGTTGTTCATGAACTTCGACAGGACCTGATCACCGAACTTGGGATCGGGCAGGATTTCCCGCTTCTCGGGACGACGACGACGTGACATTTAGAAACTCCAGAATCCGGGAGCGTAGCGACCGTCCTCAGACGTCATCCCAGCGAAAGCTGGGATCGTGGGCCTCAGGCGCTCCGGTTGAAACTCGCGACGGTTCGACCAGCCCGACAGCGATCTCAGCATTCGCTGGGATGACGGACTGATCGGACGGATCACTTCGGCCGCTTGGCGCCGTACTTCGAACGGCTCTGCTTGCGGTCCTTGACGCCCTGCGTATCGAGCACGCCGCGCAGCACGTGGTAGCGCACGCCGGGAAGGTCGCGCACACGGCCGCCGCGGATCAGCACCACCGAGTGCTCCTGCAGGTTGTGGCCCTCGCCGGGGATGTAGGTGATGACCTCGCGCTGGTTGGTGAGGCGCACCTTGGCGACCTTGCGAAGCGCCGAGTTCGGCTTCTTCGGGGTCGTCGTGTAGACGCGGGTGCAGACGCCGCGCTTCTGCGGGTTCTGCTCCATGGCCGGGACCTTGCTCTTGGCCTTCTGCGGCTCGCGGCCCTTTCGGACCAGCTGGTTGATCGTGGGCATCTGTACTCTTTTCTGGTTGTGGAGTGCGATGGGACCGCTCCGCCTCGTCCTCTCCGGAATAGAGAGGCAAGCCCTCGGTGGCCCGAGGCGGAACGGACCCGTCGCACCCCGGGCCATGGGGCCGGTGCGCGCGAGGACGGATGGATAAAGGCAGACAGATCATGTCCGCACCGAGTTGCAGAAGCGCTCCAACCGAGCGCCCCGGCAAAAGCCGGAACCGCAGTCGGAACAGCGCAATCCTCGAGCGCGTCCATGAGCCGAAAGACACTCCACCCGGACTCGAAAGCACCGGATTACTTTGCCACGGGACGCCGGAGGTTTCCCTCCCGTTGCGCAAGGACCCGGAACCTTGGTTCCAACCCCGCACGCACCCGCGCAATGCTCAGCTCTATGTCGTTTCCCAGCGGACCAGCCGCAAGGGAAGCGCGCCGTTAGCGGGATTCGCCGCTTCGGTCAAGGGAAGCTGATCCCACACCGTTCGGCTCATTGCTCAAACGCCGCCTAGGTCGCCGTCTATTCCGCGCCGCTGGCAAAGGCACGTGCTCCAGGTGATTCCGTCGCAGTCGGTCGATCCCAGTTCCGCCGTCCGGAACACATAGTGCTTCAGTGCGCCGAAACCATATCCGCGGCCTCGATTTTTGCCGCGAGATCCTCGATCGGGATAAAATCGCTATCGATGCCGAACAGCCGCGGTCCGAGCACTTCCAGGCTTTCCGGGCGGCGCAGCATCGGGTCGGCGGCGAAACCGAGAACCTTCACGCGCTGCCCATAGGTTAGCATCTCGCCGGTCAACGGCTCGGCGGATTCGCGGTCGAGCACGGAGATCAGATCCGGCACCATCGTCGCCGGTTCGCCATTATGGCGCGCGACAATGAACTCGTTGCGGATCTCGATGGTGAACTGGTCCTTGTCGTCGCGAAGGTCTTGGAGCGTGACGAGACCAAAGTGCCAGCCGTCGCGCGTCTCGTGCAGAACGTCAGTGACTTTACCGTCGAACAGGATGCGCGCCACGCGCCCGTCCTGCTGGCGCAGATACGCGAGGAGCGAAGCGAAGGGATCGCCGTCCGCCCGGTCGCGACCGACGCGGATCGCGCGTCCGATCCCCTGCGAAAGCGTGAGCGAGCCAAGCACGGCGCACTCGCGCACCTGCCGTCCGCTCATCGGATAGATCGCGCTGAACGCCATCGAGCCCATGGCCGTGACGACCGAGCGACACAGGTCCTCGGCAGTACGATCGTTGACGGCATCGACGACCACGACGTTGCCGACGTCGTCCATCAGCAGACACGGCGTCGCCTTGATCCCGTAGATGCTGAACGTCGTCATTTCGAGCTGCGGCACAGCTCGGCCGATGCCGTCAGCATCGACGACGGGTACCCCGCTGATCGCGGAAAGTGCCAAAGGGAACACGGAGTTCGCGCCCCCGATCTCGGCCGAGATCAGCGCGTCGACGCGCCGGCCATAGAACGCTTCCGCACGCGCCAGCAGCCGAAGCAGCGTCTTCTCGCTGACGAGCTGCTCGACGATCACGGTCGGCGCCCCGATCCCAGCGATGGACAGCACGAAGGCATCGTCGTCGAGGCTCTCGGGCGAGACGACCTTCGGCAGCTTGCCGCGCTTGATCTGTTCGCTCACGAACAGTTCGCCGACATAGGGATCGCCGCCGCCACCGGTGCCGAGCAGCACCGCGCCGCGCGCCATGTCCTGCAGATCCTGAACCGTTTCGATCATGGCTGTCTCCCCCTTGAGCCGCTCAGACAAATGCGGCGAGCGGGCCGACCGCACGCACTTTCACCTGGACCAGGCCCGATTTCATGTGAGTCATCGGCAGTTCGATCAAATCGACGATCTCGATTTCGTCGCGCGATGCGCCGGCGGTCACTGCCGCGACAATCGCATCATCGCGCGCCTGATCGAGCGCGGCCTCGCGGCCCAGGCCGGCAAAATCGTAAAGCTTGTCGACCCGCCCACTGACGAGCGCAATCGCGGCACCCACGGCATTCGCGACCTCTCCGTGCTGTGGACGGATGACTTCGGAGGCCCCCTTGATTGCGCGCGAGACGAGGATGTTGCCGCCCCCCACGAGGATCAACGGCTGCGCCGTAGCGCTGACCTTGATTTGATCGATGGCATCCGCGATCTGGCCGTGAATCGAAGCGAGCGCAGCCTCGACGAATGCGGGATCGAGGTCGGCGACACGCGCCGCCTCGCCGATACCCCCCTGCCCGGCGCGCACCGCGATATCGGTCGCGGTCAGAGTGTCGCCGCCGAAGACGCGGGCTTCCTGCGGCAGCCGATAACCGACCGACCTGGGGCCAACATCGGCGCCGCCCTCGGTCGGCACGACGAGGCTCCCTCCGCCCACACCGATAGAGAGGACATCAGGCATACGGAAATTGGTCCGCACCCCGCCGATCGTGTTCGGCGCGGTCGTCTCGCGCGGGAAACCGCCACGTAGGAACCCGATGTCTGTTGTAGTGCCGCCGATGTCGGCGACGATCGCATCGTCGAGGCCGCTGAGGAACGCGGCACCGCGGATCGAATTCGTGGGCCCGGCCGAGCACGTCAGGATCGGCAGGCGCTGCGCGACTTCGGTGCTGATCAGCGTGCCGTCGTTCTGGCTGATGTAAATTGGAGCGGTCACGCCCAGATCGGCAAAGGCCTGGCGCAGCGAACCGACCACGCGTGTCGCGAGGTCCGACAGGCTGGCGTTGATGATGGCTGCGTTCTCGCGATCGAGGATGCCGATGCCGCCGACCTCGGAGGAAAGCGTAATGCGTGCATCGGGCACGGTCGCTGCGACGATGGCCGCCGCGCGCGTCTCAAGGTCCGGACGGATCGGCGCAAACGAGGCCGACAGCGCGAACGCGGTGATCCCGCTTTTCGCGGCGTCCACCGCCGCCGCCGCGATGGCATCCTCGTCGAGCGGCGCATAGTCCTTGCCGTTGTAGAATGAACCGCCGCCGACGAGATAATGTCTGCCGTCGACCGCCGCGAGCGCGTCGTCGGGCCACCCCGAGAACGGTGGGACGCCGTCTCCCGCAGGCAGCCCGACTCGTATCGCCGCGACGGGGGACAAGTCGCGGCGCTGGACGAAGGCGTTCACGAACTGCGTCGTGCCGATCATCACCGCCTCGATCGTCGACCGCGCGCCGCCATGCATTGCGAGCAGCGTGCGCACGGCGGCAATGACACCGTCCTTCACATCGGCGGTGGTGAAGGTCTTGGTGGTGGCGAGGACATCCCTGCCCTGCATCAGCACCGCGTCGGTGTTGGTGCCACCGACATCGATGCCGAGGCGTATCGGTCCGGAACCCATGGTCGTTCTCCCGCTAATCCGATCCACTCTCAGAACGTCACGCGGACTTCACCGCCGAACGTGCGCGGCCGGCCGCGATAGCCGATCGCAACGTCGAGCCCACTGTATTTGGTGGGGACATATTCGGTGTAGTACTTCGCATCGCCCAAGTTCTTGGCGAAAGCGAAGATGCCAACGTTGCCGAACTCGATGCCGGCGCGGGCATTGATCAGATCATAGCTGTCCTGCACGTCGACGTTGTCGGCGCCCCAGTATTTCTTGCCGAAATGCTGCCAGTCGAGACGGACCAATCCGTTGACAGTTTCGGTGAAGGGCCAGGCGTATTGCGCTGAAAGGTTGGACGAAAACGGAATCGAACGTGGCGTGCGGTTGCCCTCGTCGGCGGCGACGCTGCTGCGTTTGATCCGCGACAGAGTGGTACCGATGGCGCCGGTGATGTCGAGCCCTGGGATCGGCCGCGCCGCCAGTTCCAGCTCGATGCCCCGGATGTGCACGCGGTCGATCGTATCGATGATCTGCGAAGCGGTGGATGCATCGACGTAGAAGTATTGGTAGTTCTTGACGTTTTCGAAGTAATAGGCGCCGTTGAAGGTCACCTTACGATCGAGGAACTGGGTCTTGAAGCCCGCTTCGTAGTTCTGCAACGATTCCGCGTCGAACAGGGGGACGGGCACGCCCGGGGCGTTGAACCCGCCGGAGCGGAACCCCGTGCTGTAGGTCGCGTAGAACAACAGGTCGCTGGCCGGCTTGTAGGTCAGAGTGACCTTGGGCTGGACGCGATCGAACGATGTCTTGCGCACTGTGCCGGCAAGAATATCGGTCTGCTTTCGACGGTCTTCGTCGTAACGCAGGCCGCCGGTCAGAGTCAGGTTCTCGACGATGTCGTAGTCGAGCTGCGCGAAAGCGGCATAGGCGTTGTTGCTGTTGTCTTCGAACTTGTTGGCGAAGAGCTGGCCGAGATTGTCGAACTGCGCCGGATCGCTGTTGACGTCAACGAAGGCACGGGTGCGCAAGCTACGATCGGTGTGCAGGTAGTAGACCCCCGCCAGCCAGCGGAACGCTTGATCGTCGTCGGAGACGATCCGCAATTCCTGGCTGGTGGTTTTTAAATCAAGGTCCTGCCCCTGCCCCGCCTGGAACCCGAGACCGAAGATGCCGCCCGGCGACGCCACGGGGTTACGATAATCGAGGTCGGCACGATTCTTCTGCGTGAGTTCGGTGTGACCCGTAATGCTGGTGAGCGTCGCAAAGCCGAGATCGAGGTCGATCTTCGCGGTCAGGTTGAGGCTATCGCCCTCGGCGGAGCCCGGAAGGTTGAACTGCGGCAGGACGAAGTCGTTGGCATCACCGGAGAACACCGCCGAATAGTAATTGCTGGCCGCGCGGAATTCTCCGTACTCGGCGCGAAGGTCGATCGTCAGCGCACTGGTCGGGCGAGCGATGACACGTCCGCGCAGCGACCAGTCATGATCGACGAAATCGGCCTTGTCGCCACGGAAAGTGTTGCGGATCAGCCCATCGAACTGGCGGTAAGTGCCATCGAAGCGGAACACCAGGTCCTCGCCGGTAATCGGCCCGGAGACCCCCGCCGAGCCCACGAACTGATCGCCGTTGCCATAAAGCAGGTTGCCGAAGCCCTCGAAGCGATCGGTCGGCTGCTTAGTAACGATGTTGATCGCGCCGCCTTCCGCATTGCGACCGTAGAGCGCGCCTTGCGGCCCCTTCAGGATCTCGATCCGCTCGATCCCGTAGAGATTGACGTCGAGCTGGGTCTGATCGGTCTGCGGCACACCGTCGATCACGAAGGCGACCGGCGGATCGGCGTTGTTGATCTGAGTAAGCCCGCGCATGGTGACGAACGTGCTCTTATACGTGTTCCCTTGGTCGAAGCTGGCATTCGGCGTCAGCGACAGAGCTTCGGCGGAGGTGCGGATGCCCGCGTTCTCAAGCGTTTCGCCGCTGAGGGCCTGGATCTGGATCGGGACATCCTGCAGCCGCTCTGTGCGCGCTTGCGCGGTGACGACGATCTCGCCCGGTACATCATCGGCGGTTTGGTCGGGGACGGATTGAGCCTGAGCCTGGAGTGGTACCAGCGCCAGGGTGGCTACGCCAAGGACAAGACGGTCGCGAAAGGATTGCGTCACCGGAAAACCCCCCTTTTTGAATTTTCGATGACAGCAGGATCGTCAAAAGCGTGGCGACGCACCAGCGAGGAAACGGGTAGTGGAGGCAGCAATCGGGGTGGTGGGCATGTGTCTTCGCCCTACCCCAGCACTCAGCGCTGAAGCACGCGCGCGACCGCCTGTTGCCGGGATTGCACGCCCAGCTTGGCGTAGACCTTCTTCAAGTGGAACTTGATCGTGTTCTCGGTCAGTCCCAGCCGTCTGGCGATGAGCTTGTTGGAAGCGCCGTCGGCCAGGTGAGCGACGATCTCGGCTTCGCGGTCGCTCAGCGCATCGGGATCGTCGACCTGCTTTTCGGTTTCCATGATCCGCAGGATGACCACCGCGTGTCGCTGGACGATGCGCGGCGCCGGACCGGCCAGCAGCTCACGGAGAATCGCTTCCACATCCTCGCCGCCCTCGACGAAGGGAGCGACAACATCTTCCGTACCGGCGCACAGGACCGCGTCCTGCAGCGCCGCGATCGCGGCGTCCCGATCGCCAGCCGCACGATGCGCCCGCGCCCGCAGGATGAGCCCATCGATCTCGGCACTTCGCCGGCCTTCGTGGCGCCCTTCCGCAGCCAGCGCGTCCGCCAAGGCGAGAGGCTCGCTCGTTTCTCCGCGCGCAAGTGTTAGCTCGCCGAGCGCGCGGCGCAGCAGATCGCGCTCGCGCCAAGGCGAAGGTCCAATCGCAGCTTGCGCCAGGCGACGACGGCACTCGGCCTCGAGATCAGCGATTGCCTCGCTGGCCCCGGCGCGGACATGGTATGTCAATGACACGCCGACGATGATTCCTTCCAGGCAGGCCATCCCACGAAGTTCGTAGTCGCGCGCTGCTAAATCGATCTCGCGCTGCGCCTCGCTGAGTCCGTGGCGGCGGAAAGTCACTGCGACGATCGCCGGCATGGCGATCGCGTATTGATCGAACCATGCCTCACCGCTGCCGTATTCGGCGAGCGCGATGCGCATCTCGTCGGCGGCTTGCGCGCGATACGTGCGCTGGTAGTCGACGGCGGCCGCCATCATCCGCGCCATCGCATGAAGGCAGCGCTCGCCGATCTGGCTGGTCGGATCGCGGCGCAGGAGGTCGCCGGCACGATCGTGAACCGCGCCCAGCGAACCGCGCGCGAAGTCCAGCAGCAAGTCGTGGACGACAAGTTGCAGGAGCCCAAAATTGGAATCCTGCTTGGCCTGGAACGCCTCCCGTGTCCGCGCGAGCGAGGCGGCCGCCACCTCGAGCTTGCCCTGTTCCTGCTCGATCACCATGCGCGTGTTCTCGCACCAGGCCCAGGTCAGCGGATCGGCGGGGGCATGCGTCAGGAGCCAGGCGACCTGTTCCTCCAGCGAAGACGCCGTCCCGTCCATGTAGACGCTGAACAGCAGCTGCAATGCGCGGCTTTCGATGAGGGCCACGCGATTCCCGGAGCCTTCCCCGCCGATGGTTTGCTCCACCTCGGCGCGCAATTGCTCCGCCTCGCGGAAGAGGCCGGACTTGAACAGAACCAGTGCCTGCATCAGCCGCATCTCGGGAACGGCCGCAAGTGCGCCCGGCGGAATTTCCCGAAGGATCGCGCGCAGCTCACCGACGCCGAAATCGATGAAGATCGAACGGAACGGCAGTTCCCCGAGCATTTCGAAAAGGAAATCCTCGCTATTACCTCGCACCGCGTGGCGCACCGCTTCGACGGGTCGAGCATGGCTGGAAAGCCAGCACGCGGCGCGGCGATGAAGCTCAGCGGCGTGCCCAGGTTCGAGCGCCAGTCGCCCGCGAGCGAAATCGGAAAGCAGCGGATGCACCCGGTAGGCAATTTCGCCGTTCGAGTCGGTCTGCTGGACCAGACTCGGCAAATTCTGCGTCAGCGCATCGAGCAGTACCGCGCTGTCATCCGCCTCGCGGATCGCGTCGGCAAGCGAGGCCTCGACTTGCTCGATGATCGACAGCGCGATGAGCGCCTCGCGCTGCTCGGTCGGCAGCGCGGCTACGACTTGCTCGGCGAAATAGTCGGCAACCTCGCCCGCATTGCCCCCGAAAGCGGGCAGCATGGCGCCCGTGGCCACGCGCTCGCGCCACAACCTGTAGAGCTGGACGGCGACCGGCCAACCTTCGGTCTGCGCCAGCACCGTGGCGACGTCGGGCGCGTCTTCAGGCAGCCCGAGCGTGACTGCGAGTTCCTTGGTGGAGAGGCGCAGTTCGTCGGGATCGATCGTGCGCACCCCGCCCGAAGCGCGTAGTGTTGCCAAGGCCAGCCCGGGCTTGCGCCGCGTTCCGAGGACGAGATTCACTTGCGACGGCAACGCATCGAGCAGTTCCGTCACACAGCGCCCGACTGCATCCTGATCGATCCGGTCATAGTCATCGACGATCAGGACGATCGGCTCCTTCGCTTGCTCGAGGCCCAAGATAATCCCATCGAGGATCGCTTCGAGCGAACTACCCACCGCCGCCCGCCGCGCGGCCGCGCCCGGATCGATGCCGCCCACCTCCATTGCCAGGACCAGTAGCCGCAGGAATTGCGTCGGCTCCCGCTCGGCCTCGGCGGCGCTGTACCAGGCGACGGCGTGACCGGCTTGCTTCAGCCGCGCATGCCATTGCCCCAGCGCGGTCGTCTTGCCGTAACCGGGCGGCCCCATCACAATCGTCAGCCTACCACGTCGCGCCACCTCCAGCGAGCGCAGCACGAGCGCGCGTTCGCACAGGACGACTTGCTGCCGAGGCGGAACGAGGCGCCGCGCCGTCGAGCGGTCACGTGCAGCGAATAGCGGCGGCGAACTCATCGCCGCATCGGCCGGCGCGCGCTATCACCCGCACGGTCTGTCCTTGACCAAGCAGCCGCAGCGGCGCGGATGGTGTCGCCACTCTCTCGGATGACACCGTTTTCAATGTGGATCGACCGACCGGCTTCGATGTTCTCGGATGATCCGTCGAACAGGCGCGCACCGGCGATCAGAAACGACATTGCGACTCCCAGAGTTTCGCCGCGATGCTGATCGCTATCGTGCAGCGCTGGCAAGGGCTTTGGCCGGGTAGCCGTCCCGCGAAATCGGGTAGGCCCCTGCCCTGACGGCAAACCGGCGGGCATCTACTTGAGAGCTTTTTGCAGAACGGTCTCGCGCCAGCTAGCCCGGACAAGTTGGGTAAGCGGGACGGCGTGCCTGCCGACGATTGCCCTGCGCCCACTTCAATCAGCGAGCCTCGCTGCATTCGCGGGACGCGGCAAGCACTGGCCGCGCCGCATCCCGCCAGCCCTTTCAGTCCATCAATGCCCCGCGGCGGCTTCGGCTGCGGTCATGACGCGCAGGACATTTTCGCCGGCCAACTTGGCGATGTCGCCGTCGCTCCAGCCGCGGCGCATCAGTTCGGCCAGCAAGGCGGGATAGGTCGCGACATCGGCGAGCCCCTCGGGAAGCTGATTGCCGACACCGTCGAAGTCGGAACCGATGCCGACATTATCAACGCCTGCGACCTTGGCGATATGCTCGATGTGGTCCGCCACTTCGGCCAGCGTTACAGTCGGTGCGGGATGCGCCTTCAGCCACTCGGCGTACATCCGATCCGCCTTCTCCGGCTGGCCGATCGCAAGACCGCCGAAGGGGGGCGAATTCAGCCGCGTCTTTTCGGCGGAGGAATCGGCGGACCAGCGGCGGAACGCGTCGGAGATATACGGATTGGCGTAATTCACCATGACGACGCCGCCGTTCTGGTGAACCAGCGCCAGCATCTCGTCCGACACGTTGCGCGGATGATCGTCGAGCGCGCGCGCACTCGAGTGCGAGAAGATCACGGGCGCCTTGGTGACGCGCAGCGCGTCCCGCATGGTCGCCTCGCTGACGTGACTGAGATCGACCAGCATGCCCAGCCGGTTCAGTTCGCGGACCACGTCTTCGCCGAAAGGCGTTAGGCCGTCGTGCTTGGGATTGTCGGTGGCGGAGTCGGCCCAGTCGATCGTAAGCGAATGCGTTAGCGTCAGATAACCCGCGCCCAAGGCCGCGTAACTGCGCAGGATCGACAAGTTGCCGTCGATCTGGCCGCCACCTTCCACGCCGATCATCGAGGCGATGCGCCCGTCCTTGTGCGCCCGGCGGACATCCGCGGCGGTTCGCGCGAGGACGAAGGTTTCAGGGTATCGCGCCACGATCGCGCGGACGAGATCGATCTGCTCGAGCGTCTGGATGACCTGCTCGTCGCCCGGCAGCGTCGGGGAAACCCAGACCGACCAGAACTGGCCGCCCACCCTTCCCTGCTTCAGCCGTTCAATGTCGGTGTTGTAGCGCGCCGGATCGGCGGCGAGGTCGTCCAGTTTCATCGACCAGCGCTTGTCCTCGGCGTTTTCGCGCAACGCTTCGGGCCAATCGTTGTGGCCGTCGATCAGCGGGGTGCGTGCGAGCACGCGTTCGACGCGCGCCGCGTAGTCTTGCGCCGCCACGGGGCCAGTCGTGGCCAGCAGAGCGGCGGTGGCGGCGACCAGGATTGCGCGCATCAGCCGGCCCCCTTGCGGCGCTCGCGCGGTGACTTGGGCGTATCTTCGTTGGCGGCGATCGTCGCCTGCTTTTGCTCCTCGTGCATGATCAGCATCGATTCCATCAGCGCTTCGTCCGCACTCGACATGACACCCAGAACTTCGGCTTCATCACAATCCTCCGCGGCAAGATAGGCGTGTCCCATGCTCGAATCGATGTAGAGCGACTGACCAGGCTCGAGTGTGACCGGATCGTAGAATTCTGTCTGGACGACGATCTTCCCGCTCAAAACGTAGATGAATTCCTCGCCCGAATGGCGGACCTGCTCGCCGAACTGCTCGGCAGAGCGCGCACGGATCTTGGTTACGACCGGGATCATCCGTTTCCGGCGAAGCTCGGTGCACAAATAGTAATAATCGTAATTGGGCGTCTCGACCCGGACCGCCTTGGCCAGATCACCCAGGCTACGCCGCGCGGTTACCGGCTGCGCGACCGCGTCGTCCTCTTCGGAAAACAGTTCGGACATGCGCAGGCCCAATCGCTGTCCGAGCAACTGGAGCTTGTCGTAAGATAGCGTGAGCCGATCGTGCTCGATCTTTGACAGCGTGGAGACGGGTATCCCGCTCTTTGCGCTCATTTCCTTGAGCGTCCATCCCTCGCGCATGCGCAAGTTGCGAAGCAGATTGCCGAGAGTGGCTGGCTGAGCCGACATTATTGATCCCCATCTAGCCATTGACGAATTTTCCGATCAGGATATGAATGTCCTGATTAGAGCTATTGCTTACGATAGTGATACACATCGACGGGGGCAATGAGAATGCGACATTTGAAGACCAGCCTTAGCCTCATGGTCATGGCGCTGCTGGCGACGATCGGCGGAATGTCGATCGCCCAGGCGCCAGCCGAGAACGCCACGCTGGAAACTCCGTTGACGCCCGAGCCGGCGGCACCTGCCAGACGCATTACGCCCTTTGGCCAAACCGCGCAGGATTTGACCGCACAAGACCTCGACGCCTGGCTCGATGGCTACATGCCCTATGCGCTGCGCTCCGGTGATCTCGCCGGCGCCGTGGTTACGGTGGTGAAGGACGGGCAAGTCATCACCGCCAAGGGCTATGGCTATGCGGATGTCGCCAAGCGCAAGCCTGTCGATCCGGCGCGCACGCTATTCCGGCCGGGCTCGGTGTCAAAACTGATCACCTGGACCGCGGTGATGCAGCAGGTCGAGGAAGGGAAGATCGACCTCGACGCGGACATTAACCAGTATCTGGACTTCAAGATCCCCGCGCGCCACGGCAAACCCGCCACCATGCGTCAGCTGATGACGCATACGGCCGGCTTCGAAGAGGCCTATAAGGACCTCATCAGCTACGATCCCAAGTCGCCGCAGCCGCTGGGCACGTACCTCAAGCGCTGGACCCCCGAACGCATTTTCGACGCGGGAACCACGCCCGCTTATTCGAACTGGGCGACGGCGCTGGCCGGGTACATCGTCGAGCGCACCTCGGGCATTCCTTTCGACGATTATGTCGAGCAGCGCATTTTTCAGCCGCTGAACATGCAGACCGCCAGCATGCGCCAGCCGCTGCCCGATCGGCTGAAACCGCTGATGTCGACCGGCTATCCGCTGGGATCGGGCAAAAGCACGGGCTTCGAATATGTCATTCCGGGCCCTGCCGGAGCGCTCTCCGCGTCGGGGCTCGACATGGCGAAGTTCATGATCGCGCATCTGAACAATGGGGGCGGCATCCTGTCCCCCGCGACCGCGAAGATGATGCACGACAGCCCGCTCGATAAAGTCAATCGCGCCTCGCTGATCCCGCCGCTCAATCGGATGGAACTCGGCTTCTTCGAAACCAACATCAACGGTCGCCAGGTCATTGCGCACCTGGGCGATACCGAGAATTTCCATACTTCGCTTCATCTCTTCATGAACGAGGGCGTCGGCCTCTACGTCTCGTTCAATTCGCTGGGCAAGGACGGCGCGGCGCAGACGGCACGCGGGCAATTGTTCACCGATTTTGCCGATCGCTACTTCCCCGCAACAGGCCCTGCCCCCGATGGTCGCGTCGATCCCGAGACGGCGAAGCAGCACGCGCAGATGATGTCGGGCTTGTGGGTGGGCAGCCGCCGCGGCCATTCGAACTTCCTCGATATCCTTAACTTGTTCGGCCAGAACGAAGTGACGGTGAACGAGGACGGCGGGCTCCTCGTGCCCGCGCTGACCGGCCCCGGCGGCGGCGTGCTCAAGTGGGACGAGATCGCTCCCTTCGTCTGGCGCCAGCGCGGGGGCCATGACCGGCTGGCGGCACAAGTCGTGGACGGCAAAGTCGTGCGCTGGAGCTTCGACATGATTTCGCCTTTCACCATGTTCGATCGGGTCGAAGCGCATCGCTCCAAAGCCTGGCTGCTGCCCGCGATCTACGCGAGCTTGGCCATACTGCTGCTCACCGCGCTGTACTGGCCTGCGACATGGTTCGTCAGGCGCCGCTACGCTTCGGAACTGAAGCTGTCGGGCAACGCCCGGCGCGCCTACCGGGCGAGCGGAGTGATGGCCTGGGCCGAACTGCTCACCATCGCCGGCTTCGCTACCCTGGTCATTTCAATGTTCTCGGATCTGCAACTGCTCAGTTCGCAAACCGACCCGTTGTTGTGGTTCGCCAAGATCGCCGCGAACATCGTCACGGTGGGTGCGGTGCTGATCGCGGGCTGGAACGCCTGGCTCACCTGGACGGGCGGGCGCAAGTGGACGGCGAAGCTGTGGAGCGTGCTGTTCCTCATTGCGACGCTGGTGATCCTCTACACCGCCATCACCTTCCACATCCTCGTGCTCTCGGTGCAGTACTGATGCGGCTGACACTGGAAACCGAAGCGCTTCGCCTCGCCGAGCCCTTTGCGATCTCGGGCTATGTCTTCGAACATGTCGAAGTCATGGTCACCACGCTCGAGGAGGGCGCGCATCGCGGCCGCGGTGAGGCGGCGGGGGTCTACTACCTCGGTGATGATCTCGCGCATATGCGCGCCGAGGCGGAAGCCGCAAGGGAGGCCATCGAGGCCGGGCTGACGCGCGAGGACTTGCGCTCGGTCCTGCCGCCCGGCGGCGCGCGCAATGCGATCGACGCTGCGCTGTGGGAACTGGAGGCATCTCGTGAAGGCAAGCCCGTATGGCAGCTTGCCGGTCTCGACGAACCCAAACCCGTCCGCACCACCATGACCATCGGCGCGGACAATCCGGAAGCCATGGCGAGGCGTGCCACCGGCTATGCCAGCGCCAAGGCGATCAAGGTCAAATTGACGGGCGAGCTGGAGCTCGACATCGCGCGCGTCGCGGCGATCCGCGCGGCACGGCCGGATGTCTGGCTGGGCGTGGACGGCAACCAAGGCTTCGCCATCGACGAACTCGATCGCCTGATTCAATCCCTGCAAGCGCATGATGTCGCCCTGTTGGAGCAACCGTTGCGACGCGGCCGCGAGGCCGATCTCGAAGGTCTTTCGTCGCCGATTCCGATCGCCGGCGACGAGAGCCTGATCAGCCTCGCGGACGTCGCGGGCGCGGTCGGCCGGTTCGATGTCGTCAATATCAAGCTCGACAAGTGCGGCGGCCTGACCGAAGGCCTGCTGATGGCCGCCGAAGCGCGGCGGCTCGGGCTCGGCGTTATGGTCGGCACGATGATCGCCACCAGCCTCGGCACCGCCCCGGGCTTCCTGCTCGGCCAGCTGGCGGACCTTGTCGATCTCGACGGTCCCATCCTCATCGCCCAGGATCGCGAGCCCAGCGTCACTTACGAAGACGGCATGCTCTATGCGGGCGCGCAAGTCTGGGGTTCCGGGGCGCCGGTCCGCGCATGAGCCCCGCGCAAGCCGGGGAGAAGACGTGGTTCGGTCAGCCGCGTGGGCTCACCGTGCTGTTCCTCACCAATATGTGGGAGCAGTTCTCCTACTACGGCATGCGCGCGCTGCTGGTCTATTACATGACCAAGGAGCTGATGTTCGGGCAGGCGCACGCTTCGCTCGTCTACGGATTCTACACCGCGACCGCCTACTTCACGCCGATCTTCGGCGGCGTCATCGCCGACCGCTATCTCGGCAAACGCCGCGCGATCCTGATCGGCGGCTCGGTGATGGCGCTCGGGCATTTCATGATGACGTTCGAGCCGCTGTTCTACGCTGCGCTCGTCACCATCGCGCTGGGCAACGGACTGTTCCTGCCGAGCCTGCCCAGCCAGATCGACGACCTCTACAAGAACGGCGACCCGCGCGTCGGCTGGGCCTACAATGTCTACTACGTCGGCGTGAACATCGGCGGCTTCATGGCCCCGCTGATTTGCGGAACATTGGGCGAGCTCTACGGCTGGCACTGGGGCTTCGGCGTCGCCGGCGTGGGAATGGTGCTGGGGCTCCTCATCTATATCTGGGGGCAGCGCTATCTGCCCGAGCAGTCGCGTCAATCGAGCGCGAGGTCGATCGACCCGCTGGCGGGATCGTTTTCGAAATTCCCGCGCGACGTCCTGTTGCTGCTCGGCGCGATCGCCCTGTCCGTCGTGGTGTTCCGCGGCGCCTACGAGCAGGTCGGCAATACCGTCGCCTTGTGGGCCGACAGCGGTGTCGATCGGCAAGTGGGCTCCGGCGAAGTGCCGATGACCTGGTTCCAGTCGCTCAATCCGCTGCTGGTCATGGTGATGACTCCCTTCCTGCTGACTTGGTGGCGGCAGCGCGCGGAGCGCGGCACGCGCGAGCAACCCGCGCGAAAGATGGCGACCGGCGCGCTCATCGTCGGCAGCGCCTATTTGATGCTCGGCGGCCTCGAAGCCTTGGGCGGGCCCACCCATTGGCTGTGGCTCGTCGGCTTCTTCGTGATCTTCACCTTCGGCGAACTCTACATCCTGCCCACCGGGCTCGGCCTGTTCGCGCGGCTTGCGCCTGCCGGGCTGGGCGCGACGACGGTGGCGCTGTGGTACCTCACCATTTTCGCGGGGAGCTTGTCGGCTGGGGTGGTTGGCACCTTGTGGAGCCGGATGGACCATGCGGTCTATTTCTTCCTCTTGGCTGCGCTCGCAGCGATCGCGGCGCTCTTGCTGCGCGCCATCAGTCCGATGGAACAGCGCGTTGAGGACAGACAGCGCGAAACGGATTGACATTTCTCTGATTAGGACAATAGTTTTCTAATCGGCCTTGGGCTTCTGGCATTCGATACATCGGGGACAACCATGCGACGCATTCGATCATCGCTTCTCATCACCACCGTGCTCGCCGCGACATTCATCGCGAGTTCGGCACAGGCGCAGGAGGCGACCCCGCGCGAACGTGCAGCGAGCGGATCGGACGAGGTCATCATCGTGACCGCACAGAAGCGCGAGCAGACCCTGATCGATGTGCCGCAATCGGTTTCGGTCGTGAGCGGCGGCGCGCTGGAGCGTAACAGCGCCCAGACGTTTCAGGACTATCTCAAGCTGGTTCCGGGCCTCCAGGCCACTCAGTCCAATCCCGGCGAAGCGCGGCTGACACTGCGCGGTATCAACACCGGCGGCGTCGCGTCGACGGTCGCCACCTATATCGACGAAACGCCGTTCGGTTCATCGACCAGCCTCGTCAACGGCGCGATCCTGGCGGCCGAGATCGATACCTTCGACATCGCGCGCATCGAAGTGCTGCGCGGGCCGCAGGGCTCGCTCTATGGTGCCAACGCGCTGGGCGGCGTGCTCAAGTACGTGACTAACGAGCCCGATCCCGATGCGCTGGAAGCGCGCGTGCGCGGCGGTGTCGAGACGGTCGACGGCGGGAAATTGAGCTATCTCGGCTCGGCGGTCGTCAACGTCCCACTCGGCGAAACCTTCGCGGTGCGCGCCACCGGCTTCTACCGGGACATGGCAGGCTTCATCGATTCCATCGGCACCGCAGGGTCCGACGTCGCCAAGGACATCAACGGCTACAAAAGCTACGGTGGCCGCATTTCCGCGCTGTTCGAGCCCAGCCCGATGGTCTCGGTGCGCCTCAGCGCATTCCTTCAGAATCTCGAAGGAGAAGCGGGCAACACGATCGAAACCGATCCGCTTACCTTGCGCAAGCTCAATGGCCGATTCACCCAATCGCAGTACGTTCCCGTCTTCACCGACGTCGATTACCGGCTCTATTCGGGCACCGTCACCGCCGATCTCGGTTTTGCCGATCTTACGTCGGTCACCAGCTACGGCAAATTGAACGAAACCTTGCGCGACGATTTCACCGTCTTCTACGGCGTTCAGCTCGGGCTCTACGGAGACGGGCCCGACCGAGCAGTCGATATTGGTCTCGATCAGAAGAACACTATCGAACGCTTCACCCAGGAAGTGCGGCTTTCGAACGAAACCGACCTTCTCGACTGGCTGGTCGGCGGATATTACAACAAGGAGGATTCCGGGATCCACCAGCGGCTCGACGCCCTGGTCCGTGGGACGCTCGACGTTTCCGACTTGCTCCCGCAACTCGCCGACATCACGTTGGATTCCGAATACGAGGAAATCGCCGCCTTCGCCAACGCGACGGTGCATCTGGCCGAACGCTTCGATCTCACTTTCGGCGGGCGCTACAGCCATAACAAGCAGAGCGCCGAGCAGATTGCGACTGGCCTGCTCGGCGCACCGCCATCGGCATCGAGCAGCAGCGAGGACGTGTTCACCTGGTCGGTCGCACCGCAGTTCGAGTTTTCCGACAACGCGACGCTTTATGCGCGTGTCGCCAAGGGCTTCCGCCCCGGCGGCCCTAACCTGCTGCCTCCCGACGCTCCGGCGGATACGCCGAGAACGTTCGATTCGGATTCTCTGGTCAGCTATGAACTGGGTCTCAAGGCCCAGACCCCGGACCGCAGCTTCTCGATCGACATTACCGCCTTCCATATCGACTGGAAGGACATCCAGTTGCTGGCCGTGGTCAACGACTACGGCGTCAACGCCAATGGCGGCAAGGCCAAGAGCGACGGCGTCGAATTCACCGCGACGATGCGTCCGACGCAAGGCTTCGTCGCTTCGGTTAACGGCGCTTATACCCATGCGCGGCTGGCGCAGGATACGCCCGCCGTCGTCGGCGGCTTCGACGGCGATCGCTTGCCGTTCACGCCGAAATGGTCGGTCGCGACCAATGTCGATTACGACTGGGCGCTGGGACCGGATACCGATGCCTATATCGGTGGTTCGATTAGGCTCGTCGGCGATCGCGCCGCCAATTTCAGCCCGGAGTTCATCGCCGTGAACGCACGCCAGCCCGAACTTGACGGATACGCCACGGTCGACTTGCGCGCCGGTGTCATTCGCGGGCCATTCTCGGTCGAACTGTATGCCAAGAACCTCACCAATTCGGCAGGGCGGACCGATCTGTCGATCTCGTCGGGCTATCCCGCGCTGGGAGAGTTTCCCAATGGCGCGGTGGGTGCGGGTGTGATCCGGCCTCGGACCTTCGGCATCACGCTGGGCGCCGGGATCTGATCGGTGCCTGACGCAGCCTTGATCCAGCGCGACGAAAGCGACAGCACGGCCTTGCCCGCCCCCTACTTGCTGTTCCTGGGAGACACGACCGAAGCCGCCTTCGCGAAGACCGCCTTCGGTCTGAGGGACTGGGCAAGCGATCGCTGCATCGGCGAATATGCCCTCGCCGATGCGACCGTGACCACCGGCCTCGAACCGATGACGCCCGCACACGCGGCTCGTCGGGGCGCGCGGGCGATGGTGGTCGGCGTCGCCAATCCTGGCGGGCTCATTCCGGACAGCTGGCTGCCGCCGCTGGTCGAAGCGCTCGCCGCCGGGCTCGATCTGGTTGCCGGAATGCATGTTCGCCTGGCCGATCTCGAGCCGGTGCGCGAGGCGGCCCGCCGTTACGGCCGCAAGCTGTTCGACATCCGCACACCGCCCGCAAACATTCCGGTCGGCACGGGGCGCAAGCGCAGCGGGCGCCGGCTGCTCACGGTGGGCACCGATTGCGCTCTGGGCAAGAAATACACGGCGCTGTCGATCGCTCGCGGTCTGCAGGCGCGCGGGCTCGACGCCACGTTCCGCGCCAGCGGCCAGACCGGGATCCTGATCGCGGGCGGCGGCATCGCCATCGATTCGGTCGTGGCCGATTTCGCGAGCGGCGCGGCCGAGCTTCTGAGCCCGGACGCCGATCCCGATCATCTCGACGTCATCGAGGGCCAGGGTTCGCTGTTCCATCCGTCCTACGCGGCGGTGTCGCTCGCCCTCCTCCATGGCAGCCAACCAGATCTGTTCGTCGTGTGCCACAAGCCGGGACGCGAACAGATCCTTGGGCATCCCGGCTACGCACTGCCGTCTATCGAGGACGTGATCGATCTCACCATTCGCGCAGGACGCCTCACCAATGGCGCGATCCGCTGCGCCGGCGTGAGCCTTGCGACCAACGAATTGGACGATGACGCAGCAGCGCGAGTCATCGCGGAAACATCCGCGCGCGTGTCGCTCCCGGTCGCCGATCCGGTGCGCGGCGGCGAGGCATTCGAACGGCTGCTGGACGCCTGCACATCGTGAGCGTCGCCGCCGATCGCTTTCGCCGCTTCCTCCTTCCGGGGCTGGCTTTCAAGGCGGTGGTGATCGGCGGCGGCTACGCGACCGGCCGCGAGCTTGCCGAGTTCTTCCTGCCTCATGGGCCGTGGGGCGGTGTCGCGGCGATGGGGCTTGCGACACTCATCTGGTCGCTGGTGGCGGCCGCCACGTTCGCGGTCGCTTTTCGCACAGGCGCCCGCGACTATCGCCATTTCTTTCAGGAGCTTCTGGGACGTAGCTGGTTCCTGTTCGAGATCGCCTATGCGGTTTTCATCGTCCTGATCCTTGCGGTATTCGGCGCCGCGGCAGGCGAGATCGCGAAAGCGACGCTGGGATTGCCGGGCATCGCCGGCACCCTCGCGCTCATGGCGGCGATCGTCGCCTGCGTCGCTTTCGGCAACGACAGCGTCGAGCGGGTCTTCATGGTTCTCTCGGTGCTGCTATACCTGACATACGCCATCTTCCTGGCCCTCTCGCTGGCCGGCGTGGGTGGCCGCATCGCAGACACCTTTGCGGCCGCTGCCCCGCCTGGGGCGGGCTGGTCCCTCGGCGCGCTCGCATATGCCAGCTACAACATCGTCGGCGCAGTCGTGATCCTGCCGATCACGCGTCACTTCCGCAGCCAGCGCGACGCCGTCAGGGCTGGCCTCATCGCCGGACCGCTCGCGATGCTGCCCGCCCTGCTCTTCTTCGTCAGCATGGTCGCCTTCCTGCCCGAGGTCACCGCCGCCGTCCTGCCTTCGGACTTCATCCTCGGGCGGCTTGGCCACCCTGCGTTCAACGCGCTGTTCCAGCTGATGATTTTTGCCGCCCTGCTCGAAAGCGGCATCGGCGCGGTGCACGCCGTCAACGAGCGAATTGCCAAAACGCGCGGCATCGAGATCACCGCTGCCGTTCGCGCCGCGCTCGCTTTTGCGCTGCTGCTGCCCTGCATGCTGGTCGCCGACGGGATCGGTCTCGTCGCGCTGATCGCGTCGGGCTACCGCGTGCTCGCCTGGATTTTCATCGCCGTCTACATCATTCCGCTTCTCGCCTACGTGCTTTTGCGCCGCGGCGGGAGCGGGCCAATCCTGCAATCGGAGCCCTAATGAAGCGTCTGCTGCCTCTTGTCCTCGTGTTCTCCACGTGTGTCGCCGCCCCTGCGCTCGCCGCTCCGCCTGCAAACATCGATGCGCGGATCGAGGAACTGCGCACGCTGTCCGACACCCCCGGCATGGCGGTTGCGATCGTCGAGGATGGGGAAGTCATGCTGGCCAAGGGTTACGGTGTGCGCTCCATCCGCTCGGACAAGAAGGCCGATGCCGATACGCTGTTCATGATCGGCTCGACCGGCAAGGCGTTTACGTCCGCCGCGCTCGCGACCTTGGTCGATGCCGGCAAGATCGGCTGGGACGACAAGGTGATCGACCACCTGCCGGGCTTCCAGATGTACGACGCCTGGGTTTCGCGCGAGATGACCGTGCGCGACTTGCTGGTCCATCGCAGCGGACTGGGCCTGGGCGCGGGCGACATGATGATCGTCCCGCGCAGCAACTTGTCGCGGCAGGACGTGGTCGAACGCCTGCGCTACCTGAAACCGGCGACCAGCTTTCGCAGCGGCTATGCCTACGACAACATCCTCTACATCGTCGCCGGGCGGCTGATCGAGGTCGTAAGCGGGCAGCGCTGGGAAGACTACATGCGCGATCATGTCTTCAAGCCGGGAGGCTTTGCGAGCGCGACTGCGGACAAGGATCGCCAGCTCAGCGCGCCGAACCGCGCGCAACCGCATGGCCGCGTGGGTGGCCCGGTTCGCGGCACCGGGCCGATCAAGCTGCTCGACGAAACCGACCGGCTCGGTCAGGCGGGTGCGCCTGCGGGGCTGATCGCGGCCAGTGCCAAGGACCTGGCGCGTTGGCTGCAGATCCAGTTGGCCCATGGCGCGATTCCGGCTGACGGCAGGCTCTACAGCGAGGCGGCCGCAAAGGAAATGTGGACGCCGGTGACGCCGGTGCCGATCGAACCCTGGCCCGGCGTGCTCGCCGAAACCGCGCCACACTTTGCCGCCTATGCGCTGGGTTGGGACGTTCAGGACTACAAGGGCCACAAGATCGTGTGGCACGCGGGTGGTCTGTTCGGCTTCACCACTGTCGTGGTGATGATCCCGGAGAAGAACGTCGGCTTCGCGATCTCGATCAACAGTGAAGAGATCGAGCCGCGCTACGGCCTGATGTACGAGTTGCTCGACCAGTACCTCGGTTTGCCCCAACGCGACTGGGCGAAGCCGTTCGGCGATTTCAAGCGGGATCGGATCGCCGCAGCCGAAAAGCTGGTCGCCGAAACGCAAGCCAAGCCCGCAGCCATCGGACCATCGCTTCCGCTCGATCGCTATGTCGGTACCTATCGGGATCCCTGGTACGGCGATATCGCGGTCACGCAAGCAGCCGAAGGGCTCAGGGTCGACTTCAAGACCACGCCCAACATGCAGGCGCCGCTGAAGCACTATCAGTACGATACGTTCATCGCCCGTTTCACCGATCCTTCGATCGAGCCGGCCTATCTGACGTTCTCGCTCGACGCCGAAGGCAAGGTCGAGCGGATCACTGCGAAGCCGGTCTCACCGATCGCCGATTTCAGCTTCGACTATCAGGATCTGCTGTTCACTCCGGTGACCACGAAATGAGGCAAACCGTAGCGCTGTGGTTGGAGGGCGCGCAGGATCGGGAAACCTGAAGCGCGGGGTTTGATATGCGCTGCGCAAGGCCACGGCCGCTGTGTTTCGATGGTGTCCGATGAGCCTCGGCGGCCCGCACGGAGGCCGGTCGACCGACCGCATCGGTGCCTTATTCATAACCCGATCTTAACCATCTATCCGTAGCGCTACGGGGACATGGGGATGTGAGGACCGGGGACTTGTGAAGTACGAAGGCATTCTTGTTCCCGGCGAGATTGGTCGCTTTGCGGAAGATGCCTTCGGCCGCAAGCGGATATCTTTCACGCGCAAGGTGGCGTTGCGGATGATCGTCCTGGCGCTCTGCGCTGCCGGGATCGTCGCGCTCTTTTCCTTCCACGCCGCCAAAACCGAAGCGGAGACCACGCTGGTCGCCGAGTGGAAAACGCAGATCGGACTGCGTGGCCGATACGAAAGCCGTCGCTTCCTGCTCGCCGAGCAAATGGCGGATCGCATGGCCGACAGCTTCCTGGCGGCTTATGCCAATCCCGATGCTGCGTCCTCGGACACGTTCTCCGACTATTTCTATCAGCCCGGTGATGGGACGATACGCCTGCGCCCCGAATTCTATTCGGGAGACGGCGACGGGAACGAGACGCGCCCCGAAGGTACGGGCGTGTCCGGTTTCATCGCCCGCGATCGACCGCCGCTAACCCCCGAATTGCAGCGCCGCCTCATTCTCAGCTACGAGACTGTGGCCAAGTTCGGGCCGGGCGCCTCGGCGGAATTCGCCAACGTCCATGTCAGTCTGCCCGAAAACGCACTGATCATTCACTGGCCCGGAGTGCCCTGGGGCCTGAATGCGGCGAGCGATCTGAACATGACCAACCTTTCGGTCCTCCGCTCCACGCTGCAAGCTTACAACCCCGAGCGAAAACCGGTCTGGACCGGCCTCTATTTCGACGCCACCGCGCCGAACTGGACCATCACTTACGAAAAGCCGATCGATCGCAAAGGGCGCCACCTCATCACTCCGAGTGTCGACGTGAGCCTGACCGACCTGATCGGCGATGTCGTCAACGGCGGGCCCGACGGAACGTTCGACCTGATCCTGTCGCGCGATGGCATGCTCGTGGCGTATCCCACGGGCTTCAAGGGTCTTCCGAAAGACGCCGGCCAGATCGAGATCACGGAAACTGGCCACCCTGCCCTGAAGAAAATCTACCAGCGGCTGATGCGGACCGATCCGTCTCAGGTCGATCAGGCAAATGTGGTGTTCGATCCGGACCTCGATGCCTACATCGCCAGTTCCGGCATCGATGGGCCGGACTGGTGGCTGATCACCATCCACCCCCAAGCGCAAGTCGAGGCCCGTGCCCTGCGCACCGCTGCGTCGATATTGGCCCTCATCGCGCTCCTTTTCGGCGCGTTCATCCTCACGGCGATCTTCGTGCTGCGGACCAGCGTCTCTTTCCCGATCAAGACTATGACGCAGGCCACCCATCACCTGGCCGAGGGCCACTACGGGTCCGTCGCAGGCAACGACCACAACCTTCCGGTTTGCCGTACGGACGAGATCGGAACGCTCGCGCGCAGCTTCCAGCGGATGGCCGACAAGGTCGAGGACATGCGAACCAGCCTGGAGCGCACCGTTGCGGAGCGAACCGTGGAACTCGAACTCGCCAACCAGCAGCTGCGGGACCAGAGCCGCAAGGACGCCTTGACCGGTGCGCTGAACAGGCGCGCGTTCGACCAGGATTTGCGCCAAGCGATGCTGGATGCCGCACAAGGTACCGCCATCACCCTGGCTCTGTTCGACGTCGACTTCTTCAAGCCCTTCAATGATCACTACGGCCATGTGGCGGGCGACAGGGCGCTCGAAGAGGTCGTCTCCGAAATCGACGCGGCTCTGCCTGGCGCCTCGATCTATCGCTATGGCGGCGAAGAGATCGCGGCCATCATTCCGTGCTCAGCCACGAATGGCGCGCGCCGCGCGGTCGAGGGGGCGGTGCAAGCGGTCGCCCGGGCGGGCATCCCTCATACGATGAGCCCCTTCGGCAGCCTGACCGTGAGTTCGGGCGCGATGATCATCCCCGACGATGTCGATGACAGCGTAGAGGGTCTGCGAACCGTCCTGGAAACCGTGGACAAGGCGCTTTACGCTGCGAAGGATGCCGGTCGGAACCGCTCCGAATGGCTCTCGTGACCGCCTGCGGGCCGTCTGCTTGGGAGCAGCGCAGCATCCTGGCGGCTGGCGGTCGGGCGAAGTGGGACGCGTCGCACGGCACCGCCTTTTGAGAGCGTGAGGTTCAGCGGAGCATCGTAGTCCTGCATGCCTCTTCCCAGCGGGACGGATCTTTCATCCCGTGATCGAAGCCAGAAATGCGTCGACGGCGGGGCGTGCGGGAATGGAAGGGGCGGCGCCGCGACCCGTTACCGAAAGCGCGGCTGCGGCATTGGCCAGCCGTAGCGCCGATTTGGGATCGATTGCCTGGTCGACGCAAGACGCGACCACGCCGCAGAAACAGTCTCCCGCGCCGCTGGTATCCACCACATCGTCGATCCTGAAGCCCGGAAACACCATCGCCTCGTCGGCCCAGACGGCGGCCGAACCGGACGCTCCCAGCGTCACGACCACGGCCTGCTTGGGCCTGCTCAGAATACGCCGCGCAACCAGCAGGTCTTCAAGTCCCTCGGGCTCGCGATCGAGCTGGAGGTATTCCGCGAACTCGCTCTGGTTGAAGATCAGCATGTCAGTCAGGTCGAAGAGGCGGCGTCCCTCCGGCAAGGCGGGTGCGAAGTTCACGATCTTGCGAACCGGAGCGCTCGCCTCGTGCGACAGCAGCGCGGCCATGGCATCGATGTCGGTTTCCAGCTGCATCAGCAGGACACGGGTGCCGGGGTCCCATACCGCCAGCGCCATTTCGCTTGTCGCCAGCCGGTTCGCGCCCGTTTCGACCGCGATGAAGTTGTCTCCGCCAGGCTCGATCAGGATCGTAGCGCGCCCGCTCGTCGCACCGGAGATGGTAGCAAGGCCGCGCGTATCGACACCTTCGTCTTCCAGTGCCGAGCGCAGCAGTGCCCCGGCTTCATCCTCCCCGATCGCGCCGGCCATCCGCGTCTTCGAGCCGAAACGGGCCGCGGCAACGGCCTGGTTGAGACCTTTGCCGCCAACGGCCTGTGCGGCATCATCGACCAGGACGGTCTGGCCCCACGTCGCACGCGATGGCACGCGAAGCGCGACATCGAGATTGAGCGAGCCAAAAACGGTAACAGACATTCTCAATCCCTCCTTAAGCCCTGTCGCCCTTGATCCACCTACAGTGCATTCGTGCGATGCCGCGCGTGTCGTCATGCACGATGCAGGTGCGCATGCTCGGCTCGGCTCAGATAAGCAGCGTTTGCTTTCGCAGCGCAGCCGTAATCACGACACCGATCACCGACAAGCGCAGGTTTTTGCGGTGGAATCAGAAAAAAGTGCGTCGCGACCGCTGATTTAACGAAGACTTGTCATGGGGCGCACTCTCTTCGTTGCAGCGTCGGCATCCGATTGCGCGAACGCGCGGGCCGTGAAAGGTTGCGTCATCGGTCCTGCACAGGGATCGCATCAATTTTTTACGGTATCAAGATCGATGTTTGCAATGGGATTGGCTTTGCAGATCAAAGGACTGGACAGCTTTTTTGATGGCGAAGCGACGGATCACGAAGCTCGAGAAATCTGCGCGAGCAGGCTGAGCGAGGGCATGAGTCATGCCTTTCGGTTTGAAGACGAAGAACAAGCCTAACATGGCATAGCCGGCACCAGACCGGTCGCGGGAGGGGATCAGCAACCATAACATGGGGGTCCCAATGCGTAGGACGTTTGCCAGAAAACTCATGCTTGCCAGTTCGGCGAGCGCCTTCATTGCCGTTGCCGCACCAGCCTTCGCCGAAACGGAAGCGGATGCCGAAGATGCAGCGCCGGCCGCCGCGGACGCAGCCAGCAGCGCGCGTTTGCAGGATATCGTGGTCGCGGGCGAAAAGCGCGAAACCAATCTGCAGGATGTGCCTCTGGCCATCACCGCGATCGACGGCGAGACCTTGGTTCAACGCAACTTCCGCAGCCTCGACGACTTGTCCGGCTACGTTCCGGGACTCAACGTCACGAACAACCAGGGCGCCGAGCGGGTCTTCACGATCCGCGGCATCGGCTACGAGACCGCGTCGAACCCCAATAGCTTTCCGGGCGTCGCCTTTCACATCAATGGCATCTACATCGCGCACAGCCATGCTGCGGCACAGGACCTGATCGACATCGATCGCATCGAGGTTCTGCGCGGACCGCAAGGGACCGTCTTCGGCGAGACCTCGACAGGCGGCGCGATCAACGTGATCCTGAAGCAACCGCAACTGGGCGTGACCGAAGGACGCGCCTCCGCCAGCTACGGCAACTACAATTTCGTCAAGCTCGACGGCGCGGTCAACGCCCCGCTGACGGACAGCCTCGCGGTGCGCATGGCCGCGCAATACCTCTACCACGACGGCTATGGCTACTCGATCGGCGTGCCGGGCACCGACAAGTACGACCTCGACGATGCGAACCGCTACACCGGCCGCATCGCCATCTTGTGGCAGCCGTCCAGCACGTTCAGCGCGACACTCGAAGCACAGGGGTTCACTGCCGACCAAAGCGGTCCGCTGCAAAAGAGCGTTACCGACACGACGCCCGGCGCGCGCGTCGTCGATCAGGACCTGGAGCAGATCTACCAGCTCGACACGAGCATGTTCTCGCTCACGCTCAATAACGACTTTTCCGATACGGTCGTGGGCAAGTCGGTGACGGCTTACCAGTACATGCATCACTACCAGATTACGGAATCCGATCGCACCTCGGACCCCAGCCTGCTCGATCACCTGCTGCCCTGGGAAGATATTTCCAAGACGTTCTCGCAGGAAGTCACGCTCAGTTCGCGCAATACGCAGCTTCTGGAATGGACCGTCGGTGGACTGTACCTGCGCCAGCGGGCCCGGCAGAACATCTTCGAACTGGCAGGACCCTATAACGCCGCGGGCGTGACGCCGGACGGCCAGAACTTCGTGTTTCAGACGGATAGCCCTTATCAGCACACCTCGGTCGGCGTTTACGGTCAGGCAATCGTGCATCCCACCGAAAGCCTGTCGATCACCGCGGGCGCACGGTACAGCTGGGACAAGATTACGGCACAGCCCTACCAGTTCTACAACGTGATCCCTCCGCGCGAGACCAAGAGCGACGCGATCACCGGCAAGATCAGCGTCGACTACGAACTGACGCCGTTCAACTCGGTCTATGTCACCGCCTCGAACGGCTACAAGCCGGCAGGCCTCTCGTTCGTGTCTGACGCGCCCTTCGAGGCGGGAAGCTTCTCGTCCGGCCCGCAGATCGTCGGCCAGTCATTCAAGAAAGAAACGGTCAAGGCGCTCGAGCTCGGTACCAAGAACGAATTCTTCGATCGACGCGTGCGTCTCAATGTCGCCGGGTACTACTACTGGTACAAGGACTTCCAGTTCACCGCCGAGGATCCCGTGCCATTCGCGGGCGGAACCGACAACATTCCCAAAGCGGAAGTCTGGGGCGTCGAGGCGGAAACCACCATCAAGCTCACGCCGCAGCTTCAGTTCGAAGGAAACGCCGCGTGGTCAAAAAGCAGCATTACCAGCGACTACAACCTGATCGACAACATCATCGCCAGCCAGATCAGGCAGTCGCTCTTTGCAAGCTTGGGCTTTCCCTACAATTACTACTATAATGCCACGATCGAGCAGGCGGTGCTCGATTCCGCAGAGAACGCGCGCGGCAAATCCTTGCCTAAGATGCCCGAGTGGCAGGCCAATGCCGCGCTCACTTACACAGCGGACCTCGGCGGTGGCGAACTCACCCTGCGCGGCGAAGTGACGTATCGCGGCGAATACAACTACCGCGTGATCGGCGATTCGGTGAACGACCGGGTGCCCTCCTACACCCTGTTCAACGGCTTCATCGCTTACAAGCCGTACGAATCGCCGTTCCGGTTTTCGGTTACGGCCACCAATATCGGCGACAAGGACGCGACCGCTTCGCTTTTTGCCGATCCCTTTGGTTCGGCAACGGTCAGCCGCCAGTACGTCGCGCCGCGCCAGGTCATCGGTACAGTTGCACTGGAGTTCTAAGTCCAAGCCGGCCCAGCGCACCGAGGGCGTGTTGCAGATGCAGCACGCCCTTTCTTGCTTTGGCCCTCGGGCCTGCTGATCGACTGCGTAACGTAGCCCATCAGCGGCAAGGCGCCGCGTCCGGCGGGGGACGATTCCAGGCGCTAAGACTGCAAATCTGTTTCCCTGCGAGCAACTTGTCATGCAGTTTGTTCGCAAAGCTGTCCGTCCCCGCGAGAATTTGCATGAGCGAATTCCCCTCGCCGCAATTTAGCCGGCCGTGAAACGTCACTCCCGCTAGGATGCAAAGTGCCAGTGCGCCGGGAGGCAAGACAAAAGAGCCGCATCCCGATCATATGCGCTACAAACAGGCTGCAAGGAGCTGAGCCAGAGCATGTCCGTCATCGCAACCCCGCCGCCCGTGAACACTGACGCCGCCTGGCGCGGCGACGCGTTGATGCGGGGCTCGGATTGGATCTACGAACTCGCTCCGGAACAGGTCGCGGAACTGGAAGGCCTGGGGCGTCGATTCCTGGACGAGGATCCCGACCTGCGCTCGGTCCAGGCATCCGATTATCCGCTCGAAACCTGCGGGGAGGCGGTCGACTCCTGGCGGCACGACGTCGACTTCGGCCGCGGCTTCGTGTTGGTTCGCGGCCTGAGGTCGGACTATTATTCCGACGCGCTCTCGGCCGCGATCTATTACGTGCTGGGCCTGCACATGGGCGATCCGATCCGCCAGAACGAGATGGGCGACCTGATCGATCACGTCTACGCAACTTCGGACAAGAAGATGGACGATCCCACCGCGCTTTCGGCCAAAGTGCGCGACAAGCTGGAATATCACTCGGACAGTTCCGACATGGTGTCGCTGATGTGCCTGCGCGGTGCGAAGGATGGCGGGCTCTCCTGCCTGGTATCGGGTGCGCAGATCTACAACGAAATCCTGCAGCGCCGCCCGGACCTTGCGCACCACTTGCTCGAACCCTTCCATTGGGATTGGCGCCGCCAGGATCACGATGCCCCCGCCAATACCTATACCTCGCCGGTGGTCAGCATGCAGGAGGGCGTGTTCAGCATGTACGCGGGCTCGCTCTATATCCTCACCGCGCAGGAATACGAAGGCGTGCCGCAACTGACGGAAGGGCAATTGGAAGTTCTGCGGCTCTTCGACGAAATCACGTATGAGCCGGGCATGGCGATCGAGATGGATTTCCGCCCCGGCGACATCCAGTGGCTTTCGAACTACGCCGCGCTTCATGCCCGCACCAGCTTCGAGGACTTTCCCGAGCCGCAGCGCAAGCGTCACTTGCTGCGTCTCTGGCTGTCGAGCAAGACCGACCGGCCCGTGGTCAAAGGCTTCGGCAAGAACGGCGTCGTCCAGCATCGCTCGAGCACGCGCGATGGCAGCCCGGAGCATCCCGACGCGCGCTTTTCCGTCCATGCGATGGCAGTGCCGCGGCTGATTTCCTGAGCTGAACGCGCGCACCTGTCAGGCGGGGTGCAGCGCGACCCTTCTCTTGCGCAGGCGCAGACTAAGCAGCGCGATCGGCAACTGCACCACACCCAGCCCGATCAGCGCGGGGACGTAGCTGCCGGTCGCCTGCGCCGAAACGCCCGCTATCCAGGGCCCGAGTGCGGCAAAGCCGGCCAAGGTCCACACTACGCCGAGGCTGGACACGCCCTGCTGACCGAACAATTCCACCACCAGCAAGGTCACGGCTAGAGTCGCGCCGCCCACACCCGCGCCCAGCAGCACCGCAAAGGCAAACAGGCCCGCACCGGGCGGGGCCATCGCCAGAATCGGCATGGCCAGTCCCGTGCTGACGAGCGAGGCAGTCAGAAGATGTCGCGCGGGGAAAAACCGGGTCAGGAAACCGCCAAGCCCGGCAATCGCGGTCGCTGCCAGCCCTTCGATTCCCAGTAGCCTCGCAGTGACGTCGGCGGAGAGATTCTGATCGGCAAGGTGGGCCGGCGCCACGCTCGAGACCGTAACCAGGCACGTCTGCGTTACGACGGTCGCCAGCGCCAGGACCACGAAGGGTGCGGAGCGCACGATCGGCCCAATCGCGGCGGTCGCGCGACCACCAGCCTTCTCGCCCGATGCGACCGGCGGCTCGCGCAGCAAGAAGAGAGCGGTGAGCGCCAACCCGCCGCCAAGCAGCGCGACACTGAGATCGTAGCCACGCCAGCCGACCTGGGCGATGAGCCCCTGGGCCAGCGGCGGGCCTATGGCGTTGGCCGCCATGGCCGCCATCATGTAGGTGCTGATCATCCGGTCGGACCGCGCTCCGCTCCATCCCGCGATCAGGTGGACGCCCGTCGTCGTGCCGGCCAACGAAAACCCCATCCCGGACAAAAACGTGCCCAGGAACAGCGCTAGCGACCCTTCGGCGTTCGACAGCGTCAGCGCTGCCGTCGCGAGCGTGGTGAGACCCGCAACCATCGTTCCGCGCCCGCCCAAACGTGGGATCAGTAAGATGGGCAGCGGCGCCCCCGCGCTCGCCCCCAGCACGACGCAGGTGAACGCAGTGCCCGTCGTCGCCGGAGAAAAGCCGAGGTCCTGCGCCATCGCGAACAGCGACAAGCCCTGGGCCGCGAAAACCACGGACTGCACCAGCACGATGGCGAAGCAGGCAATGACAAGGATAACAATTTCGCGAGAGGACGCCCTTGCCGCTGGGGCGTGCGGCGCGGTCAATGCGGTACGTCTCCGGCGATCTGGACGCGGTAGCCGGAGCGGGTCTGCGGAAAATAATCCCAGATGGCCGAGTGCTGAGCGCAACGGTTGTCCCAAAAGGCAATCGAATGCGGTTGCCAGGCAAAGCGGCACTGAAACATCGGATGCTGCACATGATCGTACAGGTAGGCCAGCAGCGCATCGCTTTCGGCGCGCGGTATCCCTTCGATATACGTCGTGAAACCCTTGTTCACATACAGCGCCTTGCGGCCCGTAACCGGGTGCGTGCGGATGACGGGATGGCTGTGACGCGGGAGCGTCATGCCCTCGGGCGTGATCCCCCCGAAACCGACCACCGCGTCATGCATGGCGCGAAGCCCTTCAAGATGGGCTTTCATCCGGTCCGATAGCGCTTCGTAGGCCGCGTACATGTTGGAGAACACGGTGTCGCCGCCAACGGGCGGCACGGTGTGCAGGTAAAGAATCGAGCCGAGCGGCGGAGCCTCGTCGCAGCTCATGTCCGAATGCCAGTCCTCGCCCGCGACGAACTTGGAATCGGCGTCGGCATGGATGATCGTCACTTCGGGGTGATCCGGCACGCGCCAGGGCGCGGTGCTGGGCGCGATGTGAATGCCGCCGAATGCCCTTGCAAGCGCGATGTGCGCCTCGTGATCGATCGGCTGGTCGCGGAAGAAGAGCACGAGCCTATCCGCCAGCGCGTCCTTGAGCTCGGCGATGGCACCGTCGTTCAACGGACGCGTAAGGTCGATGCCTGAAACCACGCCGCCGATGCCGGGGGTCAGCGGCGAGACGGTGATCTGTGCATTTATGGTGGATGTCGCCATGCCAAGCTCTCAATCTGGAGGATCAGGCAGCCGACCACGCGCCATGCGCGGGCAGGCCGGAACGGGAAAGGATTTGCTGCGCCGCCACTTGCGCGCGGGCATAAAGCGCGCCCTCATCGATCTTGGTGCAGCGGTAAGCCTCGACCACGCGCTCGCCATCGACCCAGACCGAATGGACGCTCGCGCCGCTTGCGGACCAAACGAGCTGGTTGACCGGATTGTTGAGCGGGCGCCACTCGGGCCGATCAAGCGCGTGGAGCACGATGTCCGCCTTATAGCCCGGCGCGAGCCGTCCGATGGTCTCGCCGAGGCCTAGCGCGCGGGCGCCGTTGATCGTCGCCATTTCCAGCACCTTGGCGGCGGGGAACAAGCCGCGGTCTTTCCTGCCGTCCTTGAACAGTCCGGCCATCAGAGCCATCGCGCGCACCATGTCGTGGCTATCCGCGCCGTCGGTGCCGAGCACCAAGTTGACCCCGGCCGCATCCATCTCGGGAAATAGACCGTCGCGAGTGGTGCCAAAGCCGCACTTGATCGCGGCTCCGGGACAATGCGTGACGTTCGTGCCCGAAGCAGCCACGAGTGCCAGTTCGGCCTCGTCGATCTGGACCATGTGCACGAGATTGAGCCATGGTCCCAGTACGCCGATCTCGGACAAGTGGACGATGGGGCGCTTGCCCTCGTGCTCGAGATACCAGGCGGGATCGTCGAGAACCGGGCTCATGTGTGCGCTCACGCCCAGGCCTTCGCGCTGCGCGAGAGCGCTGGCATGCTGCCACAAGGCGTCGGTCCCGGTGCTGTGGCCGATTAGATTGGGCCACACGCTGAGCCGCCGTCCGTCATCGGGCCAACGTGCGCAATCCGCATCGAGCGCGGCGCAGGCCGTCTCGGTCATGCCGGTCTGGTCGGCCGCGCGATCCCAGGCGCGATCTTCGCACCAGCGGCCCACGCGCCCGCGAATGCCGATGGGCGCGATCGCTTCCATCACCGCATCGAGGGCGATCACGGTGCCGGCTTCAATGAACGTGGTGGTCCCGGTGCGCAGCATGGCAACCACGGCGAGCTGGGCGGACAGGCTTTGTTCGGCCTCGTCGTGCCCTTTGTAGAGCGGGATCACCCATTCCATCAGTTCTTCATCGAAGGGAAGATCTTCGGGCAGGAAACCGCGGATCAGCGTTTCAGTGATATGGGCATGGCCATTGACGAGGCCCGGCGTCGCCAGAAAGCCCTCGCCCGACACGGTCGTATCGGCGGTATAGCGGCGCGCAAGCTCTTCGCTCGGGCCCACCGCGACGATGCGATCGCCCTGCACTGCGATCACGCCGTCACGCAGGATGCGGCGGTCCTCGTCCATGGTGATCACCGCAGCGCCGGTGATGAGCGTATCAACCTGCATGAAAAATCCCGCTTTCCCGACCGCAGACTAAAGCGGGAAAGGCCGAACGCTTGCACCTGCGCGCCATATTATTTGCAAATTGCTCTTCGCCGACGGTGGCCCGCGTCAATCCTGCGCCGGGTCCGGCACACGGCAGAGCCCCATGTCCAGCAACTGGCGTGCGGCCTTCAGCAGGATTTCCTCCTGGCCCGCCGCGGCAATCAGCTGCACGCCAAGCGGCATCGCGTGTTCGCCGGCCAGCGGAAGCACGAGCGCGGGCAGCCCCATCAGGCTGATCGGCTGGGTGTAAATGCCGAGGTGGCTGCGCGCGGGCACCTTCTCATCGGCGAAATCCATGACGGGGTCGGAGATCAGCGGGGCAAAACCGGGCGCCGCCAGCGTAAACAGCACGTCGCTCTTGGCGAATTGCCCGCGCGCGCGCTGCTGAATCCAGTTGCGCGTACGCTGGGCGCGCAGATAGTCCTCCGCCGGCAGCAGGCAACCGGCCAGAAGCCGGTCGCGGACCGGAGTCTCGAACGCCATGGGATCGGCCTCGAGTGCCGAGCGGTAGAGACTCGCGCCCTCGGCAGCGATTATGATCGAGGCCGCGGCACGCGCTAGCTCGGCGTATTCGAGATCGAATCCGACGCGGCCAACCTCACTCCACATCTGCTCGAGCGGTGCGCGCGCCTCGGCGCCGATGTTCTGATCGAACCAGCTCAGCAGGCGGCCGAAGCGCAAAGGCCGATCGGGCGCCGCTTCCGACTGCGGTCGGTCGGCGCGCAAGATCTCTCGCACGAGCGCGACATCCTCAATGTCGCGCCCCAGGACACCGATCACATCGAGGCTCTCGGCGAACGGGAACACCCCGTCGAGCGGCAAGTCGCCGAAAGTCGCCTTGAGGCCGATCACGCCGCACAGCGCCGCCGGAACACGCAGCGAGCCGTTGAAATCGAACGCCAGCGAGAACGGCACGATATCGCGCGCAACCGCGACTGCCGATCCTCCGGCCGCTCCGCCCGCGAGCCGCGTCTCGTCGTAGGGATTGCGAGCAGTGCCGAAATGCTCGTTCATGGTGACGAAGCCGTAGCCTGCCTCGTCCATCAACTGGGTTCCGATCAGGATCGCGCCCGCAGCCTCAAGCAGCGCAATGGCCTTGGCGTCGCGACTGGCGAGCGGCGAATGGGCGCGGGTGCGCGACCCGACATGCGTGACCTGACCGGCAATGTCGAACTGATCTGGAACGCCGAAGGGAACGCCCGCCAGCGGACCGGGATCCCCACCGTTCGAGACAACGGCATCGACGGCGTCCGCCCGCGCCATAGCGCGACGTTGCAAAAGGCGGGTAAAACCGCTGCACTCGGGGCCCAGCGCTTCGGCTCTCGCCAGCGCACGCGCGCATAGATCGCGGGCCGAAAGCCGGCCCTCCCGCACGGCCTTCGCCAAGCCGATCGCGCCGCGCTCGGTCAAGTTCGTCGTCGCGGACATATCTACGCGGTAAACGTCATCGCGCTGGCACTGCGCGGATTGAGCGCAAAGGCGCGCAACGTGGAGACATGATCGACGAGCACGTCGAGATTGGCCGCGACGCCCTCCAGGCATTCCTCGGGCACTTCGATCCCGGCCTGCGCGAGCCTGTCGCGTACGCTGTCCTTCGTTGGCCGCATAAGCTGATGGCCGCCGGCTGCCATGATCTACTCCCGGATGGGCCCGTGCTTGCGAACGCCGCAGACAGGGCCGGATGCGGTCCTCTTCTGGCAGCCTTGCCGAGGACCTTCAAGCGCGGAAGCGTTTTCGGCTGACAGCAGCTTTCCCGGCCGAGCCGAGCTCAGCCGAAACGGTAAGCGGAAACGTCCGCCATCATCACGTTGTCGGTGAACACGCGAGCGCCGGCAGATTGCGCGCCTGCGCCGGCCGCGATCATCATCGGCATCAGATGCTCCTCGCGCGGGTGCGCCATCCGCGCCGCAGGGGCCGAAGACCACTGGCCAAGCATGGCATCGCGCTCGGCAGCGGGCGCCTCGGCCGCGCGGGTCAGCCATTCGTCGAAGATTGCGGAAGGCTCGCGCGCCGCGGGAGAACGGAACGAGCGCATGTTGTGAAAGCTCATGCCGGACCCGACGATGAGAATGCCTTCCTCGCGCAAGGGCGCAAGCGCGCGGCCGGCGGCAATGTGCTCGGCAGGGTCCATCGTGTTCCTCATCGAGAGCGGCACGACCGGGATATCCGCATCGGGCGTGATCAGCAGGAAGGGCACGAAGACCCCGTGATCGAACCCGCGCGACGGATCTGTGCGCGCCGGCAGCCCTGCCCCTTGCAGCAGCGAGACGATCCGTTCGGCAAGTTTCGGAGCGCCTGGCGCCGGGAACGAGAGCTCATAAGTATGCTGAGGGAAGCCATAATAGTCGAAGATCATCTCCGGCTGCTCGGCTGTGGACGCGGTATAGGCGTCTTCTTCCCAATGGCCGGAAATCACCACGATCCCCTTCGGCCGTGCGGGCAGAGTCTCGACCAGTCCGCGCAACCAATGCTCGGTCTTGTCCCAAGTGTCCGCCGGGCCGCCCATCAGCGACCAGTCCATGAAGAAGCACGGTCCCCCGCCATGCGGGATGAAGAACGTCGGCATTGCGGTGTCTGTGACCATCGGTCTCATAAATCCTGTTTCTGCAAGGCGCGGCGTCACGCCCGAGGCGTTGCCGCCGTTCGAGCCCGTGAACTGAGGCGAAGTGCGCAGGGACGCAAGTCCGCAAACTTGACGACAAACGAAGAATATCTTTGCGGGCCGCCGGAATCGCTTGGGATTGCGTCGCCGACATAGTCAAACTGCCACAACAGCACCCCAGCGGAGCCGCTCCATGACCAGCCTATCCAGCTTCGTCGCGCAACCCGACGTCCGTCAACCTGTGAACCCGACCAAAGTCCTCGCGGCGGCGACGACCGGAAACGTCGTTTGCGTGACCGCGGCCGTCAGCGCGACGTTCGGCACCTTTCTCGTCCCTGTCTCGGAGGATTTCGGTTGGCCAAGGGCCGCAGTCTCCGGCGTTCTCGGACTGATGGCGGTGATTTCCGCGTTTTCCTACCCGCTTATCGGCCGCGCGATGGACAAATGGGGTGCAAGAAACCTGTTGATCGGCGGCCATGTCGCCCTGGCGTGTCTGATCATGTCGCTTTCTCTGGCGAGCCCCAACATGGGCTTGTTCTACCTCCAGTTCGCAGCGGTGGGCCTTGCCGGAGCGGTCTGCAGCTCGCCTATGTTCAGCAAAGTCATTTCCAACTGGTTCGACGAAAATCGCGGCCTCATGATGGGCATTTCGGCCGGTGCGGGCAATGGCATTGGCGCGACGCTCATGCCGATCCTCGCCGGCATTCTGCTGCCTGTCCTGGGCTGGCGCGCAACGTATCTCGCGATCGGCGCCGTGGTGCTGGCGATCGGCTTCCCCGTGCTGCTGGCATGGCTACGCGATGCGCCGCCCACCGAAACCAGCACGCCGGCAGATCTCCAGGGCATGACCCTGGCCGAAGCGATGCGCACCCCGCGCTTCTGGATCCTGCTCGTCGCGGTCGCATCGGGGGCGGGCGGCATGACCGCGGTGTTCACGCATGTCGTCCCGATGATGACAGACCGCGGCTTCGGGATCGGCGAAGCGACCGGCGTGGTCGCCGTCTTCGCGCTGGTGACGGCGGGCTGGCAGATCGTCACCGGCGGACTGCTCGACAAGGTATCGAGCCCCGTGCTGGTGGTGCCGATGTACCTCGCCGCGATCGTCGGCCTGTTCCAGCTCCAGTTCGGCCACAGCACTGCCGCAGTGATGAGCGCCGGGGTTCTGCTCGGCATCGGCATGGGCGCCGAATACGGCGCGCTGGGCTACCTCACATCGCGCTATTTCGGCCTCGCGCACTATGGCGCGATCATCGGCACGCTCTACGGAGCAGTCATCCTTGCCCAAGGCCTCACGCCCGCGCTGATGGATCTCAGCTTCGATGCGACAGGGGACTACAACCAGGCGACGATCGCCATCGCGGTCATACTCGCGGCCGGGGCGCTGCTGCTGTTTTTCCTGCCTTCGGCCCGCATCGACCAGGTGATGGAGTCAGAACCCCCGATGGCCTCGCTGGGGTGATCCTCTGACGCCATCGCTATCGGTGCGCATCTAAGAAACGTTGCTTCGCGTCGGGCCGCTGCACCACGGACCGCCACAAAAAAGTCGGGGCCCGATCAGATCGCGCCCCGACCAGTTCTTGTCCGTACGGGAAAGGGAACTGAAGATTCCCGTTAGACGGTGGTCCGATCAGTCCGCATCACTGTCCTTTACGACCCCCTTCTGAGGGAACATCCGGCGTTCGATGCGTGCGTGTACGCCGAGAGTGCCGTCGACGACCTGGGTAACGCCGAAATCGGTCGCCACGCTCATCAGCGAATAGGCGTCGTCGCGCGACAAGCCCTGCTGTTCGGTCAGCAGATGCAGCATGTCCATCGAGCAGGATTTCATCGCCGCGTCGAGATCCTCGCCGAACCCGTGGACGATCCAGTTGTCCGGCGTTTCGAGCAGCGGCGACGGGAAGTCGAAATCCTTGCGCAGGATGATCTGGAACAGGCAATCGAGCGAGGATTCGATCGCGGTGCCCGAGATTTCGCCGTCGCCCTGGCTGACATGCGGATCGCCGATCGAAAACAGTCCGCCCTTGACCTGGCACTTGTAGAACATCGTCGAGCCGGCGCCGATGCGCCAGTTGTCGATGTTGCCGCCGTGCAGGCCGGGCGGGATCGTCGAGACAGGCTCGTTCACCGCAGGCGCGACCCCGGCAGTACCGAGGTGCGGTCGCGCGGGGATGGTGATCCCCGGCAGCGCCGGGTGCCGATCGCAGGTCGGGCAATTGGTGATCGTGCCCGGCACCAGATACTCGCCGGGAAAATCATAGGCGTATAGCGCGCTGGCGGTGTTGGCGACGGGATCCAGCTCGTAGATCGTCACACGTTCCTTCTTGCCGAACTCTTCGTAGAGATGGCCCCAGTTTGCGGCGAGATTCGAGCCGTAGTTGTTGCGCGGCCGCATCTGCAGGTAGCGGACTTCGAGCATGTCGCCGGGCTCCGCACCTTCGACGTAGATCGGTCCAGTCATAATATGCACGCCCGGCGCGCGACTGGCGGGATCGACTTCGCGGAAGATGCGCTCGACCCCTTCGTCGAACATCAGGTCCGGGGCATCGCCGGCATGGTGCGTGATCGCCTCGGCATGGACGAGATCACCGCTCTTGATGGTCAGAACCGGCTTGATGTCGGGTGAGAAATAGCCCCAGTGGATCGTCTCCGGCGTGGCCTTCAAATGCCACAAGTTCGACGGCGTCGCAGCCGCCGCATCGTTCATCGTCTTCATCGTCACCGACGCCATCCACGAGCCCCTTCTCAATCCACGGGAAATAGTCGGCCCACGTTTCAGGCGCAGTCCGCCGCATGGTCTTGCCGGAAAGCGCCCGCAAACTTGTGCGAGGGCGGATGTGGAGCCGTCCATCAAGAATGCGGTCGCCTCGTGCCAAGAGATGACCGGGCGGTTTGGCCACAACACGTTCAACGAAACCGGCGCGCCGCGCCCTGGCGCCAACCCGCCTCAAGCAACTGGATCGCTTCATGCCCAATACTCTTATTTTCTTCGACATACCCAGCGACGATCCGGCCGCAGCCGGCATCTTCTATTCCGAGGTTTTCGGGTGGCAAAACGATCTGAAGCCGGAAGGGACCTACCATCGCATGGTTCCAGGGGGGCAATTTCCGAACCCCGACGGCTCGGACAGCGAGATCGGCAACCTGCACATGGGGATCTTCAATGCGGCCAACGCGCGGCCGCATCCCGATGCCGACGGAGCGGAGCCCCGCACGATCGCGACGGATGGTCGCCGTCCGCGCATCTGGATCCTGATCGGCGACGAAGACTCGCCCGAAGCGATCCTCGGTCGCGCCGTCGAACGCGGTGCGACCGTTTTGTGGACCAAGCACTACTGGTCCACATTCAACGGGCTCAACCACGCCTTCCGCGATCCTTGGGGGAACGACATCGTGCTCTGGGAAAAGGGCGGAGAAAGCCCCGAGATTCCGGCTGATTATACGCGCGAGTAGTTTTTCACCATGAACGAATGTGGCAGGATCGCTTCCTGCCGCCCCCTCACCTCACTCAGTCAGGACGATCCCCGATCATGCCCGCAGGTCCGCTTCCCGAACCCTTCATCGCTTCACTCGACGAATCCGCTCTCGATCTTGCGGACGCCTCGACCTTGCCTCCCGCGTGCTACACGAGCCGTGACTTCTACGAGTTCGAGAAGGAAGCGCTTTACTACCACGAATGGCTTTGCGTCGGCCGCGCGGACTGGATTCCCAAGACCGGCGACTATTTCACCACTCGCATCGTAGGCGAACCCATTGTCGTGGCGCGGACTCTCGACGACAAGATCACCGCGATGTCTTCCGTGTGTCAGCACCGCGCGATGCTGGTGGCAGAGGGCAGCGGCAACGCGCGCGGCTTCGTCTGCCCGTACCATCACTGGAGCTATGCGCTCGACGGTACGCTGGTGGGGGCACCGGCCATGAGCAAGACCTGCAATTTCGATAAGAAGGCCTACAGTCTGCCGCGCTTCGCGGTCGAACTGTGGAACGGTTTCATCTTCGTCAACTTCGATCTCGAGGCCGCACCGCTTGCACCGCGTCTCGCCAAAGTCGACGAGGCGATCGCGGAATACGAGCTCGACAAGGCCGAAGGCGTCCGCCCGGAGACCGTCCAGCAGCTGCCCTGGAACTGGAAGGTGATGTTCGAGAACAACAACGACGGCTACCACGCCAGCCGCCTGCACCAGGGCCCCATGCACGACTTCGTGCCTTCGGGGCTCGCCGAATTCCCGGATTCCGAGCCATCGGACGCGGGCTTTCTGCGCTACAACGGAACCCTGCATCCCGATGCCAGCTTCAATGCGACGCAGCGCGCGATCCTGCCGATCTTCCCGGGCCTGTCGGACGAGGGACGCAATCGTCTCGTGTTCGCCAATGTCCCGCCCTCTTTGAGCCTGGTGATGACCTGCGACATGATCATCTACCTCCTGATCCGTCCGGATGGGCCGGAAACGCACGAACTCGATACGGGCCTGCTGTTTGCCCCCGGAGCGATGGCCGACCCTGCGTTCGCGCATAAGCTCGACGTCAACGAGCGGGGCGCGCTTTCGATCATTGCGCAGGACATGCACGTCGACGCGCTCGTCCAGGAGGGCCTGCGTTCGCGTTACGCCCCGCGCGGGCGCTATTCGTGGCAGGAAGGCGCTCAGGGCCAGCTCAACAAGTGGCTGATCCACCGCTACAAGGCCACGCAGGACCGCCTCGTGGCAGCCCAGCCTGCCGATACGGCCCTGACATCGGTGTCTTAGCCATAGTCTGGATTGACCTGACTTCACGTTTACGTCAGGCCTTGGTGATGCACATAACTGTGGTTCAATACCGAGCGGGTCCCGCTGCATGAGCGGCCTACGCGTAACGACCAATGCCTTCCCGCGTGACCAGAGGCGCGATGCCTGGAGTTTCGCTCTCAAGCGGGTCTCGCTCGACCTGATCGAGGCGCAGGACGACGTCTATGGCGATCTCGTCAGCTTCACCAGCGGCCAGAAGATCCAGTTCATCCGCGTCACCGGGACCGCCCAGGTGCTTTCGATCGACTGTAAGCAGGAAACGCCGTCCTTCTGGCTTGTCCTGCTGCTCGAGGGCACTCTCGAGGCGAAGAGCGGCGAGACCACGATCGCCATCAGTGAAGGCGACATGCTGTACGGCGGAGCCGACAACAGTTGCCGACTGGCGCTGAACGGCGATTTCCGCCTGCTCGTCATCAAGGTGCCCTTGTCGCTCCCGGCCCTCAAGGCACGTTCGCCGCTACCGACCGAGATCAGCAACCTGATCAGCGATACTGCGATCGGGCGGATGCTTTCAGGGCTGTTGCGAACAGTCGCGGATTCGATCGTCGAGCTGACCGACGATCATATCCGGCCGGTCGAACTGGCGCTTCCCGAATTCATCGCGGCAACCTTGCTGGATCGCGCGCCGGCCAAATTGCTCGGCGGAGCGGCGGGCGGCCGCGCCGCCATCCTGGAGCGGGTGTTCCAGTCGATCGAGATGCGCTTGTCCGATCCCAATCTCAATGCGCATCAGGTTGCCGCCGAACACGACATTTCGCCGCGCTATCTGCAAAAGCTGTTCGAATCGCACGGCGACAGCTTCGGCCACTACGTCAAGCTGCGCAGGCTCGAGCGCTGCCGGCTCGATCTCGGCAGCCCGCTCCACGCGCAGCGCTCGATTTCGGAAATCCTGTTCCAGTGGGGCTTCAACGACAGCGCCTCGTTCAGCCGTGCCTTTCGCGAGCAATACGGCATGAGCCCGCGCGAATATCGCAAGTCGCCGGATGTCGGCGGGCCGCCTACCGATGGGCCGCGTCGGGGGCGCCCGGAAAAGGCGCGCGACGTGCGACTGGAACCGCGCAGCGCCGAGGACGCCGAGGAAATCTCCGCGCTGCAAAGTGAGCCGCCAGCGCCGATCGAAGTGCGCCATCATCACTTGCCGGTGCGGCCCAATACGATCCACTGGGGCTATTTCAGCCGCTCGCTCAAGCCCGTTCTCGAAGTGCGATCGGGCGATTTCGTCACGGTCGAAACGCTGACGCACCATGCCAACGACGATGCCGAGCGCATGATCGAGGGCGATCCGGGGGCGGAAAGCGTTTACCGCTGGACCGCCGATTTCAAAGCAGTGGACCGACGCGGCGCAGGCCCGCTCGACGGATCGACGCTGGGGCGCGGCCCCGGCGAAGGGTTCGGGGTCCACATCTGCACCGGCCCGATCGCCATCGAGGGCGCGCGGCCTGGCGATGTCGTTGAAGTCCGCATCCTCGACATGAATACGCGCCCCAGCGCCAATCCGCGCTTCGCCGGGCGCTCGTTCGGTTCGAACGCGGCCGCCTACTGGGGCTTCCACTTCAACGACTTGTTGACCGAGCCCAAGCAGCGCGAAGTGGTGACGATCTATGAGATCGACGGCGAGCCGGGACGTTCGACCGCGGAAGCCGTCTATTCCTATCGCTGGACGCCGCAGACCGATCCGAACGGTGTCGTGCACAAGACGATCGATTATCCGGGCGTTCCGGTCGATCCCGAAACGATCACGCGCAATTTCGACGTGCTGCGCGACGTCGTGATCCCGGTGCGTCCGCACTTCGGCGTGATCGGGCTGGCTCCCGCGCATTCGGAACTGGTCGATTCGGTGCCACCGGCCAACTTCGGCGGCAACATCGACAATTGGCGGCTGGGCGCGGGCGCCAGCGCGTTCCTGCCGGTGAACGTGGCGGGAGGGCTGCTATCGCTCGGCGATCCCCATGCGAGCCAGGGCGACTCCGAGCTTTGCGGTACGGCGATCGAATGCTCGATGACCGCGATGATCCAGGTCATCCTGCATCCGGCCAAAACCAGCCGACCCTATATCCGCGACCTCGACTATCCGATGATCGAAACGCGCGACGAATGGGTGATCCTGGGCTTCAGCAACGGGGAATACTTGAAAGACCTCGGCGCGAACGCGCAAAGCGAAATCTACAAGCAGTCCTCGCTCGATACCGCCATGCGCGACTGCTTCCGCAAAGCGCGCCGGTTCTTGATGACCTTACGCAATTTGACAGAGGACGAGGCGATCTCGCTGCTCTCGGTCGGCGTGGACTTCGGCGTCAGCCAAGTGGCCAACGGCAACTGGGGCGTCCACGCCGTAATCCGCAAAAGCCTGTTCTCGTCCTGAAGCGGCCGGATCAGGCGGCCGGTTCGCTCTGCGCGGCAACCGACAGCGTATAGTCTGCCCAGCGCGCGAACTGCTCGTTCAGCATCGCAAACTCGCTCTTGGCGTAGCCCAGTGCATCCGCGCCCAGCAGCAGCAGGAGCGGCGGTTCCGGCTCTTCCAGCGCGCGCAGGATGGTCTGCGCCGCCAGATCGGCGTCGCTCGGCTCCTCGCCATGGTGCCCCAGCAGCGTCTCGCGCGCGACGTGTGCGGTCTCGGCGTAATCGGCGATGCTCTGCGGCGCGCCCGGCAGGCGGGCCGCGGCGAACTCGGTGCGCAACCCGCCTGGCGCCACGTTGGTGACCTTGATCCCCAGTGGCGCGACTTCCTGCGCCAATGTGCGCCCGATGCAGTCGAGCGCGAACTTCGATGCTCCGTAAAGCGCGGTACCGTGCCAGCAGGCAAGGCCGCTGATCGAGGTGATATTGACGATGTGACCCGCCTTGCTTGCGCGCATGTGCGGCAGCGCGGCCTGGATCACCGCCATTGCGCCCCAGACATTGACATCGAACATGGCTTTGGCGTCGGCGATCGGCGTCTCCTCGATCGCACCGGTGTACCCGTGGCCGGCATTGTTCACGACATAGTCGAGCCCCCCCAGCCGTGCCTCGGCGGCATCGACGACGGGACCGACGGCCTCGAGATCGGTCACGTCGAGGCGCATCCCGATGGCGCGCTCCGGCTGAAGGGCCTCGAACGCGGCAAGTGCCGCATCGCTGCGCACAGTGCCGACCACCCGGTCCCCCCGCGACAGCGCAGCCGAAGCCAGCGATCGCCCTAGGCCAGTGCTGACCCCCGTGATGAACCAGTTTGCCATGTCGCCGCGTCCTTTCCTGTTCACGTCCGCTACTTGTGCGCACCGCTCGCGCCGATTTCTTGTCTCCTACCGTGCGTCCGTTTGACGGAAAGCCGGCTTGCCCACAGCACTGCGGCCAGACACAGTGAGCGTGACAAGAGCGCGGGCGCTAGGTGACAAGAACCCGGCCTGCCCGCGCCATAGTCTCCGGGGCGCTTGCACATGGCCAATAGGACGCGGATCTTGACCTCTACACGACGCCCTTCACACTTCGGCCTTCCTTCGGACACGGGTGGACGCGATCTCGGCATTTTCATGCCGATGGCGAACGGCGGCTGGATCATGTCGCGCAATTCGCCCCGGCTGGACGGGTCCTACGAATACAACCTCAAGGCCGCGAAACTGGCGGAGGACATCGGCCTGGACTTCATCATGGCGATGGCGAAATACCGCGGGTATGGCGGCGAGATCGAGCAGTGGCGCTACACGCTCGATTCGCCGATGATGATGGCGGGCCTTGCCCAGGCGACAAGCCGAGTGAAGGTTTGGGCGACGGTCCATACGATCCTGCAGAATCCCGCGGTCACGGCAAAGATGATCGCTACGCTCGACCAGATCAGCGGCGGACGCGCCGGTCTCAACGTCGTGACGGGGGCCTACAAGGGCGAGTTCGCGCAGATGGGCGCCTGGCCCGAAGGCGTCGACCACGACGAGCGCTATGTCCTGGCGACCGAGTGGATCCAGGCGATCAAAGCCCTGTGGACTCAAGACAGCGTGACGATGCAGGGCAAGTATTTCCAGCTTGAGGATTGCATGTCCGATCCCAAGCCCTTCGTCCCGCCGTTCCTGGTCTGCGCCGGCACGTCGAAGACCGGGATCCGCTTCACCGCGCAGGAAATGGATGCCCTGTTCCTCTCGGGTGGCAATCTGGAGGAACTCGCGAAGAACAGCGCGGGGGCAAAAGCAGGCGCGCTGGAGGAAGGCAACCCCATCCGGACCTATTCGATGATGACCGTGGTGCTGGGCGACAGCGACGCGGCGGCAGAGGAAACCGCCGCGCATTATGCTGCGGGACTCGACGAGGAAGCGCTTTGGGGCATGATGCGCGCCTACGGCATGATCGATGCGGAAATCGGACGGGAAAACGACTTTGTGAAGAAGAGCCGCTCCGGCTTCATGACACCGCACGTTGCGGGGACGGCCGATACCGTGATCGAGCGATTGTCGGAAATGTTCGAGAAAACCTCGCTCGACGGACTGATGCTGATCTTCCCTGAATACCTCAGCGCTCTGCCCGTGTTCGGCGAAAAAATCCTGCCCGTGCTTCGCGAACGTTTCCCGGCGCGTACTTCGGAACCGACTCATGCCTGAGGCAGAAACCATGCTTCCCCACGTCGCCGAACCCGGCGAGATGATCGCGCCGACCCGCACCGCGCTGGTCGTCGTCGATATCCAGGTCGACTTCGCATCGAGCGAAGGCGTGATCGGCCGCCACGGCGTCGATATGAGCCCCGCCGAAGCCGCGATCGATCGGATCGAGGACCTGATTGCCGCAGCCCGCAGCGCCGGAGCGACCGTCGCTTTCATGCGGGTCATGACTCGGCCGGAAACCGATTCCAATGCGTTGAAGACTTGGATGGAACGGCGCGGCACGCCCGGCGGGGCCGGCATCTGCCGCATCGGCAGCGGCGGCGAGGACTATTACCGGGTGACGCCAGAGCCGGGCGACATTGAAGTGAGCAAGCTGGCCTATTCGAGCTTCCATGGCACCGACCTGGCGAACCAGCTGCGTACGCGCGGCATCGACACGCTCGTCATGACCGGCCTCACGACCGACTGCTGCGTCGATTCGACCACGCGCGATGCCTTCCACCACGATTTTCACACGTTCGTCGTCTCCGACGCTTGCGCGAGCCTGGACCCCGGACTGCATGAGGCAACCCTCAATGCCCTGCACCTTCACACCTCGCTGCTCGTGACCACCGAGGCTGTCGTGACCGCATGGGATGGCGCCAAGGCGTGATCCTCTACGACCCTCCCAGCGCCGCACAGTCGATCCCGGTCGTCGACCTCGAAGGTAGCTTTACGCACGCCCAAGCGCGCAGCCGCGTCGCCGACGCCATCCATCACGCGTGCCGGGAAACCGGTTTCTTCTACGTGACGGGCCATGGCGTTCCCGAAGCGCTGGTCGAGGCCCAGCTCGATTGGACACGCCGCTTCTTCGACCAGGATCGAACCCGTAAGCTGGCGCTTTCGATCGATCGTTCGCCCTGTCGCCGCGGCTACGAAGGCTACGGCAGCCAGGTCCTCGATGAAGGATCGGCCGCGGACTTCAAGGAAAGCTTCATGATTGCGTGCGAGCTTGCGCCGGATCATCCCTGGGTCGTCGCCGGTCTGCCAATGCAGGGCCCCAACCAATGGCCCGACGCGTTGCCCGGTTTCCGCGAACAGATGAGCGCCTGGCAGGACGAGATGGTCCGCCTGGGGCGGCACCTCATGGGCTGTCTGGCGCAGTCGGTGGACCTCCCCTTCGATTGGTTCGCCGATGGGCTGGGCGAACCTCAGTGCGGGGTGCGGCTGCTGCGCTATCCGCCCCAGCCCGCAGACGTGGAAGGCAATCTGCTGGGCGCGGGGGCGCACAGCGACTGGGGCTCGATCACCATACTCCTGCAAGACGATCTCGGCGGTCTGGAAGTGCGCAATGCCGACGGTGACTGGATCCCGGCGACGCCGCTTGGCGGCAGCTTCGTGATCAACATCGGCCAGATGATGGAGCGCTTCACGGCCGGCATCTATCGCGCCAACCTTCACCGTGTGCGCAACAATCACGCGCAACGCGCGCGGCATTCGGTGGCGAGCTTCTTTGAACTCGAACCCGACTATCGCATGGCGCGGGCGCCGACTTGCATCGGCGACACCCGCGATGACGTCCCACCGCCGACCGTCGGCGAGCACATCGAAGACATGGCCCGCGCGAGCTACGGCGCATGAGCGCGCACGGCCAACCCGACGGCGAAGCGGCGACGCCGGTGACGGCGGACACGCTGATCCGTCACGCCTGGATCGTCACAATGGACGAGGAGCGGCGCATTTACCGTGACGGCGCGCTGGCGATCCGGGGCGACCGCATCGTCGCCGTCGGCCCGGACGCCGATGTCGCCGCCCACGTCGACGCCGCCGAGACGATCGACGGCAGCCGGTTCGTCCTCACGCCCGGTTTCGTCAATTGCCACGTCCACATCACCGGCGAACCGCTGACCCGCGGGTACATGCCCGATGACCTCGATTGGCGGACCAACGTGATGGACTGGCTGATCCCCACCTACCTCGCGCAGACGCCCGAAGAGGAGCGACTATCGGCCCAGTTCGCTGCGCTCGAGATGCTCAGCACCGGCACGACATGCTTCATCGAGGCGGGCACGATCCTGGATCTCGACGCCGTTCACGATGGCCTGGCAGAGACAGGCATTCGTGGCCGTATCGGCCAATGGGTGCAGGACCGCGCGTTTGCGCCGGGCGAGGATCAGGCGGCAATGACCGCGGAGGCGATCGCCAAGCTGGAAGCGCAGCTGGAGCGGTATCCGGCACGCGACGACGCGCTCCTTTCCGCCTGCGCCAGCCTCGTCGGGCACAACACCGCTACCGACGACTTGTGGATTGCCGCCAGCAACCTGGCCAAGGAACATGGCGCGAGCCTCACTGCCCACATGAGCCCGGACCCGGCCGATCCCGAATTTTATCTCGAAACCTGCGGTCGCCGCCCCGTCGCGCATCTCGACGCACTCGGCGCATTGGGACCGCACTTGTCGCTGACTCACATGATCTTTGCCGACCTCGACGAGGTCGCGCTGCTGGCGCAAAGCGGCACCCACGTCACGCATTGCCCGATGACCGCGCTGAAAGGCGCTTACGGCGCCACTCATTCCGGTCTGTTTCCGGAGATGGCCGCGGCGGGCGTTCTGCTCCAGTTGGGCACAGACGGCAACAACAACGGCAACAGCGCCGACATGATGCGCGCGATGTACGTCACCGCCGGCCTGTTCAAGGACTCGCGGCGCGACGTCTCGCTGTTCTCCGCCTACGAAGTGCTCGAGTTTGCGACACGCAACGGAGCCAAGGCTGCCCGTCTCGGTCACGCGATCGGCGCGCTCGAGCCCGGCAGGATGGCCGACATCGTCGCTCACGATCGCAACCGGCCCGAATGGACGCCGCTGCTCAATCCGATCAATCAGCTCATCTGGTCGGCAGACGGACGCGGCGTCCATTCGGTCTGGGTCGGCGGCCGGCGCGTGGTCGATGGCTATCGCCACACCCTGATCGACGAAGAGCGGCTGCTGGCGCAAGTCGAAGCGGCCGCGCCGGGTCTTATCCAGCGGGCAGGCAAGACCGTCGAATGCCGGTGGCCCGTGCTGTGACGAAACGGGCGCCCGAACTGAGACTAGCGGAGCGAGCACGGTCATGGTGAGCGAGCGTCTGAAATCCTTCGCCGTGCTGGCCATGCTCAGCCTGCTGTATTTCCTGCTGATGGCCGGCACTTTCAACTCGCTCGGCCTCGTCTTGCCGGCGATGGTCGAGGCTTTCGGCATGAGCTGGGCCCAGGCCGGCTTCGGCTTCACCTTGCTCGGGATCGCCTGCGGTATCATGAGCCTGGGGCCAGCGCTTCTCATCCGCCGGATCGGAGTGACGGGCACCCTGCTGCTTGGGACCGCGCTCCTGGTCACGGGCTTTCTGGCCATGTACCTCGCGCAAAGCACTACCAGCTACTATGTCGGCACGACTCTTCTGGGGCTTGGCTTCTGCTTTTGCGGCACGGTACCCGGCGTCCATGTGCTGAGCAGCCTGTTCGCCAGGCGCTCGGCAGTGCTCGGCGTCTATTTCACCGTCGGCAGCCTCGGCTCGGTCGCAGGACCGCTGTTCTACTGGGCTGCGACCGATCTGGGCCTGGACTGGCGCGGCTACTGGCTGAGCTTCGCGTTCGGCTCGCTCGTCATCGGCGTGCTTGCCGCCCTCTCGACACGCGTGAGCCCCGGCACGACGTCATCCGCATCGGACGGTATGGAGGCGCCGGACCTGCCGACGGCGATTCATGGGTGGCTGGTGCGCCCTGCCCTCTCGACGGTCCAATTCTGGGTGATCGTGTTCGCCTACACCGCCTGCCTGGCGATCAACACGACCACTCACAGCTTCTCGTATCAGCATTTGCTCGAAAACGGCCTGAGCGCCGAAAAGGTTACTCAGCTCATCAGCTTGTCCGCGCTGATCGGCGCGGGCGGCGCGGCTCTGGCGGGGTGGATGGGCGAAATCTTCAGCCCGCGCAGCCTGACCATGCTGTCGCTGGGATGCCTTGCGATATCCGCGATCACACTGGGGATCGGACAAGGCGAGATTGTCCTTGGCATCTGGGTGCTGACGCTCGGCGTCGGCCTCGGCTTCAGCTACGTCGGCACCGCCATGCTGCTGCAGGAGTATTTCGGACAGCGCGCCAGTCTCGAACTCTATTCGATCATGACCGCGATTTCGACCTCGGCCGCGATCGGCCCCGCGTTCGGGGGATACATGCGCGACATGTCGGGGAGTTTTGCCGGGACCTTCTATGTCCTTGCCGCCATCGCCCTCGCCCTGCTCGGCGCGGTGCTGGTCCTGCGCCCGCCGGCGCAAACGACCGAGCCGGCGTTGAAGCCTGCCCATCAGGCCTGACCGCATGATTTGCCCGGATTACTGATACACCGCTCGCCGAGGCCCTTCGAGACGTCACTTCGCAGATCTGAAACGGGCAGAACCGCCATCACCGCGCTGGTTTCACGCGCGAACACATGCTTTCCTCGGGGCCATGGCCGAACCGACCCAGGAACAGATCGATCAGCTATCGCTCGCATTCGAACGCTTCACGCGCCGCTTCAAAGTGGCCGAGGCAGCGGCCGCGGCCAAGAACGCGCTGAACGCCCTGGACGCGCAGGCGCTCGTCTTCGTCAGCGAAAATGCAGGCTGCAATGCCGGCGAAATCGCCCGCTATCTCGATGTCGTGCCGACCACGATGTCTTCCGCGATCGAGCGGCTCGTACGCAAGGGTCTGATCGAGCGGCGCCGGCCCAAGGAAGACCGCCGATCCGTGGCGCTGACGGCGACCGATAAGGGCCTGCAAGCGGTCGATGACCACAAGGCGGGTTATCGCAACGCCTGCGCGGCGATGCTGCGGGCGCTCGATAGCACGGAACGAAACGAGCTGATCCGACTTACGGAGAAAGTCGCAAATACGAACGTTGAATAATACGAACTTCGTATTATTCTTCGATATGCCGGCGCAGGTTTAGCGCACCGGCCTCAGCACGGAGGCGTTCATGCCTATCTCGATCAACGGTGCCGACTATCCCCTGCCTGACGACCCCCGCGTCTCGCTGCTCGACCTGTTGCGCGAGCGGGAAGGTTTGACCGGCACCAAGCTCGGCTGCAATCAGGGGGCTTGCGGCGCCTGCACGGTGCTGCTGGACGGAGAACGCGTCTTGTCCTGCCTGACGCTGGCGGTTCAGGCGGAGGGGCGCGAAGTGGTCACGATCGAAGGCCTGACCGGAGACGGCGAGGAGCTCCACCCGTTGCAGCAGGCCTTCATCGACCATGACGGCTTCCAATGCGGCTATTGCACGCCCGGCCAGATCTGTTCGGCCATCGCGATGGCGCAGGAACTGCGGCGTGGCGATCCCAGCCATGTCACCGCCGATCTCGCCAGCGGCCCGAACGGCCCGACGCGCGAGGAAATCCGCGAGCGGATGAGCGGCAATCTGTGTCGCTGCGGCGCGCATAACGGGATCGTCGAAGCGATCGAGGTCCTGCTGGCGGGAGAAGCGGCATGACGCCTTTCGCTTATCGGAGCGCAGCCAATTGCGCGGAAGCCTTGAGCCTGGGCACCGGCGGCGACGTCCGCTTCCTTGGCGGGGGAACCAACCTCGTGGATCTGCTGCGACAGAATGTCGAAAGCGCCGCGCAACTGGTCGATGTCAGCCGCCTTAGCGGTTCGATTGACGAAACCGATAACGGCAGCTTGCTCATCGGCGCTTCGGTGACGAACAGCGCACTCGCCGCCCATCCGCTGGTCCGTAGCCGCTATCCCATGCTGTCACGCGCCCTCCTGGCCGGCGCCTCGGCACAGATCCGCAACATGGCCACGGTCGGCGGCAACGTGATGCAGCGCACGCGCTGCGTCTACTTCTACGATGCCGACGGCGCTCGGTGCAACAAGCGCCAACCGGGCAGCGGCTGCGACGCGATCGGCGGGTTCAACCGCTATCACGCGATCCTCGGTGCCAGCCAGGATTGCATCGCCACCCATCCCTCGGACATGTGCGTCGCGCTGGTCGCGCTCGATGCTCTCGTGCATCTCGACGGACCCGACGGCCAGCGCACCATGCCGCTTGCCGGCTTTCATCAGCTTCCCGGCACGCACCCCGAAATCGAGACCGTGCTGCAACCTGGCGAACTGATCACCGCGATCGAACTGCCGCCCGCTACGACGGCAACGACCAATTCCGAATATCGCAAGGTCCGCGACCGCTCCAGCTACGCCTTCGCGCTGATCGCGGTGGCAGGCGGATTGGAAGTGGTCGACGGCAAGGTGGCCGACGTCCGCATCGCGCTGGGCGGCGTGGCCGCAAAGCCATGGCGTGCCGAACGCGCGGAAGCAGCGCTGCGCGGCTCGCCCGCGACCCGCGCCAACTTCATGGCTGCAGCAGCGGAAGAACTGGCCCCCGCGCAGCCGCTGGACGGCAACGCATTCAAGATCGGGCTCGTGCAGCGGACCATCGCCGCCGTCCTCACATCGCTGGCGGGAGACCAAGCATGAGCAAGCTGCAGAACGCCCTGGTCGGTGGCGTGCGAACCGTGCTCGAGCATATCCCCGCGGCCTGGCTGCCCGGCGCCTCTCCCGATCATCTGGCAGAAAGGCGTGTCGCGCTGGGTACGCAACAGCCCCGGATCGACGGCCCGGAAAAAGTGCGCGGCATGGCGCGCTTCGCGGCCGAAGTGCCGATGGACGAGCTGCTCCATGCCGCTTTCGTCCATTCGACGATTGCGCGCGGCACCATTGTTGAGCTGGACATCGCGGCCGCCGAGGCCGCGCCCGGTGTTGGTTTGGTGATGACGCACCGCAACGCCCCGAAAATGAAAGTGCCGCCCTCGATCGGCCTCACCAGCATGAAGGCAGCCGGCAACCACACTCTGCCGATCATGCAGGACGCGGAGATCCGCTGGAACGGTCAGGTCGTCGCGGTCATTCTGGCCGAGACTCGCGAGCAGGCCGACCACGCCGCATCCCTGGTGAACGTGCTCTACGACGCCGCCCCGTCACGCACCCGCTTCGAGGAAGGAAAGGCAAACGCCCGCACCCCGCACTCGATCCAGATGGATCAGAATCGGCTGGAAAAGGGCAATGCCACCAAGAAGCTGGCGCAAGCCGCAGTCTCGATCGATGCCACTTACAGTACACCGTGGGAAAGCCACAATCCGATCGAACCGCATGCCGCCACCATCGCCTGGGAAGGCGAAAAGCTGATCGTTCACGACGCGACTCAGATGATTCACGGCACGGTCGGCTCGCTGGCCAAGGTCTTCGGGATCAAGGATGACGATGTCTTCGTCAGTTCCCCTTTCGTCGGCGGCGGCTTCGGTGCCAAGGGCTTGTGGGACCACCAGATCCTGGGGGCGGCGGCAGCCAAATTGACCGGCCGGCCGGTGCGCATCAGGCTGTCGCGCGAAAGCATGCACCGCCTGGTCGGCGGCAGGACGCAGACCGAGCAGCGGGTGGCGCTGGGCGCCGACGCCGATGGCAAGCTCAAGGCGCTGCTGCATCATGGCTATGCCACCAAACCGCGCCACAGCATCACTGACGAAGCGTTCAGCCAGACCGGCCGATCGCTTTATGCCTGCGAAAGCTTCGATGTGGTACAGCACTATGTCGATCTCGACTTGCTCGCCAATTCGTTCATGCGCGCACCCGGCGAGGCGCCCGGCACTTTCGCCATCGAATGCGCAATGGACGAGCTGGCCCATGCGCTGAACATGGACCCGGTCGAACTGCGCCGCCGCAATGTCGCGACCTGCGATCCCGTCAGCGGCGCGCCGCATTCGCAAAGCGACATGATGGCCGCGTATGACATGGGTGCCGAGCGCATCGGCTGGGACCGACGCTCACCCGAGCCGCGCACACGCTCCGAAGGCGAATGGCTGATCGGCATGGGGTGCGCGACCGGCACTTTCCCCTTCTTGCGCATGCCCGGCACCGCCGCGCGGATCACTGTCGATGCCACCGGGCACGCCCATGTCGCCAGTGCGGCGCACGAAATGGGCATGGGGACCGCGACCGTGCAGCGCCAGCATGCGGCGGATCGCCTTGGCTTGCCGCTCGACAGCGTGTCCGTGACGATCGGCGATTCCACCTTACCTTATGGCGCCCTTGCGGGCGGCTCATCACAGACGGCTTCGCTCGGCGCGGCGATCAGCGCGGCCAGCGACAAGCTCGCCGAGCAATTGTTGCGCCTCGCCGGCAACGACACCCCGCTGGCAGGGCTCAAGCCGGGGGAAGTCGAATTTGCCGATGGCGGGTTGCGCAAAATCGACGATCCGTCGCGGCACGAAACGTTCGCGTCGATTCTCGGGCGGGCCAGCCAGGCGGAAGTGAGCGTCACGGGCGAGAGCAAGGCGCCGATGGAAATGCTCAAATTCTCGATGCACAGCACATCGGCCGTCTTCTGCGAGCTGCGAGTGAGCGAAGTGACCGGCGAGATCCGGATCGATCGGCTGGTCGGCGCCTTCGATTGCGGCCGGATCCTCAATGCGCAGACCGCGACCAGCCAGTTCAAGGGCGGCATGATCATGGGACTGGGCATGGCCCTGACCGAAGAGACGCTGCTCGACGAGCGCAGTGGCCGGATCATGAGCACGTCGCTGGCCGAGTACCATGTGCCGGTCCATCTCGACGTGCCTGACATCGATGTCCTGTGGACCGACATTCCCGATCCGCGCACGCCGATGGGCGCCCGCGGCATCGGCGAAATCGGCACGACAGGCGTGGCCGCGGCCGTTGCCAATGCCGTGTTCAACGCCACCGGCGTCCGCGTGCGCGATTTGCCGATCACGCTCGACAAGCTGGATCTTGGCTAGCGCGCGATCTCAGTCGAATGCATCGATTTGAGATTGCGCCGAGACAGCTTTTCCAATTCGAGCGGCTGGCTGGGCTTGGCGACCAGTAGCGATGCGGACTGCGCCACTAGCCGCGTCAGTCTGACACGACCAAGCGGAATCAATTGGGCCGGTTCAGCTTCATCCGATCGGCGCTGGCATGATCGGCCTGTACAGACTGACCGTTCAGCACTCTGCGCAAGGTTCGCCGCATCAGGAACGGCTCGAACCACCGACCAAACAGATATAGCACGGCAAAAATTCCCGAAAGGATGTAGGCGGGCTTCGGGGTGTGCTTGTCGGTACCCTCTTCTTTTTCGCGCTTCTTCTTTTCTGCCAGAGTTTCGGGGGCTGGCGCTCCGAGAAACTGGTCGATCGCGTTGAGCGGTCCCGGTTCCTTTTCTTTCTTCTTGTCCTTCGCCTTATCTTTTCCCTCCGCCGCTTTTTTCTCTTCGGCGTGGCGCTCGTAGTCGATGAGGAAGACGGTGGCCTGCGCAATCGCGAGGAACAGGAACGGCGCCAGGAACACCAGAAGGAGCGCAGGGCTGGTAAGCTTGTAGCGCAGGCGGGTGTTTCCCTGCTCCTGAACCACCCGAAGCGTCCCGCGGGAAAACGTGGCCAGCTTGTCCTGCGCGGCCGGGTTATCCTTGACGTAAGTCAGCGTATCGCCGTCGATCTCGACGTGAGTGCCAGCGGCATCCAGCAGCGGATCCAGCCGCAAAAAGGTATCTTTTGGCGTACGGGGAGGCTCGAGCGGAATGGATCCGCGTGCGGTCCAGATTCGATCGATGTAGGGCAAGTTCAGCACTGGCGAAATGCTCCGACGATGGGCGAAGCCGCAAGTCTCCGCGCACCTGCTCGCATCGACGCGGAGCAGGAGAGCGAAAATTGCTCCACCAAAAAGCTTTTGTCTGGCTGGACGGCCCGACTATTCTGCGGGGACTGCGCTCGGCCTGTCGAAGCGCTGACGCCACCAGTCCTTGGCGGTCGCGTATCCCTCGGTGAAGGGATAGACCATGGCCTCGCGGATCTGCATCCGGCGACCACCTTCCATCCCGAGGTGCTCGGCTTCACCATCGACGCACGTGCCGAAAATCCGGTCGAAGATGATCCAGGTCGCGCCAAAGTTGCTGCGGCTGGCTTCGTAGTCCTGCGAGTGGTGCACGCTGTGATGTTCCGTCGTATTGAACAGGAAGCGCCACCAGCGCGGCGTATTGAACCGCACATTGATGTGCTGATACGTGCCGATCGCGAGGCCGAAGGTGCCCGCCAGAAGCGCTGCACGCGGCAGGAAGTCGAAGAAGCCGCCGATGCCGAGACCGATCAGGAAGAGTTCGACCGGATTGCCGACCGCGCCCTTATTGATGTTCAACTGCGTGATGTAGTGGTGCGGCGCATGAGTCAGCCACAGCGGATGCCAATTGTGCATCCCGCGATGCATCCAGTATTGACCGAAATCGAAGATCAACGAGATCAGCAGAGCCTGCACCAGCAGCGGCAGCGTCGTGAACCAGTTCAGCTTGTCCCAGTCGTACGACTTCTGGACCCAGCCGATGATGGCGTCGGAGCCGATATAGACATCGACCATGCTCAGCAGGGTGTAGCCCAGACCGATATAGAACAGATCGGAGCACAGCTCCTTCCAGGTCAGCTGCCAGCTCTTGTGACGTGGATAGAGCAGCTCCATCCCGATCAGCAGGACCTTAAAACCGATGCCGATGATAATCGCGGTTTTCGCAGTGGCCAGGGAATTGGGCGCGTAATACCAGAACGCTATCAAGGCCAGGAGGGCTGCGGGTTGGAAAATCGTGAAGAAAAGCTTTCGAGCAGGTCCACCTTCGACCTTGGGAATATTCTCCCAGCCGACCGTAACCGGCGAATCTCCACCGATAATTCTTTTGCCAACGCGAACACCAGCCATCGTGTTACCTCGTTTTCAAATAGAGAAATGCCGGAAAGAGCCTGCGAGTACTGATTGCGCGAAAACCACCCTGCATAGTTGAAATCACGCGCTCTATTACGCCCGTGATCCAGCGCGCCGGGTCCGCTGTTGACCTGGTCTCTTACAGACTCTCCCGGCAGATTACGTCTTATCGCTGTATAGAATCGAATTACCCGGTATTAACGAAACGGTCAAGAGTAATAACTGGCTGCGAAGGGGTTTGCAGCGCTTCGGGTCAGCCAGCTTTTCAAGCGCCGGCGACGAACGCGCGCCAGCCGCCAAAATGGGTGATGTCCTTGGCCCCGATTGTCGCACGCGGTTCGGCAACGAAGCCCTTCACGCTGCTCCCATCGGCCAAAGTGACGGTGCCAATGGCCAGCGGCGCGGGCACTTCGGCAACGAAACTGCCAAAGGCCGCGACATCGAGTTCGTAGACTTCGACGGCAATCTTCGCGCCATCCTCGCTATGGACCAGTGCCGGCTTTGGCGGCGTGCTGTCAGCCATGGCATAGAGTCGATAGTTTTGCGCCGTTTCGAAAGCGCCGACGAATTGCGCCTCGCGCGAAGTCAGTTGCCAGTGCAGCGGCATGTCCTTGAGGTGCGCGCCGACGACGGCAAGCCTGACTCTTTCCATTTTGCCCTCCAGATCGAGCGACGGCGGGGCCGGCAGCTCTGCTTGTGCAAGATACGCTTCGGCGGCATCCATCAGCCCGGTGTCGGTGCTTGCGGGGCCGATCAGTGTGATGCCGAAACCGGTCCCGTTGGCGCGAACACCTGCCGGGACGGCAATCGCTGCCATGTCCAGCAGGTTCACGAAGTTGGTGTAGCGGCCAAGGTTGCTGTTGAGCGCGACCGGCGCGGCCAGCATTTCAGCGACGCGATAGGTCGTGCCGGTGGTGGGAAATGCGAGCATGTCCACCGATGCCCACATCTGCTCCGCCTGCCGCTGCAGTTCTGCGAGGCGGTAGATGCCACGAAACAGGTCGACCGCGCTGATGTCCTTGCCTTGCGCCACGATGCCGCGCACGGTCTCGTCGATGGCTTCGGGTTGCCTTTCGAGCAGGTCACTGACCGCCGCAGTCCGTTCCGCCACCCACGGCCCGTTGTAGAGCAGGCTTGCCGCCTCGTTGAGGAAATCGATGTCGATCTCGATTACGTCGGCTTGCGTCGCGAGCCGTTCCAGCGCGCGCTCATAGAGATATTCCGCCTGGCTATCGCCAAACCAGACGCGTTGCGCCGGTTTCGGCACACCGATCCGAGCCGGATTGAGCGCCGTATCATGCATCGCCCTGGAAAACGCATCGTCCGCGTCGAACCCGGCGATAACCTGATCGACCAGGCGCGCATCCGCGACCGTATCGGTAAAGACGCTGATGCAGTCCTGCGAGCGACAGGCCGGAACCAGTCCCTTGGAGCTCCAGCGCCCCTTGGTCGGCTTAAACCCGATGAGATGCTGGAACGCTGCGGGCACCCTGCCCGATCCCGCCGTATCCGTCCCCAAGGCAAAAGCGACCAGTCCGGCTGCCACCGCGACTGACGAGCCGGCGCTCGATCCGCCGCTGACATAGGCGAGGTTGTAGGCATTGCGCGGGATCCCGTAGGGACTGCGCGTGCCGTTCAATCCGGTGGCGAACTGATCGAGATTGGTCTTGCCGACGCAAATCGCGCCAGCCTCGAGCAATCGGGTGACGACAGTGGCCGTCTCCTGCGGCGTGTAGGCGAAAGCCGGACAGGCGGCGGTGGTATCCAGCCCGACGACGTCGATGTTGTCCTTCACCGCGAAAGGCACGCCGGCCAGCGGGAGCCGTTCGCCAGCGGCCACTCGCGCATCGACCGCACGCGCGGCGTCGCGCAACTGGTCGGGTGCCATGCGGCTGATCCAGATCTGCGGCTGCACTTTGTCGTAAGCGTCGAGCCGAGCCAGCAGGTCTTCGACAATGGAAAGTGCGGTCTGGCTGCCATCAGTGACCGATTGCGCGAGTGCTTCCGCGCGCCAGCGACCCAGGTCGGTCATGCGCGTTTGGTCAGCGCGAACAAGGGGGCCCCGCGATCGATCGCTTGCCGTTCGCGAACGTAAAGCGCGCTGATGTGTCCGGCACTCGGGCTTTCCAGGGCGCATTCCATTTTCATAGCCTCAATCACGGCGATGACATCTCCTGCTTCCACTTCATCCCCCTCGGATACGAGGAGCTTCCAGACGCTTCCGCCGAATGGCGCCTCGACGAGGTCCGCGCCGTCGGGCGCCTCGATGGCCGGACCAAGCGGCGCGCCCGCAGCGGAATCGTCGGTGAGTTCGGAGACCCGCACGAATTCGCCGTTGCGCCGCCATTCGTCACGCTCCGCGTCGAACGCGGCGCCGCGCATCTGTGCGAACCGATCGATCGAGTCCGCGTTCTCTGCCAAGAACGCACGGTAATCCGCCAAGCGGAATTCGGTGTGCTCCACCTCGATCGAGCGACGACCGGTCGGGAAGTCGCGCCGCCATTCTTCCAGCTCCTCTGCACTCACCGGGTAGAAGCGTATCTGGTCGAAAAAGCGCAGCAGCCACGGCTTGCCTTCCTTGAAGGCATCGGTCTGATGATAGGTGTTCCACACCTGGATCGTGCGACCGAACAGCTGGTACCCGCCTGGCCCCTCCATGCCGTAAATGCACATGTAGGCGCCGCCGATGCCCACGACATTCGGCGGCGTCCATGTGCGCGCCGGATTGTACTTGGTAGTGACGAGGCGGTGGCGCGGGTCGACCGGGGTCGCCACCGGCGCGCCCAGATAAACGTCGCCCAGACCGAGTACCAGGTACGTGGCGTCGAACACAATCTTCTCGACCGCATCGACATCCGGCAAACCATTGATGCGGCGAATGAATTCGATGTTGTCGGGACACCACGGCGCATCGTCGCGCACGGCGGCCATGTATTTCTCGATCGTCTCGGTCACGGCCGGATCGCGATAACTGAGTGGCAGGTGGACGATGCGCGAGGGGATGGTGAAATCCTCGAGATCGCCCAGCTCGTGCTCGGCGTCCATCAACGCGGCGAGCGCTCCAGCCTGATCCAGCACCTCACCGTCGAAGTGGAGCTGGAGCGAGCGGATGCCGGGAACGATGTCGATCACGCCGGACAGGTTCCGACCTTCGAGCACCGTCATCAGCGCATGGACGCGGATGCGCAGTTCGATGTCGAGCACGATCGGGCCGTATTCGACCAGGATGTTCCGGTCCCCCTGCTGGCGATAGACAGCGCGCGGGCGCAGGCCCTCGCCGGGGATGTCCGCAAGGATCGGAGACAAGTCCGCAATCGCAGCCGGCGCGTCGGCAACAGTTCGGGCGCCGTACGCTTCCAGCGTCAATGGCGCGCGGTTGGCGGCTTGGGCCTCATCGATGCCGACGGGGACGAACCGCAAGCGGTTGCCCGGCGCGAGTTGTCCGATCTTCCAGCGATCCGCGGCAATGACCACGAAGGGGCAGACGAAGCCGCCCAGCGAGGGCCCGTCCGGCCCTAAGATGATCGGCATGTCACCGGTAAAATCGACCGCGCCGATCGCATAGGGATTGTCGTGGATGTTGGAGGGGTGAAGGCCAGCCTCGCCGCCATCCCGGCGCGCCCACTCGGGCTTGGGGCCGATCAGGCGGACACCCGTCCGATTGCTGTTGTAGTGAACCTGCCACTCGGCATCGAGAATGGTCGCAATATCGGTTTCGGTGAAGAAATCGGGCGCGCCGTGCGGGCCGTAGAGCACGCGAAGCGTCCAAGTCTCCCCGAAGTCGGGGGCATCGGTAGCCGGATCGGGTTGGTCCGCGACGGTGCCCTGACCCAGATGCAAGGTATCGCCCGCGAGCAGACGCCGTGCGGCGTGACCGCCGAACTGGCCCAGATCGAACGTGCTGCAGCTGCCGAGGTAGGGAGGAATATCCAGCCCCCCCGCCACGAGGATATAACCGCGAATGCCGCCGCCCGAAACGCGACCGAGTGCAAGGGTCTGCCCGGCTGAGACAGCGAAGGGAACACCGCGCTGAACGGGCTCGCCATCGAGCGTGGCGCCGAAATCGGCGCCCATGAGGCACAGCCGCGCCGGTCCGGCGAATTGCAAGGTGGGGCCAGTGAAGATCACTTCGAGCCCGGCGGTTCCTTCAGGATTGCCAAGCCGACGATTGCCGAGACGGAACGAGCAATCGTCCATCGGCCCCGAAGGCGGGACGCCGACCGACCACAGGCCCTGGCGCCCCGGCCAATCCTGCACCGTCGTTGCGGTGCCGCCCGAAATCACGCGGATACTGTCCGGAACGTAATCGACTCCGTCCAGCAGGCGCGTGGTCACCTGGCCCGAGACGAAGCGTTCGTCGCGCACCACGGCGCGCAGCCAGCGCAAGTTGGTCTCGATCCCATCGACGCGGCTCTCAGCCAGCGCGTCCTGCATGGCCGCGATCGCACCCTCGCGCGTCTCGGCATGCGTGATGAGCTTCGCGATCATCGGATCGTACCAGGCGCCGACCGTGCTGCCGGCCTCGCACCAGGTTTCCACCCGCATGCGCTCGGGAAAGGAAAGCGCGGTCAGCGTACCGGTCGTCGGTCGGTAGTCGAGGAACGGGTCCTCGGCATAAAGCCGCACTTGCACCGCGTGGCCGCGTGGTTCGGGCGGCGCACCATCCATGAATGCATAGTCGCCCGCTGCGCCACGGATCATCCATTCGACCAGATCGATGCCCATGACTTCTTCGGTGACGCCATGCTCCACCTGAAGCCGGGTGTTCATTTCGAGGAAGTAGAACTGGTCCTGCTCGGCATCGAACAGGAATTCCACGGTGCCCGCCGAGCGATACTGCGCAGCTTCGCCCAGGCGAACGGCGGCCGCGATCAGGGCGTTCCGGGACTTCTCGGATAAACGCGGTGCTGGCGCTTCCTCGACCACCTTCTGGTTGCGCCGCTGGAGCGAGCAGTCGCGCTCTCCGAGCGGCATGACCCGGCCCTTGCCGTCGCCGAAGATCTGCACTTCGATATGGCGGGCCCGCGCGATGTAGCGTTCGAGGAAGACGCCGGCATCGCCGAAGCTGCTTGCCCCCTGCCGCACCACGGTGGCGAAGCCATCGCGCACGGCGGCCTCGTTCTCGCAAATCCGCATGCCGATCCCGCCGCCGCCTGCGGTGGCTTTGAGAATGACCGGATAGCCGATCTCGTTCGCCGCTTGTGCTGCCGCATCGACATCGGTCAGCAGCCCAGTACCGGGAGCGAGCGGCACACCCTGTTCGGCCGCCAGAGCACGCGCGCTATGCTTTAGTCCAAACGTGCGGATGCTGTCTGTATTTGGCCCCACAAAGACGATACCGGCCGCTTCGCAGGCTTCGGCAAATTCGGCGTTTTCGGCGAGGAAGCCGTAACCTGGGTGGATGAAACCGGCGTTCGTCTGCTTCGCGGCGGCGATGATGGCGGGGATGCTGAGATAGCTCTCGGCCGCCGGCGCGGGGCCGATGCAGATCGCTTCATCGGCCAACGAGACATGAAGCGATTGCGTATCCGCTTCGGAATAGACAGCGATTGAACGCGCGCCCATTCTCCTCAGCGTGCGAATGATACGAGTGGCGATCGCTCCGCGATTGGCGACCAGTACTGTCATCGCGCTCATGCGGCGACGAGCATCCGAACCTGGGTCGGGTTAAAGGCGTTGCAGGGATTGTTGATCTGCGGGCAGTTCGAGACGACCACGATCACGTCCATGTCCGCGCGCAAGTCGACCGTCAGACCGGGCGCGGAAATGCCATCGACGATACCGAGCGAGCCATCTTCCTCGACCGGCACGTTCATGAAGAAGTTGATGTTGGGAACGATGTCCCGCTTGCCCCTGCCTTGCGCCAGATTGGCTTCGAGAAAGTTCTCCACGCAGGCGTGCTGCGACTTGGTGTGGTGGCCGTAGCGCAAGGTGTTCGACTCGCACGAACAAGCGCCGCCGATGGTATCGTGATAGTCGACGGAGGTGCCGACGATGGTCATCATCGCCCTGCCCTCGTTCGAGCGCAGCACGGTTCCGTCGCGCAGGAAGAGGTTGCCTTGCGCGGAAACGGTGTCCTGCGCGCTGTAGCGCTCGCTATCGTCGCTGGCGCTATACAGCAGGAAATCGACCGCCTGATTGCCTTCGAGATCGACGATGCGCAGCGTTTGCCCTGTGTTCACGCGATGCACCCAGGGGGCGCGGGCCGGCACGATTTCGTCGTGGACGATGGCGCCGGAAAGGCCCCCGGTTGCCGGATCAGCAGTCATGGTGCGGGCAGCCTTTCTTACTAGCGGCGGTTGTAGTCTTCGACGTTCTCGTACGCCCGCAGTCCTTCGGGAGATGCGTTGCGGACGGGATCGTCTTGCGGCGTCACCTCGCCGCGCCAGGCAGTGATGCGCAGCGGCGAAATGCTCCATTCCTCGCGCGGGTCGAGAACATGCGGGCAGTTGGCGACGACGAAAATCACGTCCATCTCGGCCCGCAGGATCACCTTGCGGCCACGATCGAACGGTCCGACGTTTGGCACAATCGTACCATCAGGCGCGATCCGGGTCCCCTTGAAAAGGTTCACGCACGGGTGGACGTCGCGGCGCTGCAGTCCGTGCTTGCCGGCGCCGAGCAGAAGTCGGTCGCGACCATTGGGGAAGGCTCCACTGTTCCGGCCCTCGCCGTACTTGGCCGCGTTCGTGGCGGCATTAGACGTGCCGCAAAAGGCGTCGTGCGTCTCGCAATCGTCCTCGAGGATGCTCATCAGCACGCGGCCCATATCGGACAACAGCAGCTTGCCGGGACCGAGATAGGCATTCCACTGCACCTTGACCGTATCGGCGACATTGAGCCGCTCGACCGGCATTTCGGCATTGTAGATGTTGAGCGAGGCACACGCGTCGCCTTCGAGATCGATCAGGCGCAGGCGTGTGCCGCGCTTGAGGATCCGCGTCGCATAACCGCCCGCAGCCACGGTTTCTTCCCAAAGCAGATCCGCCGGATCGACGCCGGCAGGCAAGTCCGTTGCGACCGGCGGCAGCACCGGCATCGTATCAACGACGGTGCTACCCATCGACCGCGCATGTTCACGAGCGGAAAGCGGGTTCGCCAACGATCCGATGGGCATATCGCTCACGCCGCGACGGGCTTTCCGGCTTTGCGCTTGGTCAGGCCCAGATCACCCTTGGCCGGGACCACATCTCCACCGCTTTGTTCGTGCAGCGGCGGCAGCAGCGCGGTGGTGGTCACGAGCTGAAGCTGGCGAACTCCGCGAATGCTGCGTAGCGCGTCGCACAATTCCTCGAGCCGAACGGCCGGTCCCTGTACCAGAAGCACTTCCATCGACTGGTCGTCCTCAAGGAAGACGTGCTGCGACGAAATCACTTCCTTGAGATAGTCGGTCTGCGTTTCCGCCAATTGCTGGCGTACTCCGCCCCGGTCACCCCGGTAGATCAGCGTGATCGTACCCGCCAGAGTCTCCTCGGGCCGGACGGTCGCCTCGTGCTCGGCCAGCGCATGCCGTATCAGCTCGGCGATCAGTTGAGAGCGCGACGGCAAGCCGCGTTCTTCCACCATCATATCAAGTTTGCGGAACAGATCCGACGGCAAACTCATGCTGAGACGGGCCAGGCTTGTAGGTTCGGATGCCATGGCAATTTCCTCTCAAATATTACATGTCTTGTCAATCGTAATACCGGGCGGATCGATCACCGCGCCGTCTACGATGCTCTCACTATTCAATTCGCTCCCTCCGCCCCGCTTTCGGTCGAGCGGAAGATCGAAGACAACGGTCGCGCCGTAGCGGTCCGGAGCGTGGGGATCATGCCTTCTTTTGTCCAGGGTCAGCACGCGGGTGGCCAGACCGAATGCCTCCTTCAGGTCATGCGTCACCATGATCACGGTCAGCGCGTAATCGTTCCATAGCCGCGTGATAAGCTTGTGCATGTCGGCTCTGATGCCGGGATCCAACGCGCCGAAAGGCTCGTCCAGCAAAAGAATGCGCGGACGCTTGATCAGGGCCTGAGCAATCGCGAGGCGCTGCTGCATGCCGCCCGACATCTGCGCTGGATAGAGATGAAGACTGTCGCCCAGCCCCACCGCGTGCAGCATCTCTTCGGCCTCCGCGATCGCGGCCTTGCGGCGGTTCCCGAACAGCCTGGCAGTGAGCGGTGCCCGCGCGCATTCGAAGCCGAACAGCGTATTGCCGAGCACTGTCAGATGCGGAAAGACCGAATAGCGCTGGAAAACGACGCCGCGATCGGGTTCGCACTCCGGCTTGAGCGGTTGACCATCGAGCAAGATGCGTCCGCCCGTCGGCGCTTCTTGCCCAAGCACCACGCGCAACAGGCTGCTCTTACCCGCGCCCGAGGGGCCGATGATCGAAACGAAGGCCCCATCTTCGATATCGAGATTGATACGTTCGAGCACGATCTTGTCGCCATACTCGACGCTGACGTCGCGCAGTTGCAGCATCGCGCTCACCGGTTGGATCCGTGCGCCCAGCCAAAGGCACTGCGGCTGATCCACACGAGAAACAGATCAATGACCGCCGCCAGCAGCGCGATCCAGGCCACGTAGGGGATGATCACATCCATTGCGAGATAACGGCGCACGAGGAATATGCGGTAGCCGAGCCCAACTTCCGCCGCGATCGCTTCGGCCGAAATGAGGAACACCCATGCCGGCCCAAGCGACAAGCGCACCGCTTCGATCAGGCGCGGCATTGCTTGGGGCACGGCGACGCGCAAGATCAATTGCCAGGTACTCGCGCCAAGCGTCTGCGCCTTGACAATCTGCTCGCGTGGGAGGCTGCCGATATGCCCGGCGATGTCGCGCATCATGAAAGGCGCGATGCCGATCACGATCAATGCGACCTTGGCGGTTTCGCCGAGGCCGAAGACAATGAAAAGGATCGGAAGCAACGCGATCGGCGGGATGATGGCTATGCCCGTTACCAACATGCCGAAAGTCGCGCGGACCGGTGGCAGGATACCGAGCATCAGTCCCACGAACAACGCGGAAAGGGTGGAAATCGCGAGCCCCAACCCAAGCCTTCGCAAGCTGGCAAGCGTGTCCGACCAAAAGAGATATTCGCCGCTGAGCGCGTCCTTTTCGAACACGAGCGCGCGCATGGCGTCGACCATTGCGTTCGGCAGCGGCAGGATTTTTTCGGATGGATTGATCGCGTTTCGATCGGCGGCAATGATCAGGTAAACGATCAGCAGTAGGATAATGGGCATGAGCCCCATCAGCACACTGTTGGACCGACCGATGCGGCGATTGATCCACCGCATCGCCTAAACCCCGCCCTGCCCGGTCAGCGGACGCACCTGCTCAGAGCCCGCCATCCGCGGCCATTTTCATGAAATTGTCGTCAAAGCGGAGCGTGATGTGGTCCTTGTCACCCAAAGTCCGCCCGCCGGGAAAGGCCATGCCGACAGCGTCCGCCGACCTAGCCCCCTGACCAAACAGGCCCTGCGAGAAGCTGAAATCGCGCACGCGCTTCATCGTTTCGATCAGGGCCGGGTCCGAAGTCGCCGCGACCGCCTTGGCCGGCTCGGCGTAGAGGTACGTGGTCGCAAGTTGGGCCTCGAACATCTCGGGGGTCGTGCCGGCCAGCTGCGCCATCGCCGCGCGGGCCTTGCGCCCCTCTTCGTCGTCACGCTGCATCAGCGCGAGCGTTTCGTACCAGATGCCGGTCAGCGCCTTGCCCAGGTTCGGGTTCGCCTTGAGCGTTGCGGTGTCGACAACCAAAAGGTCGAGGATTTCGCCGGGAATGTTCGCCGAGCTGAACACCTCGTAGGCATTCGGCTCTTTCTTCATGGTGAGCAACTGCGGGTTCCAGGCAACCGCTGCCTTGACCTCAGGCGACGTAAAGGCACCCGCGATATCCGCGTCGGCCGTATTGACGGTGCGCACGTCGGTCATCTTGAGACCGACTGATTCGAGCGCGCGCGCCAGCAGGTAATGCGATACGGACAGTTCCACCAGATTGACTTGGCGACCCTTGATGTCGGCCAGGCGGTTCGTGCCCTTCAGCAAGACGCCATCGTTACCATTGGAGTAATCCCCAACGATGATCGCGCTCGTGTCCTTGCCACCGGCGGCGGGGATCGTCAGCGCGTCCATGTTGGCAACGGTCACGCCATCGAGCTGACCGGCCGTGTATTGATTGACCGATTCGACGTAGTCGTTGACTTGCACGATATCGATCTTGAGGCCGTATTTGTCGGCCCACTTCTTCACGATGCCCGCCTGCTCGGCATAAGGCCAAGGCATCCAGCCTGCGTAGATCGACCAGCCGATCTTGAAGTCGGTCTTTGGAGCGGCGTCTTCCTGCGGTCCCTGCGAGCAACCGGACACCGCGACTGCGCATGCCAGGAGTGCGGCGATGCCAGCACGACGAATTCCCTCGAACATCAAAGCAGCCCTTCCGCAGTTGTTCTTCGCAGGTGCAACATTGCTGCAAAGCGGACGCTTGTCCATCTCCAAATTATTACCATTGCCCTTTTTCGTAATATCCTTATCGTCGCATCGTCCGACCTGGCGTAGGAATACCGCGCGGATCTGGTCGAGACGGGGTGCAGAGGAATGCTCACGAGGCTGTCATCAATCCGTCGATCGACGGACTTGTCAGGAGTGTGCCGTGCCGCAGCAACCGCCGACCGACAGGACTCAACCGCAGGAAGCCGGAAACGCCCGGCCGAGCGCCACTTCGCGCACCGCGCCCAATGGCGACCTTTCACACGGGTATAATCCGGAAGGGGCCCGCCACACCGACTCGGCAGTCCCTTTGCATCGTACCGAACCCGTGGTGCACGACTATCGCAGCGAGGGACCGGCCCCGGGCAGAATTGCGTTTCGCTGGGCGCACGGATCGAATGTCGCGGCCAAGAACCGCGATCCGCGCGTTCAAGTGATTCAGTACAACGAAGATACGTTCGTGCTGCGCCAGAACGTCTGCGTACACTGGGAAGCGCCGTTCACGTACTTGTTGTTCGGCAACGCAGGGGCTTTGCTGATCGATGCCGGTGCGACCGCAAATCCGCGGTACTATCCGCTGCGCGAAACGGTCGATGCCTTGATCACGCGCTGGGAACAGGCCCGGGGGCGAACCTCGGTGCCGCTGACCGTGGCGCTGACATCGGGCGAGGATGTCGCGCAGAACCAGGGCGTGGTGCAATTCGCCGATCGTGCGAGGACGACGATCGTCCCGACGAAATTGGCAGCGATGCAGCAGCACTACGGATTTTCGGGCAACTGGCCGTCGCGAACCGCGCGGATCGACTTGGGCGGACGCGTGATCGACGTCATTCCCGCTCCCGGCACGCATCGCGACGGCGTGTGCTTTTACGATCCTTATTGCAAAATGCTGTTTACCGGCGACTTGTTGTTTCCCGGTCGCATCAACATCAGCAACGATGGCGATTTCGTCTCATCGCTGGAGCGCCTGCAGGGCTTTGCGGCGAGCCACCCGATCAAATGGGTGATGGGCGGGCACATCGACATGATGTTCGTTCCGGGAAAATACTACCCGCGCTTCGCGACTTACAAGCCTTACGAGCGCGTGCTGGAAATGGCGCCCACGCTGATCGACGATGCCGTGGCCTACGCACGCGAAATTCGCGGCAACGAAAAGATGCTGATCGGCTCGGACTTCGTTCTGTTCAACGGCGTCAGCCCCGACCAGCGAACGAAAGTCTGGCCGGAAGGCGTGCCCGACATCGACCCGCCCCGGCCTTTTTAAGCGCGAAGGGAAACACTTTTCATGGATCGCCGCACCTTTCTCGCCCGCAATGCTGCCGTCGCCGTCGTTCCTGTCGCGTTGACCACGTTCAGCGCATCCGCCGGCGCACGCTCGCCCGTACGAAATCCGATCGATTTCAAGAGCAATCTGCCCGCCCCCGGGGACTTTCCCGCGCGCTGGATCTGCGGTTCGGAATCGCTCATGGACAACACCGACCCGCCGGTTCAGGTCCACTGGTACAACGACCACACGGCCATTCTCCGGCAGAACAAAGCGTACAGCTACGAAGCGCCCTTCGCGCCCCTATACTTCGGCAACGAACGCGTTCTGCTGCTGGACGAAGGCTTCACGACGCTGCGCAACGATTGGGATCTTCGCGCGGTGGTCGACACGTGCATTGTCGACTGGGCTTCGCGCAACGGCCGCGATCCGGCCAGTCTGGAACTGCTGGTCGCCTTCAGCCACTTGCATGCTGACCACTACGCCGCGGTCAACCAGTTCGCGGACCGGCCCAACACGCGGTACATGGGTCTCACGCACGAGGAGATGATCGGCTTCTGGGGCATGACCAACTTTCCGGAGGAGCGCGTCACGCTCGATCTCGGGGGGCGCGAAATCCTGATCTGGGGATCGCCCGGCCACGTCGTGTCCGAGTTCGCCTATTACGACAGTTACACGCAGATACTCTACACCGGCGACATGTTCTACCGCGGGCGATGCTATATCAGTTTCTGGGAGCCGTGGTTCGAGAGCATGAAACGCCTCATCGACTTCGTCGACACGCACCCGGTAACGCACGTCATGGGATGCCATGTCGAGATCAGCAAGGACGGCGAGGACTACCCCTATGGCTTGACCTGGCAGCCGAACGAAGCGCCCGTGCAGATGACCGTCAAGCAGCTTCGCGAAACGTACGAATTCGCCAAGACCATCACGGAGCCCGGCATCTATTTCACCGGCACCGTGTTCCTGTGCAACCAGACCCGCAGCATGACCACGATCGACGTCAATCCATACCGCTACAGCTAGCGCCCGACGGGAAACGCCCATGATGAAGCCTGCGATCGCCCTCGTCGCCCCTGCCCTGTTCGTCGCTGCCTGTTCGACCATGCCGCCAGGCACGAACGCGTTGTCTTCGAGCACTCTCGTCGCCTTCGACGAACACATCATCAAGGTGCCGGGTTTCGCCGACTTTCTCACCGTCGATGATGACACCGTCTGGACTACGAACGACGGCCGGATCGAGCAATGGTCGACCTCGAAGAAGCTCGCGACAGTCAGCATCCCCAAGCCCTGCGGCACGATGGCGATGGCGTTCGGATCGCTGTGGGTCGCCAACTGCGACGGTGGTGAAGTTTACCGAATCGATCCGCAGAGCGCGGCGGTTCTGGCCAGGATACCCGCAGGAATGGGCCCCAGCGGCGAGCTCAACGTCGTTGCGGGCGCAGGCTCGATATGGGCGCCCGACCAGACCGCCGGAACCGTCATGCGGATCGATCCCGAAAACAATCGCGTCGTCGCGAAAGTCCCCGTCACCGAAGCGGCCTCGTACCTCGCTTTCGGCTTCGGCGCCTTGTGGGCGGCCAGCGGCAAGGGCGGTACTCTGCAGCGGATCGATCCCGCGACGAACGCGGTGACGCACACGATCACGCTGGGCAAGACGCCGGGCTTCCTCGCGGCCGGCGAAGGCGCCGTCTGGATCCAGGAACAGGGCGACGGAACCCTGGCGCGCATCGATCCGGATAGCGTCACGGTGACCGACCGCATCAAGGTTGGGGACTCGCTGAAATGGGGCGACATCGACACGGGCGACGGGAAAGTCTGGCTGCGAACGACCGATGATCAGACGTTCGTGGTGATCGATGCCGCTACGTCGCAAATCCTCGCCCGCGTAGGAAGGCCGGAAGGCAGTGGTGCGCTGCGCTATACGCCGAATGGAATCTGGACGAGCGCGCACGATTTGCAAACGCTGACCTGGTGGTCAAACGCAGGCGACTAGGACTCCGGCAAGTAATTCTCGCAGAACCGATTCCCGTCGCATCATACAGGTGCGAAGGGCTGGTTTTTTTGCCGCACTCAGGCTCGTTCGGCCGCCGGCACACGCCCCGGCCATCCGAGTAAAAACCTCGTAATTTCATTGCCTTAACAGCACATACCTATCATTGCAATTCTGTTTCAATATTACGCTTGACGCTTTCCGTAATATCAGTAGCGTGTGTTGCGTCGCAGCAAAGAACGACATTCATCGGGGGTGAGGATCTGCAGGGCTCGAGCCGGTTTCCGGCGCGGTTTTGGAGATTGTCCGTGGACCAGACACCAGACAGCGCGACGCCTCAGGCCGATATGCTTGCTGATCGCCACGCTTCGGCGGGCGCGAGGAACACGGCTCTCAAACAGGGATCGCCGATCGCAACGCTCGCGGTGGATCTGCTGCCGCCGCTTACCGTAGTCGCAGTCGTGCTGATATGGATGCTGGCACCAAGCTCGATCACGGAAAATCCCTGGTCGGTCGTGATCGCGGGTCTGACGACCAGTTTCTTCTTGCTCGGGCTCGAATTCCTGTTCGAGCGTCACGAGGACTGGCGCCTCAACTGGCGCGAATTCGCTACCGACCTGTTTTACTTCGTGTTGATGTACTCCGTGATCGGGTGGGCTGTCGAAGCCCTGGCGGATGGTCCGCTGGCTGAGAACGGCGGTGCAAAATTAGACCACGGTAGCGGCGGCGAAGTGCTGCTGCGGGCGGCGTAAAAGTCGTCCACTTTTTCCCTTTCGCGATGGCGGCGAGGGGGATGAGGGATTTACACC
>NZ_WRPO01000011.1 GCF_009746585.1 Novosphingobium aquimarinum
TTCAACAAACTCAAGAACTGGCGGCGCATCGCGACCCGCTACGACAAAACCAGGGAATCCTACCTTGGCTTCGTCGCTCTCGCCTCAGTCAAACTCTGGATACCCTTTGTCCACGAAGCCTAGTCGTCACTGAGTCGGACTATTTCGAACGGTTAGAGTTTGAATCGCCGCTCGACCTGAAGCTCCGATCGGACGTGCTTGGCCGCACGATCCTGTTCGTCGGGTACAGCCTAAAGGATCTCAACCTTCGCCTTCTCCTCTATAAGCTTAAGCGCACATGGGATGGCACAGCCTATGCGAAGCGGCGGCCACTGTCGTTCATCTTATTGGTCCGACCGGACGTCGTTCAGGAGGAGGTTCTGGGGAGCCGCGGGGTGTCACCGATCGTCTCTGACGCGCTAGATCCCGACGAAGCGCTGCCGGAGTTTTTCGATCGCCTCCTTGAGATGGTGCGTGGGGGCGGGTGAGCGGCCTTGGTCCTCAGCCGCAGCCGACAGCGGGGTCTTCTGCGCCTAGCCCGTGTTGAGGGATACCACTGCGCGTTCCCTCGCCAGTGGCAACAGCACTCCCATTGTGACAAGGCTTCTTCAACGTTAGCGTAACGCGCGGCAAGCCGGGGGGGCCATTTCATCCAGCATCCGCCGTGGGACCCGATGGAGCAAATCGACGTATTCACCCGCCGCCGTCCATGATCAAATTCTTAACGACAGCCAAGTCCCCAAAACCCCGCGCTCGCTCCCCGTGACATCTAGATGAACGAAGGGCCGGTTTCGGGAGCCGTTCTAGGCCGTGGAGTGTCACCTTTGTTCGCGACTGCAGTCAGAGCCCATGGTTTGCCTGAATGTTAGCTTCGCCAATTCGGTCGCTCTGAGTCAGACAGTCCGCAGGTGGCCCCGTTGCTGAAGATTTCAGAACGGATCGTAGACATGCACGATCAAACCGGGATCGCCGTCGTAATCGGCTTCGGTCAGCACCGAATAGCCATCACCGGTGTAGATCAGAACAACACAGGTCATCAGCGTCTGGGCGAGGCTCCACGCGAATTTCTGGGCGGTGGGAAGCGACATGATCTGCTCCTGTCTTCGGAGCGGGAACCTTCCCACTCGACAGGTGCACGGGCGGCCGTCGCGGGGCCGCGATCACCGGAAGCGCAGCTGGAGGCCGCAAGCTTCGCTTAGCGGACCCCCTGCGGGTTGATCGTCACAAGGCCATGCAGAGGCTAGGAGTAAGCCAAGGAGAGCGGGGCTGTGCCCGCGGCATGATACGGAGAGCAGGCCAGCTTTCCATCGCGGCAACATCAGCAGTTCACCCGAGAAAGGAATGACACCGTGTATATCGCCATGAACAGGTTCAAGATTGTGAAGGGTCAGGAAGCCGCCTTCGAAAAGGTGTGGTCGGACCGCGACAGCCATCTCGACGGCGTACCGGGGTTCAAGGATTTCAAGCTGGCGCGCGGTCCCGAGCATGAGGATCACACGCTTTATGCCTCGCACAGCATGTGGGAGTCCGAAGAAGCGTTCAGCGCCTGGACGCGGTCGGACGCGTTCCGCAAGGCGCATGCCCAGGCCGGCGATAACAGCGCGCTTTATCTCGGCCATCCCGAGTTCGAAGGATTTACGGTCGTGCTCGGCGCCGACTGACCAAACGGCATTCAACGTAGGCGACGCTCATGCGCCGCGCTTTCTGAAGTCGAACAGCGGGATGCCGAGCTTCCTCGCCTTGTCAGCGAGGTTGTCCTGAATGCCGGTGCCGGGAAACACCACGACACCGACCGGCAGCACTTCCAGTATCGTATCGTTGCGCCTGAACGGCGCGGCCTTGCCGTGGCGGTTCCAGTCGGGCTTGAATGCCACCTGGCAGACCTTGCGATTGTCGGCCCAGCAAGCGGCGATGCGCTCGGCGCCGGACGGCGCGCCGCCGTGCAGCAGAACCATGTCGGGATGCTTGGCGTACACCCGGTCCAGCGCGGCGAAGATCGCGTCGGTATCATTGCACTCCTTGCCACCGGTGAACGCGACCTTGGTGCCAGCGGGAATCATCACCTCGGTTTCGGCGCGGCGGCGGGCGGCGATGAAGTCGCGGCTGTCGACCACTGCGGCGGTCAGAGCGCGGCGGTTGACGAGGCTGCCGTGGCGCGGCCGCCAGGCCGATCCGGTGTGGGTGCGGTAAAGGTCCGAGGCGACATCGCGCATCAGTTCGTGCGCATCGCGGCGTTCGATTAGCGTCAGCCCTTGGGCGAGCAGGTTTTCCAGTTCGACCGAGGCGACCTCGGAGCCGTCCTGTTCGCGCTGCGAGCGGCGCTGCGCCTGCTCGTTGTCGTCGAGCTCGCGCTCGACCCGCTCGGCGGAGCGGTGGAACAGGTTGACCGTTGACCAGAGCAGGTCGTCCAAATCAGGTCCGAGCCGGGTTTCAGCCAGCGTCCCGACCAACGCATCGAAGATGTCGGCGATGGCTCCGGCAACACGGTCGCCGTCGGGTAACGGTCGCGGATCGGGTTCCTCCTGGTAGCGCCGAAAGCCGTAAAGCTGCAATTCGTCGAGAATGTGCGCGGTTTGCGATTGGTCGTGCGGGTCTTCGCGATCGGTCATGGCGGTTGCTCCGTTTTCGAAGACCACGCCTCTCGCGGCCTTCACGGGCGAACAGAGAGCGGGGGCGGAACGGGCCGACACCTGCAAGGCCGCAGCGCCAGTGGAGGACGGCGGAGCGCGGCTTTCTTGCTGCGCGAGGAGCCGCGTAGCGGCGGGGAAGAAAGCCGCACGCAGCCGTTGCCGGACCGGGCCGGCTCCGGTTCTCTCGCCCGCTCTGGAAGGCAAAGGCGTGCGCTAAAAGGAGACGGAGTTCACCATGATCAGCACGCGGCACACCCATTCCGCTTTCCGGTCATCAGCCGATGATCTGTTCGGCATCTTCCAAGATGAGCTGCACCCGGACATCGGCCCGCATAGCGTCCGTCCCGAACTGGCGAAGGTCGTCGTTGAAATCGCCCATTTTTGCATCGAGCGGAAGCGCGTCGATCCCGGCGTCTTGCGCCCGGGATGCAAGGTCATCGTGCGCCGTTTGACCCGCTGCATCCTTGTCGCGAGCAATATAGAGCCGGCGCAGCATGCGCGGGAATTGAAGCGCCGCAAGATGTGCAGCAGACAAAGCGGCGATCATCGGGATGGCAGGCATGATCTGGCGCAGCGACAGCATCGTCTCGATGCCTTCGCCAGCAATCATCGTTGTGCCCGATGGCCCGAACCGCACGCCATGTCCGAGCAGTTCGCCCATCGCGCGTCGCGGTGTGGCGAGGGGTGCTTTGCCGTTGCCGTGCGGAGTAAGCCATGTGCGGTGCAAGCCTGTGAGCGTGCCATTGTTATCGCGCACCGATGCGATCAGGGCCGGGAACGCGTCAGGGGTATTAGGCAAATCGTCCCGATCGGCACGATACCAACAGTTGGGATGGAAGCGTAGACAACCGCAATTGCGCAAATCGGTAATACCACGCTCGCTTAGATAGGTCTCGGCGAGCGTGCCGTGGATCGGCCGCGAGATCGCCCACAGCCACCGTGCGGCCTCGGGCGAGCCGGTGGGTGCCGATGATCGGTGCGTGGTTTCGCGAGGATCGGGAGCAGGCAGCGACAGGAAGTGCCGCGCCTCTTCGAGCGTTTCGGCGAGCGAGCCGAGCCGCCTGTTCGCGGCGATAAGGTCGAGCAAGTCGCCATGCTCGCCGGTGGCCGCATCGGTCCATTTGCCGGCCGCGCCCTTGCCGCTCTCCGGACCAGTCAACCGCACGAACATGCTGCGGCCCGGCGTGCCTTCGACATCGCCGACGAGCCAATAGCGTCCTTGGCGGTGACCCTCCGGCAAGTAGTGTCGGCAGACGCTCTCGGCGTTGCGGGCGAGCTGGCGCGCGAGGTCGGATGCCTGGTGCATCGCATCCTCCTTGAGACAGAAAGAGGGTCCGCCGGGGATCGGCGGACCCTCGAAGTGAGCAGGTCCGGGGAGCGGGAACCTACTCGGCGGCGACAGCGATGGGGGTCTCGCCGTCGACTTGCTCATTGTCGTCGATCGTCTCGTCGTCCGCCATGTACCTTGCGCCGTCTTCTTTCGCCGATTGCGCTTCGCTTTCTGCGTCGGTGGCCGTCTCCTTGCGGGTATCCTCCGACTCGGCATCGACCGGCGCGGTGCGCAGCGGCTCCGGCAGCCAGCCGGTGCCAGCGATCAGCTGCTCGGCGCGTTCAGCCTGGGCGTCCTTCTTCATGCCTTCGAGGCCATCGGCGGCTTCATCGCCCTTCGCCTCACGCACTGCCGCGACGATCCGCGCCTTGGTGACCTTGCCGAGATAGTTCTCGGCGGTGGTCGTCCAGCCCGCATCGGCCACATCGAGACCGATATCGGTCGCCAGCCGTTCGGCATGGGCAAGCGCACGCGGCCTGCGATTATAGGTCTCGATCGTGGCGTTGACTGTCATCGCCACGCAATGCGCGAACAGCGCGTTCCTGAGCTTGACCGGCATGGTCAGGATCGCATCCCACAGCTGCTCGCTGTCGTCGGGCAGCGCGCCTGCAAACGCCTCATGCCGTTCGGTGAGCGCCGTGGCGTAAGGCGTTTCGCCAAGACCCGGCGCTTGCGATCCGAAGAACACGCATTTGGCGTCGAGTTCGAGACAGCTGTCGGGCGCGTAGCTGTAGAACAGCTTAAGCGCCAGAGCGTGCAGGCAGGCGCAGAAGGCCGTGCCGTAGCTGCCGCCGACCGTCAGACGGAGCGCGACCGTGCGATGCGCGGTCAGCTCTGTGACGAGCCGGTCGGGGATCGGGCGCAGCGTGTCATCATCGTCGTCGCTATCCACGGTGCACCCGGTGTCCGGAGTGCGGGATGTGGATGCGGTCGCAGGCGATGTACCGTCGGTCTCGCCGTCATCCGGCTCGACCTTCTCCTCGTCCTCCGGACGCACATAGCCACGATCCACGCGCAACCGCCCGCCATGATCGACGCTGACGAACACGCCCGCGCGAGCGATGTCGTCCTCGTCGTAACGCACGGGCCGGTCGTCGATCGCATCAATGGCGGTCTCGATCTCGCCCAAGCGCTCGTCGACCTCGTCGGGCAGTTCGGGCGCATCGGCATATTCGGCTTCGAGCTGGTCGAGCTCGGCCTGGAGCGCATCGCGCGTCGCCTGCTCCTCCTCGGTCAGCTCCGGCTGCTCGCCCGAAATGCGGCGGAGGCCGTAAGTGTGGCCATAGGGGAAATCGAGGCCGACCTCGATCCATTTCCAGCCTTCGGCACGGATGGCTTCGGCTTCCTCGTTGAGCTTCTCGGTGACGAGCATCTCGACCAGTCCGACATCTTCGAGCCAGCCGCCATCGTCGCTCTCGAACAGGTCGCGCATGACCGCGCCGCCCGCTTCGACATAGGCATCGACGCCGACGAACTGCGCACGCTTATCCGACGCCCGGACCGAATGCTCGGTGAGCATGCGGCGGATTTGGTAAGGCTGGTTGTTGTAGCTGCCCCGCACAGCTTCCCACACCTGGGCCTGACGCTCGGGCTGGGGATTGACGGTGAACGCCATCAGCTGATCGAGCGTCATCTCATCGGCGGCGAAGGCGTCGAGCAAGGCTTCACCGACGCTGGCGAGCTTCAGCCGCTGCTTGACGATATTGGCCGAGACGAAGAACGCCGCCGCGATCTCCTCCTCGCTCATGCCCTTCTCGCGCAGTGCCTGGAAGGCGCGGAACTGATCGAGCGGATGGAGTGGCGCGCGCTGGATGTTCTCGGCGAGACTGTCTTCCTCGGCATGGCCACCCTCGCGCAGGACGCAGGGCACCGGCGCGTTACTCGGCAGCCGCTTCTGCTTCACCAGCAATTCGAGCGTGCGGTAGCGGCGCCCGCCCGCCGGCACCTCGAACATGCCGGTCTCCTTGCCCTCGGCATCGGTGACGGCGCGCACGGTGATGCTAGCAAGCAGCGTGCGCCGGGCGATGTCCTCGGCGAGTTCCTCGATCGAGACGCCCGCCTTGACGTGGCGGACATTGGCCTGGCTCAGCACCAGCTTGTCGAACGGAATGTCCCGCGAGGGGCTGAGCGCGATGGTCTTGACTGACTTGGTCATGGGTCTTCTCCATGGCGGGCCGGTCAGGAGCCTCTCTCCCGACCTCAAACCCGTCACGAAGCGCAGCGCCGCCCTCTTCCTCTGAAGAGAGCGACGCCGCGTAGGGGAATGACGCTGAGGAGGGGCGCTACGCTGCGACCCGGTCGAGCAGCTTCTTGGCGCGCGTCTCGAGATCGAGCCGCGCGTCCTGCTGGGGTTTGCTCCGTGCGTAAGCGGTGATGCCCTGTACGAAGTCGAACACGGACTCGGGCGGCCGACCTTCCTCAGCGAGGACGGTCTCGACGATCTTCGCTGTCTCCGCCTTGCCGAAGCCGCGCTTGCGCAGGAACTCGGTACGATCGTCGTCATTGCGAGCAACGATGCGTTCGCGGGCCTGCCGAATGCCGTTCAGGAACGGCTGCGGCGAAGAGTCGGCAAACCGGGTCAGCGCTGGCGCCGCCTCATGCGCGAAACGGTTAGCGGCGTATTTAGAATGCCGGATGCTGATCTCCTGAAAGTCCTCAACGCCCCACAGGTTTCGGTTCTGGCAAACGGCGCGCAGGTAGAAGCTGGCGATGCCGAGCGTCTTGGCGCCCACCTCGCTGTTCCAGCAATAGAAGCCGCGGAAGAACAGGTCGGGCGATCCATCGGGCAACTTCCCCGCCTCGATCGGGTTTCTGTCGTCGACGAGGAAGAGGAAGACATCGCGGTCGGACGCATAGAGCGTGGTCGTATCGGACGTGATGTCCACCATCGGATTGTAGACACCGGTCGACCAGTCGAGCACGCCCGGCACTTTCCAACGCGTATCGCCCGTGCCGTTGCCGGCGATGCGCTGCACGGCGGCGACCAGCTCATGATCGTAGATGCGACCATAGTCGGGTCCGGTGACAGCGCGCAGCTCGGTACGGCCATCCTCGGTCTCCAACGTCTTCACCTGCTCGGCGCGGTGATTGGTGAGGCCGTACTGCAGGTTAATAGCTGCAAGCGGTGCGGGAAGCTGGCGCATATACGCCGCCGGCGCGCCGACGAGACTCGCAAGCTGGCCGAAGCTCCAATGGGTCGGCGCCAGCGGCTTGTCCGAATCAGGCAGGACGAGCGCCAGCCGTTCGGGATCGTCGCGGTGGGCTTCAACCCGGATCGCCGCACTCTCCACCGTCCGCGTCCGGCTGCGTTCGGCGCGGCCCTTCACCGCCGCCATCAGCTCGGTCAGCGACAGATAGCGCTGGTCTGCCGGACGACTGAACCACTCGGACGAGACCCGCCCGATCCGCTGGCCGCGGCTCACATCCACCTTGTAGCCGCTGCTCCTGACGGGGCTCGCGTCGAGAACTTGAACTTGCGTCATGACATATCTCCGCGACGGCCCGGCCGGGAGCCTCTCTCCCGACGCTCGAACCGTCACGGCGACAGCCGCAGCCCTCTTACTCTCCAAAGGCGTGAGACGCGACGACTCGGATATGGCGAAAACCTCTGTCACGGGCGTGGATCAAACCGCGCCGTTCCAAACGACCAATTGCCTTCAACGTGAAAAGCGTCGTCGATGACCGTCGCGAGTTCGATTTCGTGTGGGTACGAATTGGATACCAAAAGCCCTCAAACAGGCTCGTATCCAAGATGCGAAGCCGTCAAGGCCTCGCATCTAATTGAAAATATGAGGAAATTTGGAGCGGGCGAAGGGATTCGAACCCTCGACCCCAACCTTGGCAAGGTTGTGCTCTACCCCTGAGCTACGCCCGCTCTAGACGATCACGGCCCGCTGCCGAAGCTGGCGGGCCGGAGGTGAGGCGCGCGGTTAGCATCGGTCCTGGGGGGCTGCAAGGGAAAAATGGCATCGGCGCCATGAGATCGGGGCGGGCTGTGCGAAACCGGCGGATTACCCTTCACAATTGCCCGCGAGCCCCCAAATTGTGCGAGAATTCGTCCAACGTTACGGGAGCAGCAATCTTGGCCAGCATGGGTCTCAGCATCGACGAACAAAAGGCGGTCGACCGATTCCGCAGCCAGGTCGCCGAACCCTCGATGACCAAGCTGGTGATCCTGGACTTCTGGGCGGAATGGTGCGGGCCGTGCAAGGCGCTCACTCCGTTGCTCGAGAAAGTGGCGGCCGAATACGCCGACAAGGGCGTGGTTCTGGCCAAAGTGAATGTCGACGAGGAGCAGTTCATCGCCTCGCAGTTCCAGGTGCGCTCGATCCCGACGGTCTATGCGCTATTCCAGGGGCAACCGGTTGCCGATCTGACCAATGCGCGCAGCGAATCGCAATTGAAGTCGATGCTCGACCAGCTGCTCGCCAAGCTGCCGGTTCAGGCGGGCGACGCCGCCGAGCCGCAGCAGGATGTCGCGCCGCTGCTGGCGATGGGCGAGGACGTGCTCGCCTCCGGCGACGGCGAGCGCGCGGCGGGGATCTTCGCGCAGATCGTCGACATGGCGCCGGACAACGTCGAGGCCATTTCCGGACTCATCCGCTCGCTGGTCGCTGCGGGCCATATAGAGAATGCCGAAGCGATGCTGGCCGATCTGCCCGAACCGCTCGCCAATGATCCGGCAATCGAACGCGCGCGCGCCGCGCTGACGCTCGCCAAGGACCGGCCGGACGACAGCGAACTGGAAGGGCTGCGCGCGGCGGCGGCCGAACGCCCGGCGGACATGGACGCGCAGCTCGCCTTCGCCAACGCGGCATTCGCTGCGGGCGAGCGTGATACCGCCGCTGATACGTTGCTGAAGATGATCGAAGCCGACCGCGCGTGGAACGAAGGCGCGGCGCGCACGAAGCTGTTGCAGATCTTCGAAGTCGTCGGGCTCGAGGATCCCTGGGTGGCCGCGACGCGGCGCAAACTCTCGACGATCCTGTTCGGCTAACGCGTGGCACGGATCACCATCTTCCCCCTGCCCGGCGCCGTGCTCTATCCCGGACTGCACTTGCCGCTGCATATCTTCGAACCGCGCTATCAGGCGATGATCGGCGATGCGCTGGTCCGTGACCGGCGGATCGGCATGATCCAGCCGCAGCGCGCGCAGGAAGGCGCACCGCTGTTCGCGGTCGGCTGTCTGGGCCGCATCGGCGAAGTCGAGGCGATGGAGGACGGGCGGTACAACATCATCCTCGAGGGCGAAGCGCGCTTTCGCGTCTTGCGCGAGCTCGACGTGACCACCCCGTTCCGTCAGGTCGAAGCAGTGATGCTGGAGGAAACCGGCGAACAGACCCTGGCCGCTGTCGAACGCGCAAGCTTCGAACGCGAGGCGCGCCGGTTTGCCGAGGCCCAGGGCTACAGCGTCGACTGGGACGAAGTGAATCGGCTCGACGATCTTTCGCTGATTAACGGTGTTTCGCAGATCGCACCGTTCGATCCGGCCTCCAAGCAAGCGCTGCTGGAATCGCCCAGTCTTTCGGCGCGTTGCGAGCTGCTGGTGCAGTTGATGCAGTTCTTCGGCCGCCGTCCGGAAAGCGACGACGAGGAAGGTATCACGCTGCAATAGCGGCGCCGGCCGGCATGTTGCACGCCTCGCGGATCATCGCCATTCTTCGATCCGATCCCGCTCGCTGGCGACTTCTCGAGATCGTTCGCGAGCTGGAATTGCCGGATTCCTGGATCGCGGCGGGATTCGTGCGAAATGCGGTGTGGGATCATTTGCACGGCCGCGCTCCCGCACCGATCGATGGCGATGTCGATGTGATCTGGTTCGATGCCGGATCGACGGATGCCGCGCTCGACCGCGAGCTGGAACGACGGCTGCACACCGTCGCGCCGGGGATCGACTGGTCGGTCAAGAATCAGGCGCGGATGCATGTTCGCAATGGCGACCAACCCTATACGTCGGCCAGCGATGCCATGCGACACTGGCCCGAAACGGCAACCGCGGTAGCGGCAAAGCTGGAGGCGACGGGCGAATGCCGGATCGCGAGTCCCCTTGGACTGGACGACTTGTTCGATCTGCGCCTTCGACCGACGGCGCGGTTCGCTCGTGAGAAGCACGCGATCTTCGCGGAACGCGTGCAGTCAAAAGCCTGGCTGAGCAAATGGCCGCTGCTCGGATGCGCCGAGGTCTGATCTCCCGTCGGGACAGGCCGCGCGCCGCTATTTGCCCCCTACCCCAACATCGCTTCGCGCAGGCCATCGATCACGTATTGCGCGGCAAGCGCTGCCAGCAGCACGCCAAGCAGGCGCGTGATGACCGCCTCGACGCTGTGGCCCAGCAGCTTCATCAGCGGGATCGCGGCGATCAGCGCGATCAGCGAAAGCACCAGAACCGCAGAGAGCGCGGCGAGAATGACCAGCGTCGATTCGGTGCCCTGCGCCTGCGACATCAGCAGCATGATCGTCGCGATCGAGCCGGGCCCGGCCAGCATCGGCATCGCCATCGGGAAGACCGACACGTCCTCGATTTCGGGCGTCGCCTTGACCTTTTCCACCCGCTCCTCGCGCCGCTGGGTGCGCTTTTCGAACACCATGTCGAGCGCGATCAGGAAGAGCATGATGCCGCCGGCGATGCGGAACGAGTTCAATTCGATGTGGAGCGCGGCCAGCAGCGCTTCGCCGAACAGCGCGAACACGAACAGGATGCAGGCCGCGATGAAGCACGCCTTGATCGCCATCGCCCGGGCACTGGCCGGTGGGGCGTTGGACGTCAGCCCGGCGAAGATCGGCGCACACCCGGGCGGGTCTATCACCACGAACAAAGTGACGAAGGCGGAAACGAACAAGTCGAACATCGCTCAGCTACCCGCCGGCGCCGCGACGGAACTGCGCATGACTTCGCGCAACTCGCCACCCTTGCGCATCCGCACCGTGACCGTGCGCGACAGATCGGGCGCGGTCTGCCAGGTATATTCGAGCGTGCCGTCGTCGGATCGGCCGGTGCCGTCCATCGCGACTTGCGGATTTTTCTGCTCGGAGTCGCGCTGGCGCAAGTCCGCGGGGCCGCGACCCGGCGGGCATTCGGCGATCTGTCCGGCAAGCATCTCGGGTGCGGGAAGCGGCGCGGCGAGATCGTCACCCTGATCAAGCACCCAGCGATATTCCCCGCTCCTCTGGCGGCGCCAGACCGTCGTGAAATAACCGACCGAGCCGTCCGGCCGCTGCCAGGCGCCCTTGCTCGCGCCGAGCGTTCCGTCGCAGCTCACCCAGGTTTCGTAGGGCTGCCACGAAACCGGTGCGGGCGGATTTTCGCGGCCCTTGAGCCATTCGCGCGCGTCGACGGGCTGCGGCACGAACATCACCGCGTCCTTGTCCGCCGTCTCGCGGAACGCCGTCCATTGCCCCTTCTCGCGAGCGAGCCGGTTGAACGCGAGTTCGGCCGCCACGATCGCGCCGGGCGAGCCGAACGTGGCATCGCGCAGCGGGCCGCGCGGCAGGCGCTGCCGCCCCGACTGACCGCCCGCGCAGGCTGCCAGCGCAAGGCAGGCAACGGCGCCCGCCAGCTTGGTGGCAAGGCGCGTCACAGCGCGTCCTGCGGCAGATCGATCCCTGCGTTGCGATGCGCGGCAACGAGGGTGTTGCGCAGCAGGACCGCGATCGTCATCGGCCCGACGCCGCCTGGCACCGGGGTGATCGCACCCGCGACCGCAGAGGCCGACGCGAAGTCGACATCGCCGACCAGCCGCGTCTTGCCGTCTTCGGCCGCCGGAACCCGGTTGATGCCGACATCGATGACCGTCGCGCCGGGCTTGATCCACTCGCCCTTCACCATTTCGGGACGGCCGACCGCGGCAACGACGATGTCGGCGCGGCGCACGACTTCGGGCAAGTCCTTGGTCCGGCTGTGTGCGACCGTGACGGTGCAGCTCTCCTGGATCAGCAATTGCGCCATCGGCTTGCCAACGATGTTCGAACGACCGATCACCACGGCATCGAGGCCGGCAAGCGAACCCAGCCGGTCCTTGAGCAGCATCACGCAGCCCAGCGGCGTGCAGGGCACGAAGCCCGGCAGGCCGACCGCGAGCCTCCCGGCGTTGATCACGTGGAAGCCGTCGACGTCCTTGTCGGGATCGATCGCGGCGATGACTTTCTGTTCGTCCATGTGCGCGGGCAGCGGCAGCTGGACGAGGATGCCGTCGACGGCCGGATCGGCGTTGAGCGTGTCCACCAGCGCGAGCAGGTCGGCCTCGGAGGTCTCGGCAGACAGGCGGTGCTCGAAGCTTTCCATCCCGCAGGCCAGCGTCTGCTTGCCCTTGTTGCGCACGTAGACCTGGCTCGCCGGATCCTCGCCTACGAGCACGACCGCCAATCCCGCCTTGCGACCGGCTGCCGCCGCGAAGCTGGCGGCAAGCGTGCCGACGCGGCCGCGCAGGCCTTCGGCGAAAGCCTTTCCGTCGATGATTTGGGCCGTCATGCCGGGCCTACATCGACGCGAGTGCGAGATTGCGCAGGATGATTCGCAGGATTTCGAGCCCGACGATCAGCACCAGCGGCGAGAAATCGATCGCACCGGTGTTGGGCATGATCTTGCGGATCGGGCGCAGCAGCGGATCGAGCAGCGCATTGACCGACCGCCAGATCGCATCGACGAACTGGTTGCTCATGTTGACGACGTTGAACGAGATCAGCAGGCTCAGCACGAACTGCACGATCACCAGCATGACGATGATCGAGACGATGTAACCGACGATCTCGAACAGGGTGAGGAAAATCAAGGGACGGGCCTTTCCGGAAAGGATGCCAAAGCGCGCCCGCTGATACCGGGCCCTGCCGTCGCGGGCAAGGTGGGCGCGCCGCAGTTACCCCAATGCCACTTACGCCGGGGGGCTGACTACTGCGGCAGCATCGAACTGCGATCGATCCGCCAGTTGAGCTGTTCCTCGGTCGCTCCCAGCGCATCGTTGACCCGGCTCATCACGATCGTTCCGCGGCGCGACGGCCTGCCGTCGGCAAAGTCGATGACCACCGGGGCGACATAGAACAGGGAGCCCGCCGCGCTTTCGATGTCGCCCTTGCCGACCGCGACCTTGGGACCCGCGACGCCGCCGAATTCGCTTTCCAGCTTCTGCGGCGTCATTTGCGCATCGAGGCTCCACGCACGCGCCGCCGAGTTCCAGTCACCGATCCTGAGCGCGTTGGTATAGAAGCGCAGCAGCCGCTCGGGATCCTCGCGATCGGCGAGCGCGCCGGCATCGAGAGCGTCCGCGATTGCCGTCGAAGCCCCGGTTCCGGTGGCGCTCGGCGCCGGCTCGGGAACGGCCGTCTCGCTCGCCATCGGTTCCACCAGGGGCTCTTCGGGGTCGCTGTTACAGGCAGCGAGTGCCAGAAGGCCGGCTGCGACCAGTCCCGGTTTCAGTCTCAGGATCACGGCGCGCAGTCCTTTTTGCGAATTCGTCGCCCTCACGTAAGCCCTCGAAATTGAACCGGCTAGCCTGCCCGGATGAGCGTGCCTGCACCCTCTTGTGTGAATATTTCCAGCAACATGGCATGCGAAACCCGTCCGTCAAGCACGACGGCGGCTTCGCAGCCCGCTTCGACCGCATGGACACAGGTCTCGAGCTTGGGGATCATCCCGCCCGAGATCGTCCCGTCGCCGCGCAACCGCTCGATATCGGCGGGCCGCAAGTCGCTGAGCAGGGCGCCCTGCTTGTCGAGCACCCCCGCCACATCGGTCAGCAGGAACAGCCGCGCCGCGCCCAGCGCCGCGGCGATCGCGCCCGCCATCGTGTCGGCGTTGATATTGTACGTCGCCTCGTCCTCGCCCGGCGCGATCGGGGCGATCACTGGGATCATGCCTGCCTTTGAGACCGTCTCGATCACGCTGGTGTCGATCCGCTCCGGCTCGCCGACGAAGCCGAGATCGACCACGCGCTCGATGTTGCTGTCCGGATCCTTGGCCGTGCGCGAGACTTTGCGGGCGCGCACCATCGCGCCGTCCTTGCCGGAAAGGCCCATCGCCTTGCCACCGGCGCGCGCGATCCAGCCGACGATTTCCTTGTTGATCGCGCCGGACAGAACCATTTCGGCGACTTGCGCGGTCTGCGAGTCGGTGACGCGCAAGCCGTCGATGAACTGCGATTCCACGCCCATCGTCTTTAGCATGGCGCCGATCTGCGGCCCGCCGCCGTGGACGACCACCGGATTGATGCCCACCGCCTTCAACAGCACGATGTCTTCGGCAAAGTCCTGCGCCAGCGCCGGATCGCCCATCGCGTGGCCGCCGTATTTCACCACGAAAGTACGGCCGGCATAGCGCTGCATGTAAGGAAGCGCGTCGACGAGCGTGGCCGCTTTCAGCAGCATGGCGGGATCGTGTGCCTGGGACATGGCCTGGCGTTTAGCGCGCCCGGGCGGGAATTGAAGGTCTTTTCTCGCCTTCAGGCGCGGTCGAGCCACCGTCCCAGCTTCACGAACAGCAGAATCAGCGGCGGCACCATGATCGTCGAGAGCACCAGCTTGGAGATGATCTGGCCTTCCATGATGGTGCCGATCGGAATGCCCTCGCCCGTCGCCTGGTCGATGACGCCGTAAAACGCGATGGTGATGAACAGCACCGTGTCCACCGCTTGCGACAGCAGGCTCGCGATCCAGCCGCGCAGCATCAGCAGCTTGCCGGTCTTGCCGGCGAGCCGCGTGAAGATCAGCACGTTGAGCGTCTGCGACACGCCATAAGCGATCAGCCCGGCGAACTGCAGCCGTGCGCCTTGGCCGAGCAGGCGGGCGAATGCCTCCTGATCGCTCCAGAACGGGGCCGGCGGCACCACGCGGATGACGAAGGTCAGCAGCACCATCGAGACGATCAGCGGGATGAAGCCGTAGCGCACCAGCTTGTTCGCCGCGCCTTCGCCGTGGAGCTCCGCGGTCGCGCTCGACAGGACTACCAGGAACAGGAAGGCGAAGATCCCGGATTCGACTGCGAGATCTCCGACCACCGGCCACGAGCCCAGCGAGGCAAGCTTGGTGCCGATGATCCCCGCCAGCACGACGAGGCCGCCGTAAAGCAGCGCGAAGACGAAAAGCGAGCGTGAAAGCACGAGCGGAGCGCGAGGTTGCGGGGTGTCCATGGACAAGGCCTAGCGGGGCGCGCACAATTGCACTAGCCGTACTGCAACGCGGCATCTACGTTCGGCCCCGGATTTCAACAGCCTTCCTCAAGGATCCTGCCGACGATGCACGTCGCCTTCAGCCTTTGTGGCATCGTCCTCATTCTTGCCATCGCCTTCCTTCTCTCGACCGACCGCAAAGCGATCCGGCCGCGTATCGTCGGCGCGGCGTTCGCGCTGCAGGCCGGTTTCGCGGCGCTGGTGCTCTACGTGCCGCTCGGAAACACGCTGCTGCGCGGCGCGGCGAAAGGCGTCGAAAGCCTGCTCGGCTACGCCAAGGCGGGGGTCGACTTCCTGTTCGGCCCGCTCGCCACGCCCGAGCTCGGCGGCACCAGCTTCGCCATCTCGGCGCTGCCGGTGATCATCTTCTTCGCCGCGCTGATCTCGATCCTCTATTACCTAGGCATCATGCAGCTGGTGATCCGCTGGATCGGCGGCGGGCTGGAGAAGATCACCGGCATCACGCGGGTCGAGAGCCTGGCGGCGGCCTCCAACATCTTCGTCGGGCAAAGCGAATCCCCGCTGGTGGTGCGGCCCTACCTCGCCAGCCTCGCGCCGTCGCAGCTGTTCTGCCTGATGACCGTGGGCATGGCGGGCGTCGCCGGTACGATCCTGGCCGCTTACGCCAGCATGGGAATCCGCATCGACTACCTCGTCGCCGCCGCGTTCATGTCGGCGCCGGGCGGCATCCTGATGGCCAAGCTGATCATGCCCGATCCGCGCGTCGTCGCCGAAGCGCCCGAGCCCGACGAGCGCGCCGAAGGCACCCAATCCGCCACTGCGCCGGCCGCGATGGCCGCCGCCGCGCTGCGCCGCGAGACGGTGACCGACCAGCCCGGCCTCCATCTCGACGAGACCGCAGCCCCCGCCCACGACGAAGAGCCCCCCGCCAACGTCATCATGGCCGCCGCGCAAGGCGCGCAGACCGGCGTCAAGCTGGCGGTCGCGGTCGGCGCGATGGTGCTCGCCTTCGTCGCCCTGATCGCGCTCGCCAACGGCTTGGTCGGCGCCATCGCCGGGCTGTTCGGCGCGCCCGAGCTGACCTTCCAGCAGCTCATCGGCTACGTCTTCGCGCCGGTCTTCTACCTCCTTGCCACACCCGACTGGAGTGAGGCGCTGCAAGCCGGCGGGCTGTTCGGCACCAAGATCGTGCTCAACGAATTCGTCGCCTTCATCGAACTGGGCAACGACACCGGCCTCAGCCCGCGCACCGTCGCCGTCGTCACGTTCGCGCTGTGCGGCTTTGCCAACTTCTCCTCGATCGCGATACAAATGGCGGTGACCGGCGGCCTCGCGCCCAACCAGCGCCCGGTCATAGCCAAGCTGGGCCTGCGCGCGCTGGTCGCGGGCAGCTTGTCGAACCTCATGAGCGCCGCACTGGCCGGGCTGTTCCTCGGCCTCGCCTAGCGATGCTCATGCTCGCCCTCGCCTCGATCGCGCTCGGCTTTGCCATCGGCTGGGTCCTGCGCGGGCGAATGGCGGGGCTGGACGCACCGCGCGAGGGCCCGCCCGCGCCGCCCCGGCTAGAGCGCCGCGAAGATCGAGATCGCGACGTTCAACCATAACGCAAAGCCCATCACCAGCCCGAGCACGAAGCCGACCGCGCGGTGCGCCGTATTGTTGTAGCTCATGTGGATCGCGCTCTGCGCCACGCGCGCGATCACGAAGCCCCAGGCGAACACCAGCGTCCACACGCCGACCGCGCCCATCACGAAGGCGGTGAGGCAGGCGGCGTAGATCAGCGTGGGGAATTCGAACAAGTTGTCCCAGTGCCGGGCGGGAACGCGCCCCGCCTCGGGCTCGGCCTCGCCCAGGTGCGCCTTGTAGTATCCGGGATCGAAGCCCGGGTCCTTCGCCGCCACGGTCCGCCCCGCGGCCAGCCGGACGAAAGCGATCAGTGTCAGCAGCACCAGCGCGAGCACCGGCAGGAATATCGCGGCCTGGTTGGTCACCGGCATGATGGACCCCTTCCCCGTGTCGCCAGCCCGCAGGCCCGAGCCGAATGCGCCGGCGAAGGTGACAAAGGTGACACCCTACAAACACGCATTTTCGCGCTAAGCTTTTGGTTTAACAGACAAAAGACCGCCATACCGAAGGTGACACTTTGCCATCGCGTTTTCGCCATTCGTAACCGTCCCAGTCCGCGCGGTGGCATCATGCGCGACCAGACCGCAGTAGGAAAGGCGCAAAAACGCCGGCTCAGTTGGCCGGCGGTGTCGGCGTGGCGGGCGGCGGCGCTTCCGGCGTGGCGACGGGCGAGGTCATGGTCGCATCGGGCATCGCGCTCTCCTCGGTCGGCACCGGCGTCATCGGCGTTTCGGGCAAGTCGACCGGGACTGCGGACGGGTCCACCTCGCTGGCGATGAGATTGCCGGCGCTTTCGTCGGTGACGTCGGGCTCGTACGTCGCGGCATCCTCCGACTGGCCGCAAGCGGCGAGCGCCACGAGGCCCAGAGCGGCAAGGCCGGCGCGCAAAGCGGTGCGGTTCGTGATCATGCGGTGTTCTCCCTTGGATCTGCCAAGGCAATGCACGGGAGCGGCGGGAGGTTCCGAATGGCGGCCTTCGGGCCATCCGGGCGGCGGGGGAACCGGGGGCGGAAAGGCCGACACCCCTCTCACCCCGCCTGCGGGAGGAAGCGCCACGTAATCTTCCCTCCCGCTTGCAGAATGGGGCGCCTTTTAATCTCCCCTCCCGCTTGCGGGAGGGGCTGGGGGTGGGCAATCTCCCAACCGTGCCAACCTATCAGCCTCGCAACACCAACCGCGCCCGCGAACTGCGCAACCAGGCCACGCCCGCCGAACGCCAGCTCTGGCGCCACCTCTCCCGCAGCGCGCTCGGCGCCAAGTTCAGCCGCCAAATGCCGGTCGGGCCGTATTTCGCCGATTTCCTGTGCCGCGACCGCCGTCTGATCGTAGAACTCGACGGCTTCTCCCACGACTTGCGCCCCGAGCACGACGCCGCCCGCGACCGCTGGCTGCGCGACAACGGCTACCGCGTGCTGCGCTTCCCCAACGCGGAAGTCTTCGCCAACCTGGAAGGCGTCCTCACCGTCATCCGGGAAGCCCTGGAAGCCCCACACTGACACCCCTCCCGCCCGCGGGAGGGGCAGCGAGACTTGGCGGCCCCGCCGCCTAGTCGCAGCGGGGTGGGCCGCTCAGCCCCGACGCCCGCAACCCAAGCGCACCAAACCGCCCTCCCGCCCGCGGGAGGGCCGCGAGACTTGGCGAACCGCAGGTGAGCCTAGTCGCAGCGGGGTGGGCAGACCGCGACGGCCCTTCTTACCCGCACCGCCGCAAGGCCCACCCCCAACCCCTCCCGCAAGCGGGAGGGGAGTGGTCTAGTCCCATGAGTATAGGAGAATTAGATTATTTTCCGCTTTTACTATAATGGATTTAAAAGAACGCTATAACAACTAAACGGAAATTTCATTCTTTTGAACGTCCGAATCCATCCCTAGACAAGCGAAAGCGAATTCAAACCCATAGTCTGTTACAAATATAGCAGCTTTCTCGAAAATCAGCGTATTATCTTCGACTTTTTCAAGTATTTTAAATTCTCGGATGCCTGCATATCGATTTTTAACTTCATTTATCAAATGATCATAGGCATGCTCGCCAGTAGAAAATCGATCGTCATAAATGTTTATGAGACCATTACGAGCAAGACTTGCCAGATAAATCGAAAGACAATCTTTCCGATCTAAATCCCCAGGAATCTCCATGAAGAATTCTTCTATCGAGCGCTTCGCGTGTTTTTTGGCGTCGACGATACGGGTTATAGAAAGATATGGATGAATCTTCTTTTGCTTCATGAATTTTAGCAACCGAGCCTCATCCGGCGCTAAGCTCGAGACTATCCCAACGTAGCTCGGGTGGACTGATCCAGACTTGTCTTCTCGGGCACTATTAACCAATAGTTCTGCGAACATATCCCGAAGATTGCCATCTCTTGTTTGGGACAATCCGTCAAGAATAGGCAATCCAATCTCTGGATTGACCTCAACTACTTTTTCCTCTGGAATTTGCGAAAATTTTTGCGCCAGCAATTCAAAATTCTCACGCTCAAATTCTGCCGCGCGCTTATTTAGAAGACGTAGCGGGAGGAGGATCGTGTTGCCGAGGCCGAGGAGCTCGCCAATTGCTTTTCCAACTTGCGCAACTCCTGGCTTTGCAAGATCGCCATAGATTTCCTTGAGAAGCTCAGGCGCCCTAAGAGCCAAGGCTGCGGCAGCCCCCGCAGATCCGAAACTTGCGGCCGCTTCAACTAGGTCACTCATTTGGCCATCACCTCACTCCGCCGCGACACCCTCGCCGAACAGACCCGGCTCATCGCCCGCGTCGTCGCCTTCTTCGTTCGCGGCTTTCGCATTCCGCCGCTGGTCGAAGTTGGTCCACACCGTGTTCCAGTCGCCGCGAGTGGCGCCCTTCGAGTATTCCGTCGCGCGGGTCTCGAAGAAGTTGGCGTGCTCGACGCCGTTGAGCAGCGGGGTCAGCCAGGGGAGCGGGTGGTCCTCGATCATGTAGATCTCGGGCAGGCCGAGCTGGCCCAGGCGCCAGTCGGCGATGTAGCGGATGTAGCGCTTGATGTCCTTGGCGCTCATGCCCGGCACCGGGCCCATCTCGAAGGCGAGGTCGATGAAGGCGTCTTCGAGCCGCACCGTCTTCTGGCAGCAGTCGATGATGTCTTCCTTGACCGCCTTGGTGAGGCAGCCGCGTTCCTTCACGAAAGTGTGGAACAGGCGGACGATGCCTTCGCAGTGCAGCGATTCGTCGCGCACCGACCAGCTGACGATTTGTCCCATGCCCTTCATCTTGTTGAAGCGCGGGAAGTTCATCAGCATGGCGAAGCTGGCGAACAGCTGCAGCCCTTCGGTGAAGCCGCCGAACATGGCGAGCGTGCGCGCGATGTCCTCGTCGGAATCGACGCCGAACTGCTGCAGGTAATCGTGCTTGTCGCGCAGTTCCTGGTATTCGAGGAACATGCCGTATTCGCTTTCGGGCATGCCGATGGTGTCGAGCAAGTGCGAGTACGCGGCGATGTGCACCGTCTCCATGTTGGAGAAGGCGGCGAGCATCATCTTGATCTCGGTCGGCTTGAAGACGCGGCTGTATTTCTCGTGGTAGCAATCCTGCACTTCCACGTCGGCCTGCGTGAAGAAGCGGAAGATCTGGGTGAGCAGGTTGCGCTCGTGCGCCGAAAGCTTCTGCGCCCAGTCGCGGCAATCCTCGCCCAGCGGCACTTCCTCGGGCAGCCAGTGCACTTGCTGCTGGCGCTTCCAGAACTCGTAGGCCCAGGGATATTCGAAGGGCTTGTAGGTCTTGCGGGCTTCCAGCAGCGGCATCGGGCGGGGACCTTCCTGTTACTTAGGGCCTTGGTTACGTCATGCGGAGAACCGCGCAGACATCGGTCTCCGCAAGCCTCCTGAATGCGACCGAGCAATCGGTCGAGATGGTCTTTCGTCCCAGGCTCGGGCGAAGCGTTCGCCGGGCCGTGGAAGCGCGGGCCCGATCCGCTCGCATCCTGCGGCGAGCGCCGGACGGACTGCGGGATCAAAGCCGTGATGGTCCAGATAATCACCCCGACGCTCAGGCGCCATGTCGATCACCGAGTAATCCCCACCTGCGATCCCCTTGCGCGCAAAAAGTCGCGAATCGGACTGGCCGCAGAGCCGTCCCGCAGCGGCGGCGCGGCCGCGCGGCATCGTGTGGCGGAACCACTGTCGCACCTGGCCGTTGCATTTGCGAACGCCCGGTCGCAGGTTGCAAGCACGCCTCACCGCGGCCCCAGCCATCATGGAGTATGCCCGTGCCGAACTCAGAAACGCCAGCCGGATCCGAGCCGTCCACGGGCCGGGGCGACGGCAACGCCGAGGCGAAGTCGTTCCGCACCTTCGCGGGCACGATCCACCAGCACATGCAAGTGCTCGATGTCGACGGCAAGGTGCTGGGCACCGTCGCCGAAGTGCGGGGCGACCAGATCATGCTGGAAACGCCCGACCCCGAAACCAACGAGCTGGAATCGCTGCCGCTCTCGCTGATCGACGGGATCGACGACAACCAGGTGCTCCTCGCCGGGCGCGGCGATGCGTCGTTCGGGCTCGGCGCCGAGCCTTGAGGTTTCTCACTCGGCGGGTCTGAACAGCGGCCCGCCAGGCGAACGCCTCCGATCGCGGATCGGAGGCGTTTTGCCGTCTGCCGGATAACCCGGCTCGGCGATGCTATTCGGGTTCGGCGACCATCGTGCCGAGCGGGGTCTGCTGGTGCTGCACCACGTCCCATTCCTCATGCGAGAGACGGCGCAAGGTGCTGGTGCAAACCGCCTTGTAGGTTTCGTCGCCGCGCGTGGCTTCGGCGCGATAGGCGATCACGATCAGGCCCTCCTGCGGGCGCGAGACCTGCTGGTCGCTGAAGGCCACCTCGTCCCAGTGCGGGGTGTGCTTGACGGCATCGGTCGCGGCCGCACTATCGAACACGTAAGGCGCGGTCGGGAGCGCCATCAGGCAATCGTCGCTGACGCGTTCGTCGTAAACCTTTTCGCCGCCCAACCACAGGTCGCGCTCGAAGCTCCAGATGCGTTCGTCTTCCATCGGTCTCGTCCTTGTCCGTTGATCCTTCGCGCATGCAACGAACGAACCGGGCGGGCTTGTTCCCTGCCCATCCGGGCAGGGCTGCGCCATGTCTCAAGAAAAGGCGCGAAGGACAGCGTCGGTCCGCTGGCGCCTTCGCTCAGGGTGCGATCGGGGCGAACTCGAAAATGCCGCCGTCCATCTTGAGCGCGAGATAGAGCTTGCCGTCGCGCAGCACGTAGCTGGCGACATCGGGCAAGGTCCGCGCGACGAAACCGCCCATCGATGGCTCGGGGCACATCGCTCGAGTCGAGGCCACGGGGCCGATCGCAAGGCCGCTGCCGGTGGCATGATGCGGGCCCGCGCTCCAGGTTGCAGTGCCGCGATTGCAGTCGAGCTTGAGCACGAGCTTGCCGTCTTCCGCGAACGTCGCGGTCACGGTGCGATCGGACGCGGGGCGGCGCGTGCCCTGGGCATCGTCCATCGACTGGAATTCGACGAGCTGCCAGCTGGTGCCAGCCAGATTCATCGGCCCGATCGCGGATCCGCCCGCTGCGTCCGGCACGGTGCCGCCCGCCGCGCATCCGGCCAGCGCCAGCAGCGCAGCCGCCGCGAATCCCCGCGTGAATAGCCCAAGCACCATGACCCGTTTCCTTCTTCCGTCTGCATGCGAACCAGGACACGAAGGCTGCCGATGGTCAACGAGCAATGTGTCAGCCGCGCGGCTCACGGGTGTCACGGCGGCGCAGGCCGCCCTGCAATGGCAACGTCTCGGCCATTTTTCGCTGCCGTCCCGAACAATCTGCGGTTCCACGCGTTGCCGGTTCATCAGATCAACACCATTGCCTCGAACTCAGGATAAACTTAACCTATGTCAATCGAGGCAGCAGGGGATGTTTAAAAGTGAGTAAGCCTTCGGGCCATATGCAGCTGTTTCTCAAGGGCCGCTTGCGCCACGCCATGTCGGATCATGAGAAGACGCTGCTCGAGAACATCATCGATGACGTCGAGCGCCTCCCCGATGGGACCTGCATTCTCGAGCGTGGGAAACTGGCAAATCGCAGCACGCTGCTGGTGGACGGTTTCATCGCGCGCGTGATCGAGGACGGGGGCAACCGCAATATCGTCGGCGTCCAGGTTCCGGGGGACTTCGTCGACCTCCACGCATTCGCGCTGAAGCGGCTCGATCACGACGTGGTGACGGTGGGGCCGTCCATGGTCGCCTACGTAACCCATGCGGCCCTCGCCGAAGTCGTCGCCACCGAGCCGCACCTGACGCGGCTGCTGTGGTTCTCGACCTTGCTCGATGCCGCGATCCACCGCGAATGGATCCTCAAGCTCGAGCAGTTGCGCGCCGGGGAACGCCTGGCGCACATGATTTGCGAACTGTGGCACCGGCTCAATTTCGTCGATCTGGCCGATTCCCACGGGTTCAACATGCCGCTGCTGCAAACGCATCTCGCCAATGCCTGCGGTACGACGGCGGTGCATATCAACCGCGTGATCAAGTCGCTGCGCTCGCAAGGACTGTTGGAACTCAATCGCGGCCGCGTGACCATCCCCGACCGCGAAGCGCTCGAACGCTATGCGCATTTCACCGCGGATTACCTCTACGGGCATGGCACCCTGTTCCTCGACCCCAGGACCGAAGTAGAGACGGATTAGGCTCACTGGGCGGAGGTTGCCCGGCCCCTGGCTTCTGCCGATCGGCGCTCCAGCGACAGCTAGATCTCGGGCAAGCGCTGCTCGGCAAAGCCCCAACCGGCCAGCGCCTTGTGGCCCCCGCGCTCGATGAGATCGTCGGCATCGTCGATGGTGAAGGCGTTCGCCTTGTCGAAGCCATCGAGTTCGTCCCACGCGATCGGCACCGCGACGGGCGCACCTTCGCGCGAGCGGGCGGAATAAGGCAGGACGGCCGTGGCGCCGCGCTGGTTGCGCAGCCAGTCGATGAAGATCTTGCCCTTGCGCTTGGCCTTGCTCATCGTCGCGACGAAGCGATCGGGCTCGGCCATCGCCAGCGCTTCGGAAAAGCGCCGCGAAAAGTCCTTGTGGGCATCCCACGAATGGCCGGGCACCAGCGGCACGACCACGTGGACGCCCTTCCCGCCCGAGAGCATCGCAAAGCTGGTGAGCCCGATCTCGGCAAGGCGCTTGCGAATGTCGACGGCGGCGGCTTTCACGTCGCCGAAATCGAGGCCTTCATCGGGATCGAGATCGAAGATCATACGGTCGGGCAGCTCCACGTCCCCCGTGCGCGCGCCCCAGCCGTGGAATTCGATCGTCCCCATCTGCACGCACTGGAGCAGGCCGCGCGCGTCCTCGACGTAGAGATAATCCTCGCTGCCGCCGTCCTTCTCGCGGATCGGAACGTGCTTGACGCCGTTGCCGAACCCGCCGCTGTCGTGCTTCTGGAAGAAGCATTTCTTCGCGCGCCCTTGCGGACAGCGGACCAGGCTGATCGGGCGCTCGGCGGCGAACGGCAGCATCAGCGTCGCGACATCGGCGTAGTAATCGGCGAGCTGGCCCTTGGTCTGCCCGCTTTCGGGAAACACCACGCGGTCGCGGCTGCTGATCTCGATATCGGGCTTGGCGCGCGGCGGCTTGGCCTTCGTCTCCGGCTTGACCGCCTTGGCCGGTTTGTCCGCGCGCAGGCCTAGGAAGCTACCGTGGCGAACGCGGCCTTCCGAGGTGAATTCGGCAAAGGCGATCTCGGCCACCAGCTTGGGCGTCACCCAGCTCGCGCCGCGCGCATCGGTGCGCGGGACGTCGAGCGGCGGCGTCTTGCGCGCCAGCCCGCGCATCTTGCCGGCAAGGTCGTCCATCGTATCGGCATCGAAGCCGGTGCCGACTTTGCCTTTGTAGACAAGCTCGCCCTTTTGCTTCTGCGCCAGCAGCAGCGAGGCGAACGGGCGCCCCTTGGCGCTGGACTTGCTCCAGCCGACCACCACGAATTCCTGTCGGTTGGTGCACTTGACCTTGAGCCAGGACTTGCTGCGTCGACCGCGATAGGGGGCATCGGCCTTCTTGCAGATGATCCCTTCCTGCCCGGCATCGCACATCGCCTTGAGCAGCTTCTCGCCCGCGCCGATGACGTGATCGGCGACGCGCACCGGCGGCTCGGCTTCGGCCAGCAGCGCTTCGAGCCGTTCCTTGCGTTCGATGTTGGTGCGCTCGGTGAGGTCGGCACCGTCGATCTCGAGCAAGTCGAAGGCGTGCAGTTCCAGCTTGTCCTTGCTGGTCTGCGAGCCATGGCCGCGCTTGAGCACCTCCTGCAAAGCGGAAAAGCTGGGATTGCCGTCCTTGCCGTAAGCGACGATCTCGCCGTCGATCAGGCAGGGCGGCAAATCGAGCGCGGCGATCGCGTCTGCGAGCGGCCCGAACTTGTCGGTCCAGTCGTGGCCGTTGCGGGTATAGACCGAAACCTTATCACCCGCCGCCGCGATCAGCGCGCGATAGCCGTCGAACTTGATTTCGTGGATCCAGTCGTTGCCGGTAGGCACGGTATCGACCAGCGTCGCCAGTTGCGGCGAGCGGAACTTGGGGGGCTTGCCCGAGCGGGCCTTGGCTTTCTTGCGCGGTGCCTTGGCCTCGTCCGCGTTGTGATCCGCCGCCTTTTCCATCTGAGCGGCGAACGCTTTGCCCTTCTTGCCTTGAAGCGAGAATTCGCCCGCCTTGTCGGCCTCGATCTCGGCCATCGAGCGGCCGGTGAGCACGCTGGTCAATTCATGCTCGACGAGCTTGTCGCCGTCCTGCGCGAACTCGTCCTTCACCTTGCGCAGCAGCCAGTTCTCGCGTTTTTCGTTGCCGCGCGGCTTCATTCGCACGAGCAGCCATTCGCCCTTCATCCGCTCGCCCGCGAGGGTGAAGTGCAAGTGTCCCTCGTCTAGATCCTTGGCGCTCTTGCCCGGGATCGGCGACCAGGTGCCCTTGTCCCACAGCATCACCGTGCCGCCGCCGTATTCGGCCTTGGGAATGCCGCCTTCGAATTCGGCATAGGCCATCGGATGATCTTCGGTGCGCACCGCCAGGCGCTTGTCATCGGGATCGGGGCTCGGCCCCTTGGTCACCGCCCACGACTTCAGCACGCCGTCGACTTCCAGCCGCAAGTCCCAGTGCAGCCGCGTCGCCGCGTGCTTCTGGACGATGAACAAGTTGCCGCCCTTCGAAGCGCCGCGTTTGCCCGCCGGTTCCTTGGTCTTTCCGAAATCGCGCTTGCGGTTGTATTCGGCGAGCGGATCGGCGGCTTTCGCGCTCATTGGCTTTCGTCCTTCCTACCCAAGGTGCGATCCTCGTCGAACAGGTGATGCTCGACCACGCGCAGCACCGTCATCATCAGCAGGCTGACGATCGTGCCGGTCACGACAAGCGGCCACTGGCCCGCTCCACAGGCGATGCCGATCACCGCCGTCAGCCACAAATGCGCCGCGGTCGTGAGGTTGTGCAGCCGCCCGCGACTGAATACGATCAAGCCCGCGCCGATGATGCCGACGAAAGCCCCGATCGCTTCGTAGAGCCGCAAGGGATCGATCCGCGAGCCATCGAGCTGGTTGTAGAGCGCCATCATCGACACGACCGTCGCCGATGCGGAAACGCAGATCAGCCCGTGCGTCCGCATTCCCGCGGCATGTCCCCGCGATTCGCGGTCGAGGCCGAGAATCAGTCCGATCACCGCGGCCACGCCAAGGCGCAGCAGGATCTCGAAATCGAGGAATTCGATCCCGACCGGAGCATTGAGCTGCACGGCCTTCAGGCCTGCTTGCGGGTCCGCGATCCGGACCCGGTCTTGCTACTGGATGTTTTGGTCGCGCGCTTCGCCGCGGGTTTCTTGGCCGCCGTGCGCTTCGTCGAGGATTTCGCATCTCCATCGACCGACTTCTTGAGCGCGGCCATCAGATCGATGACGTTCGAGCCCGAAGCCTCGGAGGGCTCTTCCACATCCTCGAGGATCTTCTTGCCTTTGGCCTTGGCCTTCTTCTCGACCAGCGCCTTGAGCGCTTCGACGTAGCGATCCTCGAACTCGCCCGCATCGAACGGCGCGGTCTTCTTGTCGATCAGCGTCGTCGCCAGATCGAGGAGTTCGGGATCGGGTTTTTCCTCAGGGATTTCGGCGAAGTAGCTCTGCGCGCGGCGCACTTCGTCGGCGTAGCGCAGGGTTTCGAGGACGATCCCCTTGCCGCAGGGTTTGAGGCTGACCAGCATCTCGCGCCCGCGCACCGAAAGCTGACCGAGCGCCACTTTGCCGGCCTTACGCAGCGCTTCGCGCAGCACGATGAAGGCTTCGTCGGCCAGATCGTCGGCAGGCACGACGAAGTAGGGCTTTTCGAAATAGAACACGTCGATCTCATGCTGATCGACGAACTGAACGAGTTCCAGCGTCTTGCGGCTTTCGATCTTGACCGCCTCGATCTCGTCTTCTTCGAGCAGAACGTAATTGCCCTTCGAGATTTCGTAGCCCTTGACGATGTCGTCGCGGTCGATCGGGCCAATGCCCTGCACCACTTTTTCGTACGAAATCGGCTTGCCGGAAGGTTCGTGGATCTGGCGGAAGCTGATCGAGGCGCCGGACCGTGTCGCGGGATAGATCTCGACCGGAATCGAGACCAGTGCCAGCCGTATCTGTCCCTGCCAATACGCGCGCGCTGCCATGGAATGAGTTCCTTTCCGGGACTCCATAGCTCACGAAGAGCCGCAGAGTTCCCGGAAAGGCCGGTTTCGGGAACGCCCAAAGAGGCGCGGCGGCCGTTCCCAATCCCGGATGTCAGCCATCCCCGCCGTTTTCGGCGTGGAATGGCCTCTGTTCCGCCTCATCGAGGAGGCGAACGAGAGCTCCGTTATGGTTGCACATCGAAAGGCCGTAGAGCGCGAAGCCCTGGAGCGCGGACTCGCCGGTGAACGACCGACGCGGCTGCGCGGCGCGGGATGACTGCGATGGCATTCTTGGCGCATTCATCATCAACCACCTTTCCTTGGTTCGGCCGCTGGCGACCTCACAAACATTCAGTCCGGGATCACCCAGGTCACGGCACTGCTGTAACTGCCCGTCGCCCGGGCGCCGTTCGCATCGGTTGCCGGTTCGAACCGGGCCCGTGCCGAAACGAACTTGCAGGTTGCCGCATCGAGCGTGGAGGACCCGCTGCTCGCGATCACGCGGCAGGCCTCGACTTTGCCGTTCGCGCTGACCGTCAGTTCGAAACGAACCGTGCCCTGCTCGCCCCGGCGCAGCGCCGAGGCCGGATAATCATCGGTGCTGACCCATCCGGACGCGGCATTCTTCGGCCGCGCGGCCTTCGGCGGAATCCGCGACGGCGACGCTTCGGGGATGGGCGTGAACTGGGGGATCTCGATCACCGCATCGACCGGGATACGCGGCGTCACCGGCAGAGGGTCGAAGATCGGCGCTTCCGGGCGCTGGGCCAGCGGCGGGGTCGGCAGCACGGTCACGACGCTCTGGTCGGGGACCTTCTGCGAAGGCGTGATCTGGGGCTCGGGCGGCGGGGGCGGCGGCTCGATCGGGATGTTCCTCCCGGTGATGCCAGGCACGATCCGATCGACATATTCGATACCGAGACCCGTCACGAGGGCGTAGAACGCTCCTGCATGAAGCGCCGCGACCGTAATCACCGTCGCCGCTCGTTTGCTGCCCAGTCCATTTTGCGCGTACGCCATGGGGCATCCTCTCCGTTACCGCGCTCCTCATCTGCAACTGAGCGCAAACGGGGCACGGCTTATGAGTAAGCTAGCACAGACAGCTGAGATGAAAACCCTTTTTTACTAAGCAAAACAAGGGTCTAACTAACTGCCCTCACTATAATCATGCTTAGTACTTATTGCATCGCAGCAATCTTCTTCTGCCGGCGGCGCTGGACCGAACTGCCCAGCCCGATCGCCTCTCGGTACTTGGCCACGGTCCGTCGGGCGAGGTCGTAACCCTTGGCCTTGAGCAGATCGACCAGCGCATCGTCGGATAGGATGTCCTTGGGATCCTCCGCATCGATCAGTTGGCGGATCGCGGATTTGACGGCTTCGGCCGATGCGGCGCCATCCGTCGCGGCAACGCCCGAAGTGAAGAAGTACTTGAGTTCAAAGGTCCCGCGCACGCAATGCAGGTACTTGTTCGAGGTCACGCGGCTGACCGTGGATTCGTGCATACCGATCGCTTCGGCCACCGCGCGCAAGGTCAGCGGACGCAGTGCCGAGACGCCTTGGCGGAAGAAGCCTTCCTGCTGTTTGACCAGTTCGGTCGCGACTTTGAGAATGGTGCGCTGACGCTGGTCGAGCGCCTTGATCAGCCAGTTCGCATCTGCGAGCTTTTCCGAGAGCCAGCCACGCGCGGCCTTGTCGTCGCACGAAGTTTTCAGTTCGACGTAGTAGCCGCGATTGACCACGAGACGCGGCAGCGTCGCCTGGTTGAGCGAAATATTCCAGCCGCCCGAAGCCTGTTCGGTGATCAGCACGTCCGGAGTCACCGGGGCGCCGGGCTCGCCACCGAAGCGCAGACCCGGCTTGGGATCGTAAGCGCGCAGTTCGGCCATCATCTCGGCGAAGTCCTCGTCGTCGACCTGGCACAAGCGCTTGAGCCGCGCGACTTCGCCGCGCGCGAGCAGATCGAGATTCTCGAGCAGGCGCGCCATGCACGGGTCGTGACGGTCGACCTCGATCGCCTGCAGCGCGAGGCATTCGCCCAGATTGCGCGCGCCCACTCCGGTCGGTTCGAGCGATTGCACCAGCCGCAGCGCCGTGTCCGCCTCGGCGGCCTCGATCCCGAGATCGCCGGCGATCTCCTCGATCGTCGCGCGCAGATACCCCGCTTCGTCGAGCAGGCCGATGATGTAGCGGGCGATCCCCGCGATTCGCGGATTCGGCGCCAGCGGCCCGACCTGCCCTTCGAGATGATCGGCGAGCGAGGTCGCGCCACCCGCGCGTTCGGTAATGTCGAGGCCCTCGCTGCCGGGGCCGGCGGCGCGGATCTCGCCACTCCAGTCGCCCCGCTCCCCATCGCCGCGTTCGCCGTCGCCGGTGTCACGGTCGACATCGACGGCCGTGCGGTCGATGTCGAGCGGGCGGTCGTCCTCGCCGCGGCCTTCGCCGATGAGTTGGTCGATGGGCGAGCTTTCCAGCGTGGTGCGGCGCGAATCGGGGTCGGCATCGTCAGGCGTTGCCGCCGCCTCGCCGCCACCGACATCGAGCAGGGGATTGGCCTCCAGCGCTTCGCCGATGAAGGTTTCGATCTCGAGATTGGATAGCGCCAGCAGCTTGATCGCCTGCTGCAGCTGCGGCGTCATCACCAGCGACTGCGTTTGCCTCAGGTCGAGACGGGGCCCCAGCGCCATGGTCTAGTCTGCCGTCGCGAGGTAACTCACAAGGTGAAGCCCTCACCAAGATAGAGCCGACGCACGTTCTCGTCAGCGACCAGCGCGGCGGGGCTGCCCGCGAACAGCACTTGGCCCCCGTAGATGATGCAGGCGCGATCGACGATGTCGAGCGTCTCACGCACGTTGTGATCGGTGATGAGCACGCCGATGCCGCGCGTCTTGAGGTCGCGCACCAGATCGCGGATATCGGAGATCGAGAGCGGATCGATGCCCGCGAAGGGCTCGTCGAGCAGCATGATCGAAGGCTTTGCCGCCAGCGCGCGCGCAATTTCGCAGCGCCGCCGCTCGCCGCCCGAAAGCGCCATCGCCGGGCTGGAGCGCAGGCGCGTGAGGCCGAATTCATCGAGGAGCTTTTCCAGCTCCTGCTCGCGCACCGCCTTTTCGGGCTCCATCAGTTCGAGCACGGCACCGATGTTCTGCTCCACGGTCAGGCCGCGAAAGATCGAGGTTTCCTGCGGCAAATAACCAAGGCCGAGAATGGCGCGGCGGTACATCGGTAACCGCGTCACATCGATGCCGTCCATCAGAATACGGCCCGAATCGGGGCGGACCAGCCCCATGATCGAATAGAAGCAGGTCGTCTTGCCCGCGCCGTTGGGGCCAAGCAGTCCGAGAACTTCGCCCTTCGCCACCGACAGCGAAATGTCGGTCAACACCGCGCGCTTGTCGTAGCTCTTGGCGATCGAGACGACCTCGAGGCCGCCGCGCTCGGCCAGCGCGTTGCTGTTCACGGCTTCGGCCTGATCGACTGGCGCCGTGGGATCGGGAAGGATGGTGTCGTTCATGTTGCAGCCGATTCTAGGCAGCCCGCCCCCTCATCGCAAGCGCGGGCTTCACCGAAAGGCGTCAGATGGCAAGCTTCGTGCATGGGGCGGTGAATTAGAGCGATGTCCTCGTGGCTTGCGCCTGCAATTGCAAAAATGGTAACAGCTGTTGAACAAACAACAATTTAATGCTCTGATAGAGTCGTCCGCTTCAAGGGAGACCTGCGCGATGGATAAGGCCAGCCATACTGTCATGAGCGCCACTGCGGCCCCGACCCGCCCGACCGTATCGCGAACGAACGCCACATCGCGAACCAACGATTGGCGCCGACGGATGAGCGATCATATCGCCTATGCGCTGCTGGTCTATACTTCGCTGCAGATTTTCGTGACCATCGGCGCGCTCAAGTCCGGGAGCGGTTCGCTGCTGCCTTATCTTGCGCTCGTCATCCTGGTCGTCGCGATCATTCCCGCCTGCCGCCGATTCGAGCGCCGCTGGAACCGCCTGGACGACAGTCAGGCGAGCGATCCGATGCTGGAACCCTATTACAAGCGTGACCGGATGGCGCTCTGGCTGCTCGCGATCGGCTTGCCCTTCGCACTGACCGGCCTGTTCAAGGGCCTCACTTACGCCTTCGCCTGATCGGCTTGCTCGACCGTAGCTGCGGCACGGCTTTCGCACCCCTCGACCACGCGGCCCCGATTGCGGCGGGGCGCCAAGCTCCCTAGGTACGCGCGGGACGCATTTCCTCGCGCCGATCTGAAGGCCCGTTCGTGGCCGGGAGACATCATGCTCGATAAAGACGCCGCCGTCGCGCGCGCAGCCGATCTCGTGGACCGCGCCCGTCGCGCGGGCGCCGACGCCGCCGACGCGGTGTTCCTCGCCAACGCTTCGCAATCGATTCAAGTCCGCCTCGGCCAGCTCGAAGAAGCCGAACGCTCCGAAAGCGAGCACATCGCGCTGCGCGTCTTTTGCGGCAAACGCAACGCCAGCATCGGCTCTTCGGACCTGAGTTCCGCCGCGCTCGACGAGCTGGCCGCACGCGCGGTGGCCATGGCCCGAGCCGCGCCCGAAGACGCTTATGCCGGGCTCGCCCCCGCCGAAATGCTGGCAAAGGGCCCCTTTCCCGATCTCGACCTGGCAGATGACGGCGAACCCGAACCGGCGCAGCTGCGCGAGGATGCGGCCGAAGCCGAAGCCGTAGCGCGCGCGGTGCCGGGCGTCACCAATTCCGAAGGCGCGGGCGCCGGGGCGACGCGATCGGTGTTCGCGCTCGCGACCAGTCACGGCTTTGCCGACGGCTACGTTTCGTCCAGCCATTCGCTGAGCGCGGTCGTGCTTGGCGGCGAGGGCAATGCCAAGCAGCGCGATTATGCCTGGCGCCAGACGCGGTTTCGCGATGACCTCCCCTCGCCCGCCGAGATCGGCGAACTCGCCGGCACGCGTGCGGTCGCCAAAGTGGCGCCGGAACGGCTGCGCAGCGGGCCGATGCCGGTCGTGCTCAGCCCGCGCGTCGGGGGCTCGATCATCGGCCATTTGCTCGGCGCGATTTCGGGCAACGCCATCGCGCGCCGTTCCAGCTTCCTGCTCGAAAAGCGCGACGAACAGATCTTCGCGCCCGGATTTACGATCCTCGACAACCCGCACATGGTCCGCGGGCTGCGCTCGCGCCCGTTCGACGGCGAAGGACTGCCCACGGGCGAACGCGCGATCGTCGAGGACGGCCGGCTGACCGGCTGGCTGATGGAAAGCGCCGCAGCGCGCCAGCTCGGCCTCGCGCCGACCGGCCACGCCGCACGCGGCGGCGGCGGCGCGCCCGGTGTTTCGGCGGGCAACGTCCATGTCGCGGCGGGCGAGCTGAGCCCCCAAGCGCTGATGGCGGACATCGCCGACGGGGTCTACGTGACCCAGCTGTTCGGCCAGGGGGTCAACGCCGTGACCGGCGACTACAGCCGCGGCGCTTCGGGATTCCGCATCGTCAATGGCGAGCTTGCCGGCCCTGTCGCCGAGTTCACCGTGGCCAGCAACCTGCTGACCATGTTCGCCAACTTGCGCGCCGCGAACGACCTCGAATGGTTCCGCGCGGTCAACGTGCCGACCATGCGCATCGACGGGATGACTGTCGCGGGCGGTTGAGGAAGACCCGAGTAGGAACACCAAGACTCCGATACCCGCTCGGGAGTCTTTGTAAGTGGCAACCTGCATCCGCAGGTTGCCTGCGGCACCAGCCCACGCCCCCACCCGACCTCCCACGAGTGTATCCTGATGGGAGGTCGGGTGGGGGCGTGGGCTGGTGCCGCTAGCTCGTCACGGATGTGACGAGCGCACCCAGCAAAAAAATCTGGTGCCGCCGGCAAACCGCCAATGCGGTCTGCCGATCAGAACTACCCCTTCTTCGCGGCCTTTTCGCGCTCGATCGCCTCGATCACGATCTGGCGCGCTTCGGCGGCGCCGCCCCAGGTGCCGACGCGGACCCACTTTTCCTTCTCGAGGTCTTTGTAGTGCGTGAAGAAGTGTTCGATCTGGCTGAATACGATCTCGGGCAGATCGTCCTTTTCAGCGACGTTGGTGTAGTACGGAAAGGTCGAATCGACCGGCACGCAGACCAGCTTCTCGTCGCCGCCATGCTCGTCCTCGAGGTTGAGCACCGCGATCGGGCGGGCGCGTACGACGCAGCCGGCGATGAAGGGCGAGCGGGCCACGACCAGCGCATCGAGCGGATCGCCGTCGGGCGAAAGCGTGTGCGGCACGAAACCGTAATTGGCGGGATAGCGCATCGGCGTGTGCAGGATGCGATCGACGAACAGCGCGCCCGATTCCTTGTCGAACTCGTACTTGACCGGCTCGCCGCCGATGGGAACCTCGATAACGACGTTCAGACTTTCAGGCGGATTGTCGCCAACCGGGATCATATCGATACGCATCGCTATCCTCTTCGTACTGGGCCGCAGCCCTTGTCCGGACGCGGCAACGCGGCCCTAGCGCCGGGCATGTTGCGCTGCAACAGGCTTATGCTGCAGTTTACGGCCGTCGCGGTGACAACAGCTTGTCGAGCCCCGCCTCGCCGGCCTGCTTGCCGCCGATCTTTTCCAGCCACGGCCAGCGCAGCCCGCCGTGATAGTCGACCGGTATCGTCAGGACCGAGTTGCCGCGCTGGACGATGAGCTCGATCGCCGTCTTTCGCCCTGCCGCCCCCGCAATCGCCCGCTTCATCGCCTCCGCGCTGTACGTCTGCGTATTAACGGCGAGGATCTTGGCGCCCGAGACGATTCCCGCCGCGAATGCCGGGCTGTCCCAGCGCACCGAACTGACGGTGCCGTCCGACGACAGGCTGAGCCCGAGCGAATGCCACAGCGACAAGCTGTTGCGCTGTGCCATGGTGGCCTTGTCGTAGGGATTGGGCTCGTCGCGGAAGACGACGCGATAGCCCGCCTTCTCGATCCCCGCATAAGGCGCGGGCCGGCCACTGGCATCGATCCGCGCAGTGAGGAATCCGGCCCAGTCATAAGGATAGATTTCACCCAGCGTGCGCACCACGTCGTCGCGGGTGTAGCGCAGCGTCGGGCGCGTGCCTTCGCGATAGGAGAAGAACGCGCGCGCGAAATCGTCGAGCCCGCGCTTGCCGCCCGTGCCTTCGCGAATGATCTGGTCCGCTTCGAGCCAGACCAGCGCGCCTTCCCAGTAATAGTCCTCGCCCCGTGCGAGCGAGGCATAGGGCTTGGGCTTGCGTGCCGCGAACACCGGATCGTAGGTCGTATCCTCGACCGAGCGCCAGGCCCGCCCCGGGCTGTCGGCCAGCGCGGCGGCGCGCTGGGCGATCGCGCCGAGCACGATATCCTTGGACTGCGTGCCCGAGCGCGCCGCGAGCACCAGCCCCCAAAGCTGGGTCTGCCCTTCGTAGACCCACAATAGGCTGTCTTCCATCGGCGTGCGGTAATCGGGCGTCCACAGCGTCGCCGGGCGGCGGTACTTGCCGTTCCAGCTATGCACGAACTCGTGGCCGAGCACGTTGCGGTCCCAATCGAAATCGGACCATTTGACGAAGTTGTTGGGTTCGAGCTGGTTCTCGCTGGAACGCAAATGCTCGAGCCCGATCCCGCCGATCCGGTCGGACAGCGCGACGAGGAATTCGTAGCGCTCGAACGCGGGCTTGCCGAAGACCAGCAGCGTTTCGTCGACCAGCGCCTTGAGCTTCGCCTGGTCCGAGGCGGCGAGCGAGAGCAGTTCGGGCGAATCCGCCACTGCACTCAGCATCACCGAATGTCCCAGATCCCAGCTGCGCAAATGCGCGCCGGCGAAGATCGGCGAATCGACCAGCCGTTCGTAATCGGTTTCGGCCCAGGCATAGCGATCGCCGCTCCTGGCTTCGCCTTCGAGCGCCACTGCCGGTGTCCAGCCCTTGGGCAGCGTGACGCTGGGCCGGACGCGGATCTTCGAAACCGCGTGGCCGGCGGGATAGAGGCTCATTTTCTCCCACTGCAGATTGAGCATCTCGGGCGTCATCGTGATCCGCCCCTCGTCGGACTGCAACGGCGAGGTATGGATGAAATTCGCGACCACTTCGCGCGCGCCTTCGGGAAGGTCGAGGTGAAAGGCGTAGACTTCGAACGGATCGCGCCGCCAGGTCACCGGCTTGCCGTTCACCATGAAGCGCAAGTCGACCAGTTCGGCCAGCGGCCCGCGCGGACCGTGCTTTCCGGGCAGCCATTGCGGGAACAGCAGCGTCAGCCGCTGGGTGCCCGGCGCGACCGGAATCGTCTCGGTCACGCGATAGAGCCCGCGCCGCACGTCGCTCGCATCGATATCGAGCGCGATCGTGCCGCCGGGCCAGGCGGTGTCCGCAGGCTGCGGAATTTCGGGGCTGGGAGCGGCGGCGCCAGGGGCAGCGAATGCGGCGGCGGGCAAGGCGAGCGCGACCAGGACGGCGCCGGCAGTGGCTTTAAGGCTGTTCATGCACGACATTCTTGGCCGCTCGATCGAATAAGGGCAACTGCACAGGCGGGCCGGGGACAAGTCTTTTCCCCGCGCAGCATTGCCGCTAAGCGCGTGCCCCATGATCAACCCGCCGATAAAGATACCGTCATGAAGACACCCGGCGCCATTCGCGGCACCCAGGACATATTCGGCGCCGAGGCGGAAGCCTTCGCCTTCGTGGTCGAGACCTTCGAACGCGTGCGCAAGCTCTATCGCTTTCGCCGCGCCGAAATGCCTGTGTTCGAGAAGACCGAAGTGTTCTCGCGTTCGATCGGCGAAACCACCGACGTCGTTTCCAAGGAAATGTACAGCTTCGAGGATCGCGGCGGGGACTCGCTGACGCTGCGGCCCGAATTCACCGCCGGGATCGCGCGCGCCTACCTCACCAACGGCTGGCAGCAGCACGCGCCCTTGAAGCTCGCCACCCACGGCCCGCTGTTCCGCTACGAGCGGCCGCAAAAGGGCCGCTATCGCCAGTTTCACCAGATCGATGCCGAGATCATCGGCGCCGCCGAACCGATGGCCGATGTCGAACTGCTGGTGATGGCGGACCAGCTGCTCAAGGAACTGGGCATCGCCGAAGGGGTGACCTTGCAGCTCAACACACTGGGCGACACCGCCAGCCGCGATGCCTGGCGCGATGCGCTGGTCTCGTACTTTCGCGATCACCGCGAGGCGCTGTCCGAAGATTCGCAGGACCGGCTTGAACGCAATCCATTGCGCATCCTCGACTCCAAGGACTCGCGCGACCAGGCCTTCGTGGCGGATGCGCCGAAGATCGACGATTTCCTGTCCACCGAAGCCCAAGATTTCTTTGGCAAGGTGACACAAGGGCTCGAGGCGGCCTCGGTGGACTACGTCCGCGCCCCGTCCCTTGTGCGCGGACTGGACTACTACCGACATACGGCTTTCGAGTTTGTGACAAATCGTCTCGGCGCGCAGGGCACCGTACTCGGCGGCGGCCGCTACGACGGACTGATGGAATCGCTCGGCGGACCAGCGACACCGGCGGTGGGCTGGGCCGCGGGGATCGAGCGGCTGGCGATGCTGGTGGGGGAGCGGGGCGAGCCCGTGACCGATGTCGTCGTCGTGGCCGAAAGCGACAATGCGGTTTTGGCCGCCGTGGAGGTTGTCGCGCGCTTCCGCGAGCAAGGCTACTCGGCCGATATGATCGCGACGGGCTCGCCGAAAAAGCGCTTCGACAAGGCGGTGAAGTCGGGCGCCAGTGCGATTGTCAGCTTACGCACGGACGCGACGGGGGTCACGTCGAACTGGCGCGGAACCAACGACCGGGCGGCGGAAGTCGAGCAGGCATGGACCGCCATCAAGCCATCCGTCCTCGCATGACAGACCCGCGCCCAACCCTCGTCACCCCGGACTTGATCCGGGGTCCAACTCTCCATTCGCGGAATTTATGCTTGGGGCACGATGGATGCTGAAACAAGTTCAGCATGACGAATTTTTCGAGGGTCGATCCGCCCCGCAAACCCGTCACCCTGAACTTGTTTCAGGGTCCAACTTTCGGCGGTCCCGGAGCAAGTCGGTCAAAGCCGAGACCCAATGCGAGGTCACCCCAGCGCGGATTAAGCTCCTCTATCAGGTTGATCTTCCATTGCCGGCGCCAGTTCTTGATCTGCTTTTCGCGCAGGATCGCAGTTTCCATCGTGTCGTGGCGCTCGTACCAGACCAGCAACTTTACCCCGTAGCGATCGGTAAAGCCGGGCAAGACGCCCTCGCGATGCTGCCAAAGGCGGCCCTCAAGGTTGGAAGTAACGCCAACATACAGCGTGCCTCTCGGCTGGCTCGCCAGGATGTAGACGCAAGGTGCGCGCGTTGGGCCCATTCGATGGAGCGTGCGGCACGATGGATGCTGAAACAAGTTCAGCATGACGAATTTTTCGAGGGTCAAACCGCCCCGCAGACCCGTCACCCTGAACTTGTTTCAGGGTCCATTCTTCGGCCCGTGCGTATGCTAACAGGGCTCCGAGTGGCCCCTTGCCAGACACGAGCGGCACGGTCGGCGCTTCGAGCCCCACGCTCAGCGCTGTCGGCACGATGGACCCTGAAACGAGTTCAGGGTGACGGGACTGGCTTTGTCGCGGTGACCGCATGAGTATTTCCGCCGAACGGCTGGGGCAGATCGCGCATCGGTTCGCGGAGCTCGAAGCGCGGCTGGCGTCGGGGACGCTCGAGGGCGAGGCGTTCGTTGCTGCGAGCCGCGATTATGCCGAGCTCGAGCCGGTCGCGCAGGCCGCCGCGCACGTCGCCTCGCTGCGCGGCGAAATCGAGAGCCTGGCCGCGCTGCAGGATACGGATCCCGAAATGCGCGCGCTCGCCGAAGAGGAATTGCGCAGCCTCAAGGACGAATTGCCCGAAGCCGAGCGCAAGCTCGCGCTCGCCATGCTGCCGCGCGACAGTGCCGACCAGCGCCCGGCGATGCTCGAAATCCGCGCGGGCACCGGCGGCGACGAAGCAGCGCTGTTCGCCGCCGATCTCTATCGCATGTACGAGCGCTTCGCTGCCGAGCAGGGCTGGCGGATCGAACCGATCAGCGTCAACGCCAACGACATCGGCGGCTACAAGGAAGTGGTCGCCAACATCGCCGGGCAAGGCGTGTTCGCGAAGCTGAAGTTCGAAAGCGGCGTCCATCGCGTGCAGCGCGTCCCCGTGACCGAAAGCGGCGGGCGCATCCACACCTCGGCGGCGACCGTCGCAGTGCTGCCCGAGCCCACCGAAGTCGACGTGCAGATCGAGGACAAGGACCTCAAGATCGACATCTACCGCGCCAGCGGTGCGGGCGGCCAGCACGTCAACACTACCGATTCCGCCGTGCGCATCACGCACTTGCCCAGCGATATCGTCGTCACCTGCCAGGACGAGCGCAGCCAGCACAAGAACAAGGCCAAGGCGATGCAAGTGCTGCGCGCGCGGCTCTACGAGAAAATGCGCGACGAAGCACACGGCGCCGAGGCCGAGGCGCGCAAGGCGATGGTCGGTTCGGGCGACCGGTCCGAACGCATCCGCACGTACAATTTTCCGCAAGGGCGCGTGACCGACCACCGCATCAACCTGACCCTGCACCGCTTGCCCGAAGTGCTCGAAGGACCGGGCCTCGGCGAACTGGTCGATGCGCTGATCGCCGAGGACGAGGCCAAGCGGCTCGCGGCGATGGACGCCTGACGACATGGCAGACACGGTCGCGGCCGCGATCCGCGCTGCCACGCTGGCGATCGGCGAAAGCGATCCGATCGCCCGGCTCGATGCCGAACTGCTGATGGCGGGTGCGCTGGGCGTGTCACGCTCGGACTTGCTGCTACGGCATATGCGCGATGCGCCTCCGCCAAGCTTCTCGAACTTGCTGCAACGCCGCCTCGCAGACGAGCCGGTCGCTTACATCCTGGGTTCGGCCGAATTCTACGGGCTCAAGCTGGACGTGACGCCCGACGTGCTGATCCCTCGCGGTGATACCGAAGTGCTCATCGATCGCGCGCGCGACGCGTTCGCTGACAAGGCGCCGCAGCGCGTGCTCGATTGCGGCACGGGCTCGGGCGCACTGCTGCTGGCCGCGCTGGCACAATGGCCCGAAGCGCAGGGAACCGGGATCGATCGCAGCGCCGCAGCCCTGGAAGTGGCTGCGCGCAACGCACAGTCGCTCGATATCGCCAAGCGCACGACCTGGCATGTCGCCGACTGGGATGCGCCGGGCTGGGACGATGCGCTCGATGCTCCGTTCGACCTGATCCTGGCCAATCCGCCCTATGTCGAGGACGACGCGCCGCTGGCTGCTCTCGTGCGCGATCACGAGCCTGCCGGCGCGCTTTTTGCCGGGCCCGAGGGGCTTGATGCCTACCGCGCGCTGATCCCGCAGCTGCCCGCTTTGCTCGCGCCCGACGGGCGCGGCTTCCTCGAGATCGGTTCGCGCCAGGCCGACGCGGTCAGCGCGATTTGCGCGGCTGGCGGCTTTGCCACCCAAGTGCATCGCGACCTTGCGATGCGACATCGTGTTGTCGAAATCTGGGTGAATTGCTAAAATTATACTTGGCATCTGCGTGCTTCATGCCTAAGTCTTGCTGCAGAACCTTCGTATGGACGAATTTTTCCCATGCAGGTGGTTCTATTCCAGCATTTGCGGGAAGGTGCGGCGGGAGAGCTGCTCCGGGCAGATGATGAGATGGCGCGGCTCTCGCAGGCGATCCGCGGTTTAAGCGACACGCCCGGACCTTGAATGGCCGGACGCCAAGGGGCTTTTTTGAGGACATCATCCTTGAACAATAATCGTGGTAATAACCGGCGGCGCGGCCGCGGGAATAATCGGCAGCAGAATAACCAGCAGCTGAACCGGATCGACAGTCGGGCGCGTGGAAACGCGCCGCAACTGCTCGAAAAGTACAAGAAGCTGGCGCACGACGCGCATCTCAATGGCGACCGGGTTCAGGAGGAATACTACCTCCAGTTCGCGGATCACTATTTCCGCGTGATGGCCGATCAACGCGTTCGCCAGGAAGAATCGCGCCAGAACCAGAATTCCAATCAGGGCCAGAACCGCCGCGACGATCGTCAGAACGATTATAACAACGACGACGATGGCGACGACAACGACGGTTACGACGATCGCGGCAACTCCTCGCATCATACGCAGGGTCGCGATCAGCAGAGCGACAACCGCTCCAACGGCCGTTCCGACAATCGGTCCGATAACCGGTCGGACAGCCGCTCCGGCAATCGTGCCGACAGCGATGACAATGAAAACGGCGGCGATGACGGCGTGAGCGATCGCTCGGCCTACGAGCCGCCCGAAAATCCGTTTGTGCGTGGCGATCGCGCGCCGCGCAACGCCGCCCCCAAGGCACCGCGCAAGCCGCGCCGTCGCAAGGACGCCGAAGAAGGCGAGACGCGCGACAAGGCGTCCGCCGACGCCACCGACGGCGACGAGAAGAAATCTCGCAAGCGCATCGATGCCGCCGCCCTGCCACCGGCCATCGCCAAGGACAGCGACAGCGGCGAGGAAGCCCCCGCCAAGCCCAAGCGCCGCACGCGCAAGGCCAAGCCCGCGGGCGATGCCGACGAGACTCTCGAAGCCGTGAACTGATCCGCCCGCGGTCCAACCCGCGCGCGATCCTTCCGGGACCCGGCGGCTTGGGCCGGACCGCGCGATGGCGGCTTGCCAGCCTCTGTCGCGCGCTCCAAAAGCCGCGTCCATGAACGCACTACGTCAGGCGCCGGCTGCGGCCCTTCGCCATCCGCGCAGCGGCGCCATCATTGCGGGCGCGCTGGCCGCCTGCGGCTTCCAGCCCCTCGCGCTGTGGCCGCTCACCCTTGTTGCACTTGCCTGGCTGGTCGAGATCACGGCGCGCGCCCAGAGCGCCCGCCGCGCGTTCGTGCTGGGCTGGCTGTTCGGCATGGGCCACTTCACCGTCGGCAACAACTGGATCGCCACGGCCTTCACCTATCAGGCCGAAATGCCGCAATGGCTCGGCGGGATCGCGGTGGTACTGCTGTCGGTCTATCTCGCGGTGTTCCCTGCGCTGGCCACGCTCGGCGCTTGGCTGTTCGCCCGCTGGCTGGGGCGGCGCGCCACCGCAGAAACGGGCGTCCTGCCTGGCTTCGCGCTCGCGTTTCCCGCCTTCTGGCTGCTCAGCGAATGGATCCGCTCCTGGCTGTTCACCGGCTTTGCCTGGAACCCCATCGCCGTGGCGATGCTGGGCGGATATGAGGCGCAGGGGCTGGCTCTGCTGGCACCCTGGATCGGGACTTACGCGCTTTCGGGCTTGGTCGTCGCGATCGCCTGCCTGCTGCGCGCACTCGTCCACGCCGCGATGGCGGGAACGGGACAGCGCCGCGCAGTGCCGGCCGCCGCCATCCTCGCCATCGCCATCGGCCTAGGCCTGCTCATCCATCTGCCGGCGGGCTATCTCACGCCGCAGCAAGGAGCGATCCGCTACACCCTGATCCAGCCCGATCTGCGCCAGGAAACGCTCGACGATCCGCGCAACTTCGAAACGCACTTCCTCAAGATGGCGCGCCTCACGATCCAGAAGGGGCGGGCCGGCAACGTCTCCGACCGCCGCCTGGTGCTCTGGCCCGAGTCCGGGCTCGCCGACTACTTGCGCGATGGCTACCCGCCGTTCCTCTACCGCCTGATGACGTACGAAGCCGATCCCAAGCTGGCGCGCGAGCGGATCGGCCGCGTGATCGGGCCCTACAGCGTGCTGCTCACCGGCGCGGTCGACGTCGTCATCGAAGATGGAGACGAGCTTGCTGCGCGCAATTCGGTGACCATGCTCGACGGCAACGGCGATATCCTCGCCGGCTATTCCAAGGCGCACCTCGTGCCCTACGGCGAATATCTGCCGATGCGCTATCTGCTCGAACCGATCGGACTGACGCGACTGGTCGCGGGTCAGCTCGATTTCTGGCCCGGCCCCGGCCCCCGCAGCTACGATCTGGGTGCACTCGGCAAAGCGGGCATCCAGATCTGCTACGAGATCGTGTTCTCGGCCGAAGTCGTCGATCGCGGCAACCGGCCGGATTATATCTTCAACCCCTCGAACGACGGCTGGTTCGGGTCCTGGGGCCCGCCGCAGCACCTCGCGCAGGCGCGGCTGCGCGCGATCGAGGAAGGCCTGCCGGTGCTGCGTTCGACCACCACCGGGATCAGCGCGGTGATCGATGCCGATGGGCTGGTGCGCAAGTTCCTGCCGCGTCACACCACCGGGCGACTCGACGGACGGATTCCGCCGCCGCACGCCGCCACGCTGTTCGCGCGCACGGGCAACGCCCTGCCCCTCATCCTCGCCGCGATCTGGCTGGTAGCAAGTGCTGTTGCCTTGCGCCGCCGGACGCGATAGACGCGTCTCCGAATACACATAAAGAATTCTTTATATCACGGAGCGAGCATGCGCAGCGAATATGTCTTCACGTCCGAAAGCGTCTCCGAGGGCCACCCCGACAAGGTCTCCGACCAGATCTCCGACGCGATCGTCGACCTCTTCCTGTCGAAGGACCCCGAAGCGCGCGTCGCCTGCGAGACACTGACCACGACCGACCGTGTCGTGCTGGCCGGCGAAGTGCGCGGCAAGGGCATGATCGATACCGACGGCAACTGGGAACCGGGCGCCTTCGAGGAAATCCAGAAGGTCGTGCGCAACGTCGTCAAGACGATCGGCTACGAGCAGAAGGGTTTTCACTGGCAAAACCTGCAGTTCGAGAACCATCTGCACCCGCAAAGCGCCGACATTGCGCAAGGCGTCGATTCGGCGGGAAACAAGGATGAAGGCGCGGGCGACCAGGGTATCATGTTCGGCTATGCCAGCGACGAGACGATCGACCTGATGCCGGCGACGCTCGATTACAGCCACAAGATCCTGCACAAGATGGCCGCCGACCGCCATTCGGGAGCGGCGCCCTTCCTTGAGCCCGATGCCAAGAGCCAGGTCACGCTGAAGTATCGTGATGGCAAGCCCGTCGCCGCGACCGCGATCGTCGTTTCGACCCAGCACGCTAAGGACTATTGCGAGCCCTGGGAGAAGGACGGCAAGTCGGGCGGTGACGCCGCCAAGTACGCCGAGCTGCGCGATTACGTGAAAAGCGCGATCGCCTCGGTGATCCCGGCCGAGCTGCTGACCGACGAGACCGTCTACCACATCAACCCGACCGGCAAGTTCGAGATCGGCGGTCCCGATGGCGACGCCGGGCTCACCGGCCGCAAGATCATCGTCGACACGTATGGCGGCGCAGCTCCGCATGGCGGCGGCGCGTTCTCGGGCAAGGATCCGACGAAGGTCGACCGTTCGGCGGCTTACGTGACGCGCTACATCGCCAAGAACGTGGTCGCCGCAGGGCTTGCCAAGATGTGCACGATCCAGGTGTCCTACGCGATCGGCGTGTCCGAACCGCTGTCGCTCTATATCGACACCAGCGGCACCGGCACGGTTTCCGACGAGCAGATCGAGAAGGCCGTCTGGGACGTGGCCAAGGCCAAGCTCGGCGGCCTCACCCCGCGCGGCATCCGCATGGGCCTCGGCCTCAACAAGCCGATCTACCAGAAGAGCGCCGCCTACGGTCACTTCGGGCGTCTTGCGGAAGGGGATTTCTTCCCCTGGGAGCGCACCGATCTGATCGACGACTTGAAGGCCGCTGTCGGCTGAAGGCCGGTTCTTAGCTGAATACGAGAAAGGGGCGTCGGTCGGACCGGCGCCCCTTTTGTTTGCGGGGTATTCGCTGATCCTGCGCTCAGTCCGATTCTTCGGGCGTGACGCCTGCCCTTCGACAGGCTCAGGGCGAGCGGGTGTGGGCGACCGGCAGGTCTGCTCGACCCAGCCCGAACAGCCACCAAGCCCCGCTCATCCTGACCTTATCGAAGGACGGGCGGGGCCCTTCAGCCCGGAGCGAAAAACCACCAACCTCCGCTCGTCCTGAGCTTGTCGAAGGACAGGCGCGACCACCGAGCGGCGAGAACCTACTTCGCCAGTTCAGCCTCGATCGCAGATAGCAGCGCCGGATCGTCGGGCGCAGTGGTCGGCGCGAAGCGGGCGGCGACCGAACCATCCTTGGCAATCAGGAACTTCTCGAAGTTCCACAGCACTTCGGGATCTTCGTTGGGCGTCATGCCGAAACCGCGCAGCTTCTCGCGGAATCCTTCGGCATCGCCCTGCTTGGTTGGCGCTTCGCTTGTCAGTTCGGCATAGAGCGGCTGCTTATCGGCGCCGGAGACCGGGGCCTTTTCGTAGAGCGGGAAGCTGACGCCGTAGTTGAGCTGGCAGAATTCCACGATCTCGTCAGCCGTGCCCGGCTCCTGCGCCCCGAAATCGTTGGCGGGAAAGCCGAGGATTTCGAATCCCTTGTCGCTATATTCCTTGTAGAGCTTCTCCAGCCCCTCGTACTGCGGCGTCAGCCCGCACTTGCTGGCGACGTTGACCACGAGCAAGACTTTGCCCTGATGGTGGGCGAGGCTGTCGGAAGCCCCGTCGATACGAGTCAGCGGAATGGAGGCGAGTTCGGTCACAGAGGGTTCTCCAATTTGCGATTCACTTGCCACAGGTATGGGGTGCGCCGCGCGCCCCGGCAAGCGCGACTATCGCCCGGCGTCGACTTCGCGCGCCGCGCCCCTGGCTCGGAACCTCACCACCCGTCGCGCGCTAGCGTCTTCGAACGCGAACAGGCAGCGAAAGGACGAAGGCGATGAGCGGGTACCTCAAGGATGGCATTTGGCGGACCGGTGATGAGGGTTTCGCCGATGAAGACGGCTCGTTCAAACGCACGACCAGCGAATTCCGCGACTGGATTACGCCGGATGGCTCGCCTGGTCCCGATGGACAAACCGCGGTGAAGGCCGAGCCCGACCGGTTCCATCTTTATGTATCCTACGCCTGCCCCTGGGCGCATCGCACCCTGATCACGCGACGCCTCAAGGGGATCGAGGATTTCCTCCCCGTCTCGGTCACGCACTGGCTGATGCGCGATCGCGGTTGGACGTTCGATGAAGGCCCCGGAGTGATCCCGGATCCGAACGAGAATGCAGGTACGATCCACGAACTCTATTCGATCGCGAAGAGCGATGTCTCGGGCAAGGCGACGGTCCCTGTCCTGTGGGACAAGCACGAGCGCCGCATCGTCAACAACGAGAGCGCCGATATCATCCGCATTTTCAACACGGCATTCGCGGACCTCGGCGCGAACGACATCGACCTCTATCCGCAGGACTGCCGCGCCGAAATCGACGCGGTGAACGAGCGGGTCTACGATAACGTGAACAACGGCGTCTACAAAAGCGGCTTCGCGACGACGCAGGAAGCCTACGAAGAGGCGGTCGAACCGCTATTCGAAACGCTGCACTGGCTCGAGGCGCGACTGGAGGGGCACGATTACCTCGTTGGAGATCGACTGACTGAAGCGGACGTGCGGCTGCTGACCACGCTGCTGCGCTTCGATGCGGTCTATTACAGTCATTTCAAATGCAATCGTAAGCGCATCGCCGATCTGCCCAACCTGTATCGCTACATGCTCGCCCTGGCGGGGCGCGAGGAGATTGCCGAAACGATCCATATGGATCACGCCAAGCGGCACTATTACCAGAGCCACACGAGCATCAATCCCACCCAGATCGTCCCCGTCGGACCTGAACTGCAGTTTGGCTGAGCCTTCGGGCACCGCGTCATTGGAGGCGGAACCTCCTTCCAGCGATACAACTCCTGGCGGGATGCGATCCGAAAAAAGCGGACCTATCCGGCCGACAGCACCGGCGAGACGAATTCGGGGTCGTGATCCAGCGGCAGTTCGCGCCCCTCGCGCATGGCGGCGAGGATCGCGCCGAAATCGGTTTGCGCGCGCCAGCCGAGCAGGCGTTCGGCCTTGCCGGGATCGTAGACCCGCTCGATCGTCGCCGGCAGCCGCCAGCCGCGTGCCGCGTAAAGCTTGGCCGCATCGGGGAAATGCCGGGCGATCACGGCGGGCGCATCGCGCGCGAGCTCTTTGGCCTCCGCGGGCGCGAACGGAGGCGGGGCGGAACCGATCAGGACTTCGCAGCCTTCGATCCGATCCAGTGCGGCGAGATGCAGCCGCGCGCAGTCCGCCACCGACAAGCGCCGGTTGAGGAATTCGTTGGCCTTGAGATTCTCGCCCGGCGGATCGACGTGCGTGTCGTCGTCTTCGGGGAAGAAGCGACCCGTGCGCAGGATCGCGACGGCCATGCCGGTCTCGGCCGAGACGATGCGGCACACGTTTTCCGCCGCCAGCTTGGTGACGCCGTAGATGTTGCGCGGCGCAAGCGGGCCGAAGTCCTCGGTCATCCACCAGGCACCGCGCTCGCCCGCCCCGGCGCGCACGTCGGCGCGGATCATCAGCGAGGTGGTCGAAGTGAAGACGAAGCGCCGATGCCCCGCCTCGGCCGCCGCTTCGAGCAGATTGAGCGTGCCGGTGACGTTGGTATCGATGAACGCCTGGCGCGGGTTGCGGGCGATGTCGGGCTTGTGCAGCGCGCCGCCGTGGACCACCGCCTCGATGCCGAAGTGCGCGACGGTCTGGAACACCAGGTCCCGGTCCGCCACCGATCCGGTAACCCGCGTGTGCGGCCCCGGCGCGACATCGAGGCCAGTCACCTCGTGACCGGCCTCGGCGAGCAGCGGCGCGAGGTGCCGTCCCAGCCAGCCCGAAGACCCGGTGAGCAGCACTCTCATCGCAATCTACCTAGCTGACGTAATGCGCGGTCGTCTTCGCCGCGACATCCTCGGCCGTGACGCCGGGCGCCAGTTCGACCAGCTTGAACGGGCTTTCGTGATCGGGGCGCTGGAAGACGCACAAGTCGGTCACGATCATGTCGACCACGTTTTTGCCCGTCAGCGGCAGTGTGCATTCGGGAATGAACTTGGGATCGCCGTTCTTGGAAGTGTGCTCCATCACGACGATGATCTTCTTGACCCCGGCGACGAGGTCCATCGCGCCGCCCATGCCCTTGATCATCTTGCCGGGGATCATCCAGTTGGCGATGTCGCCATTCTCGGCGATCTCCATCGCGCCGAGCACGGCCACGTCGATGTGGCCGCCGCGAATCATCGCGAAGCTCTGCGCGCTATCGAAGTAGGCCGAATGCGGCAGTTCGCTGATCGTCTGCTTGCCCGCGTTGATGAGGTCGGGGTCGACATCCTCGGGGTAGGGAAACGGGCCGATGCCGAGCATGCCGTTCTCGCTTTGCAGCGTGACGGTGATGTCGGTCGGCACGAAGTTCGCGACCAGCGTCGGAATGCCAATGCCAAGGTTCACGTAAAAGCCGTCTTCCAGCTCCTGCGCCGCGCGGGCGGCCATTTGATTGCGATCCCAGGGCATTATACCGTCTCCCTCTCGCGAGTGGTCGTGAATTCGATCTTCTTGTCGTAGGGCGCACCCACGATGATGCGCTGGACGTAGACGCCAGGCAGATGAATGGTGTCGGGATCGAGCGATCCGGTGGGCACGATCTCTTCCACTTCGATCACGCAGACCTTGCCGCACGTGGCGACGGGCACATTGAAGTTGCGCGCGGTCTTGCGGAACACGACGTTGCCGGTCTCGTCCGCCTTCCACGCCTTCACCAGCGCGAGATCGGCGAAGATGCCCTTTTCGAGCACGTATTCCTCGGAGCCGTTGCGGCCCTCCATCACCTTGGTTTCCTTGCCCTCGGCGATCTGGGTGCCGACGCCGGTCTTGGTGTAGAAGCCGGGAATGCCCGCGCCGCCCGCGCGCATGCGCTCGGCCAGAGTGCCTTGCGGACAGAACTCGACTTCGAGCTCGCCGGCGAGGAACTGGCGTTCGAATTCCTTGTTCTCGCCCACGTAGCTGGCGATCATCTTCTTCACTTGCTTGGTGCGCAGCAGCTTACCGATGCCTTCGTTGTCGATACCGGCGTTGTTCGAAGCGAACGTCAGGTCCTTCACGCCACTGTCGCGCACCGCATCGAGCAGTCGCTCGGGAATGCCGCACAGGCCGAACCCGCCGGCCGCGATCAGCAGGCCGTCGCGCAACAGGCCGTCGAGCGCCGCGGCGGCATCGGGGTAAAGCTTGTTCATCGTTCGGCGGCTCCTCTGCGTGACATTGACCTGCTGCGATGCAGCGCCGCCCCCGGCGATAGCCAAGCCGCACCGCGCGGTCCAGTTACAGAATGTTTGATCCTGGTCATGGAAATCGCCGTTCGACCGGTTAGACTCCGAGCTGAAAAGGAGAGCTGTCATGAAATCCATTCTCGTCAGCGCCGATGGTCCCGCCGGCTTCAATGCCCGGCTCGAAACCGCGCTGAGTCTCGCCAGGTCGATCGGTGGCCATGTCACCGCGCTGGTCAATATGCCGATTGCAGCCCACGTCGTGATGGATCCGATGGGCGGAACCTATTTCGCGAGCGAAGCGCTCGATCGCATCCGCGACGATCGCGATCAGCGCGCCGAAGCGGTCAAGGCCCGCCTCGCACGCGAAGACGTGGCGTTCGATGTGCTCAGCGTGGAAGGCGATCCGGTCGAATCGCTCGCCAGCGCAGCGCGATTCGCCGATGTGGTCGTGGTTTCGCGCGGCGAAGGGCTAGCCGGCGATCTGGCGCTGACCGCCACCATTCCGGTGATTCGCGTCGCCGACGATGCGCCGCTCGCCTTTCCCATCGAAAAGGCCTGCATCGCCTGGAACGGCAGCGAGGAAGCCGCTTTCGCGCTGCGCAGCGCGGTGCCCCTGCTGAGCCGCTGCGGTACCGTCGATCTCATCACCGTGATCGACCAGATGGGTGGTTTCCCGGCAGCCGATGCGCTGCGCTATCTCTCGCGCCACGATATCCATGCGCAGTTGCAGGAAATCGAACGGCGCGGGTCGACCGAGGAGACGCTGGCCGTCGCGGTGGGACTGAGCGGCGCTTCGCTGCTGGTGATGGGCGCCTTCGGCAAGAGCCGCATGCGCGAATTCCTGTTCGGCGGCGTGACCGCGCACTTTCTGGACGGAACCGGACCGTTGGCGCTGTTCCTGGCGCACTGACCGCCAAGGTCGGCGAAGCACGTCAAGGCCGGCGACGCTCGCCAAGGTCGCCGAAAGCCCGGCAAGATTTGGCACTCCCCTTATTGGTGCAGTGCAGCGCAATCGCTCCTGCCCGGTGTCATTGCGACGGCCCCGCGACCGTCAGATTGCGAACCCCCGCTCCAGCCAAAATTTTTTCGACGCAAAATCAACACGATGCTTCGAAACATGAATCAGTTGTCAATTTTACACCCCTCTATGAGCATTTCGCACTTGCACAAAAACCGAGTCGAAGTCATAAAGACCCTGCCTTTCAGGCATCCTCTCCCAAACTTCCAGGGCCCGGTCGGAAACGATCGGGCCACTTTTTTTGCCCATTGCATGGTCGGCACACCAAGCGGGTGAAACCGCCTTTACGGTGCTGCCTGCACGCTCCCGTTTGAAAACCCCTCGACGAGTTCCTAGCTGTTGGGCTGTCAAGGTAGGTCCGTCTGGACCGGCTAACGGGAAGGACGCGCATGGCCGAGGCTGCCACCGACGAAGACGTACGTACCATCAAATTGCAGGTTGCCGCCGCGAGGCAGGAAGAAAGCGGTCGCGGGATCGCCCGCCTGTCGCGCGCATCCTTGTCCGCGATCGGCGCGCTCGAGGGCGACACGCTCGAAATCAACGGCAAGCAGATGACGGTGGCGCGCGCGATGCTCGCCTATCCCGAGGACGAGGATCTGCAAGTGATCCGCCTCGACGGCCTGCAGCGCGGCAACGCCGAAGTCGGCTCGGGCGAGCACGTGCGCGTGCGAAAGGCCGAATCGCGGCCTGCGCAACGCGTGGTCTTCGCTCCGGCGCATCGCGAAATGCGGCTGCAGGGCCCGACCGTGGCGCTAAAGCGCAACTTCGCGGGCCGGCCGATGGTTCAGGGCGACCTCGTCGCCACGACTGGCCAGCAGCAAGTCGCGGACATTCCGCCGCAGCTGCGCCGCATGTTCAACGCGCCCGCCTATGCCCTCACGCAGATCCGCCTCAACGTCGTCTCGACCGTGCCCAAAGGCATCGTCCATATCGACGAGAACACCGAGGTCGAACTGCGCGAAATGTTCGAGGAAGCGCAAGGCCCGCGCGGCGACATCAACTACGACGATGTCGGCGGCATGGGCGAGACGATTACCGCGCTGCGCGAGATGGTCGAGCTGCCGCTGCGCTATCCCGAGCTGTTCACGCGCCTGGGTGTCGATCCGCCGAAGGGCGTGTTGCTGCATGGCCCGCCAGGCACCGGCAAGACTCGCCTCGCGCAGGCGGTCGCCAACGAGAGCGACGCGAACTTCCTGCTCATCAACGGCCCCGAGATCATGGGTTCGGGCTATGGCGAGAGCGAGAAGGCGCTGCGCGAAGTGTTCGAGGAGGCGGCCAAGTCCAGTCCCGCGATCATCTTCATCGACGAGATCGATTCGATCGCGCCCAAGCGCGACCAGGTCCACGGCGAAGCCGAGAAACGCCTCGTCGCGCAGTTGCTGACGCTGATGGACGGCCTCAACAGCCGCGCCAACGTGGTCGTGATCGCCGCCACCAATCGCCCCGAAGCGATCGATTCGGCCTTGCGCCGTCCGGGTCGCTTCGATCGCGAGATCATCGTCGGCGTGCCGGACGAAAGCGGTCGTCGCGAGATCCTGACGATCCACACGCGCGGCATGCCGCTCGGCGCCGATGTCGACCTCAAGGAGCTGTCCCGCACCACGCACGGCTTCGTCGGGGCCGACATCGCCGCGCTCGCGCGTGAGGCGGCGATCGAATCGGTGCGCCGGATCATGCCGCAAATCGATTTCGAGGAGCGCACGATCCCGGCCGAAGTGCTCGAAAGCCTTTCGGTCGAGCGCAACGATTTCGTCGAGGCGCTCAAGCGCGTCCAGCCGAGCGCGATGCGCGAAGTCATGGTGCAAGTGCCGGACATCGGCTGGGAAGACATCGGCGGGCTCGACGATGCGCAGATGAAGCTGAAGGAAGGCATCGAACTTCCGCTCAAGAACCCGGAAAGCTTCCACAAGCTGGGCATTCGCCCGGCCAAGGGCTTCCTGCTCTATGGGCCTCCGGGCACGGGCAAGACGCTGCTGGCCAAGGCCGTCGCCAAGGAGGCAGATGCCAACTTCATCTCGATCAAGTCCTCGGACCTGCTGTCGAAATGGTACGGCGAGAGCGAACAGCAGATCGCCAAGCTGTTCGCCCGCGCCCGGCAAGTCGCGCCTTGCGTGATCTTCATCGACGAGATCGACAGCCTGGTGCCCGCGCGCGGATCGGGCGGTTCGATGGGCGAGCCGCAAGTGACCGCACGCGTGGTCAATACGCTGCTCACCGAGATGGACGGCATGGAGGATCTGCAATCGGTCGTGCTGGTGGGCGCCACCAACCGCCCGGCGCTGCTCGATCCGGCGCTGCTGCGGCCGGGTCGCTTCGACGAGCTGGTCTACGTCGGCACTCCCGACCAGGCGGGCCGCGAACACATTCTCGGCATCCACACCGCCAAGATGCCGCTGGGCGAGGACGTCTCGCTGGCCGACATCGCCGCGCGGACCGAGCGCTTCACCGGCGCCGATCTGGAAGACGTGGTGCGCCGCGCCGGCCTGATCGCGATCCGCAAGCACGGCGCCGAAGTCAGCACCGTATCGCGAGCGGAATTCGAGGAAGCGCTGGAAGACAGCCGCGCGACCGTGACGGCCGAGATGGAAGAAGAATACAACAAGATGAAGGGCGAACTGAAGAAGCGCGCCATGGCGGTGGAGCCGATCGGCTTCATCACGCCCGGCATGCTGGAGCCGATTCGCGAGAAGAAGCACGGCGACTGATCGCTGCAGGACTGCGCGGGATCATCCATCCCGCGCAGTCCTTGCCGTTGCAGAAAACGCGCGGTAGTATCTTTCTGGCTTTAAACGGAGACGCCGGTCCGATGAACATCTGAGCACATAGCAGCCCTTCCTCACGCTATTTGCCGGTGTTGACCCATGACATTGCTGACACTCGACCGCGTTTCGTGCGCGACGCCCGATGGCACTCGCCTGTTTTCCGATCTGACTTTCGCGCTGGGCCGCGAGATTCTGGGCCTTGTCGGTCGTAACGGTTCGGGCAAGTCGACCCTGCTGCGCGCGATTGCGGGTGAATATCCGCTGGCCGCAGGCACAATCACGACACAAGCGCGCGTTGCCAGCTTGCGCCAGCTGCCCCGTGCCGCCGACGCGACCGTGGGCGATGCGCTCGAATGCGCGGATGCGCTGGCGGTGATTGCGCGGATCGAAGCGGGCGAGGCGCGCGCCGACGATCTCGACCGCGCCGACTGGTCCCTGCCCGCCCGGCTCGAGGCCGCGTTTGCCGCGGCCGGTTTCGCCGAGGTCGCGCCGGACCGGCCTTTGGCTACGCTGAGCGGGGGCGAGCGCACCCGACTGATGCTCGCCGGCATGCTGCTGGGCGAACCCGACGTGCTGCTGCTCGACGAACCGACCAACAATCTCGATGCCGAAGGGCGCGCGGCGGTGGCGCAATTGCTCGCAAGCTGGCCCGGTGGCGCGATCGTCGCCAGCCATGACCGCGCGCTTCTCGCCGACGTCGATGCGATCATCGAGCTCACCCAAACGGGCGTCCACCGCATCGGCGGCGGCTGGGCGCTGTTTGCCGAGCGTCGGGACGCTGAGCGCGAAGCGGCCCAACGCGACGTCGAAAAGGGCCGGCAGGGCCTGGCGCAAGCTCGGCGCGAAAGCCAGCAGGCGCGCGAGAAGCAGGCGCGGCGCGATGCGCGAGGTCGGCAGGCCGGGACGCGCGGTGGCGAACCGAAGATCCTGTTCGGCGCGCGCAAACGTCAGGCCGAGGCCACTGCCGGGCGCGTGCGCGGGCAAGGCGATGCGGTGGTGAGCGAGGCACAGGCGGAGCTTGCCGCGGTCCGCGAACGGATCGAAGTGCTCGATCCGGTCCGGCTCGACCTGCCGTCCTGCGGTCTCGCGATGAACCACGTGCTGATCGAAGCGCGCGGCATCGTCTGCCGGCGCGACGCGCGGCAATTGTTCGGCCCGCTCGATATCGTGGTGCGCGGGCCGCAGCGAATCGCCCTCACGGGTCGCAACGGCGCAGGCAAGACCAGTCTCGTGCGCATCCTGCTGGGACTCGAGCCCCCCGCGCATGGGGAAGTCCGGTGCGATCGCGATCGTTCGGCTCTGCTCGACCAGAATCTGACACTGCTGGATGGGACCGCGACCGTGCTCGATGCGATCCGCCGGCTCGCACCCGGTCTCGACGCGCACGCGGCGCATGCGGCGCTCGCGGCCGCGGGGTTTCGCAACACCTGGGCGGAGCGCGATCCGGCAAGCCTCTCCGGCGGGGAGCGCATGCGCCTCGCACTCGCCGGGCTGTTCGCAAGGCCGCAGCCGCCGCAGTTATTGGTGCTCGACGAGCCCAGCAATCACCTCGATCTGGCTTCGTTAGAACTGCTCGAGATGGCGCTGGCGGATTACGACGGCGCGATCCTGTGCGTGAGCCACGACCCCGCCTTTCGCGCGAGGCTGCGCCTGACCGAAACCATCGCGCTCTAGTGTCTTGCCGGGGCGAAGCCGTCAGGCGTTGGCCGCGCGCGCGCGATCCGCGGTATCGCTGCGTTCGCCGATCATTTCGACCATCGACGGCGTCGCACTCAGCTCGACCGCCGAAACCGGCATGATGCGATTGCGCACGATCGTTTCGGGCCGAGTCTCGCGAATCCAGGCGATCAGCGCCTCGCGAATGTCACAGCGCAAGTCGAACAGGGTGGGCGAATCCTTGGCGGTCATCAGGAAACGCACCTCGATTGCATCGCGCGTGAGCTCGGTCACTTGCATGTGCTTCACCCGCTTATCCCAACGCGCGTTGCTTTCGACCAGCTCGTAGAACTTCTCCCGGAACGGCTCGAGCTCGGTCATCGGATCGACGTAGAGCATCACGGTTCCGAGCAGCTGCGATGTGGTCTTGGTCCAGTTCTGGAAGATCTCGTCGAGGAACTTCTGCGTGGGGACCACAAGCCGCCGTTCGTCCCAGACTTTGACCACGACGTAGGTCATCCGGATCTCCTCGATCCAGCCCCACTCGCCGCCGATGATCACGGCATCGCCGATCACCACCGGCTCGGTCAGCGCCATCTGGAAGCCCGCGATCAGCGACTTGAGCGCCGGTTGCGCGGCCGCGCCGACCGCAAGGCCCGCCAGACCTGCCGATGCGACCAGCGTCACGCCGATGTCGCGCACCCCGGGAATCGAGAGCAACATCATCCCGACGGTGACGAACACGATCGCGAAGCTGGCGATCCGCCCGAAGATCGAGATCCGCGTTCGCTTCCGGCGGTTGCGCCGGTTGTCGTCCATCGAGATGTCGCTGCGCAGGATCGCGGTTTCGACCAGGGCGTGGAGGATGGCGAGCGCCATCCAGCCGATCATCAGCGGCATCACCAGCCCGCCGAGCCGCTCCCACACGGCTTCGAGCGCCGGTGTCTCGCGCGCCGCCACCACCAGCGCGAGGGCTATCAAGGCCCAGCGGGTGGGCCGCGCGATGCGAGACACCAGGATATGATCGGATTTCGACGCGGTGGCACCCGCCAGTCTTCGCAACACGCGGAAGACCACTGCATGGATGACGAGCGCGACCGTGACCGCGATGAAAGCGATGATGGCGGCGGTGACCGACTGCTGTGCCCATTCGGGCAGGCCACCGATCAGTTGATGATACGGGTCCAGCATGCCCCTAGATTATGCTGCATCGCAGCATTTGCAAGCGGGTGTCGTGATTGTCTGTGCAGGGTCGGAGGATTTCGCTGCCGATCAGTGCGCCGCGCCCCAGCTCAATCCGTGGCCGATCTCGACGCCGAGCGGGATGTCGAGCTTCACCGCCGGCAGCGCGGCTTCGCTCATCACCCGCTCGATCACCGGAGCGGCGGCTTCGACATCGCCTTCGGGCAGCTCGAACACCAGTTCGTCGTGCACTTGCAGCAGCATCCGCACGTTGGGCAGGCCCGCATCGGCGAGCGCGGGGAGTATGCGGACCATGGCGCGCTTGATGATGTCGGCGCTGGTGCCCTGGATCGGCGCATTGATCGCGGCGCGTTCCGAGCCCTGGCGCTCGGCCTGATTCTTCGACGTGATGCGCGGAAACCAGGTCTTGCGGCCGAACAGCGTCTCCGAATAGCCCAGCGCGCGCACCGTCTCGAGCGTCTCGTGGATGTAGCGCTGGATACCGGGGAAGCGCTCGAAATAGCGGTCGATCATCGCTTGCGCCTCGTCGGGCTCGGTGCCGAGGCGGCCCGCGAGCCCCCAACGCGAAATGCCGTAGAGAATCGCGAAGTTGATCGTCTTGGCGCGGCCGCGGGTGTCGCGATCGACCGTGCCGAACATTTCCATCGCGGTGCGCGAGTGGATATCCTCGCCGTTGGCGAAGGCTTCCTTGAGGCTCGGCACGTCCGCCATGTGGGCGGCAAGGCGCAGTTCGATCTGGGAATAGTCGGCCGAGAGCAGCACGTTGCCCGGCTCGGCGACGAAACAGTCGCGGATCTGGCGGCCGATCTCGGTGCGAATCGGGATGTTCTGCAAGTTGGGATCGGTCGAGGAAAGCCGCCCGGTCTGCGCGCCGACCAGCGAATACGAGGTATGGACGCGGCCGGTATCGGGGTTGATCGCGGCCTGCAGCGCCTCGGTATAAGTCGAGCGCAGCTTGGAAAGCTGGCGCCATTCGAGCACCTTGTTGGCGACTTCGGCGCCCTCGCCTGCCAGCTTTTCGAGCACGGCCTGATCGGTCGAGTACTGGCCCGACTTGCCCTTGCGGCCGCCTTTGTAGCCCAGCTTGTCGAACAGGATTTCGCCCAGCTGCTTGGGGCTGCCGATGGTGAATTCCTGACCGACGCTGGCAAATACCTCCTTCTCGATCCCGCCGATGGCCTCGGCGAACTGACTCGAAAGGTGCGCGAGCTTGTCGCGATCGACCTTGATGCCCTGACGCTCCATGTGCGCGACCACCGGGATCAGCGGGCGATCGACCCGCTCGTAGATCCGCGTCCCACCCTCGAACGAGAGCCGGGGCCTGAGGTGGGCGTGCAGGCGCCAGGTGACGTCGGCATCCTCGGCGGCATATTGCGTCGCGCGATCGAGCGGGACTTCGCCGAAGGGAATCGCCTTCTTGCCGCTGCCGCAGATGTCCTTGAAAGTCAGCGTGGTGTGCGACAAGTGCCGCTCGGACAATTCGTCCATCCCGTGCCCGCCGCCGATGCCTTCGAGCTGGCGGCCTGCATCGAGGCAGAACGAGACGATCATGGTGTCGTCGACCGGCGCCACCTCGATGCCGTGCCGGGCGAGCACGTTGATGTCGTACTTGATGTTCTGCCCGACCTTGAGGATGGCATCGCTTTCCAGCAGCGGTTTCAGCCGCGCGAGCGCTTCGTCCTTCGCAACCTGCTCGGGCTTCTCCGCGAACATGTCGGTCCCGCCATGGCCGAGCGGAATGTAGCAGGCATCGTTGGGGCCGAGCGCCAGGCTGATCCCGGCCAGATCGGCGCGCATCGCATCGAGCGCGGAGGTCTCGGTGTCGATGGCGACCACGCGCGCCGCGGCAGACCGCGCGATCCATTCGTCGAGTTCGCCGACGGTGGTGACGCACTTGTAGGCCTCGCGATCGACCGGCGGCATCTCCGGCAGCGGCTGGCGCGCCGCGCCTTCGGCGGGGGCCGCGCCGGCGGTCACGGCTTTGGCCGGATTGAGCCGAGTCGCCTGTTCGGGGCTGCCCGAGCCGGCATGCAGGCGCTTCAGCAAGCTGGTGAAGCCGTGCGTCTCGAGAAAGGCGCCAAGCGGTTCCGGCGGGATCGCATCGAGCCTGAAGTCCTCGATCGCGATCGGCAGCGAACAATCTTCCTTCAGCGTCACCAGCACGCGCGAGAGGCGCGCCATGTCGGCCTGCTCGATCAAGCGTTCCTGCAGCTTGGACTTCTTCATCTCCGGCGCGGCGGCCAGTGCCGATTCGAGATCGCCGTAGTCCTGGATGAGCTTGGTCGCGGTCTTGGGGCCAACCCCGTAGACGCCGGGGACATTGTCGACCGAATCGCCCATCAGCGCGAGCACGTCGCCCACCTTCTCGGGGGGAACGCCGAACTTCTCGATCACTTCGGGCACGTCGATCCGCGCGTTCTTCATCGTGTCGAGCATGTCGATGCAGCCACCTTCATGGCCGTCGGCGGGATCGCCGCACCGGCCGACGAGCTGCATCAGGTCCTTGTCGGACGAGACGATCGTCACGTCCCAGCCCCGTCGCGTGGCGGCGCGGGCGTAGCTGGCGATGAGATCGTCCGCCTCGAAGCCTTCTTCCTCGATACAGGCCAAGCTGAAAGCGCGGGTCGCGTCGCGAATCAGCGGGAACTGCGGGACGAGGTCCTCAGGCGGCGGCGGGCGATTGGCCTTGTACTGATCGTAGAGCTCGTTGCGGAACGAATGCGACGACTTGTCGAGAATCACTGCGAGATGCGTCGGCCCGTCCGCCTTGTTGAGATCCTCGGCCAGTTTCCACAACATCGTCGTGTAACCGTAGACCGCACCGACCGGGGTGCCTTCCGGGTTCGTCAGCGGCGGGAGGCGATGATAGGCGCGAAAGATATAGGCCGATCCGTCGACCAGGTAGAGATGCTGCTTGGGCTCCATGACCGGTCCCTAGCAGCGCGCGCGCGCAAGGTCATTTCCCATCTGTGGCAATGATCTGGGACAAGAACGACGGGCTCGGAGCGCAATTGGGGCACGTTTCCCGGAAATGGACATATCCTTGCCACAGTTTGCGTTTACTGTCGTAATCTGAGGTGAATTGCGACCGGCTGATGTGCGAATCGTCGGCATGCACTTGCGCCTATGCGACAAGACGTTTATTTCACGCGGCGAAGTCTATCCGATGGGTAGGCTTTCGGGCCGGTCTAAGCCGTGCTCGTTCCAATCGCTGTTCAAGGAATACAACCACATGCGCAAGATCGTTCTCGCCGCTGCCGCTACCATCGGCGCGCTCACTCTCGCTGCTTGCTCGGAAACCACTCAGGACTCCGCTGAAGCCACGGCTTCGTCGGCTGCCGACGACATGGGCATGATGGCGACCGACGCCGCCGACGCCATGGGTGACGCCGCTGCCGACGCTTCGGCCGCCGCCGACGAAATGGGCGAAGCCGCCAAGGACGCTGGCGCCGAAGCCGCCGACGCCGCTGGCGACACCGCCGACGCCGCCGAGAACGCCGCTCGCGACGCCGAAGCTGAGATGAAGCAGTAAGCTTCGATCCGCTTGCAAACGTCGAGGGGCGCTCCGGTCGACCGGAGCGCCCCTCTTCTTTTGTGGGCGCTCCCTGAACCAGAAGGGAGGATCCGAATGATGGCGTCCAAAGCCATCGTCGAAACCTGGGTCGCACGCTATAACGCCAGCGATGCCGAGGGGCTCGCCGCGCTTGACGCGCCGGATGCGGCCAATCACCAGGTCACGCAGGCGCCCGTCCAGGGCCGCGACTTGATCCGCGCGATGTTCGCACGCGAGTTCGCCGACATGACCTGCATTCCCGAAGCGATCCACGAGGCGGGCGACGGCTCACGTTGGCCCGACGCCGAACTCGGCGGTGGCGGGTGCTTGACGGGAACGGCCGAACTGTTCTGAGAGGCGGTGGCCGATGCGGATCCCGGGACGTTCGATAAAGCGGTATGTCCCCCAGGCAAGCAGCGCCGAAATGACGACCGTCGCACCGTAAAGCATTCCCAGCCGGGCGATGGGCGCCAGGTCCTGCGGGACCAGCGCATCCACGTAGTGCAGCACGATGAAGTGCAACAAGTAGATGCTGAAGCTGAGCTCGCCGAGCAGAGACAGCGGTCGGTTGACGATGAGTCTCGGCTCCGTCACGGCAGCCATCCAGGTCAGCGTCCCCAGGATGGGGATCATCAGCAACTGGTCCCCCGGTATCGCGCTGCCCATGGCTCCCAGCGTGACGATCGCCGCGATGATTGCGGCAAGAGCGGCGACGCGCCAGCGCCCGTTCGACGCCGATGCGCCGGTCTTGCGGAGAATGGTGAAGATCAACACCCCGGTCGCGAACGAAGGCAGGTTCGTCAGGAAATTGAAGTGGAAGAAATCCCGCCACATCGGATCCTCGATCCCCATCACGCGCGGGATGGCCGCATTGGCCAGAGCAATGGCGAACGACACCGCGACAATCCCGAGCCATAGCCGAACGCTGCGCGCATGGACCAACACGAGGGGAAACAGCGCGTAGAAGATCGCTTCCGAAGCAATGCTCCAACCACCCGGCACGACATTGTTGATCCCGTGCGGGTTGAAGCCATGCACGAACAAGACGGTCGTGACGGCATCCAGCAGCGTCACCGGAACCGGCGCAAAACTAATGTCGAGTAGCCCGCGGGCGAGCGCATAGAACATCGCCGCGGCGTAGAACATGGGTGCAATGCGGAAGAAGCGTCGCAGATAGAAGCGCCTTAAGTCGAGGCTGTCCGGCTTCGACACGAGGCAGAGCGTGAGCGCGCTGACCATGAAGAACAGCTGCACGCCGCGCAGGCCGCTGCGCGAAAAGGACTCGAGCCCTTGCGGCAGACCTTCGACGGCCAGCCCGGCATGCGTCAGGACGACCCCGAGGATTGCGATCCCGCGCAGACTGTCGAGATATTCATAGCGCTTCATCGCACGGCCCCGGACATCGGATGATCGAAGCGACACCACCCGGCTCCGCCAGGAGCGTGGCTCAAGCCGCGCGCGCCGCTTCGCACTCGACACGGTAGATCGCGACGGGCGGGTCGCTGTAAACCGTCACTCGCGCGGGATCGGAGCGATTCCTGGAATCGCCCGCGCCCTGCTCAGAGGATTCCCGAAGAAATGCGAAGCGATTTGAAAGGGATCGGGGCAGGGTCGAGCGCGCACCCGCGCCGACCAAGGTGGACTGACTCCTTAGGGAGCGCGTCGTGAGCCCGGGCCGCAGCCCGGCGCGGCCAGCGCGCTGGGTTCAGCGCGCCGCGGTGCGGACGACGCCGAATTTGCCTTGTTCGTAGCCGTCGTAGAGCGCGCGGGCGATCGAGGCGATGCGGGCCTCGCGGTTGAGGCGCGTGCCTTGGCCCGTCACATAGATCGCGACTGCGAAGGAACGGCCGTCAGGCGTCTGGATGATGCCGACGTCGCTCGAGGTGTTGAACAGCGATCCAGTCTTGTGCGCGACTCGTGCTTCGCTCGGCAGATTGGCGACGATCCGGCGCTTGCCGGTGACGCAGCGGCCCATGGCGCCGAGAATGACGGCGCGGCTGCGATCGGACAGCCACTTGCCTTCGTGCAGACCTGCGAGCAGCTGAACCATGGCGAGCGGCGTCGCGCTGTCGCGCGTGTCGATCACTTCGGCGGGGTTTATGGCACCGTCGTCGCGCACCAGCGTGGCGATGTCGCGGTCGATCTGCCAGTCCGTAATCCCGGCGCGGCGCGTCCATTCATTGACCGCGCGCGGGCCGCCGACGACGCGCAGCAGGGCGTCGGTGGCGTAATTGTTGCTGCGCGTGAGCATCAGTTCGATCAGGCGCTCGGCCGAATAGTATTCCCCGGCCCGCACCGGCGCGACCGCAGTCGAAAACGGTTCGGAGCGCACCGGCATCATCATCGGGAATTCGCTGGTGAGGCTCCAGCGGCCCTGCTCGACGCCTTCCATGAAGGTTGCGGCGATCGCGATCTTGCTGGTGCTGGCCATCGGAAAGCGCTGGTCGCCCAGTACGTCGACGACCTTGCCGGTCTTGAGATCCATCGCAGCCACGCCGATGCGGCCTTGCGAGGCGTTGGCGAGGCTGGCGATGCGCGCTTCGAACGCAGTGTCGTAGACCCGCGGGCCGCGCTGTTCGGTGCCGAACGTCTTGTCGAACGCGAGCTCGACTTCGCTGCCCGCCGCCTGCGCCGTGCCCAGCGGCGCCAGCGCAGCCGCGCTCAGCGCCAGGGCTGCGACGACGCGTTTGAAAACAGATATGTTGCCTGCCAGTGCCATGCAGGAGTTACCCTATCCTAGGCCACCTGAGGAAAAGCTTAACCGCCGCACCGACGAAAACGCGCATCGGGTTTCGGACGGGGCGGTCGCGGCTTTCACCATGGGTAGCGCGTTGATCCCTCGTGATAAGAGACTACGCACAAAGGCCTTGAGACACAATCCTGCGCCGCCGCGAACGATCGTGGCAGGCGCACCATTCGTCGATGACAAACCACGCTTTGTCGGCGAATGTCGGGCTTATGCCCATCCCGCGCGATGCGAGCAAAACGTTGGAGACACGAAAACGGGCCGGAGAGCGAACTCTCCGACCCGGATTCGGTTTCGGTAGAATGGACGTCGGGACTTAGAAGCCCATGTCGCCCATGCCACCCATGCCACCGCCCGGCATGGCGGGCATGGCGGGCATGTCGTCCGGACGCTCGCTCACCGCCGCTTCGGTGGTGATGAGCAGGCCGGCGACCGAGGCCGCATCCTGCAGCGCGGTGCGCACGACCTTGGTCGGGTCGATCACGCCCGCGGCGACGAGGTCTTCATAGACGTCGGTCGCAGCGTTGAAGCCCTGCTTCTCGTCGTTGCCGTCGATCAGCTTGCCCGCAACGACGGCGCCGTCGAAGCCGGCGTTCTCGGCGATCTGGCGGATCGGGGACTGAAGCGCGCGACGAACGATGTCGATGCCGCGAGTCTGGTCCTCGTTCTCACCGGTCAGGCCTTCGAGCGCCTTGGTGGCGTAGAGCAGCGCGGTACCGCCGCCGGGGACGATGCCTTCTTCAACCGCGGCGCGAGTCGCATGCAGCGCGTCGTCGACGCGATCCTTGCGCTCCTTCACTTCGACTTCAGTGGCACCGCCAACCTTGATCACGGCCACACCGCCGGCGAGCTTGGCGAGGCGCTCCTGGAGCTTCTCGCGGTCGTAGTCGCTCGTGGTGTTCTCGATCTGCGAACGGATCTGCTCGACGCGAGCCTTGATCTCTTCGCTCGAACCGGCGCCGTCGACGATCGTCGTGTTGTCCTTGTCGATCGTGACCTTCTTGGCTTCGCCAAGCATGCCGACGGTAACGCTCTCGAGCTTGATGCCGAGGTCCTCGGAGATCATCTCGCCCTGGGTCAGGGTGGCGATGTCGCCGAGCATGGCCTTGCGACGGTCACCGAAGCCAGGCGCCTTCACGGCCGCGACCTTGAGGCCGCCGCGCAGCTTGTTGACGACGAGCGTGGCCAGAGCCTCGCCCTCGATGTCCTCGGCGATGATGAGGAGCGGACGGCCAGACTGCACCACGGCTTCGAGGATCGGCAGCATCGACTGCAGATTCGAGAGCTTCTTCTCGTGGATCAGGATGTACGGGTTCTCGAGCTCGACCGTCATCTTGTCGGGGTTGGTGACGAAGTAGGGCGAGAGGTAGCCGCGGTCGAACTGCATGCCTTCGACGACGTCGAGTTCGAATTCAAGACCCTTGGCCTCTTCGACGGTGATCACGCCTTCCTTGCCAACCTTTTCCATGGCCTCGGCGATCTTCTCGCCGACTTCACGGTCGCCATTGGCGGAAATCACGCCGACCTGGGCGATCTCGGACGAGCCCGAAACGTCCTTCGAACGGTTCTTGAGGTTCTCGACGACCTTGATCACGGCCTGATCGATGCCGCGCTTGAGGTCCATCGGGTTCATGCCGGCCGAAACCGACTTCATGCCTTCGCGCACGATCGACTGCGCGAGCACGGTCGCCGTGGTGGTGCCGTCACCGGCGGCATCGTTCGCCTTCGAGGCCACTTCGCGCAGCATCTGCGCGCCCATGTTCTCGAACTTGTCCTTGAGCTCGATTTCCTTGGCGACGGTCACGCCGTCCTTGGTGATGCGGGGCGCACCGAAGCTCTTCTCGATGACGACGTTGCGGCCCTTGGGGCCGAGCGTCACTTTTACCGCGTTCGCGAGCGTATCCACGCCGCGCAGGATGCCTTCGCGTGCGTCACGCGAGAACTTGACGTCCTTGGCTGCCATATCTTTGTTCCTCTTGAATTCGTGTTGAGACTGAAGGAGTCGCGGCCGATCAGGCCGGAGCCATCGCCTTCTCGATCACACCGAGAATGTCGCTTTCCTTCATGATCAGCAGGTCTTCACCGTCGACCTTGACCTCGGTGCCGGACCACTTGCCGAACAGCACGCGGTCACCCACCTTGACGTCGAGCGGCGTGATCTTGCCATCGTCCGAGCGAGCGCCGTTGCCAGCAGCAACGATCTCGCCTTCGGCGGGCTTTTCCTTGGCGCTGTCAGGAATGATGATGCCGCCGGCCGTCTTTTCCTCGGCCTCGACGCGGCGCACGAGAACACGGTCGTGCAACGGACGAAAACTCATGGGGGTTCTCCCTCATCCAATGGTCTAAAAAACTGGGGTTGGCACTCATGGATGGAGAGTGCCAACGGCCCGCATATGTGCCTGCGGGACATGTGCGTCAACACCCGCGCGACAAGATTTTTTTCGCGCGGCGGCCCCTTTTTCGGGACAGGACGAGGGCAATAACCGGTAAATGTCGCGCTGCGTTCGCGGCGCGCGCGGTCAGAGTGGAGGGACGGGCCCGTGCGTGCGCTCGAACAAGCCGAGACGCTCGCGCCGTTGCCAGCGCGTGACCAGCAGCACCGCAGCAACGATCAGTCCGATGGCAAGCCCGAGCCACACGCCCACGCCGCGCAACGGCGTGCCGAAGCCGAGCACCATGGCGGTGCCGAAGCCGGGCAGCCAGTAGGCGAAGATCGCGATGAACATCGGCGCGCGCGTGTCCTGCAAGCCGCGCAGGACCCCGGCCGCCACCGACTGAATGCCGTCGAACAACTGGAACGCGGCGGCGACTCCGAGGTACCGCAGCGCCAGCGCGACCAACGCGGCGTTCGCCGGGTCCCACGGATCGATGTACAGCGTCAGCAGCCACTGAGGCACCAGGAGCATGGCAAGCGCGGTCGAGGCCATGAAGCCGGTGCCGATCGCCAGCGCGCTCCAGCCCGCGCGTGTCACACCGTCGCGATCGCGCGCGCCGAAGAAATAGCCGACCCGGATCGTCGCGGCCTGGCTGACCCCGAACGGCACCTGGAAGGCCAGCGCAGCAAGCTGCAGCGCGATCGTGTGCGCGGCCAACTCGGTCGGGCCGAGCCGGCCCATCATGAACGCGGCCGCGGCGAAGATGCCGCCCTCGGCGACGACCGTGAGCCCGATGGGAGACCCGACCCGGATCAGCTGGCGCATCCGCGGCCAGTCCGCCCGCCACCAGAACCCGAGGATGTGATAGCGATGCATCCGCGGGTCCAACGCGATCGCCACGAAGTAAGCCGCGACGATCGCCAGCGAGGTCGTCAGCGTGGCAAGCGCGGCGCCCGTCAGGCCGAGTGCAGGCGCGCCGAGATTGCCGAAGATCAGCGCGTAGTTGCCCAGCGCGTTGACGCCGATCCCGCCTGCCGTGATCACGGTCGCGATCACCGGGCGACCGAGCGCCGAAACGAACGAGCGCAGCACATTGGCGACGATCATCGGGATCGTCGAGAGCAGCAGCACGCCCATGTATTCGCGCGCCATGCCGATGATCCGCGGATCCTGCCCGGTCGCGGTCATCAGCTCGTCGGCGAAAAGGCACACGATCATTCCCAGCGCGCCGGAAAGCACCGCGAGCCACAACCCCATGCGCATCACGCGCCGCACCGGACGCAGCGCAGGCGCGCGCGCGCCGAGCTCTGAGGACATTAGCGGCGCCACCGCGCCGGTCAGCCCGACCAGCCCCCAGGTCACCAGCGCGAAGTACGAAACGCACAGCGACGATGCGGCAAGCTCCAGCGGGCCGAGCCGGGCGATGAAGATCACGTCGACCGCATACGTCAACATCTGCAGCAGGTTGGCGAGCGCCAGCGGCCACGACAGCGCGAACGTCGCGGCGAACTCGCCGCGCCAGGGCCGCTCTTCGGGCAATTCGAGGAAATCGGTGTCGCGCATGGCGGCCCCGCGCCTATAATGCCCCGCGCGCCGGGGCTACCGCTTTTCTGCCCACCGGGCCATTTCGCTTCAGCTTGCGGCAAGCAAAACACGGGCAGGAGCGAGCGCGTTCCTGCCGGAGTTTGCCCGAAGATGCGCTTGTCCCGCCTTGCTTTGCTCGTCCTGTCCTCCACGGCCGCGTTGCCCGTCACCGCGCATGCGCAGGAGGTGTTCGCGGGCGCTTATGTCCACGCAGTCGATACGCCGTTGACGTTCTATACGGGAGAGAGCGGCGCGGATATCGCGGCCGGCTATCGCTTCGCACCGATCGAAAGCCTCGGCGCAATCGGCAAACCGGCGCCTTACCTGATCGGCAGCGTGAACACGGCGGGCGACACTTCGTTCGCGGGTGGAGGGCTCAGCTGGACCATCGGCAAGCGCCGCGTCTACCTGCGTCCGGCAGTCGGCCTCGTGGTGCACGATGGCCCGTCCTCGCGCTTCGATCCGGTGCGCGGGCGCGAGACCGATCTCGGCAGCCGCGTGCTGTTCGAACCGGAGATCGGGCTCGGCTATCGCGTGACCGAGCGGCTGGCGGTGGAAGCGAGCTGGATGCACATCAGCCACGCGCGCCTGTTCAACTCCAAGCAGAACCCCGGCATCGACATGATGGGCGTGCGCCTTGGCTGGAAGATCAAGTAGCGCCTCTTGACGCTGCGGCGCGGCGCAATAGGAACGGCCGCCGCGAGGTGCCCTTGATCATGAATCTGCGACTTTTACCTGTCATTCTACCCGCCGTGTTCCTGCTCCAGGCCTGTGGCGGCGAGCCCGCATCCGAAAGCACATCGCCCGACACTGCAACCGAGCCGACACCGTCGGCCGGCAGCCCGTCGAAGGCCACGCCGACCCCGGTCGCCATAGCCGCTGCCGGTACGCCGCCAGCCGAATTCGCCGTGTGCCGAGCCTGCCATTCGGTCGAGCCGGGCAAGAACGGCATTGGGCCGAGCCTGCACGGCATCGTCGGCGAAAAGGCGGGCGCGGTGCCGGGCTATGCCTTCAGCGCGCCGCTGAAGGCTTCGGGCATCGTCTGGAACCGCGCGACGCTCGATCAATGGCTGACCAATCCGATGAAGATGGTGCCGGGCACCAGGATGGCCCTCCCGGTCTCCGATCCGGCCAAGCGCAAGGCGATCATCGATTATCTCGTCACGCTGAAGTGAGCGATCCGCGCGGGAAGCGCTGGCCTCATGAAACCGTCATGCGCCTGCGAACGCCTCAACTGCGCCGCGTGAGCGCGAGCGCGGCGTTGGAATAGCGCGGATCGCCGGTCACTTCGTCGCCGAGCCAGTCGGGCTTCGCGAACGCGGCATGTTTGTCGGTCAGTTCGATTTCGGCGAGCACGAAGCCATGCTGCGCCTCACCGAAGACGTCGATCTCCCACGTAAGGCCGTTCCCGGCCGGCAAACGGTGGCGCCGCTTGGCGATCACGTCGCCTGTGCGCAACGCCAGCATCGCTTCGGCATCGGCAAGGGGAATGGCGTATTCGAACTCCTGCCGTTCGAGCCCGGGCTTGCCGGACTTCACTGTCAGCCGCGCTTCGCGATCATCGAGGATCCGCACCCGGATCTCCGCGGTGCCGCGCGCCAGATAGGCCTGGCGAATGCTGCGGCCCGCATCGGCGAGCGCGCGCCAGCCCGTGCCGCGCACGAGAAACTTGCGTTCGATTTCCTGGCCCATGATCTCAGGCCGTCGTCTCGCGCGGCGTCTTCCAGATGTGCCACAAGGCACCGATCTGCGCCGTGAGCGCCTTTGGCTCCTGCGCGAGCAGGCGATCGCACAAGGGCCAGGCTTCCGCCTCGATCCGAGCGCGGCGACCCCGCGCCAGGCCGATCGCTGTCTCGACGTCGCGCGGCGCGCCATAGCGTTCGGGATCGGCGGCGAGGTACGCTTCGAACACCGCAAGATCGTGATGATTGCCTAGCTCGTCCGCCAGCGTCTTGGCGCTCGCTTCGCGCACCGCCATCAGCTCGGGCCAGACGTCCGAGAGCAGCCGCGTGTGGTACCAATGGTACTTGATGCGCTTGCGCAGATCGTGAAAGTCCTCGCTGGAGCCGCTTTCGCGGGCCTTCGCCGCGGCTTTGCGCGCCTTCGCATAGGTCTTGGCGAAGCCTTTCCGGAGGGCGTCCCAACTGCCTGCATCGAGCGTCCATTCCGCCGCGCGCTCGCGCGCCGCGCGCAGCTCGCTTTCAACCTCGCCCAGCGCATCGCCCAGCCCGTCCTGTCGCGTCGCCTTGAGGTCGAGCGTGAACCGGCGCCGGATCGAACCGAGCGCGCTGCGATCGACCTGAGCCGCAAAGTGCTCCATCAGCGCGTCGTACGTATCCTGCATAACTTTGGCGTCGCGAGCTTGCGAAATGCGCCCGGCGATGTCGCGGAAGGCCGCGTTCTCCGTCGCGAAATCGGAAAAGGCGGGCCGCACCATCCGGGCGAGGCCGCGCAACTTCTTGCAGCGCTTGCGCACGTCGTGCACCGCCACGGCGGTCTCGGCTTCCGCGATCGCGCGAAGCCCGCGATCGATCTGCTCGCACGCTATTCGTCGCAAGGCGTCCTCGACGGACTTGTCCTTGCGTTTCAGTCTGTATGCCATGCCAGAGCCCTTAGCCCGCCACGAGTGCGGACCAAGGGTTAGCACGCATTGTCATGGATTCGTAATATAGTTGCTTAGGCGGCGGGGCGTGCCTTCGCGGCGGCGTGGATGAACTGCCAAACCTCGTGATCGAAACCGGGGCTCGGCGCGCCGTCGGACCAATTGCGAATGTCGTCGTACATCCGGACCACGCTTTCGCGCATCGCCGGGGTCGCAACCGCCGCGAAGGGCTGGAGCAGCGCGTTCCATTCGTCGAGCAGCGCCTGCGCCTCGCCGCTCGCCGGATCGAGCGGTAGCGCCGCCTTTATTTTGGCGCCGAGGTCGGCCCAGGCCTTGCCATAGCTTTCCTGGTCGAACCCCTCGGGCATTCGCGGTCGGGCTGCGGCGAAATCGGCCTTCGCTTGATCGGTCATATAAGGCTCGCTCAAGGCGTCCCACGCGTCTTTCTGGGTCATGATCGTATCTCCATGTCGGATCAGCGAGCAGAGAGTCGCGGTGTCGAGGGGCTCGCCGCCCTCGATGCGGGACAAGGCGGCGCGCAGCGCATGTGCCGCAGCGTCGATCTGGGCGCGCTGCGCTTCGAGCGCGGCAAGCTGCACTTCGAGAACCGGCGCGATCGGAACCGATTGGTGCGACAACAGCCGGGCAATGTCGGACAAGGCGAAACCGGCGCGCTTCAGCGCGACGATGCGATGCAGGCGTTCGAGATCAGCACGCGAATAGAGCCGGCGTCCGGAGCCGGTCCGCAGTGGCGCGACCAGCTTGCGCCCCTCGTAAAAGCGCAGCGCGCGCGGCGTCAGCCCGGTGCGGCGGGCAACTTCGTCGATGGTCAGCGAATCGGTCATGACGCTTTGCTAGCGCTTGACGCTGCGTCAACTGCAAGCCCGAAAGTCGAGACGGCGTTTACGAACGAGCGGGCGGCTCGCCGGGAAAGCGCATCGCAACATTGCATCGCTCGTAGCGCGCGCCGTAGCGCTGCATGATTTCCTCGTCGTGGCGGAAACCCAGCTTCTCGTAGAGGTGGATCGCGGCCCGATTGCGCGCATTGGTGAGCAGGTAGAGCGGGTCGGCACCCAGTTCGAGACCGCGCCGGATCGCGGCATCGAGCAGGAACTCGCCGGCCTTGAGCCCTCGCGCCGCTTCCAGCACCCCCATCTTGGTCAGTTCGAACGCCTTGCCGCCGGTGTTTCGCAGCGCGCACGTGCCCACGATCCCCAAGCCCTCGATCGCCACGAACAGGATGGAGCCGCCCGGATCGATGATCGCCCGGCGCGGGTTTTCCAGTACGTCGCGATCGGCTTGTTCCATCGTGAACATGGCCTCGATCCATTCGCGGTTGATGTCGCGAAACGCGCCGGCCAGATCGTCGCTGTATTCCACGAGGCTGAGGCGCGGCTTCATCGCGCGAACCCGGTCGAGCATGGACCGCTCGGCCAGCGCCGTCTCGAGCGCCGCCAGCCGCGCGAGAAGCGGCGCGGCGTCTCCCCCGCACAAGTCCTCGACGGCTTGGCCCACCGGCGGCCAGACGCGCGCGCGGACCCGCGCCATCGCCGCTTCGCCGGCGGAGGTGAGCGCCACCAGCCGCGTGCGCGCATCCTTACCCGCCCGGGATTCGACGAAGCCCAGTTTGGCGAGCTGCCCCACGCCGCGGGTGACGCCCGGCTGGCTGGACCCGACGGCTTCGGCCAATTGACCGACCGTCATCGCCCCCTCGGCGAGCGCCGCCAGCAGCGGCATGTGCGTCGGCTGGGTCGGGAGCCCGGCATCGGAAATGATCTGCGCGGCATCGACCTGCAAGCGCTCGCCCAGGCGTTTCAGGCGCGAGCCCAGGAACACGCCGCCCATGTCGGCAACAACGTCACGCACGCGAATCTCCATAACACGTTATATATCGCGTTATGAACGCACCGCCGGTCCTTCGCAAGCGCAAACGAAAAGGGCGGCCCCGCGAGGAGCCGCCCTTTCCTGTATCATCCCGTCCGGCGGACCGGATGGGAAGGAAGATTACTTCAGCTCGACGGTGCCGCCGGCTTCTTCGATCTTCTTCTTCAGTTCCTCGGCCTCGGCCTTGTTCACGCCTTCCTTGACCGGCTTCGGGGCGCCTTCGACGAGAGCCTTGGCTTCGGCGAGGCCCAGACCGGTGATGGCGCGGACTTCCTTAATGACCTGGATCTTCTTGCCGCCGTCACCGGTAAGGATGACGTCGAACTCGTCCTTCTCTTCAGCGGCGGCTTCGCCACCGGCGCCACCGGCGGCGGGGCCAGCAACGGCAACAGCGGCAGCGGCGGAAACGCCCCATGCCTCTTCGAGCGCCTTGGCGAGGTCGGCCGCCTCGAGGACGGTCAGCTGCGACAGTTCTTCAACAAGCTTGGCAATATCGGCCATGGTACTTCACTCCTGGATTTGTGGGCCCGGCAAATTGCGCCGGGTGAAATCGTCTTTCGAAACGGCTCAGGCCGCATCCTTGGTGGCGTAGGCGTTGAAGACGCGTGCCAGCTTGGCCGCCGGAGCGGTCGAAAGCTGAGCGATCTTGGTCGCCGGAGCCTGGATGAGACCAACCAGCTTGCCGCGCAGTTCGTCGAGCGAGGGCATCGAGGCGAGAGCCTTGACGCCGTCGGCGTTCAGAACCTGCGAACCCATTGCACCGCCGACGATCTCGATCTTGTCGGTGGTCTTGGCGAAATCGACGACGGCCTTGGCGGCAGCAACGGGGTCGACCGAAGTCGCCAGAGCCGTCGGGCCGGTCAGGAATTCGCCGATACCGTCATAGTCGGTATCCGCAATGGCAAGCTTGGCGAGACGGTTCTTAGCAACCTTGTACGACGCACCGGCTTCGCGGACCTTGTTGCGCAAGTCGGTGGACTGAGCCACCGTCATGCCGAGATTGCGAGTGACAACCACCACGCCGACCTCGTTGAAGACCGCATTGAGCTGGGCGACCGAATCGGCTTTCTGCGAACGATCCATGCCTTACTCCTTCACAATGGCCGCAAGGGGGTGTGAGCCCCCGAACGACCGGCTACGTTTGTCCGCTCCGCTCGAAAGCGGGGCGGGCGAGTCCGTTCGAAGGGGAAGGAGCTCGCAGGGACAAACCCTGCGAAAGTGGCACCACCTCGCGAGGAGGAGCGGGCCGAAAGTAATTCCTGTTCCCCGTCTAGGCTGGAAATTAAGAGGGAAGCCCTCACCAACTGTCTCGGACGGATGAACGGCGGGCACGAGTCCCACCGGTCGGGGCGGGCCACTGGCGTATGGAGCCCGCGAAGTCAAGCTTTGAGGCGTAGTAGCGCCGGCAAAAGCAGGTGCGCCGCCTGCAAATTGCAAGCGGCGCTATTCCGGGGGAGCGCTCCGGTGGCGGAGCTCAGTCCTCGCCGAGACCTTCCTGCGGAACGTAGGCGAGCAAGTCGCCCGGCTGGCAATCGAGTTCGCGGCAGATCGCTTCGAGCGTCGAGAAGCGGATTGCCTTGGCCTTGCCGGTCTTGAGGATCGAAAGGTTGGCGATCGTGATGCCGATCCGCTCGGCCAGTTCGGTGAGCGTCATGCGGCGCTCGTAAAGGACATCGTCGAGTTTCACCATGATCGTGCCTCCTTCGTCGGGGGTCTGTTCTTCGGACGTCTGATCCTTGGGCATCACACGGTGCCTTCGAGTTCGGCGCGCATCTCGGCGCCCTTGCGGAACACGCGGGCCAGGATGAAGAGGATGAGCATCAGCAGCAGGCCGTTGCCGTCGATACCGCCGTCGAAGGTGAAAGCGTCGCCAGGATCCTTGTCGCGGATCGCCTCGGTGATGTTGTAAATGTAGAGGCCGATGCCCGCCATCGGGAAGGTGACGATCTGCACCCCGAGCGTCAGCCAGGCCATCTGCGTGAGCCGCGTCGCATTGATCGGGACGAAGGGATCGCCTTCCCCGACGGTGTCGACCACGCGCTTCAGCAGCTGAAAGATGCGGAAGATCATCGCCAGCATCGCCACGACGAGCAGCAACAGCCCCGAAATCGCGCCCAGCAGCGTCGCCACCGGGTAGTTGCTGGCTTTCTCGGCAATTTCGATCGTGATCGAACTTTGGAAAATCCACATCCCCGGGACCGCGACGAGACAGACGACCGCCGCGAAGGCCATCACTCCCATGAGAAAAAGGAGGAGGCCTTTCGCGATGGCCAGCAGCGGATCACGGGTAAGCGAAGTCATGTCGGGTCTCCCTGTTTGCCGTGCGCTTACATCAGCACCGGCTGGGGCGAGCCGGCCACGATGGTGATCTGGATCGGGTTCGCCTGGGCCGCTTCGGCAGGATCCGACAGCGTCGGGATCCAGAAGGTCGCCATCGCGGCGACAGCCATTACGAAAGCCAGGGGGCGGTTGGATTGGGTCTTGGTCATTGTCGTTCTCCGATATGCTTGATATCGACATTCAATAAATTCGATCCGGCATATCGTCAATCGATAAATATCGAAAAACGATATGTTGATCGTCGTTTATCGACATGCGGCACATCGAATATCGAGCATGGTCGGCCATAAATCACTCAAATCGCTGGTTTTCCCGAGGGCGGCGGCCCGCCGACCATCCGACCGAAAAATTTTTGCAAAATGATGGTCCGCGGGCCTGGTCACGGCGTGAATGCCCTTCCTGACGACCGAATCAGTCTCGTGATGGACCCGTCGCGCATACGAAATGGGCGGCTCCGCGAGGAGCCGCCCATGAAGCCTGCCGGACGGCAGGCGGGATCGACGCGATCAGGCCGGGATCATCGGGGTATCGGCAGGCGTCGAGGACTTTGTCGTCGGGCGATACGTCCGCCAATCGAAGCGCGCATCCGAGCTGTGGCGTTGCAGGAACGCGCGATGCTGGAGAATGACGCGTGCGCGACGGCGACGGGCCTTGGGCGAAACGAAGGGATTCGATTCGTCGGGCGCTGCGGCAACCATCCGGTTGAGCAGGTCCGCACGCGCAGCGCCGGTGGGCACGGGGCCCTCGAGATCCCGAGGGGCGATCGGACGATGCGCGCGGGGCGAAGGTTCGCGGTCGAGGACCTGCGTATCGCGGCTTTCCGCCATGGCGGTCGCAGCGACGGGGCGCGGCTCGGCCACGGTGGTCGATGTCGCGGGATAGCGCACGCGCTCTACGATCTCGACAACCGGCTTGGGCGCGAACGTCGGCTGCGGTGTCGCTTGCGGCCCTGCAACCTCCCGATCCGCAACCTCGCGGTCGGCAACCATGCGATCGCCGGAAATGCGGGGGGCCGGAACGGGATCGCTGGTGGGTGCCGGAATGGTAGTCGGCGCGTCGCCCTTCACTGGCGCACGGCGACGGCGCGACCGCATGGCGAGGATCCCGGCCCCGCCGATCCCGAGCAGGCCGAGCAGCCCGAAGATGGCTGCCGTGGGTATGCCATTGCCCTCGTCAGACACCGTGGCGATGCTGCCATCGTCAAGCGCAGTCGAAGGCGCGGCAGCGACCGGCGCCGTGTCGACCGGCGATGCCGCGGGAGCGCTCGCATCGACCGGGCCGGCGAGCGTGCTGTCGACCGTTTCAGGCGCAACGCCAGCTGCCGAGGGAATGGAAGCAGACGGCGCTGCTGCCGCCGCGCGCGGCGTGACGGACGCGGCGTTCGAGCCCGAGGAGAGCGACGTGGTCGGCGTCCGCGTCGTCGTCGACGTGGGGGCCGGAGCCTCGGGTAGAGCGATGGTCGGGCCCGGTGAAGACGTCGACGTCACGGGCGACGACATGCTGGGCAGGCTCGTGGAAGGGATGCTCGCGGAGGGCGTGGGCACTGTCGGCAGCACGATCGTCGGCGTGCTCGAAGTCGTGGAGCGGAGCGAAGTCGAGTTGGGCGGGGTAATCGTCGTCGTTGAAGGCAGAGCCGATGTTGAAGGCAGCGTCGTGGTGGTCGGCGGGGAAACCGAACTTGGCAGGGCGATCGTGGGCGACGCCTGCTGGGCCATGGCCGAGGTGGGACCAAGCGCGAGGACGGCTGCGATAGCCGCACTGGCACGAAGCGAGCGGGTGGGGACTTGGTGTGTCATGAACACAACAATGCGCCGAAAATCGAAAGGTGACAGCTTGACATGCGCAGTTTGGGGCAAGTCGAGCCAAATAAAACGACGAACAGCATTTCACTATGCTAGGTGAGTATTCCCGATTCCATTCGTCGCTCGCACAGCACGTCTTGCGCTCGCCGTTTCTGTCGGTTTATTCATCAACTGTTCATCGCGCGAGCAAGTTATCACTTGGTAATCTGCTTCAGTCGCCAACGCGGAGCCCAACCGACATTTCGAGTCTCTCATCCGCGGGCGCAAAGACGGCGCCATTTCATCCGCCGCAGTTTGACAGGACAGGGACCTGCTCCTATATCGCGGTCCTGCTCGTCGCTTCGAGCAAGGCGTGTCCGTTGCGCGGGGATATGTCCAGGAAGGAAGCGGCGGGTCATCCATCTGACGCTTGAGGCTGTTGGCAGCATCGTTTCCCCCAGGGATTCGCATGCGCGCCGTACGGCCTTTTGTCGTTCCATGGATCGTCACGCGTGACGAACCCTGGCGGCGGATCTTGCGAGAGCCGCCGCATTGCAAAGCGAAGAGGCTCTATACTCCCTATGGCGACCCAGCCCCTCGAGACCGGCCGCACGGCCAAGAAGCGCATCCGCAAGATCTTCGGCGACGCTCACGAAGTCGTCCAGATGCCGAACCTCATCGAGGTTCAGCGCGAAAGCTACGAACAGTTCCTGCGTTCCGATCCCGCGACGGGCTACGTCTCCGGGCTCGAGAAGACGCTGCGTTCGGTCTTTCCGATTCGCGACTTCGCCGGCACCAGCGAGCTCGACTTCGTGCACTACGAGCTGGAAGACCCCAAGTACGACACGACCGAATGCCGCCAGCGCGGCATCACCTATGCGGCGCCGATGAAGGTGACGCTGCGTCTGATCGTGTTCGAGGTCGACGCCGAGACCGAGACCCGCTCCGTGCTCGATATCAAGGAGCAGGACGTCTACATGGGCGACATGCCGCTGATGACGGACAACGGCACCTTCATCGTCAACGGCACCGAGCGCGTCATCGTTTCGCAGATGCACCGTTCGCCGGGCGTGCTGTTCGACCATGACCGCGGCAAGACCCACTCCTCGGGCAAGTTCCTGTTCGCGGCGCGCGTCATTCCCTATCGCGGCTCGTGGCTGGACTTCGAGTTCGACGCCAAGGACATCGTCAACGTGCGTATCGACCGCAAGCGCAAGCTGCCGGTCACCGCGCTGCTGTATGGCCTCGGCCTCGATTCCGAGCAGATCCTCGATCACTTCTACGACACCGTCGTGTGGAAGCGCGGTACCAGCGACGCCGAGGGCGGCGGCTGGCGCCTGCCCTTCGTGCCCGAGCAGTGGCGCGGCACCAAGCCGGCCTTCGACATCGTCGATGCCAAGTCGGGCGAAGTCATCTTCCCCGCCGGGCAGAAGATCAGCCCGCGCGCGGCGACCAAGTCGCTCAAGGACGGCCTTGAAGAGCTGCTGATCCCGACCGAGGAAATCTTCGGCCGCTTCGCCGCCAAGGATCTGATCGACGAGAGCACCGGCCGCATCTGGATCGAAGCGGGCGACGAAGTCACGCCCGAGAACCTCGAGACGCTCGACCAGGCCGGTATCGACCAGCTCGAGCTGCTCGACATCGACGACATCAACACCGGTCCGTGGATCCGCAATACGCTGAAGGCCGACAAGGCCGAAAACCGCGAGATGGGCCTCGAGGCGATCTACAAGGTCATGCGCCCGGGTGAGCCGCCGACGAAGGAAACCGCCGAATCGCTGTTCGACGGCCTGTTCTTCGACGCCGACCGCTACGACCTTTCGGCCGTCGGCCGCGTCAAGCTCAACATGCGTCTCGGCCTCGATGCCGAGGACACCGTCACCACGCTGCGCACCGAGGACATCCTCGCCGTGGTCAAGGAGCTGGTGAACCTCAAGGACGGCAAGGGCGAGATCGACGACATCGACAATCTCGGCAATCGCCGCGTGCGTTCGGTGGGCGAACTGCTCGAGAACCAGTACCGCGTCGGCCTGCTGCGCATGGAACGCGCGGTGAAGGAGCGCATGAGCTCGGTCGACGTGTCGACCGTGATGCCGAACGACCTCATCAACGCCAAGCCCGCTGTGGCTGCGGTGCGCGAGTTCTTCGGTTCCTCGCAGCTCTCGCAGTTCATGGACCAGACCAACCCGCTGTCCGAAGTGACGCACAAGCGCCGTGTCTCGGCGCTCGGGCCGGGTGGTCTGACGCGTGAGCGCGCGGGCTTCGAAGTCCGCGACGTTCACCCGACGCACTATGGTCGTATCTGCCCGATCGAGACGCCGGAAGGTCCGAACATCGGCCTGATCAACTCGCTCTCGACATTCGCGCGGGTCAACAAGTACGGCTTCATCGAGACGCCGTACCGCAAGATCATCGATGGCAAGGTCACGAGCGACGTGATCTACCTTTCGGCGATGGAAGAGCAGAAGCACACGGTCGCGCAGGCTTCGGCCGAACTGACCGGCGACGGTTCGTTCGTCGAGGAACTCGTCTCGACGCGTGAAGCGGGCGAATTCGTCCTGGCGCCGCGCGAGAACGTCACGCTGATGGACGTTTCGCCCAAGCAGCTCGTCTCGGTTGCGGCCTCGCTGATCCCGTTCCTGGAGAACGACGACGCGAACCGCGCGCTCATGGGTTCGAACATGCAGCGTCAGGCCGTGCCGCTCGTGAAGGCGGACGCTCCGTTCGTGGGCACTGGCATGGAAGAGACGGTTGCGCGCGATTCGGGCGCGGCGATCGGTGCCCTGCGCGCGGGTATCGTCGACCAGGTCGACGCGACGCGTATCGTCATCCGCGCCTCGGGCGACATCGAGGCCGGTCGTTCGGGCGTCGACATCTATCGTCTGCAGAAGTTCGAGCGCTCGAACCAGTCGACCTGCATCAACCAGCGTCCGCTGGTGAAGGTCGGCGAGATGGTGAAGGAAGGCGACATCATCGCCGACGGTCCTTCGACCGAGTACGGCGAACTCGCGCTCGGCCGGAACGTGCTCGTCGCGTTCATGCCGTGGAACGGCTACAACTACGAGGACTCCATCCTGATCTCCGAGCGGATCGTGAAGGACGACGTCTTCACCTCGATCCACATCGACGAGTTCGAGATCATGGCCCGCGACACCAAGCTGGGCCCCGAGGACATCACCCGCGACATCCCGAACGTCGGCGAGGAAGCCCTGCGCAACCTCGACGAAGCGGGGATCGTCTACATCGGCGCCGAAGTGCACCCGGGCGACATCCTCGTCGGCAAGATCACGCCGAAGGGCGAATCGCCGATGACGCCGGAGGAAAAGCTCCTGCGCGCGATCTTCGGTGAAAAGGCTTCGGACGTGCGCGACACCTCGCTGCGTCTGCCGCCGGGCGTTTCGGGCACGATCGTCGACGTTCGCGTGTTCAACCGTCACGGCATCGAGATCGACGACCGTACCCGCGCGATCCAGAACGAGGAAATCGAACGCCTCGCCAAGGACCGCGAGGACGAGCGCGCCATTCTCAACCGTGCGACGTACAACCGCCTGCGCGACATGCTGATGGGGCAAGTCGCGGCCGCGGCGCCCAAGGGCGTCAAGAAGGGTGGCGAGATCACCGAGGACATGCTCGGCGAAGTCGAGAAGCACGAGTGGTGGAAGTTCGCGGTCGCCGACGACCACGTTCAGTCGCAGCTCGAAGCGGTCAAGACCCAGTACGACGAGACCGTCAAGGCGATCCAGGAGAAGTTCGAGGACCGCAAGGAGAAGCTCGAGCGCGGTGACGAACTCGCCCCGGGCGTGCTCAAGATGGTCAAGGTGTTCGTCGCGGTGAAGCGCAAGCTGCAGCCGGGCGACAAGATGGCCGGCCGTCACGGCCATAAGGGCATCATCAGCCGCATCCTGCCGCTGGAGGATATGCCGTTCCTTGAGGACGGGACTCCGGTCGACTTCGTGATGAACCCGCTGGGCGTGCCTTCGCGCATGAACGTCGGGCAGATCTTCGAAACGCACTTGGGCTGGGCCGCACGCGGTCTGGGCGCGCAGATCGGTGAAGCACTCGACGCCTGGCGCGCAGCCAATCCGGATCCGGAAGCGGGCCAGCCGCCCGAAGCCGTCCGGCAGCGCCTGACCGAAATCTATGGCGACAAGTACGCCGCCGAGATCGCGGACCGCACCGACGGCCAGATCATCGAGTTCGCCGAATCGGTCCGCAAGGGCGTGCCGATGGCCTCTCCGGTGTTCGACGGCGCGGTCGAATCCGACGTGACCGACATGCTGCGGGCGGCGGGCCTCGACGAAAGCGGTCAGGTGGACCTGTTCGACGGACGTACCGGCGACAAGTTCGACCGCAAGGTGACCGTGGGCATGAAGTACGTGCTCAAGCTGCACCACTTGGTCGACGACAAGATCCACGCTCGCTCGATCGGCCCTTACAGCCTCGTCACCCAGCAGCCGCTGGGCGGTAAGGCGCAGTTCGGCGGCCAGCGCTTCGGCGAAATGGAGGTCTGGGCGCTCCAGGCCTACGGCGCGGCCTATACCTTGCAGGAAATGCTGACGGTGAAGTCCGACGACGTGGTCGGCCGCACCAAGGTCTACGAAGCGATCGTCAAGGGCGACGACACCTTCGAGGCCGGCATTCCCGAGAGCTTCAACGTGCTCGTCAAGGAAATGCGATCGCTGGGCCTCAACGTCGAGCTCTCCTCGCTGACCGAGGCGGGCGACGACGAGGACGGCGACGGCGTGGCCATCGCAGCGGAGTAAAGGGAGCGCCATCCCTCCCCTCCCGCATGCGGGAGGGGCCGGGGGTGGGCCAGTGCTAAGCCAGCGCTGAGGCCCACCCGGACAAGACCCACCCCTAACCCCTCCCGCAGGCGGGAGGGGGACAAAGGAAAAAGACCATGAACGACCTGACCAAGTTCACCAACCAGATGGCGAAGCCCGAAACCTTCGACCAGATCCAGATCGGCCTCGCGAGCCCCGAGCGCATCCGCTCGTGGTCGTTCGGCGAGATCAAGAAGCCCGAGACGATCAACTACCGCACGTTCAAGCCCGAGCGTGACGGCCTGTTCTGCGCGCGCATCTTCGGTCCGGTGAAGGACTACGAGTGCCTTTGCGGCAAGTACAAGCGCATGAAGTACAAGGGCGTCGTCTGCGAGAAGTGCGGCGTCGAAGTGACCGTGACCAAGGTCCGTCGCGAGCGCATGGGCCACATCGAACTGGCCGCGCCGGTCGCGCACATCTGGTTCCTGAAGTCGCTGCCGTCGCGCATCGGCCTGCTGCTCGACATGCAGCTGAAGCAGCTCGAGCGCATCCTGTACTTCGAAAGCTACGTCGTGATCGAGCCGGGCCTGACCCCGCTCGAGAAGTACCAGCTTCTGACCGAAGACGAGATGCTCGACGCGCAGGACGAGTACGGCGAAGACGCGTTCTCCGCCGGCATCGGCGCCGAGGCGGTCAAGATCATGCTCATGGATCTCGATCTCGAGCAGGAACGCGCCGACCTTCTCCAGGAACTCGAGACCACCAAGTCCGAGCTCAAGCCCAAGAAGATCATCAAGCGCCTCAAGGTCGTGGAATCGTTCATCGATTCGGGCAACCGCCCCGAGTGGATGATCCTCGAAGTCGTGCCGGTCATCCCGCCCGAACTGCGCCCGCTGGTGCCGCTCGACGGTGGCCGCTTCGCGACGTCGGATCTCAACGATCTCTATCGCCGCGTGATCAACCGTAACAACCGCTTGAAGCGCCTGATCGAGCTGCGTGCGCCGGACATCATTGTGCGCAACGAAAAGCGCATGCTGCAAGAAGCGGTCGACGCGCTGTTCGACAACGGCCGCCGTGGCCGCGTCATCACCGGCGCCAACAAGCGTCCGCTGAAATCGCTGTCCGATATGCTCAAGGGCAAGCAGGGCCGCTTCCGTCAGAACCTGCTCGGCAAGCGCGTCGACTATTCAGGCCGTTCGGTCATCGTGACCGGGCCTGAGCTCAAGCTGCACCAGTGCGGCTTGCCCAAGAAGATGGCGCTCGAGCTGTTCAAGCCGTTCATCTACGCCCGCCTCGACGCCAAGGGTCTTTCGATGACTCTGAAGCAGGCGAAGAAGTGGGTTGAAAAGGAGCGCAAGGAAGTCTGGGACATTCTGGATGAAGTCATCCGCGAGCACCCGGTCCTCCTGAACCGCGCGCCCACGCTTCACCGTCTCGGCATCCAGGCGTTCGAGCCCGTGCTGATCGAGGGCAAGGCGATCCAGCTGCACCCGCTCGTCTGCTCGGCGTTCAACGCCGACTTCGACGGTGACCAGATGGCCGTCCACGTCCCGCTCAGCCTCGAAGCGCAGCTCGAAGCGCGCGTGCTGATGATGTCGACCAACAACATCCTCTCGCCCGCGCACGGGAAGCCGATCATCGTGCCGTCGCAGGACATGGTGCTGGGCCTCTACTATCTGTCGATGGACCGCGACGGCGAGCCCGGCGAAGGCATGCTGCTCGCCGACATGGCCGAAGTGCACCAGGCGCTCGAAGTCGGGGCAGTGACGCTCCACTCGAAGATCACCACCCGCGTCCCGCAGACCGACGAGGCGGGCAAGCAGTACCTGCAGCGGATCGAGACGACGCCGGGCCGCATGCTCATCGGCGAATGCTTGCCGAAGAGCCACAAGGTGCCGTTCGACATCATCAACCGTCTCCTCACCAAGAAGGAGATCGCGGACGTCATCGATCAGGTCTATCGCCACACCGGCCAGAAGGACACGGTGCTGTTCGCCGATGCGATCATGTCGCTGGGCTTCCGCCACGCGTTCAAGGCCGGCATCTCGTTCGGCAAGGACGACATGATCATTCCGGACAGCAAGGTGGCGCTGGTCGCCGAGACCAAGGACCTGGTTGCCGACTACGAGCAGCAGTACCAGGACGGCCTGATCACGCAGCAGGAAAAGTACAACAAGGTGATCGACGCCTGGAGCCGTTGCGGCGACCAGGTCGCGAACGCCATGATGGACGAGATCAAGGCTCAGCCGAAGGACGAGGAAACCGGGCGTCTTGCCCCGATCAACTCGATCTACATGATGAGCCACTCCGGTGCGCGTGGTTCGCCGGCGCAGATGAAGCAGCTCGCGGGTATGCGCGGCCTGATGGCCAAGCCTTCGGGCGAGATCATCGAGACCCCGATCATCTCGAACTTCAAGGAAGGCCTGACCGTTCTTGAATACTTCAACTCGACCCACGGCGCTCGTAAGGGCCTCGCGGACACCGCGTTGAAGACCGCCAACTCGGGCTACCTCACCCGCCGTCTGGTCGACGTGTCGCAGGATTGCGTCGTCGTCGTCGAGGATTGCGGGACCGAGCGTGCGCTGGAAATGCGCGCGATCGTGCAGGGCGGTTCGGTGATCGCCTCGCTCGCCGAGCGTATCCTGGGCCGCACCATGGCCGAGGACATCGTCGACAAGGAAGGCCAGGTCATCATCGCCAACGGCACCCTGCTCGACGAGCCGGCAGTCAAGGTGATCGAGGACGCAGGCGTCCAGTCGGCGCGCATCCGCTCGCCGCTGGTCTGCGAAGCCGAGCAGGGCGTGTGCGCCAAGTGCTACGGTCGCGACCTGGCACGCGGTACGCCGGTCAACATCGGTGAAGCCGTCGGCGTCATCGCGGCGCAGTCGATCGGCGAGCCGGGCACGCAGCTCACCATGCGGACCTTCCACATCGGCGGCGCGGCGCAGGTCAACGAGACCAGCCACCTCGAAGCCATCTCGGACGGCACGGTCGAGTACCGCGACATCCCGACGATCGTCGACAAGCGCGGCCGTCGTCTGTCGCTTGCCCGCAACGGCGAGATCGTGGTGATCGATACCGAAGGTCGCGAGCGCGCGTTGCACCGCGTGCCTTACGGCACCGTGCTGCTTCACGAGAGCGGCGCGTCGATCAAGGAAGGCGAACGCCTGGCCGAGTGGGATCCGTTCACCCTGCCGATCATCACCGAGACGAGCGGCATCGTGAAGTACCAGGACCTGATCGACGGCAAGACGCTGACTGAGCAGGCCGACGAAGCGACCGGCATGACCAGCCGCGTCGTCATCGAGAACCGCTCGAGCAGCCGCTCCAAGAAGGAAGACCTGCGTCCGCGCATCACCCTGCTCGACGAAGACTCGGGCGAGGCGGCGCGCTACATGCTGGCGCCGGGTGCGACCATCTCGGTCGAGGACGGCCAGATGATCGAAGCGGGCGACATCGTCGCACGTGCCAGCCGCGAGGCGGCCAAGACCCGCGACATCACCGGCGGTCTGCCGCGCGTCGCGGAGCTGTTCGAGGCGCGCAAGCCCAAGGACAACGCGATCATCGCCAAGGTCTCGGGCCGCATCGAGTTCGTTCGCGACTACAAGGCCAAGCGCAAGATCGCGATCATCCCCGAGGAAGGCGATCCGGTGGAATACCTGATCCCCAAGTCCAAGGTGATCGACGTTCAGGAAGGCGACTGGGTCAAGAAGGGCGACAACCTGATTTCCGGCTCGCCCGATCCGCACGATATTCTCGAAGTCCTCGGGGTCGAGGCGCTGGCGGAATATCTCGGTTCGGAGATTCAGGAAGTCTATCGTCTGCAGGGCGTGAAGATCAACGACAAGCACATCGAGGTGATCGTTCGCCAGATGCTGCAGAAGGTCGAGATCACCGATGGCGGCGACACCACGCTGCTGGCGGGCGAGCAGGTCGACTACGAGGAAATGAACGAGTACAACGCGAAGCTGAACGCGAACCAGAAGCCGGCCGAAGGCAAGCCGATCCTGCTGGGCATCACCAAGGCTTCGTTGCAGACGCGTTCGTTCATCTCGGCCGCTTCGTTCCAGGAGACCACCCGCGTGCTCACGCAGGCGGCGGTCGAGGGCAAGAAGGACTCGCTGATCGGGCTCAAGGAAAACGTGATCGTCGGGCGTCTGATCCCGGCCGGCACGGGCGCGGGCATGAACCGCGTGCGCGTCGCCGCCTCCAGCCGCGATGCTGCGCTGCGCGCGCAGTACAAGAAGCTGCAGGAATCGCTGATCGCCCCTGAAAGCGCCGCCGCCGAACACGCCGCCGAACTCAAGCGCGACCCCGCCGACGACCTCGGCGACGACGTGCTGGCGACCGTCGAGGGCGAAACCCACGGTACCGACGCCGACGCGGGCGAGTACCTCAACAAGGACGCCGCCGAAGGCGAATAAGCCGACGGTTCGGTAGTGCTAAAAGACAAGGCCCCGTCGGAGCGATCCGGCGGGGCTTTTTCGTTTCGGGCGGTGGCGATGGAGTTGGACCAAACGCGAGTGGTAGTGGATTAGCGCTGATTGATTACCGGACGGTCGCAACATGCGATCCGCCGTTGAAAGGCGACATGCTGGATACGGCGGCATTGCGGACATGCCGACATTATGAGATTTTCTGACGATGGAGCACTGTTGCGAAATTATGCGGGCGAATGTCGCGAACAACTGCGGTCAGCACGCGGATCGTTTCGATTGTCCAGATTGCCTGATCCATTACTCAGTTGAGGCCGACAGCTACGGATTGATCATTCATGACGGTGGGGCTTCAGTCATAACGATCTTGTTTTGCCCTTGGTGTGCTGCGAAACTACCGAACGGTTTGGACTAACGGTCTGCATTCCACAAACTTCGCGACATTCGCCATCTGCAGCGCTTCCCGCGAAACCTGCCGTCACCCCGGACTTGATCCGGGGTCCCGCTTTCGCGGTCTCGATTAAAGGATAGCGGGATCCCGGCTCAAGGCCGGGATGACGAATTGGGGAGGCGCAGATAAGGTTTATCGTTGGCTCCGCCAGCCTTCCCCCTGCCCAGCACCACCACCCACCAACGAAAAGAGCCGCCCACACAGGCGGCTCTTCCGTTTTCGCACGGGCTATCAGTGGATCAGCAGTTGCCCTTCACGCCGTCGACGCAATCACCGACTGATTCCACGTCGTTGGCCGCACCGCGCACGGTGTTGCAAGCCTGGAGGAGGACCATGGTGCTACCAAGGGCCAGGACGGTCAGAAGCTTCTTCATATTTGCTCTCCCCTAGGGCGAAACCGCTGCGGTTGCGCTTGCCTGTGGATCGGGTCGAAACGCTTTTTCGAGGCGGTGGTTCCGGGATGACCGCAGCCGTCTAAGGGCGGTTGTCCGGCATCACGCAGGCCATCGGCTCGAACACCGACCAGCCGGTGTGCTGCACCAGCCGCTCGAGCGCGCGGCGGCCGAGCAGGGAATTGCCCTTGGCGTCGAGTCCCGGCGACCACACCGCGATCGAGGCCGAGCCCGGCGCGATCGCGAGGATACCGCCACCGACGCCCGACTTGCCCGGCAGGCCGACACGGAACGCGAAGTCACCCGAGGCATCGTAATGCCCACAAGTCAGCATCAGCGCGAGAATGCGGCGCGCGCGCTGCGACGTGACGACCGAGCGGCCGGTCTCCGGGTCGGTCCCGCCCATCATCAGGTAACGACCCGCCATCGCGAGTTGGCGGCAGTCCATCGCCAGCGCGCACTGGTGGAAATAGGTGCCGAGCACCTTTTCCACCGGATGCCGGATATTGCCGAAAGCGCGCATGTAGTTCGCCAGCGCGACGTTGCGATAGCCGGTCGCCTGCTCGCCCGCCGCGACGTGGCGATCGATGACGATGCTGTCGTCGCCGGTCAGCTGGCGTATGAAGCGCACGAACTCGGCGATCGTCTCGCGCGGTTCGTGCCGCGCGAGCAGCACGTCGGCGATGACGATCGCGCCCGCATTGATGAAGGGATTGCGCGGGATTCCCTGCTCGGTCTCGAGCTGGACGATCGAGTTGAACGCAGTGCCCGAAGGTTCGCGCCCGACCCGCTGCCACAAGGCATCGCCGGTCGTGCCCAGCGCCATCGTCAGACTGAAGACCTTGGTGATCGACTGCACGGAGAAGCGCGTGGTGGCATCGCCGGCCAGAAACGTGCGCCCATCCGCATCGACCACCGCGATGCCGAAATGCCGGGGATCGACGGCGGCGAGATCGGGAATGTAGTCGGCGATGCGCCCACGCTCGGTCGCTCCCGCCATGTCGTGGGCAATGTCGTCGAGGATGTGCTGCAAGTCCGCCACGGCGCCTGCTTGCAACGACGCGAGGCGCGTGGCCAGTGGCAATCGCAGCGATGTCGGCAAACACCTGGGAGCGAACCGCCAAGGCGCGCCGGCCATTACGCGACAATGCGGTGGCCGCGATCGGCGAGGGCTAGGTCGCCTTCGGGGCGGCGTTGCGTAAGCTGCTGCCGGCGGCGCGCATCCGAGCGGTGTGCTCGACGGAGGGATCGCGTCGATCCTCGTGTCTGATCGCCTCGCCGCCAACCGTGCGAATGGCGTCGAGACTGGCATCGGCGTAAGCGCCTTTGGCGTAACGATGGGTGCCGACGAAGTGGACGAAAGCCGCTTCCGGGCCGATCGGCTCGCCCCAGTAATTGAGGTAGCGCCGCGAGGGCAGCAGCAGCGGATCGGGCTCGTTGGCGATGTGGAAGTTCGAGGCGATCTGCTCGGTGCCCCAGATCGGCTTGCTCTCCGCGCCGATGAGATCGACCAGCAGCGCCAGGAACTGGGAAGCCCGTTCGCGCCCGGCGCCGCCCGCGGCGAACCCCGTAAACCCGGCGCAGCCGCGCACATAGCGCCAGCCCGGCGCGCCATCGGCCTGGCCCAGCCGCGATTCGAAGCGTGCCTGAACATGTCCGCCCTCGGGACCGCCCGGATAAAGCGTGCGCGCAATTTCGTGAAGCGGCAGCGCGCCGATCTCGCCGTCCGTGCCGCCCAGCAGTGTGAAACTGCGATTGGCGGTGATGGCATCGGTAAGTTCGGGCACGGGGCCGAGCGTAACCGTGTCGCTGTCGAGCTGGATCCAGTATTCGTCGGCACGACGATCGAGGATGGTCAGGAAGCGCTCCCAGCATCCACCATGGGGAAATTCGCCGGTGTCGACCGTGGCGATCGGGATCACTTCGGGGCGCCCGCAGTGCAGGTCGAGCAGCGCCTTGTCGTGCGCCGTCAGCGAGCCATCGTCGAGAATCACGATGCGTCCGCGATCAAGCTGATGCCACAGCGATTTCACCGCGACCAGATAGGGCAGCAGGACGCGCGTTCCGATCATCGAGAACAGCACCACGCCATCGTCGGCTGCGCGGACAGGCGGCGTATCGAGCACCGCGCGAATGCTGCGGTCGTGCCGCTTGGCGGCAACCTTGGTGCGCCACGAGTAGGGGAGAATACGATTCAACACGCCCCGATCCCTAACAGGGCTCGGATAAGGTGCAGTTAACGCAGGTTCAGCCAGTCAACTCGACGGACGACATAGCTGCGCCGACCGGTGACATGGCCAAACGACGCAAATGGAACCATATGCAGGTCATAGCTTACACGCACACGAAAGATTATTCCGATGTTCCCTTCGATTTCCAAAGTGACCAGCGCTGCGATTGCGTCGGTCCTCGCCATGTCCGCGTTCGTCGCGACGACGAGCCTTCCCACTTCCTCGACCGAAACCCCGTCGGCCGAGGTTGCAGCCGCGTCGTTCGCGACGCCTGCCAAGGCCGGCTGACCCACCCCCACCCAGCACGGCCTCCCCGACCGGCCCGCCTGCCGCCAGCGCCCTCCCCCGAGCGCCCGGCACGCGGGCCGGTTTCGTTTTTCTGGGGGGTGGTGGAATGCTACGGGCAAGATGGTGAGGGCGACAGGTTTCCTGCCCCTCCCGCTCAGCCTACCCGCCGCCCAGCATCATCCGGTCGCCGTCGATGCGCACGCCGGGAAGCTGGGACAGGAACGACTGGCCGAGCAGCGACACGTCGAGCCCCTCGGGTACGATCGCGGCGCGTATATTGCGCGCCTCTAGGCCGCCAAGCTCGATCCGATCGAGCATAACCGGAACGCCCTGGACCGGCCCGCTGGCCCCGCGCCCGATCTCGCGCAAGTCGGCATCGCTCCAGGTGAGGCCGATCGCCTCGGCATCCTCGCCGGTCAGCGCGACCACGCTCGCGCCCGTATCGACAAGCATGCGCAAATCGCGCGAATCGATCTGGACATTGGCGTAGAAGTGGCCGTCGCCGCTTCGCGGCAGCACCGTTTCGCCGGAAAGCCATGCCTCGCGCGCCGATTCGCGGTCCTGCGGCGGCGTGACGAGCGCGATGCGGTCGCTTTGCGCGGTGTCGTCCTGCTCCAGGCGCGAGAGATCGGGCATCATCCATCCGACCAGGGCCGCGCTGACAAGGAGGGCGAGGATCGGCAGCTTGCGCATGCCGGTTTGTGTAAGCGCAGTCGGCTTAAGTCCGCGTAAAGCGCGCGGGCGCCTCGCCACTGCCGACATAGCCGTGGTGCGACGCCGTGCCCAGGAAAGCGGCGATGAAGCCGACCACCAGCGAATCCCAGCCGAGCAGCAGCCACAGCACCACGGGATGCGAGCCGATCGCCAGCAGGTGATCCCACAAGTGCAGCACCTGCAGCGGGACGAAGCCGATCGCCATCAGCAGAAGGATGCGCAAGCCTTTGCCCCAACCGCTGCGATAGACACCCACCACAGTCGCCGAATCGTCGCCGAGGATGCCGGCCATCATCAGCACCAGCAGCGGCAGCGTCACCACATAGACCAGCACCGTGAGCGGGGCGACCAGGGCGGGCGGCATCGCGACGCCCGGCAGCAGGGGAACCGAAAGCAAGGTCGTCAGCACGAAGCCGACGAGGAACGGCCGCCAGGCGATCGAGGCGAGACTCCACCAGGGCTTGCCGTCACGGTGGTTGACCCAGACGCGCGAGGCGAGGAACGCCGCGAGCGTCATCATCGCGACCTTGATATAGCCGATCTCGAGCCGCATCGGATCAAGCGAAAGGCGGTTGAACGCTTGCGCGTCGGCAAACATCCCGAGCCGCACTTCGACGACATGCTGCGCGAACTCGGCAGCGACCACGACCAGCCAGATCGCCGGCGCCAGCGAAAACAGCCGCAGCGAATCGCTCAGGGTTCCGGTCAGCAGCCGGCCGAACGCTTTCAGTCGCGTCATTCGGCGGGTTCGGCTGCCACCTCGTCCACTTGTGCAGTCGAGGCCTTGCCCGCGTCGGTCATGTCCGCCTCGGCCTCGATCGCGGCCGCCTTCGCTTCGACCAGGCTGACGATGTGTTCGAGCATGTCGGCACTTTGCACGTGGTGATCTGTCACGCCCGAGAGGTAGACCATGTGCTTGCCGTTGCCGCCGCCGGTCACGCCGATGTCGGTCTCGCGCGCTTCGCCAGGCCCGTTCACGACACAGCCGAGGACCGAGAGCGAAAGCGGCGTCTTGATGTGCTGCAGCCGTTCCTCGAGCGCGGCGACGGTGCGGATGACGTCGAACCCCTGCCGCGCGCACGAGGGGCACGACACCACGCGCACGCCGCGCGTCCTGAGGCCGAGCGACTTCAGGATTTCGAACCCGACGCGCACTTCCTGTTCGGGTTCGGCCGAAAGCGAGACGCGGATGGTATCGCCGATCCCTGCCCACAGCATGTTGCCGATGCCGAGCGCGGACTTCACCGTGCCGCCGATCAGCCCGCCTGCTTCGGTGATGCCCAAGTGCAGCGGACAATCGACCGCGTCGGCCAGACCCTGATAAGCCGCGACCGCGAGGAACACGTCGGAGGCCTTCACCGCCACTTTGTATTCGTGGAAGTCGTGATCCTGCAGCAGCTTGATGTGATCGAGCGCCGATTCGACCAGCGCCTCGGGGCAAGGCTCACCGTACTTTTCGAGCAAGTCCTTCTCGAGGCTGCCGGCGTTGACGCCGATGCGGATCGCGCAGCCGTTGCCCTTGGCCGCGCGCACCACTTCGGCGACTCGCTCGTCCGAGCCGATGTTGCCGGGGTTGATGCGCAGGCACGCCGCGCCGGCGTCCGCCGCCTCGAGCGCGCGCTTGTAGTGGAAATGGATGTCCGCGATCAGCGGCACCCGCGCGGCGCGCGCGATCTCGCGGAACGCCGTGGTGCTCTCGACATCGGGGCACGACACGCGAATCAGATCAGCGCCGGCGTCCTCGCAGCGGCGGATCTGGTCGATCGTCGCGCCCGCGTCGGAGGTGGGCGTATTGGTCATGGTCTGGACCGTGATCGGGGCATCGCCGCCGACGGGAACGTTGCCGACCATGATCTGGCGGCTCTTGCGGCGCTCGATATCGCGCCAGGGACGTATGGAAGACATGTTGGCGCTTATACGCGCTTGGTGTGGCACATGAAAGGCATCTGCCGCACCGCGCCGTCGGACGGCGACCTGAGGGCGAAATTACGGGCGGCAACCGGGGCGGCTGGGGCCGGATCGACAAAGAGACGACACGACTAGACCGGCGCATTTGCCCGAAGCCGCGCGGTCGCGCATGCCAATGTCGTGCCTATGCAAGAGGACCTGACCGCCATGTATGCCCATCGCTTCGCCGCGTGGTTCGCCCCGCTGCTCGCCGGCGCGCTCGTACCGGCATCCGCGTCCGTCGCCGCCGAGCCGTCTCCTTGCGCCGCACCCGCGGCGCAGAGCGGCGAGGCCGCGGCCTGCGATCTCGCGGGCCGGCTCGAGCGGCAGTACACCTTCCCCGAGATCGGGGCGCGCTATGCCGCCGCCTTGCGCCAGGGTGTCGCCACCGGTCGTTATGCCGGGACCGACAAGCAGGCGGTTGCCGAAGCGATGACCGCGGATCTCCAGGCGGTCGCCCCCGACGGGCATCTCAGGGTGCGCCTGCGCGAAGACGCGAAGGCCACCGATACCGCCGCCGCGCCGAAGGAGCCCTTCCCCATCCTGGAGGAGGCGGACTGGATCGCGCCCGGCATCGCCTACATGCGGATCAACGAGTTTCCCTACAACGAGGACATAACCCGAAGCGTCGCGGCCTTCATGGCGGACCATGCCGATGCCAGAGCGCTGATCTTCGACTTGCGCACGCACCACGGCGGCGGCGTCGAGCAGATGGACGTGATCCTCCCCTGGCTCTTCGCCGAGCCGACTCACCTCGTCACCATGGAAACCAGCTGGGACGTCGAGCGCGAACTCGGCTCGCCGGTCGATGGCGTGCCTTCGATGCGCCTGCTCGACGACAAGACGATGGCGCGACGCGAGCATTGGGTCACGCCCAACGCCGACACTCGGCTACGCGATGCCAAAGTCTACCTGCTCACCGGCCCGCGCACGGCATCCGCCGCCGAGCATTTCGCGCTGGCGATGAAGCGGACGGGCCGCGCGACGCTGGTCGGCGGCGCGACTCGCGGGGCCAATCACTTCGGCGGCCAGGCGGACTTGCCGGGCGGCTACTATGCCTTCGTACCGGTCGGTCGGACTTTCGATCCCGATACGGGCGAAGACTGGGAGAGCGACGGCGTCGCGCCCGATATCGCGGTCGACCCGGCGCTGGCGCTCGAACGGGCGCTGACGGACTTCGGGATCGCGCCCGACAAGGCCCATGCCCTGTCCGAAGCGCACAAGCCCACTCTGCCGTTGGAGCGGTCCCAGCCCTGATGCACGCGCAGATGCCGCGCGGAACCGAACGGCAGCGGAACACGAAATAAGCTGATCGCGCCCTTGTTTCGCAGCCATATTGCGGCAAATGCTGCCGCGATGCTCGACCGAAAGACTACCGACGACTGCGATTCCGGTCCGCCGATGCTGTTCGGTCGAGTGCTCGACGGGCATGGCGGCGGCAGGACCGTAAGCTGGGACGAGGCGCGAGAGTGGCGGCCGGGGAAACCGGGCGAAGTGTTATGGGTGCACTTGTGCCGCAATCGTCCCGGCGTGCAGGAATGGCTCGAACACGAACTCAAGGTGCCCGAGCCCACCGCCGAACTGCTGGTCAGCGACGACACCCGCCCCCGCGCCTTTCGCGAGGGCAACGCGATCGTCGCGACGCTGCGGGGCATCAACTTCAATCCCGGCGCCGAACCCGAAGACATGGTCTCGATGCAGCTGTGGTGCGACGGGCGCCGGCTCGTGACCTTGCGGCGCAATCCCTTGCAGACCCCGCGCGAAATTCTTGCCACGATCGACGCGGGGGACGGGCCGACCGATGCCGGGGCGACGATCACGCAGCTGATCGAGGCGATGGTCGCGCGCATGAACCGCTCGATCGTCGACATGAACGACCACATCGACCAGCTCGAAGAGCTCGATGTCGAGAAGGAGGATACCGACATGCTGCTCGACCGCATCTCGATCATCCGCCGCAACTGCCTTGCGCTCAAACGCCACATGTCGCCGCAGCACGAGGCGCTGGAAAAGATTTCGCGCGACGCGCCCGACTGGTTCGAGGATCACGATCGCCGCGAGACCGCCGAGACGATCGAACGCTTGCGCCGCTATCTCGACGATCTCGACATTTCCAAGGAAAGCGCGGTCGTGCTGCAGGACGATCTGCGCGCCCGCACGCTCGCCAGCAGCGAGCGGACGCAGTACTTGCTGACGATCGTCGCGGCGATCTTCCTGCCGCTCGGCTTCGTGACCGGGCTGCTGGGGATCAACGTCGGCGGCATCCCCGGCGTGAACGACAGCCACGCCTTCTGGATCGTGGTCGCGATGTGTTCGGCGATCCTGTTCGTCCAGCTTCTGCTGTTCAAGAAATGGGACTGGTTCTGATCGGCTAGAGCATGCGCGCGAACAGGAATTCCTCGTCGCGCTGAGTGCCGACCCAGAATTCGGTGTCGGCGACTTTGGCAAAGCCGTGCCGAGCGTAGAAGCGCTGGGCGCGGTGGTTGCCGCTCCAGACCGAAAGCTGGATCTCGTCGGCGCCACAATGCCGTGCCTCGGCCTCGGCCCAGGCCATCAGTGCCGCGCCGATGCCGCCACTGGTCCGATCGGGCGCGGTGTAAAGCTGCTTGAGCTCGATGACGCGCGATCCGCGCGCCTCCTCGGGCCAGCCGCAAGCGAGACGCAGCTTGCAGTACCCTGCCAGCGCCCCGTCGTCGTCCTCGGCTAGCTGCACCCGGATCGCCGGATCGGCGAGTTCCCCAGCCACACGCGGCGGATCGTAGACTTGCGCGAGAAACGCATCGAGGTCCGATGCTGCGTAGAGATGCGCGAAGGCCGCGCAGAATGCCTCGCGTCCCAGGTGTGCGAGTGCGGGGGCGTCGTCAGGTCCGGCAGCGCGCAGTTTCATGGCATGCCCGATCGTTCGAGGGCGAGGCGATTGCAAGTGCCGATTGCGGCTTTCCGGCCCGGACGTGGCGATCCGGTCAGAGTTGCCGGGTCATGCACATGCTGAAATCGTCGAGAACGTAGTCGGCGAAGGCTTCGCACGGCTCGAATCCATGGGCCCGGTAGAGCGACTGGGCCGGCAGGAACTCACTCGTACCCCCGGTTTCGAGACTGACGCGCCGATATCCGCGCGCCTTCGCTTCGGCGAGGAGATGGAGCAGGATCGCCCGGCCGACGCCGCGGCCGCGGTATTCGGGTGCGGCGCGCATCGACTTGAGTTCGCCGTGAGTCTCGTCGAGATGCTTGAGCGCACCGCAGCCGGCGAGACGCTCGCCATCCCAGGCGGCGTAGAACGTGACGTCGCTCGCCCGCAGCCGCTCGGCGGGCATCGCATGGACTTTGCAGGCCGGCGACCAGCGGTGCATTTCATCGAGGTGCAGCTGCAACAGGGCCAGGATCTCGGCCCCGGTCAGATCGTCGGAGACGATCCGCAAGTCGACGATCTCGCTGGCCATGCTCAATGCTCCTGCGCGTATTTGTCGGCCTTGCGCCGCCCCATTCGCATGCCGCTTTCCAGCCGGGCGCGCAACTGCGCGTAATAGGCTTCGAGGAACGCCTGCTCGTCGCCGACGCCGCTCTCGCGCGGCCCCTCGCGCCCGATCTTGCGAACAATGGTTTCGTGGACGGGAAGGATCGATTTGCGCGCACCGAGGCGCAGCACCCGCTCGAGCGTCTGCAGTTCGTATTCGCCGTAAACCGCCAGTTCCTCGTCACTAAAGCGGTAACTTTGCGGCGCGACCTCGGCCGCCGTGGTCATCGCCGCATGCAGCTTCTGGCGCGGCCCCTCGACCACCCAGGTCCCCGCGATCATGTCGCCTGCGCGCAACCGGTCGCGATTGAACAATGGCAGCAGCGGGAAGACGAGAATCCAGGCGGTCGCCGCCAGCCAGGCGGCGCCGCTCTCCGCTCCCGCCGAGGCGAGGAACACCAGAGGCAGGAACAGTTCGATGTCGCGCAGCAAGTTGCGCGCGATCACCATTTCGGCGGTGAGACGACCGCCGTCGCGCGCGGCGATGCGGATCCCGGCCAGCCGCTTGCCCGGTGTCGCGCCGCGCGGGCCGAGTTCGAAGAACAGGAAATAGGCGTTGCGAAACAGGAACATCAGGATGATCCACAAGACGACCAGCAGTTCCAGCATTTGCGCCGCGCCCGAACCATCCTCGACCGACCGCACCAGCGCGGCAGTCCCGCCCGCGATCGAGATCAGAGCGATCGTCGTCGCGGTCATCAGTACGCCGACCAGCAGCAGATCGAGGATCAGCGCGCCTGCCCGCGCGCCGCGCGAGGCAATCGTGAGCGGCAGGCTGACGCCTTCGGGCGTCACCAGTTCGCGATTCCGCGAGGTGTCGCGGCGGTAGCGCTTCGGGGCTTTGGCCGCCCGCGCCATCACCGGGCTCGCTTCCCGAAGCCGAACAGGTAGATGATCCAGAACGCCAGCATCGATCCGCCGATCGCGAAGCGACCCGGCGTATGGCCGACGAGCTGGCGCGCATAGCCTTCGAGCAAGGCCGCCACGACCAGCATCAGCACAACGCCCGTCATCACCAGCGCGGCGCAGCGCCCTGCCTCGGACGCGGCTTCGAGCACCGGGCGGTCGCCGGGAAAGGCCATCGCCCGCCCGATATGCAGGCCGGCTCCGCCCGCCAGCAGGATCGCGAACAATTCGGTGGTGCCGTGCACCCCGATCCAGCCGACGAAATCGATGGTCAGACCGGCGCCGTGGTAAAGCCACAGCATCGCGCCGAGCACTGCCGTGTTCTTCACCAGCAGCAGCAGCGACGGCAGTCCGAAGGCGAAGCCCAGCGCGAAAGCCATGATCGAGACTTGCGCGTTGTTGCTGAACAGGAAGGCCGCGAAGGCGCCGAGGCCTTTCTGCCCTTCGTTGCCGAACAGCGTGTTGCGCAGGACCTCCGCGCTTGCGCCCGGTACGCGGGCATCCGCGAATTGGCCCGGCACCAGCGCATAGTACCATTCGGTGTCACTCGCGGAGAGCAGCCAGCCGACCACCGTGCCGGCGATCATGACGGCGAGCGCGATCAGCACGTCGAGCTTGATCGTCTGCACCGCGCGGCTCCAACCGCCGCCCAGGAAGCCGCGCAGCCAGGCGACGAGCGAGGTCCGCGGGCCATAGACCACGAACCAGGCGCGCTTCACCAGCGCTTCGAGATAGGCCAGCGTGGCGGCATCGAGCGACGTCTCGCGCGCGATCGAAAGGCTGGAGGCGACCGTGCGATAGAGCCCCGGCAATGCCAGAAGATCCTCGTCGGAGACGCGGCGCAAGCGGCCCTTCTCCATGTTGACGACGATGTCCTCGAGCCGCTTCCAGTCCGCCTCGCGCTCCAGCCGGAAACGGTCGGAGCGCAGTGCGGCGGCGGCGATGGTCTGATGGTTGGCAGAGCCGGCTTCGCTCATCCCAGCGCTCCCGTCCGCTTGATCGCAAGGTAGGCGTCGATCAGCCGCGTGCCGACCAGCGCATGCGGCGCCTCGATCACGTCGACCCCAAGCTGACGCAGCCGCCGCGTGACCAGCGCCCGCTGGCGCAGCAGCAAGTCGGCCGAGACCGCCATCGACAGCGTCTGGATATCGCCGGGCCGGTCCGAAGACAGCTCCTCCAGTTCTTCGTCGACCATCGTCACGAACAGCACAAGGTGGCGCGCAGTGAGCCGTCCGACCGATTCGATCATCAACTCGGCGCTGGTCGGGTCGGTGAAGTCCGAGAATACCACCACCAGCGAACGGCGCTGCAACCGGCTGGCGATCGTCGCCAGCGCGAGCGTGAAGTTGGGCTCCTCGCTACGATATTCGAGCGAGGCGGCGGCCTGTTGCAAGCGAATGAAGTCTCGCGGGGCAGTGACGAACGGGCTCGAAAGCTGCGGCTGCGCAGCGAAGCCGAACAGCGACACGCGATCGCCGCCCTTGAGCGCGACATACGCCGTAGTCAGCGCGGCGGACACGGCGCGGTCGAGCCGGGGCATGCCCGCAATCGGCTCGCACATCGCCTGCCCGCAATCGAAGGCGAAGACGATCTGATTGTTGCGCTCGGTCTCGTTTTCCTTGGCGTAGAGCTGCCAGTGGCGGGCCGAGGCCTTCCAGTCGATGCGGCGGCGATCCATGCCGGGCTGGTAATCGGTGAGCGCTTCGAACTGCGTGCCTTCGCCGCGGATTCGCCGCGCAATCAGGCCGAACTGGGCATCGCGCAGGAACGCCTGGAGCGCAGGCGAACGGACATCGCCGACATTGGGCCGGATGCGTACGTGTCGATCGAGGTCTCGCGTGATCTGCCGCGCGCCAAGGCCGAGCGGTCCGGTCCAGCGCAGCCAGACCCGCTCGACGGGCGCGGTACCGCGGCGGGCCGGGCGGACATCGGTGTCGCCCGCGACCTCGTCCTCATTCGGTGAGAGCGCGATCCGCAACCGTCCACCCGGCGCAAGCCGGGTATCACACGCGAACACGGCTTCGGCGGATTGCGGTGCCCGCCCGCGAAAGCGCGCAGCGGCATGAATCGTCTCGCTCGCGCCGACTTCCATGTCGGTGGCAATGTCGCAATGAAAGCGCTCGCAGCGCCCCGCCGCGACGAGGTCGTAGCCCACGAGCATGAGCACAATGATGCCCAGCACCGGCGCCGCAATCCAGGCGCCCGGCGCCACCGCGCCGATCAGCAGCGCGACCGGCGCGGCGAGCGCGAGCAGCACTGCCGCGCGCGTCGTCGGCACGAAAGCCTGTCGGTCGCGGGGGACGGGCGCCGAAGACATCCTCAGCGAGGCGCCTCGGTCTGCTCGACCATCTGCGCCACCAGCGCCTCGACCTGCTTGCCCTCGATCTCCGCCGCCGGGCTCAGCAGCAAACGGTGGCGCAGCACCGCCGTGGCGAGCGCCTTGACGTCGTCCGGCACGACGTAGTCCCGCCCATCGAGCGCGGCGCGGGCGCGCGAAGCACCTGCCAGCAGCACCGCCGCTCGCGGGCTGGCGCCGCTCGACAAATCGGGCGATTCGCGGGTCGCGCGCACGAGCCGGACGATGTAGTCGACCACGCTTTCCGCCAGCGTCACTTGCTGCACCGCGCTGGTCGCCGCCTCCAGCGTGGCGGCGTCCGCCACGGCGGCGATCCCCAGCGCCTGCGGGCTCGGCAGACCGCGATTTTCGCCGAAACGGGTGACGATCGCGTGCTCCTCCTCGAGGCTGGGGTAGGCCACCAGCAGCTTGAACAGGAAGCGATCGAGTTGCGCTTCGGGCAGCGGATAGACGCCCTGGCTCTCGATGGGATTCTGCGTCGCGACGACCAGGAAATGATCGGGCAGCGCATGCGGTTTGCCGTCGAGCGTGACGCGCCGCTCCTGCATCGCTTCGAGCAGCGCGGCCTGGGTCTTGGGCGGGGTGCGGTTGATCTCGTCGGCGAGCAACACGTCGCAGAAGATCGGGCCGCGCGTCAGCGTGAACTGGCTGGTCTGGAAGTTGAACAGGTTGGAACCCAGAATATCGCCCGGCATCAGGTCGGGCGTGAACTGGATTCGCGCGAAATCGAGGCCGAGCGTGGCCGCGAAGCATTGCGCGAGGAAGGTCTTGGCCGTCCCCGGCGGGCCTTCGAGCAGCACGTGACCACGCGCGAGCATCGCGATCAGCAAGCGCTCGACCGTTTCGGTCTGACCGACGATCGCCTTGCCGACTTCGGCGCGGATCGCCTCGGCGAGGCGGCCGACGCCGGAGACGTCGAGCGGCGGGTTATCCATCATCGGACCAGTTTCCTTTCGAGGGCATGGAGGTCGAGCGCGGCGCGCACCATCTGGTGCGGCTCGCGCGCGGAGAGCAATCGGCCGGCCGCGCCGCTGAACGCGTCCGCGCCTTCGCCGCGCGAGGCGGCGGCGCGATCGATCGCGGCATCGGCAGCGGCGCTGTCGAGCGTGCGCGGCAAAGCGAGGCCCGCGATCAGGCGCGACCGCGTGCGCTCGACATAAGGCCGGCCGAGCAAGTGAAAGCGGCGGGCGCGCAGCACCAATCCCGCAGAATTGGCGACCAGCGCCTGCTTGCCGAACGCGATCGCGCGCTCCGGACGAAGCGGAGGGCCGAAGCGCACGAAGGCGCGCCAGGCGATCACCAGTGCGGCCAGCAGCAGGCACAGCGTCGCCGCCAGAAACGGCGGCGTGAAGGCCAGCGCGAGCAGATTGGCGGAGTGGCCCAGACCATTGAGCGTCAGGTCGAAATTCACCGGCATGCGTTCGCCGCCGGTCGCGGCATTCAGCAGCGAGAGCATGGCCATCGCCCGCCCCTGCTCGGCCATGCCCCAATTGTCCATGAGATCGGGCTCGGCGACGACGATCACCGGATATCGCACCCTCACTTGCAAGCCGGCTTCGGGTTCGCGCCCGGCCGCGACTTCCAGATCGGGAGTGGCCGTCCCGTCATCGAGGAAGCCGGCCGCCGTCTGCCCGCGCGCATCGCGCACGACCGCGACGACCCGCCCACTCGACACGGTCTGGACCGCGCGCGCATCCGGCAGTCGCCCGGCCCGGCCGAACCCTCGCCAGCCCGCCTCGCGGGAATCGAGTTTGTCGACCTCGACGTCGAGATCGCCGAGGGAGGAGACCTCGTCGGCCCAGGGTGGCGGAGCTGCGCCCGAAAGGATCACCCAGCCCTCCTTCGTCTTGGTCAGGCCCGGCAACATGCTGGCATCGACGCCGATCCACTTGGGCAAGACCAGGATCGTCGGTCCTTGCAGACGATGGTGATCGATGGCCGACGCGATCTTGTCAGGGTCCGCCATGTGCGGCGGGGTGAGGACCAGCAGCCCAGGCTGCTCGAACGCGCCTTCGCTGCGCGACCGGCGCACGGTATAACCGCGACGCTCGGCGAGATCGGCGAAGGCGGCAAAACCGTTGATGCCGCGCGAACCGGCATGGCCGCCGCCGTCGTTGATGTCCCCGGTGCCGGCATCGAAGGCGGACATCAACAGGATCGCCAGGAAGACGAGGCTGCCGAACGCGACGAGCAACAGCGCCGCGCGGCGCGAAAAGGGCTCGCCTGCAGCGCTCATGCGCCGATCTCTCTCATGCTTCCAATCCGTCGAGCGCGAACTGCGAATAGGCGCCGCGCGCCGCCTGCCAGTCTCGCGCGTCGAGCTCCCGCTGGGCGAACGCGCTGCGTTCGACCCGCCCGGCGATGATCGCGAACGCCCCCCGCGCTCGCTCGGACAGCATCGGGAAGGCGGAAATCTCGCGCGCGGTGCTTGCGGGCAACAGCCACTCGGGGCGCGCTTCCGCGATGTGCTCGACGCTGCGCTGAAGCAGGAGATGAGCCGCTTCGCCGTAGCGCCCCTCGGCGGCCAGCCGGTCCGCCTCTTCGAGCAGTGCCGCGGCGTCGCGGGCGCCGGGCGTCCAGTCTTCGGTTTCCGGCTCCGACATCCGCCAACGCTCGAGCAGCGGCGCGAGGACCAACCGCCAGAGCGCCAGCAGCAACAGCGTGAAGCCTAACGCAATGAGGATCCATTTGACCGGCTCGGCAGCCGCGCCGAGCGCCTTGCCGATCGGTCCGAACACGCTTTCCAGCATGCGATAGAACCATTCCAGCCAGGGGGGCGTCTGCGGCGGCTGAGGCGGCGGCAGCGGCGCGTACTGGATCGAATCGGAAGCGCGAATGGCCGCCCAGTCGTCGAGCGCACCGCGAGCCGCGTCCCTCGTTGCCGTCGCTCCCGCGATCTGTGGGCCGTCCAGCGTCACGCGCGTCTAGGTGGCATGGCGTGACGAGACGTGCAAGCCGGGCCCGCTTCGACCGGCGAGGATCCCGCGATCAGCCGCGCGGGCGGGCCTGCGCATAGCTGCCGAGGAGGCGCACGTACTTGCAGTGGAACGCGAGCTCTTCCATCGCGCGATCCACCCGGATGTCGCCGGGAGCGCCTTCGATGTCGGCATAGAACCGGCTCGCGGCAAAGCTCGCGCCGACCTGATAGCTTTCCAGCTTGGTCATGTTGACGCCGTTGGTCGCGAATCCGCCAAGCGCCTTGAACAGCGCGGCGGGCACGTTCTTCACTTCGAAAATGAACGTCGTCATCGCCGGTCGCCCGGAGAGTTCCGGCAGCTCGATCGGCTCGCGCGAGAGCACCACGAAGCGGGTGGTGTTGTCTTCGGCATCGGCGACATCGTCATCGACGATCTTCAAACCGTAGATCTCTGCCGCGAGCGAAGGCGAAACCGCGCAGGCACGCGGATCGCCCTGTTCCTTCACGAAAGCGGCCGCGCCCGCAGTGTCGGCATAGGACATCGGCACGATCCCGCGCTGGCGCAGGTAGTGGCGCGTTTGTCCGAGCGCCTGCGGATGGCTGTAGGCCGCATCGAACGGACCGTCGCCCAGCGCCATGATCGCATAGCGGATCGGCAGGAAGTGCTCGCCGACGATCGAAAGGCCGCTTTCGGGAAGCAGGAAATGGATGTCCGCGACGCGCCCGTTCTTCGAATTCTCGATCGGAATCATCGCCCGATCGCACCGCCCGTCCTTCACGGCATCGAGCGCATCCTCGAAGGCGAAGCAGGGCAAAGGCACGCAATCGGGAGCGTATTCGCAAGCCGCGCGGTGCGAATTGCAGCCCGGCGCGCCCTGAAACGAAACCGCCCGCGCGGGATCGGCAGCGGCGGCTTCGCTCATTTCGGCAACGAGCTTCAAGGCGGGTTCGGGAAAGGAGTGCATGACGGCTGCGCGCTTAGTCGCCTCACAACCTGTCCGCAATGGCTCTTGCACTCGCGAGCCTGCGACACTAGAGCCCAGCCAACTTCAGGGGCCAACAATCCTAGCGGAACACGCAATCGATGGACGACCGTTTCAATACTACCGCCGGCTGGGTTCTGTTCTCCGGCATCGTCGCGCTGGGACTGACGAGCCTGAGCCACCACTATTTCTCCGCCGACAAGCCGCATCGCCCGCACGAGATGGGCTATGCGATCGAAGGCGTTGAGGAAGAAGGCGGCGCAGGCGAAGTTCCCATCGCGACGCTGCTGGCCGCGGGCGATCCCGCCAAGGGCGAGGCGATCTTCGCCAAGTGCGCCTCGTGCCACACGGTGAACGCCGGCGGCGCCAACGGCATCGGCCCGAACCTGCACGGCGTGCTGGGCGAGGCGATCGGCCAGGGTGTGGGCGGGTTCGCCTTCTCCGACGCGCTCAAGAGCGTTGGCGGAACCTGGAACTTCGACAACATGAACGAGTGGTTGAAGAGCCCCAAGGCTTTCGCGCCCGGGACCAAGATGACCTTCGCGGGCCTCTCCAAGCCCGAAGATCGCGCCAACATCATGCTCTACCTGAACTCGCAGGGCTCGAATCTGCCGCTTCCCGCAGCGCCCGCACCGGAGGCCGCGGCGGCTGAAGGCGAGGCGCCCGCCGGAGGCGAAGCCGCGGAAACCGCAGGGACGCCGCCCGAAGGAGGCGCCGCTGCCGCCGACGCCAGCACGCAAGGGGCTCCCGTCGGCGCGACCAACGCCGCGGTCGGCAACGCTGGGCAGGAATAACCGGTAGCGGGCATCGATAAGGGGCGCGCTTTCAGCGCCCCTTGAAGCCTTTCGCAATCACGTACCATTCCGAGGAGCCCTTGCGGCTCGCCGGGGGCTTGGCGTGCTTGACGCTGGCAAAGTGCCGCTTGAGCAGCGCCAACAGCGTCGTATCGGTCCCTCCGGCCAGGACCTTAGCGATGAAGGTACCGCCCGGCGCCAATGTCGCGATCGCGAAGTCGGCGGCGGTCTCCACCAGTCCCATCGTGCGCAAATGGTCGGTCTGCTTGTGGCCGACGGTATTGGCCGCCATGTCCGACAGCACCAGATCGGGCGGGCCATCGAGCGCGCCTTCGAGCGCCGCCGGAGCCTCGTCCGCCATGAAATCCATCTGCAGGATGGTGACCCCTTCGATCGGCTCGGTCGGCAGCAAGTCGATGCCGACAATGCGCGCGTTCGGGCAGCGCTGCCGCAGCACCTGGCTCCAGCCGCCCGGCGCGATACCGAGGTCGACCGCGCGCGCCACGCCTTTGAGCACCGCGAACTTCTCGTCGAGCTCGATCAGCTTGTAGGCCGCACGGCTGCGATAGCCGTCCGCCTTGGCCTGCTTGACGTACGGATCGTTGATCTGCCGCTGCAGCCAGCGTGCCGAACTGGTGGTGCGCTTCTTCGCCGAGCGCAGCCGCTCCCCCGGATCGCGGCCAGAGCGGCTCATGGCTGATTCGCGCGGATGTCGCGCGCCTTCGGCTGCAAGCGCTCGCCATGGCCGTGCGACGAAATCAGACTGCGCAAAATGCCTTCGCGGATACCGCGATCGGCCACGCCGAGACGATGCGCCGGCCACAAATCGAGGATCGATTCGAGAATCGCGCAGCCCGCCACCACGAGGTCCGCCCGTTCGCGGCCGATGCAGTTGACTTGCCGCCGCTCCTCGATCGACATCGAGGACAAGCGCGTGCTGATGTCGCGCATCGAACTGGCAGGCACGATCAGCCCGTCGACGGCACGCCGATCGTACTGGGGCAGCTCGAGATGCAGGCTCGCCAGCGTGGTGACGGTGCCGCTGGTCCCGAGCAGGCGCAGCGCGCCCAGACTTCCGGCATCGGCCCGCGTCGCTTGCGTGCGGCGCGCGAACCCGGCGAAACTCTCGGACACGAGAGAATGCATGTGGCGATAGCGCGCCAGGCGGTCTTCCAGGCTATTGCCCTCGCCGCCGCAGGTTTCGGTCAGCGAGACCACGCCCCAGGGGACCGATTGCCAGTCGAGAATGCGCGGGACCGTGTCGGTGCTCTCGATCAGGACGAGTTCGGTGGAGCCGCCGCCGATGTCGAAGATCATCGCCGGGCCGCGGCCTTCCTCGAGCAGGACATGACAGCCCAGCACGGCCAGACGCGCTTCTTCGCGCGCACTGATGATATCGAGCGCGATGCCGGTTTCGCGGCGGACCCGCTCGATGAATTCGGCGCCGTTGACGGCGCGGCGACACGCCTCCGTCGCGACCGAACGCGCCAGGAAGACGTTGCGACGCATGAGCTTTTCCGCGCAGACGCGCAGCGCCGCCATCGTCCGCTCCATCGCCTGATCGGACAAGCGCCCGGTCTGCGCGATCCCTTCGCCCAATCGGACGACGCGGCTGAAGGCATCGATGACGGTAAAGTTCTCGCCCGATGGCCGCGCGATCAAAAGCCGACAATTGTTCGTGCCGAGATCGATCGCGGCGTAGGACTGCCGCCCACCTCCTGCGGGCTTCGGTCTGTTTGGCGGTTCGGCCCGACGCGGTCCCGCGTCCTGCCCTCCGCCACTTGGCTGACCACCGACACTGTCGCCGCCTGCGGCAGACCGGAATCGGGGCGCCCCACCCCGGCGCGGCCTGGACCGCGCGTTTCCCCAATCCGGCCCGCGGGCCTTGTGCATCGGCGGATCCTGATCCGCCATATATTCCTACTTCTCACTGCTTACGCATCACGTCCGCGAGCGCGGACACCTGCCAACGATGCTAACGATCCGTGAACCAACCGGCAAGTCCGCGATAGCTTGACCCGAATCGGCTTCCCCCCTAGAGGGGCGCGCTCCTGCCCCGTCGTCTAAAGGTAAGACTACGGACTCTGACTCCGTCAATCGAGGTTCGAATCCTCGCGGGGCATCCAAGCTGCGGTCGCAAGCGATCGCATGGAAGCGTAAAAACCTATTCAATCCGGCCCTTTCCGGCGAGGTGCACCCGCGTGTCGTCGTCTCCGGCGTGCTTGGGCGATGGGATAGCGGGGTATCGTTCAGCGCCGCGCTTGGCCGTACGGCCCGCCCCATCTCCGAATCGGCTGAGGACTGCGCCAGGCGCTCGCTTGCAGCCCGGACGATTTGACATTTGTCCGCGAACGGTTTGGCCACGCGTGCGTTTGGTTGGTTTGCGTCGCGGCAGCGGCTGGTTTCGGTCGTCAGGCCGTTGGCGGAAAAGGAGCGCGGGATGGCCAGCAAACTCATCGGCGAAGTCGGATCGTGCCTGCGGTACGGCAGGCCACCCGGAAACGATTCCGATGAACGCACCTTGCAACGCGGTTTCGCCGGCGCCAGCGCTGGGGGCCCTCCGCGATGATCCCGATCTGGTTCAAGGTGGTGGCGATCGCGCTGCTGCTGATCGGGGTGGTCAGCGCGCTCTACATGGCCGTGGTGATGCGGCGCCATCCGCCGAAGATGGCGGTCATGCAATTCGTCTGGCCACTTTGCGCGCTGTTTGCCGGGCCGCTGCTGATCTGGTTTTACCGGCGTTACGCTGCGCCCGGCACCGACGAAGCGCCGTTCGCCGCAAAAGTCGCCAAGGGCACGCTGCACTGCGGGGCGGGATGTACGCTCGCCGATCTCGTGAGCGAGAATGTCGCGCATCATTTTCCGGGCGTGCTCAAGCTCTTCGGATTGGGCTCGCTGTTTTCTCAGCACATCTTCGCGACGTGGGTGATGGACTACGTCCTCGCACTCGGGACAGGCATCGTCTTTCAGTATTTCGCCATCGTACCGATGCGCGATTTGTCGTTCGGCAACGGCATCGTGACGGCGGCGAAGGCGGACTTCCTTTCGCTGACGAGCTGGCAGGTCGGCATGTACGGTCTGATGGGGCTGGCGCACTTCCTCCTGTTTCCCGCGTGGTTCGGAACCAGGGTCGATGCGGGAAGTCCGATCTTCTGGGCCGCGATGCAATTCGCGATGATGGCGGGCTTCGCTACCGCTTATCTGCCCAACTGGATGCTGATCCGTACGGGCGTGAAAGAGGAGATGTAGCGCGGTCCTCAGCCGCCCGCCGGCATGCCCTCCATGTCCTGCGTATCCCGCATATCGTGCATCCGGCCATCGAGGTCGGCCATGATGAAATAGGTCCCGCCCGCCATGATCGCGAGCAGGATGGTGGAGAACATCACCAGCAGCAGATCTTCTCGCGATTGTCGGCCGGATAGGCTGAGGTGCAGGAAATTGCGCGCGTGAGTCATGACCTGCAGCAAGGCGGCGATGCAGATGGCGCTGACTTTCCACACGGTCGGCAAGTGCGACAGGAGCGCCGCGAATGCGCCGACGGTCAGCAGCAGGCTGACGCCGAAGCCGATCGCATAGTTGCGCAATTCGTGGCTGGCGCCATCGTCGGGATCGAGCATGTCGGTATTGGATTTGGTCATGCGAGCGGCACCAGAAACACGAAGGAGAAGATCCCGATCCACACCAGATCGAGGAAATGCCAGAACACGCCCAGCATCGACAGGCGGATCTTCACCGCGTCATCGATGCCGCGCCACACGATCTGCCCCATCATCGCGATGATCCAGACGATGCCGGAAGAGACATGGACGCCGTGCAGGCCGACGAGCGCCCAGTAGGAACTGAGCCAGCCGCTGGCCTGCGGCACCCCGCCCTCACCCGCCTGGCTGACGAAGTCCTTGATCTCGAAGAACAGGAACCCCGCGCCCAATGCGGCGCACACCGCCAGCCAGCCGAGAACCCTGGCCCGGCTGCAGTTGTATTTCACCGAGAGCGAGACGCCCCCGTAAGCGGTGCCGCCCAAGAGCAGAAGCCCCGTCTGGATGGCGACGCTGCGGATGTCGAACAGGTCCTTCGGCCCCGGTGCGCCGGCCAAGCCGAGCGGATCGAGGTAGGAGGCGTAAGCAGCGAAAAGGATGCCGAAGATGATGAGGTCGCTCATCACGAAGACCCAGAACCCGAACACGGTCGTCTCGGCACCGACATGCGCTTCGCCATGCGAATCGCCAAGGTTCAGGCCGGGGTAGAGGGTGTTGTCGCTCATCCCGCGAACTCCGACAGATCGGGCACACCCTGATTGCGTTCGCTCGCCTCGTCGGCGCGCGTGACCGGGGTCAGGCTTGCGACGCGTTCGCGGAATTTCCGGTCCTCTTCGCGCACTTGGGAGGCGGGAATGATCTTCGGCTCGATTTCGCGCATGCCGCGCACTGCCATGATGCCGGGGATGGCGAGGAAGCTGACGATCGCCAGCCACCAGATATGCCAGACCATGGCGAAGCCCAGGCCGAAGCTCGCCGCCGCGATCAGCAGGCCGTGCAGGGTGTTCGCGGGCATTTCGATGTCGGAATAAGTATCGGGCGCGCGCCAGGGATCGCCGGCGCGCTTGGTCTCGCCCCAATCGTCCCGCGCGGTCACTTCGGGGATGCACGGGAAGGTCCATTCGGGCACGGGGGCGGGCGTCGACCATTCGAGCGTGGCCCCATTCCAGGGATCGCCGCCCGGCACCGCCAGCTTCGTGCGGTTCTTGAAGCTGGTGCGGAATGTCCAAAACAGGCTCGCAAGCGCGGCCAGCATCAGACAGGCACCGACTTCGGCGACGATCATCCAGGGCATGAACGCGGGGTTCTGGAACGTGGGCGAGCGCCGGGGCAGGCCCATCAGGCCCAGCACGTAGAGCGGCAGGAAGGTGAGCATGAAGCCCGCCACGAACAGCAGCGCGGTGCGCCGCCCCCAGGTCTCGTCCAGGCGATAGCCGAAGGCCTTGGGGTACCAGTAGTGAATGCCCGCGAGCATGCCGAACAGCGTGCCGGGAATGATGACGTTGTGAAAATGCGCGACCAGGAACGTGGTGTTGTGCACCTGATAATCGATCGAGGGATTGGCGAGGATAATGCCCGAAAGTCCGCCGATCACGAACAGCAGGAAAAAGCCGGTGAGATAGACGATCGGCGTGGTGAGGCGCACCCGGCCGCGCCACATCGTCGCCATCCAGTCGTAGATCTTCACGCCCGTGGGAATGGCGATGATCATCGTGGCGATGCCGAAGGCAATGTTGACGCCCGCGCTCTGCCCCATCGTGAAGAAGTGGTGCAGCCACACGGTGAAGCTGATCACCGCGATGCTCATGCTGGCGATCACCAGCGAGGTATAACCGTAGAGCTTCTTGCCCGAGAAGGTGGAGCTGATCTCTGAAAAAACGCCGAACGCCGGAAGGATCAGGATGTAGACTTCGGGATGCCCGAACATCCAGAAGATGTTGGCGTAATTCATCATGTTGCCGCCGCCGTCATTGGCGAAGAAGCGGAAGCCGGCGTAGCGATCGAGCGCGAGCATGGCGCTTGAGACGGTCAGCGCGGGCATGGCGTAAATCAGCATGATCGCGACGCACAGACTGGTCCAGCAGAACAGCGGCATGCGCATGAACTCCATGCCCGGCGCGCGGTTCTTGAAAATGGTGACCGCGAAGTTCATCCCCGTGAGCGTCGATCCAAGGCCCGAAATCAGGATCGCCCAGACCCAGTAGTCGACGCCCTCGCCCGGACTGTATGTGATGCCGGTGTAAGGCGGGTACATCGTCCAGCCACCGGTGCCGAACTTGCCGATCAGCAGCGAGATCATCACCAATCCCGCGCCCGCCGCCGTAAGGCCGAGGCTCACTTGGTTGAGCACCGGGAACGCCATGTCGCGCGCGCCGAGCTGTTGCGGCAGCACGAAGTTGATGAGCCCGATGAGCAGCGGCATCGCCACGAAAAATATCATGATCGTGCCGTGCGTACTGAACAGCTGCGAGAAATGCTCGGGCGCGACGAGACCTTTTTCGGGCTCCGCGAGCGTCCCCAGCGCGGTCGTCTGATGCGTGCGCATGACGAAGCCCTCGGCGATGCCGCGCGCCATCATCACCAGTCCCAACACGATATACATGATGCCGATCTTCTTGGCGTCGGGCGACGTCAGCCAGTCCTTGAACAGCGGCCCCCACCACTTCTTCCAGGTGATCAGCGCGATCGTGACGATTGCACCGAGCACCAGCACGGTTGCCGCGCCGGCGCCGACCAGGGAGTTGCTGTCCACCTTGCGCAGCAGGTCGGTATAGGGCGTGACCGACCAGTCGAGCCGGCCGAAGATCGGGCTGGTGGTGCGTGTCACTGGCCGCTCTCCTTGCTCGAGCCGTAGTGCGAGCCGGAGTCTTGCGGCATTCCGGTTCCGCCCCAGCGTGCAGTCAGCGCCTTTCCGTCACGATGGTATTTGGCGATGATCTTGTCGAACACGTCCTGCCCCTCGAGCGCCATCGTGATCGGTTGGGCACTGCCTCCCAGGCCCAGTTCGCGGCGAGCCTGGGCCAACACCGATCGCCGGCGCAATGTCGCATAAGTCGCCTCGTTCAACGGCACGTCGCGGCTGCGCTTGGTCCAGGCGGTGAAATCGTTGCCGCCAAGCGCTCTCACGGTGAATTTCTGCCGCCCGAAGCCGTTGCCGTTGAATTGCGTGTTCTCGCCCTCGGCGACGCCGGGGCGCACGGCGGAGAAGTTCAGCTTGGTCCGCATGCCGGGCATGGCATAGATCTGCCCGGTCAGCGGCGCGATCAGCAGGCTTTGCATTACCGTGTCGGTGGTCAGCGTCATTTCGATCGGGCGCCCCACCGGCAAGGCCAGTTCGTTCACGGTCGCGATCCCCTGATCGGGATAGATGAAGACCCATTTCCAATCGAGCCCGATCGCCTGGACCCGCAAGGGATCGGGCCCCATGCTGGCATAGGGATCGAGCTTTTGCGTGGAATGCCACAACCATCCCGCCAGCATCGCGACCACCAGCATCGGCACGCCCCACAGCGCGAATTCGAGCGGCTTGGAAAACTCCCAGCGCGGCTCGTACCGGCCTTTTGCGCCGGCATAGCGATAGCGCCAGAGGATGAGCGGCACGCCGATCAGCACCGGCAGGATCACGATCATCGCCATCCCGATCACACGCAACAAGTGCGCCGACTGCTCCTGCGAAACCGGCCCCATCGGCTGCAGGAAGCTTTCCCGCGCTTGTGCCAACACGCTGGCCGGCATGGCGCAGGAGGCGATCAGCAGCAAAACGGCTAGCCATCGCCCCAGCGGCAGTCTCGTGGTTCTTGCCAAGGCGTCTTTCTCCGCTATCTCGCGCGCCCGCTGCACCGGAAGTGCGAGAGGGCGCATGCCACGCCAATCCCCTCTCGAACAAGGCGAATTGTGTCTGCCCGTTGCCGGCAGAGCCGAAGCGCCGCAAAGTCGGGAACCGCCGCGTCGAGCGACACGTTCCTCACCGCGCAACAGGGCAAGACAGGCAGACAATGCGATGAGCCCGCATCTCTTTACCCTCGGTATCAGCGAATTCACCACCCTGCCCTGGACGTTCGACGAAGACGTCGAACGCTACGCGCGCCTCGGTATCGATGCGATCGAAGTGGTCGAGGCCAAGCTCGATGACGGTCGCTACGCCGAACAGATGCAATCCATCGCTGCGGCGGGCCTTATCATAAGCGCGGTGCAGCCCCGGGTGCGGACGTTCTTCGACAGCCGGATGATGCCGACGCCCACGGCGCTCGACGAACGCGTCGCGTGTCTGCGCGCTTCGATCGAACGTCTCGCGAGGTTCGCGCCCGGCGCGCCGTTCATCACCAATACCGGCGCGCACCCCAAGGGCGACATGGCCGAAGCGATGACCGTCGTGGCCGAAAAGCTGGGTGAACTGGGCACGATCGCGGCCGATCACGGCGTCCTCCTCGCGCTCGAACCGCTGAACCCGACTTCGGTCAATGTCGAAAGCGCGATCTGGACGGTCGATCAGGGCCTGGAGATCATCGAGCGATCGGGCAGCGATACGGTCGGCCTGTGCCTCGATTTCTGGAACGTGTGGCAGAACGCCGGGATCGAGGGCGCGATCGCGCGCGCCGGAAATCGGATTTTCACCGTGCAGGCGAGCGACTGGCGCGCGCCGCGTTCATTTGCCGACCGCATCGTGCCGGGCGCTGGCGTCATCCCGCTCGATCGCCTCATCGCCGCGACGCGCAAGGCCGGCTACGACAAGCCCTGGGTGGTCGAGATCTTTTCCAACGACGTCGCGGATTCGCTGTACGAGACCGATCTCGAATCGGTGATCCAGCAGTCCCGCGCGGGCATGACGGCCGCCTGGCAGGCCTCCGAAGCGCTGCTGTGATCGCTTTTCTTTTGTCAGGCAGGAGCGATCGTATTGCTGGCGCGTTTCAAAACCGTGCCCGACGCACACGGGGCTAACGCAAGCCCAGACTGAACACATCGAACGACATCTTCCCGTGTCGAACGCCGGATCGAGCCGGTGACTGGCAGGCCCTGCGCATCATGGGCTTGGCAGTTGTGAGCGATCGCGATCCGATCCGCGTTTCGAACCGGGGCGCCCCCGCTGAAACCGGGAGCGGCATCCAGCGATCCGGAGAATGCGACCATGACCGAGACTTATGACCTCATCGTCATCGGCAGCGGCCCCGGCGGCGCTTCGCTCGCGCAGCGCCTTGCGCCCACCGGCAAGCGCATCCTGATCCTGGAACGCGGCGACTATCTCCCTCGCGAGGAAGCGAACTGGAGTTCCAAGGCGGTCTTCGTCGAAGGGCGCTACCAGGCCGATGAGACCTGGACCAATGCCAAGGGCGATACCTTCAGCCCGCAGCTCCATTACAACGTCGGCGGCAATTCCAAGGTCTATGGCGCGGCGCTGTTCCGCTTGCGCGAGCGCGACTTCGAGGAAGTGCGGCACGCCGGCGGCGTCTCGCCCGCCTGGCCGCTGTCCTACGCCGATTTCGCGCCGTTCTACGACGAGGCGGAGCGGCTGTACCACGTCCATGGCGCGCGCGGCGAAGACCCGCTCGAGCCGCCTTGCGACACCCCCTACCCCTTCGCCCCGGTGCAGCACGAGCCGAAGATCGCCGAACTTTCCGACCGTCTGACCAATATCGGCCTGCATCCCTTCCACCTGCCGCTCGGCATCCTGCTCGACCAGCAGCCGGACGGGAAACCGACGCCGACCAGCGTGTGCATGCGCTGTTCCTATTTCGACGGCTTCCCCTGCCTGCTGAACGGCAAGGCCGATGCGCAAGTGATCTGCATCGATCCGATGCTGGCCAAGTACGACAACGTGACGATGCTGACGGGCGCTTACGTCTCGCGGCTCGATACCGATGCCAGCGGCCGCAAGATCGAGACGGTGCACGTGACCCGCGACGGCAAGGAAGAAACCTACACCGCACCCGTGATCGTCGTCGCCTGCGGATCGCTGTCTTCGGCGTTGCTCCTGCTGCGATCGGCCAACGACCAGCATCCCAACGGCCTGGCCAACGGATCGGGACAAGTGGGGCGCAACTACATGCGCCATGAAATGTCGGTGTTGATGGCGGTGATGAAGGAGCCGAACGAGACGGTGTTCCAAAAGACGCTCGCCTTCAGCGACTTCTACTTCGGATCGGACGACTGGGACTATCCGCTGGGCCTGGTGCAGATGATGGCGGCCAGCCACCCCGAACAAGTGAAGGGCGAATCGATGCCGCAGTGGCTCGATTGGCTACCCGACATGCCGTTCGAGGAAATCGCGCGTCATTCGATGGATTTCTGGCTGCAGGCCGAAGACCTCCCGCATGCCGACAACCGCGTCTACTACAAGGACGGCAAAGTCCATCTCGACCTCGTCGAGACCAATCCCGAGGCGCTTTCCCATCTCAAGCGCAAGCTCAAGCAAGTGCTGTCGGATGCTGGCCTGCCCGCCGTATTGCTCGACCGCTCTTTGTACCTCGGCAAGGACATTCCGCTCTCGGGGACCGCGCATCAGGCCGGGACCTGCCGTTTCGGTACGGACCCCGCGACATCTGTCCTGAACCTCGATTGCCGGGCGCATGAAGTCGACAATCTCTACATCACCGATGCCAGCTTCTTCCCCTCGATCGGCGCGGTGAACCCCACGCTGACGATCATCGCCAACGCCTTGCGGGTCGCCTCGATCCTGGAGGACCGGCTGTGAACGAAGCGCACGTCGCGGCTTTCGTGGTGCGTTGCGGGCTGGTGCTGCTGTTCTTCCCGTTCAGCGCGCTCGACAAGGTACTGAACTTTCCCCACGCGGTCGGCCAGGCGCAGGAGATCTTCAAGCCGAAGCCGCTTGCCGCCCTCGTCATCCTGATCGGGCTCGGCATCGAGGTGTTCGGCTCGCTCGGGGTCATCACCGGTATCGCCGACCGGATCTGCGCGCTCATTATCGCCGGCTATTGCGCGGCGACGGCGGTGCTCTTCAAGCAGTTCTGGGCGCAGGGCGATTTCTGGAGCGATCCGGATGGCAAGGGCCGCACGCTGCTGTGGGATTTCCTCAAGAACCTGTCGCTGGGCGCGGGTTTCCTGCTGATCGTCATCGGCACGGATGGCAGCAGCCTCGCCCAATTTCTTGCCCACCCCTTCGCATCCAGCAACCCTTACGGAGGTTAATCATGAGCGACGATGCCGGCCCCCGGCCTTCCACGTCCTTTGCCCATCTCTACGTCGATGCTGACGGTGTCAGTCGCTTCAAGCACTGCGAGTTGACCGGGTACGAGAAGAAAAGCATGGGCCCCGCCGATCCGCAGTGGAATGACGAAATGGCGCGCGGCGAGGCGACCGTGGTCTTCACCGTCCAGCCCGTCGGCTGGGTGGGCGAATGGCACGAGAACCCGGCACCGCAATGGATCGTCGTGCTGTCCGGCCGCTGGTTCATCGAAGCCATGGATGGCACCCGGATCGAGCAGGGCCCGGGCGAATTCTCTTTCGGCGAGGATCAGAATTGCACGGAAACCGATGGCAAGAAGGGCCACCGCTCCGGCACCATCGGCGATGAACCCTGCCGGCTGATGTGCGTGCAACTGCATCGCGCGCCCAATCGCGAGCCGTGCAAGGTCTCATGACCTGGCGCGCGATCGCCGGTTTCCGGCTGGTCAGCGCCGATCCAGAAAAGCTGGCCGGGTTCTATTGCGCGCTGGGATTCGAAGCGGGCGAGCGTGTGCCGATTTCACGGGACGAGATGGCGGTGCTGGGTCTCACGGGGCGCGGGTGGCGACTGCCGCTGACGCTGGGTCCGAGCCGCCTCGATCTCGATGCCTTCGAATTGCCGGGCGAAGCCTATCCGCAAGACACGCGGGCATCGGACGTTATCTTCCAGCATTGCGCCCTCGTCACCGACGACGCGGCGCACTGGTGGCACCGGGCGCAAGCGGCAGGAGCCTTGCCGATCAGCCGCGACGGCCCGGTTACGCTTCCCAAGTCCTCGGGCGGCGTCACCGCAATCAAGTTGCGCGATCCGGAAGGTCATCCGCTCGAACTGCTGCAGTTTCCGGAAGGCTCACGATCCGACTGGCGGGGGCGGGGCATGCTCGGCATCGATCACAGCGCCATTGCGGTAAGCGATGTGGACGAGAGCTGCCGCTTCTATGCCGCGCGGGGCCTGACGACCGGTGATCCGTCGCTGAACGAAGGTCCGGAGCAAGCCGCGCTGGATGGCCTCGACGATCCGAAAGTCGATGTCGTTCCCATGAACCCCGCGAGTATGCCGCCGCATCTCGAACTGCTCCGCTATCGACAGCCCAAGGGTCGCGCGCATGCGCCGTTGTCGGCGAACGACATCGCCGCCACGCGGGTGGTGTGGCCGGCCGGAACGGACGCGCTCGTTCGCGATCCGGACGGGCACTTGCATCAGCTTATTCGATAAGGTCGATTGCCAGCAGGAAGCTGCTTGCCGCAATGAACAGCCGCTGCCCACTCTCGCCGCCAAACGCGCAGTTCGAGACGACCGTCGGCGTCGGGATAAAGCCCAGTTTCTCGCGCTGTGCCGACCAGACATGCACCCCGTCCGCCGCGCTCGCCCAGACCCAGCTGCGCGCGTCGATCGCGAAGCCATCGGGATAGCCGTGATCGGCGTGGCAGAAGAACCGGCGGTTGGACAGCGCGCCGCCCCGATGCACGTCGACATCGAAGGCGATGATCTCGTGCTTCGCGCCGGCCTCGAAGCCCGGCACTTCGCCCAGAGACAGTGAGGTATCGGAAACGTAGAGCGTCCCGCCATCGGGACTGAAGCCGATGCCGTTGGGCTGCTCGAAATCCGCCATCCGGGCCAGATCACCAGTCGCGGGGTCGAAGCGATAGATGCTGCGATGATCCAGTTCAGGATCCGCCAGCGCGCCCTGGTTGGGCATGACGATGCCGAAGATCGGATCGGTAAACCAGATCGCGCCATCATTCGCGACTGCCAGGTCATTGGGCGAATTGAGCCGCTTGCCGTGGAAATGCGTGATGATCGGCGTCGCCTCGTCCGCCTGCCCTGAAGAGCGGCTGATGCAGCGCCGGCCATGCTCGCAGTGCACCAGATCGCCATCGGGCAGCAGCGCGTTGCCGTTCATGAACCACGTGCCTTCAATGACAATCTCGACATGACCATCGGGGTACCAGGCCAGCAAACGCCGGTTGGGCACATCGGAAAAGACCAGCCGCTCCGCCGCCGGTTGCCAGACCGGCCCTTCGGCGTGGAGCGCGCCTTCGTGCAGTTGCAGGAGCTTGGCGTCTTCGCTCAGGACGCCGCGCAACCGGTCATCGTCGAATTGCACCCCGCGCCAATCCGCGACCGGCTTGGGCGCGCCCGCTCGCCGTAACAGCCGCGTCGGCAGCAGGTCCGTACGCGAGCGATCGTCATCCGATTGGCCGTTGGTCATCACGCTTGTCCCATGGTTCGTCGCTTGTCATCGAAGGAACGCGCGGCCAACCACGATGGTTCATGGGCGAATGCGCGCATTCGATCCACGCCCACCACGCCGTTGACCAAGCGCCGCGCGCCTGCCAAGCGCGCCGCCATGACCGCGAACAAGCCCGGCGATCCGACCACGCTCAACCGTCTTTACGGCCGATCCGTCGGCAAACCGCTGCGCGCCGGGCAGCAGGCGCTGGTGGACGATCTGCTCCCCAGGATTAGCGTTCCCGAAGACGGGCCGATCACCGCCGAGCGCCTGTTCGGCGAGCCGCGTCCGCTTCATTTCGAGATCGGCTTCGGCGGCGGCGAGCACATGGCGCAACGCGCCGACATGCTGCCCGATCACGGCTTCATCGGCGCCGAGCCCTTCCTCAACGGCGTTGCGCAGGCGCTGGTCCACGTTGCGGGCGACGACGGCGCGCACCCCCCGCTGGGGAATGTGCGGATCCATCACGGCGATGCGCTCGAGGTGCTGGCGCGCGTGCCTGATGGCGCGCTGACGATGGCCTACCTGCTGCATCCCGATCCCTGGCCCAAGGCGCGCCATGCCAAGCGGCGGATGATGAACGACGGCCCGGTCCGGATGATCGCCGATAAGCTGAAGCCGGGCGGCGAGTTCCGCTTCGGCACCGACCACCCCGTCTATCTGCGCCACGCCTTGATGGTGATGCAGCGCTTCACCGACGAGTTCGAATGGCTCTGCGAGACGCCAGGCAATTTCCTGACGCGCCCCGGCGGCTGGCCCGAAACCCGCTACGAAGCGAAGGCCCGGCGGCAGGGGCACGAAGTCTGGTACTTTCGATTCAGGCGACGCTAGACTACGCTGATGTTGTAAAAACAACGACTTAGCGCAAAACACTTACGCCAGAATTGCCTCCAATTCGCCCCTTTTTCCGCTTGCGTGATTACCCGGTGATTGCCAGAAAAGGCCACGAGGTATCGCATGGCAACAGGAAAAATCAGCAAGCGCACGGTCGATTCGCTCCCGGTTGGACCAAAGGAAAACTATCTTTGGGACACCGATCTCAAGGGCTTTGGCGTCAAGATTACAACTGCTGGATCAATCAGTTACATAATCCAGTTCCGAATGGGCGGACGAGAAGCGAAGACCCGTCGTTTCACGATCGGATCACATGGATCGCCTTGGACACCGACTACTGCACGCTTGGAAGCTGAGCGATTGTTGGTGATTGTTGCGCAGGGCATTGATCCGGTTGATGCGGAAAAGCAGCGCCGCCGGGAAGCTGTCGACCTCGCCTTCTCGAATTACGCTGACCTCTTCACTCGCTCCTGCAAACGCGAGGGATGGCGTCGCCTCGTGGAGCGATCCATTCGCCTCTACCTCAAGCCCACATTCGGAATGAAGGCGCTGCCAGCGATTACGAAGATCGACGTCGTTTCGGTTCTCGATCAGATGCCGCCCAAGCAGGTGGCAAACCGGCGAAATGTCTTTGCCGTTATGCGCCGCCTGTTTCGCTGGGCCGTCAGTCGCGGAGATATCGATCGCAATCCGATGGAGGGCATGGAAACGCCGCCTCCGGTCAAGCCACGAGAGCGCTGGCTCAAGGATGGCGAACTCCGCCATATCTGGAATGCGGCGCCGGAATGTCATCGCTGCTTTGGTCCAATTGTCAGGCTTCTGATCGTAACCGGACAGCGCCGTGAAGAAGTCTCCGGGATGCACTGGCAGGAGCTCAGTCGCAGCGAAAGATTATGGACCCTGCCCGGATCTCGAACCAAGAACGGAGAACCTAACTCCATTCCCCTCAACGATCTTGCAATCGCCGAGCTCGACCGGGAGGCTCGCGGCGAGAGGTGGCCGCGTAAGGGCCGTGTTTTCGCGACAGCTAGCGGGGCGGGCTTTACGGGATACGCCAAAGGGAAGGTGAAGCTCGACAGCCTGATCGAGGAACGTTGCGAAGAGCCGCTCGAAGCCTGGCGCCTTCATGATCTACGACGAACCCTCGCAACGAACTTCCAGCGGCTTGGCGTTCGGTTTGAAGTCACCGAAGCCGTTCTCAACCATGTGGGCGGATCTCGCGCCGGAGTCGCCGGCATCTACCAGCGCCACGACTGGAAGGACGAAAAGCGCCAGGCGCTCGATGCCTGGAATGACCACCTCGCGACGGTTCTGTCCGAGAGTGGGGAGACGACCTAAAATATTGGCGAGGGCTAGGGCGTCTGCTGGTTCAAACGTCCGACAAGAGCGGGTACCAGATCCTCAATGTGTTGATGATATGCGCGTACCGCTCGGTTTGAGCCATCGAACCCTTGCTGCGCTTTTCGCTCAATTTGCTCAAGGGCATGCGGCGCGCCAGGCCAAATCACCGGCTCGAGTTCACGTAGCGGATGGAGTCTGTCGCTAATGCGTTCGACCAAATGTACGCGAAACCGATTGCCTGAGCTTGCCGCGATGTCTCTGAAGGCGCGCGCCAATCGGTCGGCATAAGCACCTCGCGTGTCGTTTGATCCTTCGTTGATTGTCAGTGATTTGTGATCGTTGTCGGGAGCCTGCTCCAAAAGCAGGGCGTTGACTTGCAGAATGTCGCGCAAGGCCTGTTCGGTAAGCAGCGGTACGCGAAATCCTTCGCCGGGCGTGAGGTCGACCAGCCCTTCACCGACAAGCTGGTTCAGGCTGTCTCTTACCGGCGTCATGCTCACTCCGAAATCGTCAGCGAGTCGCATCGCCTCAAGCTTCGTACCGGCCCGGAAGCGCCCTTCCAGCAATGCATCTTTCAACCGCCTGTACGTAGGCTCGAGGACGTGAGCGGGACTCATCGTCCGCCGCGGCGCGTCTTGGCGAACTCACGAACCGCTTCTTTCTGGTCGGGGCGCAGACTATCGGTTGCCTGAGGGAATTCGGGCACCTTGTCGCTCAGCAAAACCGACGGGCATTGCCCTTCGAAATTACCCAGGTTCGGACGGTGCTGCACATATCCGGCGAGCTCGGCGAGTTCGGGAGAGAACTCTTTTGCTACTGCTGGTGGATAGGCCAGCCAGAGATTCTCGTAGGGTTTGAGCCAGCCGAGACTGTAGCCGATTACGACACCGCGGCGGACATCCTCGGTCTGGTTTGGTCCCGCTCCATGGACGGTGGAGCCGAGAAAGCAGATCGCATCGCCGGGCTTGCAAACAGCTACTATGGGATCGTCGAGACTTTCGAGATTGTCGACAGGCTTCCTGTGCGTCCCGGGGTAGATGCGTGTCGCGCCATTGAGGCGAGTAAATTCGGTCAGCGGCCAGATGACGTTGAGAAGATATTCGTGATCGCCCTTGCGGCCTGCCCACATATCCTGATCGCAATGCGGAAACTGTTCTATCTCGCCGGGATGGATCGCGATCGCCTGGGCGACATTGAGCTGTATCCGGTCGCAGGCGCTGCCGAGAATTGCGCGGGCGAGCGATAGGACTAGCGGCTGCAGGACTAGATCGCCTGCGACCTGCGACCGGCGAAGCAGGCTTCCAAACCGTTTAGTCCGATGGCCATAGAAGTCTCCCTTGCCGAGGGGCGCCTGCGCAAATGCACCTTCCAGGTCGGCATCGAGTGCGGCGATCTGTTGCTCGGCGACAAGCTGCGGAATGATGCAATAGCCATCCTCTTGCAGCTGATCGAGCCAATGCGCCTCCCTCGGCCCAGTCATGCTGCCAGCTCCATGCCGCCATAGGCTTCCGGCTTAGGATTGCGGCAGTAGATCCCTGCGTTGGCGAGTTGCGCGCGTGTATCTTGGTCGATGTCGATCCGAAGAGCGACAAGCTGCTGCCCATCGATAGAAACGCACGGTCCAAGCTGCTGGCAGCGCCAGCCGAACTGGGCGATCTGACGGAACCAGGGCACTGGGGCGACCGCCGAATAACCAGAGATCCCTTCCGATATTGCAAAATCGGCGAGTGCGGAGACGAGCTGGTTGCGGACACTCCGGCGATCAGCGCGCGGCAACGTGGGATCGATACAGAATCGGGTAATCTCGCGAAATGCCTCATCCTGCGGAACAGGTCCGGTGCACAGCTGCGGAAAGAGATCGCGTAAGATATGAGGTCCATCAGAACGCAGGAGCCGGGCCGATGCGCGATGCTCGCACTTTTCGCCGGTGAGGACGAGATAGGCGGCCGAGGGCGTATCGAACTGGTCGATTTCAAAGGTCCCGTCGAGCACCGGAACGTCCCACCCAAGAAGATCCACGAACACGCGCTTGCGCGCCTCGAACATGGCGCGAAGTGCCGGATCGACCAAGTTTGCACCATTTATACCGCTGCTTTGCTGCATGAAGATTACCTGTGAACTTGATGACTGCTCGCATCTCATCAAATCCGGATAGGCAGCGACATACCAAGAACTGGGGAGGGCCACATCTGGCGCTCTACAGGGGAGAGTTTACTGGCCATCCCACCTTTGCGATGAGCGTCAGCGTTTGAAAATCATCAAGATACGACAGGTATCTTATCGGTCCGATTCTGTTCATCCCGGGAAGGTCACAAGCTGGCTATGAATGCAAAAGTCATCACGAACTTCCAGCTTGGCAGCCGCGAATCCTCTTCGGCGCCTGATGTCTTGCCCCTCGCTACAGAGCATGCGCTGCAATCCGCCGGAGCTGCTTTCCATGCGCTCGCCGACACCATGCCGCAGATGGTATGGTCGACTCTTCCCGACGGCTCCCACGATTATTACAATGCGCGCTGGTATGAATTCACGGGTGTCCCTGTCGGATCAACCGACGGCGAAGGATGGGCCGGGATGTTCCATGAGGATGACCAGGCCGACACATGGAAGAAATGGAACCACAGCCTCGCTACCGGCGAACCGTACGAGGTTGAATATCGCCTGAGGCATCACAGCGGCGATTATCGCTGGATGATCGGTCGTGCGCTGCCGATCCTCAACGAGGAGGGTGAGATCCAGCGCTGGATCGGCACTTGTACGGATATCGACGAGCAGAAGCGCACCGCCCTCCAAAACGAAATCCTGAGTCAAGAGCTCAGCCATCGCATCAAGAACATCTTCGCGATTGTTTCCGGTTTGATCAGCCTGACAGCGCGCGCAAATGAAGCGTTCGGTGAAGCGTCGCGCGACCTGCTGGGCCGGATTTCCGCGCTGGGGCGCGCGCACGAATTCGTCCGGCCCCACAGCGAAAAGTCCCAGCCCGAGGGCAAGGAAGTGACCCTCGCCACGCTGCTTGCGACGATCTTCGAGACCTATCCTGCCTTTTCCGAAAGAAGGATTGCTATTTCCGGCCCCGATATCGCGGTCGAAAGCCGCGCCGCCACGCCGGTTGCATTGGTGTTCCACGAGCTGGCTACCAACGCGATGAAGTACGGAGCTCTGTCCAATCCCGAGGGAAGGATTTCGCTGGACCTTTCAACCGAGGACGAGATGGTCCGCTTCCGCTGGAGGGAACACGGAGCTCACATCGACAAGGCGAGTGAGCCTCAAACGGGTTTCGGAAGTCGCCTCATCGAGTTGGCCGTGAAGCAACAGCTAGGAGGCAATTACGAGAGAACCTGGCATGACGATGGCGTTGAACTCGTCATGGATGTCCGAAAAAGCAGGTTGCAGGAGCCTAGTTAAAGAAGAGCCTAAGACGGGCTGGCGGATCGATTTTTTCGCCCTTCCGGACCGCAATGACATAGTCGAGAACCTGCTTGAGAATGCTAAGATCGACCGGTTTTTCCAGCGCGCCCAGCGTTCCGCTCACCCCTTCGCCGAGTTGTGCGGGATTGGCGGTTACGAAAATAACCTCGATCCCGAAATCCGCAGCAAGCTTCTCGCCGATCCTCGGACCAGTGGCTCCATCGGCCAGATTGACATCGACGAGCGCCACATCGATCGCGTCTGAAGCCTTTGCCAATGCCGATTGCATGTCGTCGGCTATGCCTGCGGATTCATGACCGAGATCGTGAACCACCGCCTCCATTTCGACAGCTATGAGGAATTCGTCTTCGACAATCAGAATGGTGGTCGGCATGGAAAGCTATCAAAAGTTAAATGACGAGGCTCTGTAGTGAGGGGACGGACAGGGCGCATATTCGTTCCCTCGCCTCGTCGCATCCGGCTTCGATCGAAATAGCTTCAAGACGCGCACCCGTTCCGACGGCATAGCTTCACTATCGGGCGCCAGGACCACGACCAAAGAGCGTATCTATGATGGGGCATTCCGGAACATCACCGCCTTCGCAGCGGGCTGATACATCGGCTAGCGTGCGCTCCAACCTAGTCAAATCAGCAATTTTAGCTCGCACGCTGGCCAGATGGTTATTGGTCAGATCCCGAACCTCGCCGCAGCTGTAGGGGTGCGAATCAACGAGGCTGAGCAGGCTTTTGAGCTCCTCGATCGAAAAACCCAGATCGCGGCCGCGCAAGATAAAGCCGAGCCGCGCCTGGTCGCCGGGTGGATAGAGCCTGTGCCCGCTTGCCGTACGCTCGGGAGGCTGAAGCAGACCGATGTTCTCGTAGTAGCGGATTGTCTCAAGGTTGCAGCCCGACCGTCTGGCCAGTTCTCCCCGTTTGATCACTTGCGATGCTGTCATGAGCCATATGCCAATTAGTGCTTGAACCTGTAGTTACTACAGGGAGTACATTGGTTTCCATGGTCGATCAAATGCACAAGAACGCGCAGCGCTTATGGGCGAGCGGCGGGACGCTCGGCGCGATACTCGCCTCGTCCTGCTGTATTGCCCCGCTGTTATTGCTGAGCCTTGGCATCAGCGGCGCGTGGATCGGCAATCTCACTGCGCTCGAACCGTACAAATGGGTATTTATCGCCATTGCGGTTGTCTTTTTGGCCCTTGGATTCCGGCACGTCTATTTTCGGCAAGCCGAACCTTGCGAAGACGGAACATATTGCGCGCGGCCCGGAGCAAACCTGCTCGTCAAAAGCTCCCTGTGGCTGGCGACCGTATTGGTCGCTGCCTCGTCCACGGTCGAGTGGTGGGCGCCGCAATTCTACTAGGAGTTCGAAAGATGAAGAAGACGATGATCGTCGCAGTTGCGATACTGGGACTGGCCGGAGCGGGTATCTGGGCAGCGACCTTGTTTCCGCCAAACTCCGACGAACGGGTTCAACAAAATTCTGCGCATCTGCAATCGGCAAGTTTTGCGGTCGAGAATATGACCTGCGCGACCTGCCCGATAACGGTTCGGCGCGCGATGGAAGGCGTGGCAGGCGTGCACGAGGTGACTATCGATTACGAGACCAGGACGGCGACTGCGCAGTTCGATCCTGAGCGAACAACCACAAGCGCGATCGCCGCGGCGTCGACCGAGGCCGGATATCCGGCGATCCTTTCAGAGAGCGCGCTATGATCGAACTGAAGTCCGAGATCACATGCCCTACTTGCGGGTACAAAAAGCTCGAAAGAATGCCGACGGATGCCTGCTGGTTTTTCTACGATTGCAATGGTTGCGGTGTGAAACTCCGCCCCAATGCGGGCGATTGCTGTGTCTTCTGCTCATTCGGCACCATCCCCTGCCCGCCGATCCAGGAAACGCGTGCCGATCGCAAGGGCGCCACATGTTGCGGAGGGCGGTGAGATGAGTACGCGAAACTTCGATCTTATAGTGCTGGGTGTTGGTATGGCGGCCGTAAATGCCGCCAACAAATGCGCCTCAGCCGGTTGGTCGGTCGCGGTGGTCGACGAACTGCCTTATGGCGGCACCTGCGCCCTGCGCGGCTGCGATCCGAAGAAAATGCTCCGCCGCGGGGCGGAAATCATCGACGCAGCGCGGCTCATGCACGGCAAGGGCATCGAACCGAACGACATCGCCATCAACTGGCCCGATCTGGTCGCCTTCACGCAGACGTTCACCGACAAAATGCCCGGTCGGATCGAAAACGGTCTGGAGAGCAACGGCGTCACTACCCTTCACGGGAAAGCGCGCTTCGTCGGCGAAGATACCGTCGAAATCGACGGCGAGGGGCAGTTTCAGGCAAACCATTTCCTGATCGCAACGGGTGCCAAGCCGCGGACGATAGATGTTCCCGGCTCCGAACACCTTACCGACAGCACCGAGTTCATGCGGCTCGATGCGCTGCCCGAACGCATCCTGTTCATCGGCGGCGGCTTCATCTCGTTCGAGTTTGGCCATATCGCAGCACGCGCCGGCAGCGAGGTGTGCATGATCGATCGCGGCGAGAGACCGCTTAAAGGTTTCGATGCCGATCTTGTTGAAAGACTCGTCGCGCGAGGCGAGGAAGTCGGCGTCCAACTGCGACGGCGCACGTCACTCAAATCCATCAAGAAGGACGGGACGGACTTTCTTGTCACGGTAGAAACGGGTAGCGAAACGAAAGATTTGCGCGCCGATCTCGTCGTCCAAGGCGCGGGCCGCGTCGCGGCAATTGATCAGCTCGATCTGGCCGCAGCCAATGTCGAGGCAGGTGACAAGGGCGTTGCGGTCAACGCCTACCTGCAAAGCACGTCCAACCCGAAAATCTACGCTGCCGGGGATGCCGCCGATACGCAGGGTGCCCCGCTTACGCCTGTCGCGGTTTTCGAGGGCAAGGTAGCTGCGTCCAATATGCTCAAGGGCAACCGGACCAAGCCGGATTATTCGGGAGTTCCGAGCGCTGTATTTACCGTACCGGAGCTAACCCGCGTTGGCATGCTCGAACAGGATGCACGAGAGGCCGGGCACGATATCCGCGTCGTCGAGAATGACACCGGCGACTGGTATTCCAACCTTCGCGTTGGCGAAAGCTGCGCTGCAACCAAGGTTATAATCGATAAGGACAGCGACACTATCCTGGGCGCCCATCTGCTCGGACCCGAATATGGCGAAATCATTAATTTCTTCGGTTTGGCCATCCGACTTGGACTGACAACAAGCGATCTCAAGAAAATGGTATCGGTGTATCCGAGCGTGGGCTCCGATCTTGGCTCCATGCTATCGTAGTTGCGCCTCGCTTGGTCCAGTAAAGCCATCAACCGGGTAATCCCGTTTGCGATCGACAGTCGAAATCTCGATAGAGGTCAGATGATGACCTTTCTCGCATATCTCGGTGCTGCAATTGCTGAAATTGCGGGCTGTTTCGCTTTCTGGGCGTGGTTGCGTATGGACAAGTCGGCTTGGTGGCTCGTTCCGGGCGTGGCTTCACTCGTCCTTTTTGCCTATTTGCTAACGCTGGTCGATGCCGAGCATGCAGGTCGAACTTATGCTGCCTACGGCGGGGTCTACATTCTGTCCGCGCTTTTGTGGCTTTGGATCGCAGAAGGCGTGAAGCCCGATCGGTGGGACACTCTGGGCGTGGCGATCTGCCTTGTAGGCGCCGGCGTCATCTTGCTCGCCCCCAGACCGGTATGAGGCACATCCGCATCAAGCCAAAGGGAATATACCACGCGTCCGATTGGCGATCGCTACCAGCGACAACATGACAGGCACTTCTACGAGGACGCCTACCACCGTAGCCAAAGCAGCTCCGCTCCCTAGGCCGAACAGGCCGATCGCAACCGCCACCGCCAGTTCGAAAAAATTGGACGTGCCGATAAGAGCGCAGGGCGCGGCTACTGCGTGCGGGACCTTCCACGCTTTGGCCCAGCCATAAGCGATGAAGAAGATGCCGTAGCTTTGGACAACAATGGGCGCTGCAATCAGCGCGATCAACAGCGGTCGGGCGACAATGGTTTCCGCCTGGAAGCCGAACAGCAGCAACACCGTCAGCAGCAGGCCGATGATCGAGAGCGGCTTCATGCGCCCCGTGAATTCGGACACCGCCGCTTCATCGCCGCCATGGGTCGCGAGAAGCCGATGCCGCACAATGGCACCGGCTGCGAGCGGCACGACCACATAGAGCGCGACCGAGAGCAGCAGCGTCTCCCACGGGACCGCAATGTCGGTCACGCCCAGCAGCAGCGCGACAATGGGCGCGAAGGCCACGATCATGATGAGATCATTCGCCGCGACTTGCACCAGCGTATAGGCAGGATCGCCCCTGGTGAGCTGCGACCATACGAAGACCATCGCGGTGCAAGGGGCCGCACCCAGCAGGATCAGCCCGGCGATGTATTGCTGGGCATCGGCAGGCGCGATCAGGTCGGCAAAGACGACCTCGAAGAACAACACGCCAAGTGCAGCCATCGTGAAAGGCTTGATGAACCAGTTCACTACCAGCGTGATGATCAGGCCCTTTGGCTTGTCACCGACGCGACGCACCGCGCCGAAATCGACCGCCACCATCATCGGGAATATCATCGCCCAGATCAGTACTGCGACGACAAGATTGACCGAGGCGTATTCGATGCCCGCTAGCGAGGCGAATAGCTCTGGCGCTGCATTGCCGAGCGCAATCCCGGCGAGGATCGCGCCGCCGACCCAGACCGAAAGCCATTTCTCGAACAGGCCTAGCCCCGCCGCGCGGGCGTCCATGTCAGCAGCTGCAGCGGTCATTGTTCATCCGCCTCGTGGCCAATGGCTTGCAGCTTTTCGCGCAGGGCAATCTGCTCGAAGCTGGCAATCGGCAGCGCCAGCATCAGGTCGATACGGCGCTTCAGCATGCGAAACGCATCGAGGAAGGCCGCTGCCTTCTCTGCATCGCTGCCCTCGACCGCCGCCGGATCAGGAATGCCCCAGTGCGCGGAAGTCGGACGACCCGGCCATACTGGGCAAGTCTCGGCCGCCGCGCTGTCGCAGACGGTGAAGATCAGATCGAATTCTGGTCCTTCGGCAAACTCGCTCCAGCTCTTTGAGGAATAGCCATCTGCCGGATAGCCCAGTGTCTTGAGCGTATGGATCGCCCAGGGATTCACTGTGCCGATCGGATTGCTTCCGGCGCTGTAGGCCTTGAATCGACCCTCACCGTCTTGGTTGAGGATTGCCTCACCCAGGATCGAACGAGCGGAATTGCCCGTGCACAGGAACAGCACGTTCAGCGGTTGATCTAACATCAGTTACCTCAGCAGCAGGACGTCTTGGCAGGTGCCAGTTGCGGCGCGCAGCAGGCGCCCAAAGTGGCAATGGCAGATGCGAGCTGGTCGAGGTCAGGACTGCCGCCATAGGTCGTGCTCTCGCCATCGGTCAGAAAAGCTTCCCAGACGACGCCATCTGGATCGGCGATCCAGCTCTTTTCCGACTGCGCGTAGCAGCAAGTCGTCGCGCCTTCTTCGAGCACCGGGCGGTCAGCAGCCTTGAGGCGGCCATAGACCTCTTCGAGTTCGCTCTTGTCCTCGACCTGCAAGCCGACATGCTCGATGCCTTTGGCAGCAGCCTCGCGCATCGAAATCGCGAAGTTGATGCGCGGATCTTCCAGCATCCACTTGGCATAGTCGGCCTTCACCACGTCGGGCTCGGCACCGAACAGGCTTGAATAGAAGGCAATAGAGTGGTCGATGTCGGTCACGCCGACATGCACGTGAAAGCGTTTCATCAGGCGCTCTTTCGTTGAGGAGAAGGAAAGCATTCGGTATCCTGGGAACAGGACATGCCGCCGCAGCAGTTCTCGGTGAGGTAGCCCATCAGGCCATTCATCGCGGCATAGTCCGCCGAATAGATGATCGAGCGGCTTTCGCGCCGCTGGGTGACCAGCCCCGCATTGCCCAGTTGGGCAAGGTGAAAGCTCATTGAAGACGGAGGCACTTGGAGTTTCTCAGCTAGCACCCCAGCGGCAACGCCTTGCTCCCCGGCCTGCACGAGCAGGCGGAATGCGGCGAGGCGATGCTCCTGTGCCAGAGCAGATAGGGCTCGGATCACGCGGTCGGCTTGCATCGCTCACTCCAATGATTCGATAACTATTAAAATATCGAAATGCCGAGAGAAGTCAAATTGCTTTCTGAACGGTTGCGAAATAGGCAGTACGGCCATGTTCGAGTGATTGAGAGGCAGTGGCGCGAAAACTAGCCTGTGTCCCGCCAACGGATAATGTCGGCAAACCCGATCAACCCGTCGAACAGCGCCGCGACGACGAGGGACTGTTTACAATGGACCTGGTAGCGCTCGCGGGCCATCTTAAGATGCTGAATGACGGTTTCGGTGCTGATTTCGAGTATCATGGCCGTTTCAGCTGCAGTCTTCCCTCTTGCAACCCAAAGCAGACACTCCCGCTGCCGATCGGTCAGGGAAGGGACCTTCTGAGAACGGCGGTGCAAAATTAGACCACGGTAGCGGCGGCGAAGTGCTGCTGCGGGCGGCGTAAAAGTCGTCCACTTTTTCCCTTTCGCGATGGCGGCGAGGGGGATGAGGGATTTACACC
>NZ_WRPO01000012.1 GCF_009746585.1 Novosphingobium aquimarinum
CGGTGTAAATCCCTCATCCCCCTCGCCGCCATCGCGAAAGGGAAAAAGTGGACGACTTTTACGCCGCCCGCAGCAGCACTTCGCCGCCGCTACCGTGGTCTAATTTTGCACCGCCGTTCTCAGATTGGGCTGCGCCAAGCGGTCGGTTCGGCCGGCACGGTGGGCACGATGCTTCTGGCCGGGTGGCTGGCCGACATGTACGGCTGGCGCGCACCTTCGTGGATGTTCCTATTTCCACTGACCACGCTGTTCATCGCGCTGATCGCGTTCAATAAACCGATCGTGATCGAACATCATCCGCAATCGGCGGAGCGGTTTTCGCTCCTTCAGCTCTGGCCGATTTTTCTGTTCGTCATGCTGATGACCGCCGCGCATACGATGCCATCGTTTCAGGTGCCGTTCCTGCTTCGAGAAAACGGTATTGAAAGCGCCGTATTGATTTCCCGCGTTCCCGCGCTGTCGGCTTTCATATCGGTTCTGTCGGCGATGGCTTTTGGCTGGATCTACGGCGTGTTGGGGCGAGGGACGCTGGTTCTTTCGGCCAGCGCGATGGCGATCGGTTTCGTGGGGATCGCTCTTTCCAACACCTATGAAATGATCCTGGTCTGGACCTTGATCGAGGGGGTTGGCGCGGGCCTCACTTCGCCTTTCTTCCTGACGCGACTGCTGGATCGCGTAAACGCCCGCCAGCGCAACACCGCAGTCGGGTTCAAAATGACCTGCATGTTCATGGGCCACTTCATCAATCCGCTGATCGTAGCTCCGCTGCGACATGCCTTTGGCATCCACGGGGCCTTCGTAGCGGTTGGCGGCTTCATGGTGGTTGCCTCGGCCTTGTACCTCGTGCGTGTGATCGTCACGCGCAACAAGGAGACGATCCTCTGACTGGGTGACCAGCAAGGAGGCGAAAAAAATGCGGTCGGTCCCGATCAGGACCGGCCGCAATTCCTTTTGATCTGTATGTGAGGCTCAGGCGCGCGTATCGATCTGCGCCAATGCCAGTTCGGCCATGGAGTCGAGTTGAGCGACGGCCTTCGCCGCGTCGGGAGAGCTGGCGTTGCCCCGCAACATCCGGCCCTTGATGCCGTGGATGATCGCGGCAAACCTGAACAGGCTGAACGCCAGATAGAAGTCGAGCCCGTCTATCCCTTCGCGCCCCGTCCTGCGACAATACGCGGCAATATAGTCCTTCTCGCTGGGGATGCCTTCCGCTTCCAGATCGATGCCGAGCAGCCCCGTCGAGAAGCCTGGCGGCATACGATAGACCATCAGGTGATAGGCGAAGTCCGCCAAGGGGTGCCCCAGCGTCGACAGTTCCCAATCCAGCACGGCGACGACGCGCGGTTCCGAAGGGTGGAACAACAAGTTATCGCAGCGAAAATCACCGTGAACGATAGAGGTATCGTCGCCGGGTGGGATATTGGCGGGCAGCCATTCGATCAGGGCATCCAGAGCCGGCACCCGCCCCGCCTCTTCGTCGCCAAGGTACTGACGCGACCAGCGGCCGATCTGGCGCTCGAAGTAATTGCCGGCCCTGCCGTAATCGCCCAGGCCGACCGTATCGGGATCGATGGTGTGAAGCCGCGCGATCGTGGCATTCATCGCGTCGAAATAGGCTGCTCGCTCCTCGCGCGGCACTTCCGGGAACGCGGTGTTCCAGAAGTTTCGGCCCTTCACATGATCCATGATGTAAAAGGCGGTGCCGATGACATCGGCGTCTTCGCAAAGACCGCGCGGCTGCGGCACCGGGAAGCCCGACGGATGCAGCGCGCTGATCACCCGGAACTCGCGTTCGATCGCGTGGGCCCCTTTCAACAAGGGCCCCGGCGGCTTGCGACGCAGGACATAGTCGCGCTCTTCACCCAGCAGGAGGTATGTCGGGTTCGACTGTCCGCCGCTGAATTGTTGCACGCCGCGCAGACCGGCGAACCCGTCGACATTCTCGCGCATCCAGCTTTCGAGGCGGGCCTGGTCGAACGCGAACCCTTCGCGGATCGCCGCCGCCCCACGATCCTGCTCATCCATCGACCGGGCACCTCTCCTTGTTGGCGGCCTGAAACACCTTCGCCTCATAGATCGACTGTTCCAGCCCGGTCTCGGGGACGGTTTCGCCATCACGGTCGGACATCGTATCGAACTGCTCCAGCAACCGTTCCGCCGCGTCTTCGCCCGACCCGACGAAAACGCCCTTTGTCAGCGTGATGTAGGCCCGCTCGAAACTGCCCGCCCCCGCACACATGACGATTCCATCGGGCGCCCCCCGCGAACAGAGCGCCAGTACGCCCGGCGCGACGCTGGCAGGCGACAGCGCCTGGAACGTCGCTTCGTCCATGATGTCTTCCGTCATGCGAGTAGCCGCCGATGGGGCGAGGCAATTGATGCGAATGCCGTATTTTGCACCCTCGAGCCGGAGCGTATTCATCAGGCCGACCAGGCCAAGTTTAGCCGCGCCGTACTGGGACTGGCCAAAGTTGCCGTAGAGGCCCGAGGACGAAGTCGTCAGCACGATACGGCCATGGTTCTGCTCCCGCATCGTGTCCCACACCGCCTTGGTGCAGTTGGTCGACCCCATTAAATGCACTTCCAGCACCGCACGAAAATCGTCGAGATCGAGCTTGGCAAATGTGCGGTCGCGCAGGATGCCCGCATTGTTGACGAGGATATCAACCCGCCCCCACGCGTCCTTCGCCTCGGCGACCATCTCGCTGACCTGATCGAAATCGGTCACGTTCGCGCCGTTGGCCATCGCCGTTCCGCCAGCGGCTTCGATCTCCGCCACGACCGCATCGGCCATGTCGTTGCCGGCGCCGCGCCCGTCGCGCCCACCGCCAAGGTCGTTGACGACGACCTTGGCGCCGCGCCGCGCGAGCAAAAGCGCATATTCACGCCCCAGACCGCCCCCCGCGCCGGTGACGATGGCAACCTGTCCTGTCAGATCGATCTTCATTGTGTTCCATATCCTAAAGGTAGTCGTCGGTAATCTGGCTCAGCAATCGGCTGCCCGCCTCGATCGAGCCCAGCCATGCGCCGATCTTGGGTAATTCCCGTTCGAAAAAGTAGCGGCAGGCCCAAGGCTTCGCTGCTCGAAGGCGGTCCTCGGCGGCGGCATCGGTGCACAGCAATGCGCGGTCCAACCATTGCCACGCGACGATCACATGTCCGAACGCACGCAGAAAGGCGGTGGCGTTTTCGTTAGCGGCAGCGGCTTCGCACTCCCGCAACCGAGCCGCCACGGCCGCAATGCGATCCCATGCTTCGGCAAGCTGTGCTCCCTGCACTGCCAGCGTCGTATGCTCCGAGCCGACGACGGTATCGGCGATCAGCCCACCCAAACGCTCGAAGGCCCCGACTTTGTCCTTGCGGATCTTGCGCCCGACCAGATCCTGCGCCTGAATCCCGGTCGTGCCTTCATGGATCGGGTTCAGACGGTTGTCGCGCCACAGCTGCTCGACATCGAAGTCGCGGGTATAGCCGTAGCCACCGTGAATCTGGATCGCGATATCGTTCGCCGCCAATCCCCATTCCGATGGCCATGTCTTGGCGGCCGGGGTCAGCAGAGAAAGCAGTGCCTCGTCAGCGGGGTCGTGCTCCGCCGTATCGATCAGTCGCGCGCAATACAGCACCAGCGCCAACGCGCCTTCGCCATAGCATTTGGCGGCCAGCAACATATCGCGCACATCCGGATGGCGAATGATTGGCCCCGATGCCTTGTCGGGTGCGCCAATCGGGCTCCCCTGCAACCGTTCGCGGGCATAGATACTGGCATGGCGATAGCTGCGATACCCCGCTGCCGCCGCGCCCATGCCAACGTTCAGACGAGCCTCGTTCATCATCTGGAACATTTGCGGCAGGCCCTGCCCCGGCTGACCCACCAGCCAACCGAGCGCACCCTCGCCGCCAGCAACCGGCGCGCCGCTTTCACCGATGGCGAGCACGCAATTGGTCGTGCCGCGATAGCCCAGCTTGTGGTTCAGGCCCGTCACGACGATGTCGTTGCGTTCGCCATCGGGCAAAAACTTGGGCACGACGAAGAGAGATATTCCGCGCGTATCCGTACCGATCTGCCCGTCTTCGCCAGGGATCTTGGCGAGCACGAGATGGACGATGTTTCCGGCCAGATCGTGATCGCCGCCCGAAATCCACATCTTGTTGCCGAACAGGCGATAGCGCGCCCCCAGATCGTCCTCTCCATCGGGCATCGCGCGGGTCGCCACGTCGGCGAGGTTCGATCCTGCCTGCGGTTCGGACAAGCACATGGTGCCGAACCACTCGCCCGCGATCTGCGGCTTGGCAAACGCTTCAATTTGCGCAGCGCTGCCGAAAGTGGTGAGCAGCCGCGCATTCGCCACGGTCAGCATCGGATAGGCCGAAACCGAAAGGCTGGCGGCAAGGAACTGCAAAAACGACCCGCTGGAGAGCAAGGCCGGCATTCCCAAACCGCCCGATTTTTCCGGGAAACCCGCTGAGAATAGGCCTAGCGAGGCATATTCGCGCAAGACCTCGCGCATTTGCGGAAGCGCGCGCACCTCGCCCGCATCCAGAACCGGCTCGTTCGCATCGCTCAACTTGAACAGCGGCAGGAAAGCATCCCGCGCCAGCTTGTGCGACAAGTCGAGGATGGCCTCGGCAGCCTCGCGATCGACGTCAGCGCTCGATTGCTCCAGCAACTCGTCCAGACGCAGCCAGTCCCACAGCAGAAAATTCAATTCGTCTTTATCGATCAGAATGTCGTTCATCGGCGGCAGGATCATCACTTCAACGTTGCGCGGTCCGTCATCGACGCTCGTCGTCCGCAGGTCGATTGCCGAAGACACATCGAACCGATACCGATCCGGTATTTGCCTGGTGCGGCCACGATGGCGACGGTCCTCCCCAAACTATCAAAGGTACGAAGCGGGCGATGGCGGTTCACCCCCAGATACAAGCGATGCTGGATAAGCGGGCCGCATTGAAGCTGCCTGGTTTCGCCGAAGGGACCCCGCAAGACGCGCGCGAAACTTTCCGCGTGACGCAGGCGGCATTGCCGCCGAACCGGGGCGCGCGGGTAAAGGCTATCGAAAACCTGACGATCGACGGCCCGGCCGGACCGATCCCCGTGCGCCGGTATACGCCGCTGGGTGGCGAACCGGTGGGACAGATCTTCTACTTTCACGGCGGCGGATGGGTTTTCGGCACCCTCGACGGGTTCGACCCTGCCTGTCGCGAATTGACCGATGCCAGCGGCTGCGAGGTGCTGAGCGTCGATTACCGCCTTTCGCCCGAGCACCGCTTCCCGGCAGCCCACGACGACGGGCGCACCGCCATCGCGGCACTACGTAATCCAACGGAGCCGTTGATCGTGGCGGGCGACAGCGCGGGGGGGAACATCGCGGCTGGCCTGGCCTTGCGTGCCAAGGCGGAAGGCACGCCGGAGATTGCTCTGCAATTGCTGATCTATCCCGCTATCGACCCCGGGCTGACCGGACCGTCGCACGAAATGTACGGCAACGGCGACCATCTGATTTCCTCTGCCGACATCGAATGGTTCTGGGACCAGTTCGCCACGATCGACGTCCGGGACGATCCGATCGCCGCGCCGGCCCGTGCCGAAGACCTGACAGCCATGCCGAGGACAATCGTCGTGGTGGCGGGATGCGATCCGCTGCACGATGAAGGTGTCCGCTATGCCGAAAAGCTACAAGCGGCCGGCATCGAGGTCACACTGCGCGATCATCCGGACATGACGCACGGTTTCTTCACGCTCGTCGATGTGCTGGACCGAGCCAAAGAGGAAATCCGCGTCGTCGGTGCTATCATCGCAGACGAACTGCGACGGTAAAGCAAAGGGGTGGCCACGCTAGATCCCGGTGCGTTGCTTTCGCTCGAAGGCAAGGTTGCGATTGTCACGGGCGCGGCGAGCGGGATCGGCCACGCCATCGCGAAGCAGTTCGCCGAGGCAGGCGCCAGGCTGGTCCTGGTCGACAAGGATCGCGACGGACTAGCCAACCCTTTGCCGAACATGAGCTCAGATTCGGTCCTGCCATTCGAATGCGACGTAGCGGATTGGGGGGCTGCAGATCGCCTGGTCGATCATACCGTCGGCCAGTTCGGCACCGTGGATATTCTGGTCAATGGCGCAGGCCTGTTTCCGTCGTCACCCTTGCCCGACATCACCGAGGCGCATTGGGACACGCTGCTCGATGTGAACCTGAAAGGCGCGATGCGCATCGCGCAGGCCGCCGCGCGCATCATGGTCGCGGCGGGATCCGGCGCGATCGTGAATATCGCGTCGATCCAGGGCCTGCGCCCCACGGCGGGCAAAGCGGCTTATGCCTCGTCGAAGGCGGGGCTGATCGCGCTCACCCAAGTCATGGCGAAGGAGCTGGCTCCGTCGCGCATCCGCGTGAACGCCGTCGCGCCTGGCCCAATCTGGACCGAAACGATCAAAGCCCGGATGGACGCTCTGGCCAAGGGCGACACCCAGCGAGCCGGTCGCCAGCTCTCTCAAGTTCCGCTTGGCCGGTTCGGAGAGCCCGACGAGGTGGCACGTGTGGTCCTCTTCCTCGCCAGCGCCGCGGCATCCTTCGTGACCGGCGCGACGTGGAGCGTGGACGGCGGCGCCTCGCTGGGATGACAGGGCGGAGGAAACTTCGGAGGTATGCAAATGGCCGATATCCAGAGAATTGCCGGTAATCCGCGCATGAGCATGGCGACCGTCCATGCAGGAACCTGCTATCTTTCGGGGCAAGTCGCGATCGACAATCGCGGTGGCCCTGCCGAGAGCCAAGTTGCCGAGATCCTCGCGCGGATCGACTCGCTTCTCGCGCAGTGTGGCAGCGACCGGTCCCGCCTTCTGAGCGTTCAGGTCTTCATCGCCGATCTCGCCGATATGGCGAGCCTGAACGAAGCATGGGATAAATGGCTTCCATCCGGATGCGCTCCCGCGCGCACGACGATACAGGCGACCCTGGCATCCGACGCCTATCGGCTCGAGATTGCCGTGATCGCGGCGACAAGCTGAGCGTACTCCAGTTGGCAGGGCCGCCGAGTTCTCAGGCGGACAAAACGGCTTCGATCAGGGCGACAAGGCGTGCCCTGTCCGCCACGGGGAACGCCTTACGCCCCACTTGGCCGACAATCGCCAGAGCCGCCTGAACGTTCAGCGCCGCGTCTTTGCTATCAAGGTCTGCCCGCGCCGATGTCAGGGTCTGTCCCAGCCTTGAGACGAGGCCATTACGAACCGCTTCGAGACGCTTGCGATCGGAATCGTCCATTTCCGCCACGCTAGCCTGAAGCAAACCGATAACCGCCCCTTCGCGAAGGGCCGCATCGACAAGCACGTCCGCCATCGCCGATACGGACACGCCATTTTCCAAGAGCCGGTCCGCCAAGGCATCTTCCGCCTGGCTCGCGGCCATGTCGATCAGTGCGATGATAAGATCGGTCTTGCTTCGGAAGTACCGATAAATGCCGGGGCCCGTTATCCCTGACGCCACAGCGATGGCGTCGATGCTGGCCGCGCCAAATCCGTGCTTCTGAAACATGTCCGCCGCTGCGCGCAGGATCAGCAACCGCCGATCTTCGGGCGCCATGCGGGTTCGAACCATTCCAGAGCCTTTCGCCATCGCTGTTTTCTCTAGTCAGCGTTTCGCGAAAAGGCTAGTGAATGATCGTTCACTAAGGAGGACGTCCATTGACCGACAATCGCAAGCTGGCTGACCCGGATTGTTTCGATCCCGATCGCTTCGCCAACCTGGGCTACCCGCACGAGGTCTGGACCCGTATGCGACGCGACATGCCGGTGGCCTGGTATGACGATGGTCTGCGCGAACCTTTCTGGGCGATCACTCGCTATTCCGACATCACCGCGATCGGGAAGGACAGCGACAATTTCATCAGCGGTCCCGGCGTTACGATCCTGCGCAAAGACCAGGTGGACGCGGCGGCCAATCGCAGCGTGCCTCTCATGCTGTCGATGGATCCGCCAGAGCATCACAAGAACCGGATGATATTGCGCGAACGCTTCAAACCCAGCGTCATGCGCGCGTTACACGAGCATATCGTCGAGCGTTGCCGAGAGATCGCCGACGAGGTGGCGGCTCGCCGGCTCGCTCTCATCGAAAAAGGCGGTGAGCCCGAAGTCGATTTCGTCGAGGCGATCGCCATGCGCCTGCCGCTCGACGTGATCCTCGAACTGCTGGGCGTGCCGACGGACGATCGTGATCAGATGTACGAATGGAGCAACGCCGTCATAGGATCCGAGGATCCCGAATACGGCAATGTGGATGTGCCGCGCGAGGCTGTCGCGGGGGCGCAGCAAGCGATGTTCGGATATTTCGCCAAGTTCATCGCGCAAAGACGAGTGGCACCGCGCGAAGATCTGGTCAGCCTCCTGGTCGAGGCCCGGATCGATGGTGAGCCTTTAAGCGACATGCAAATTCTCGGGTTCTGCTTCCTTCTGGCGATCGCAGGCAACGAAACGACGCGCAACGCGACGAGCGGCGCCATGCTGGCCCTGATCGAACATCCCGAGCAGCGGGCTCAGCTCACGGCCGATCGATCAATCCTGCCCACGGCGGTCGAAGAACTGCTGCGCTGGGTCACGCCCATCGTCTACATGGCCCGCACCGCCACGCGCGATATCGAGATAGCGGATCAGACGGTTCACAAGGGCGAGAAGGTCGTCATGTTCTATCCTTCTGCCAATCGTGACGAGGCGGTCTTCGAAGCCCCGTTCTCGCTCGATTTCGAGCGAAAGCCGAACCGTCACTTGACGTTCGGTTTCGGTCGACACAGCTGCCTCGGCAACGATCTCGCCCGGATCGAGCTGCGCGCGGTTCTCGACGAAATCCTCACGCGCTTTCCGAAGTTGGGGCTGGCCGGAGACGTGAGCCGCCTTCGCTCCAACTTCGTCGGCGGAATCAAGGCGATGCCCGTCCGCCTGGACGGAGCTTGATGGTACGCCGCGTAATCCCAGGGCCTGTCAGCGCGATCGACGTTGGCTCCTTCGCCGTCATCCTTCGAGAATCAGGTTGCCCAGACGTTCGATCCCTTCGCGGGCTGTGGGCGCCGGGATCATCGAGAAGCTCAAGCGGAACGTATTGGTTTTTGGGGCGACGTTGATCGCACCGGCTGGATAAAAGGCCGCCCCGGAAATGATCGAAACCGATCTTTCGAGCAGCGCTCTGCTGGCAAGCGCCCGTCCGTCCATTCCGTCCGGCAGCTCTGCCCAAACATAGAGGCCGCCTTGCGGTCTCGTCCAAGAAACGCCTCGCGGCATGAACCGCTCCATGGCGTCCAGCATCGATCCGCATCGTTCGCGATAAACGCTCCTGGCGGTATCGATCGAGGCCTCCAGGTGATCTTGCACCACATCGAGAAGCAGCATCTGATTGAGCGCGCTGGTCGCAAGATCGCTAGCCTGCTTGATCAGGGTCAACCTGCGAATGACATCGCGCGGGCCCGCAATCCAGCCGACCCGCAGCGAAGGCGCGATCGTTTTCGAAAACGTACCGGTATGCAGCACAGGCGAGCGTTCGATGCCGCCATAGCGCTGGACGGCCAAGGCGGCGATGGATGGGATGTCCTCTCCCTCGTACCGAAGCTGCTCGTAACAACCGTCTTCCAGGATCGCCATGCCCGTATCGTCGGCCAGGTCGAGGAGGCCGATTCGATCCTTTCGCGACAGGCAGGTGCCGGTCGGATTGCGAAAGTCTGGCCCCACGTAGCAGAATTTCGCCCCCGCCAAGGCGTGCATATCCCAGTCCGCGCTATCTTCGGGAAGGCCGAGATATTTCGGCTCGTAAGCATCGAACGCACGAAGAGCACCAATGAAACTGGGAACTTCGACCGCGGCCTTATCGCCCGGAGACAGCAGCAGCTTTCCGAGAAAGTCCAAGCCTTGCTGCGATCCATTGGTGATCAGGATGTTGTCGGCCTCGCAAGCGACACCCCGCCGGGTCATATAGCCCGCGATCCACGTCCGAAGCGGAAAGTACCCCTCGCTAGGCGCGTATTGGAGCGCGGTTCGCGCACGCGATCGATCCGCCCACAATCGCGCCGAAGCCTCGGCCAAAGGGTCATAAGGAAAGATATCGGGGTCGGGCAAACCGCCGCCCAGATGAATGATCTGGGCCTGATCCAGCAGCTTCATCTTTTCCCGTATGTCGGAAGGGATCATGCTTTGCATACGCCGGGCATAAAGCGCGCCCCAGTCATCCACAGCCAATTCTCCCAAAGCAGCCTACGTTAAAGGCAGCGACCTGATGATCGCCGGTTTTGTTCGTAGCGAGCCAGACAGCGGGCTATGCCATGAGTCCAGTCAAAACATTCCGGCTGGAGGTGTCCGACAATCCTCTGGAACGGTAGGCCAGATAGGCTGAAGCACTCCCGAAACCTGGTCGGTGTCGATCTGGCGCAGCGGGATTTCCATCAGCCCAGCAGCATGATCGCGCAAAGAATTGCTCCACTGCTGACGATGGGTTGAGCTTTTCCTGCCCGCTTCCACGCTAGCGATATACTCTTCGGTAAACTCACCGAAGCGTTTCTCATTCTGTTCTGGACAGGTCTCCTGAAAGATTTCCCGCGGATTTCGCCCTGAACGATCTCTACGCCTATGGCGTAAGCCGGAGCGAAGCCCGTTCGTGCTTCCCAAACCTTGTTGAATCCGAAAGGGAGGGGCTATGACAATCACCACGCAACTCCTGGTCGGCGCACTGATGGTCGGCCTGACGATGATCGTCCAGGCGGGTTTCGTCGCGACGGCATTTGCCATCGATGACCGCATGATCCCGTCTTGGTTTCGCAAATCGCGTGTTGGCACAACTCTGCTGCTTGCGAGCGCGACGATCTGGATGCTTCTCGCACTGACTGCCGCCGCGTGGCTCTGGGCCGGTCTGTTCATGGCCCTGGGCGCTTTCCAGGAGCTCGAACCGGCCCTGTATTTCGCCACGGTCTCGCTCACCACGCTTGGCTTCGGCGATGTCATCCTTTCGCCCGAAGTCCGGCTGCTGTCGGCGATCGTGGCGGCCAACGGCCTCATCATGTTCGGCCTCAGCACCGCCTTCCTGCTCGAATTTGTCGGTGATGTTCGTGATGAAGAGCGTGCTAGTGCGGCTCGCGACCGATAGGACACTGCCATGCCCCATATTAGACCCTTTTTCGCCTTGTCGGCTGTGCTTGCCTGTCTGTCCGCGCCGCCCGTGCTGGCTCAGGAAAGCGGCGAGGAAGAACCGCGACGGACCCGTATCGCGTTGGGCCCGCAGATCGTGCCGAGCTATCCGGGCTCGGAGGATGTTTCCGTCCGGCCGTTCTTCGATTTGTCGCGCGCTCGGGGCGACGCCGAATTCGAATTCGAGGCACCGGACGAGGGCTTCGGCTTCGCGCTTCTGCGTAGCGACAGGTTCTCGGCAGGACCGTCCCTCGGATTCGAAGGAAAGCGATCCTCTTCCGATGTGGGAGGGGCGCTTCCGGAGGTCGATATCTCAATCGAGCTCGGCGCCTTCGCCCAATACCAGTTGAGCGATAGCGTTCGTCTGCGAGCCGAAGGACGGCAGGGCGTTACCGGCCATGATGGCTTCATCGCCAATCTGGGGGCCGATTACGTCTGGCGCGAGGGCGACCGGCAGCTGTTCTCCATCGGCCCGCGCGTTACGGTGACGGACAGCAGCTACCAGAATGCCTATTTCGGAGTTCGCCCGGAAGACGCCGCGGCATCGGGTCTGACGGAATTTGACGCCGATGGCGGCGTGCAGGCGGTTGGCGCGACGGCTGGCTATATTCGCCAGCTTACTAAGCGCTGGGGCATCTACAGCTATGCGAAATACGATCGGCTTGTGGGCGATCCTGCCGATTCGCCACTGGTCGAACGGTTCGGCTCCCGGAACCAATTCTCTGGCGGGCTTGCCCTGACTTATACCTTCGGCCGGAGCATTCCATGACCGCCCGCGAGATCACGCTGAGTGACGCGGAAACGAATTTCATCGAGCGGATGGGAATTTTATCGAGGCTGACGGCCGGGTACGCATCACCGGGCAAGCTGAAACCATGATGGCTTATCGTACATTCGTCCTGGCTTTCGTCAGCTCTTTGTTGGCGACCTTCTTGCCACCTGCCACGGCGCAGACGCTGCCCGTCGCGGGACCGACTGCCGAAGCCACTCAAGCCGAAGCCGATCCTTTCGGGCGCGAAACACCCCGTTCGACCGTCACTGCGCTTCTGCGGGCACTGGCAGATGGTGATTATGCGCGCGCAGCGAATTACTTCGCGGACGGTAAAAGCAGCAACGATGGCGACCAGCCCGCCGAAAGCGCCGTCGCCGGCGAAGAATCCGAAGCGGCGGTGCTTGCCCGAAAATTTCAGGCCGCGCTCGATCGCGGCGGCTCGCTGAAACCTTTCGCGGCACTTTCGAACAGCGCTGTTGGCCACTTGGACGACGGATTGCCGCAAGATAAAGAACAGGTCGGCATGTTGGGAGGCGTCGAAGAGCCGACGCCGATCCTGCTTGAGAGAGTATCGGCCGAGGATGAACCGGCACGGTGGCTGGTCTCATCGCAGACGACGCAGGCGGTCGAAGATTTCATTCCGGCCGAGGACGTCAGCGAAGCGGGCGAGGCCGAAGAGGTCGCGATCGGGGGCGCGCCGTGGACGGACTGGCTGCTCCTTATCGGCATAGCCGTCGCTGCCTTCTTCCTATTCCGCGGTGCGTCGGCTCTGGTCCTCCTCATTTCGAGGCAGGTGCTGTCCGATCACGAGGCAAGCGCCGTGTACCGGTTTTTTCAGGCAGCACTGCCGCCGCTCTCGCTCTATCTGGTCGTCACAACCTTCTATCTTATCGCTGCGGATCTGCCGGTCTCGATCATCGCCCGCCAGACCTTTCTGCGCTACGCCGGCATCGTCGCTTGGATCGCATTGGCGTGGTTCGCTTTGCGGCTGATCGACGCTATAGCGAGCGTCCTGACGGCTCGAATGCGCCGTGCTGAACGCCGCCAGGCAGCAGCCGCCATCACTTTTCTGCGACGCGGCGCAAAAGTTACGCTGCTGGCGATTGCGTCCATCGCAGTGCTCGACACGATCGGGCTCGACGTAACGACCGGCATCGCAGCGCTCGGCATCGGCGGGCTTGCTCTGGCACTCGGCGCACAGAAGACCATCGAGAATCTCGTAGGCTCCGTCACCCTGATCGTGGACCGTCCTATGCAGGTGGGCGATGTGGCGAAGATCGGCGACGTTTTCGGCACGGTCGAGGATATCGGCATGCGCTCGACGCTCGTGCGCACGATCAACCGCACGCTGGTGTCGATTCCCAACGGCAATTTGGCAGCGGACCGGATCGAGAACTTCGCTGTGCGGGATCGCTTCCTGTTCAATCAGACGCTGGGCGTCACCTACGACACCGATGCGGAGCAGATGGAAAGGCTCCTCACGGAATTGCGCGCGATCCTGCAGGCGGACGAGAACATCATCGATGATGATGCCAGGGTCCGGTTCAATGGCTTCGGCGATAGTGCGCTCCAGATCGAGTTTTTCGCCTACTTCCGAACTCGCTCCTATCCGGAATCGCTGGCGATGCAGGAAGCGTTGCTGTTCGCCATCATGCGCAAGCTCGATGACCTGGGGATCGGCATCGCTTTCCCGACCAGGACGGTCTGGCTGCAGGCCCAGCAGACGGATTGAACCGTGGCCCCGAGAAAGCGGCCCGTTTCGCCGGAGAGATTTTCGAGCGTGACCGGGGCAACGCCGGACTGGCAATCTCGGGCAGGAGCGTTTCCGACGAGGCGGTGCAGCACCCCCGAAAAGAGCAGCCTCCGGCTGCATCGCAAGGGTGTCGACGTCTTCGCCGCCGGGCTGCGCTAGGTTTAGTCCCAGCCCCTGAGCGCGTTAACCACTACACCCCAGCGTCCTGCGAAGCAGCCGCCATGTCATCGACTTGGCACCGTTGCTGGAGGGAAAGCGTCGCGTGGTGCTCGGTTTCAGGCCGCGCTCCCGCAGCCAGCCGTTGAGGGCGCGCGCGTTCGCTTCGTCCATACTCCATTTGCTACGCCAGGTGATCGAAAGGGAAATGCTGGTGCGCGGGCCGTTCCGCACGAAATGCGGCGCCATGACCGGCACGTAAACCGCGCGGCCAGGTTCCAGCACGTGAGTGGTGCCGCCGGAACGGAACTGCTCGTCCCACGAAAGATTGCGATGCCCGCCACGATGATAACGCTCATGCTCGCGATCGGGGGCGAAGATGCTATCACCGGCGGGAAAGGTTACCATCGTCTTCGTGCCGCGGAGCTGCAGCAAGATGTTGTGCTCCGGGTCGAAATGGAAGGGCGTGACCGCATCGGGTGACGAAATGAAGATATAGGCCTGCGGACGCAACAGATCCCCGGTGGTCCGCGATATGGTGGGGGCCAGTTCGGCCAGACACGCTTCGAGCAAGGCCGCATAATCGGGGTGTTGCTCTACGTTCTTCAGCACCGCCCAGCTTTGTGCGCTGTCAATCGTGCGGATTGTGTCGCCTATGGTCAGGCCATTGGACGGCACATCCTCGGGTTTGATGCCGGTCGGCAGGTTGCCGCGATTATATTCAACGCTTGCGGGACCAAGCCATTCGCCAAGGTCCGCCAGCGCGGGTATCTCCAGCCGCGGGTCTTGTGCAAGTGCGTGGCTGAAGGTGCCCGAGTGCTCGGGATAGAGGGCCGCGAAAGTCTCTTTCGCGGCAGCATCGAAAGCGCTGCGAATCTTCACCATTGCATCCATCAGCCGTCCTCCTGCCCCGTGGTGCGTCCTGAAAGTCGTCGCCCGACGGCCTCCGCCGTCGCAATCGCCTTCGCGCAAAGCCTTCGCAAAGGGCCGCCAAGCGCGATGTTGCATGAGACGATTTTTCGCCGTTCCACCCAAAGGTGATCGATCATCGGATGATTTTCCGCCGCGCAGCTGTCCATCCATTCGACGGCAGGATCGGCCAGCACTTCGAGGTTCTCTATCTGGAGTTGCACGCCGGGGGAGTATCGGGACCACTCCTCGTCATATGACGTCTTGAAGCCGAATGCGCCCGGCGCGCAGTGCAGGTTGAGCAACATCGCGAGGGGCCGACCATCGAGCCGCATGTCGATCCGCTCCAGCATGCCGCGATCCGCGCAGGCGGACATCGCTTGTCGGAAGAAGCGCTCCTCCTGCGGGCGGCACGCAATCGCGGTGCCTTCGCGCTGCTTCCAGCCGCCGGCCTCCAGTTCGAGAAATTCCGACAACCAAGGGTCCAGCCCATCATCGCTTCGGTGGCGTTGGAAGGTGATCTCGCCGATATCACGCAGCCGGTGCATCATCCGGCGCAATTCCTTTCGCTTCTTGGCGCGCGTGGCCTTGGCCAAGTAGGCTTCCGGGTCGAGGTCGCTCTGCAGCAGGGCGCGTTGGGCAATGGAAGTCGTGGTGACGGGGCGACGCTGGCCCGTGGCAACCCTCGCCAGGGATTGGGCCACGCATCCATCCGCGTGCAATTTTTCGATGCGCAGGAAGGGTGCACGAACGGACTGGTCCGCAAATCGCAGCAGTTGTTGCCAGAAATCGTCTTCATGCCCCCTGGCGATCAGCGGGGTGCCGAGGAAGCTGTGATTGTGCCGCCATACTGCCAAATGCCGCGCAGGCAGCCCCCGGTAGCGCGCAACGCTGATGAGCGGCACCAGACCGATCAGCCGGGGCAGCTTGCCCGGTCGCGGTTCAGCCCTTTCCAGCGCGCAGAACAGAGTAACCTCGTTCGCCGGATCGAAGTGGGCGAGCGCTGGCAACAGCATTTCCGGCGTGAAGAACACGTTAGGCTCTGCCGCATCGTCGACGAGATTGCGCCAGCAAGCAAGCGAGGGAAGCGCGCGCGACTGTGCCAGTTCGCGATGCAGTGCTGCCAGCGGATCGGCGACGATGGTGACGGGCGCGTTCATGCCGCCACGACTTTCGCCCCGAAGTGGGCCTGCTCGCCGCGAAACATGGCAAGCTGGCGTGCAGCATTGCGGCCAAGATCGAAATCGTCCTCCACCCTGGCCCTGCCGCGCTCAGCCATGGCCGCTGCCGCAGCCGGCTGCGCAAACACCTGGAGGATGGCGCTGCCTAGAGCCGCGGCATCGCGCTGCGGCACCAGCAGGCCATGTTCGCCATGGGTCACGAGTTCGGGAATGCCAGAAATGTCGGTGCTGACCACGGGCCGCCGATAGGCCAAGGCCTCTATCACGACGTTGGGTATGCCTTCCATCCGCCCCCCGGGGCCGATGATGCTGGGACACAGGCACAGCGCGGCAGAGCGATAGGCTTCGGCCACATCTTCGAACGGGAGAGCGCCGCGAAACTCTACACGCGCAGCAATGCCGAGCCTTGCTGCCTGCTGCGCCAGCGCATCTCGGCTCGGTCCGTCACCGATGACTGTCAGGTGCCAGTCGCCAAACTGCGCGTCGATCGCCCCGAGCGCGTCGAGAAGATAGCCCACACCCTTCTTCGGTTCGAGCGCACCGACGTAAAGCAGGCGCGGGCGGGCAGGATCAATCCGGACCGGGCCGCCTCTGATCGCGGCCGTGTCGACGCTGGAGTGGATGACCTCGATATCCAGCGCCGGGCCGTTGGAAAGGGTTTGCCGCAGGAAGATGCGGCCAAAGTTGCTCACCGTGCGAACGGCGCTGGCCTCGCCGAGTTTCTGTTCCAGCAGCGCCTGCGTGCGGAAGATGTCGTGCGCGCGGCAGCTTACCGAATAGTCCTGCCCGCCGAAGCGGTGCGCAATCCACGCCATTGTCGCCGGGTGTCCGGCGAATTCGGCATGGACATGGTCGATCCCGGCGGCGCGGCAGTGCCGGGCGAATTGCAGCGCCTTGGGAAGCACGGCCAGCGATTTCATCAGGATCCAGGGATGACGGCGATACTGCCATGCTATCTGCCAGACGGTTTTTGCCAGCAAGACCGGCTGTTGCACGAGCGCGGCCAGCAAGGCAGCGAAAGCAGCCACTGATGCGAAAGGCATGTAGTGTGCGTTATCGACAAGATGGCGGGCGAACCCGTGCAATTTCTGCGTCGATCGAAACGGGGCGATGTGGTGCAGTTCCAACTGGCAGCCCGCCTGTTTGAAGGCGGTCAGGTCGCGATAAATGAAGGTCTCGGTCGCTTTGGGGAATTCGGTGACGATAATGGCCAGTTTCATGGCTCGGCCCTTTCGCGTTGCAGGAAGCCACGACAGCACAGCGCGAGCCCAACGAGCAGCCAAAGGTAGCGCATGTCCTTGTGCGGCATGAAAAAGCTGGCGACCAGCAGCGCCGCGAGGCAGGTGGCAAGCGCGAAGGCGATCGTGCGCAATGGCTGCGAGGTCGCGCGATGTGCGGTGACGACCGCCGAATGCATGGCCGCCGCAATCAGCGCGGCGAACAGGGCGAAGCCGACGATCCCGTACTCGACGATGACATCGAGGTAGGTGTTGTGCAATTCGCGCGGGTTCAGCGTGCGGCCGGGCAAGTAGCGATAGGCCTCGTCCATGTAATGCGACGGGAAATTGCCAGGCCCCACGCCCCAGATCGGATGCTGCTTGATCAGGTCCCAGCCGATCTGGACGTAAGTCAGCCGGCGGAACAGCGAACGGTCGCTGGCAAAGTCGGCAAGGGCGGTAAAGCGGCCGAGAGTCGCGTCCGGCATCAGCGCTATGCCGCCTGCCAGCGCGACCAATCCGCCGAGGATCAACAGCGGAAAGGCGCGGCTGCGATAGAATGACAACAGCACTATCGCAGACCCTACGCCAAGCCCGATGATCGCGCTGCGGGCCGAAACCAGCACCACCGCCAGAGAGCAGACCGCGAAGATCAGCACCCCTGCAAGCCGGGCGAGGCCATCGCAGCGCACGACGGCAACCAGCCCCGCCAACGCCGACACCATGACCATCTGCGCCACGGTCGTCGGGTTGAGATCGGATCCTCCGGCGGACCGGATCACGCCATCGAAGCTGGCTTCGGTCGCCGCCACCGACGTCGAGAAAAGGCGCACGGAGAAAAGCGTTTCGTAAATCACGATTCCGGCATTGATCGCGCCAGCCACCGCTGTCGCCGCCAGCAGCACGAACACGTCTTCGGGGCGCCGGACGAACAAAGGCACCAGCAGGGCCAGCAACATCACGGCCCAGGCGCGGATCAGATATTCGAAACCCTGGTTCAAGTGCTCGCTGAAAGCGAGGCAGATCACCATCCAGAGGGCGAGCGCGGAAACCAGCCGCAGGCCTGGCGCATGCGCAGCCTCGGCTGCCGTAGAGGATGTCGTCGCGCCAACCACCAGCGCGCCGAGAGCGACAAGCGCGACGAGCAGGAGCTCGAACACCGAGAGCGGGAGAAAGCCGAGGTAAGTGTTGCCGATTGCATCGAACTGGGTCGCCACAAGCACCGCAGCCAGAGCGATCAGGCCTGCGCTGGTGACGAGGCGCAGATCAATCCGCGCGGTAGGCGCCGGCCGATCAAGCGTTGCCGAAGAAAACGACACGTCCGGCATTTCCATCGATTGCCGCATTCAAGCCATGCGATCCTGCCATCGTCGCCACCACCACGCGGTAGCCGTTGCGGGCTAGTTCCTCCACCAGGGCTTCATCGGCATCGGCGTGCAGGAAAATGCGCAGCGATGCGTCATCGGCTGCCCGGGCGCGGTACTGTCGGGCGCGCCGGGCATTGGCACGGATGGCCCGCACAGGCATTCCGGCCTTCTGGCAAGTGTCGAGCAGCAGCTTGGTGAGTCGCAGGCCGGCCTGTTGTTCGACGATGGACGATACGACATGGATGTCCTGTCCCGGTGCGACTGCCCCGGCAAGCATTGCGAGGATTGACGGGCCGTGCGCTGCGACTTCGTTCGCGTCGTAGAACCGCCCGGTGGCCGGCATGGGCAGGCGCATAGCAAATTGGCGTTCATGCATGGCCACGACGACGTCGGGCTGTTCGACGACCCTTGGCTGATCTTCCGGAACGGCCTGTTCCAGCGTTCGCAGCGCGACGACGCTTGCACCGGTGCTCATCGGGGAAAATTGGGGTCCCTCCGCGTCCGGCGCGCCGCGCAGGAAGCTTGGATGGTTCAGCACGTCTCCATGGCCGCTGGCGGAAAATGGCTGCGGCGAATGATACGTCGGCTGGTTCGTGGGCGGAGCCATCGGATCTGGCCAGCGCCAGTAGCCATCGGAGCCGTTACCGGGCGCATTGCCTTTGCGCCGATCGAAGGGCGTCTGCGGCGCCGCGGCTGCCGGGCGCCCACCCTTCGGGCCGAGCAGCAGCAGCAGCATCCCCGCCAGCGCGCAGCCTGCCACGAACGCCAGAATGGTGTTCAGCAGCACCTTGGGGCTGGCGCGTACGAGCGGTGGCAGGGCCGGATCGATCAGGCGAATGGTGGCGCGGTTGGCGAGATTTTCCGTCTCGCTGAAGCGCAGCCGATCGAGCAGAGCGGCAACTTCGCGCTCCAGCACCGCGATCTGGTCGTCCAGGGTCTTGATGCCGAGTTCGGCACGCGAGAGCTGTCCAAGCTCTCCCTGGATCGACGACAGCCGCGCCTGGCGGGCGGAAATGGACTGGCGGGCGGCCGCGGCCGTCGGGCGCGTCAGCGCAAGCTGCTCCTCGATCGAAGTCTGGGTCTTGCCCAGCAATCCGGAGCGTTGCTGCTCCAGCGCGGCAACCTGCGCGCTGGCGCGGCGGCTTTCGGCAAGGTCGCTGGTGAGGCGACTTTGTTCGGCAATCTTCTCTTGGAGCAGGGCCTGCTTCTGCGCATCGATGTCGACGATGCCCAGCTCGATCTTGCGCCGGCGCGAGGTCTGCTTGAGCTGGGCCAATTTGGCCTGCTTGGCGGTCAGTTCCTGGCGCAGGATGCCTGCCAGGCTTTCGCCAGACTCCTCCGAAAGATCGCCGACCTCGGTGATGACCTCGCCGGCCAGCGCATTGGCGAACCATGCCGCATCGCGCGCGCTGTCCCACTCGACGGTCACCTGCATCAGGAAGGTGCCCTCGATGATCTCCACCTTCGTATCTTTGCCCAGGTGTTCGATCAGCTGCTCGCGCAGCGGCAGTTCCTGCGAGGCGCCGTAGTTGAGATAGGAAATGACGGAGCCGAGCGAGAATTGCGGGGCATTGGCGGCTTCGGCTTTCAGCCAAGCGTCCGCGCTCATGCCGGCGGCGGAGGCGCGCCGCTCGATCCACCGATCCACCACGGTTTCGCGCACCTCGCGCGAGCGCAGGGACTCGGCATAGGTTTGCGCCATTACCAGGCCGCCATCGGCATTCTGGCCACGCGCGAAGCGCGAAGCGTAGCCCAGCTCCTCACCGGTGGGCACCACGTTCAGCCGGGCGGTCGCCTCGTAGGTGGGACTGAGCGCGAGGATGAAGGCGCTGACGGCCCAGCCGGTGATCGTGACGGCAAGCACGACTGCCGCCAGCAGTTTCCACCGCGACAGCGCGGCGTGCCAGTAATAGGTGACGATGTTGTCGTCTGGCCGGTTCATGGCGCGGGGCTCGTTCATTTCAGGAGATCGAAGCTCCATCCCAGGTTCACGCCATTGAAGCCGATGATCGAACGTATCAGCTCAGCCTTGTCGGCGGTGCGCGCCAGGCGGGTGGAGGGGACGATGACGATGCTGAACGGATCGAGCTGGCCGATGGCGCCGGGTGCGCCATTGAGAATCCCTTCGAGATCGACAAGCTGGGCCTGTATGCGGTCGCCAGCCGGGGTGAGCACGACGACCTGCGAAAGATCGCCGATATTGGTCCGGCCGCCGGCCCGCGAGAGGGCCTCGAGCAGGGTGATCCCTTCGCGAAACGGCATCGGCCCGGCCTTCTGAACTTCGCCGATCACGAACACTTCGCGCGGCGGCGGCGGTTCGTTGTATTCCAGCACCGAGATGGAGACGGCGGGCCGCTCCAGTTTTGTTTTGTAAAGGTCGGTAAGACGGGCCTGCAATTCGGTATTCGACAGACCGCGCACGTCGATCGGATCGAGCAGCGGGGGGCTGATCTTGCCCGACATCTGCACACGCTGCTGGTTGTCCAGCAGCGGGAAGTAGGGGAAGCTGAGCCGCACCAGATCATTGGGATGGAAATCGCCGCGCGTGTTCATGTAGCGATCAAGCATCGCGTTGGCCTGCGCAGAAGCAGAAACGGAAGGCTGCGCCACCGCCAGCGATGCCGGTAGATCATACTGCAGCTTGGGCGCACAGGCGCTGGCCACCATCGCCAGCAGCGCTGCGGCGAGCGGCCTGGCCTGAGCAACGGTGTGCCAACGTGCGGTCATCCTAGTCTTCGCTCCTGAACCGTTCGGCAAGTATGCGTGCCGAGGCTCCGATGTCGTACTTCCTGGTCCCGTCCCTGCCGGCCACGGCCAGTCTGCGGGCCAGCTGCGGATCGTTGACGAGACTTGCGATTGCCTCGGCGAAGTACTGCGGATCTTCAGGCTCAACCAGCAATCCGGTGCGCTTGTCCCATATCAGGGCAGCGGGGCCGGGAAGGTTTGCCGCGATCACCGGACACCCCTCGTGCATGGCTTCGACGATGACATTGCCGAACCCTTCGCGGCGAGAGGAGAGGACGAATGCATCCGAACGGCGCATCCTGCTGGGAAGATCGGCACAATAGCCTGCAAACGTTGTAAAAGGTCTAATCCGCAGGCTCTCGGCCTGCGCTTCCAGCTCCGCGCGCAGCGGTCCCTCGCCGCAGATCGTCAGGCGAATGTCGTGGCCGAGATCGCGCAGCCTGGCCGCGGCATCGAGCAGCACGTCGAACCCCTTGGCGCTTACCAGCCTGCCGGCGGCAAGGATGGTGAACGGCCGGCCGCCGGTCTGTGCGGTATGCGGACGGTCGGGCTCTTCGGGCCTGAAGGCCACGACCGGGTTCGGCACGACGTGCACGGGGATGTGCGGGACCATCGCGGCAAGGTCTGCGGCGATCGCATCGGTGGGCACCAAGGCAGCCGTGGCGCGAGGGTATAAATGGCGGGTAAGCAGTCGGCGCAGCCACGGCCACTTCGCTTCCTGGGTGAAAGCAGCGGGCGTGGTGTGTTCGCTGATGAACAGACGTGCCTTGCGCCCTGGCAACAAGCCGGTGACGGCCAGCGCCAGATTGGCCGCGCTGGTGGCCGAATAGGCAAGGTCAACCTGCTGCGCATTCAGCGCTTTTTGCAGTCGCCATGCGAAACCCGCCGCCCGCCGTCCGCCCACCGCGATTACCGGCACATCGGCCGGCACGCGGGAAAGCAGCGCGCCCTCCAGCCGCTTCAGAAGCAGGACGGGCGCGAATTCGTCTCGCGGCAGGGCCGAAAGCCAGTTCAGCACTGCCATCTCCGCCCCGCCGGGGCGCAGGTGCGGGAGGACGAACGCTACCTTCAAAGGCGTTGGCATCGTCAGCGCGCGTTCCAGCGCAGCCACTGTTCGCGCGCCGTTCCGATCGCGGCGACCATGTCCGGCTGGCGCAGCGCCAACGCCACCGCAGTGAACGTGCCGGCCGCTGCACCGGCAATGACGACGATGGCCAGCGCCTCTGTAAGGGTAGTGTTGCTCGGCATCAGTCCGGCCATGCCGTAGCCCGCACTAGCCCCGGCAAGGCCACATACCGCGATCAGCGCCAGCTCCGGCAGCAGCCGGGCCGGGGCCAGCTCGCGGAAGCGGCGATTGCACACCCACAGGCTCAGCACGCTCATGGCGAAAGTGGCCAGTACCACCGCCAGCCCGAGGCCGGCCAGCCCATAGACGGGCACCAGCCCCCACAGAAGGGCCGCACGTAGCGCCAGCCCGACACCGGCCAGCACCAGCGTGGCAATCAGCGGCGAATGCTCGGAATCGGAATAGATAGCGTTCATCGCCAGACTGGTGGGCATCAGGAAGATCGCCGCAACAGCGTAATATTGCGTCGCGACAATGGTGCCGCGCTGGGCGTCCGCATCGAAGCCGCCGTGGCCGAACAGCAGTTGCACCAGCGGCGCGGCCGCGCAGGCCAGCACCAGTGAGCAGGGCACTTGCACGAACAGCGAGCCGCGCATCAATTGGTGTATGGCCCGCGATTTTGCGCCCACGTCGTTCCCGCGCATGATCCGCACAACTTCGGGATAAAGAACCGTGCTGACGCTCAGCGTGACAAGGCCGGGTATCAGCGAGACGAGGCGCGTGCCGTACTCCAGCGACGCGACCGTTCCGGTCTGCAAGCTCGAGGCAAACGCAAAGTCGATCACGACGGTGAGCTGGTGGTAAAAGAACAGCAGCAACGCCGCGAGCACCCGGCCCCGTGGCGGGGGCACCGCATCGGCCCGCTCCGCTTCGCCTGCAGGATGCTCCGGCGCGGTGGCGAGCTGGCGGCGACGGTGGGTGCGAAAGGCAATGCCCGCCAGAACTCCAGCGGCAAGGATTCCGCCAAGCAACATCGTCCATGCAACGCCGAACACCGCCAGCGGCGGGACGAACAGCACCAGCAAGAGCACCAGGACAAGGCGCTGCAGGGCCTTGCTGGCCTCGCCCACGAAAAATACCCCGGCAGATTGCAGGTAGGTCAGCAACAGGCCGGTAATCACGGCGATCGGCAGCAGCGGCACCAGGATGCGCACCAGCCCCGTCGCGAGAGCGGCGTGTTCCCCTTCGAAACCGGGCGCTACCACTTTGACCAGCAAGGCGGGCTCGACGATCAGCAGGGCGGGCAGCACCACCATCACGGCCACGATGGCGAGGATGGATCGGGGCATGGTGCGCCAGTTTACCGCGCGCCCCTCGTCGATGGCGGGCGCGATGTACGGCATGGCAATCTTGCGCACGAGCTCGCGGATCAGATCGGTCATCCCGGTGGTCGCCCGCCGAGCAATGAAGAAGGCGTCAAGCTGCGCGCTGGCGCCGAAGCGATTGGCAAGCAGCACCGCCACCATGAAGCTGAGAACGGCGTCGATACCCCGCGCGGCAATCACCGCCACGGTCCAGCGAGCAAAGGCCAGCCGTTTCGAATGGCCTTTGGCGACAGATCCACCGGCTGCAAGGGCGCTGGGCGCCGTGCTCACGCCAGGATCCTGCGCGGTGCCCGCCAGCCTTTCGGATGCTCCATGATCGCAGGCACCGTGCGCACGCCGACGGTGCGCCCGAAAACGCGTGTCGCTTCGATCATCGTGCCGTGGCACCGGAAGCCCAGCCACGACATGATGCGGAAGCTCTTGAGATTGCCGATTTCGCAATACATGAACAAGTTGTCGAAGCCGCGCGAAGCCATGTCGCGCAGCACGAACTGGGTCAGCTTCGCGCCAAGGCCGACGCGGCGCTGTTCGGGGTCGATCAGCAGTCCGTAGAAATAGGCCTGCCCCTGGCGAACGGGGATTTCCACGCCGAGGCTTTCCTCGAAGGTGTCGGACGGTGCGTACCAGACGCAGCCCAGCGCAATGCCATCCTTGAGCGCCATGTAGCCTTGCGAACCGCGCGCCAGCAGCCGTTCGAAATCGCCCCGCCGGTGAGTAAGCCAGCCGCCAAGTGGCGGCAGGTCGCCCACCCGGTCGATACGGACGAATTGGGATTCGGCGTGTTGCGGCAAAGCGGAACCGTCTGTTTGCAACGGTCTTTCCATGATGAAGAAATGCTGCCGACCACAGACGTGATCGCGCCACAGCTTGGCCGCGACGGCGGTCATGCCACGTTCCCTTATGCGGCGAGCCAGCGTTCCCGGCATCATCGTACCAGCGCCCTTGCATGCTGGCGCAGCGGAAACAGGATCGCGTGGCTCAGCCGCGCGAGGGGCAGCAGCTGCAGCGGCATCAGCACGCGTCGCTCAGGCCGGAATGCCGCCTTGAACTGCAGGCGCTTGCGCTCCGCTTCGCTCGCGGTTTCCTCTTCCAGCGGGATGCCGGCCATGTCGAAAACCGAGAGCCCGGCCGCGCGGGCATGGCGCATCTTTTCCCATAGCAGCAGGTAATTGGTGGGCAGATCCGGCCGTTCGCCGGTGTTTGCCAGGCTGAGCCAGATCGCCTCATCCCCGTTGCGAAGATAGGATGCACCGGCAAGCACGCGCCCGTCGCATTCGGCCAGCAAGATGGCTCCGCCCAGGGCCCCGATCAGCTTGGCCTGTTCGCAGGCATCGGGTTGGTTATCCATGCTGTAATCAGGGTGGGCTGCGGCAAACGCATCCAGCGTCTGCTGAAAATGGGCGATGTCCTTGTCGCCCCGCACCTCGCGCACGGAAATGCCCGCTTTTTCAGCCTTGCGTATCTTGCGCCGTGCGCTCTGGCCAAACCCGGCCATGATCTCCTGCTCCGTCCCGGAGAGGTCAATGATGCCCGTCGCGACATGGATCGGCTGGCGATCAGCCGCGAGCGGCGTCGTACCAACGCGGCGGCAGGCTGCGGAAAGGGCGGGCAGATCGCGGTTGCAGGCGCGCGGCGCGAATTGCAGGGTGACGGCATTCCGGCGCTTCAGCCCCTTGGAAAGGGAAGCGATCACCGGCTCCAGATCGCTTGCCGTGCGCAACAGCGGGCCGCGCTGCGCACTAGCCAGCCAGTACCGCCCGATCAGTGTGCTGCGGCGAATGACGGCCGTCGCGATCAGTTCGCCGTTCCGTTCGAACGAGGCGAAAAGGTATTTGTGACGACCTGCACGCGCCATCGCCTGCGCCCATTGGCGCGACTGCTGGTATGCCGGATGAAGGCACGAACCGTAGAAGGCATCCCAGCGCGCTTCGTCCGCCGCGCTGAGGTCTGTTTCGATTCGTGTCTCGATCATGCCCATTCCTGCCGTTTGCACGCAGTGTCCTATCGCCAAATCGCGCCGGTCAGGAGGGGTCAGAGGTTAACGTGCCAAGATGGAACGGCCCCGTCACGCGTATCCCAAACCCGTCGGATTCGGTGCAGAACCGCAGCCTATGGAGAAGCTCGTCGAACCAGGTCAGACCATCGATCGTAAGCGCGAACGCAAGCTGCGCTTTGCCTGTGGCATGGCACTAGCGCTGGCCGCGATGGCGGTGCTGCTTGCGGGCGAAATCGCGCCGCTGTGGGGGAAGGTGCTGCTGGCCACCGCGCTCCTGTTCGCCGCGCACCGCGCGATGACCGGCACGCCGGGCGTGGCCGTGCTCACGTATCATTCGGTGACAGATGCGCCGTCATGGCTGCCGTGGTCGGGTGAAATCACCGTGCATCCTCGCAGCTTTGCCGCGCAGCTGGCGATGCTGCGACGGATGAATCTGCGCACCATCGGCGACGAGGACATGGCGGACTTGCGCGCGCGCGGGCAAGTGCCAGCCAAGGACTGCGTCGTCATTCACTTCGACGATGGCTACCTCGACAACCTTGCTTTCGCTGCGCCGATGACGCGGGCTGCGGGTTTTTCGGCTACCATATTCCCGTCGCTGGATTTCATCGAGCCGGAGGATTCGCCGCGCCAGAATGACGACTCCGCCGGTTACTTGCGCTGGAGCGAACTTCGCCGTCTGCGCGACGAATTCTGCTGGCGGGTGGAAAGCCACGGGATCGATCATTCACGCATTCCGACAAGCGAACGGGCCGTCGACGTGGTCACGCGGGAAAACTGGCGCCGTCATGCATGGCTGCAATGGCGTGCGATGCCCGGTGCCAAGCACGACTGGTTCCGCAGCGACGCGCCGCCTGCCGTGCCCATCGGCAGCCCGGTGCCGGAATCGGCGCTGGCACTGGCTGCGTGCGGCTGGACAGACGGGCGGCGCGAGGACGAAAGCGACCTGCGCCTGCGCCTGCATCATCATCTTGCCACCAGCCGGCAACGCGTCGCGCAGGAGATGGGGCGTCCCGCGGCGATATTCTGCTGGCCGGAAAACCGTGCCTGCCCGGCTGGGCGAGAAATCGCGTGGCAAACGGGCTATGTCGCCACCACGGCAGGCAAGGGCCGCAACACGGCAAACGAGAGCCCGTCGGTCATCTCGCGCCTGCATGTGGGTGACCGGGCACTGGGGTTTCGCTGGCCCTGGGCCGATGCCCAGCTGCTGCGCGCGCAAATCCGCCTGATGCAGGGCAATTTCTACTGGTATCCGATCGTCGCTGCGATGAACGCGACGCGAAAGGCCGTATTTGCCTGGCGCAAATGGCAAAGGCGCTCGCACCCGTGATTGCAGCGCTCGCCTGGATGCTGGCCGCGGCTATCGGTCTCACTTACCTCGGCTTTCCGCTGGCCTTGCTTGCGGTGGCGCGACTTGCGCCCCCGCGCCCGTGGCACAAGGTGGAAGCAGCCGACAGTCCGCGCCCGCCGCTGTGCGTGCTCATCAGTGCCTATAATGAGGAAGCGCACCTGGCGGGCAAACTCGAAAGCGTCCTGCGCGCTGCGGCGGTTTACGAAAATCCGGTACGCATCATGGTGGCCGACGACGGATCGAGCGATACCACCTTGGCCATCGCCCAGCGTTTCACAGGACAAGGCGTCGAGGTGTTGGCATTGCCGCGCGGGGGCAAAGCCGCCGCACTCAATCGCCTGGCCATGCTGGCTGATGGGGACGTGCTGGTCCTGACTGATGCCGATCCGCTGTTCGCGGACGATACGCTGGTGCGTCTGACGCAGCCATTCGCCGATCCCGCTGTGGGGGCCGTCGCAGGCAACGTGGTGATGGCAGGGAGGCACGGTGCGCTGGGCCGTGCGGCCGGCATCTTCCGCCAATACGAAAGTGCGCTGCGCGTGGCGGAGGATCGGCTGTTCGGCGTGGTCTCGGCAGACGGCGGCATCTATGCGATACGGCGCGAACTCATGCCGCAAGTGCCGCCCGATGGCACCGACGATTTCCATATCAGCACCGCGGCACCGATGGCGGGGAGGCGCATTGCCTTCGCGCCCCACGCCAAGGTGCTGGAACAGCCGATGGCGAGCGGGCGCAAGGATTTGCGGCGGCGCATCAGGATCACGGTTCGCGGTCTCACCGCGCTGTGGCGGCGGCGCGCGCTGATGAACCCCCGCCGCACCGGATGGTATGCGCCGGCGCTTTTCATGCACAAAGTCGCGCGACGGCTGTCGCCCTTGCTGCTGTTGCCGGTGCTCGCGCTGTCGCTTGCCCTGGCGGCGAACGGATCGCTGCTGTGGGGCGCTGTGGCTGCGGCGATCCTGTCGCTTGCCTTGCTGGCGCTGATCGGCTGGCTGGCGGAGGGGCGGATCCCGCGTTTGCTGTCTATCCCCTACGTTCTGGGCCTGCATCTGTTCGGGCTTGGCGCGGGAGTGGTCTTGTTCTGCCTTGGCAGGCGTTTCGCGACTTGGACGCCGCACAAGGCCGTGCCGTCTTGAAACGCGCGGCCTTGGTGTCGGGACTGGCTCTCCTGGCTGCCACCTCGTGCCTTGCCGCAGGCGCGCGGATCGCAGCCGGCGACGGCAAGGAGCCGCTAGGGTCCGAGGCGCTCTCCGACATCTCGATAGAGGACGATTTTGCCACGACCTGCATTGTGCCCTGCGCCCATGCAGCATGGGCCGACACGCAGCAGATCCAGGGCAAGATTATCACTCTTGCCAAGGCGGAGGGGCGCAACGGGGTCCTGATGGCAAAAGCGGGCGCGCGGCGTACGGTTGTGCCGAAGGCGGGACTGATTGCGCGCTTTGCCAGGATGCCGTCGGGATCGCGGCTGACCGCGAGCTTCGATCTGTTCGTGCCGCGCGGATATCCGGTCAATTCGATCCACCTCATGGATCTGGAATGCGCAAGCTGCGGCGTTTCCGGCAATCCGGGCGTGCGACTGTACTTGCGCCACGGGCGGCTGCGCGTGGACCGTTCGAAGATCGGCATCGAACACGCCTGGGCTAACGACGACGCGCCGGCCCTGCAGCAGGGCCGCTGGCATCACATAAACGTGAATGCGGTCATGTCGGCAGACGACGCTGCGGGTTCGGTCGATGTGCGCCTGGATGGGGCACGGGTCCTTTCGGGGACCGGACGCACCCTGTTGCCGGGACGGATGGCAGGTTTCGACCGCCTGCAGTTCGGTATCACCGCCACCAGCAACGATACCGAAGTCCGCGCCTTGTTCGACCGTTTCGAAGCGCGCGTGTCGCCGCGCTGACCGGCGCGTTCGTCAGTAGGCGCCGTTGCCCTTCAGCACGGCACGGACGGTGCGCAGCAGCAAGGTTACGTCCGTGCCCAGCGATTGCCAGCGGACATAACGGATATCGAGCGCGGAACGCGCGTCGAAATCGATGTTGGCACGCCCCGAGACTTGCCACAGGCCAGTGATGCCCGGTTTCACGGCGAGGCGCGGCAGGTGGTTCTCGCGATACTCCTGCGGATGGAACGACGTGGGACGCGGGCCGACGAGCGCCATATCGCCGATCACCACGTTGAAGAGGTTCGGCAGTTCGTCGAGGCTGGTCTTGCGCAGAAAACGGCCCATCCGGGTAATGCGCGGGTCGTCCTTGATCTTGAAGTCGATCGCGTCCGCTCCGTGCTGGTTCAACTGGCGCAGCCGTTCCTTCATAGCTTCTGCATCGGGCACCATCGTGCGGAACTTGAACATGCCGAACCGCCGGCCGAGATAGCCGGTGCGCTTCTGCCGGAAGAACACCGGCCCGCCGTCGTCCAGCTTTATCAGCAGCGCGATCGCCACCATGAGCGGCGCAAGCAGAGTCAGCATGACGACGGCGATCGCCGCTCCGACGGCGGGTTTGACCACGCGCGGATAGAAGGAGCGGCGATAGGCGAGCGGCAGCGGAACCGCCTGCAGGTCGCAGGAAAACATCACGCGACTGTTCCAGTCGCAGCGCCGGTCTACTGTCCGGTGAGGAAATTCTTGATGGAACTCTTTTGCGACGTCGACAGCGGTTGGATTGCAGGATCCGCCAACAAGCGTGCCAAACGACTCCAGTCCCATGTCGAACTCCCCTTCGTGGCTGCTGAAGTCATCCGCATGGCCGCTGCGTGGGCGTTAAAGGAAGTCCAAACTGTGCGGTGTCCCAAATGGACACCAAAAAGGGCGTCATTGCTGTAGGGCTAGGGCGTATCGTTATGACGGTGCGCACCAGATGGGTGCGCAGATGCGCCTGACGACGGCGAGGTGGTTTTCGGGACATTTGTCACATCGAGTGGCTATATCCCCGAAGTGCTTGATAGGGTTGAAGAAGCGTTCGACGAGGTTGCGCGGCCGAGTGGTTCACTGGCCCACCGTCACTTCGTTGCGGACGCCCGGAGTGAGCGAGCGCGCGACGCCTTTCTCGGCCTCTTGCAGCAAGTCCGGGGTGAGCTTGGTCGTCCGCGCGGGCAGTGGGGCGCCGTCGCCCATCTTGCCGTTCTCTTCGATATCCTTGAGCAGCAGTTCCATCTCGGCGATTTCCTTGACCTGAGCCTTGATGATGCCATCGGCGAGCTTGCGGACGCGCGGGTCGCTGATGTTGGCGCGGGCGCTGGTCATGACGGCGATCGAATGGTGGGGAATCATCGCCGACATGTATTCCTCGTCGTCGATGGTCGCCTGGCTGCGGACCAGCCACAAGGCCACGGCGAACACAATCGCGCCCACCGCCAGGATAATGACGTTCTTCGTCTTGTCCCGGTACATGCCCCACATGAACAGCAGCATGACGATCATCATCGTGCCGCCCATGACGAAGGTCATCCAGAAGCGCGTTTCGCTCCAGAACACGTGATCGAGCGCGTAAGTGTTGAGATACATCAGCCCGAACATGATCACGGTCGAGGTCGCGACCATCGCCATGAAGCGCCAGTAGTTGCCGCCACCACCGGCGGCGTGGGCATCGGTCGAATGTGTCTCAGCCATGCAATTTCTCCATCGATCTCATCTGCGCGAGGCTTGCGATGAGCCATCCGACCCGGTCGCGCGCGTTCAGGCAAGCGCGGATTGAGGCGATTGCTCAGTCGAAGCGGATCGGAAGGTATGGGCCCGGATCGACCTCGCCCGGCGCATCTCCCAGCAGCAGCCGCGCCGCCAGGTCGGCCGCTGCGGGTGCGGTCTGGATGCCGAAGCCGCCCTGCCCCGCGCACCAGAAGAAGCGCGGTTGGCGCGGATCGAACCCGTAGACCGGCAGACGATCGGGAGCGAAACTGCGCAGACCGGCCCAGCGGCGATCGAGGCGGCGAATGCGCCAGTCGACGACGTCGCCCAAGCGTTCGATCGCGAGCGCGACGTCGATCTCCTCGGGCGCCGCGTCGCACGGCGGGCTCGGGGTCTCGTCGTGCGGACTGAGCCAGAGGCGCCCGGCATCGGGCTTGAAGTAGAAGGTCTCGGCAATGTCGAGCACCAACGGCAAGTCCGCCGTCGTCGCGGGCTCCACGTCGAGCTGCACCACGGTGCGACGAAAGGGTGTGATCCCAAGCGGACGCACGCCGGCCAGCTCGGCCACCGGATCCGCCCAGGCGCCCGCCGCATCGACGAGGATATCGCACGTGAGCTCAGTCCCGTCCGCGAGGCCGAGCCGCCAGCCGCTGCCTTCGCGCTCGGCTCGCGTCAGTCGCGCCCGGCAGCGCAGTTCGGTGCCCGCCTTGCCCGCCGCGGCGAGGTAATGCTGGTGCAGCGCCGCGACATCGATGTCGCAGCAGCTGGGTTCGAGCACGCCGCGCGTCCATGTCGCACGCAGTCCGGGCACCGATTGGAGCAGGCCCTCGCGCTCCAGAACTTTCACCTCGACGCCGAGCGCGGCAAAGCGCGCGGCAAAGGCATCGATCGCGTCGGACTGCGCATCGGTCCCGATGGTCAGCGCCGCGCGCTGCGTCAGCATCCCGAGTGCGTGCAACATCGGCCCCGAGGCGGTGGTCAGCGGCTGGATGCCGGGGCCGCCGTAGCTTTCCGTCCAGAACGCGGCGGAGCGGCCGGTGGTGTGGTAGCCGGGGTGATCCTCGGCCTCGAGCATGACCACGCGCGCTCGCGAGCCGATCGCGGCGGCAAGCGAGGCGCCCGCCATGCCCGCTCCGACCACCGCGATGTCGCAGCGCGTCGCCATCGCTTCAGTCGACGACCGGGGCATGGCGATCGAGGAACTCCTCGATCCGGGCCAGCGCCGCATCGCGCACCGGATCGGACTCGCGCAGGATTTCGTGTCGGGCCTCGGGGCCGTACGTGACCAGTTCCGCGTGGGGAATGCGCCGCGCCGCTTCGGCGATGGCACGGTGCGACACCAGCCGATCGGCCCGCGTCGCAAGCATCAGCACCGGGATCTCGACCGCTTCGAGCACGCCCGGCTCCGCCAGCATCCGGATCGAGCGCAAGGCCGCGACGATCCAGCCCCAGCTCGCCGGCCCCATCGCCAGATCCGGGCGCTGTTCGCGCCACCAGGTCTCGTCCGCGTAGCGCGCTTCGTCCCAGGTCAGCAGGCTTTCGCGGCCACCCGGCAACGCACCGGGCTTCTCGCTCGATTTCCAGGCGGGGCGGCGCGGATCGCCGAGCCGCGCGATCAGGCGCGCCGTCGCCAGCAGCAGCGAGGGCGGCACGGCATCGGGCAGGATCCCCAGCATCGGGGCGGTGAGAACCAGCGCTTCGGGATCGATTCGCCGCTCGGCCACCGCCCGCAGCGCGAGGTGTCCGCCCATCGAATGCGCGATCAGCACATGCGGCCCCGGCGTGCTTGCGACCCACTTTTTCCAGAACGCGACCAGATCCGTCGTCCAGATCTCGAAATCGTCGATATGTCCGGTCCACGGATCTCCGCCGCCGCGGCCCGACAGCGCCTGAAAACGCCAGTCGATCGCGGTCACGCGCCAGCCGCGCGCATGCCACTCGTCGAGCGCCTCGAGGTATTTCTCGTAGCAGTCGCCGCGACCCGGCAGGAACAGCAGCGAACCGCGCAGCGCACCGCGCGGGAGCAGCCAGTCGATGCGGCGGATGGCGTGGCCGTCAGGCGCTTTCCAGCGGCCCTCGATCGCGGCATCGGGGATCGCCCTGCGGTCGAATGCGCGGGGCGCCGGGCTCGATCCTCGATCCATGTTTAATTGCGGACTCAGTAGCTTGGTTACTGTTTGGTAAGTCATGATCGCTAGATCGTCTCCCTATTTGGGGGACCACTGCAAAGACCATGAACGGCGGCCTATTCTCGTACGCACTGCTTGCGGCATTGGCAATGGCACTCGCCTTCGCGGCCTTTACCGACCTTCGTCGCCGGCAGATCGACAATTGGCTCAACCTGGCCGTCGCAGCGACCGCGCCGCTGTTCTGGCTGGCGAGCGGCCTCGACTGGGCAGGCGTCGCGTTCCAGATCGGCCTCGCCCTCGCCACGTTCGTGGTCGCCTGTGCGCTGTTCGCGGCGCGTCAGATGGGTGGCGGCGACGTCAAGCTGATCACTGCGCTGGCGCTGTGGTTCGTCCCTTCGAGCTTTCTCCAGCTCGTCATGATGATGGCGATGATCGGCGGCGGCGCCTCGATCGCGATGGCGTTCTTCAACATGGACCGGCGCCCCGGTGAAGCGATGCGCCAAGTCGCGGCGACTTTCGCTGCCCTGGCCTGGGTCGGTTTCGCCGGCGCGGCCTGCTGGGGGCTTGCCACCGGGACGCCGTGGTTGAGCCCCGCCATGGCGGACACGCTGGCCGGGATCGTACCCGCAGGCTGGCGCCTGATGCTGCTCGTGCTCGCAGTCCTGGCGATCGTCGCGCTTGGCCTGTCGCACATCTTGCGACGGCAGAAATCCAACCTGTCGATTCCCTACGGCGTCGCGATCTCCGCGGCGGGTCTCTGGGTGCTGACGGACCGGTTCCTTTTCGCAGGACCTGCCGGCTCGAATTTAAGTTGAACTCGATTTTAACCAATTTGCCCGAAGTACGTCACATAAATTCGGTGTTTTCAGGGGGCTGACCAAGCCATGGACAAGAAGAAGCTGGTGCTGCTGGTATTCGCGCTGCTGATTGCGGCGGGAACGGCGCTTGCAGCCAGATCGCTATTCATGGGCGCCTCCGCCCCCAAGGCAGAGGCGGTTGCTCCTGTTCCGCAAGGTCCCAAGGTTCTCGTCGCGCAGCGGGCGCTTCCGGCTGGCACGATCATCACGGCGGACGCCATTTCCTTCCAGGACTGGCCCAAGGAACTGGTCAAGGACGCCTATTACATCGACGGCGAAGCCGACATGAGCAAACTGCTCGGCACTGTCGTGCGCTTCCCGATCACGGCCGGCCAACCGGTCACCCAAGGGACGCTCGTCGCGCCGGGCGATCGCGGCTTCCTGGCCGCCGCGCTTGGCCCCGGCATGCGCGCCGTCACCATTCCTGTCTCCGCCAAGACCGGCGTGGGCGGGTTCGTGTTTCCGGGCGACCATGTCGATCTGGTGCTGACCCAGCAGGTCAAGGGCACCGAAGGCGATTCGCTCAAGGCTTCCGAGACGATCCTGCGCAATCTGCGCGTGCTCGCCACCGACCAGTCGACCGAAACCGAATCGGTCGACGGCAAGACGGTGGTCCGCGCCTTCCGCACGGTCACGCTCGAAGTGACGCCGCGCATCGGCGAGAAGGTCGCCGTCGCGCAGACCATCGGCACGCTCAGCCTGTCGCTGCGCTCGCTGGCGGACAACCAGGCGCAGTTCGAGCAGATCCTCGCCAGCGGCCAGGTCAAGGTTCCCGAGGGCGCTTCGCCCGAAGAAGAAGAGCGCCTGCTGCGCGAAGCCGCCAACCGCCCCGTCGAAGGCTCGACCACCTACGTCACCGGCGGCGATGTCTCGCGCTTCCAGCGTTCGACACGCCCCAGCACGCGCGACGAATCCGTCAGCCGCGCGATGACGGCGATGGCGCAGACGTCGGGCATCCCGACCCCGCCGCAGGGCGTGGCGGCCCCCGCGACGCCGCGCGGACCGGTGGTGAACGTGACACGCGGCAAGGAAACGACTGCAGAACCGGTGGGCAAGTGACCATGGCCCTCATCCCAATCAAGCGTTCCAACCCCACGAAGGGCCCGAACATGACATCGCGTCTCTCCCAGATCCTGCCCAGGGCTCTCATGAGTGCGGCCTGCGCCCTCGCGCCCTGCGCTCTCCTGACCGCCCCGGCCGCCGCGCAATCGGTGATCAAGCCGGCGTCCGACATTTCGCTGTCGATCGGCAACGGCCAGTTGATCAGCGTGCCGGGCACGATGGCCGACGTCTTCGTCGCTAACGATTCGATCGCGGACGTGCAGATCAAGTCGACCCGCCAGCTCTACGTCTTCGGCAAGGCCGGCGGCACCACGACGGTCTATGCCAGCAACGCTTCGGGCGATGTCATCTGGTCGGCCAACGTGCGCGTCGGCTCCAACTTCGACAGCGTCGATTCGATGCTGCGCCTGGCGATGCCGGAAGCGCAGATCGGAGTCTCGTCGATGGGCACCAACACCTTTCTGCTGACCGGTACGGTCAAATCGCCCGAAGACGCCGCCGAGGCAGAGCGCCTCGTTGCCGCCTATGTCGGCGAGGGATCGAACGTGATCAGCCGGCTGCGCATGGCCACGCCGCTGCAAGTCAATCTGCAGGTCCGCTTCGCCGAGGTCAGCCGCTCGCTGGTCCGCGAGATCGGGACCAACATCCTCACGCGCGACACCACCGGCGGATTTCAGTTCGGCTTCTCGCGCGGGCGCAATTTCGGCACGATCGGTAATTTCGATACCAGCGCCTTCCCGAAACTCGACGCGTCTTCGCTCTACGGCCTTCCGGCCGGCTCGCTCAGCCTGCCGTTCAATACGACGACGGGCCAGTTCGTGCTGCCCAACTCGGGTTCGGCCTATACCTTCAAGCCTGTCGAAGGGCAGTCGGCAATCAATCTGGCCGGCAAGATCGCCGGGATCGACATTTCCTCCGCGCTGGACCTTGGCGAGCGCGTGGGCCTCGTCACCACGATCTCGCAACCGAACCTGACCGCGCTTTCGGGCGAGACCGCCGAGTTCCTCGCCGGCGGCGAGTTCCCGATCCCGATCAGCCAGGGTCTCGGGGCCACCGCCGTCGAATACCGCAAGTACGGCGTCAGCCTGGCCTATTCGCCGACGGTGCTCTCGAACGGCCGCATCTCGATCCGCGTGCGCCCCGAAGTCTCCGAGCTATCGAGCCAGGGCGCGGTGACGCTGAACGGCTTCCAGATTCCGGCGCTGACCATTCGCCGCGCCGAAACCACGGTCGAACTGGGCTCGGGCCAGAGCTTCATGATCGCGGGCCTGATGAGCAACAATTCGCAGAACCAGATCGACAAGACCCCCGGTGCCGGCGACTTGCCGATCCTGGGTTCGCTGTTCCGCTCGACCAGCTACCGCCGCGGCGAGACCGAGCTGGTGATCATCGTCACCCCGTATCTCGTCAATCCGGTGGATGCGAACGACGTCAAGCTGCCGACCGACGGCTACAAGGCGCCTAACGAACTGCAGCGTATCCTCGGCAACATGGACAGCTCAGGCGGCGATATCGAGCGTCCCAAACCAACTGCCGCGCCGCTGCAGTCCGCGCCTGCGCCCGGCGTCAGCATGATTGCGCCCGAGGCCAGTTCCGGCAAGTCCAAGCGCCGCAAGTCCGACCGCAACGCCAGCGCCGCCGCGCCCGGCTTCAGCCTGAAGTGAGAGAGCCGATGAACCAGACCATGACCGCACGGAAGCCGACGGTGCGCATCGCGGGCATCGCCCTCGCCCTCTCGCTGGGCCTGACGCTGGCCGGTTGCGGCGGCATGCCCAGCAACCGCTCGCTCTATTCGGTCCACCAGCCGGTGGTCGAGCAGGTCAATTACACGCTCGACGTCGCCGCCAACTCGGGCGGCATGTCCTTTGGCGAGCAGCGCCGCCTCGCCGGCTGGTTCGAAGCGATGGATCTGAGCTATGGGGACCGCGTCTACATCGACGATCCGATGAACTCGACCGCCACTCGCAATGCGATCGAGACGATCGTCTCGCGCTACGGCATTCTTCTGGAGCGCGAAGGCGCGCCGGCAACGGCAGGATACGTCAACAACGGCGCCGCCCGCGTCGTCATCAGCCGCCACAAGGCCAGCGTGCCGGGCTGCCCGGACTGGTCGGCAAAGTCCGACGTCAATCTCGGCAATGCGACGAGCAGCAACTACGGTTGCGCGGTCAACTCCAACCTCGCCTCGATGGTCGCCAATCCCGAGCACCTGCTGCACGGCGCCGAAGGCACGGGCGAGACCGTAGTGATGAGCTCGACCAAGGCCATCACCAGCTATCGCAGCCAGAAGCCGTCCGGCGAAGGCGGGCTCGCGAGCGGCGGCACCGGCACCGGAGGGAACTGATCCATGAACGCACCCTTTAAACCCGGATCGCAGGGCGGACGCGACCAATTTGCGGCCTACCTTTGCGACGAGGCATCGATCGACGTGCTGCGCCCGGTTGCGATCGAACTCGGCTGGCAGCCCGAAAAGTGCAACAAGGGCGGCCTGCGCAACGCCGTCCAGTCGCTCTCGATCACGGCGAGCCCGAACATCCTGATGGTCGACTTGTCGGAGAGCGGCGACCCGCTCAACGACATCAACGGACTGGCCGAAGTCTGCGAACCCGGCACGATCGTGGTCGCGGTCGGGCAGGTCAACGACGTCCGGCTCTATCGCGACCTCATTGCCAGCGGCATTCACGACTATCTGCTCAAACCGCTTTCGTCGGGCCAATTGCGCGATGCGCTGCAGCAGGCCCAGGCTGTCTTCGCCGCGCCGAAGGAACAGGCCAGCGGCGGCGGCAAGACCCACATCACGACTGCGGTGATCGGCACGCGCGGCGGCGTCGGCGGATCGACCATCGCATCCTCGCTCGCCTGGCTGTTCAGTAAGGACGCGCGGCTGCCGACGGCGCTGCTCGATCTCGACATTCACTTCGGGACCGGCGCACTTTCGCTCGACCTGGAGCCGGGGCGCGGCCTGACCGACGCGATCGAGAATCCCAGCCGCATCGACGGCCTGTTCATCGAACGCGCAATGATCCGCGCGAACGACAATCTCGCGATCCTCTCCGCCGAAGCGCCGATCAACTCGCCGCTGCTGACCGACGGCGCTGCGTTCGTCCAGCTCGAGGAAGAGTTCCGGCAGGCCTTCGAGATGACCGTGATCGATTTGCCGCGCAACATGCTCATCAATTTCCCGCAGCTGCTCGGCAACGTGAACGTGGTGGTGCTGGTCACCGAACTGACGCTGGCTTCCGCCCGCGATACGATCCGCCTGCTCTCCTGGCTCAGAGCCAATGCGCCGCAAACCCATGTGCTGGTCACGCTCAACAAGCTTCAGGCCAGCCTGGCGGAGATCAGCAAGGCCGATTTCGAGGCCTCGATCGAAACCACGATCGACGTGACGATCCCTTTCGACCTCAAGGCCGCCAGCAACGCCGCCAAACTGGGGCAGACGTTCGCCGAAGCCAACCGCTCGACACGCGCGGCCGCCGCGCTGCGCGAGATTGCGGCCAAAGTGCAGGGATCGAGCGAAGACGAGGCCGCCATCTCCGCGAGCTCCAAGAGCTCGCTGCTGGGCAAGTTCGACCTCAAGTCGCTCATGCCTCGGAAGGGCAAGGCCAAAAACGCCAACGCAGCCGTTCAGGCGGCCGAATGACAGCGCCAAGGGTGAGCGACCGCACGGCCCGCCCACCCGCGCTAAACGACGAGTAACGGACGAAACCGATGAGCCTGATCCAGCTACTGCTGTTCGCCGCCGGCGTGATGAGCATCATGGTCATCGGTTACGTGCTGCTGTCTGGCCCATCGGCCACGAAGGAGTCCGCGCGCCGCCTGCAAGCAGTGCGGTTTCGCCACTCGAACAACGCCAAGGACAGGGTCGAAGCGCAGATGCGCAAGGCGGTCGCCTCGCGCAAACCGCAGCGGCGCGCCTCCGCCAATTCTACCTCTCGCATCGATGCACTGGCCCTGCGCCTCCACCGCACCGGCAAGGACTGGACACTGACGCAGTATGTCTATGCCTCGGCCGGAATCATGGCCGTGCTGACGATCGTGGTCTTCTTCAAGAGCGGCGCCCCGCTGCTCGCGCTGGCTGTGGGACTGCTGGGCGGCGCGGGGATCCCGCACTTCGTCGTCAACTTCCTCATCAAGAAACGCTACAACACCTTCACCAGCAAGTTTCCCGATGCGATCGAACTGCTCGTGCGCGGCTTGCGCTCGGGCCTGCCGGTGACCGAGACGCTCAGTGTCGTAGCGACCGAAGTGCCGGGTCCGGTGGGGCAGGAATTCAAGCTGATCACCGAGCGCATCAAGATCGGCAAGACGATGGAGGACGCGCTGCAGGACACCGCGGACCGCCTGGCGATGCCCGAGTTCAACTTCTTCTGCATTACCCTGGCGATTCAACGTGAGACGGGCGGCAACCTCGCCGAGACGCTGGCGAACCTCGCCGACGTGCTGCGCAAGCGGTCGCAGATGAAGCTCAAGATCCGGGCAATGAGCTCGGAATCGAAGGCTTCCGCCTACATCGTCGGCGCCTTGCCGTTCATCGTCTTCCTCATGGTCTGGTGGGTCAACCCCAAGTACCTCACCGGCTTCTTTTCGGACGATCGCCTGATCGTCACCGGGCTTGGCGGCCTCACCTGGATGAGCATCGGCGCCTTCATCATGGCCAAGATGGTCAGTTTCGAGATCTGAGCGGGTAGGCAGGACACTTCATGACGACCCAACCGGCCGGCCCCACTCTACTTGGCTTCGACGTGATCTTCGTCGGCACTATCCTGGTGATGGTGGCGGCGATGGCGGCGATGCTCGCGATCTATGCAGCCGTCACCGTCAAGGATCCGATGGCCAAGCGCGTCAAGGCGCTCAACGAGCGCCGCGAGCAGCTCAAGGCGGGCATTAGCGTCGGCGCCCGCAAACGCGCCAGTCTCGTCCGGCGGAACGACACTACCGATCGCATGGGCCAGTTTCTGTCCGGGCTCAAAGTGCTGCAGGACAGCCAGATCAAGCAGATCGAGCAGCGGCTGGCGCAAGCCGGTATCCGCAAGAAGGAATGGGCCGTCGCCGTCGTCTTCGGGCGTCTCGTGCTGCCGATCGTGCTCGGCGTGACCGCGATCTTGATGATCTACGTGATCGATTATTTCCCCGAATGGGGTTCGATGAAGAAGTTCGCCGCCTTCGCGGTGATGCTGGGCTTCGGCTACAAGGCGCCCGACATCTACATCACCAACTTGGTCAAGAAGCGCACCGACGCGATCCGCAAGGGTCTACCCGACGCGCTCGACTTGCTGGTGATCTGCGCCGAGGCGGGTCTCACGGTCGATGCTGCCTTCGAGCGCGTCGCCCGCGAACTGGGCCGCGCCTATCCCGAACTGGGCGACGAGTTCTCGCTGACCTCGATCGAGTTGTCCTTCCTGACCGAACGCCGCGCCGCCTTCGAAAATCTCGCCTGGCGCGTCGATCTCGAAGCGATCAAGGGCGTGGTCACGACGATGATCCAGACCGAGCGCTACGGCACCCCGCTGGCTTCGGCGCTGCGCGTGCTTTCCGCCGAATTCCGCAACGAACGCATGATGCGCGCCGAGGAAAAGGCCGCGCGCCTGCCTGCGATCATGACCGTACCGCTGATCCTGTTCATCCTGCCGTGCCTGTTCATCGTGATTCTCGGCCCGGCCGCCTGCTCGATCGCGGATGCCTTCTCGGACGGCGGTCCCGGCTCGAACTAGCCGGGCCACACCAGAGGCGACAGGTACGAAATCCTCCGACCGGCCACTGCTTTTGGACGCTTTGCGGCTGATGATGCGGAAGCAGGCGGGGCCTCTTCGCCGAGGATAAACCGAAGTTGGTCGGGGAGACAGGATTCGAACCTGCGACCCTCTGCTCCCAAAGCAGATGCGCTACCAGGCTGCGCTACTCCCCGACCGTTCTTCGCCGTCGCGGCGGTGGTGGGCCCGGCAGGATTCGAACCCGCGACCTAGCCGTTATGAGCGGCCAGCTCTAACCGCTGAGCTACAGGCCCTGACCCGCGACACCACGTCCAGCGTGGCGGGTGCCGGACAACGCCCGTTACCGCCCCTCGTCTCGCTAGGCAAGCGTCACCGAACCCATGATGTCGGCAACGCTGGCGGGGCGCGCGCCGCGTCGTTCGAGGTGGGAGAAGACCGTGCGCCACCAATCGTAGAAGCCGTCGAGATCGGCCTCGCTGCGCACATAGGGTGTGTGCCCGGGTGCCAGGGACGGACTGTGGAAAGAATAGACCAGCACTTCCAGGCCTTCGTCGAGAGCGATGTCGGTGCCGCGCAAGGCTTCTTCCGCGGTGATTCCTTCGGGCGTCAGCGAGATCCGCTCGAGCAGGCCCGAACGCGCCAGCAGGCCGCGCAGCGACGGGGCGCGCCACAGCTGGGGGTAGATGGTGTGGCCGAGCTGGCGCAGCGGCCCCCAGTAGACCGTGGTCAGCGGCAGTTCGAGGAGCGACCGGTCCTCGCCCACCCAGTACGGCCGCAGCGGATGATTGCGATAGTTCGGGCCGCCGGTCTGACTGTAATCGAACCGGGATCGGACCGACGTGTCGATGGCAATGCCCGCCTCACGCAGCAGGCCCGCGGTATGCTGCCCGAGGCCATAGCGGCCCGCGCGATAGATGACCGGTGCTACGCCGAGGTTCTTTTCGATCGTATCGCGCAAATGCAGCAACTTCGCGCGCTCGGTTTCGACCGGCAGATTGCCGGCGTAGCTGTTGTATTCGGTCACTTCCTCGTCGAAGGGCGGGTTGACCCAGGGGTGGAGCTGGACCCCGATCTCGGCGCGCCCTGCCCGCGCCGCCTCACCGAGAATGTCGGCTGCGATCTTCGATGTGGCGACCGGAAAGTCGACCATATAGATCGGCACGACGCCGAAACCTTCACAGAATTGCTGGAACTTGCGCAAAGCCGGCACGGTCGCGAGCCCGAACTGTTCTCGCTGGATCGGTTTCGACCAATCGAACTCTTCCTCGACATCGACCGTGATGACGAAGCGCTGGCCAAATGCCGGATCGAAGGAAACGAAGTCGCTTCCTTTCGGCAAATCCAGCAAACTAGTTACCGCCACGGCTCTGCCCCCCACGTCCGCGGTCGCGTCTCGCAAACCATTCAGGCAGACTGCGACGACTTCGGATATTCCGCGTGGCTATGGCCGTGATCCAGCGCGGTCAACCCGGGCAGGCTCAGTTTGAGAGTGTTGTCATCGCGTTCGAGCGTGCCGCCCGCGCCCGCCGCTTCGGCCTGCGCGAGCCGGAGCGTGAAGCCGAAACCGAAGCGGCCCGTAAGCGGGGATTCGTTCAAGGGCGGACCGCCAGCGGCCAGCGCCGCGTCCCAGGCTTCCGGATCGGCCAAGGCGGACGGCAAGCCCACCGTGATCGTCACGCGGCCTTCGGATTCCTCGCAGGAAATGGGCAGGATTTCGCCCGTGCCGCTGTGCCACGCCATCGCTGCCAGGATGCGGCGAACGAGCTGTTCCGCATCGCCGCCTTCGATCGCCGCAAGCAGCGTCCCCCGGCCAGACAGCTCGAACCCGCTCCCTTTCGATTGGGACCATGCCGCCAGGCGGGCGATGCCCGATCGCACCACCGTCACCATGTCGCATGGCCCATCTCCCAGCGAGATTGCCCCGGTTTCGAGACGCACCAGCCGGTCGAGCTCGTCGAAGCCGGCCAGGATCTGGGCGATATCGCCGAGGATCGCGGCGGCCAGCGCGCGGTAATCGTGCGCGATCGCGCCGCCCATTTCCTGCTGGATGAAGCCGGCCGCGAACTGGATCGCGTTGGCGGGCGTGCGCAGTTCGTGCAAGACCTGCCGCATCCGGTCATGCTCGCTGTCACGTCCCGCGGCATCGCCCGCATCGGACACGGCAGGAAGCGCACGGCGGGCGCGCCCCAGATAGCCGGAGAAGTGCCCCGAGCTGCCATCGAAGCGCGGGCTTGCATCGATCCGCCAGTCGCCGGCGATCTCGGCCGCGCCTTCCAGGACCAGGGAGTGATTGCGCAGCGGCTGGCGCCTGCGGAACAGCTCGTGGACAGAGCCGGTCTGCATCCCGCCTGCGGAGACTTCGGCAGGCGCGATCTCGGCGCCCACCACCATGGCTGCGAGCCCGGGATCCGCCCAGTCGATCCGGCCGTGGGCGTCGGTGGTGAAGTCGAAGCAGGCGATCGGGGAAGCCGCCGCCTGCATGTCGTCGAGCGGGAGCAGCGGATGATCGGACTGCGGCACAGGCGCGGGCTTGCTGTGGCGACTGGCGCGAAATTCCTCGATCCGCCGGACGATGTCGCCGATCCCGGGTTCGAGCGTCGGCCGGCCCACGGGTCGCGGGCCGAAGGCGACGACGTTCTCGCGGCGCAATTCGGCGGGAATGGGCTGCGGCGTGAGTTCGATCTCCTCCGGCTCGGCAGCGGGCTCGGCCTCGATCGAAGAGTCTAACGGTTCGACCAATTCCAGCGGCTCGGGTTCCGGCATCGCGACGATTGCCTCGCCTGCCGGGAGACCGCGATCGGTGATGCCGAGACGTTCGAGCAGGGCAACGACTCTCGGCGGCAGATCGCGCCGATGGCGAAGAATGCCGCGCGCCCTCACCGGAAGCGCGGGAATGAGTTCCAGCCACTGCGTCTCGTCGAGATCGCCGGCGCGGATGGCGGCCGCAGCCACTTCGGGCTTATCGAGGACTAACCGGGCCAGCAGCTCGGGATTGGCGATGCTGAGGCCCGGTTCCTCAAGCACGGCGGCGCGGCGCGAGGACGGCAGACGCCGCCCCAGCGCTTCGAGCCGCGCATAGGCCGCATCGACCGCGGGCGAGGCGGAGGCCGGCGATCCGCCGGGCCATCTGCCGAGGATGTCGATCAGCTGACGATACTGGATCCACGCGAGCGCCTCGCTGCGGACCGGCAGGTTCAGTACCGTGGCAAGGCGATCATCGAAGTGCATCAGTGCTCCGCAGGCCGCTCTCACGCGGCAAGCGCGATAGGGCGTGGGTTGTCTCAAGCGTGCCTTCTAGCAAAGCCGCCGACGATCGGAAGATGGCGCGCAAAGGCCGTTGCAAAGCGGGACGATTTCGCTAGGAAATAATAATATTGCTAGTTTCCCGGCTCATGACCTGTGGAAATTCCAATCGCAAACCTTGGTGCGACATGCGCCGGTGCTAGGATAGCAGATCATGATCAATCTTGACGAAATCGATCGCAAGCTGCTCGCCGAGCTGCAGAGCGAGGGCCGCATCACCAATGTCGAACTCGCTCAGCGCGTCGGGCTGACCGCGCCGCCGTGCCTGCGGCGCGTGCGCAGCCTGGAGGAAGAGGGCATCATTCGCGGCTATCATGCCGATCTGGATGCCTCGAAGCTGGGGTTCACGATCACGGTCTTCGCGCTCGTCAGCCTCAAGAGCCAGGCCGAAGAAGCGCTGCGCCAATTCGAGGAACACATGGGCAGCCTTCCCGAAGTGCGCGAGTGCCACATGCTCAACGGCGAGATCGACTTCATCCTCAAGATCGTCAGCCGCGACTTGCAGAGCTTCCAGGAATTCCTCACGTCCAAGCTGACGCCCGCGCCAAACGTCGACAGCGTGAAGACTTCGCTGACGATCCGGACCGCGAAGAACGTACCGGGCGTGCCGCTCGGCTGATCAGTCTCCGCATTTTTCGGAGCCGCTCCCACCCGCGCTATTTGAGCTTCGCCGCCGCATCGAGCGCGAGCAGATAGCTGTCCGCCCCGAACCCGCAGATCGTTCCCTTGGCCGCCATCCCGACGTAGCTCTTGTGGCGAAATGCCTCGCGGGCATGGGGATTCGACAAGTGGACTTCGATCACCGGCGTGCGGATCGAGCGGATCGCGTCGAGTAGGGCGATGCTGGTATGCGTGAAGGCCCCGGCATTGAGGATCACGGCCGCGGCATCCTCGGCCTGCGCTTCGTGCAGCCAGTCGACCAAGTGTCCCTCGTGATTGGATTGGCGCATCTCGATCGTGAGGGCGAGCGCCTCGGCGCGCTCCGTCAGCTTTGCCGCGATATCGTCGAGCGTGTCCGCGCCATAGATTTCGGGTTCGCGCGTTCCGAGCAGATTGAGATTGGGGCCGTTGAGTACGTAGACGCAAGCTTGAGTCATCAGGGCTTTCCTGCTGGGGCGCCCCTGCCCTAGCCGCTGGCGCCAGCAATAGGCAAGCGCGCAGCCCACGTGATTTGGGTTCAGACTTGCGGAACCACCTCGACGCTCTCGTCGCTCATGGCCTCGTCCGCGAAGGGAATATCGACATCGCTGCCGCTGTCGAACCCGTCGGAGGGATCGGTCTCGTCGGGCATATCGTCCGGCTCGGGCGAGAATCCCTCGTCGCCTTCGCCGTCCGAACCGTAGAAGTCGGACAGGCCCGCGCCATTCGATGCCGCCTGCGCCGCGGCGCGCTGCGCCTCTGCCGCGCTGGCTTTGGCCTCCTGCGCTTCTTGCTGTGCCTGGGCCAGTTGCGCGCTCAATTCCTTTTCGCGAGCCTCATTGCCGCAAGCGCTCAGTGCGAGCGGGCACAAAGCAGCCAGCAGCCATCGAGCCCCGTTCAGCCGCACAGCAATCACTCCCTTCGAGCCTGGCGCCACCATGGCGCGTTGCGGCTCTATAGAGGTCCAATCGTTAGGTTTCGCTAAAAGTCCCGGATGCAAGACCGCCCTACGCTCAGCGGTCGGCGCCCTTCACTTTGCCCCACTGGCGCATCGCCGAATAGCCCAGGTAGCCTGTCCCGAACAAAGCGTAGAGCGGTTCAGGCAGTCCCCCGAGATAACCGGTCATGCCCTCCGCAATCGCGCTTGCCGTGTGCGGGCTGAATGCGGCGATCAGCCCCATCGGCATGGCCCACAGGATCATCGCATACATCACATAGAGGAAGCTCGGGCGGGCGCGGCTGGTCCACGGATCGCTGGATCCCGCCTCCGCGAGGATCGCGGAAAGCTGCGTCTGGAGCTGTTCCATGTCGCGCGAATTTTCCAGTTTGAGCAATTCCAGCTTGGCCCGCGCGCGCTCTTCGGGATCGGCAATGATCTTGTCGAGGATCCTGGCGAGAGGGCCGATCAGGGTTTCGAGAATGGCCATGAAGTTCGCTCCGCGCTGATGGAGCCGAACCATTTAGTGGACTGGGTGCGAGTAGGAAAATGGAAAAAGCGCGATCCGAGTATGCTTCGCGTACATGAGCTCGAATTACTCGCGAACAAAACTCGAGGCGATGTACAATCCAGCAAGTTGCCGCTCCCACCCCATTCTAAGTCGCCGTTGTCAACTTCACGCGAAATGCCTAAAGTCCCTTTCCCCCGAAGAGAAATGGGACCTGCCCATGCACAAGATCACTCTCGGACTGGCCGCCGCGGCGGCATCGATGGCTTTGCCAAGCCCGGCAACGGCCCAGCGCGACGTCGCCGAATTTTCGACCGAGGATGCCGAAGATCTGCTGGCGGGCGAGGAAGCCTCCGCTTGCGACGAAGCCTCGACCAAATGCCCGCGAACGAGCAATACGCGTGGCTTCACATTCGTCCGGCCGACGAATGGCGAAACGAAATCCGCACCGCAGCCGAAGGCGGCGATCACCAAGGCCCGCCCGGCGCGACCTGCGCCAGCTTCGGCTGGTCTCACGACGCCGCGCGCCGCGCAGGCGAGGGAATTGCCGCTGCAATTCAAGCTCGGGTCCTATGCGCTCTCGCCGCAATCCAAGGTCAATCTGCGCAATCTTGGCACGGCGATGAATAACCCGGCCAATCGCGACAAACGTATCCGTATCAGCGGGCATACCGACAAGTCTGGCAGTCTCGCGATCAACCAGCGCTTGTCGCAGCAACGCGCCGATGCTGCAGCAGACTATCTTGCGACTGTCGGCGTCGATCGCTCTCGCATCGAGACGGTCGGTCGCGCTTACGAAGAAGTCCTGCCCGGCAAGTCGCCGTACGATCCACGCAACCGCCGCGTCGAGGTCGAACGCATCGACTGAATTGGGCGCGATGGAAGCGAACCGCGCGGTATCGCTTGGCTGAAGGGGAGACAGAACCATGGTGGGTATGCCCGCATCGAGGATCACCGATATCCACGCTTGCCCTGTCTGCCCGTCCGGCCCGGTCAGTACCGGATGGCCGACCGTGCTCACCGGCAGCATGCCGCAGGCTCGCATCACCGACGTGTGTGTCTGCACAGCCGGCGTCGATCCGATCGTGACGGGCGCGTTCACGGTCCTGGTCGGCGGGATGCCGGCGGCGCGCATCGCCGATCTTACTGGCGCGGGAGGCGCGCTCGTCACCGGGTACCCCACGGTCCTCATCGGGTTGGGGTGACCGTGCCCGGCGTCTGCGCAAATCATGCCTGAGGTCGGGCCGGCGCCGGTTGCGACCGAGACTGACGCGTGGCGCGCGATCAATACGCTTGTCGCGGCGCCATTGGCCTTATGGCTGCTCATCCTCGCGGGCAATCGCGCCTTTGCGGCCGTGATCGAGAGCGGCGCGCTCGGAGACGACGACCGGGCCGTCGTCGGCTTATTCACCGTGCTGCTCTATGGCGGAATGCTTCTGTGCGGCTGGATCGGCGGTCGGCTCTTCGGAGTGAGGCCGCTGCATCGTGGCGCCCAGCCCGCTCGCGCCCTCGCCATCGGTTCGAGCCTGGGCGCGTTCGGCATGCTCGTCTGCCTTGCAGTCTGCGTCTTCGGTGATGCGGTTCTGCTGGGTGGAGGATCGCCGCAAGCCGGTTTCGTCTGGCTCGCACTGCTGCTGAGCGTGCTGCAAGTTCTGGCCGAGGAGGTCGTCTTCCGCGGCTGGGTCCAGCCTGTGCTCGCCGAGACCTGGGGGCCCGCGATGGGCGTCAGCCTGTCCGCGCTCGCGTTCGCGCTGCTACATCTGGCGGGCGGCGCCGAGGGATTTCTGACGATCGCGAACCTCTTTCTCGGCGGGCTGGTGATGGGGCTTCTCGCGCTTCGCAGTGGCGGGATCCTGGCGTCTTTCGCATTCCACTACGTGTGGAACGTGAGCGAGGAATCGCTGTTTGGGTTGGTCCCCAATCCCGGTTCGCCGGTCTTCGGAAGCCTCGTCGACCTGGACCTCGCTGGCCCCGAGTGGCTCGGCGGGGGACCTCAAGGGCTCAATGCGTCCGTGGCGATGACTGCGGCGCTGGTGCTCGTGCTGGCCGTGATCGCCCTCGCCGGCGCGCGCGACAGAACCACCCGGCCGGTCGCTTCCACATAGGGACGCTCAAGATCAGGTCGCTGCGTCGGCCCGCGCCACGTCGATCGCATCCCGAGTCTCGAAGAAGGCCTTGAGCGCGTTGCCTTCCAGGCGCTCGCTCTTGCCGGTATCGATGCTGAGCGGATCCACCTTCTTGCCCTGAATGTGCACTTCATAATGCAAGTGCGGGCCCGTGGTGCATGTACCGGTATTGCCGACATAGCCGATCGTCGTGCCTTGCGCGACTTGCTGCCCGGCGCGCGCCCCTTCGGCATAGCGGCTGAGGTGGAAGTAGCGCGTCTCGTAGCCGCTCTCGTGCGCGATGATCACCATGTTGCCGGCGCAGCGGCTGGGCGAGGCCGAGATGATCCTGCCTTGCGCAGCGGCATAAATCGGCGTGCCGACCGGCGCGGCGAAATCGGTGCCCCCGTGAAGCCGATTATATTTGAGCACCGGATGGAAGCGCATGCCGAACTTCGAGGTGATGCGCGCGCCGTCGATCGGCGTACGCATGAACGCTTTCACGGTGCTGACGCCGTTTGCATCGAACCAGCCGGGTTTGGTCTGGCCCGGCGGCGCGAAGCGGTACAGCTCCTTGGACTTCGCCTCCGTGGCGAGCGAGACATAGAGCAGTTCGGGCCGCCCCACCCGCTCACCGCGCGCGTTGACCTTCTCCGCGAAGGCCACTTCGAAAATGTCGCCCGGAGACACCTCGCGCTGCAAGTCGAAATCGAACGCGAAGGCGTTGGCGAAGTCGCTGATGAGGCTGTCGACGACGCCGGCCGAGACCGCCGAACTGTAGAAGCTGTCGGTATCGAGTTCACCGCGCACCACCGTGACCTTGCGCTTGACCGCCACAGCCAGCGGCTGCGCGCGCAAGCCTGCCACGCTCGCGGTAATTCTGGTGCCGGAGCCATCGGGTCGCATCGCCGCCAGCCAGAGCAGCCGCTCCCCTTCTCCCAGCGCGAACTCCAGATCGAGCTCGGTTCCCGGCGCGATCGCTTCGCGGACCAGGGCCGAGGCCTTTTCGGCCATGTCGGCATCGATACCTGCAGCTCGCAGCGAGCTGGCAACGTCTTGCGACGAGGCGAGCTTGAGAGTGCGCAGGCTTTCGCCGGACGTCTGCGGTTGCGGTGCTGAATTGCTGGACTCGCTGCCCGCTGCAGGAGGCACATCCGATCCGGTAACTGCCGGCAAGTCCGAAACCGGCGCGTGACTGGACCAGAACAACAGCCCACCTGCCATGACCCCGCAAGCCAGCAAGCCGGCGAGCGCCAGACCGAACCGCCGCGACTGGTGCAAAGCGGCCGTCGCTGCCGTAGCCTTCTCGGCTCCGGTCGGCGAACCATCGCCGCCCCAGGTGCGCGGATCGAAGGACGCCTGCCCGGCTGCGAACTCGTCGGGGGCGGCGACCTCGTCGGAGGTGCCGACTCGCCCTTCCTTCGAATCCGGTCCGGCGCCCCCGCCGAGGCCATCTCCTGACTTCAACCAGGTGCGCGGATCGAAATTCGCGTCGTTACCGGACGAGGAAACCATGACTGCAAGTTATCACGTCAATGTGAGAAAAATAACATCCCTTCCCTGGCAGTCCTTGTCGTTTCGAGACTTTCGTTAGGGCCTGATCTTGCTATGCTCCTCGCGGTGGGCCGCTATTGGGGGTTGGCTGTTGTCTGAGAACAATAGGGTTGCATGGCGCGAAGGCATGTTCCTGCGCCCGCAGCATTTCCAGGAACAGGACCGTTATTTCACGGCGCTGATCAACATGCGCCTCAATGCCGCTCAGCCCTGGAACTGGGGCATCACCGAAATCGTCATCGACGAAGAACTCGCCGGGATCGGCAAGTTCGCCGTCGCGCGCTGTTCGGGCATCATGCCCGACGGCACGCCGTTCTCGATTCCCGGAACGATGCCGCCGCCCGAACCGATCGATATTCCGGGCGACGTGCGCGACGCGCTGGTCAGTCTCACGCTTCCCGCCCGGCAGGACGGCGCGCTCGAATTCGCCGAAGCGCAGGAGACGCGTGCGATCGACGCCCGCTTCCTGGTCGAGGAAGCCGAAATCCTCGACAGCTTTTCGAGCGAGCGCGCGTCCGAGATTTTGGAGGTGGGGCGGCCCAACTTGCGCTTCGGAGTCACGCGCGAGCAGCTCTACGGCCGGATCACGCTCGGGCTCGCACGGATACGCGAGGTCGATAACAAGGCACTGCGCTTCGACAATCGTTACGTGCCGCCCACGCTCGACATCGCCTCGGCCCCGGCGCTGCAAGGCGGCCTCGTCGACATCATCGGCCGGGCCGAACAGCGCGCCACCGAACTGGCCCTGCGCGCCGTCGAGGCAACCGAAGGCGGCGCGGAGACCTTTTCCAGTTTCCTGCTGCTGCAGACGCTGAACCGATGGATCCCGCATCTCCAGCATCTCGAAGCGATGCCGATGATTCATCCCGAACGGCTCTACCAGTCGCTCGGCTCGATGGCGGGCGAGCTGGCGACGCTGATCCGCTCCGATCGCAAGCCGCCGACGCTGCCGCGCTACGATCACGAGAATCCGGAGACCTGCTTCTCGGTCGTCTACAGTCTGCTGCAATCGATGCTTTCGGCGGTGTTCGATCGATCGGCGGTGCAGTTGCCGCTCAAGCAGGTCGGCCCCGGCGCTTATGCGGCGACGATTACCGATCACACGCAGTTTCGCACCGGGTACTTCTTCCTGGCGGTTTCCGCCCTTGCCAATGTCGAGGAAATCCGCGCGGCCTTCCCCTCGGTGGTCAAGATCGCGACGCTGCAGAAGATCCAGTCGGTGGTCGATTCCTCGCTGGTCGGTGTGCCGATCCGCCATGCGCCGACCCCGCCGCCGCAGATCCGGGTGCTGCCCGGCTACGTCTATTTCGAACTCGACCGCGGCGTGCCCGAATGGGACGAATTCCAGCAGACCCCGGCGCTGTGCATGCACGTCGCCGGAGAATGGCACGAACTCAAACTCGAATTGTGGTGTGTCAAAAGCGAGAGGAGCTGAAACGGCCTGCGCCGGACGAGTGCGGGATCGTGAGGGACGATGAGCAACGGCAACGACGAGAGCGGACCTCCCGACCGGAACAAGACCGTGTTCCGTCCCTCGCCGTTGCAGAATGCGCGCAACGCCAAGTCCGGAACGGCACAGCCGGCACCGCCGCCGTCGCCCGGTGGGTGGGGCAGCCCGCCCCAGCCACCACCGCCGCCTGCACCAGCAACGGGCGGATGGGGTAGCCCGCCCGGCGGGTCGCCTTCGCAGCCGGCACCGCCACCTCCCTCACCTCAAACGCCCGCATCACCACCGCCCGCCCCCGGCCAGAACCCCTGGGGTGCGCCACCGCCGCCCCCCGGACCTTCGAGCGGATGGGGTGCGCCGCAACCGTCTCCGGCGGACAACCAGTGGGGCAACGCCTCACAGCGCGCGGGCTTCGAGCAGGCGCCCGATCCGGACACGTTCGGCCGCCAGCCCGCGCCGCAGTCGAACCCTTGGAATGCGCCCGCCGCCCCGCCACAGGCACCGGCCGGGCGGCCCGACCAGCCGCCGCCGGGCATGGCGCCCTCGCGGCTGGGCGACGACGACGTCCCTCTCCCCGACGAACCGCGCGTCGTGCGCAATGTCATCCTCGACGAAGCACTGCCCGCATTGTCCCTCGCCGCCTCGATCCGCGCCGGCCGCGTACGCGCGCCGATGCAGCAGTTCCATCGCGAAGTGACTGCCGCGATCGCCCGCTTCGAACGCGCGATCATGGCCTCCACCCGCCACACCGAGGAGCAGAAGCAGCGCGCCAAATACGCCGTCTGCGCCACGATCGACGACATCGCCCAGAACCTTGCCTATTCGACGACCGACGGTGCCGAATGGGCGCGCCGCTCGATGGTGGTGCAGTTTTTCCGCGAGAACATCGGCGGTGACCGCTTCTGGCAACTGGTCGATGATCTGCTGCGCAGCCCGCGCGAGAATTACGACCTGATCGAGCTGTTCCACGCCTGCATCGCCGCCGGATTCGAAGGCCGCTTCCGTCGCATGCCCGACGGTCGCCAGCGGCTGCAGGAAATCATGACGCGGCTCAACGGCGCGCTCGACCACGTCCGTTCGCTGTCGATGACCGAGCTCTCGCCGCGCTGGCGGGGCGAGAATGCGCCGGCAAGCCGTATCAACTTCTGGAACTACGTGCTGCTGGGCCTGGCGGCCGCGGCGGGTTTCCTGCTGCTGGTCTACATCGTCTTGCGCCTGATCCTGATGTTCTCGGGCGACGCGCCGTGGGATCGGCTCGGCGGCATCAACGAAGGCGATCCGCTCTCGCTCTCCCGCGAGGCGAGCGCGCTGCCGCCCGAAGGGCCGAGCGCGCAAGCCGCCGGTCTGCGACGCTTCCTTGCGCCCGAGATCGAACAAGGCCTGGTGAAGGTCGAGGAAGATTCGCAGACCGTCCGCGTGCGCACCACCGTCGGCCAGCTGTTCGAATCGGGTTCCGACCAGCTCGAGCCCGGACGCGAAGCTCTGTTCCGCCGCATCGGGCAAGCGATCGAGCAGGACAAGAGCGGCTTCGTCACGGTCGAGGGCCATTCGGACAGTGACAAGATCTCGGGCAATCTTGCCTTCCCGGACAACATGGCGCTGTCCGAAGCGCGCGCAGAAACGGTCGCGAAGATCCTGCGCGACGAGATCACCAGAGTGGAGAGGATCGAACCCAAGGGCTTTGGCGAGACTCGCCCGGTCGCGAGCAACGCCAACGCCGAAGGCAAATCGCTCAATCGCCGCGTCGAGGTCGTCGTCCCGCGCCGCTCGAACGAGGGCGTCCAATGATCCGCGGGTTCTTCCATCGGCTTTTCACCAACTGGTGGGTGCTGACGATCACGGTCGTCGTGCTGCTGTGCCTGACGCTGTCGGTCGGGCTGCCGATGGTGCTGCCGCAAATGCAGCCGCTGTGGATCCGGCTGAGCCTTTCGGGTGCGGTGATCGGCATCTGGCTGATCTTCGTGTTCCTGCGCATCCGCAAGGCGCGCACGGCGGCCAAGGCGCTGGAACAGGAACTCAATCCGCCAAGCGCCGCTGACGAGGAAGAAAAGCTGCTTGGCGAGCGCATGGGCAAGGCGCTGGCCTCGCTGCGCGAAGCGACTGGCGAGCGCCGCAATTACCTCTACAACCGCCCCTGGTACGTCATCATCGGCCCGCCCGGCGCCGGCAAGACGACCGCGCTGCTCAATTCGGGCCTGCGGTTCCCCTTCGCCGAACAATCGGCCAAGGGCCTTGGCGGGACCCGCAATCTCGATTTCTGGTTCGCCGACGAAGCCGTGCTGGTCGATACCGCCGGCCGCTACACCTCGCAGGATTCGGACGAGGAGGTCGACAGCCGCGGTTGGGGCCGGTTCCTCGGGCTGCTCAAGAAGCACCGTCCGCTGCAGCCGGTGAACGGCATTCTCGTCGCGATCGGTGTCGACGAACTGGTCGGTGCCGATTGCGCCGCGATCGATCGCCACGCCGCCGCCGTGCGCCGCCGCCTCGCCGAACTGCGCCGCACGCTGGAAGTCGCGCCACCGATCTACCTCGTTATCACCAAGGCCGACTTGCTCGCCGGGATGACCGAGTACTACGCCGATCTCGATGTCGAGGGCCGGCGCGCGGTGCTTGGCTCGACCTTCGACTATGCTGCGGGCCGCTACAATTCCAGCCAGATCGCCAAGGCCTTCGACGAGATGGCCCAGGCCGCGATCGACCGCCAGCCCAAGCGCCTGCTCGAGGAACCCGACCAGAACCGCCGCAGCCTGATCCTGGGATTCCCGTCGCAGCTGCAATCGATCCGCGCGCGGGTGATGCGCTTCATCGACGGGGCTTTCCTCGATGCGCCCGAGGCGCAGACCGGACGGCTGCGGGGGTTCTACTTCGCCAGTGGCGTCCAGGAAGGCACGCCGCTCGACCGCATCATGTCGAGCATGGCCGAAGTCTACGACGTCGATCAGGTCGTCTCGAACCCGCAGCAGGGCCGCGCCTACTTCCTCAACCGGCTCGTGCGCGAAGTGATGATCCCCGAGGCCGGGCTGGTCGTCACTGACCCCAAGGCGCAGGCGCGGAACCGCGCGATCCTCGCCTCGATCCTCGGCGCGATCGGCGTGTTCACCGCGCTGACGCTGGTCGCCTGGGGCGTCAGCTTCGCCAAGAACCGCACGTTCCAGAACGATCTCGTCGCGCAGGCCGCGGCGGCCGAGCGGATCAAGGGCGAGCAAGGCATCGACATGCGGCAAGTCCGCGCCAGCGACGCCGATCTCGCGAGCGCGCTGCCGCTGCTCAATGCGCTGCGCAACCTGCCATACGGCTATGCCAGCCAACTGGAGGGCGGGCCGCCCTGGACCATGCGTTTCGGGCTGTTCCAGGAAGGGCTCGCCGACCAGGCCGCCGAAACCTATCGCGACGCGCTGCGCCGAGTCATGCTGCCCCGCCTGATCCTGCGGCTCGAAGACTACATGCGCAGCAACCGGCAGGACCCGCTGGCGCTCTACGAGCCACTCAAGACCTACCTCATCCTCGGCGGCAAGGGCCCGATGGACGAGGATGCGGTGGAAGCCTGGGTGATGCGCGACTGGGCGACCGAAGTCTATCCGGGCGCCGACCGTGCGCGCGAACGCCAGCAGCTCAACGCGCATCTCAAGGCGCTGCTGACCGACCGCAACCTCACCACCGTATGGGCCGGACGCAGCGCGCCACTCGACGGCGAACTGGTCGCCGCATCGCGCGCCAGCATCCTGACCCTGTCCGCTGCCGAGCGCGGCTATGCGCTGATGCGGCAGCAGGCCAATGCCGGCAAGTCGCCGTGGCGGATGTCGAACGTGCTCTCGCAAGGTGATGCACTGGCCTTCGCCGACCCGAACCGAGTCATGGCGATCCAGATTCCGTTCTTCTTCACGCGGGCCGGGTACGAGCAGCGTTATATCGTCGGCCTCGCCACGGTCGCCGCCGACTTGCGCAAGGACTTGTGGATGTTCGGGCCGGACGCGAAGAACGAAGGCTTGCTGTCCGAGATCGGCGATCTGCGCCCCGGCATCGCCAACCTCTATGCCACCGATTACATCGCGGCCTGGGACAAGACCATAACCTCGCTCGAGCCGGGCGCCTACTTCTCCGATCCGGTCGCCTTCGGTGCGATCACCAAGAGCCCGTCGCCGCTCAAGAAGGTCCTGTCCGAACTGCGCAAGAACACCATTTTCGAAGGCGGCGCGACCGCGCTTGGCAAGCAGCTGGTCGATCGCGGGCTGGCGCGTTCCTCCACTGGCCGCCTCGCGCGCAACTTGCGCACCGACGGGCCGAGCGGGCTCGATGCGGCAAGCGAGATCACTGCCTACTTCCGCCCGCTCCACGATTACACCGGCGACGGCAAGCGCGCCGGCGAAGTCGACGAACTGGTCGATGCAATCAAGCAGGCGGGCAAGGCGATCATCGCGGCCGAATCCATCGGCGGCGGCGGCGGGGCCGATGCGACGCAGGCGGGCGCGGCCTCGGCGATGGCCGAAGTGCAGGCCGCCGCCGCCGGCGCCCCGCCGCAACTTCAGGAATTTGTCAAAGAGGCGACGCAGCGCGGCAGCACCGCGCGGATCAGCGCTGCCACGGGCGCGATCACGGACGCCTATACCCAATCCGTGATGCCGGCGTGCCGGGAGGTCGCCACGGACAAATACCCTTTTTCGGATCGTCGGACGAGGATGCCTCCCTCGCCGACCTCCAGCGCGTGTTCGGCAGCGGGGGCCTGATCGACGGCTTCGTTTCGGACAGGCTGGCTCCGCTGATCGATCGCGAGGGCCCCGTCTGGCGCTGGGTGCGCGATGACCCGCTGACCGCTTCGCTCGATCCCACCAGCCCGCAAAGCTTCGCCAAGGCGCTGGCGGTGCGCGATCTGCTGCTCTCCGGCGTGCCGCTCAAGGTGCAACTGACGGGCAAATCCGCCGATGTTTCCGAAGTTCAGTTCTCCTCGGGCGGTACGACCTACCGTTTCAAGGAGACCGGCGGCACGCCCCGTAACATCGTGTGGGCCGGCGCCGGCAGCTTGCCCGAAGCCTCGGTCACCTTCTTTGCGCCCGAAGCAAGCGAGGGGGCCGAGGGCGGCGCCCCCGCTCCGCTCAAGGAGACGGCGAAAATCGAGACCGACGGGCCCTGGGCGCTGTTCCGGCTGATGGACGCAGGCCGGATGAGCAATGACGGGGAGCGGCGGATCACCGTCACTTTTGACCGCAACGGCCAGTCCGCGCGCTTCGCCATCACTCTGCCCGGCGAATCGAACCCGTTCAGCCGCGGCGGCCTCTGGTCGTTCCGCTGCCCGACGACGCTGTGAGCGGCGCCGCGCTCTTCGGCAAGCTGCCGGCGCATGGCGATTTCGTCTGCCGGGGCTTCGATGGGCAAGCCCAGGCGGCAATCGACGCATGGCTTTCGGACTCGCTCATTGCGGCGCAGGAGCGGTTCGCGGACGACTGGCGCGACCGGTTCGATCGCGCCGCGCCCTGGTTGTTCGCAGGGTGCGACGATGCCGGCTGGCACGCGGGCGCAGTCAGCCCGTCTGCGGACAAGGCGGGGCGGCGCTATCCCGTCTATGCCGTGTGCGCGGCGCCCAATGGCGAAGCCGCAGAGTCGCTGGCCGGCGATGTGCTCGAAGTGCTTTACGCCGCGATCGGCGAAGGGCTCGACGCGGACGACGTGCTTGCTAGACTGGATCGGCTTGGCGAATGCGCGGTCGGGACCGGCAAAGCCGACAGCCCGCCGGAATTGCCACGCTGGTGGGTGACCGACCTGGAAGGCGGCATCGTGAGCGAGACCAACGGAGCGCGTCCCCCGGATCTCGTTTCGCAGATGCTCGCCCTATCGCCGGACGGGGGTGACGATGCAGCTTAAGCTCGACGGGTCCGCCGTGACGCATTGCGGCAAAGTGCGCAGCGTCAACGAAGATGCGATCTGCGATTGTCCGCAGGCGAATGTCTGGGCGGTGGCCGACGGGATGGGCGGGCACGCCAAGGGCGAGTGGGCCTCCTCCGTGATCGCCGCCAGTCTCGCCGAAGGCCCAGTCGGCGATGACTTCGAGGCCGCCTGTCATGCGCTGGCCGATCGCATTCATGCCGCCAACCGCACGATCTTTGCCGAGTCGCAGAGCCGTGGCGAGCAAATGGGCAGTACGGTCGTCGCGCTGCATGTGCGCGATGATCGCTTCGCGGTGATCTGGGTGGGCGACAGCCGCGCGTACCTGCTGCGCGACCGGCAGCTCTACCAACTCACCGTCGATCATTCGCGCGTGCAGGACATGGTTGAGCAGGGTCTGCTCGATCCGGCCGAGGCGGAGAACCATGCAATGCGCAACATGCTCTCGCGCGCGGTCGGCGTGATGGAGGAGGTGCAAGTCGACATCGTCGCCGACTGGACCGTCGCCGGGGACGTCTTCCTGCTGTGCAGCGATGGCCTCACCTGCCTGCTCGGCAACGACGAAATCGCGCGCGTCCTGACCGAGCGGCGTACGGACGGCGCCGTCGCGACATTGCTGGATATGGTGCTCGAACGCGGTGCGCCCGACAACGTTTCGATCGTGGCGATCGACGTCGGCGAAGCGACGCAGCTTCAGGCGAAGCAGACAGATACGAACCGAATGGAGAGTGGCGCTCCGGACGCCGGGACAGCTCCCTGACTTGCACGGACATGCAGGCCAGCGAGGCGCGTCGGTAGATCGTCCGGCTCAAGCCTGGCGGATGCAGCCGCGGCCGCGCGGTCAGCGTGTGCTGTCCATGTAGGCTTTGCGGAACTCCTTGGCGAAAACGTCCATGAACGCCTCGTCCGACCCTTCGGCGACGCCGGAAAACTCACGCTCGTAGGCTTTCCACAAGGCCGCTTCGCGCGTGCCGGGAATGATCTTGAGAATGCCGCTGCCGTCGGCACGCTTGCGGATCGCATCGGGCGAGAAGCGCTCCAGCGTCGCCTTGAGCGCGCCTTGCATGGCCTTTAGCGTCGCCATCTGGTGCGCCTGCAGATCCTGGAACGCGTCTTCGACCGCGCGCAATCCGTCCATGAAGCCGCGCTCGGGATCTTTGAGCAACTGGCTCAGCGCATCCTCGGTATTGCGTGCGAACTTGAGCGGGTTGTTGTCATCGTAGGAGAAGCTGGTGCCTTCCGCCCCCAGCTGCTGCTTCGCACGCGCGCGCGCCTCGATCATCATCGTCAGCCCGGCGACGAGCCGATGCATCAGCATGCCGGTGCGCTGCGCGAGATCCTCGGGGGGAAGCCCCAGTGCATCGGCATCGATGTGCATCGCCTGCGCCAGCGCCGCAGCGAGCGCGCCATGATCGGCCGTCTTCGGCGGAACACCACCGGCTGCCGCGTCGGTGGAGCGCGACGGCGCAGGCGCGGCCCCGAAGCTTTGCGGATCGGGCGCCGGCGCGGCACCGCGTGCCGTCTCCTGCGGCGGGCCGAGCGGGATGCTGAAGGGGTCGGACCGTGGATCGCCCGCCCCGAGGCCCAAAGGATCGGGATTGGCAGTCGACGGCTGGTTGAAGCCGCCGCGCGCCCAATCGACCACGTAGCTCTGTGCCAGTTCTCCCCAGGCGTCTCCCGGACGAGCAGCGGCTGCCGGTCCCGCTTCCGAGGACCAGCCGGAAGCCGCCATGCGATCGGGCTCCTGGCTCGACCAGACCGATTGCTTCGGCGGATCGGGAGAGCGCTGCGACGGCGTCCACCCTTCCCCGAACGGCTGCACGTAATCGGGCTGCTGCCCCCCGGGCGGCGGCGCACCGGAAGCGGTGTCCGGAGCATCATAGAGCTTGCCCCAGCCTTGCCAGCGTTCGCCCTCGGCTCGCGCTTCGTGTTCCGCCTGTTCGTCGCGAAAGGCCTCGACGGCATCGCCGCTCAGGCTCGCGATCAGTTCGTAGGGGCCGATCAGGAACCGGTCCCCATGCTCGATCCGGCGGCGGCCGTTCATCCGAACAGCGGCGCCATTCAGGAAAGTGCCGTTCGTGCTCAGGTCCTCGAGCCAGTAGAAGCCGCCTTCGAAGCGCAGCATGCAATGGGTCGAGGAAATGTACTTGTTCGGATCGGGCAGGCACCAGTCGCTGGTCGGCGACCGACCGATCTTGGCGCCGCGCCGGGCGAGGACGAACTCGGCAGGCAAGCCGTTGCTCAGCCTGTCCATGTCCTGGATCGTCAGTGTCAGCGTCATGGACTCGTCGCAAACCGGGGCCGGGAGCCGACCTTCGATATCCTAGTGAGCATGTTCCAGGCCCATCTGCAAGGCGCGCGCGGCGCGTTCCGCATCGGGCCCCTTGCGATAGGCCGCGCCCAGAACCGCGACGCCGGCGAAGCGCCCCGCGGCATGCGGCGGCGGTTCGACGGGCTCGAGGTCCGGCGAGGACACGTTGCCTCCCGAAAAGAAGGCGGCCAGCGCGATCATGCGTTCGGGACTGTCTTCGCGCGCGAGCTGCGAGGCCGCGAAAGCCGCGCGCCGATAGGCCTCGATTGGCTCCCCGACCCAGCGTTGCACCGAATCCAGCGCCTGCTGCTCGGGGCGGGCGAGGCCATCGATGCGCGACATCTCGTCGAGGAACAGACACCCCCAGCGCACTGCCTCGAAGCGCGGCAGTGCCATGGCCAGGTAACTGATCGCTTCCGGGGCACGCCCTTGCGCAAGATAGGCGCGGTGGCATTCGGCCACATCCCGGGGCATCGCCGCGATCTCGGCTTCATCGCGGTCCAGCAGGCGCAGGATCTGATTGCTTTCGGTCCACTGGACCTTGCTCCACGGCTGGTTCTGCGTCTTGGTCATGGCCACGCTCAATTTATCATCACAATGCCGCCCTTGGCGGTCAGCATCGCCGATCCGGAGATCTGGGTCATCATTCCCGATGCATTGAGCATTCCATCGGCTTTGAGCGTGAGCTGCGGGCCTTTGAACTGGATGCCCATGTTGTCGATCGTGATCGACGTCATTCCGACCTTGAGTTCGATCGAGACTCCCGCTTCGATCTTGATGTTGGTGCCGGCCTTGATCTTCAGTTCCTGGCCGACCTCGAGCGTATCGTTGACCCCGATCGTGGTCTCGCGATCGTTGCTGACGGTTTCGGTTCGATCATGCCCCACGTCGAGCTTCTGGTCGCGTCCGATCGAGACATGTTCGTCGTGGCCGACGGATCGCTCGCGGTCGTAGCCGACGTTCACTTCCTGATTGTGTCCGACATGATGGGTCTCGTCGAAGCGGATACGCGTGTTCATGTCGCGCTCGGCGTGGAGGAACACTTCCTCCGACCCGCCCTTGTCCTCGAACCGCAGTTCGTTGACTCCGGGTTTGCCGGAATCGAGATCCTCGGTGTCGGGATAGCTGCCGGTCTCGCCGTAACGCAACGTGCGCCACAACGCCCGCGTCTTGTGCTCGGGCAGCGGGTAGATCGGCTTGTGCTTCGAATTGAACACACGGCCGACCACGATCGGCCGATCGGGATCGCCGTTGATGAAATCCACCAGTACCTCGTGCGAAACCCGAGGCAGGATCAGATTGCCCAGCCCGCCGGTCTGCGAGACGCGAATCCAGCACGTCGATTTCTCACCCGGCGAATCCGAACGGTCCCAGTGGAACCGCACTTTCACGCGCCCCCACTCGTCGGTGTAGATGGTCTCGTCTTCGGGGCCGGTGATGATCGCCGATTCGAGGCCGCGCACGATCGGCCGTGGTACGGTGATCTCCGGTCGGAACGCGCGGCTGGTGGGAATCGCCTCGAACTCCACGTAGCCGCTGTCCTCTTCGCCGCTGTTGCCTGAACGGTATTCCTCGATCGCGAAGCGGTGGTGCGTCCTGGTGATCAGGTACGTGTCGTTCATGCGCGGCTGGGGGTGGTTGTGGACTCTAAGATGCGTGCCGACGGCGAGACCCGTCGCCTGGCTTTCTCCCGAAAAGACCTGACGCGATGTGCGATGGCCTTCGAGGCCGACTTCACCGAGATGCTTCGCGCGCTGTTCCTCGACCAGCTTCCCCGGGAAGACGTAGACTTCCTTGTTGTCGTTGGGGTGCTCGCCATCGGCGCTCGTCAATGCCTCGACCGGCGCATCGGCTTTCGCGAAATCGTAGTCGCGGACCGTGACCTTGCTGCGCAGGCTGCTCGATACGCATTCGAGCCACTTGGTCAGGGTGTAGTGGTCGAGATGCTCCACCGCGCGAACCCGCTCCGAGGCGACCGAAAGCGACGCGGCGGCGTAATTGAACTCGAGGCTGCTCGGTTTGGCCGTGGGATGTACCGACTGCGAATCGCAAAGCTTCATCACGTGCCGATCAGCCTTATGCTCGAAATAATAGTAGATGCCTTCTTCCTGCATCAGCCGCGCGGCGAAGGCGAAATCGCTTTCGGCATACTGCACGCAATAGGGCCGCCGATCGTAAGTCTTGGTGAGCCCGCCGACGTCGAAATCGGAAATCCCCGCGTTCTCGAACGTGCGCTTGATGATGTCGACCGCGGTCATGTCCTGGTAGATCGCGTAGTCGATGTTCTGGTCCAGCAGGACGGTCCAGGGCATCACGATCAGATCGTAGATGAAGCCGATCGCGCGCTCCCGGACCATCCTCGCTTCGACGAGGATGCCATGAAAATAGCGCAGGAATTCGTCGTCCTCGAAGCAGCTGACCGCCACCGGCTTGGTCAGGTGCGGCAGCAGATCGAGCTCGCCCAGCGGTGAGGCGATCTGGACCGTGAGCGAAAAGGGCTTGCCCAGTTCCTCGGTGCCGGTGAGGCGTACGATATCGACCTGCTCGCCTCCGAGGTCGATTTTCAAGCGCAGCTGGCGCGTGTCGGTTCCTGCCATGGCGAAGCCTCTCGATCCCTAGCTATTCGCGTATCGGAAGGTCGCAAGATCCCCGCAAAAATCACGCCCTGAAACGATATGCCACCCACGCGAGACAACCAAATTCCTTGCCTGCGCGCAATACCCATTGGGCGCCTGAAAATTCCCGGGTGGCGTAAGAACCGCAGGGCGCTCGACTGCGTGTTTACTCAATAGGACAAGTTTTGCATAGTGCGCCAAGCGGGGCCGGGTACTGTCCTCGTTCTTCGGCACATCACTGGTGCGGTTGAACGAGACGTCGCGAAATGGGGGATTTGACTTTGGACATCGCCGCGCTGACCGCCCCGCTTTCCGACGAGAACCCGGCCGGCGAGGACCTGAGCTACAGCACTGAACGCGCGATCATCGAACAAGCGTTCGAGGCGAATTCCGACGACGGCGAAGGGCCGGCCGTTCCCTGGCGTGACGTCAAACAGACGATCCTGGCGCAAGCCGCGGAAACGCGCGACATCTGGCTGCCCGTGTACCTCATGCGCGCCGGCACCAGGCTACCCGATCTCGACGTCATCGTCCAAGGCGCCCGGCTCCTCCACGGCTTGCTCGATACGATGTGGGACAGCGTGCACCCTACGCTCGACGAATACGGTTTCCAGGGCCGCAAAGGCCCGTGCGACTCGCTGGTGGGCTTCAGGGAGTTCCTTCTGCCCTTCAAGCGTATGCCGCTGGTCGAGCACGAACGGCTGGGCTCGTTCAGTTCCGAACAGATCGAGGGGTTCCTCGAAGGCGACGAGGGCGACGGCAGCTCCGTTCAGTTCCGTGCCGCCGTCGAGCAGTTGGGCCCGGCCTATTTCGAAAGCATCGCCGAACGGCTCGACACGCTGCAAAGCACGATCGAACTGATCGACGCCATTCTGGTCGATCATGCCGACAGCGCCACGACCGGAACGGTCTTCGACAATCTCTATTTGCAGATCGCCAATACCCGCAAAGCGCTGAGCCACTTCGCGGGGATCGAACAGGATATTTCCGCGCCAGGCGATGAGCCGCAATCGGAGTCCCGCGCGGGGCCCGCCGAAACCGGGGTTGCGGATACGAGGCAGGGCGTGGCCGGCAAGATCCACAATCGCGACGATGTCGTAAAAGCGCTCGACCTGCTGATCGAATACTATCGGAACAACGAACCCAGCAGCCCCATTCCCGAATCCCTCAAGCGCGTACGCGGCTGGGTCCACCTCGACTTCCTGAGTCTGATCGAGGACATCGCACCGCGCAGCCTCGAGGATGCTCGCTCGGTCCTGACCTCACAGCCGCCAGAGGACTAATCGCAATAGCGGCGATGTGATTTATGCCACCAACTCCCGAAAAGGGACCCTTAATTGTTGTAAATCGAAAGCGCCCCCGTAGACTGTACGTGGGCTTGGGGGATGGAATCGAGTCCAGACACAGTCAGTAACCAGCCGAGAGAGGTGTGTTATGGCGAAGAGCGGACAGCGTTTCATTCGGGAAAATCGCGCCCCACGGGTTCACATCGAATACGAAGTCGAAACCTACGGCGCCAAGCAAAAGGTCGAACTCCCTTTCGTGATGGGAGTCATGTCCGATCTTTCCGGCAAGAGCGAGGTCGAGAAAAAGGCTCTCTCGGATCGCGATTTTCTTGAAGTCGACATGGACAATTTTGATCAGCGGATGGAGCGCATTGCTCCTCGGGCAGCGTTCATGGTCGACAATGAATTGACCGGTGAGGGTAAACTCGGCGTTGATCTTACCTTCAAGAATATCAAGGACTTCGATCCCGGCGAAATCGTGAAGAGAGTGCCGGCGATGGCGAAGCTTCTCGAAACCCGCCAGGAACTGAACGAACTGCTGGCCTACGTCGATGGCAAGAGCGGCGCGCAGGACTTGCTCGACAAGATCCTCAAGGATCCGGAACTGCTGAAGTCCCTCACGTCCGCGCGAGCCGCGAGTGAGGCGAAGGACGAGTCTGCGGCGAGCGACGACGGAACCGACGAAGCCTGAGCGACACGATCCCGGGCAACGACAATCGATCTTTGAGCAGGAGACACCAGTTTTATGGCGGACCGGTCACCAGAGCAAAGCAGCCAAGCAGCCCCGACCAGCGAAGCGATCGAACTCGATGACTTCGCCGCGCTGATCCAAAAGGAATTCAAACCCGCCACCGACGAGCGGAAAACGCGCATCCAGCAGGCCGTGCTGACGATGGCACAGCAGGCGCTGGGCGATACGACCGTCATCGGGAACGACGTCTACTCGACGATCGACGCGATGCGCTCGGCGATCGACAAGAAGCTGTCCGACCAGATGAACGAGATCCTGCATCATCCCGAATTCCAGGAGCTGGAATCGGCGTGGCGCGGCTTGCACTACCTGGTGATGAACACATCGACCGGCAAAGACATGAAGATCCGGGTGATGAACATCAGCAAGGAAGAATGCCGGCGCATGTTCCGGCAGTATCGCGACGCTGCATGGGATCAGAGCCCGCTATTCAAGAAAGTCTACGAGGCGGAATTTGGCCAGCTCGGCGGCCAACCCTACGGCGCCTTCGTCTGCGACTACAACTTCGACCACTCCGGGCCCGATCTCGAGGTCATGCGCGGACTGTCGAAGATCGGGGCCGCCGCACACGCGCCGATCCTCGCCGCGGCGAAATCGACGCTGTTCGGCATGGAAAGCTGGACCGAGCTTTCCAATCCCCGCGATCTCGGCAAGATTTTCGAAGCGCACGAATACATGGCCTGGCGCACGTTCCGCGATTCCGAAGACAGCCGATACCTGGCACTGACGATGCCGCGGTTCCTGGGGCGCACGACGTACGGCGCCAACACCGAGCCGGTCGACGAGTTCGATTTCGAAGAGGAAACCGGCGGCGATCACGACAAGCATCTGTGGCTCAACGCGGCCTACGGCATGGCAACCCGCATCACCGAAGCGTTCAACACCTATGGGTGGTGCACAAGGATCCGCGGTGTCGAATCTGGCGGCACGCTCGAGAACCTGCCGACCGCTGCGTTCCCGACCGACGACGGCGGCATCGATCTGAAATGCCCCACCGAAATCGCGATCTCGGATCGGCGCGAGGCTGAACTCGCCAATGCCGGGATGATGCCGCTGATCCACCGCAAGAACACCGACCAGGCCACCTTCATCGGCGCGCAGACGGTCAACCGACCCAAGAAGTACGATGACGCGGGGGCGACCGCCAACGCCAATCTCTCCGCCCGATTGCCCTACATCTTCGCCAGCTGCCGCTTCGCGCATTACCTCAAGTGCATGGTCCGCGACTGGGTCGGCGGCAATCGCGAGGAAGCGCAGCTGCAGCGCGAATTGCAGGACTGGATCGCCAACTTCGTCGACGGGGCGCCCGAAACGTCCAGCATCGAAACCAAGGCGCGTCGACCGCTCAAGGCGGCGATGATCGAAGTCATACCCGACGAGGAAAACCCCGGGTACTACAAGGGGAAGTTCATGCTGAGCCCGCACTATCAGTTCGAGGGCATGGACGTATCACTGAGCATGGTTTCCCGGCTACCGAAGAAGAATTGATCCGGAGAACCGTAACCAGAAGCCACTAATCGATACCTGGAACGCAAGGTTCCGTAAAATAAACAGGAGCGAAAGATGGCAGGACTTATTCTAATGCAGATCAAAGGCCCTGAAGTAAAGGGCGACTCTGATACTGCCGGCCACGAGGACTGGATCCAACTCAACACATTCAGCATTGGCGGTTCGCAGGACGGCACGTTCCAGTCCAGCGGCAAGTACGCCAACCGCGGACAGGCCAACGTCCAGGACTTGTACTGCACCAAAGTGGTCGATTCCTCGTCGGCGCTGCTAATGAACAACATGATGGGCGGGGAGCCCTTCGACGAGGCCACTCTGCGCGTGCTGGCAATTACGGCCGGCAAGCCTGAAATTCTCTACGAGGTTATTTTCAAGCATATCATCGTTTCGTCCTACAACGTTACGGCAACCGCCGGCGATGGCGGCGACATCGGGGAAAGCGTGTCGTTCAACTTTGAGGAAGTCAGCTACGACTGGACCAAGCGCGACGCCAAGGGGCGCTCGGAATCGAAGGTCCGGGCCGCCTGGAATACCCGCGAAGGACAAGCCAAGGGCTGATCACAGGCTATGGACCGGGCGGACGAACTGCTGGAACAAGGCGACATCGACGGGGCGCGCGCCGCTCTCGTCGATGGCGTCAAACAAAAGCCCGGCGACGTTCGCGCGCGCATGTTCCTGTTCCAGCTGCTGGCCCTTTGCGGCGAGCGGGACAAGGCCCGCAAGCAGCTCGAGATGGTGGCCAAGCTTTCGTCGGAAGCGAAGATGCTTGCCGTCGCCTATGGGCAGGCGCTCGATGCCGAGGAACAGCGTGCCAAGGTTTTTGCCGGTGAAGCCCCGGCACAGCTGGTCGTACCTTCCGTCTGGGCAGGCGATGTCGCCGAGGCCCTCACCCATTTCATCGCAGGCCGCACCGCCGAGGGCGAAGCCTGCCGCGACAAGGCCTTCGATGCCGCGCCCGACACCGCGGGCACGCTCGACGGCAAGCCGTTCGAGTGGATCGCCGATGCGGACAGCCGCTTTGGGCCGACGCTCGAAGTGATCATGCGCGGCCGCTACGGCCTCGTCGCCTTCGACAGTCTCGAAAGCATCACCAGCGAAGGCCCGTGCGACTTGCGCGACCTCATGTGGTATCCGGTCGAGATCGGTCTGCGCAGCGGCCAGTCGATCGCGGGCTTCCTTCCGGCGCGCTATCCCGGCACAGAAAACGCCGACGCCGATGCCCTGCGCTTGTGCCGATCGACCGACTGGGTCGATCAGGACTGGGGGCAGCAGGGTCTGGGGCAGCGGCTTTGGACGCTATCCGATGGCGAAGACGTGGGCCTGCTGACGGTGCGCGAACTCGCCATCGCCAGCAACTAGACATGGCCCAGGAACGCTTCACCCCGACGATCTTCGACAAGCTGGCCGGGGATCTGAAGGTCGCCGGTCTCAACGAGCAGGACCAGGACGCGCAGGCCAAATTTTCGCGCGAACAATTGCGCAACTTCGCGATTCCCGACTTGCGCCGCTTCAACGAACGGGCCTTGCGCGCAACCGTGCGCCGCGAACTCTCGTGGTTGCTCAACACCACGAACCTCGCTTCGAGCGTGGACCTTGACGACTATCCCCAGATCCGCAGCTCGGTCCTGAACTACGGCGTGCCGGACCTTTCCGGGCAGGACACGACCAAGACCGTGATCCGTCGCCGTGCGCGCGAGATGCGGCAGTCGATCATGGACTTCGAGCCCCGCCTCGACAGCTCTACCTTGCGGGTCGAGCCGCTCGATCAGGCCGAACGGATCAATGCGGTGACGTTCCTGATTACCGGCGACGTGGGGCAGGCCGCCCACGCGCTGCCGGTCAAATTCAAGACGGACGTCGATGCGGAAATCGCGGCGGTCGAGGTGCGCGAGTAGCCATGATCGACCCGCGCTTGCTGCGCCTCTACGAGCGCGAACTGGCACACCTTCGCGATTCGGCGCGCGAATTCGGCAAGGAATACGAGAACGCCGCAGGCTATCTCGGGCTGAAATCGCCGCAGGAGCCGGATCCTTACGTCGAACGGCTGCTCGAAGGCGTCGCTTTTCTCGGCGCGCGTGTGCAGCTCAAGATGGAGGACCAGTTTCCCGAGTTCACTCATCACCTGCTGCACGCCATCCAGCCGCACTATCTCGCGCCGATGCCCTCGATCTGCATTGCCGGATTTGAGCCGATCGAAGGCGACGCGGCGCTGGCACAAGGTTTCAAAGTACCGCGCGGCACCGAACTGATCGCCGAGGCGATCGAGGGCGAGCAGACGCCGGTGCGCTTCCGCTCGGGCCATCCGATCACGCTGTGGCCGATCAAAGTCTCGGCCGTCGAGTATTTCTCCAGCCGCGCCGCGGCGGCGAGCTTCGGGCAAGTCGCGAACGTGCGCGCGGAAGCGGCGATCCGCTTGCGGCTAGAGACCATGGGCGACGTCGATTTCGCCGATCTCGCACTCGATACTCTGCCCATCTACCTCGACGGCAGCGAGCATATTCCCGGCGAACTCTATCGCCAGATGATCGGCGACCAGTTGGCCGTGATCGCAGGCTCGCCGGATTCGGCCGCGGGCGAGGCAAGCTGGCGGGTCATCGGACCCGTCGCGCAAGTGGGCTTCGACGACGACGAAAGCCTGTTGCCGGCCGAGCGCCGCAGCTTCCGGGGCTACCGCATTCTGTCCGAATACTTCGCCTGCCCCGAGCGCTTCTTCTTCACCGAGCTGGCCGGACTGCGCAAGCTCAAGGACATCGGCGGCAAGCGGATCGACGTGGTCATCCTGCTCTCGCGCACGTCGACGCAGCTGATCAATGCGCTTGAGCCGGCGAACTTCCGGCTCTTCGCGACGCCGGCGATCAACCTGTTCGAAAAGCAACTGGGCCGCATCCAGTATTCGCCGCGCCAGCACGAATTTCATGTCGTGCCGGACAGGGCGAAGCCGCTCGACTTCGAAGTGTTCCGCATTACCGAAGTCAACGCCTTCACCAAGGACAACACCCTGCGCCGGCCGGTGGCACCGCTGTTCGAGATCGGCTCGCAGCTCTACGACCAGCGCGATGCGCTCTACTACAAGGTGCAACTCAAGCAGCGCAGGCTCTCGACCAAGGAGCAGCGCCTGCGGCGGCGCAACGACTACATCGGCACTGAAGCCTGGATGACGCTGACGGCGCCTGGAAACCCCGGCCTGCTCGACGATGTCGCCGAACTCGCGGTCAAGGGCTGGGTAACCAATCGCGAGTTGCCCTCGCTCCTGCGCTTCACGGGCAGCAACCACTTTTCGGCAAGCGGCATTCCCGCCCGCCGCGTCAGCATTCTGCGCTCGCCCAGCCTGCCGCGCCCGCCGATGGCCATTGGAACGCGCGACATGCGGCCTTCGCGCGACAATCCCTTCGTCGAGCGATATCGAGGCGATGCCGCGTGGCGGATCATCGGTCACCTCACGCCGAACTACCTCTCGCTGGTCGACGAAGCCGACGGCGATCCCTCGACACTGCGCGATCACCTCGCGCTCTATGGCCGACGCGACGAGGCCGCGTCGCAGCGGCATATCGACAGCCTGCTCGAAGTCCGTTCGGAGCCCATCACCCGCCGTGTCCCCGGCTCCCGTTCGATGTCGATCGCGCGCGGACACCGGATTCGCATCAAGTTCGACGATGCCGCTTTCGCCAATTCGCGCATGTTCCTGTTCGCCGCGGTGCTCGAACGGTTTCTCGCCGAATTCGCGAGCATCAATTCGTTCACCGAATGCCACTTCGAAAGCTCGATGGAAGGAAAGTTCGCGTCATGGCCTCCCCGGATCGGCCGTCGCAAGAGCATCTGAATTACCTGCGCGCGATGGCAGAGGACGTGCGCGGCTTCGGCTTGTTTCCGGTGGTCCGCACTGCCGAAGCGATGGCGAGCGACTTGCCGCGCGTCGGCACTTCGAGCGGAAAATCGCGCGATATTCTCAAGCTTTCCCAATACCCCAGCCAGTCATTCCCCGCGCCGACGATCGAACAGATCGCGTTCGGCGAGAGCCAGCCCGACATACAGGGTCACTGGCTCGGGCTGCTCGGACCGATGGGGCCGCTGCCTTCGCATCTCACCGAATTCGCCATCTACGAACGGCGCTATGCCGAGCAGCGGCCCTTCGGGGCCTGGCTGGACCTCATCTCCAACCGCATGCTGCAACTCTTCTATCGTGCATGGGCGGATAGCCAGCCGGCGGCGAGCGCGGACCGTCCGGGCGACGATCCGTTCGCCTGGTTCATCGCACTGCTGTGCGGCGCCCTCGATGCAACGAGCGACAAGCATGCTCTGCCGGCGCCGGCGCGGTTGCAGTATGCCGCGCTGCTGGCTTCGCCGCGCAGCGCCGTCGCGATCGAGGACGCGCTCTCGCACTTGCTGGAACAGCAGGTTTCGATCGAGGAATTCCAGTCGCACTGGTATCCGATCGAGCGCGCGGATCAGAGCCGGCTGGGCAAGGCCTATTGCTCGCTCGGTCACGACACGATCATCGGCAAGCGTATCAGCACGTCGTCCGAGGCGTTTCAGGTCGTGATCCGTGCCGGGTCGCTTGCCGATTATCGCAGTCTGATGCCGTCGGGGCCGCGCTTTCCAATGGCGCGGGATGCGCTGAACACCTTTTCGCCCAGTCACTTGACCTGGGTCCTGCTCGTCGAACTGGACGGCGCGCTGATCAGTCCGGCGCGCGCCGACGGCACGGCGCAGTTGGGCTGGACGAGCTGGCTCGGTAAGGGAACGCCAGGCGAAATTCGCCGCGATGTGCGCCTTCGCAAGGCACCGCGTCGCGCGAAACAGTCGTAAACGAGGGACGTTTAGGAGCAGGGGATAGTATGAGCAGGATCAGCAGAAGTTCGCTTTTCGGGCGGCTCAATCCGACCGCGCTGAAGTCCATCGAGACCGCAACGAGCTTCTGCAAGATGCGCGGCAACCCCTATGTCGAACTGGTGCATTGGGTCCACGTGCTGCTGCAGGACGCCCAGAACGACGTGGCCGCGATCCGCGCGCATTTCGGTCTGGACGAGACGGCGCTCGCGCGGGACACGGTCCTGCGGCTCGACAGCCTGCCACGCGGCGCCACCTCGATTTCGGATTTCGCGCCGCCGATCGAGGAAGCGATCGAGAAGGGCTGGCTCTATGCCTCGCTGCAGTTCTCGGCCGCGCGCGTGCGGACCGGCCACCTGATCTATGCGATGCTCAAGACGCCGACGCTGGAAAATCTGCTGACCGGCATGAGCGCGGAATGGCGCAAGGTGAACGCCGATGGACTGGGCGACGGGTTCGCGGACATCGTCGGCCCCTCGAGCGAAACCAGCGAGCCCGCCGACAGCGGTACCGCCCTGCCTGGAGCGGACAGCGCGAATGTGCCGATGGCGGCAAGCGGGGACAGCGCGCTCAGGAAATTCTCGGTCGATCTCACCGAAAAGGCGCGCAACGGCGAGATCGACGCGATCGTCGGACGCGACACCGAGATCCGCCAGTGCGTCGACATCCTCGCGCGGCGGCGACAGAACAATCCGATCCTGATCGGCGAGGCGGGCGTGGGCAAGACTGCGGTGGTCGAAGGATTCGCCCGGCGTATCGCCGATGGCGACGTGCCGCCCAAGCTGGCGGACGTGACGCTGTGCTCGCTCGACATCGGGCTGATGCAGGCCGGCGCGAGCGTGAAGGGCGAATTCGAGAAACGGCTGCGCCAGGTGATCGACGAAGTCGAGTCTTCGCCCAAGCCAATCATCCTGTTCATCGACGAAGCGCATACGCTGATTGGCGCGGGCGGACAGGCGGGGACCGGCGATGCCGCCAATCTGCTCAAGCCGGCTTTGGCACGCGGGCGGCTGCGCACGATCGCGGCGACGACTTATGCCGAATACCGCCAGTATTTCGAAAAGGATCCGGCCCTGACGCGCCGCTTCCAACCCGTCGACGTGCGCGAGCCGGCGACCGAAAAGGCCGTGGCGATGATCCGTTCGGTCGCGCCGATGATGGAGCAGCACCACGACATCGTCGTGCTCGACGAAGCCGTGCGCGCCGCGGTGGTGCTGTCGCAGCGCTACGTCCCCGCGCGGCAGTTGCCCGACAAGGCGGTGAGCCTGCTCGACACCGCCTGTGCGCGTGTCGCCGGCTCGCAATACGCGACACCCGCGCAAGTGGAGGATCGGCTGCGGCAAGTGCAATTGCTCGAGATCGAGCGCGACATCGCCCGGCGCGAGGTCGAAGGGCACTACCGCGAACCCGGCGAACTCGCGAAGCTGGAGGAAGCCCTGGAAGCGGCCCGGCAGGACCACGCTGCCATCGATGCCAAGTGGAAGACCGAGCAGGAAGGCTTCGCCAAAGTGCAGGCCGCGCGCGATGCGTTGCGCGCACGGCAGAACCCGGAAGCGGACGGAAATGGCGAACTCGCGGATTCGCCCGCCTCGGTCGAGGAACTGACCGAAGCGCTGATGGCCGCGGTCGATGCGATGCGCGCCTTTCAGGGTGACGATCCGATGGTGTTCAGCGTGGTCGACGAAGATGCGGTGGCCGCCGTCGTCGGCGACTGGACCGGCATTCCGGTCGGTCGCATGGTCAAGGACGAGATCGCCAGCGTGCTCAAGATCGCCGATGCGCTCAAGACCCGCGTGATCGGCCAGGATCACGCGATGGACGCGATTGCCAAACGCATCCAGACGACCCGGGCGAAGCTCGACAATCCGAACAAGCCGGTCGGCGTCTTCATGTTGTGCGGGCCCTCGGGCGTGGGCAAGACCGAGACGGCGCATGCGCTCTCCGAACTGCTCTATTCGGGCGACGATTCGATGATCGTCATCAATATGAGCGAATTTCAGGAAGCGCATACCGTCTCGACGCTGAAAGGGGCGCCTGCAGGCTACGTCGGCTACGGGCAAGGCGGCGTCCTGACCGAAGCGGTGCGGCGCCGGCCCTATTCGGTCGTACTGCTCGACGAAGTCGAAAAAGCGCACCCCGACGTCCACGAGATGTTTTTCCAGGTCTTCGACAAGGGCTTCATGAACGACAGCGAAGGCCGCTTCATCGACTTCAAGAACACGCTGATCCTGCTGACGTCCAACGTCGGCACCGATCTCATCATGGCCATGGCCGAGGACGAGGAGATGAAGCCGGATGCCGACGCCATGGCGGAGGCGCTGCGTCCCGAACTGCTCAAGGTGTTTCCGCCCGCGCTGCTCGGGCGGCTGATGGTGCTGCCCTACTATCCGCTGAGCCAGCAGATGCTGGGCGCGATCGTGCGCATTCAGCTCGAGCGCATTCGCAAGCGGATCGCGCAGAACCACGAGATCGCGTTCCGCTACGGCGACGACGTGGTCGACCTGATCGTGTCGCGCTGCACCGAAGTCGACAGCGGCGGTCGCATGATCGATGCGATCCTGACCAATACGATGCTGCCGCAAATGTCGGTCGAACTGCTCGGGCGTCAGATGGACGGGGAGGAAATAACCACGATCGAAGTGACGGCGGACGGAGGCGACTTCACTTATGCGATCGGCTGACCCACTTGGTCTGGAGGAGCCCCCTCTCCCACCCAAGTAGACCCGACTTCACGCACGCAACACTAATCGATCCAGAGATCGTGCGCCCGGTGCCAGTCTTCGAGGCCGAGGTCCGGGTATGCCTCGAAGCACTGATCGTCCTCGCCCACGTCGGGGACGACCCACGAGGCCTTGGAGCCCAACATCATGTGCACCAGCGAAGGCGGCTTCGGCAGTTCGCTATCGATCGCGGAAGCGAAGGGGTGAAGCAGCTCCGGATATTCGGGGCTGTAGACCCACAGTGCGCTGGCGCAGGCGGGGCAGAAATGCCGCTCGCCCGAACTCGTCTCGCAGCCACCTTTCCCGTCATCGATCGTCGCGTGATAGACGGCGGTCTCTCCCTGGACCTGCAAAGTGCGCTTATCGGCGTGAAGGTTGATCGCATATCCACCCCCGCCCGCGGTCTTGCGGCAGATCGAGCAATAGCATCGCATGAACGGCACCGGCGCATGGCTTTCGACCGAGAAACGCACCGTGCCGCAGCGGCAGGATCCTTCGAGAGTTTTCATTCCATCACGACCTCGATGGCGGAACCCGCGGCACGCCGTTCAAGCTCTCGCGGCACTTTGGCGGAGCTTGCGGAAGACGCGTCGAAGGTCCGACGACAAGTCAGAAGCCCGCTTCGATCGCGATCCGGATGGCTTCTGCCGTGGTGCGCACGCCCAACGCCTTGAACAGCGCGGAGCGGTGCATCTTGATCGTCCGCTCGCTCAATCCGAGGTCGTAGGCGATCTGCTTGTTCAGCTTGCCCTCGGCCATCTGGATCAGGATCTCGCGTTGCCGATCGCTGACTTCGGCAACCTTGGCATGCGCCGAGCGCGCATCGTAACCGTTGACCTTGCCGCCCTGCGGTACGAGCACTTGCGAGCCCAGAAACCATTCGATCTTCCCGTGCTCATCGAAGATCGGAGCGACGAGCACCGCATTACGGAAGCTGCTCCCGTCCTTGCGGTAATTGGTGATCTCGACCTGGACGGGACGTTGCTGCCGGATCCCGGTACGCATCCGCTCGGAAAGCCACGGTTCGGTATCGGGCCCTGCCAGGAAGCGGCAATTGCGCCCGATCACTTCGTCCCGGTCATAACCGGTCATTTCCAGAAAGGCATCGTTGCAGGAGACGATCGGAATGTCCGCGACGCGCGGATCGGCGACGACGGCAGCAATGGGACAGTTTTCGATCATGTCGTTTGGGGACATGCCTCAAGCCTTAGCGAGCCTTGTCAGGCTTGGGAAGTGCGCAGACGCTGCGACGTTTCGGGGCGCCCCCGTCAGCGAAACTCTATCGCCGATCGCAACGGCGGCGATAGGCTCGCGATCATGCCGGTCGCGCGAGGACCGCGATACACTTAGCACGAATGGCGCGGCACGCCGCTAGGGCAAGATCTTCGACCCGGTCAGATCGAGCCCTTGCAGGCGTGCCGCGCGTCCCGCCGCCGCACCGGCGGGATCTCGAGAAATAGTCGACGGCCTATCTTCTGTCGTTGACGGAGACGGAAGTGCCGTTCCGGACTCTTGACTGCCAATGCGGTCGCACAATCCGCGACGCGAGCGATCGTCGCGTCCCTTCAGAATTGCGCGCCGGGTTCGATTCCCGTCCGACCCCGCCCGCCTTGTCCCTGGCGATACCGATCACCATCGTCGCCAAGATCGGCAGCTGCCAAAACGATTCGAGCCCGCGATAAATCTTGCTGTCTGACGCCGGATCGATCAGCGGCCCGAAATGCGTCAGCACGCACAGCAGTGCGAAGCCTGCAGACCAAATCGGCCAATAGCGACGCGAAGTGCCCGCGATCCAGAACAACGCCGCGAAATACAGCAGATCGGTGACGAAGAGCAGCGTATTGAAGCCGGTCCAGAACGATAAGTGCGTGCGAAACTCGTCCGATTCGCTCGTCGCGAAGATCGTGCCGATGGTCATCGCCACGAAACTGACGAAGGCGAAGCGAGCCGCCCGATCACCATAGCGGATCGCGTAAGTCCAGCAGGCGACGCACACGGCCAGATAGAGGATGGTAATCGCCATATCCGACCGCGCGCCGCCTTCGCGCTATCCGTCAGCGATTCGCCTGGACGAGCGGGGCTTGCGCCACCGTTCGATCGGCCTCGGCATCCCCTTCGGCATTCGTGAAGAACTCCACGTCCCAGGGCACCGGGCAGCCACCGCTGGTTTCGGCCTGATTGCTGCGCTTGTGAATCACTTGCAGTTGCCCGATCGCGGCAACGAGGTTCTTGCGCCCCTCGAGCAGATTGTCGAAGCTTTCGGTAAAGCTGCGGTAGAGCCGCTGCGACTGACCCGAAGGCAGGCCCGATCCCCGCAACCCTTCGACCGTGTCAGCGGCCAGGCGCAGGCTCGAAGCATAAGCGGCGTCAAAATCCTCGACGGCGGTACGGCACTCGGCAGCGACGACGTGGACGCTCGATTCCTTGAGGTTATACATGGCTGTCTCCATGACGCGGGGGATGCCCCCCGCCCGAACTTGCGGGTCTCAGTTTCCTCCGAATGTCCGGAAGAAGCCAAGGACGAGCAGCACTAGCGCCCAGATTGAAACCATGCCGATCGCCGCAACCCGAAGGACTTGCAGGGCGATCTGATCCCAGCGCAAATGCTGGCTGCTACCCCCGAGCGGCGGTCCCCGAAAGAACTTGAGGATCTTGCCTAGGGCCGACTTGGGAGCGGCTGCGCTCTCCGAAAGAGCCTGATTTTCCTCAGTTTCAAAGCGTTGCGGTCTCAATTGAGACGAATTTTGAGATTTATCGACCAGCTCCGCGTAGCGGCGCGCGGCCGACTTGCGATCGCGCACACCCAGCGTCTTCGCCGCGTTCTGGAGGAGTGTGTCGATCGAGCCTGGCGCGAGGCCCGTTTCCTTCGCGATTTCCTTCGATCGAGAGACCTGCCTGTTGACCAGGTCAAGAAGCTGCCTCTGCCGCTCGGTGAGACTGTCCAAAGGCGAATCGTTCATCATCAATCTACAGTTGTCGCTGCGCCGGGCTTGTTGATTGTAACAGCCAGATAGGCGCTATCGCAGACCAAACTCAATACGAGGGAGCCGAATCTTCCGTTCATGGGTGCCGGATCGGGACAGCGATTCGCGGGAGTTGGGGAGCCGGGACCAGCGTTACGCCTCGCCGAGAGATCCGCGCCGGCTTGCGCTGCTGTGGAGCAAATGGCGCAGCACCGCCTCGTGGAGGGGCTGATCGAACACCAGCCCGCCACGGCCATCTTCCGCCCACTGCAGGACGGCCGGCAGGTCGGTGAGACCTGGCAGCCTGATCAGCACCCGTTCGCCGGCTCTGAGGGACCAGGACCTGAGATCGAGCAGACAACCGTTGATGGTAATGTTGAGGATCGCAAGGCGCACCCGTGTGCCACGCGCACGGCAATAAGCGGTGAGCAGGTGGCCGCCCTCGCCGGGCCGCAGCGTCCCGCCCCCCGAGGCCCCCTGCCCCCAGGTCATCGCAGTATCGCCAAAACAGTTCGCGACGGATTCCGCACCTTGCGGCATGCCCACCCTCTCGATGCTTCTCATGTCCCCGTAGCCTGCCGAGGACCCGGAGATTTTTCCCGGCGCTGACCACCTTGTCAAACGCTTTGATACCGCGTGCGAGCCAATTCGTGGTTAGCGCTGCTCTAAGGATTTCTGCTCATTTCAAGCGTTTAGGATGCCGGTTCGCGAAGGGGGCGGGCCCCTTCCTGAAGTACGGCGACGTCGCGGTCGGCATCGGGCTTGCCGGCGTCATGCAACCACGGTCGACGGTTCGGCGGCGGCCGAGCCGGCGCGAGAACTTAGCCCCGCAGGGCCTGGGACAGGGGCTGACCGCGAAACGGGTAGCCATGTCCCTCCGGGATCGCCAGCCATGCTTCGCCATCGCGGTCTTCCTCGATCCCGTGGATGCGGCTCACCGGATACCGCGCGATGTCGGCAATGGCATCGTCGAAGCATCGATACTGAGCGAGTCGGGCCAGATTGCACCGCGTAGGAAAGATGACACTGATCTCGCCCGCGTCGGCCTGCTCCAGGACTCTACCGGCGCTCGCCCAGAACAGCCGGGTGTTCTCGGTCGCATCGACTGCGATCTGAACTGCGCCGGTGCCAAGATCGGTCACGAAGAACCGCGTGTCGAACGCGCCGTCGTAACGCGGACACCAATGCGCGAACAGGGACAGGCGATCGGGCAGGATCCGCCAGTCGAAGCGTTCCAGCACCGGGGCAAGCGCCCCTTCCTGCTCGAGCATCGTGCGCGCCGCCGCGACTTCCTGCGCCGAGACCGGACGATGGATGGCGATCGCCAGGCCGGTTTCCTCCAGCGTTTCGCGAATCGCCGCGACCTTGGCTGCCGATATCTCGGGATCCGCATCGGGCAAGATCCGCGCCGCGAGCTCGCGATCGGCAGGATCGATGCGTCCGCCGGGGAACACCGCGGCACCGCCGGCAAAGCGCATTTTCTTCGCGCGCTGGACCATGAGGAGTTCGGGTGGCTCGCCCTCGTCCGCATTGCGAAAGATCACGACGGTGGCGGCGGGCACGACCTTCGGGCCGTCGGCCGGCATGGGCCCGTCAGGCGGATATGAAGTCATCGGGTGTCTTTCGCGCACGGCACTTAGCAAGGCAAGCACCGCTTCGGTGCCACAACCAGGCCAATCGCCATCCGTCGGAAAGTTTTACAAACAGCGGTTCAGCGCAGTGTCTTCCGAACGCCGTTTCACCCGGAACTCAGCGCCTTTTCCAGGTTGGCACGCTCCATGCTTATTGCAATCCGTACCCCGAGTAGTCTCGAACAGAGGCGGGGCCGAACAGTCTCCCGGCCCCGCCTCCCCGAGAAGCTCTTCCCCGATATCGCGAAGTTTCAAAGCCGTACGGGCGATGGCCAGCGCGCGACGCGTGGCGATCCCTGCGATCGCGCCCGATAACGGGCAATTGCGGCTGCCATGCCCATGATACCGGGCTTGTCGGTATTCCTTACATATCTCGGTCGCGCTTTGCCCAGTTCACGCACGGCACACGTGAAAGCGGCGCCACCTCCCACCGGAGGCAGCGCCGCTGTCGTGTCGTTCGCTTGGGTCTTTTAGCGGACTCGCGGACCGCCGAAGGGCAGCGGCGGGGGAGGCCGGCGGGCGCCGCGCGGAAGCTGTGCCTGATAGGCCCTGCCGCAGTGATCGACGCAATAGGGGAACCCCGGGTTCACCTTGTCGCCGCAGAAGTGAAAGTCCGGCTCACCGGGATGACCGACCGGCCAGCGGCAGATGCGATCGTTGAGATCGAGCAGGCTGGTCTTGTCGGCAATCTCGGGGCTCGGCTTGGCAGGGACGAGGCGTCGCGGCGGCGCCGGGGGAATCGGTTGCTGTTGATCCCCAGGGCCCTGGCGCAGGAAGCCACCCGGCCCCACGGATACGACGCGCGGCTTCGCGGCGGGAGCGCCGGCGTCCGCAGCTTCGCCGGTCTCGGGCTCGTCGGCGGCCGGTTCGGCCTCGACGACGGGTTCGGCCGCGACGGGGGCCGGCGGCGGCACGATCTCGGCAGGCGCCTTGGGTGGCGCCGCGGGTTCCGGCTTCGCCGCAGCCTTGGGCGCAGGCGCCGGTCGAGCCGGCTTCTCGTTCGGCTTCACCGGGGAGGGTCGGGCCTTGAGGCCCAAGCGGTGCGCCTTGCCGATCACTGCATTGCGGCTCACACCGCCCAGTTCGTCGGCGATCTGGCTGGCGGTGGCGCCACCTTCCCACATCTTCGTGAGCTTCTCGATCCGCTCGTCAGTCCAGCTCATTCGCTATCCATTCCTTCATCGTCTTTCTTGCCGGACGCTTGCCGCAGACTTGCCACTGGGGCGCCCAGCCGATAATCGGCACACCATGGCCGATCAAGCCCCTGCCGGCGACATGCCGATCTCCGACGCTCTGCCCGCTACCCGGGAATTTCCGGTCAAGGGAGTTCCTGTGATCCACCAGGTCAACTGGGTGGGCCTCAGGACTCTGTATATGAAGGAGGTGCGGCGCTTCTTCAAGGTTCAGACCCAGACGATCTGGGCGCCGGCGATCACCACCCTCTTGTTCCTGGTCATCTTCTCGGTGGCGCTGGGCCGGGGTGGACGCGAAGTGCTGGGCGTCAACTTCGCCACCTTCGTCGCGCCGGGGCTGATCGTCATGGGGATGATGCAGAACGCCTTTGCCAACGCCAGCTTCTCGTTCCTTTCGGGCAAAGTGCAAGGAACGATCATCGATTTCCTGATGCCGCCGCTGAGCGAAGGCGAACTGATGCTGGCGATGACCGGCGCCGCCGTGACGCGCGCGATCCTGGTCGGTGGCGCCCTGTTCTTGGCGATGAGCTTCTGGCCGGGGGTCGACCTGTCGATCGCGCACCCCTGGGCGATCGTCTGGTTCGGCCTGATGGGCTCGGTGTTTCTTGCGCTGCTGGGCCTGCTGTCCTCGATCTGGGCCGAGAAGTTCGATCACAACGCCGCGATCACCAACTTCATCATCGCCCCGCTCTCGCTGCTTTCGGGCACGTTCTACGTCATCGACAATCTGGCACCGACCTTCCAGGCGATCAGTCGCGCCAATCCGTTCTTCTACATCATCTCGGGCTTTCGCTTCGGCTTCCTCGGCCTGAGCGACATCGGCGATACCAACGCCGCCGTGCTGCACAGCGCGATCGGCCTGTTCGTGGTGAACGTCGTCATGGCGATCGTCACGTATCTCGTGCTTCGCTCGGGATGGAAGCTCAAGAGCTGAACCGCCAGCGCAGGACAGCCCGATTTCTTGGGCAGAATTCCCGGAATTAGGCGCCTGACGAAAGCGCCTTCGCACCCGAAGGCGCGCTCGACCGGACCTTCAGTGCGTCAGTCCCTGCCGCAAGCGATAGCGCCCGTCGGCGTAATCCTCGAACATCTGGGAAATCGAAGGATGGTCGATCGGGCCGCCATCATTGTCGCCCATCAGATTCTGCTGGCTGACATACGCGACGTAGCTCGATTCCTCGTTTTCGGCGAGGAGGTGATAATACGGTTGGTCGCGAAACGGTCGCACATCGGCGGGGATCGATTCGTACCATTCCTCGCTGTTGGCGAAGACCGGATCGATATCGAAGACGACGCCGCGAAAGTCGTGATGCTTGTGGCGAACGACGTCACCGATGGCGAACTGGGCGCGGACTTTGCGCGGGGCGTCGATGACGCGTCCGGCCTGAGGCGAAAAGAAGGACGCTCTGTTCATAGATCCGAATGTAGGGCTCTCGCATGTGGGAAACAAGCTGACTGCACCCTCGCTCCCCCGAAATCCGGCATCGAGGGTCTTGGCAAGCGCAAAGAGTTCGGCTAACCGCCGCCCTTCCTTCGACCGGGCGGCCTTTCAGCCGCCTTGCGGACGCTTCGCGGAGAGGTGGCAGAGAGGTCGAATGCGCCGCACTCGAAATGCGGTGTACGGGCAACCGTACCGTGGGTTCGAATCCCACCCTCTCCGCCACGGGCCATTCCAAAGTGGTCCCCATCCAGCGTTCGCCTGAGATGCACAGCATAACGGTTGAAGCTGGGCCGTCTGACGTGGCTGCGCTGCTGGATCATATAGGAATCAAGACCGCTGTGCCTGTGATCGGGCATTCCTTCGGTGGGCTCGTAGCCTATCATATGGCTGCCCGGATGCCGGAACGCGTGTCGCGCATGGTCATCGTCGATATAGGAACATCTTTGGACGAAGAGGGCGAATTTACGCGCGCATCGGCTGGAGTATTCCCGCTAAGAGAGAAGCTGGAAGAACGCATTGGCGCCCGCCTGTCTCCCTATTTGCAAAACTCGATACATCGTGTTGAGGATGGCTGGTGCCTGAATTTCGAAATTGAGGAATTTCTGCTGTCCGTGGCGGCACTGAATGGCAATCATGAGCAGACTTGGGCCAGCAGTCATTGTCCCGCTTTGGTCATTAAAGGCGCGGATAGTCCGCTCTCCGATCGGAAAGACCTGAAGGCCATGGCTCTGGAGCATCCGGACACGAGCTTCATGGAAATCGCAGGCGGCCATTCGGTGCATATCGACGCACCGGATGCTTTCGCGGCGGCCGTCGAGGAATTCCTGGATCAGGAAACTTGCCCGTCTTGATACGGTGGCCCCCAAGCTCCACTCTCTTCATCGCCTGTCTGCCAGTGTCCACTGAAGCAAAGCCAGACATAGATTTCAGACAGAAAAATCGTCATTCGGCTGCTTACTGGACGGCACGATCAACGACGTGCCCCCGAGTCTACTGGACTGTCCGCGAGAACGTATATTCTCTCCAGTGTATCAGGCCTGCCCTTAGCCGCGACGCTCCGGTGGCCCCTCCCCCTTGCCCAGCTCCGATCACCATCGGCCCTCCCCATTCACCATCCGGCTCTCCCCAGAGCACCGATTTAAGCCTTCCAAGCGCAAACCTGGGCAGATCTTGACCCAAAAGAAATTACGTATCATATAAAGGTACATGAGACGGGATACCAGATTATCGGGCGTACTCCACGTATTGCTGCATATGGCCGAGATGGATGGTCCGGTAACCTCCGAGACCATGGCGATCATCATGCGAAGCAACCCGGCTACGATGCGGCGCACGATGGCGGGGCTACGCAAGGCGGGGTTCGTCAAATCCGATAAGGGACACGGCGGTGGCTGGTCGATCGAGCGACCACTTTCGGAGGTCACGCTGCGTGACATCTACACATGGTTGGACAGCCCCGAACTCTTTGCGATGGGCAACCGGACCGACGCCCCGGGATGCCTGGTCGAGGAGGCCGTCAACGCGGCGCTGGGCAGCGCTTATGACGAGGCGCGAACCGTGCTGCTCGACCGGTTCGCCACCGTGACCCTGGCTCAGCTGAGCGATGACTTCCATCGCCGTATGGGCGCACATGCCGAAGCTGTCGATCAGGAGATCACCCATGACATATGACGCCGTCGTCATCGGCGGGAGCTATGCCGGTCTGTCGGCGGCGATGCAGATCGCCCGGGCGCGCCGATCGGTATGCGTCGTCGATACGGGCAAGCCGCGCAACCGGTTCGCGGACGCCTCGCACGGTTTCTTTGGCCAGGACGGTGCAGCGCCCGAAGGCATGATCGCCAGCGCCCGCGACCAACTCGCAGCCTATTCAACCGTTCGAATGATTGCCGACGTGGCTTGCGATGCGACGCGGGCCGATGGCGGGTTCGAGGTGACGCTTGCAAGCGGTGGGACGGTCACCGGAAGGAAACTGGTGCTGGCGTTCGGGATTTCCGACGTGCTTCCCGACGTTCCCGGCCTGTCCGAACGTTGGGGTGATACCGTGCTGCACTGCCCCTATTGCCATGGTTATGAACATCGGGACGGCAGACTTGGTGTGCTGTGGACCGCGCCCATGTCGGCGCATCAGGCCGCGCTTATCGCCGATTGGGGAGCGACGACGCTTTATCTCGACGGCAACCCCTCGCCCGAGGGGGATGCAAGGACGCTTCTCGAGCATCGCGGCGTATCGATCGAAGCCGCGTCGATAAGGGAGCTACGGGGCAAGGACCGCAGCCTGACGTCGTTGCTGCTCGGTGATGGCCGCGAGGCCGCGATCGACGCACTGTTTCTGGCTCCGAGCTCGAAGCTCAACAGTCCAATAGCCGAACGGCTCGGCTGCGCGCTCGACGACGGACCATTCGGCCCGATTATCCGGACGGATGCGGCCAAGCTCACCAGCGTTACCGGCGTATACGCAGCCGGCGACATCGCCCGTGCGCCCCATAATGCGACTTGGGCTTCGGCAGACGGCGTGACCGCCGGCATCTCGCTCCACCAGTCGCTGGTATTCGAGGCATCCATGGCCGGTGCTGCCGCATGAGCATGACGCTCTACGAACTGGAATGGGGCCTTTATCCTCGCCGCATCGGCATCTATCTCGCCGAGAAGGGGATCACGGATATAGACCGGATCGCCTTCGAGCTATTGGCTGGATGGCCGCCACCCGAACTGAAGCAACTGAGCCCGCTCGCCACCGTGCCGATTTTGCGGACCGAAAGCGGCATGCTGATCCGCTCCTCGATCGCGATCCTCGAGTATCTCGAAGAGCGCTTCCCCTCGTCTGACATGCTGGGCGCGACGCCGGAACTGCGGGCGCGGACGCGCGAGTTGGTCGCGGTTATCGACGAGGCCGCGCTGCAATTCGGGATATGGTGCCACAAAGGCAGTCCGGCATTCGCAGGACGCGAGGAACAGAGCCGGGAAGCCGCGACCATTGCGGCGGATGCCTACTACGGCCGCTTGCGTATGCTCGACACGCTGGCAAGCGAAGCCCCCAGCACATTCCTCGCTGGTGACGGGGTCACCATCGCCGATTGCATGGCCATGGCCACGCTGCAGTTTGCCGAAAAACTCTATGGTGTTCCTCTGCCCGAAGGCTGCGCTGTTCTACGCGACTGGTACGATATGTTCAGCCAGCGGCCGAGCGCCGCAGCGCCGTCCTACCCCGAGCCACTCCTTGCCGCCGCTCAGGGTTTGCCGAAAGTTTGTCCGCCGACTTTGCCGTAGCTGCGCTCACCGACGTGCACTGCTCTAGCGTCGGCTTTCAGAGCCAGCGAGGCAATCCCCTCGACCTCGACAATCAGGGTCGCAACCTGAAAGGCAGATTTCTGCGCTTTCGCAGCCAAAACCGGCCTGCCATTCGTCGCGACATTTTTCAGCTGAAAACCGGCGCTTGGCATCAGGCTGGCGGCAACATCTGTTCCTGGTCCACTTGAGCGGTTATTGCAGTGAACATGACAGCCACCGACCTCGAACAGTTGCTGATCGCCCGCCTTGTCCGGGAGGAAGGCGGCACTTCGCAGACATGGCAGCGGGCGCTTGGCAAGGTGATCGTGCGCGACGCGGCGACGCACCCCCATTGCAATTGGGACGTCAGGCTGAATGGCACCGACGCCCAACGCGCCACGATCGAGCAGCTTCTCGACGATGTCCGACTTGAGCATTCCATCGTGGCAGCCGATTGAGCACATACGCGTTATACCGACATGACTGCGATCGACGAACTCCGGCTCGCGATGGAGCGTGCCGCTGCCGCAATGGATTTCGAGGAAGCTAGCCGGCTTCGCGATCAGATCAGTGTGCTGCGGCTTGCGAATGACCAGGCCGAAGTCGAAGAGATCGATACTGCGGGCCTGACTCGTCAGCAGCCCGGCGCGATGGGCCTCGGCACCAGCCAGCAGACCATCCGTCCGCCCGCCGGTTGGGTGCGACCGAAAAAGCCCGATCCGCTGACGGCCCACCGAAGCCGCCGGCCCGGCAAGAAGCGATAAGCGGTCTCGCGAAGCATTTCGCCCGCTGCCAAAAGACCCCGCTTGCAACCTTCAACTGCCTAACTTTGGCCTGAGTTCCAGCGGTCAGAACCACGGCCGGTGTCGGCTATAGTCGCGCCGTAAGAGAAGGGCCTTCAGGAGCCGTGCGAGGCCGCGTTCGCGCGCGCAAATATTTGCGATGCCCACGTCACCATCGCTGCCCTCACACGTTCATGGTGTTCGCCCCTCGCACGGAAGGAAAAGTCATGAGCGATCTCAGCGCAATCAAGGAGCATATGGAAGTCATTGGCGCCGATGGCGTCCACGTTGGTACCGTCGATCACGTCGATGGTAATCGCATCAAACTGACCAAGGTCCAGAGCGGTGCACATGCGGGGCATCATCATTACATCTCGGGCGGACTCGTCGCGGAAGTCGAGGGAGACAAGGTGCGATTGTCCGCGAATGCCGATGTCGCGATCGGCTTCGAAGAAGAGGAAGACGAAGGCTGATCGGCCAGCGCCGCAAGACGCCGAACTGTCGGATTCAGCCGGCCGTGTGCCGGCTGAATCCTTCTTACGGATCGGTTTGACTCATGCTGCGGATTTGCGCCGCGACAGGATCATGGCCTCGACCGTAGCAGCGTCTTGGTCGTAGCCGTCGGCCCGCTTGATCAGCCTGCCGCTGTTGATGTCGTCCCGGCTGGCGATGTCGCGAAGCAGGGCGGCCTTCTCGCGCAGCGAACGCAGGCTATCGTAGAGGCTGCGTTCGAGCATTTCCTCCTGCTTCGCGTCCAGTGCCATCTGGCTATAGGCATGGCCGGCGCTGGCACCGATACCGACGACGTCTCGCCGACGGGTCACTTTGCCGTCTCGAAGGCAGCGGACTGGTTGTCGCCACGCGCGGTCAGTCGCCGGGCGACGCGGTCGATCAACGCGGTGCCGGATACGGGCTTGGGCATGAAATCGACGCCCAAGGTCCCCAGCGGCAAATCGAGATGCGACCCGTACCCCGAGACGAGGATGACCGGAATGTCGCTTTTCTGAAACTCCTCGACCAGCGGCGTGACCGGCGAGCCATCGATATTGTAATCAAGCACGGCCAGGTCGACGGAATCGGTCCGGGCGCGCTCCATTGCCTCTTCGAGCGAAAAGTAGGGGCCGATGATCTCAACGCCCGCGTCGGTCAGATACTGCGCTGTCTGCTCGGCCACCAGCCACTCATCGTCGAGCACCATGACCTTTGCGCCGCGCAATCGTTCGAGGTCGATGGCGCCGTCGGTGCGAGCCTTGGCAAGCACGTTGTCCGACCCGGTGAGGCGGGACATCGGGAAGCGGCAATGGACCTCCAGACCCGCCTCCTCATAACGGATTTCCGATTCGGCGAGCAGCTGGCTGCGCAAGATGCGCTCGATTACAGTAGAGCCGAATCCACGCGATCTGGGTGGCTGGACGGAAGGCCCCCCGCGCTCGACCCAGTCGAACTGCAAGTGCTGCTCGTTTCCACCGCGTAACACGCGCCAGTTGATCGAAACCTTGCCACTCTGCACGCTCAAGGCACCGTATTTGAGGGCATTGGTACGATCGAATCCACTTTGGTCCGCTGGATCCGTCGAACGCTCAGTCAGGTCGACGATGATCTCGCAAAGATTGTCGATCGAGCCCACGGTATCGACGACGCCTGCGTCGATCGCGGCCTGGGGCATGCCGCTATAGAGCGAGGTATCGGGGGACTGGACCATCGCCACCCCGCCCGCGCCCTTGATCGCGCGCAAGCCGAGCGTGCCGTCACTGCCCGTGCCCGAAAGGATCACACCCACCGACTGTTCGCCGGCCGCATCCGCCAGCGAACGCATGAAATGATCAATCGGCATGCGCAGCCCGCGGGGCTCGGTAGGCGGCTCGGTGAACAACCCGTGATCGACGATCGTGAGATATCGGTTCGGACCGAGGACATAGATGCGCCCTGGCTCCACAGCCATGTTCTCGCTCGCCTCGATGACGGGCAGATGCGCCGCCCGATCGAGGATCTCCGTCAACTGGCTCTCATGATCGGGCGCGAGGTGCTGCAGGATCACGAAGCTGGCGTTCGTCTCCGCCGGAATGTGCTCGACGAACCCTTTCAGCGCTTCGATGCCACCAGCCGATGCCCCAACGGCGACAACCGGATGATCGAAACGGGACAAGCGTGCAGTCTCCACTTTATGGCGAGATGATATTCGTCAGGAGGCCCTTGATGACCCAGTCGGTTTCCATGGCTTTTTCCGAAAAAAGCTAAGCGACCCTAATATGATACCCATCCGGCGGGGCTAAGCAAATCAGAAAGGCCCTTCCTGACTGATCTCGCAGCGACCTCGGTCGTTTCTCGAAGCTGAGGCGCAAGCAATGCCAGGACGATGGAAACGCGACGGCGTCACGCAGACATAAGGAGTTGTTCTAAGGCTTCATGCGGATTTCGCTTTTGCGGTGTCCGGATGTATTCACCGCTGGGAGTGGGGCGGACAATCCATACGAAAATCGTCTGGGCTTGACCGCGTTGCCCCGGTTCAGGCCCTGCAGCGGAAACTTCCGAAAGGTGCGATTGGCATGGCCGACGAATTGCCGCAAGCGATCGATCCCCGGTCCTACGTTGGGGAAACGCCCTCGTTCGGTGGGTTTGCGGCCGATCGTCTGTGCCGGTCTCTGGAATCGCTGGCGCTGGACGGCCATCCCTCGGGCGAGTTGCGGGCCTATGCGCACGAAGATGGAGAGCGCTTTTTGCGCACCATCGACATGATCCCGCCCGGCGTCGCCAAGGCCTTGGAAATCGGGGCCAATCCCTACTTCACCACCACGTTGCTACGCTGGCTCCGCCCGGAAATCGCCGTCACTGCGACCAACTACTTCGGCAATGACGGCATGGCCGGCGCACAGTCGGTGCGTGTCGCGCATCCGTCCGGCAGCATCGATGAATTCCGCCAGGCCTATGTCGAAGTGAACGTCGAAGCGGGCCGCTTCCCGTTCGACGACGAGGCTTTCGACTGCGTGCTGTTCTGCGAAGTGCTGGAACACATGACCAACGATCCGGTCGCTGCCCTGTTCGAGATCTGGCGCGTGCTGCGACCGGGCGGCTGCCTGATCCTGACCACGCCCAATGTGGCGAGACTGGAGAACGTTGCGCGTGCACTGGCCGGCAGCAACCTCTACGATCCCTATTCCGGGTACGGTCCTTACGGCCGGCACAACCGCGAATATACGCGGCATGAAACGGTGCACCTGCTGCAGCATTGCGGCTTCGCGCCCGACCTGCACTTTACTGCCGACGTTCGCCCGAACCGTGCGGCGGATATCTTCCCGAAGCTCGAACGCCTGTCCGATTTACTGGCACATCGCGGACCGGATCTTGGTCACTATATCTTCGCGCGGGCGGAAAAGGCGGGCCGTCCCAATCCCTTGCGACCGAGCTGGCTATACCGCAGCCTGCCGGAGGAGATGATCGCACAGTCACCGATCTAGAGCTCGAAAGCGAGCTTCAGGTAAGCGGGCTCATCGGACAGGCGCGGATCTGCGGCCCCGGGCCGACTTTGCCTCGTCACTTTTCGAAACCGTATCGCTCCATCAGTTCGGCCCGCGTCGCGACTTGCCGCTCCTTCTCGCCATCGAGCGGGCGCATCGTGGTGACCCACTCGTAGCGCCCCGGACCGATGACACGCCAATAGGGCATATCGATCGGACCATTGTATCGCTCAAGATAATGCAAGTATTCGTCGAGAGTATCGAAATGATTCCCGCGCGCATAGGGCAATGGGGTCTTGCTTTTTCTTGCATCCATCGTTTCGGGGCCCTCGAGTGCCCGGGACTTGCCCGGCTCCGCCGCCGGCTCGCGTGAGGTTGCGCTACACGCAACCAGAGCGACCGCCGGCAACCAAATCCAAGCCGCAGGAAATTTTTTTATCATTGGCCTAAGTTCATCTTGTTGAACGCGAAATTTTATGCTGCGATGGGTTCATCGTCAATCTTGGGTAGCGCAAGAATCGTTTGACAACTTTTCGTCACAGCAAGGATGGGTCAAGGCTCATTGCAAAAAACGGCACTCCTGGGTGGGGGTGGACCTTGCGCGTACCGACAGCATGTGGGGGATGATGATAGATGGATACCCAGACCTATAGTTTCGCGCTTCAAGAAAATTTTGTAAGCAATTGCTATATTCCTGCCAAACTGACCACGATGAGCAGCAGCTACTCATCGACCATTCAATCTTCCGTCTCGGGTGTTTCCGCACCCAGTAATGTCATTGGCGCCGCAGCGGACCTTACGGCGACCGGAAGCCTGTCCGGCACCGAAAGCTACGATCTCATTTCGATCACTCTGACCGCGGGCGAGACCTATTCATTCTCCTATCGCGGGACCGAGACGGGCGGCATCGAGGATCCTTACCTCGCACTGTTCGGGCCCGGCTTCTCGTATATCACCGAGGATGACGACGGCGGCTTCGGTCGCACCTCGCAGATCACATATACCGCCGCGACGAGCGGAACCTACTATCTCTACGCGACCTCGTGGTACAACATCGCCGGCTATCCGCTGGACACCGACACCGGCGACTACACGATCGACGTGTGGATCCAGGACCCGGCGAAGGACGCGCCGGGCACGTTCGCCGGAGCCGAAACCGTCACGGCCGGTGTCACCGAGTTCGGCTATCTCGACAGCGCCGAAGATGTCGACATGTACGCCATCGAGACGACGGCGGGGATGTACTACACCTTCACTTATGCAGGCGGCATCGCGGGGCCGGACGAACTCGGCGCGCCCGAGCCCGGCGAGAACATCGGCGTTCTCACCGTATACGATTCGGCAGGCACGCCGGTTCTGGCAACGGTGAATTACGAGACGCTGGCCGGCTTCTTCTCCGAGGAAGGCGGGACCTACTACGTCGAGGTCACGCCTTACGATGCGAGCCTGTTGGGCGGTTACACGCTCGATATCGCCGAGCTCAACCCGGCCGATTACGATCCGCTCGATTCGATCGACTGGCGCTCCGCCAACAATGTCCCCTTCACCGATGTCGGCGGCGTGCCGACGGCCTATGTCTATTTCGCGCCGGCGGGCGAGAATTTCGGCGAGGTCGGCGATGACGGGGTGACCCCGCTCGTGACGTTCGGCTGGGAACAGTTCCAGATCGACGGCGTGATGTCGGCGCTCGAGCAATACGAGCACATCCTCGGCGTGAATTACGAGATCACCGAAGATGTCGATCAGGCGACCTTCCGCCTACTCACGTCGGAATCGACCGAGTACGGCGCGCGTTTCTATCCCCAGGATCCCGCCTATGGTTCGCAGCAGGGCATCGGCACGTTCAACCTGCTCAGCGGCGGCTTCACCCGTGAGGCGAGTCTGGAACAGGGCGGATATTCCTACGCGGTCGTCCTGCACGAGTTCGGCCACGCGCATGGCCTTGCCCACCCGCACGACACGGGCGGCGGTTCGGACATCATGCTGGGCGTTGCCGGCTCCGCGTCGCTGGGCATCTACGACCTCAACCAGGGCGTCTACACGGTCATGTCGTACAACGACGGCTGGGAGACCAACCCCGACGGACCGCAGGCCTTCACTCTTGCGACGATCGGCTACGGCTGGTCTGGCAGCCTCAGCGCCTTCGACATCGCGCAGCTGCAGGACCGCTACGGCGTTCACGAATATGCCACGGGTGACGATACTTACGTGATCCGCGACGAGAACGCTCCGGGCACCTACTTCTCGACGATCTGGGATACCGGCGGCACCGACGAGATCGTGTACGAGGGCAGCGCCGACGCGCGGATCGACTTGCTCGCGGCCACGCTGGACTATTCGCCCACGGGTGGCGGCGTCGTCTCCTTCGCCAGCGGCATCTACGGCGGGTTCACCATCGCCAACGGCGTCGTGATCGAAAACGCGAGCGGCGGCTCGGGCAACGACGTGCTGATCGGCAACGCCGTTTCGAACGTTCTCGACGGCGGCGCTGGCGACGACATCCTGATCGGGCGCGACGGCGACGACATCCTGATCGGCGGCCTCGGCAACGACATGTTCGTGATCGAGCAGGACGATTCGGGCGCGGGCGCGAACGATCTGCCGGTCGACGTCATTGCCGACTGGAGCAAGGGCGACATCATCGACCTCAGCGGCATCGATGCCAACCTCAACGTCGCGGGCGATCAGGCCTTCACCATGACCAACAAGGCCAATCCGGGAATCGGCCAGATCACGGTGCGCACTTTCGGCAATATCAATGCCGCCCAGAATGCGCTCGGGATCGATATCGACACGCCCGATGGCTACGCGACCGGCAAGATCACCGTCATTCTCGGTGAGAACGACGGTACCGCGGGCGCCGACTTCGCGGTCGTCCTGCTCGACCAGAAGGGCATCGGCACCGAAGCCCTGATGATGTGATGGATGAGGGGGCGCGGATGTAAACCGCGTCCCCTTTCCCACTTCGCCCCCCCCCCCCCCCCCCCCCCCCCCCCCCGCTCCGCCGCATGCCGGGCGAGCGACGGGCGAAGCACGACTTACCCCTCGTCGCGCTTTGAAGTGGCGCGGCTTCGGATTAAAAGTCGCCATGATCTCGCGTGGAATCACGGCCTTGCGCCCTCTTGGTGAGAAGCGCGAACATCGATCCTCTTCTCAGAGCGATCCGATCCATTACCTGACCTTCCCGGATCTCGCTCGGCCACGACCCCCTCGGGCCGCCCCCGCTTCCCCACCCCGTCCGATCGGGATGTTGCCAGCGTGAGCGCGCGGCGGGCCGTCGTGTTCGGGGCCTCGGGCGGCGTCGGCGGCGCTTTCGCGCGTCAGCTCGCGCGCGAAGGCTGGGACGTCCATGCCGGGGGCCGGTCCGAGCTGGGCTATGCGGCCGAGGGAATCGAGCCTTTCCATTTCGACTACGCCAACGAAGCCTCGATCGCGCGCGCGGCCGAGGAGATCGGCCGCGAACCGCTCGACCTCGTGTTCGTGGCGACCGGCATTCTCCATGGCGAGGGCTTCGGGCCCGAAAAGGCATGGTCGATGATCGACGGTGCGGCGATGGCGCAAGTTCTCGCGGTCAACACCATCGGCCCCGCGCTGGTCGCCAAGCATTTCCTCGGGCTGCTGCATCGCGAGCGCCGCTCGGTGTTCGCGGCGCTGGGCGCGCGCGTCGGATCGATCGGTGACAATCGGCTGGGCGGCTGGCACAGCTATCGGGCATCGAAAGCGGCGCTGGTGATGCTGGTGAAGGATTTCGCCATCGAACTGGCGCGGCGCAATCCGCAAGCGATCGCGGTGACGCTGCACCCCGGCACTGTCGCCACCGCACTATCGGCGCCGTTTCAGGGCAATGTCGCCGACGACAAGCTGTTCACGCCCGAATTCAGCGCGGAGCGCCTGCGCATGGTGATCGACGGCCTGACCCAGGAAGACAGCGGCCGCCACTTTGCCTGGGACGGTGCGCTGATCCCCGACTGAACCCTCTTCTCGGCCGAGCCCTGCCCCGCCCCCTTGCGTCAACAAGGGGGGCGGGACGAAGCGCGCGGTCAGGACAGCGCGCCGTGGCAGTGCTTGTACTTGTTGCCCGAACCGCAAGGGCACGGCGCGTTGCGGCTCAATTCCATCTCCGCATAGGGATCGGCGCCCGCGCCGCCCGGGCTTGCCGTGGCCTGGGTGCTGCCAGCGAGCGATCCGAACAGCGCAGCGCGCGCGGCCGACCCGTCGCCGTCGTTGCTGTCTTCGAGACCCGTGAGCGGATCGATGTGGCCGGTGAGGAAATCGGGCAGATCGGGAAGATCAACCGTCTCCGGCATACGCAGTTCGCTGACCGAGAGAATGCGCGTCACGTCTTCGCGGATCGTTTCGAGCATGCGTTCGAACAGGCCGAAGGCTTCCTGCTTGTATTCGTTGATCGGCGTCTTCTGCGCATAGGCGCGCAGGAACACGACCTGGCGCAGCGCATCGAGCGTCGCGAGGTGTTCCTTCCAGTGGTGATCGATGCGGTCGAGCAGAATGCTCTTTTCGACCTGGCGCCAGATCGAGGGATCGTCCTTGCCCATTTTGAGCGCCATCTTCTCGTCCGCCTGCGCGGCGATGCGCTCCTCGATCTGCTCGGGCTCCAGCCCGTCTTCCTCGATCCAGGCTTCGATCGGAACGTCGAGATTGAAAATGTCGGCGGTGCGCGCCTTGAGGCCTTCGACGTCCCAGTTCTCGGGATAGGATCCGGCGGGGCAGGCGTCGGCGACGATCGCGTTGATCGTATCCGCGCGCATGTCGGTGACGACATCGTCGACGGCCTCGGCATCCATGATGTCGGAGCGCTGCTCGTAGATCACCTTGCGCTGGTCGTTCATCACGTCGTCGTATTCGACGACTTGCTTGCGCACTTCGTAGTTGCGCGCCTCGACCTTCTTCTGCGCGGTCTCGATCGCCTTCGACAGCCACTTCGAGCCGATCGCTTCCCCATCCTCGAGGTTCGAATTGAGCATGCGCGAGAACAGCGTGTCGGGCCCGAAAATGCGCAGCAGATCGTCCTCGAGGCAGAGGTAGAACTTCGACAGCCCCGGATCGCCCTGACGGCCCGAACGGCCACGCAGCTGATTGTCGATACGGCGGCTTTCGTGCCGCTCGGTGCCGATCACGCACAGGCCGCCCGCTTCGAGCACTTTGCGCTTCTCTTCGGAGACTTCCTCCTTGATCCGGGCGATCGCGGCATCACGCTCGGGGCCTTCGGGCATGTCCTTCAGCTCGTCCTCGGTGCGGAACTCGACGTTGCCGCCGAGCTGAATGTCGGTGCCGCGCCCGGCCATGTTGGTGGCGATCGTGACCGCGCCCAACCGGCCCGCCTGCGCCACGATATGCGCTTCCATCTCGTGGAACCTGGCGTTGAGAACCGAGTGTTTTACGCCTTCCTTGTTGAGGAAGTCGGACAAGAGCTCAGACTTCTCGATCGAAACGGTGCCGACCAGCACCGGCTGACCCTTCTCGTTCTTCTCGCGGATCAGCTTGGCGATGGCGCCGAACTTGTCGATGGTGTTCTTGTAGAACTCGTCTTCCTCGTCGACGCGCTGGATCTGCACGTTGGTCGGGATGGTGACGACGTTCATCTTGTAGATGTCGTAGAATTCCGCAGCCTCGGTCGCGGCGGTGCCGGTCATGCCCGAAAGCTTGGGGTACATGCGGAAGTAGTTCTGGAACGTGATCGAGGCCATCGTCTGGTTCTCGGGCTCGATCTTGACGCCTTCCTTGGCCTCGACCGCCTGATGCAGACCGTTCGACCAGCGGCGGCCTTCCATCATGCGCCCGGTGAACTCGTCGATGATGATAACCTTGTCGTCCTTGACGATGTAGTCGGTGTCGCGCTTGAACATGTGGACGCCCTTGAGCGCCTGGTCGAGGTGGTGGACCACCTGCGTATTCTCGACGTCGTAGAGGTTCGAGCCTTCGAGCAGGCCCTCGGCCTCGAGCATGCGCTCGGCCTTTTCAACGCCGTCCTCGGTCAGGGTGATGTTCTTGGTCTTCTCGTCCTTCTCGAAATCCTCTTCGGTCAGACGCTTCACCACCAGATCGACCGATATGTAGAGCTCTGACTTGTCGTCTGTCGGGCCCGAGATGATCAGCGGCGTGCGCGCCTCGTCGATCAGGATCGAATCGACTTCGTCGACGATCGCGAAATTGAAGGGCCGCTGCACCATCTGGCTGCGGTCGTGCTTCATGTTGTCGCGCAGGTAATCGAAGCCGAACTCGTTGTTGGTGCCGTACGTGATGTCGGCGCCATAGGCTTCACGGCGCTGGAATTCGTTGAGGTTGGGCACGATGACGCCAACCGTGAGGCCGAGGAAGCTGTGGATCTGCCCCATCCATTCCGCGTCGCGGCGGGCGAGGTAATCGTTGACGGTAACGACGTGTACGCCCTTACCTTCGAGCGCATTGAGGTAGGTCGCGACGGTCGCGACGAGCGTCTTGCCCTCGCCCGTGCGCATCTCGGCGATTTCGCCGCGATGGAGGACGATGCCGCCGATCATCTGCACATCGAAGTGGCGCATGCCGAGCACACGCTTCGAGGTCTCGCGCACCGTGGCGAAGGCTTCGGGCAGCAGATCGTCGAGCGAGGTGCCTTCGGAGAGCATATGGCGGAACTTGGCGGTCTGGGCCGCCAGTTCGTCATCGCTCATCGCGGTGATCGCGGGCTCGAAGGCGTTGATCTGCTGGACGTACTTGTCGAGCGACTTGACGTAGCGGTCGTTGGCGGAGCCGAAGATGGTCTTGACGAGTGCGCCGAGCATGGGCGGAATCCTGTTCAGTTCTGTGCGGGGAATAGCGTGAGTTGGGGTCCGCGCAGCAGCGCTGCCGGACGACGCCAATCGCTATTCGTGGGCGCGGTCGATCCCAGGAAGAACCGGCGCCGGCACAACGATCTGTCCGGCTTCATGCAGGGGAGCCCGCTCGCCGCGAAAGGCCCGCGAATGCAGGCGCGGCGGATTGCGCAGCTCGATCGGAACGCTCGACGGGCGTGGTGCGACGGGGTTTGCGGTAGCCGCGACGACTTGCGCGGCACGCGCGCACTCGGCGGCGCGCGCAGGCGAAACCTGCGCGGCGAGCCCCGTCAGAAGGGCCAGCAAGGTGAGTAGAAGGCGGCTGGCCATACGGGGCCAGATAAGGACGGAACCCTTAATAGTCCATGGTCGCCGTCAGAATAGAGGCGCCTCTGGTCCTTTACCGTGGAAATCGTCCGGGCAACCGCTATGGCGCCCGTCATGGACATTCCCACTTCCCCGCTTGCCCGCCCCTTCCCCGAGATGCCCGCAATCGCCGGCGTCACGCCGCGCGTAGCCCGTGCCGGCTACAAGGACTGGGGCCGCTGCGACCTCACCTACGTGGAGCTGGACGAAGGCACGTCGGTCGCCGGCGTGTTCACGCGGAACTTGTGCTGCTCAAGCGAAGTCGAACTGGGACGCGAGCAGGCCAAAGCCGGCAAGGCGCGCGCGCTGGTGGTGAACGCGGGCAATTCGAACGCCTTCACCGGCTATCGCGGGCGCGAGGCCGTCGAGCAGATCATGGCGCAAGTCGCGGATGACCTCGGCTGCGCGCAAAGCGAAGTCTTCGTCTCCTCGACCGGCGTGATCGGCGTGCCGCTGCCCAAGGACAAGGCGCGCGAAGGCGTCGAGCGCGCGCTGACCGCCGCGCCTTGCTCGTGGCGCGAGGCGGCGGACACGATCGGTACCACCGACACTTTCGCCAAGGGCGCGACCGCTTCGGCGATGATCGGCGATACCAAGGTGCAGTTCGCCGCGATCATCAAGGGCAGCGGCATGATCGCGCCCGACATGGCAACGATGCTCGGCTATATCTTCACCGATGCGGCGGTGGAGCCGGCGTTCCTGCAGCAGTGCCTCTCCGCCGCGAACCGTGCGACGTTCTCGTGCATCACCGTCGATTCGGACACTTCGACCAGCGACACCGTCCTCGCCTTCGCCACCGGCAAGGCGGGCAACGCGCCGCTCGCCTCGTTCGACAGCCCCGGCGCCGATGCTTTCGCCGCCGCGCTGGCCGACGTGTGCCGCCAGCTCGCGCATCTCGTGGTGCGCGATGGCGAGGGGGCGCAGAAGTTCATCGCAATCGCGGTGTCTGGCGCGGTCTCGGACGACAGCGCGCGCAAGGTCGGCCTCGCCATCGCCAACTCGCCGCTGGTAAAGACCGCGATTGCCGGTGAGGACGCCAACTGGGGCCGCGTCGTCATGGCCGTGGGCAAGGCGGGCGAGCCGGCGGACCGCGACAAGCTCTCGATCGGTTTCGGCGGCACCTGGGCGGCGCGCGAGGGCCTGCCGCTCGCCGACTACGACGAGGCGCCGGTCGCTGCGCACCTCAAGGGCGAGGACGTGACCATCGAAGTCGATCTCGGCCTGGGCGACGGCCGCGCCACGGTGTGGACCTGCGATCTGACCCACGGCTACATCGCGATCAACGCCGATTACAGGAGCTGAACGCCATGGCCGAGATCACGCCCGCTCTCACCCGCGCGGTGGAGACCGCGATCCGCCACGTCAGCGCCGAAGTGATCCTGCCGCACTATCGCTCGCTGAGCGCCGACCAGATCGTCAGCAAGGCGCCGGACGGCGTGGTGACCGTGGCGGACCGCGAGAGCGAAGACATTCTCACCGAACGGCTCGCCGCGCTGCTGCCCGAGGCGGCCGTCGTCGGCGAAGAAGCGGCCTATGCCGACGAAGGCGTCCTCATGGCGCTCAAGGACCGCCTCTGCTGGATCGTCGATCCGCTCGACGGCACCAACAACTTCGCAGCGGGCAAGCCGCCGTTCGGCGTGCTGGTCGCGCTGGCGGATCGCGGCGAGACACTGGGCGGCTGGATCCTCGATTGCCTCACCGGCCGCTTTTGCCATGCGGTAAAAGGCGGGGGTGCCTTCATCGACGGCGATGCGATCACGTCGCGCGGCAGTGGCGAAGATCCGCCGATCGCCGCGATCTCACTGATTTTTCTGGACGATACCCAGCGCGAAACGGTGAGGCGCACGATCGCGCCGCATTACCGGCTGGTCGACATCCCGCGCTGCGCCGCCGAGCAGTATCCGCGGCTTGCGCTGGGCACCAACGACGTCTCGGTGTTCCAGCGCACCCTGCCTTGGGATCACGCGGCCGGGGCGCTGTTCCTCAACGAAGCGGGCGGCAAAGTCGCGCGTGTTGATGGAAGCGCGTATCGGGTCGACGAGTTCGAAAGGAAGGGCCTGATCGGCGCGTCTACGCCCGCCTTGTGGGACGCGTTAGCGGAGCGGATCGAGGCGAATTCGACGCTGGACTGAGAAAGGGCGAGCGTCAGGTCTGTCCTTCGACAAGCTCAGGACGAGCGGATCTTGTGACGGGTCGCGGGAGGGCATCGGCCCTCAGGGCAAACGAAAACCACCCCCGCTCACCCTGAGCCTGTCGAAGGGTAGGCAAAACACCCGCCCCCTCGACGCACCCAGACCAAGCAGAGGTGGTCAAACCTCAACCGAACAGGATCAAAGCTCGCCTTCGATCCAGCCCTTGAGCGCGCTCTTGGGCGCGGCGCCCAGCTTCTGCGAAACCGGCTGACCGTCCTTGAACAGCACCATCAGCGGGATCGACTTCACCCCGAACTGGCCGGGCACTTCGGTGTTGGCCATGATGTCCATCTTGGCGATGGTGACCTTGCCTTCGAGCTCTTCGCTGATCTCTTCGAGCGACGGGCCGATCATCTTGCACGGGCCGCACCAGTCCGCCCAGAAATCGACCAGGACGGGCGTGTCGGACTTGAGGACGTCTTCCTCGAAACTCGCATCGGTGACGGCTTTGGTGGCCATGATCGCAGTGCTCCTGAATTATCTCTGAGGGCTATCTAGGTACGAATGACGGGGAGGAAAGGGTTAGGGGCGAAGCGGGCCCACAAGCTTTACTGCACCGCCTGCAACTCCTGCTTGAGCGGATCGAGCACCGCCGCAGGCAGGGGTATCAGCACGGGCACCGCGGTGAACAGCAGCGCCGCCGAAACCTCGCGCCCCGGATAGATCGCTTCGAGCGCGGCCACGTATGCGGCCATCTGGCGCAGAATGGCGCCGGGCACTTCGCCGATCGTCAGGGGCGGACGGCGCGAGGTCTTGAAGTCGACGATGCGCACGCTGTCCGGCCCGATCAGCAAGCGATCGACGCTGCCGGCGACGACGTGTCCGCCCACCACGGCCGAGAACGGCACTTCGGCAAGGCTGCCCGGTCCGAACAGCTCCGCCCAGTCCGGATGCGCGACCACGGCAAGCGCGGCCTCGGCCATTTCGGCGCGATCGGTCGCCGAAAAGTCGGGCGCCTGCCGTTCGAGCCAGGCCGCGCCGCGCGCAGCGCGATCGGCATCGGGCACATCGGGCAATCGCTCGATCAGGCGGTGCATCAGCGTGCCGCGCCGCGCGGCGAGCGCCGTACCGGGACCGGGCGGCAGCGGCGGATCAGGCGCGATGTCGTCGCCCAGCGACGATGGCGCGAGCGGTCGCGGCGGGCGTGCCTCGGCAGGCGGCGCGCTGCGGACCCAGGCGGGCACCGGTTCGGGGATCGGCAGCTGCGGCGCCGCGCCTACGGGCGGCATCGCTTCGGGCGGCGCGCCCCAGTCGAGCCGCCAGCCCCAGACCGGATCCGTCCGTTCCGAGCCTTCGGCGAACAGCGCCTTCAGCCGCGCGTACCAGCTGTTTTGCGCCGGCTCGCCCTTGTCGCGCTTGCCCAGCGCGCCGCCGATGAACAGCGCTTCCTCGGCCCGGGTCATCGCGACGTAGAGCAGCCGCCAATGCTCCTGCATCTCCTCGCGCGCGACCAGATCGAGCTCTTCGCGCAGGCGACCTACCTTTTCCTCCTTCGCGAGGCCGGGCAGCGGGATGCGGCGCTTGGGTTCACGCGGATCGGCAAGGTCGATGCCGCGCTCGCGGCTTTCGTCGGGATTGCCGGTGGCATCGGCGAGGATGACGATCGGCGCCTGCAGACCTTTCGAGCCGTGCACCGTCATCACCCGCACTTGATCGGCCTGCCCGCCGGGCTCGCGCTTCAGTTCGCCGTCACCCGCATCGAACCAGGCGAGGAAGCCCGCCAAACTGGGCGTGCCGGTGGCGGCATAGGCATGGGCGGCGTTGATCAGTTCGTCGATCGGATCGTTGGCCTCGCTGCCGAGCCGCGCGACGAGCTTGCGCCGGCCTTGCCAGGGCCCCACCAGCAGCCAGTGCAGCAGCGCTTGCGGCGTCTCGAAATCCGCGCGGGCCAGCAAGTCGCCCAAGTGTTCGCGCAAAGCCAGCACGAGGGGATCGGCACTGGCGCGCAAGTGGTTCCACAGCCGCCCCTTGTCGCGATAGCCGTGCTCCAGCAGCTGCTCCTGCGACCAGCCCACCAGCGGCGAGACCAGCAGGTTCGCCAGATTGAGATCGTCGAGCGGTTGTGCGGCAAAGCGCAGCGCCGCGACCAGATCCTTCACCGCCAACGGCGCGCCCAGCCGCAGCCGGTCCACGCCCGCGACCGGCACGCCGGCGGCATGCAGCCGCGCGACGATCAGCCCGGCGAGCTCCTTGCGCTTGCGCACCAGCACCATGACGTCGCCCGGCCGCGCGCGTCGGCCATCCTTGTGCAGGCGGAAGCCGGGGCGCGTCTCGTCGAGCCATTCGCGCACTTGCCGCGCGATGCGATCGGCGAGGCGCCGCTCGGGCTTGGACAGCCAGCCCTGGTCCTCGCCGTCGTCGCCCTCCGCTTCGGGCAAGTCGACCGGCTGCCACAGCGCGACATAGCCGGGGCGCGCCTCGCCCTTGTGCGGATCGGCAGGCGTGATGAGGCCGAAATCCTCGTGCCCGATCCCGGCGATCGCCTTGTCGACGAAATCGAGCACGTCCTGCGAGGAGCGGAAATTGCGTTCGAGGCCGAGATCGCGCAACTCGCGCGCCGGCAGGTTGCCGCGCTGCTCGACCGCGTTGGCCGCCGCGCCATGCATTTGCGTGCGCACGCGGTCGCGGGCACGGCGGAAATGCTCCGGGCTGGTGCCCTGGAAGCGGAAGATCGCCTGCTTGGTATCGCCGACGACGAACAGCGTACGCATCCGATCGCCGTGCTGGCCTTCGCCGGCGAAGAAATCGCCGGTCAGCGCGTCGATGATGTCCCACTGCGCTTCGTTGGTGTCCTGCGCCTCGTCGACGAGGATGTGATCGAAGCGCCGATCGAGCTTGTAGCGGATCCATTCCGACATCGCCGAATTGCCGAGCAGTTCGGCAGCTCGGCGGATCTGATCGTCGAAGTCGATCAGCCCTTCGCGCAGCTTCGCCTCTTCCCAGGCAAAGGCGAAGGCGCGGCCGAGACGCAGCGCGGGCAACAGTCGTTCGGCGAGGTCGAGCAGCGCGGCCTGTTCGATCACGCGCTCCATGCATTCGGTCACACGGCCGCAATACGCGGGGTATTCGGGATCGACCTTGGACAGCGAGGCGAGCGAGCGGATCGCTCCGTCATTGGTCAGCAAGGCCTTGCGCAACTCGGGGATCGTTTCCGCCCGCTGCGCCGGCGTGCCGAGCAGCCAGTTCGAAATGGCATCGACCGTGGCCAGCCCCGTCTTGGTGCCCCAGCCATGCGCGGTGGCCATGCAGCGGCGCAACGACGCGGTATCGAAGGCATCGTCGGCGCACATCGCCGCCAGCCAGTCCGCATCCGCCTCCTGCGGCAAGCCGAGCAGCGTCATCACGCGCGGCCGCATCGGTTCCTGAAACGCGCCCGGCCCGAACCACGCCTCGCGCGCCGAGGCGCAGCGCAGCAGGTAGCCCTCCACCGCGTCCGGCCCCATCCGCAGCGACAGCGCGGCGACGGCATCGAGCAATTGCGGATCGCCCAGCGGATCGCTTTCGGCCGCGACGAGCAAGTCGGACAGCACGCGCCGCGCCAGCATCGCGCGCTCGCGGTCTTCCATCGGCCGCGCGCCGGGCAAGAGCTTCGCTTCGAGCGGAAACGCCGCGAGCAGCCACTGCGAGAAGGCGTGGATGGTGTCGATCCGCAGGCCCCCACCGGGGCTGTCGAGCACTTTGGCGAACAGCGTGCGCGCGCGGGCGACTTCGTCGGGCACGCCCTTCGCCCCGATTGCGCGCAATTCGGCGAAGAGGTCGGTCTCGGCCATGCGCACCCAGCGGGCGAGCTTGTCGTTGATGCGGCCCGCCATTTCCGCCGCGCCAGCCTTGGTGAAGGTGAGGCACAGGATCTGCGAGGGCTCGACATCGGGCTGCAGCAGCAGTCGTAGCACGCGCGAGGACAGCACTTGCGTCTTGCCCGTTCCCGCCGATGCGGACAGCCAGACGACCTCGTCGGGACGCACCGCATGCATCTGGTTGCCGTGGAGCGGGAAAGGCTTGGCAGCGCCGCTCATGGCGCGTCGTCTCCCCCCATGTCGCCTAGACTGGCGAACCACTCGTCGAGCCGCATCAGCTGGTCGTAGTCGGCATAGCTGGGCAAGTCGGGGTTCAGCCGCGCGGTGAACGGATCATCGCCCAAGATCCACTGATCGAGCGCCTGATCGAGATAGTCCTCGGCCATCGGCAGGAACTCGTCGGGTTCCACGCCGCCACGCTTGCCCTTGATCTTGAGCGGCGTCTGGACATAGCCGAACGCGCCGGCCTTCTTGCCGAGCGACCAGTATTCGAACGCCGAAGGTTCGGCACGCAGCGTTTCGAACCCGCCCGCGCGCGCGATCAGGCCGATCGTGCCGAGCTGCAGCGAATAGCCTTTGGCGACTTGCGTATCGCTCGGCGGCGAGCCGGTCTTGTAATCGACGATCGCGCATGTCCCGTCGGCCAGCCGGTCGATGCGATCGACGCGCGCGGTGATGGTGACCCCGCGCCAGTCGACCGCGCCGCGCTTCTCGGCCAGCAGCGGCACCCGCCCGGCGTCTTTCGCGGCGAGGACTTCCTCGCGAAACGTGTCCAGGGCGGCGCTGAGGCGCGGCCACCACAGCACCCGCATCAGCGGATGCGCGGAAAGCGCTTCCAGTTCCTCGCGCGCGATCGCCTCGAGGCCGTCGGGCGGTTCGTCCGCCTCGTGCCAGCGCTCCATGATCCGGTGCGCCAGTTCGCCCTTCCAGGCCGCGCTCGGCTCGGCATCGAGCGAGTCGAGCCGCGAGAGGCGCAGGATCGTGCCGGCGTAGAACTGGTAGGGATCGCTGCGCAGCCGGTCGAGCGCGGTGGCGGAAACCGAAACCTGGCGCTGCGCGGCGCTGGGCATGGGCTGCGGGCGCGGATGCGCGGGCATGCGCGGGCCATCGTCGACGTCGCGGGCGAGCCGCACCATCTCGTCCTCGCGGTGGCGCCCGGCCAGTTCGCCGAGCAGGGCCTTGACGCGCAGCACGAAGCGCGAGGGGATCACCGGCCCGCTCTCGTCGCGCCCGGCCCAGCTCAGCACCACGTCCGGCGCACCGAGGGCGGCGGCAAGATCGTGCGCGGCAAGACCGATGCGGAAATCCCCGCCCGGCACTCCCAGGGCGCGCAGCACCGCCGGCGGCAACAGCGCGTCCTGCGCGTGGCTCGCGGGCCAGGCCCCCTCGACGAGCCCGCCGCAAATGACGAGATCGGCGCGGGCCATGCGCGCTTCGAGCAAACCGTAAATCGCGACGCGCGGGTGCCCGCCCCAGGGCGGCCGCACCGATACGCGCTCCATCGCATCGCGCAGCACGGCGTGGATTTCTTCCGCGCCGATCGAAGTGCCGGCATCGGCCGCCGCCACACGCAATTCCTCGACGAAGGCGGCCAGCGCGCGGCCATCGGGCCCGGCCCAGACGCCTTCGCCGCACAGGGCTTCGATCGCGCCCGTCAGCCGGTCGAGCACGTCGGGCAACGGTGCCACGCGGCCCTCGGGGAAGGCCGCCGCGAGGATCGGCGCGGTCTCGGCCCACCAGTCCCGCACCCCCGCCTCGTTCGCGGGAGCCTCGATCGCAGCGAGCCCCACGCCTCGTCGCGGGCCACGCATGGCGCGATCGAGCCGCCGCACCGCGCGCAGCCATTCCGCCCGCGGCTCGCCCGCATGCACCAGCGGATGCGAGAGCAGCGCCAGCAGCGGCACCGGCGCGGCGTTCTCGGCCACCAGTTCGGCAAGCAGCAGGAAAGCCCGGCCCGCTGCGGTCTGCGCCAGCGGCTGGCCGGCGCTGTCGTCCGCATCGATACCCCAGCGCGTCAGATGCGCGACCACGCGCCCGGCCAGCGCGCGATCGGGCGTGACCAGGCACACGCGCCGCTCGGGCACGTCGAGCGCTTCGCGCATCAGCAGCGCGATCGCCTGCGCCTCCGCGCCCGGATGCGCGCTTTCCATCAGCCGCACGCCTGCCAGCCGGCGCTGGTCCGGGCCAAGCGTGACCCAGCGCGCGCTGGCTTGCGGCGGCAGGAACAGGTTCGAGATCGCGCGGCTGCGTTCGGGCGGGGCGGCGCCGGTTCCGGACCGGTGCCAGGTGCGCACTTCCTCGCGCGCCACGCCCATCCGGTTGAGCAGCAGCTTGAGGTGATACTGCGGATGGGTGACCGCATCGCCCGGCGCGAAGTGCGGATCCTCCGGCCCCTCGGGCGCGCCGGCGGTGCCCAGTTCGTCCCAGGTTTCGGCATCGAGCGCGAGGTCGAGATCGGGCAGGATCACCGCGCCTTGCGGCAATTGCGAGACCACGCGCAGCAACCGTGCGAGCGCGGGCGAGGCGCTGGTGACGCCCGCCGCGACCACCGGCCCCGCAGGCGGCGTCTCGCGCCAGCGCCGCGCGGCATGTTCGAACAGCAGGTTGCGCCGCTCGGGCGCGTCGACCTCGCCGCGTTCGGCAAGCTCGTAGATCCACAATTGCTGGACCATCAGGAAAGTACGCGTCGCATCGGTCCAGTGCTCGGCATGCTCGCCGACGATCCCGCGAATGCGCTCGGACATGAGATCGATCGGGGCGATGCCTTCCACCAGCAGGCGATCCATCGTGCGGCCCAGTTCGAACGCGCGGCGCAGCAGCGCGGCGCCGCTGCCGGTTTCCTCGCCTTCGACTTCGCGCAAGTAGGCCGCGAGGCGCAGCCAGCGCCGCGTCGGATCGGCGGCGGGGGGAATGTCGCTGGCTCCAAGCGGATCAAGCAGACTGCCCAGCGCCTCGTCGAGATCGAGATCACCGACCACGGCCATGCGCGGCAGCAGCAGCCCCTCGCCCGAATGGCGCACGAAAGCCTCGGTCACGGTGCGCACGGTGCGGCGGCCGGGCAGCAGCAGGGTCAGCCGGGCGAGCCCGAATTCGGCGTCGCCGTAGCGGGGCACCAATCCGGCGACGAGGGCATCGGCGACCCCCCGATGCGCGGCGATGGAATAGATTCGCGGGCCCTCAGGCACGCGTCAGCCAGGCCTCGGTGGGCGCGATCGCTCCCGGATCGCCAACCTCGAACCACAAGCCAGTGTGCGAGATGCCGTAGAGCCGGCCTTCCTCGATCGCGCGGGTCCAAAGGACATTAGTCGAGAACGGCCCCACGGGCACATCGCGCAGCAGCCGATGCGAGACGAGCTGGATACCAGTGAAGATGAACGGCGCGATCCGGCCCGACCGGCGACGCGTGATCCGCCCGACGGGATCCAGGTGGAAATCGCCCTTCCCGCGATAATTGAGTGCACGGGCATGCGGCACGAGCAGCAGCAGCGCGTCCATCCGCTCGGCGTCCCAGAACCGCGAAAGATCGTGGAACACGTCGGTCGGCCCATCGAGCCAGATGTTGTCGGAGTTCAGGCTGAAGAACGGATCGGGCAGCAGTGGCCGGGCCTTGGCCATGCCGCCGCCGGTCTCGAGCAACCTCTCCCGTTCGTCGGACACGGACACGGCGGGGCCCCGTTTGCGCGCCTTGAGATGCCCTTCGAGCGCATCGGCAAGGTAGTGCGCGTTGACCACCGCTTTCGCCACGCCCGCCGCCTCGAGCTTGTCGAGCGCGTGGTCGATCAGCGAGCGGCCGGCGACGCGCACCAGCGGCTTGGGCTGCGTCGCCGTCAGCGGGCGCATGCGCTTGCCCAGCCCGGCGGCGAGCACCATCGCGGTATCGCTGGCGAGCGCTTCCGCCCGGTCGGCGATGGTCATGCCGCGAAGCTCCCGCCGTTCTCGGCGCGCAGTTCGGCCGGAATGTTGGCATCGAACCAGGCGGCGACCGGAGCCAGCGCGGGATGCGCCAGATCGCGTTCCAGCAGCGCCCACACCCGCGGGATCAGCTCGAGATAGCGCGGCTTGCCGTCGCGTCGCCACAGCCGCACGAAAATGCCGACGATCTTGGTGTTGCGCTGCGCGCCCAGCCGCGCATAGTCGGCCCGCAGATCCTCGGCGTTGGCGCCGGTCGCCTGCACGTAGTGCTCGAACATCTCCGCCTCGAGTTCGGGCGAGACATCGCGGCGCGCGTCCTGCAGCAGCGAGACCAAATCATAGGCCGGGTGGCCGACCAGCGCGTCCTGAAAATCGAGCAGGCCCTGGTTGTGCAGCGAGCCGAGCAGCATGATGTTCTCGGCGTGATAGTCGCGCAGCACCGTGATCCCCGGCCGCTGGCGCGGCAGCAGCGCGCCGATCACCTTTTCCCAGGCCGACACGAAACCGTCCGCATCGACGTAAAGGTTCTGCGCAGTGCAGTACCAGTCGATGAACAGCCGAACCTCGCGCACGTATTCGCTCATCGAGTAATCGAGGAACGGCCCCGGCGGCAGTTCGTGCAGCGCCACCAGCGCATCGACCGCGCTGCGATAGACGCCGCGCTCGTCGGCGGGCCATTGTTCGAGGTAGTCGCGCATCCGCGCCGTGCCGAAATCCTCGAGCAGCACCAGCCCGCGTGCGGGATCGTCGGCGAAAATGTGCGGCGCGCGCATGCCGTTCGCATCGAGCCAGCGCGCCGCGCGCAGGAACGGGGCGGTATCCTCGTTGGGCGGCGGCGCGTCCATCAGCATCGCCGTGTCCTCGCCACGGGTGACGCGGAAGTAGCGGCGGAACGAAGCGTCGCCGGGCAGCGGCTCGATCTTCGCGCCGCCCCAGCCACAGCCGGCCAGGAATTCGTCGAGACCATCAGGTAGTGTCACGGACATGGCATGCGCCCTAGCCAATCGGGCCCCGGTTCCACAATGGCGATCCGGCCTTCACCCGCAGTTTCGAGGTGGATTGAGAGGCAGCCCGGCTCCTGCGCGAAGCCGCCGGCGTGTTCGGGCCATTCGGCAAGCAGCACTGCGCCCAGGCGATAATCGTCGAGACCGAGCTCCTGGATCTCGGAAGGGTCCTCCAGCCGATAGAAATCGGCGTGGACCAGTGGCAGCCGCACCGCGGGGGGATCGTAAGTCTCGATAATGGTGAAGCTGGGCGACGGCACGTCGCCGGAATGCCCGAGCGCGGCGATGATCGAACGGGCGAGCGTCGTCTTGCCCGTCCCCAGCCAGCCCGACAAGGCGACCACGTCGCCGGGGCGCAATTGCGCGGCAAGGACGCTGCCGAACCGGTCCATCGCATCCAGATCGGCGAGTTCGACCTTCATGTCAGCGAGACCTTCATGGCAACTCGATGATCGCGGCGGTGCCCTCGCCGGGCTCGGAGATCAGCTCGAGCTTGCCGCCGTGCGCCTCGATCAGCTGGCGGGCGAGCGGCAGGCCGATGCCCTGCTTGCGCACGAAGCCCTTGCGATTGCGTTCGAGCCCGACGCCGTCGAGCGCCTGAGCGAGCATGGTGGCATCCATGCCCTTCCCGTTGTCGGAAACCACGATCTGGGCCCGGTTCTCGCCCCCCTTGCGCTCGCGCGAGACGAGAACGAGGATGCGACCGCGGCGCGGCGTGGCGGCTATCGCGTTGTCGAGCAAGTGGCCGAGCGCTCGCCCGAGCCGCCGCTTGTCGCCACAAATCGTTCCGACCATCGGCTGGCATTGGAGATCGAGCGTGATGCCCGCGGTTTCGAGCCGACGACGGCGCTCCTCCGCGACACCGCGCACGAAAGCTTGCAGGTCGATGTCTTCTTCGGCCAGCGGCAACATGCCCGCCTCGCTTTGCGACAAGTCGAGCAGGCTTTCGATGTGTTCGCCGAGCCGCGCCGAGGATTCGATGATCGCGGCAAGATAGGCGCGCCCCGCCTCGTCGAGTTCCCCGCCCACGCCGGTCGCGAGCAGTTCGGCATAGCCCCCGATCGAGGTCAGCGGCGTGCGCAGCTCGTAGCTCATGTTGGCGAGGAACCGCGTCTTGACCGCATCCGCCTCGATCAGGGCGGCATTGCGCTCGCGCAGGGCTTTTTCGGCTTTCTGCGAATCGGTGATGTCGAGCACGGTCAGCAAGCCGTTGCCGTCTGGCAGCGGCACGCCCGCGAACTGGAGCGTGCGACCATCGGCGAGCACCACGCGCCCGCTTGCTTCCTTGCGATCGAGCGTCGCCGCCCGCACCGCATCGCCGACCGTGCTCGCCTGCGCGGCATGCCGCAGCCGAGGTTCGAGCTTCTTGAGCAGGACGTCGATCCTGGGATGCGTATCGAGGAAATCGCTTTCGAGCCCCCAGTCGGCGGCGAAGCGGCGGTTCCACAGCTGCATCAGACCGTTGGGCGCAAACACCGCAACCGATTCGAACAGACTGTCGAACGTGGCGGTCCGCGTGCGCAGCAGGGTGTCGCGCACGGCCGAAAGGCGCAGCTGCTCGGTCTGGTCCTCGGCGATCAGCAGCAAGCCGCCGTCGGGCATCGGCTGCGCGACGATCCGCAAGTTGCGGCCATCGGCGATGTGCCAGCTCTCCTCGACCGACTCGCTCGCGGCAAACCATTCGGCCTTCTCGCGCCGCCATTCGGGAAAGTCGCGGACTTCGGGAAGCCGGCCGGCGTCGCGCAGCGATTCGAGCAGTCGCTCGAACAGCGGCGGATCGACCAGCGTGCCCGGCGGCAGCGCGAAGATGCGCTGGAACGGCTGATTGACGAACGTCAGGCGACGATGGGCATCGAACTGCGCGACCCCGGCCGAGAGCTGATCGAGCATCGCCCGCTGCGCTTCGCGAAAGGCGCGGAAGGTGCGACCGATCTCTTCCTGATCCTCGATGTCGATCGCGTAGCCGGCAATGCCGTTGGTACCGAGCGGGAGATCGTGGACGCGAAACGCGCGGCGCTGGCCGTCGATCGTGATGCTGACGATGCGCTCGATCGGCAGGTTCTTGTCGGCGGCCTGCGTCGCCACTTGCCGCGCGGTGAGCCCGTCGACCGCCTCGACCAGTTCGGTCGCCGAGGCGACGACCGCATCCGCATTTTCGCCGCCGACGGCTGCGACATAGGCGGAATTGACGAGTTGCAGGGCGCCATCGGGGCGGCGAAACCACATCGGCATCGGCGCGGCCTCGATCAGCGAGACCAGCGCGGTGAAATCGCCGCGCGCGCGCGCGGCTTCCTCGCGCAGCTTGACCAGTTCGCTCTCGCTGTCGCTGAAGTCGAACACCCAGACCAGCGCGGCGCCGCCGGGCGAGACTTGCGGATCGGCGAGATGGCCGCGCAGCGCGAGACTGCGCGAAGAGCCGCGCGGGGTCGCGACCATGCGGAACGGCGCGGCGGACTTCTGCGTCTTGAGAACCGCCTGCGTCAGTTCGGCGAGCGTTTCGGCCGACAGTCCCCGCTCGCCATCATCGAGTTCGCTGAGGAATTGCGGGACTTTGTCGAGCCCCAGCCACTGCGCCAGTCGCGGCGAAGCCTCGATCCGCCCATCGGAGCGCACCAGCAGCGGCAACGCCGGCGATTCCTCGACCATCTTGGCGAGGCGGCGCGCCGAACGGCCGAGCGTTTCCGCGCGGCGCAGCCGGTGGCGTGCCGACACGATTGCCCACACCGCTGCCGCCGTCCACACGGCAAGCAGCAGCGCGAGCGTCAGAACCACAAGGCGTTCGGCTTCCATCGAGCGCGGCTATGCGATGCGCGCCGCGATATGACAATGGGCTGGGCCGCCAAGTGGCAAGCCTTGCGCCGACATTCCCCAGATCGCTGGCAGGACCGGCGGCGAACAGCGCGATGAACGCTGCCGCCGGCCCTCCCCTGGCGCGCCGATCAGTAGCGGTAGTGGTCGGGCTTGAACGGCCCTTCCTGCGGCACGCCGATGTACTTGGCCTGCTTGTCGGAAAGCTTGGTCAGCTTGACGCCGAGCTTGTCGAGGTGAAGCGCGGCGACCTTTTCGTCGAGGTGCTTGGGCAGCACGTAGACGCGGTTCTCGTATTCGTCCGACTTGGCGAACAGTTCGATCTGCGCGAGCGTCTGATTGGTGAAGCTCGACGACATCACGAAGCTGGGGTGGCCGGTGGCGCAGCCCAGATTGACCAGGCGGCCTTTGGCGAGGATCAGGATCTGCTTGCCGTCCGGGAACGTGACGAGATCGGTGCCCGCCTTGATTTCCTTCCACTCGTAGTTGTCGAGCGCGGAAATCTGGATCTCGCTGTCGAAGTGGCCGATGTTGCAGACGATCGCCTTGTCCTTCATCGCGGCCATGTGCTCGCCGGTGATGACGCCTTCGTTGCCGGTCGCGGTGCAGAAGATGTCGCAGCGGGTGACGGCTTCTTCCATTGTCACGACTTCGTAGCCTTCCATCGCCGCCTGCAGCGCGCAGATCGGATCGACCTCGGTCACCATCACGCGCGCACCGGCCTGGCGCAGCGAGGCGGCCGAGCCCTTGCCGACGTCACCGAAGCCCGCGACGCAGGCGACCTTGCCGGCGAACATCACGTCGGTCGCGCGGCGGATCGCGTCGACCAGCGATTCGCGGCAGCCGTAGAGGTTGTCGAACTTCGACTTTGTGACGGAATCGTTCACGTTGATCGCGGGGAACGGCAGCTTGCCCTCCTTGGCGATGTGATAGAGCCGGTGAACGCCGGTGGTGGTCTCTTCCGAAACGCCCCGGATCGCCTTGACCGAAGCCGTGAGATAGCCGGGCTTGGCCTTGAGGAAGGCCTTGAGCGCACGGACGAACTCGATTTCTTCGGCGTTGGACGGCTCGAACAGGTCTTCGCCCGCTTCGACCCGCGCGCCCCACAGCGCGAACATCGTGGCGTCGCCGCCATCGTCGAGGATCATGTTGGCGGTGAGGTCGGGATCGCCCTCGCTCGACCAATCGAAGATCTTGCCGACGTAGTCCCAGTAATCGGCCAGGCTCTCGCCCTTGATCGCGTAGACGGGAATGCCCTGCGCGGCGATCGCGGCGGCGGCGTGGTCCTGCGTCGAGTAGATGTTGCACGTCGCCCAGCGGACCTCGGCGCCGAGCGCGACGAGCGTCTCGATCAACACGGCGGTCTGAATCGTCATGTGCAGCGAGCCGGTGATGCGCGCGCCCTTGAGCGGCTTGGACGAACCGAACTCCTCGCGCAGAGCCATGAGGCCCGGCATTTCGGTTTCGGCGATCGCGATTTCGTCGCGTCCGTAATCGGCAAGGCCGATATCGGCGATCGCATAGTCTTTGGTCGCTTCGGCGAGGGTTGCCATTGCGCAGTCTCCTGATGAATCTCGTCTTTGGTCCGGGCGCCGGCCGCCCCTGTCAGGAGCCGGACAGCACATGTCGTGCCGCCGCTCCTACCGATTCACGCCTTCCGACGCAAATATAAAGATTCCTTTATATGCCAATACGCGCTTCCTCCGGGATGCCGCGTTGCCGCACGGCGGACCGCGCCTATATGAGGCACGGACATTCCCACCTGCCCTGCGAAAGGACGAAAACATGACCATTTCCGTTGGAGACACCTTGCCCGACGTCAAGCTGATCAAGGCGACCAGCGACGGCCCGGACGCGGTTCAGTCGGCCGATTACTTCAAGGGCAAGAAGGTGGCGCTGTTCTCAGTCCCCGGCGCCTTCACGCCGACCTGTTCGGCCAAGCATCTGCCCGGCTTCGTCGACAAGGCGAGCGAGCTCAAGGCCAAGGGGATCGACGAGATCGCCTGCACCGCCGTCAACGATGCCTTCGTCATGGGTGCCTGGAACGACGCGTCGGGAAGCAGCGACGTGACCATGCTGTCGGACGGCAACGGCGAGTTCGCCGAAGCGCTGGGCCTGACCATGGACGGCAGCGGCTTCGGCCTCGGCAAGCGCGGCCAGCGCTTCTCGATGGTCGTCAACGACGGCAAGGTCGAACAGCTCAACGTCGAACAGCCCGGCGCCTTCGAAGTCAGCTCGGCCGAACACATGCTCGGCCAGCTCTGAGTGATGATGGCCGGTCGCCAAACGGTGACCGGCCACACATACAAGCGCACCACGGCCGATTTCGTCGGTCAGGCGCCGAACGCATTGCGAACCAAGCGAGCGGCTTGTCGCATGCCGTCGCGGCGGATAGCCTTCAGGCGAAAGAAGGAGATATCATGACGCGTTCGGTTATCGTTACGGGGGGCTTCGGGGTCCTGGGATCCGCAGTCGCGGAAGTTTTCGCCAGCCGCGGCGACAAGGTGGCGCGGATCGATTACGCGCCGACAGCAAGCGCGCCGCTCGCCGGCTCGCTGGAGATCGGCGGAATCGATCTTACCGACGTCGAAGCGACCAAGGGCGCACTGGCCAAGGTCGTCGCCGCCAACGGCGGCATCGACGTGCTGGTCAATGTCGCGGGCGGGTTCGCCTGGGAAACGCTCGAGGACGGCAGCCTGGCAACCTGGGCGAAGATGCAATCGATGAACGTGATGACGGGCGCGACGATCACCCAGCTCGCCTTGCCCGAACTGAAAAAGTCCGAGGCCGGGCGCATCGTGAACATCGGCGCGGGCGGCGCGGTCAAGGCGGGGATGGGCATGGGCGCCTATGCCGCGTCGAAGTCGGGCGTCCACCGCATGACCGAGGCGCTGGCCGAGGAACTGGCCGGCTCCAGCGTCACCGCCAACGCGGTGCTGCCGAGCATCATCGACACGCCGACCAACCGCGCGGACATGCCCGATGCCGATTATTCGGAATGGGTGAGCCCGGACGCGGTCGCCAAAGTCATTCACTTTCTCGCCTCGGCCGATGGCGCCGCGATCACCGGCGCGCTGATCCCGGTTTCGCGCGGCGGGTAATCTTCGCGCCACGCGCGCGGGGCGGCATCGACCGGTATCCGGTTCGGCGCCGCCCGGCTCGCGAATGGCGAGGCCTTCGCCTCAGTAGCCCATCAGGCTCATGACTTCCTCGCGGCTGCGCGAATCTTCGAGGAAGGTGCCCATCATCCGGCTGGTGATCATGCTCACCCCCGGCGTCCGCACGCCGCGCGCGGTCATGCAGGCATGGCTCGCTTCGATCACCACCGCCACGCCGTGAGGCTTCAGGTGCTCCCAGATGCATTGCGCGACTTCGGCGGTGAGGCGTTCCTGGATCTGCAAGCGGCGCGCATAGCCATGCAACACGCGCGCGAGCTTCGAGATGCCGACGACGTGATCGCGCGGCAGGTAGGCAATCGCCGCCTTGCCGATGATCGGCGCCATGTGGTGCTCGCAATGTGACTGAAACGGAATGTCCTTGAGCAGCACGACTTCGTCGTAGCCGCCCACTTCCTCGAAGATCCGCGAGAGGTGGATCGCTGGATCTTCGTCGTAGCCGAGACAATATTCCTTCCAGGCGCGCGCAACGCGCTTGGGCGTATCGAGCAATCCCTCGCGCTCCGGATCGTCACCGGCCCAGCGAAGCAGTGTACGGATGGCGTCTTGCACTTCGTCCGGAACCGGAATTTTGCCGCGATTATCGTCTTCATCGGGTCCTACAAGACTGCTCATCCTCTCGCTCTCCTGTTTTTTAGTCTTTTCATGCGTTCGAGCATGTTGCGGGTGCGGCGCAAGTATCCCTTGCGCCGGAACAGCCCGCGCTTGCTCATCGGTTCGAACATTTCATCAGGCCGTTCCGGATCCAGGATGGCCCCCTTGGCCAGCACTCTTTCAGGTTCGGAGATAGCCTGCAACGGCAGCGTATCGAGGTGTTTGCCGGTTTTCGATTGCGCGTCGATCATCGCGATCATCGATCCGTGCCGTTCCAGTTCCGCTGCCGCCTGCTCGATCGAGAGGCCGCAATGCTCCGCGATCAAGGACAGGCGCAAGTTGCGGATCTGATCGCCGCAATGCGCGTTCTTGGGCCGGGTGACGTCGATGAAGACGTCGCATTCGCTGTCCAGCCCCATCGAGCGGTTGTTCATGTTGGCCGAGCCGACGCGCAGGATCTCGTCGTCGATGATCGTCACTTTGGCATGGACGTAGATCGGCGTGCCGCCGCTGGTGTACGGCGTGAAGATCCGGAAGCGACCGGCGTGATCGACGGCATTGACCACCTCGCGCAGTTCGGCGCGGGCGCTGTCCATCGCCACTTGCTCCAGCCAGCCGTCGGCGTGGAGCGGATTGACGATGACGAATTCCGGCGGATCGGGCTCGGCAAGACGTTCGCAGATCGCTTCGGCGATGAGGCGCGACGCGAAATACTGGGTCTCGGCGTAAATGAATTTCTTGGCGCGGCGGATCTGCGCGACGAACAATTGCTCGATCTCGTTGATCTGCGGGCAATCGCCGTACTTGGCCCGCGTGCGCGCGATGCCGAGTTCCACGTCGCGAAATTCGGCATCGATCGATTCCGGCCAGGCCGATTCCGCTTGCGGCTTGCAGGCCGGCAAGTCGCCGCCGCCCGCCGCTTTCCAGCGCGCGGTCCCCAGCGCCGACAAGCCCTCTGCGATCTCGCCTTCGAGCAGCATCGTCGCATCGTGCCACGGATCGTAGTGCTGCCCGGCGGGGCGCTTGCGGCGCGGATCGTTGTGGACGTGCTCCCGCGTGTCCCAGCGGTCGGTGGTCATGTCGATACCGCCGCAGACCGCGAACTTGCTGTCGATCACCGCGATCTTCTGATGATGGCTGCAGCCGACCGGGTGCGCCGAATCGAACTTGAAATCGATCGATGGCTGCATCGCCCACCGCAGCAGGTCGACCACCATCGATCCGCGCAGCATCGACTTGAACATCGAGATGTTCCACTTGAGGATGCGAACCTCGAGCCCCGGCGTGGTCTTCGCCAGCCACAAGATGAACGAACCGAGCCGCGCGGGGTAGCGGCCCTTGCGCGGCAGGCTCCACCACCGGCGTCCCGACGACAGCAGGATCCGCGTATCGAAATCCCAGCCGATCAGGAAGATCCGTTGCCGGGCCTGCACCATCGCCTCGCGCATGATGTCGAAATAGTTTTCGGCATCGATGACGACATGCGCACGATTGGCCATGGCATAGCGCCACACGGCGGGTTCGATCCCCTCGTCGCCCCAGTCCTGTTGCTCGCCCAAGTGCTGCCCTCAATCCCGCTGCGGCCCGAACGACCAAACGCTTCGGGCCCTTGCGTGTTCCGCTCGAAAACCCGTTGCCGGCGAGACCGCCCCGCGCGGCCGCTACCCCTTCGCGGCACGCAGTGCGTGCCCAACCGGCGAGCTATGCCGCATCGCGCCCGGCGTGGCCAGTCCCGTGACGCGCTGCGATCGCAATCATCGAAGAACGGGGAATTCACGGGCTATTCAGTTGCCAACCCGTACAAGCGGTCCTTAAGAAAACCGGGGGATCGACGCCGCATGCGGCATCGTTTCCAGGTGATGGTCCGATCCACCGGACTGTCCGGCATAGCCGCCAGTGCCCGTCGCAGGCTGCCTCACGTGCCGATCATCACGAGCTTGCCGCCTGTCCCGGAACGGATCGGCGCCCATTGTGTTGGATGTTTTTGTTAGTTGTCCGTGGTTTCAGAGGAGTACACAATGAAGAAGACCCTTATCGCCCTTGCCCTTGCCGGCGCGAGCCTGGTTCCCGCGGCCGCGATGGCGCAGGAAGTGGCTCCCGAAGTACAGGCCGCGCTCGCCGTCGGTGCGATCGTTTATGGGCCACAGGGTGAGGAAGTCGGCAGGATCACGAAGCTGGCCGGCCCCAACGTCGTGCTCGACACGGGCATGCACAAGGCGACGCTGCCCGCCAGCGCCTTCGGCAAGAATCCCAAGGGCCTGCTGATCAGCATGACCAAGATGCAGCTCGACCAGGCCGTTTCCGCCGCGCAGGCGAAGGCTGCCTCGACGCTCGACACGGCGCTGACCACCGGTGCCGAAGTCAAGACGATGGACGGCATGATGGCCGGCAAGATCACCAGCATGGAAGGCGACAACATCACGCTCGAACTGCCCACCGGCAAGTCGATCGTGCTCAAGCGCGAATTCATGATGGCTGACGCCTCGGGCCTCAAGGTCAAGATGGACAACACGACCTTCCAGGGCGCTGTTGCCGATGCGACCGGCACCGCCCCGGCCCCCACTGCCGACGCGACCGCCGACACGGACATGGCGGCAGACGCAGACGCTGACGCTGACGCAGACACGACCGACGACTGAGCCAGTCCACGGTCGCACGCTCGCGGCCGTAGCCTGAACTTTTGAAGATGGCCGGGACCTGGCGAAGGGTCCCGGCCATTTTTCGTTTCGGCGATTTTTCGCTTCATCGCCGCTTCTCTACGCGGATGGGGTTGCAGCGCGGGTCCAGTTCGCCAATAGGCCGGTTGTGCACACCGGTTCGCTTCGGCGCCGCCGGCTTTTCCGACGAGCTGCTGTCAGGCCGCAAGTGACCCGCAAGGATTTGACCTCTTTTGTCTCGCGCTGGACAGCGCGTCTTTCCGATCCGTTCGATGCGGCCCGGCGCCGTGCCGCGACCGCGATCGGCGCGGTGTCTCTCGGCCTCGTCGCCATCCTGTTCGCCATGATGGGCGATCAGGCCCAGACCACGTTCTCGCATGTGGTCGAGCGCCAGCCCTATCTGCCCTTGATCATCACGCCGCTGGGCTTCGCGCTGGTCGCGTGGCTGACGCAGCGCCTGGCGCCCACCGCGCGCGGTTCGGGCATCCCGCAAGTCATTGCCGCGGGCAAGAACGTCGAGATCGCGTACGGCACCCTGCTCTCGCTGCCGACCGCGCTGCTCAAGCTCGCCTTTACCGTGCTGATCCTGTGCGTCGGCGGCTCGGTCGGCCGCGAGGGGCCGACGGTACAGGTCAGCGCCGCGATCATGGTGCTGTGGCACCGCGTGTTTCATGTCCCGATGTCCTCGGGCGTGCTCATCGCCGGCGGTGCTGCCGGGGTCGCCGCTGCGTTCAACACCCCTCTGGCCGGCGTTGCCTTCGCGATCGAGGAGCTTGCCGCGGCCTTCGAGCAGCGCGTCGCGATCCTGGTCATGGCCGCCGTCGTCGTATCCGGCCTCGTCAGTCTCGGCATCGCGGGGGACTACGTCTATTTCGGCGTGATGCGCGATACGTTGACGGTGGGATCGGTCGTGCTGATCGCGCCGGTGGCAGGGATCGTCGGCGGCGCGGCGGGCGGACTGTTTTCGCGGCTGTTGCTGGCCGCCTCGCGGGGCGGGATCGGCTGGTACGACCGGTTGCGGTCGCGCCCGGTACTGCTCGCGCTGACGTGCGGGCTGCTGGTCGCGCTGGTCGGAGTCGGGTCGGGCGGACTGACCTGGGGCACGGGCTACGAAACCACGCGCGGTCTCATCGAGGATACCAACGAATCCTCGCCGCTGTTCGGCCCTCTCAAGTTCATTGCGACGCTGGCCACCGCCGTCAGCGGCGTGCCGGGCGGCATCTTCGCGCCTTCGCTCGCTGTCGGCGCGGGGTTCGGGCATTTGATGAGCTACGCCTTTCCCGACGATTCGACCGCCGCGATCGTGCTGCTGGGAATGATCGGGTACTTCGTCGGCGTGGTGCGCGCGCCGCTGACCGCGGTCATCATCCTGATGGAAACCACGGCCAGCCGAGGAATGATCCTGCCGCTGTTCCTTACGGCCCTGATCGCCGACGGCATCAGCAAGATCGTGTGTCCCGAAAAGCTCTACCACGGTCTGTCGCGCGCCTTTCTGGCTACGGCGCGCACCGAACCGCCCGGCAGCGCCCAGGATCCGGCATTGCCGATTCGCGACAAAACATAGTTTTCCGATTTCCCTGAGAACCTGATACCGTCCAATGCGTTGGCAGCGCGAAGCAACAGGGACACGTGTGCGATTGCGACGACTTGCCGCAACGGCAATCCTCCTGATTACAGGGTGTAATCGGCACCAGTCCGCACTCGCGCCATTCGGCGCCGAGGCGGACGATACGCTGAGTCTCACCATCGTTCTGGCGAGCGGCGCTGCCGTGATCGCGCTCGGCGTCGTGCTGCTGGTCTGGAACGCCTCCAGGGCGCGCGAACACGCGCTGAGCGAGAGCGGCGGGCTGCGCCTCGTGCTCTGGGCCGGCGCGATCTTCCCGACCGTGGTGCTGACGGTGCTGCTCTTGTTCGCCTTGCCGGCGATGCGCCCCCTGCCGGAAAGCGACGCAGATTTGCGCATTCAGGTCGAGGGCGAGCAATTCTGGTGGCGCGTCCGCTACGCCCCGCCCGGCGCCGCGCCGCTGATGGCCGCCAACGAAGTGCGCGTGCCGGTGGGCCGCACCGTGGTGTTCGAACTCACCGCGACCGACGTGATCCACAGCTTCTGGATCCCGGGCCTCGCCGGCAAGATGGACATGATCCCGGGCCGAACCAACCAGCTCGTGGTACGCGCGACCAAGCCGGGCACGTTTCGCGGCGTCTGCACCGAATTCTGCGGCCTGAGCCATGCGCTGATGGCGTTCGACGTGATCGCGATGGAGCCCGCCGCCTTCGACGCCTGGCTCGCCGAAGCGCGGCGCACTGAGCGCGCATCGAGCGGCCGCGGCGCCCAAGCCTTCGACCGGCGCGGCTGCGGCGCGTGCCACGCGATCGCCGGCACGCCGCACCATGCCGTGATCGGCCCCGACCTCACGCACTATTCCGAGCGACTGACGCTTGGCGCCGGCATTCTCGAGCCGACCGTTGCCAACACCGCCGCCTTCATTCGCGATCCTTCGGCGTTCAAGCCGGGCGCCCGCATGCCGGCCTACGCTGCCATGCCGCAGGCTGAAGCGGAAGCCATCGCCCGCTACCTCAAGGGCGCGCCATGAGCCTGCACGAACAAGACGATCCCGAACTGCGCCGGGCGCAGGAGGAGCGGCTGCGCGCCGTATGGGATTCGCCCAAGGGCCTGTTCCTCAAGTGGACCGACACCAACAACGATGCGGTCGGCGCCTGGTACACGCTGACCGCGTTCGGCTTCATGCTGTTTGCCGGCGTCCTCGGCCTGCTGATGCGCGCCCAGCTGGCAGTGCCCGACAACGATCTCGTCGAGCCGGGCACCTTCAACCAGCTGTTCACCCTGCACGGCTCGATGATGATGTTCCTGTTCGCGGTGCCGATGTTCGAGGCGGTCTCGATCGTGCTGCTGCCGCAATTGCTCGGCGCGCGCGACTTGCCGTTCCCGCGCTTGTCCGCCTTCGGTTACTGGTCGTTCCTGCTCGGCGGCGTGTTCGTATCCGGCTCGATCTTCTTCGATGTCGCGCCCGACGGCGGCTGGTTCATGTACCCGCCGCTCACCACCCGCACGGACCTCTCAGGCCTCGGCGCCGACATCTGGATGCTCGGCCTCTCGTTCATCGAGGTGTCTTCGGTGGCCGCCGCGGTCGAGCTGATCGTCGGCGTGCTCAAGTGCCGCCCGCCGGGCATGCGGCTCAACCTGATGCCGCTCTATGCCTGGTACATCCTCGTCGTCGCGGTGATGATCCTGTTCGCCTTCCCGCCGCTGATCGCGGGCGACGTGCTGTTCGAGATGGAACGCCTGCTCGACTGGCCGTTCTTCGATGCGGCGCGCGGCGGCGATCCGCTGCTGTGGCAGCACTTGTTCTGGATCTTCGGGCATCCCGAAGTCTACATCGTCTTCCTGCCCTCGATCGCGCTGTTCGCGATGCTGGTGCCGACGTTCTCGCAGCGCCACTTGCTCGGCTATCCGTGGATCGTGCTCGCCGCCGTGGGCACCGCGTTCCTCTCGTTTGGGCTGTGGGTCCACCACATGTTCACCACCGGCCTGCCGAAGATCAGTCTCGCGTTCTTCTCGGCCGCGTCCGAAGCGGTCGCGATCCCCACGGCAGTGCAGATCTTCGTGTTCATCGCGACGATGTGGGCGGGCCGGGTGATCTGGTCGACGCCGATGCTCTATGCCGCGGGCAGCCTCGCGATCTTCGTGATCGGCGGGCTGACCGGCGTGATGGTCGCGGTCGCCCCGTTCGACTGGCAGGCGCACGACACCTACTTCATCGTCGCCCACTTGCACTACGTGATGATCGGCGGAACGCTGATGCCGCTGTTCGCCGGGCTCTATTACTATTGGCCGCTGATCACCGGCAAGAAGCTGTCCGACCGGCTGGGTCGCATCGCGTTCTGGCTGCTGTTCGTCGGCGCCAACGTCACCTTCTTCCCGATGCACTTGTCGGGGCTGGAAGGCATGCCGCGCCGCGTCTTCACCTATCCGGCCGAACTCGGCATCGACGGGCTCAACTTGGCCTCGAGCATCGGCGCCTACATTTTCGCGGCGGGCGCGGCGCTGATCTGCATCGACCTCGCGCTTTCGCCGCGTCGTGCTCTGGCCGAGCGCAATCCCTGGAACGCGGGCACGCTCGAATGGCTGGCGCACCCGCAGGACGAGCACTGGGGCATCCGCTCGATCCCGCTGGTCGAGAGCCGCTACCCGATCTGGGACCAGCAGGACTTCATGAGGAAGGTCGACGAGGGCCGCTATTTCCTCCCCGATGCCGAGGAAGGTCGGCGCGAAACCATCGTCACCACCGTGCTCGACGCGCGCCCGATCGCCGTGATCCGTCTCGGCACGCCGAGCTGGAAACCGATGATGACGGCGTTCGCGCTGGGCGGCGTGTTCATCCTCACCACCTACCACCTCTACTGGCTCGCGCTGCTATCCGGTATCGCCACGCTGGCGATGGTGCTATGGTGGCTGTGGACCGGCACGGCAGAGATCCCAGAGAAAGAGAGCAAGCCGATCGGCCACGGCATGGAAATGCCGCTCTACCTCTCGGGCTCGTCCGCACCGGGCTGGTGGGCGATGTTCATCACGATGATGGCCGACGCCACGGCCTTTTCCGGGCTCGTGTTCGGCTACTACTTCTTCTGGACCAAGCACGAGGATTTCCCCCCGCCCGAGCTTGCGAGCGCGCCGGGCGTGTTCTGGCCGATGGTCGCGCTGGCGGTGGGCCTCGCGGCTTGGCTGCTGACGGTGGCCGCGCGCGAATGCAATGCGAAGGGCCGCATCGGCACGGCGCGCGGACTGCTGGTGGCAGGCATCGCTGCAAGCATGATCAGCGGCCTCGCCGGTATTGCGGGACCCTGGACCACCGGGATGGAGCCGACGCTTCATTCCTACCCCGCGATCGTCTGGACACTGGCGATCTGGACCAGCGTCCACGCGGCGATCGCGGTGATCATGCTGGGCTATGCCCTGGCGCGCAGCCTCGCCGGAAAGATGACGCCGCGCTACGACGCCGATCTGCGCAACGTCACCGTCTACATGCACTTCCTCGCGCTGACGACAGTCGTCACCTACGCCACCATCGGCCTGTTCCCGGAGCTTGCATGAAGGACGAGAGGCCTCGGACCAAGGAACGCGTCAAGGTCACGCTGTGGACGCTGATCGTGCCGCCGACGACCTGGGCGGCGCACTTCCTGTTCTCCTATCTATGGGCGGCGATATCCTGTGCGAAAGTGGGCAAGTTCGCGACCTTTCCCACGCTCTTCGTCGTCGGCACTGTGATCGCGCTGATCGTGATAGCGGCGTCGGGCTGGATCGCCTGGCGCCAGTCGCGCGTTCCGGGCGACGCGCCGCCGCATCAGGATTCGACCGATGTCGACCGGCTGCGCTTCCTCGCCGTTTCGACGATGCTGCTGGCGGGGCTGAGTTTCGTCGCGGTGATCTACACCGCGCTGCCTGTCGTGTTCATCGGGAATTGCCGGTGAAGCGCGCGGCACTGATCGGCGGGCTCGCGCTCGTGCCGCTGGGCTGGACGCTTTCGGGCCTCGGGATGACCGGGCACATGGCGGCGCACATGATCGCGGTGGCTGTCGCCGCACCGCTGCTCGCTTTCGCATGCACGCGCAGCCGCTTCGATCCCGCCAGCCGTTGGCCGCGCCTTGTCACACCGATGGCGATGATGCTGGTCGAGCTGGCGACGGTGTGGGGCTGGCACTTGCCGCTGCTGCGCGCCTGGACGGCCACTTCGATCCTCGTCGCGGCGGTCGAACAAGCCAGCTTTCTCGCCGCCGGAATGCTGCTGTGGAGCGCAGTGCTGCACACGCCCTCGCGCGCTGCGGGGATCGGCGCGCTGCTACTCACGTCGATGCACATGACCTTGCTGGGCGTGCTCGTCGGCCTCGCGCCGCGTCCGCTTTACGGACACGCGATGCATGCGGCCTCCCCGCTCGGGCTCGAGGCGCTGGCGGACCAGCAGCTGGGCGGAGTCGTCATGCTGGCGATCGGTGCGGGCAGCTATCTGCTGGGCGGATTGCTGTTGCTCGGGCGGCTGCTGCGCGATCCGGAAAAGAGCGCCGCATGATCCTCCGCATCACCTGGAAACGCGTGGTTCTCGCTATCGCGGCGCTGGTGCTGGCGGGCATGCTGTTCGCCTGGTCCGGCCTTTTCCAGATCTCCGCGAGTTCCGGGCACTGGAAGATCACCGACTGGTTCCTGCACTGGACCATGCAGAACTCGGTGCGCACGTACAGCACTTTCCAGACGCCCAAAAAGGTGCGCGACGATAGCGCCCTGGTCAGCGCCGCCGGGCATTTCCGCCAATCCTGCGCGACATGCCATGGCGCGCCGGGGCTTGCGCCCTCGCCCGCAATGCAATCCGCGACGCCGCCCGCGCCCGATCTTGCGACCACCGTCGGCCACTACGACGACGCCGAACTTTTCTGGATCGTTCAGCACGGGGTGAAGTACACCGGCATGCCCGCCTGGCCGAGCCTCGACCGCCCGGACGAAGTGCGCCGCATGGTCGGATTCCTGCGCCGCCTGCCGGACATGACGGCGCGCGAATTTGCCGCGCTGACCGAAGCCCCCGCCCCCGCCACCGCGGACCTTGCCGGCCTGCGCCCCGGCGTGCTGGCCGGCTGCATCGGCTGCCACGGCTCGGACGGGCTTGGTCGCGGGCAGGACGACATCCCCATCCTCGCCGGTCAGAAGCCCCAGGCTCTGGCCGATGCGCTCGCCGCCTATGCCTCGGGCAAGCGCGCCAGCGGGGTCATGCAAGTGGCCGCCGCCGGTCTCAGCCCATCCGACAGGCAGGCGCTGGCGCGCCATTTCGCCGCGATGCCGGGGCTTGTCGACGCTCCACTCGCGGTGACGCACCCGCTGATCATTCGGGGCCTGCCCCAGGATCAACTTCCCGCCTGTCTCGACTGCCACCGCCCCGGCAAGACCGCGCCGTTGATCGGCGGCCAGCGCGCCACGTACATCGCCGATCGCCTGCGCGCCTGGCAGGGAGACAAGACGGTGGTCGATGCCCACAAGCCCGATGCGCCGATGCCGGTGATCGCCCGCCGTATTCCCAAGGATGAGATCGATCCGCTTGCCCGCGCCCTTGCGCAGAGCCCGGGCCGCTGACGTATACGGAAAGTTTTGTGTCTGTGAGTTGAAAATAGGCGGATCAGAGACCATCTTTTCGATGTCGATTGCACGATCGGCGAAGGAACGTTGTTTAGCCTAGCTCACATCCCATGCTTTTCGATCTGAATGATGGACCGCGCACCCGATTAGCCGGAGATGTCGCGATTGTCGGCGCCGGCGCGGCCGGGCTGACCCTCGCTCGCCGGCTCGTGAAGCGAGGTTTGAGCGTCGTCCTGCTCGAGAGCGGCGGCCTCGATTACGAACCGGAAACGGCCGCGCTCAATCGAGGCGACGTGATCGGGCACGAATACCCCGAACTGGAGGACGCGCGGCTGCGGTTCTTCGGCGGTACCACTGCGATCTGGGGCGGTCGCTGCGCCGAACTCGACCCGATCGATTTCGCGCCGAGAAGCTGGGTCCCGCATTCGGGCTGGCCGATCGATCACGCGACCCTTGCCGCCTACTACCGCGAAGCTCGCGAACATCTCGGCTTGCCGGACTGGCACGAACCGTCCCCGCCGCTCGACTTCGATGGGGCTGAACTGCGGTTTCGCTCCTGGCAGTTCGATCAGCGCTTCGATCGCTTCTCCGCCGCCAATTCCCGCGACTTGCTCGACAACCCCCGCGTGACGTTGGTGACTCACGCCACCGTGCGCGAATTGATCCTGTCCCCCTCGCGGCAGGCGATCGAAGCGATCGATGCGGTCAGCCTGCGGGGCGGCCGGCTCAAGGTGCACGCGACCCATTTCGTTCTGGCCGCTGGCGGCATCGAAACCCCGCGCATCATGCTCGCCTCGCGTTCCGTCGATCGCAGGGGCATCGGCAACGATCGCGATCTGGTCGGACGCTTCTTCATGGAACATCCCCACGCGCGCGGCGGCCGCATTCTCGACGCCAGGGCCTGGCCGCTCCTCGGCGCTTTCCGCCGTCGCCACGCGCGCGACCGTTCGATGTTCGCCCACCTCATCGCGGCGTCGCCCGCACTGCAAGAGCGCGAAGGCCTGCTCAACAGTTCGCTCACGATCGCGGCGAGGCCGCCCGCGCATGGTCGGCAATCGGTGGTGATGCAGGCCTATGCCTCGGCCAAACACAAGTCGAACCCGGATCGAAGAGGGCGGGTGCTGTGGCGAGCGCTCAAGCAAACGACACGCACGATGCAGAGCGCAGTCGATCCCGCGCGCCCCTGGCTGATGAACCGGCTCGGCCTGCGCGATCTCGCCATCGTCGTGCGCGCCGAGCAGGCGCCGAACCCCGATAGCAGAGTCGTGCTGGGCGAAGACCGTGACGCGCTGGGCATCCCGCGAGTCCAGCTCGACTGGAAGCTGAGCGAGCTGGATGTCACCAGCGTCGCCGGATTGGTCGGGGCGCTGCGGCGTGAGCTCGAGCGCAAGGGGCTGGGGCGAGTCGAACCGGCGGACTGGCTGCGCGATCCTTCGCAAGGCTGGGTCAACGATTCGCTGGTCAGCATGCATCCGATCGGCGGCTATCACCATATGGGCACGACCCGCATGGCGACCGATCGCTCCGCCGGGGTCGTCGACGCGGACTGCAAGGTCCATGGCATCGCCAACCTTCACATCGCGGGAAGCTCCGTCTTCCCGACCGGTGGCTGGGCCAACCCGACACTGACGATCATGGCCCTGGCGCTGCGTCTGGGCGACAGGATCGCGGCTTTGTCCGCTACCGACAAGACGCTAGGTCCAGCGCGCGAGACCCGTAAGGAGCGCCAGTTCGAAACCCAGGACGGCTGAGCCGGCGTCCCTCGGACGAAGTCGGAACCGCGCCGGCGCCCGAGGGCGCTCAGTTTTGGTTATTCATGCTCTCGCTGTTCGGATTGATGCCCGGATCCACGTCCGGGGTGTTGAGCGAGACCATGAACCAGATGATCAGCAGTGCCAGCGCCCCTGCGATCAACCAGATAATTCGATGCAAAAGCGTTCTCCGACTGCGCGATAGCCCAGCATGACGATGGGCGGGCGACAGGGGACGAGCCCGACTCGCTGTATCCGCCTCCCATCCTCTTCTCATACCTCTAGCCGTTCGTACCACATCGCATAGGGCGTATTGCGTGCAAGATGGCGATTGTAGTCGGGCGCGCCATCCGTCCACCATACCGGGCCCCGCTCACCCAGCGCGCGTTTGGCCTGATCCACTCTCGTCCGGGCTTTGCGCAGGGCGGCATCGTCCTCACCGCGTTTCGCGGCGCCAACGGCCCGGCGGGCGGACATCAGCTCGGTCACCAGTTCGGCGCGGTGAGAACGGCGGTGCAAAATTAGACCACGGTAGCGGCGGCGAAGTGCTGCTGCGGGCGGCGTAAAAGTCGTCCACTTTTTCCCTTTCGCGATGGCGGCGAGGGGGATGAGGGATTTACACCG
>NZ_WRPO01000013.1 GCF_009746585.1 Novosphingobium aquimarinum
AAATGACAATCCGGGTGTTGGCGACCCCCGCTCGGGCTACGCCCTCACGGCGCTCGCCAACACCCGGATCAAGTGGCCTGGTTTTACTCCGCCTAATGGACGACTTTTACTCCGCCGTTGACATCCTGGACCCGATCGAAATCGTCGACCTGCGGATCGCGGTCCTCACCGGCGAAGACGCCAACCCGCCGGCGATCGCGGTCGCGTGTGACAGCCTCGGACAGCTGGATCTCGGCTGGATCGAAACCGGCGAGGCGCCCACCCCCTGGCGTGCCGCGGCCTATGCGGCGCTCGGCGAAACCCTCGGCACCGCGCTCCCGATCTTCGGCTACCAGGACCTCTTCGACGAAATCTCCATGTATTACTGGGACGGGGAGATCGACGACGAGGGCGCGCGCCAGAGCCTGATCGCCTATCACGGCCTCAGCGCCGAGGAACTCGAAGAGCAGACCATGCCTTCGGAGATGAACGCGCGCCGGCCTGACTGGATGATCGGCGCGAACGCGGCGAAACCGGCCGCCCTTCCGAAGGGCCTGCGCGAGGCGCTCTGCCAGCTTCGCGACGCGCACAAGGCGCTCAAGCGGCTGCCATCGGACCGCAACGCCTGGCACTTCGATACCGACATTCTCTACGAATATGTGCCGGGGATCGAGGAATGCTCGTCCCTGCCGCCGTTGACGCTCGTGCCTTTCGATGAGTTCGCGCGCGAGCTCGACGATGTCGCCCGCCACGGCATGGAAATGGGCTTCATGGACGTCTGCGGCATCTGCCCGCTGCCCGATGTCAGCCGGATCGACGACTGGTTCGCAAGCCTGCGCCTCGGCGTCCAGTTCCTGCTCGCCGCCCAGGACCTCGTCCGCTTCGACCCACCCAATCCGTGAGGCCGTCATGTCCGATCACAGCAGCCACTTCGAAACCACTGGCGGCGGTCTCGTCCTGACCAACGCCGTTCTGCTCTATCAGGCGGGAACGCCCCGCACGCCCAGCCCTTATGGCGCTCCAAGGCCGGATGCGGCGGCCTTCGCCAGCATGCATGCCGTCGAGCACGATGCGGACGGGCGTCCGACGATCGCCGCCGGCGTGCCCCTGTCGCGGGCACAGCTGCGCCAATGGACAGAGGCGCTGGGCCGGACCGCGGTTCCAGAGATCCTGCCGGCCAATGTGCTTGTCTCCCACCCGGACGTCCTCGCCTGGTGGGTGCCGGAGCAGGTGCGCCAAGCCTATTTTGCGCTGTCGTCGCCCCCCGATGGCCTTCGGGCGCTCGCACGGCGCACTACCGTCGCGGTGCCATACCCGGCCCATCTGTTCGTCGCCACGCGCTCCGGCCTCGGCGTTTACGCGCTTGCCGCAAGCGAGCGCCCTGCCGCCGACACGCCGGTGCTCCATTCGCCGATCCTCAACGTCTTCATCCAAGGCCGGCTGTGCTGGGGCAACATCCCGAGGCCGAAAACACTGGGCGTTGCCGCCATCTCGGAATTCGAGCGCGCGGTGTTCGACAGCTGGTCAACTCACCCCAACCCCGGCCAGGAGCGGACGGTCACGGGGAAGGGCGGCCTGGTCAGGCTCTGGGACGATCTTGCCGCGCGCGGCGCGCGTCGTTTTCCGGTGAAGCGGCTCCGATCCTTCCATCCTGCCGCCGGCCAGCGGCAAGTCCGTCCCGCCGCTGATGCGGTCACGGTCGGTATGCTCGTTGCCGCAGCGGCAGGGAGATGATCATGATCGCCGAAGATCCGACCGCGGCGGCACTGCTCGCTGTCGTGCCCTGCTATCCGGTGCCATCGAGCGGTGGCTCGCCGGCACTCGACGCGCTTCGCGGCAGCCGTGCCGGCCACGGCCTTGCGGTGGGCAAGGATGGCGTAATGCTCATCCTGCGCCGGCCATGGCTTGCTCTCGATGCGCCGGTGACGCCGCCGATCGCCGCCTATCTTCCTTATGGCAGCATCGGGTCACCCAAGGCCGACCTGCGCTGCGGACTGATCCCTGGCGAGCATCTGGCTGCGATCCTCGATCACTTCCGGGCGGCTCTGCCCAACGAGGCTGCGGCCTTCATCCTCTGGAACGAGACGACCAACACGTTCGCGGTCGATTTTCCGGCAATCGACGACGCCACGCCGACACGCCTCGTCTATCGCCCCCCGGTCTGCGAGCCGGGCTGGCACATGGTCTGCGACATCCACAGCCACGGGCGGGGGCCCGCCTATTTCAGCGCGACCGACGATGCGGACGACGCCCACGCTACGAAAATTTCGCTCGTCATCGGCCGGCTCCACGATCCCGCTGGCCCGGTCATGGCAGCGCGGCTCTGCGCGGGCGGCATGTTCCTGGCCGTACCGCGCAGTCCATTTTCCGGAGACAATCCATGCAGCCTGAGAGCCCCAAGCGCCACTATCTTCCCGCCGCCTTCGACAACAGCGCTGTCCGAATCCTGCTCGTGGGATGCGGTGGAAACGGAGCGCAAATGCTGATGGGGCTCGCCTCGCTCGATACCGCATTGCGCGCAATTTCCTCACGCTCGCTCGAGGTCACCGTGGTCGACGAAGACATCGTCACCGAGGCGAATCTCGGCCGCCAGCCCTTCTACCGCTGCGATCTCGGCAATTCGAAGGCGAGGACGCTGACCGAACGGATCAACCTTGCCCATGGTCTGGCCTGGAAGGCGGTCCACGGCCGCGCACCCGGAGCGATCGGCGTCGACAACAGCCATGTGCTCATCAGCTGCGTCGACACGGCCTCGGCCCGCCGCGCGCTGGGCGCGGCGCTGCAGGATGCGCGGAACCCGCCCATCTATTGGTTGGACCTCGGCAACCGCGCCAGCGACGGCCAATATCTGATCGGATGCCCGGGCCGTGGAACCGGCCGCGACGATAATCGCCTTCCAACGGTGCTCGAGGCTTTTCCCGAACTCGCCGACGAGGGCCTGGCCGAAGACGATGCGCCCTCCTGTTCGGTCGCCGAGGCGCTCGAGCGCCAGTCGCTCTTCGTCAACCGGGTGCTTGCGAGCCACGCGCTGGCGCTCCTGTTCGATCTGCTCGGACGCGGGTCGATTGGCCACGCCGGCGCCTTCGTGAATCTTGCCACCGGGTACAGCGTTCCGATCCCGCTACCTATGAAGGTCGTTTCCCTGTGCTAAAGCAGGTGGCTCGCCACCCCTGTGAACGGTGATGGTCCGGTTGCGTCACCGCGCTCGGACCATAGCATTATTCTGCCGAGGCCGTTTCAGCAGGAGCGATTTCGACCGGTGCTGTCGGCGGGGTGTCAGCTTTCGTCGCACGGCTGCGCTTTGGCTTTGCAGGCTCGACAGCCGCTGCCGGTTTCCCTTTGCCGATGGCGGCCTTGGCGTTCGACGTTTTTGGCGAGGCCTTTGCAGGGGCTGCCTTCGCGCGCGGCCCGCGAGCGGGCGTCGCCTTCACTTGCGCAGCTTCGCTGGCAGTCGCTTCGGGCGTTGGGGCCGGCTCGCCTGCCGGCGCCGCAACGGTCTCGGCGACAGCGCTGGGCTTGCCCTTCCCGGCTACGGCATTGGGCTTCGCCTTAGTTGCCGGGGCAGAGGCATTCACTCGAGCCTTGCGCACCGGCGCGGGCACTTCCGCGACCACTTCCGCAGGCGCCACTTCGGCTGCCGGGGCTTCGCTGCCCGCCTCGGCTAGCGCCGGATTAGCGGCGACGTCCTTCCGCTTGCCGCCAAGACCAAGTTTCAGGGCGGCCTCCCGGCGCGCGGCGGAATAACCGGGTGCGACCATGGGATAGTCCGCGGGCAGATCATAGCGCGCGCGATATTCTGCGGGCGTCAGGCCGTGAGTCGAGAGATGGCGTTTCAGGGACTTATAAGGCTTGCCGTCGATCAGGCTCAGTATCTGATCGGGCGACGCAAGGCTTGCATCTACCGTCACCGCTGGCTTGAACTCGGGGGCTGGTGTCGGCGGCACAGCCGCTGGTTCAACTGACACCGGCGCGGACACTGTCTCTTCAGGGGCTGGCGACACCACTGGTGCATCGCCCAACAAGGCTTTTCGAGTTCCCTCGACCAGCGCGGGCAGTTCGCTGCTCGGCACGGTGTTGTTCGCAAAATAGGCGCTGAGCAGCGCCACGGTCAGAGACATCACGTCCGACTGTTCGGCCTCGGCCATGCAGGTTCCTTCTTTTGTTTGGATAGACTGGTCTTGACCCATGCGTGATTGCGCAAGCGTAAACAGATACGTGCCGTCATTCGGCGTGCAAGTCAAAGGGAGGGAGAAAGAAACTCATGGATGGCGTGGCGATTGGGCCGCGCAACTGTCTCATCGAGAAAATTTATGGCGGACAGCTTCGTTGAGGGGCTCTTTCTCCTTCACCTGCTCAAGCAAATGAAGCTGCATTGAGTGAAGAGCCTCTCACCAACGAAATCGAGGCGTCTCTTCCGGGCGCCTGACATTCTCCGCCCGCGAACGGCGGAAAACCAATCATCCGAGGAAATATGTAATGACCGACACCACTTCGTCGGGCGCGCCCGCGCGCCTCTATAGCCAGACCCCATATGACGATCGAGGCAACTTCCATTATCAGGGCGATCTCTATCGTCCCAGTGATAATCTTGCGACCCTCGCTGGCCGCATCGAACCGCATCTGGCGCGGTGCTTTCCGAACGCGTCCTTTGCGATCCAGACCCAGAAATTCGCGGGAGGACGCAAGATCACCGCTGAGATCCTCGACTGGCCCGAGGATCTGACCGGGCGTGACGCTCAGGAGGCCGCGCAGGTCGCGATCCGCGACCAGATGGAGCGGTTCGGAACTACCCGCACCAACCCTCTACAGGACTTCTGGTCCTGCTCCTTCTACTGCGAAGCGCGCATTGGACAGGTTTATTGGTCGGCGCTCGCGAAACGCAACGGACTGAAGAATCCGGTCGACGCGATCGTATCGCTGGCCGCCTTCAAGAAGCGCGTAAAAGCGGGCGACGCCCTCAAACTGGTCGATGCGCCGGCAGGGCATCGCGCAATTGGGACCACGCGGACGATCACCAAGGTGCGCTCGGGCGATCTGATCCTCGAAGGCAAATCCTATCTCGGTTTCCCGCGGGCGTCGGCTTTCGCGTGCGATGGCAAGTTCGTTCGCATCTCGATCGGATCGGAATATGAGCCGGACGCCCATCTGCTGTACGAGTGGATAGTGCAAAAGGCCGCGTGAGACATGGCCCTCATCGTCAAGGGCGGCGCCGTCTGCCAGAGCCCTCCGCGTCGGCGCCGACCATTCCGTATCGTGCAGAAGGGCTATCCCGACATCTGGGCGGCTGACTGGGCTGACGCCTCGCGCCTTTACTGCGATCGGCGGGACATGAACGGCCTGGGCGCAAGTATGTTCCCTGAAGCCACCCTGCTCCTCGAACACATGCCTGTCGGCCGCATCAGCTACAACGGCCGTATCTGGCTTCCAGGCGAGTGGCGTCCGGACGACCGGCCACTGTACGATAACCAGATCGCGTCCGGCACCTGACCGCGCGCTCTGGTCCTCCCATCCGAAATCGCCGTCCCGAGGAAACTCCATATCCGCAAGCGGCGTCCGAACGGCGAGCGCTACGTCCACATCGAGACCGAGGCCGAGACCAGCGCCGCTGTGCCTGATCGGTTGCGAAAGGGGAGAAGGGGAGGGCCGGGGGAGCAGGTCCGCTCTTGTCCAGGAGACCCCGATGCCCCTTCCCACCGTCATCCACAGCCAGGTCGATCCCGCCGCGATCACCAAGGTGACGCGCCTCTTCAACAACACGCTGGTCGACACCCTGGCTGAGCTCATCCAGAATTCGCGCAGAGCCGGCGCGACGGTCATCGATCTCGATGTTGCCGAGGCCGACGGGCAGAGCTGGCTTGTCATCGCGGATGACGGCGCGGGTATCGCCGATCCCGCCGTGATCCTGGCGCTCGGGCGCTCGGGCTGGGACGACAACATCGCGCGGCGCGAAGACCCTGCCGGCATGGGCGTCTTCAGCCTTGCCGGTCGCCATGTCGAAATCCGCTCCTGCCCGCGCGGTCCGGGCGAGGGCTGGGCTATCACCATCGGACCAGACCATTGGGAATCGGGCGCACCGATAGCTGTCGCCCCCTGCGATCATGGCTTCGGAACTGCAATCCGTCTTCTGCTCGACGACGATTGCACTAGGAATCTCGAAGCAGTGGCCAGCGGCGCGGCGCGCTATTGTCCCACACCGATCCGTTTCAACGGCGTACCCCTTACGCAAGCCGACTGGCTCGCCGGGGCCGATGTGGTCGAGGAGGTCGATGGCGTGCGGATCGGCCTGTTCACCGACGGGCGCACGACGCCCCATCAACCGCGCATCAATTTTCACGGCCTCACGGTTCCTTGCGTCCTGCCGTCAGTCGACGAGAAGGATCGCCATTGGTGGGCCCGGGTCGATATCGTCGATGCGCCGGCCCTGCAGCTCGTCCTGCCGGCCCGCAAGGAGATGGTCGAAAACGCCGCCCTCGAAGCGCTTCGCAATAGGGTGCTCAAGACGATCTACCGGCACATCGCCTCGCTCGGCAGCCATCGACTGTCTCATGCGCAGTGGACCGAGGCCGCCCAGCTTGGCGTCGATCTGCCCGAGGCGACGCCGCTCTTGCGGGCATGGATCCCGGCGACTGCCGACCAGAACAGCGGGCGCGAGAGTCAGGGGCTCATCCCCGCCGATAACCTGATGCTCGTCGATGACTTCGGTCCGCCACTCGAACAATGCGCGGCGTTCGCGCTTGCCCGCGATGGCCGTCTGAGAGGACGCTTGGCTGACCCCGACACTGCCATGGCCGGATATAGCTGGTACGACGCACTGCAGCGCATCGCCGCGCTCCGCTTCGAGATCGAGCGCGATGGCCGCGCCCATGTCTTCGACTGCACCGAGCTACCCGGTCTCGAAAGCGGCCCGGTCGAACGGCTCGACCTCGTGCTTGAAATCACAGGTCCGCAGCCCGAAACGATTACCGTCCCGGCACCTGTCGTCATCGAATATGACGATGGCCTGTTCTGGACCTTCGAAGATGCGAATATCCTGCTGGGCTCTCGCGACGCCGTCTCGCCCGAGGAGCTGGTTGATCTGCTGGAAGCCGCTTGCTTCTGCGCGAGCGACGATCGCGACGCTGATAGCTGGGAGACCCAAAACGACCGCTTCCTTCTCGACGCCAGGGAAATGGCTACCCGCCTTCTGCTCGGCGACGATGCCGCGCTCGTCGAGCGCCTGCGGGCGATCATCGCTTATCGCGCCCAATGGTTCGTGCCCGAAGGCCGGCAGTTCTCGGCGGTGATCGGCCGCGACGCGATCGCCATCGAGCTCCAGCCCACCAACCAGGTGGCGGCATCCTGACGGCATAATTGGAGGACCAAGCCATGCGATCCATCAAACGAGCGGCGCCGGCCGATCGCGCCGCCGTGGCGGAGGCGATTGACCATCTGCGCGCCGCGCGTAACCTTCTCGCCAGGAGCGGCGCCCCGCGTGCCGCCAGGGCCGTTCGCAAGGCACTGCGCAGCGCCGAAGGCGCGGCCCGGCACGTCAACCATCGTATCCGCAGGAGCCAGACATGAGCCGCTACGAACTGAAGCCGAGGCCCGGAAACGGTGTCATCAAGGCGGTGATCGGATGGGATCGCCCGCTGCAGAGCTTCTTCGCGCAAGTCTTCACGCCCACCGAAGACGAGCCCGACGAGGGCGAAGCAACGATCTGGCTCGGCACGGAGCCGGGGGAACTGCCGACCCCCGAGGCCGCGATCCGCGTCGTCGAAGCCTATGCGGACATTCCCGAAACGCTGGCGGCGTCCCTCGCCGCCGACCGGCACGCGACCATCGGGATGGTGGACGGCGTCCACCAGACGCGAGCCAAATTGAGTCTCTTCGGCACTCGCTCCTAAACCCCCCGAGGCCGCTGAAGCGGGCCTCGGAAATGGCGCTTGCGCGCCTGCTCGGCCGAACGGCCGAGGAGGGGAGTGGGGAAGGAGGAAGTTGGCTCGGACACAGTGTTCGAGACCGGCTTTCAGGAGACTTTCCCATGAATATCGGTTCGATCAAGCAGAATGACGCCGGCATTTTCGTCGGCAAGATCGCGACGCTGGCGATCGCGATGACGATTGCGCTGCGCGAGGTGCACTCGGCCAATCCGAAGGCGCCGAAGTACGAGGTGCTGGCGCTGTCGGCATCGCGGGCGTGGGTGCAGGTGGGTGCTCTGTTCGAGCTTGCCTCCAACAGCACCGGCGAGGCGTTCCTCAACGGCAAGATCGAGGATCCGAGCCTGGCCGCGCCGCTCTACGTGTCGGCGTTCCGTCAGGAGGACGGCAGCTACAACGTCGTGTGGTCGCGCCCGACGCGCCGCCGCGACCTCGCCTCGGAGATGGCGCCCAAGGCCGACGAGGGCCTGCCGCCGCTGCCCGGTGCCGACGAGACCGCCGGCCCCGCCACACAGGGCACCGAAGCCGGCCTCGGACAGTCCTCCGCAAGCCATGCCTTCGCTGGCTGATCGCACACGCCAAGTCACGAAAGGCCCTCGCTCTTCGCGGAGCGGGGGCTTTTCGCAATTTCCCCGGCCGTGCGGCCGCAGAGGAGAGGGGGCTTGGGCTGGTTGCTCACCGAATTGGAGAAGGCCATGTCCGACATCATCGATCTGGGCGGCGCGCCAGCGAACGAGGATTGCGCCCAGCTCGGGCACACATCCGACTTCGAGCGATTGAACCGCCTTGAGGTCGCCACCTACCGCGCGGCAATCATCGCCCGTTTCGGTCCGCCGCCTGACGGCTGCGCGCTGCTCACATTGACCAACCGGCACGATTTCGGCGTCTATTACACGCTCGGTCTCAAGGTCGATGCAAGCGCCACGCGGCGCGATTCCACCGTCGCCACCTATGCGGAGACCGTCGAGAACGGCCTTGGCAGCTGGATCGAGGCCGGCTTCGCCGCGCCGGTCTGCTATGAGGACGGGGAGGCCCCCAAGGTCGAGCGAAGCTCGATCGACGACATCGTCATGGGGGCGCTCCTCGCCACGCGGCCCGGCCCCGACGGACACTTCCCGGTCGCCGACTTCGCGATACTCCACCGCAATCTGGCTGCAGGCTATCCCCGCAGCGCCGAGGCCGCACAGCGCCTCCCCGAGGAGATTTGACCATGACCGCGACAGATCAATCTGCCGATGCCGCCATCACCGATCCGATCGAGGCCGAGTTGCAGGCGGCCCTGTCCGCCGTGCGGACAGTCGAGGCGCGCTGCAAGGATGCCTTCCTCCCGCATCTGCTCGATCATGGCATTGTCCGTGTCGAAATCCACTACGATGGCGGCGGCGACCAAGGCAGCGTCGGTGATGTCAATGCCTACACGCTGGAAGGCGAGATCGCGCTGCCGCGCATCCTCTGCGATCACCATAGCCTCGCCTATAGCGGCGAAGTGTCGACCCGCACGATCGACCTCGAGGATGCTCTGAGCGCCTTCGTCGACAACGCCATCTGCGCGCGGCACGCCGGCTGGGAGGACGGGGAGGGCGCTTATGGCACCATCGCCATAGACGTCGCCAGCGGCGCGGTGACCCTCACGCACAACAGCCGGTTCATCGACTATGACACGACCGAGGCGGAGCTATAGGCGATGTCGCACTGCTATTATCACGCGCTCAGCTCCGTGAAGCGCTGGGGCGGCGAGGCCGAGGACTATCTGCCCCTCCACCAATGGTTCGACGAGTCGAAGAAGATCGTCGCGGACCCCCGCCACCGTTCCTTGCGCCACCATGCAGAGGGCATATTCATGCTCGAGACGGTCTTCGGCGTGACGATCCGAAACGCTGATGGACGGGATATCCCGGTGCGGTTGATCGGGGAACAGCACGTCCAAGAGGATCTTGGCCGTATTCCCTCCTTCGCTGACTGGGCGCGGCTCATCCAGCCGATGCCGTGGATTCTTCGGGGCAACCCGGCCGGGTCACCGGGATTGGATCCAGATGTTGAAAACATGTGCCGGGTTGCTCCAGCGACGCAATTGTAGTAACATGGCTACATGCCCAAGTGCGAGGCTCTTATGAACATGACAACCATTTCAAGTCGTGACTTCAACCAAGGTGCGAGCCGGGCAAAGAAAGCTGCCCGCAAGGGCCCTGTCTATATCACCGAACGGGGCAGGCCCACCCATGTGCTCATGACGATCGAGGATTATCATCGACGGCAGGGCAAGAAGCCCCGCAGCTTGCTCGCGACCTTGGCGCAAGCCGGCGACGATGCTGACTTTGACTTCGAACCCAGCAAGCTGGATCATATCGTCCGACCGGCGGATCTGGATTGATGTTTCTCCTAGATACGAACGTCATCTCCGCGCTTCGCAGACCTGAACGGCTGCCTCCCGAGGTGACATCCTGGGCGGACGAAGCCGATGTCGACCAGTGCTACATTTCGGTCATATCGGTCCTCGAAATTGAACTAGGCATTTTAGCCAAGGAGCGCGTCGATGCTTCTACCGGCCGCATTTTGCGGACATGGTTTCAAACCGACGTGCTGGCGGCGTTCGATGATCGCATCATCCCGATCGACACCGAAGTCGCGATGCGGTGCGCCGCATTGCATGTGCCGGATCCCCAACCGGAGCGGGATGGTCTGATCGCCGCGACGGCGGTTGTGCATTCGATGACGCTTGTTACCCGCAACGTTGCGGATTTCGAGCGCACGCCGGCCAACCTCCTAAATCCCTGGCATTGAACTGGCGCTGAGCCGAAGTTGATTTGAGGTGACAGACCATGAAGTCTCGGCACAAAGATCCGAAAGCAGGCGACACATCCAGGCGGGAAGTGCTGCGCCTCCCCGACTTCAATGCAGATGATCGCAAAAATGTTGCAGCTGCTCGTCCTCCGGTAGCAGCGGACGCTTTCAATGAAGAAACGCGGCCGGCGTGACCGCGGCACCCTTCGGCAAGGCCGCTGCGGGAAAAGCTCTCGATCGCCTGATCGATCTTGCCCGGTCCGACACGGGCCAGGCGCGCCGCGCCGCCAACTTCCTGCTCGCCTGGTGGAATGGCGAGGATTGCGGTCATTTTCCCATCGCCGATCTCTTCGGTGTCGATGCGACGATCGCGACCCATATCACGACCATCATTGGATTTCTTGGCCAGCATGAAGGTGCGATCTACCCCGATGCCTTCGGTCGCAAGGCCGAGATGATCGAACTGGTCGGGCGCTGGCGCGACTTCGCCGACGAGGATGGCTGAGCGCTCGCATCGGGACGCTATCGGCGCTATTGTCGAGTCCCATGGCCGAGCTTGATCCCCACACGCTGCGCGTCGCCGCTTCGCTCGTTCGCTCGCGGATCGAGACCATAAAGCTCGACGGGCGCATGGACGGGCTCCAGCGGTTGGGTGCGCACCGTACGCTCACCCAGCTCGCGGTGGATCTCGAAGTGTCGGCCGACCATGTCGGGCCTCCCCGCCGGCGCAAGCGTACGAGCTGAACGCGCCAACCCGGCGGTGACGCCGGCCGGGCCTTCCGACCATCGCTGACCGAGGCCGAGAAGCTTCTCCGCACGTCTTCTGCCGTCCGCGCTCCGCGCACGGGGAGGGAAGGGGGGAAGAGGATGGCGGCCGGGCCTGTCTCCGAGGCCGGGGACCGGCCTTGCGCCGCACGCCCTTCCTGAGGAGCCATTATGGCCAACCATTTTACCAAGGCGAGCTTCACCTTCGCTGTCACCGATGCCGAGGCCGAAATCTTCCGGCATGTCGGCGAGGCTGCCGAGATCGTTGGCGATTCCCGCCTCGCACCCGATCAGCGCGCTGCAGCCTATGCCGACCTTGGCGCGGGCTTCGCCGCCTGTTTTCCCCCGATCGACTCCGATCCCTTCGGCGGCTTCCTCGCGATCTTGAGCGATCCCGATTATCCACGGCTCGGCTTCTCCGTCCAGGTCGATCCGTCGGATGGGACAGGGCGGTGCAAGGTCTGGCTCCATGGCGATCAGTTCGACGTAGAAACCGCCGCGCAACTGATCCAGAAGGTCGCGAAATCCGCGCTGCCGGCCGGCTTCGAATATTGCCTCGATTGCGACCGCCTGCGCCCTGGCGAATTCGGCGGCGGCTATGTCGTGATCCGCGAGGATCGCTTCGAATTCGCCTCATCGGCCCAGCTCCTCGAGCGGGCGCTTTCGCGCGAGCACCGTGAAGGCGCCGACGGCTACGTCCTCACCACGCGAGATGCTGAAGAGGGTCTGCTGTTCTGGAACAATGACACGGGCTTTGGCGAGCTAAGCACCGCAACCGTGTTCTCCGAAGCCGAGGCCGGCCGTTTCGACGTTCCCATCGCCCATGATCAGCCGGAATGGCTGGCCATGCCGGCGCCGATCTCCTGAAGGAGCCCGCCCATGCGCTTCATCATCGCTCTCTACGAGATCGACCGCGCCTATGGTGGGCCTGAAGAAGGTGCCTGGTGGTACGATACCGGCGAACTGGCTCGATTGCTGGCGCTCGCGCCCACCGAGACCCGCGCCGTCCAGCTTGCCGATCGCGCCAATCGCCTGCTCGAGCGGTTACAGCGCCACCGCCGCCGCGTCGATTCCGTCCTCTACGACGGTGGGCGCTATGCCGCCATCGTCTTCGAATGGACGGCGCCGCCGGCATTTCCCGAAGTCCGGCCGCAATACGCCTGACCACGCACGCGCAGGCAACCGGTCCGCGCCTGCTCCCTCCTGACCCCCCAGACCGACCATCCCAAGGAGGATTCTCCATGTCGACCTATCATGTCGCCTTCACGGCGCGTGTCCCTCACTGGATTCTCGAGCACGCCGAGGCCGGGAACACGGACCGTGCGCGCAGCTGGATCCTCTTGCAAGGCTGGTATGAGCGCCGCAGGCTCGAATGGAACGCCACGCTTACGGTGGAACCGGACAAGGCCCACTCCCCGATACGCCATGAGGTCATTCTCGATCTCGATTGTCCCGAAACCGACAGGCCCAGCGCCGCCTCGTTCGCGTTCACCGTCAAGGTAGGCGTTCGCCATGGCGAGGATCCGATCCACAAAGCGCGCCGCGTGCTCGATCTGTCCCGCCGCCGTGACTCGCTGTGCCGCAAGGCCGACCGCTGGGACGTTCTGGACCGCGGCTCGTTTCGCGCCGTGCGCGGCAGTTCGCTGATTGGACCGATGCCGCCGCAGTGGCCCATCGACCGGACGCTGACCGCCTTTTCGAGCCATCTGGGGAGCTATGGACAAGGCGGGGTCGGCCTCGCGGGCTGGCAATGCAACGGGGGATCATGGATGGTGCTGCCGCTGACCTACTCCGACGGATGGATCTGGCTCACGCGCGAGGAGATACGGCCAGCGCCGGACCATCGGTCACTTGCGATCGCTGTCGATCAGCGAATCCTCGGTGTGCATCCCGATCAGCTCGCGGACTTCCCGCCCTGGGAGCATCGCTATGCCGGTCAACATCAGATCCTCGACATGCCTGACTTCGGAGCCGAAAGGCCCACAATCCTGCGGTTCGACGCGAGCGAGACCGGCTTCATCCTCGAGGCCGCCAACGGTCCGACCCGCTGGCGCTTCGCCATGGGCGACGACCTACCGCGCCCTGTCTGGGGCGGTTCGCGGAAACCGCGGCTGCTGTGCGAGGGCGAATCCGTCGCCGAGGCCTTCTGCCTCGCCCATGATTGCTATCTTGAAGTCTGACCGGGGTCACGCACGTAGCACTCGCCCACGCGCTACCGCGATCGTTGCTGTGACCGCATGCCATCGGTCGCGGCCCGCTGACCTACCGCTTCCGACATGGAGGATCACATGATCGTAATTTCAGGCCTGCGATGGAAGGTCCTGGCAGCCAGCGCCCCAGCCTGCTGCGACCCGGCAGATGTATGCCGCGAGGCCGTCGAACACTGCAACGCCTTGAGGGTCGGCATCGACGTCAGCTTCCGCGACAACATCATCGAAGCCCGGCCCGGCAGCGATCCCGCGCAGCTCGCCGACATCTTCGAGCGCCGCGCGGCCGAGCTGGCCAAGCCGGTCGGCTCTCCCTCGTCCGACCACGTTCAGTCCCAAGGGGAACGACCATGACCACCATCGTCCTGAGCAACGGCCATTTGCGCACAGAGACCGCCGACGCGGCGATCGACGCGCTGATCGAGATCCTGCGCGATCATCCGCTCAACCGTCTGTTCGAAAAATATGGCGACTTTGTCGAACGCGACGCCCGCAATCTGCGCGGCGAATGGCTGGAAGGCGTCGAGAATGCCGTCAGCTTCTTCGGCAACTTCTTCGATCGCTCTCATATCTTCAGCATCGTCTCGAACGATCCGGATCATGTCGACCGGCTCTGCACGGCGATCGCGGCCAACAGGCAGCGCGCCGACTATCTGCGTCAGCCGCCGCCTTATGATTCCGACAAGCTGGTCATCGAGCGCAAGCGTTTCAGCGTCACCCAAGGCGAAGTGCTGCTGACCTATAACGGCCAGCGGATCGAGCAATATGGCGACACGATCCGGCTCAATGGTCGCGGCGACTATGACGGCCATGACGACCATTACTGGCACGGCATCGCAAAGCGCGACCTCGCCCGTCGCCATGTCGAGGCCTTCGACCGCAGCAGGACCGCGAGCGAGCGGCCTGCTTCCTTGTAGCTGTCATCGCCCAGCCAGTACCGGCGGCCCGGGGCGGCCTGACCGCTTTAAGGCGATCAGCGGCATCCCCTCACAGATCCATTTTCGCCCCGAGGCCGCGGAAGCGGGCCTCGGATGTGGCGCTTGCGCGCCTGCTCGGCCGAACGGCCGAGGAGGGGAGTGGGGAAGGAGGAAGTTGGCTCGGACACAGTGTTCGAGACCGGCTTTCAGGAGACTTTCCCATGAATATCGGTTCGATCAAGCAGAATGACGCCGGCATTTTCGTCGGCAAGATCGCGACGCTGACGATTGCCATGACGATCGCGCTGCGCGAGGTGCACTCGGCCAATCCGAAGGCGCCGAAGTACGAGGTGCTGGCGCTGTCGGCATCGCGGGCGTGGGTGCAGGTGGGTGCGCTGTTCGAGCTTTTCTCTAACGGCACGGGCGAGGCGTTCCTCAACGGCAAGATCGAGGATCCGAGCCTGGCCGCGCCGCTCTACGTGTCGGCGTTCCGTCAGGAGGACGGCAGCTACAACGTCGTGTGGTCGCGCCCGACGCGCCGCCGCGACCTCGCCTCGGAGATGGCGCCCAAGGCCGACGAGGGCCTGCCGCCGCTGCCCGGCGCCGACGAGACCGCCGGCCCCGCCACACAGGGCACCGAAGCCGGCCTCGGACAGTCCTCCGCAAGCCATGCCTTCGGCTGCGAGCCGCAGCAGGAACAGCAGCAGGAAGGCGGACGCCGGCAGCGTCGTCAGCGCGCGCCGGAGCAGGCGGAGGAGCCCGAAACCGTCTGAACCTCCCCGTGCCCGGTCCCACACCTCCAGGCCGGGCACACCCTCCCGCTGGGCTCGCTTCGCTTCTCGCGAAGCGGGCCCTGTTTTCATTTACCCGGCAGCCCGCACGTCTGCATTCCGGCTTCAGTCTCCCTCTTGCGGAACCCGTCGTCGTGCCATGGCCAGCAGCGCAGCGACGACGCATCCCGCGACGATCCCGAAGGTCAGGTCCTTGACCAGGGTCAGCCCAAAGGTCGCCAGGAGCACCAAGGCCGTGGGCCAGCTGCGGATCAGGCGCAGAAACTCCGCCTTCTCGGCCATGTTCCAGCACACCACCAGAAGGACGCCGGCGAGCGCGGAGAGCGGAACGTACCGTGCGAGCGGTGCCGCGACGAGCATGAAGAGCAGGACGAACAGCGCGTGCATCATGCCCGACAGCGGACTGATCGCGCCGGCCCGAATGTTGGTTGCTGTGCGTGCGATCGTGCCGGTGACGCTGATCCCTCCGAACAAGGCGGACACGATATTGGCAAGCCCCTGCGCAACAAGCTCCATGTTGGAGCGATGCTTGCGCCCGGACATGCTGTCGGCGACCTTCGCTGACAGCAGACTTTCGACGCCGCCGAGCAGCGTAAACGACAGGGCCGACGGCAGCAGCTGGAGAACCAGCGCCCACGACAGCTGCGGCGCCTGCGGCGTCGGAAGCCCACGCGGGATCTCTCCGAAACGGCTGCCGATCGTCTCTGCCGGAAGCTGCAGCCAGGCGGCAGCTATCGAAGCCAGGACGACCGCGATCAGCATACCGGGCCAGTTCGGCCGGAACCGGCGCACCACGAAAATCAGCGCGGCGCATCCCAGGCCGAGCACCGCGGCCGCGGGCGTCACCGTCGAAGCCGCGTTGCCCAGCCCCACCAGCTTGGGGATGAGGGGGCCAGGTTCCGCTCCGTCGAGATGAAGACCGAAGAGGTCCCGGATTTCTCCGGAGAAGATCGTCACCGCAATGCCGCAGGTGAAGCCCACCGTCACCGGATGGGGAATATGGCGGATCAATGAGCCCAGCCGCGAAAGTCCAATCAGCGTCAGCAGGGCCCCGGACAGCATCACGGTGACGAGGAGGCCGTTCAGACCGAATTTCGTCGTGGTCGCCGCGACCAGAACAATGAAAGCCCCGGCGGGACCCCCAATCTGATAGCGGCTACCGCCCAAGGCCGAAACGAGGAATCCGCCGATGATCGCGGTATAGAGCCCTCGCTCGGGCGACACCCCCGAAGCCACGGCGATCGCCATCGACAGCGGCAGAGCGACGATCGCGACCGTCACGGCGGCCAGCACGTCCTTGCGAAACGACGAGAAGGAGTAGCCCTCGCTCAGGACCGTGAGCAGCTTCGGCCGGAAGAGATGCGATGTCGCCGTTCCGTCAGGCATCGCTATGACGCCGACGCATTGTCCGGCGTGCGCCGCACGGGCTCGCGCAGGGTCGGGCTGGTGGGATCGCGCAGCCGGACGCCACGCCCGCCACTCGTGCTAACGCTGTTTTCCCGGATGAGTTCGATGCCCTCGCGTTCGAGCGCGTCGACCACCTTGGTCAAGGTGTCGACGACGCCCCGGACATAGCCATCGCTCGCCGCTTCCATCCGCTGGATCGTGGGAAGCGATACGCCGGCGCGCTCGGCGAGCGTGCGCTGGTCGATTCCGAGAAGCGCGCGCGCCGCGCGAAGCTGGGCCGGAGTGAGCATCGGCATGATGTAAAATACATCAGAAATGACGTCAAGGATCGCTTAAAAGCGTTGTAGAGTATCTATCATGCTATCCTAAACTTGCTTTCAGCGCCATCAAACTGCTAACGCTCAGGCACCCAAACCACCTTTTTAACCGCGCGCGCTCGACGCGACGCCCAGGTATTCGGAGAGTTTCGATGTCGGACGCCCTTATCGCTGAAACGCTGGCCGCCCCGACTCGCCATCGTCGCCTCGCCGCCTGGGTGGACGAGATCGCCGCCCTTACCAAACCGGACCGGGTCCACTGGTGCGATGGCTCCGAGGCCGAGTGGGACGCGCTTACCGCGCAGCTCGTCGCCGCCGGAACCCTGCGCCGCCTCGATCCCGCGAAGCGTCCCAACTCCTTCTGGGCCGCATCCGATCCACGCGACGTCGCGCGCGTCGAAAGCCGCACCTTCATCTGCGCCGAGGACGAGGCCGACGCCGGCCCTACCAACAATTGGCGCGCACCGCATGAGATGCGCGATACGCTCCACGGCCTATTCGACGGCTGCATGCGCGGACGCACCATGTATGTCGTGCCCTTCTCCATGGGGCCGATCGGCTCGCCCATCAGCGCGCTCGGCGTGGAGATCACCGACAGTACCTATGTGGTGCTCTCGATGCGCGTGATGACGAGGATGGGCGCACCGGCGCTGGCAGCCCTGGGCGATGACGGCGAATTCGTTCCCGCGGTCCACTCGGTCGGCGCTCCGCTGGCGCCCGGCCAGGCCGACGTCGCCTGGCCCTGCAACGAGACCAAATATATCGTCCATTTCCCTGAAACGCGCGAGATCTGGTCCTATGGATCGGGCTATGGCGGCAACGCCCTGCTAGGCAAGAAATGCTATGCGCTGCGCATCGCCTCGGTCATGGCCCGCGACGACGGCTGGCTTGCTGAGCATATGCTGATCCTCAAGCTGACCTCGCCCGAAGGCGGCGTGCATTATGTCGCCGCCGCTTTTCCCTCGGCCTGCGGCAAGACCAACCTCGCCATGCTGCAGCCAACCATTCCAGGCTGGAAGGCCGAAACGATCGGCGACGACATCGCCTGGATGCGCTTTGGCGACGATGGCCGGCTCTATGCCATCAATCCCGAGGCCGGATTCTTCGGCGTCGCACCCGGGACGAGCGCAACGACCAACGCCAATGCCCTGGCCAGCCTCAACGCCAACACGATCTTCACCAACACCGCGCTCACCGCCGACGGTGATGTCTGGTGGGAGGGCCTGACGAAGGAGCCGCCCGACGGGCTTACGGACTGGCGCGGCCAGGCCTGGTCTCCCGATCTCGGGACGCCGGCCGCCCATCCCAACGCGCGCTTCGCCTGTCCCGCCGGCCAGTGCCCGGCCATCGCACCCGAATGGGAGCATCCCAAGGGCGTCCCGATCTCGGCGATCCTGTTCGGCGGCCGGCGCGCGACGACCGCTCCGCTCGTCACCGAGGCCTTCGACTGGCAGCACGGTGTGTTCCTGGCCTCGAATGTCGCCTCCGAAGGTACGGCTGCGGCCGAGACCAAGATCGGGGATGTCCGCCGCGACCCCTTCGCGATGCTGCCCTTCTGCGGCTACAATATGGGCGACTACTTCGCGCATTGGCTCAAGCTGGGAGCAGAAGCAGCGGATCCAGCCAAGCTGCCACGCATCTTCTACGTCAACTGGTTCCGCAAGGATGCCCATGGCCGCTTTCTCTGGCCCGGCTTCGGCGACAACGCCCGCGTCCTCAAATGGATCGCGGACCGGCTCGACGGGTGCGTCGAGGCGGAAGACAAGGCCATCGGCCGCCTTCCCAATAGGCACGACCTCGATCTGCAGGGGCTCGATCTGTCGGATGACGCGGTCACCGCCTTGCTCGCCGTCGATGACGATGAATGGCGCGCCGAGGCCGAGCGCATCCGCCGTGACTATGCGCGCTTCGGCGACCGCCTGCCCGCCGCCTTGACCGCCGAACTCGGCGCGCTCGAAGCCCGTCTGGCGTGAAGGGCGCCATCGATCGTGACCGACGCAAACGACGACTATGTCTATGACGAAGCCTCTGGCGACTGGATCACCGCTGCCGAAGCAGCCGTGAATGCCCGGACCGCCGAGACGATCGAGGTCCGCGATGCCGTTGGCAACGTCCTCGCCGATGGCGACAGCATCATCACGATCAAGGACCTCAAAGTGAAGGGGGCGGGGCAGACCCTGCGCAAGGGTACCGTGATCAAGGCGATAAGGCTGACCGGCGACGCTCAGGAAATCGACTGCCGCTACGAAGGCATCAAGGGCTTGGTCCTGCGCGCGGAATTCGTCCGCAAGCACTGACATGGCTGGCGAGGCTTCGCCGACCGCTCCAAGGACGAAGCAGGCCGGTGCCCCGCGGCCCGATGGTCATGGAGCCTGACCGAGTTGCGTGGACGGCGTCAGAACCTGCGCCCATCGCCGTCCACGCGGCCGGTGATCATGCCCGACCACTTGGCGCCGCGCCCTTCTCGTGTCTGGCGCTAGCCGAGCGCCGCCCGGCATGACCTGACGGCGTAACGCCGCCGTGGAAGGCGCGCCGATGTCAAGCTGCGACGCAGGCCGTCCCCGACCATTTGGGCACCGATGAATGTCTGACGCGCGCTGCAGTCGTGCTGCCGGCGTGTCTCGCCGTGGCGGGTCCGTGTGAAGACCGTCCATGCCGCGCGCCTTGCCGATATCACCGCGGGGCCATCCGCTTGTCTGGATGAACGCTACGCCCGTGCGGGATCCCCGCAACCCGCCATTTTCCGACCGTGTTGAGGCCTGACGGCCTCTGCCCGCACCACTCGAAAAATGGGGGTTTCCCCGCGCTGAAGCGCAGGTGCGGTGCCCCCTCGATCACGGGCCTTCGCGATTGTTCATCCCAGCGGGATCGGCCCGCTGGCGTGAAACGCGAAAGGCATCAGGCCATGAACAAGGTTTTTCTCTCGGGCCGCATCACCTCGGACATCACCCGCTTCGGCACGGACAGCAAGGGCGGCGTCAGCTTCAGCCTCGTCACCTCGAAGCCGGTGATCAAGGACGGCCAGGTCCAGAAGGACGACAACGGCTACACCGAAACCTACGACGAGTTCCATCAGGTCAAGGCCTTCAACGGCCTCGGCAAGTCGGTCGCCAACAACAAGAAGAAGGGCGACAAGCTCCTGGTGGTCGGCGAGATCCGCTACAGCCGCAACGAGCGCGACGGGCGCACCTACTACAACACCGACATCGTCGCCGAGGAAATCGAGTTCCTCTGACCGTCTCCCGGGCGGTCGCTCGCGGCCGCCCTCCACCTTCCTTCAGATGGAGAGCAAGATGTTCACTCTCACCAGCTTCGACGACATCGCCGGAATCGCCCAGGGCGTCGAGATCACCAACCCCAACATGGTCGAGCGCATCCGCCGCGCGGCAGACAGCCTTAACCGCCACGAGATCGCCGCGCACCTCGGCCAGGCGATCACCGAGGCGACCGACGCCGCGCATGTCCGCGACTTCGAGGAAGTGCAGTTCGGCGAGGCGAGCGCCGATGCGATCGTCGATTGCGAATATTACGAAGATCTCGCCGCAGCCTGGTCGCTGATCGCCAGCGAGCATCAGCTGACCATTCCCCATTCCATCTTCGCGCACGACGGGTCGGTCCACTGACCCGTCACACGCCTTTCGAACGGAGTACCGTCATGATCAAACCTGCCCCTTCGAACACCGCCGCCGCCCATTGCTACGGCATCGTCCTTCACCATCGGCTCGCCTGGTGGCTGGTCGAATTTCCCGAACTCGACGCGGCGCCGACCGCCGCGCGCAAGCTTTCGGGCAAGCTCACGCCGGGCATGGCCGACTGGCTCCGCTCCGAGACCGGCGATGCCGGTCTCGCGGCCGACGTCGCTGCGCTCCATCCCCAGAGCCGGTGCTGGTCCGGCGAATTCTCCTACCTCCCCGCGGCCGGCGCCGCCGACCAGATCGACATCGATGCCCATCCCTGGGGCAGCGAAGCCGGTGAACTCGAGACCCGGCTCGCGCGCACGATGATCGATGCGACACTGCATCCGGTTCCCGCGGGCTTCATCTCAGTCTTCACGGGCCTACCGCCGGAGAACCAGCCCGTGCTCGCGATCAGGTTGAGCGGCTACACCTGTTCGACCTTCGAACTGCTCACCGCCCGGCATATGCCGACCTATCGGCCGCGGTCGCCCTGGCGCGACATCTCGGCCGATGCGGTCAGCGATAGCGGCAGCGACATCATCGGCTGGCAGCCGGCGGCCGACTGGATCAGGCCTATCTGATCCGTGCGGCGAAGCCGGCGAGTGTCGTTGGCTTCGCCCTGCCTTTCGCTCGAGCCTGACTATCATCTGCCCGCGCGAGCGCACAGCCGGGCGCCACCACCGCTGGTGGCGTTTTCCACTTGCCGTGCCCACCTCCCGGTGAAATCCGGACGCCGGCGGCTCCTGTCGTGACCCGGCTCTCATGCGTGCCGCAGGTTGTGCCGCGCCTTGTGCCGCGTGAGGTTCATCGCCCTGCCGCGAGCCGCGTTCACTGCGCCCGGGCCCTATCGCTCAGCCCCGTTCGGACATGCGGGCGCGAGCGTGTCAGCCGGCGATCGAACTGCCTCGCAGCCAGCTCCTCAATCCAGGTGATCGATACCGTGACGCCCCAGGACGTCAGGCACCGGGGAGGTTTGCGGTGACCATCCAGTGCCGGGCGGGCCGGCGAGGTTTTGCCCGGACAAGAAGAAGAGAAGAGGGTTTCGGCGCATCCCGCCCAACGCTTCGCGCCGGGCGGGACCGGGGCTCTATTCGCTAAGCCGCCGCCCGCGCGTACCGCACGTGCCCCGGCCAAGCTCACGGAGCCAGGCCTTCGGCCCGTCTCCGCCCATTCGGGTGACGAACCCGCTTGCGGGATTCCCCCGGTGAGGTTTGAAATCCCTATTCCTCTCTTGTGTCTGCCTAGTTTGGCATGCGGGGTTGGCAGTCCGTCGAGGATGAGCGGTCCCCCCAATTTTTTCGTGCGGCCGCTGCCGCGCCCACCCGAAAAAAATCGGTTCCCCCGCTCCCCGCTGGTGCGGCGTCAACCGGGGTCCGGCCGCGGCCGGCTTCCCGGTTAACGTCCCCGACCTCCCTGACCGCCGCATGTCCTGAACAAGGCCTCATCGCGTGGATGAGACATCCAAAAGCCACGGAGGCCAACATGTCCAAGTCCTTCTCGAACTTCGCCGATTTCGCCAGCTTCATCGCCAGCGAGACGGGAACCGACCAGCGTAGCCCGCTCTACGAAGCCGCCTTCATCGAGCATGACGAGCGCGCCAAGCTTTCGCCTGTCGACGAGAGCGAGCAACTGGAAATGCCCGATCCGGAACAGAGCCGAGCCGCCGTCGAAATGGTGATGGCGACGCTCTTCGATGTGTTCCGCGACACCCGCCTCGAACCCTTCGCGAGCGATCTCGCCTGGGGCTTCGTCAACAGCTTCCATGTGGTGGCGAAGCGCATCAGCGACCGCGAGGACGATGCGGCCAAGGAGCTTGGCGAACTCGCGCGCAGCTTCGATCCCAGCGAAATCTACGCATCGCAGATCGAGGAGGCGCAGCTGCTCTGCCAGACGCTGCAGGGGTGCCGGGATGCCATGGAATGCATGCGCGACCACGCCGCCGACGTCTACCGGGTCGAGACCGGACGGCCCTATTCGCCGACGCGCGGCAGCCGGGTCTCGAAGGGCGTCACCGCCTCGATGATCGACGCCCGAGACTATCTCGCCGCCCGGATGCGGGAACGCCGTGAGCAGTTCGCTCCGGAAGGTCCGGTCGTTGCCTTCTCGGGCGGTCAGGTCTGGGAGGATCATGACATGCTCTGGAAGGGTCTGGACTCGATCCTGGCCCGCATCCCGGAGATGATCCTCGCCACGACAGCACAGACCAAGGGCTGCGATGCCATCGCGCAGGCATGGGCAGCAGCACGCGGCGTGAAGGTCATCATGTTCCGCCTCGACCGCCGGCTGGGGGCCAAGGCCGCCTTCGTCCGCAACGATCGGCTGCTCGCCCTCAAGCCGGTCGAAGCTGTCGTCTGCGAAGGCTCCGGCATCCAGATGAACCTCGCCCAGAAGCTGCGGCAGGCAGGCGTTCCCCTCCACATCGTGAAGCTCGAACCGTCAGCCAAGCCGCAGCCCGCCCAGCCCACCGGCAGAACCGCAAAGTCGCGGGACGAATTCGATCCCTGGACCCAGGACGACTATTACGCCGCCATGGTGAACGGCGGTGGTCGCCGTCGTCGGTGACGCGTCCGGGAGAGGCTCCGGCAATCGCCGGGGCCTCTCCTGCTTTTTCGCTGCGAGGATGCGGTGCGCGGGGGCATCGAACCCCCGCGCACCGCCGGGCGCTGGCGCGCGCCGCACGGACAATACCCGAAAGGGCCAAGGAAAGAGGGGAGAGGCGAGGCGCTTTCAGCCGAGGAGACCAAGCCCGTGTCCATCCTGTTCCGCATCACCGAGCCGGCCGACGATACAGCCTCGCCCAGCGCCATCATCACAGCCCGCAAGCTTGCGGCTTTCCGCCGGTTCCTCCGTTCCGAAGGAGATCGTATCGGCATCGCGCTGCTCGAACCCGACGAATATCTTGGCGACAGCTTCGAGGCGCGCGTCTGTCCACTCGCGCTCGCCGCGATCACGGGCATTTTCGACCACGAGGCCACTGTCATCGCAGTCGTCGAGGAGGCCCAGTTCAGAGGCAAGCGCATCGCGATCCATCACTGCCCGAGCAGCGCCGAGATCATCCTGCGCGTCGCCCTCACGTCCGATCAGGGCGTCGAACTCGATCTCGCCTACGGCAATGCCTACGCGCTGCTCGAAGCGCTCGCGATCGAGCCTGACAGCGTCGGTGACATCCCCATCGATCTCCTACGCGCCCGGCTGTCCGATCCGGCCACGCCGAGCCGCGCGGCGCTGCGCGGTGTCGGTCATTACCTGCCCCGACTAGAGCGTCTCGTCGCGAGCGCGCAGGAGCGCGAGGCTGCCCGCTTCGCATGGGCCTGACATGCGTTAGTCCCGGCAATTCTTCTCCGGCGGGATCCTGTCGGTCCTTCGACGCATGAGGCTGTCGATCGCCGCCTGTAAATGACAGGTCGCCATCTGCTCGCCAGCTTGCTCGAGCGCCGCCATCGCCTCACGCATCAGCACGACTGCGAGGGCCCGGCGGACGTTTGAATCGATTCCCTGCGGATCATATATGTCGATTGATTCCGGCGTGCGCGGTGCGGCTTTCGCGCGGCGGGGAACAATCTCTCGTCCCGAATTGGTCATCCCCAGGCTCCCCGCAATGCGCAAAGGTCGAACCCTTGCTCAAAACTCCCGCGCACGAGGCGCGGGAGCCGGGGCTGGTAACACGTCGAGACATGCGCCTACGCTTTTAGCACCAAGGCACCTGGACATATGCGCAGGCACCCCGGCGTGAGATCACACCGAGCTGCCTTTCTCGACGGGATTACCAGTCCCGGCGCCACGGCCTTCGCGGCGCAAACAGCCACCTATCACAGACATGGGAAGACACCAAGGTGGGTCGTCTGAACAGCGAGCCACAGTGCCTTGCCGGCAGGCACGGACACGTGCCTAAGATGGGAGACGGGACCCAAGCTCTCTCACATCTCGGCATCAGACGAGGCTTCATCGCCAAAGCATGACGCTGGGTGTCGATCGGCCGTCAAGGATCAGCGGTCCCCCCAATTTTGCCGGCCGGCGCGCTGCGCTTCCCGGCGACAAAATCGGCTCCCCCCGCTGCCCGCTCACGCGGCGGCCATGCCGTCCCTGACCGCCTCAACACCGCGTCCAGATGAGCCCATCCTCATCGATGCGAGATGGGGAGCGCACCATCATCAACGGAGGCTTCGATGGACAATCTTCACCACTCCCTGCGCACGCTGTTCAGCACCCCATTCTGTCCAAACTGCACGACCCTCTTCGACGCCGAGCAATATGATCATGTCGACGAACGCGCGCGCTGCTCGCACTGCGGAACCGTCTATCGGATCCCCGACGACCATGTGCCGGACAATCCGGATGACGACATCGACGACGTCCGGCCGGATACCGCCCATATTGTCCAACCGCACGAGCCGGGCTACTGGCCAGCGCAAGCGACTGGCTTCCGGCTCATTCGCCTGCTCGAAAGATATCTCGCACTTACCCAGACCTGCGGGCGCTTAGTCAGCGTTGCCCAAACCTCCACCGAACGGGATTTCTTCAGGGCCGAGCATGACCGGCTCTACCGCCTAACTTGCCGCATCGCACGCCAGGTCGCCCGATCGAACGGCTACGCGATCCTTCGAGCACTCTCGGACGATAGCCCGGCCTATCGCGTGGTGATCCAGAACCAGCCTATCGCTCTATCCGGGGGTTCGTGCATCAAGGAGACGCCGCAGTTTCTGACCCTCGAACAGTTGCGTGCCGACGCGGAACGGCTCGCCGAAGCGGAGATGCGGGCCACCGCCGGCGCGACGTACGAACTCTACGCCCGCCAGTTCTCCACGGCCTGTGCACGCGCCATCAACAAGCTTGATCCGGACCTGCGCCGCTACGCCGTCAAGATCGCCAATGACCACGGCTACATCGCGGGCGAGGACGAGCGATATGCCGACTTCGGACCCGGCCTATGCTCCCTGACCGGCATCGACGAACACTATTGCCATTGCGGCCGTCACCCCTGACGGCAGCCGGGACCGGGCCACGCGCTCGGTCCCGTTCTTTCGACGAGATGGCTCGATGCCCCGGCTCGCTCGCGTGCCATGCGGACCCTTCGGTCCGCACGTCGCTACGCCTCGGCCGAGGTCTCCCGACGAGAGGGAACATCTCTCACAGTCTTCCCATTCTGTCAGACGTCCGAGGCCGCCTCAAGGACGGCGGGGCCCCACGATTTTCTTCGGCGGATCGAGGGGAGGCGCTCGTCCTTCGGCGTGGTGGCCGCCGAAGAAAATCGTGACCCCCACCGCCGCTTCGCGGCCCGCTTCGCGGGTCCTTGACCCGGCCTCGGCCGCCTGACGCGCCGCTCCTGTCATTCAAGACAGACAGGAGCGAATCCATGCAGATGATCTCGACCAGCGCCGCCGCCGACAACGCCGCCTTCTTCGCAGCCATCGCGAACGCCGAACGCCGCGCGCTTCACAGCTACTTCGACCAGCACGTCGTGGCGGACGACGAGGCGGGCTACATCACCATCGACGAGGGCGATTACGGCGCGCTGCCGATGACGATCATCGACCGGATCGTCCACAGCGTGCCGGGCGGACTGCTCGACGAATATTGAGGCAAGACGGGGAGGGGCGCGCACGCGCCTCTCCCTTTTTTTGTGTGGCGATGTTACGGGCATGGGGGGCATCGAACCCCCCATGCCCGTGCCGCGACAAGGGTCGCGGCGGGGGCTGTTCAGGCCGTGAGGCGCTTTTCCACTTCGTCGATGCCGAGCGACCGGATACGGGCAACGAGCCCACCCAATCGCTTGCCGTCGAGCTTCAGCAGGCCGGTCTTCTCAAGAGCCTGGATCGCGGCCTCGCGTTCCTTCTCTTCCAGCCGTTGCCGTCGCTCCTCGAGCTTGCGGCCTTCCTCTTCTATCGCTGCTCTTTCCTGTTCCAATGTGCGTGCCATGAAGGGCCTCTCGGTTCACGCTGATCGGGCTATGAACAGGCCCACTATAAGCGCTCACCGGCCATGCCGGAAGCACGGAATGCGCGCCCGCCAAGCGGTTGGTCAACTGCCGCAACCATGGCTTTCCTTCCGTCCACCGGACGGCCTGGCGTCCCGCCGGAGGCGCTTCCCCATGCCATTTGATCGCGTCACAAGACGCCCCGGGGAGTGGATCAGCCCTGGTGCAGAGAAGCACACCGAACGCACCTCGGTGCATTGGGTTCTGGAACAATTCCAGCGACTTATGGCGGTCTTGGTGCGTGTGCGGCTGTGGGACAGGATTTCGCTGCCCACAAAACACACGAAAATCGGCCATTTCAGCGTGTTACACGAGAACACGCTCCGCGCCGCGCATGCGATTTTCTTGCTCCACCGACACGATTGCGCTATAAGTCGGATCGGTTTCTGAGACCCCACCAGCCTCCCTGCTAGGAGGCTCGGTTTGACCATTCCCTACAAGCATTGCTCGGTCCGGCTCGACCGGAGCAAATATGATCGCCTCGTAGCGCTCGCCGCGGAGCGCGGATGCACGCCGTCCGACCTGCTGCGCGCGGCCGTCGATGCCTTCCTGGGATCCGGCCAGCTCTTGACCTCAAGCCACCGTCGGATCGCCCGCATCAGCGAGTTCCAGCATCTCGCGCTCGACATCATCATCCGCGAACAATTCCCCGAATATCGCGACCGCATCATCGCGGAAACCGACAAACGTCTGGAGCAATATCATGGCGCGTGAGGACATCCGCACGGACGGGCGTCCCGTCCCGCTCACCCATCATTCGGCGCGCGGCCGCGTGCAGCGCAATGCCGGCAATTTCACCCGCGGCAGCCAGCTACTCACCCATGAGATGCTGATGTGGTTCTCGGGCGCCAAGCTGCCCTTCATCCTCTGGTTCTTCGCCTTTCTCGCCGCCTGGTTCATCATCATGTCGCTCAAGCTCGACGAGCATGGTTTCCAGCTCGTCTGCATGAAGGTCTATGCGACCCTCTGGAACTGGATCGACCTCAATCCGAACAAGCGCGTCAACGTCACGCTGCCGAACGGCGACCTCATGCGCACCGTGATGAAAGCGGTGCCCTATATTCCCGAGGTCATCACAGCCTGGGCCGTCGCGATGCGGGGCCTCATCGGCGCTTTCCTGATCTCGGTCTTCATCACCATTCCGGCCGCCATCTGGTTCGTCGACATCTCGCATCGGCGCGGCCGTTCGATCCTTCAGGAACGGCATGAACGCGGCGCCATGCTGGTTGATCGCAGCGTGCTTCTGGTGGAGATCAACGAGCATAACCGGGTGAAGTTCGAAGAGGAGGCGGCCGACCTCTTCCCCGGCCTGTCCTCGCGGCAGGTTCTCGCGCTCCCGTTCCGAGCGCGCAAGGAAGCCGGCATCCATCATCCCTACACGCTCGCGGGCATCCCCTTTCCGCACCGCACCGAACAATCCCATGCGATGCTCATCGGCACCACCGGATCAGGCAAGACGACCGAGCTCAGAAGCCTCGTCACCCAGATGCGCGAGCGCCAGGACACGGCCGTCATCTTCGATCTCACCGGCGCCTATGTCGAAGCCTTCTACGATCCCACACGCGACACGATCCTCAATCCCATGGACGCGCGCTGCCCGGCCTGGTCGATCTTCAACGATTGCCGCACCCACAGCGAATTCACGGCCGCCGCGGCGGCGCTAATCCCTTCGGATGGCGGTTCGTCCGAACCCTTCTGGGCGCTCGCAGCGCGCACCCTCTTCATCGAGATGTGCATTCGCCTGATGGAGCGGGGGCAGACCAGCAATCTGGCGCTGTCCGAGAACCTGATGACGGCCGACCTGAAGCGCGTCCACCGCTTCCTCGCCAACACCATCGCCGACCCGCTCACTGCCCCCGAAGCGGCCCGCATGGCGGAATCGATCCGCGCCGTCTTCAACACCAATGCGCAGGTCCTTCGCTTCCTTCCCGACGAGGGCGAATCCTTCTCGATCCGCGACTGGATCACGCGGGACAAGAAGCCCGGATCGATCCTGTTCGTGACGTCGAACTATGTCGATCTGCCGATGAACCGGGCGCTGCTCACGCTGTGGATGGATCTCGCGATCAACCGGCTGATGACGCTGCCGCGCACCCGCAGCTTGCGCACCTGGTTCATGTTCGACGAGCTTGGCGCACTGCATCGCCTTCCGGCGATCGAGAATGGTCTCCAGACGGCGCGCGCGTTTGGCGGCGCGATGATCCTGGGCATCCACAGCTTCGAGAAGCTGGTCGAAGTCTATGGCGAGCAAGGGGCACGCAATCTCGCCTCGCTCGCCCGCTCCAAGCTCATCCTCGCGACGGCCGATCTCGACACGGCCGAGCAGTGCGCGCGCTACATCGGCAACCGCGAGGTTCGCCAGATGGATGAGGCCTATAGCTACGGCTACAATAACACCCGCGACGCTTCGACCCTGACCCCGCGCAAGCAGGTCGAACCACTCGTCATCGCCGATGACATCACCAACCTGCCCTCGATGCACGGCTTCGTGAAATTCCCCGACGGCTTCCCCGCCGCGCGCATCCTGCTCGAGTGGAAGGACTATCCCCAGGTCGCCCAGGGCTTCGTCCAACGGCCCGATGTCGGGCCGGTACGCTCAAGGCGCGGAGAGGAGGTGTTCGAGGAAGACGGGGCAGGGGAGGCGGGCGGGCGCGACGGCTCGTTGCAGGTCGTGGAGGAAGTGGCCGAGATCACCAATCTCGCCCGCGATCTCGCCGCACGGATCCTGTCGGCCGAGGTCGAGGAGGAGGACGATGCCGCCCGCCGCGCGGCGCAGCGGGCGGACGACCGGGACGAACAGGCGACGCCTGGCACGCATAGCGCGGACAGGGCGCAGGCGGCGCGCGCCAGCGGCGAGGAACAGCCGGTTTCCGCGCGCGACCGGGACGATCGTCGTGATGGCCACCGGCACGGGGAGACGAGCCCACAGGTCGAGGACCAGACCCTGATCGAGCTGCGCCACGACTTCTCCACCGGCCGCGAGGATGACGGCATGGACATGGGCATCTGATGCTCTCGGTCGCCGGCGTCCGCTCCGCTTCCGGTGCCGCGAACTATTTCGCGAAGGACGACTATTACACGGTCGAGGGCTCGTCCGAGATCAGCGCCTGGGGAGGGGAGGGCGCCGAGGCGATCGGCCTGTCCGGAGAAGTCTCGAAGGACGCCTTCGAGGGCGTGCTGAACGGTATCCTCCCAAGCGGCGAAGCGGTCGCCCAGGTCGAGAACCGGCGCGCCGGCTACGACCTCACCTTCTCCATGCCGAAGTCGGCTTCGGTCATGGCCTATGTCGCCGGCGACAAGCGCGTGCTTGACGCCAATATGGCCGCGGTCAAGGCGACCATGGCCTGGGTCGAGAAGAACCTCGCGGAAGGGCGTCGCGACATCGAGGGGCGCAAGGTCCCGGTCCAGACGGGCAATCTCGTCTACGCGCTCTTCCAGCACGACACGAGCCGGGCGCTCGATCCGCAGGCCCACATCCACGCCGTCATCGCCAACCTCACCCGCATGCCCGATGGCAAATGGCAGGCACTCCACGCCGACAAACTCTGGAGCCACAACAGCATCATCGGCTCGATCTACCATGCTTTCCTGCGCGCCGGGCTCGAGCGGATCGGCTATCAGGTGGACCTCAAGGGCAAGCATGGCACCTTTGAGATTGCCGGCGTTCCCAAGGCGGTCATCGGCGAATTCAGCCAGCGCCGCGAGGAGATCCTCGATCACGCAACGCGGCTCGGCATCAAGTCGCCGGAGGGCCTGCGCGAAATCACCAAACGCTCGCGCGATCCCAAGCTCGACGTCGAGGACCGCGCCGCGCTGAAGCAGGGCTGGATCGACCAGGCCGCTGCCCACGGCTTCGACGGCAAGGACCTGCGGGCAGCAGCCGAGGCGCGCGCCGGGATGGCGTCTTCGGAAAATGCTCTCGAGCGCGGCTACCGCGCCATTGTCGATGCCGTAACTGGTGCCCGCCAGACGCTGGGTGCGCTGCTCCGCCCCCAGGACCCTTTAGTGGACAATGCGCTCGCCCGCGCGGTCAAGTCGCCAGCGGAAGCGCGCGCGCAGCTCGCGGTCGCGTCCGCCGTCCGGATCCTCTCCGAACGTGAGGCCGCATGGCCCGTCAATCTGCTCGGCAAGACCGCGCTCGATCTCGGTCTCAAGGGCGTCACCGTCGACCTGATCGAGAGGCGGATCGACCGGCTCGTGCAGAACCGTCAGCTCATCCCGGGCGTCGCGACAGCCGCGGACCGGACTGGCCGCATGGTGACCACGCAGGAGGCGCTGCGGACCGAAGAGAAGATTCTTGCCGCCGTCGAGGAGGGGAAAGGGAAGTCCGAGCCAATTGTGGCGGCCGCCGATGCGCCGCAGCGATTGCAGGATGCCGCCGAACGGCCGCTCAATCCTGGGCAGCTCGCCGCCGCGACGATGATCCTGTCATCCGCCGATCGTACCGTCTCGGTGCAGGGCGCCGCCGGCACGGGCAAGTCCACCATGCTCCAGGCGGTCGCGCGGGTCGCCGAGGAGGAGGGCGCCCGGATCACCGGACTTGCCTTCCAGAACAAGATGGTCGCGGACCTCGCCGAAGGGGCGGGCATCAAGGCCCAGACGATCGCTTCCTTCGTGCTCGCCAACGAGCGGTTCGTGACCGAGCGTGACACGCTGGGATATGAGGCTGCGCGCGAGAAGCTCGCCGGTACCATGCTTCTCGTCGACGAAACCTCGATGGTGTCGTCGAACGAAATGCTCAAGCTCCACCAGATCACAGCAGCCTTGGGCGTCGACAAGCTCGTTCTGGTCGGTGACCGGCAGCAGCTCTCTTCGATCGACGCGGGCAAGGCCTTCGCCATGATCCAGGCGGGCGGCGGCACGATGGCGCGGATGGATCAGAATATCCGCCAACGCACCGACCAACTGCGCACCGTCGCGGCGCTCGCCAATATCGGCAAGGCCGGCGCGGCGCTGAAAGTGCTGGGGGACCGTGTCGTCGAGGCGGGGGAGCCGGCCGCCGCTGCGGCCGACATGTGGCTCGAGCTCTCCCCTGGCGAACGGGAGGCGACCGCTGTCTTCGCTTCGGGCCGCGACGCGCGCGCCGTCATCAACCAGCGCATCCAAGATGGCCTGATCGCGGAAGGGAGCGTCAAGGGCCAGGCGATCCATCTCACTGTCTTTGAGCGGGTCAACACCACGCGCGAGGAGCTGCGCTATGCCTCGACCTACCGTCAGGGCCAGACGCTCGAGGTCGGCCGCGGCGGCGCGCAGGACGTCGGGATCAAGGCGGGACGCTACGACGTCCTCAAGGTCCACGCCAACGGGAAGGTCGAACTGTCGGACGGTCGGCGCAGGATACGCTTCGATCCCCAGAAGCTGTCGCCGACCGAGCAGCGCGATCGCCTGCAGCTTTCTGAAAAGAAGGACCTTCAGCTGCGCGAAGGGGACCGCATCCGCTGGACGGCCAACGACAAGCAGCGCGGCCTGCACAATGCCGCGCTTGCGCGCGTTGTGGGCGTCGATGCCGATGGCGTGAAGGTTGAGACTGCGGACAAGGTGCTCCTCACGCTCAGCCTCGGTGACCCGATGCTATCTCGGCTCGACCTTGCTTATAGCCTTAATATGCACATGGCCCAGGGGATCACCACCGACAAGGCGATCACCGTCATGTCGTCGCATGAGCGCAACCTCTCGAACCAGCGCCTCTTCAACGTCGGGGTCACGCGCGTGCGCGACGAGCTGACAATGGTCGTGGACGACAAGGAGAAGCTCGCGCGGCAGCTCGACATGAATCCCGGCAACAAGACCTCCTCGCTCGAGACGCTCGGCCGCCTCGATATCGACGGCAGGAAGGGGCCGGGCGCGCAACCCCGCGAGAAGTTCGATCCCGGTCCGATCGACGGCGTCAACCTGTCCGATCTTGCTCCCGTTCCAAGCGATCTGCCGCCTCTGCCCGATGGCGCGGCATCTGCGCCGGCCGCGAAGGCCCCACAAGCGCCGCCCGATCTGAAACCCGATCGCGGCGATCCGCTGCCACCGCTGCCCGAGCGCAGCCTCGGGCTCGACTTGTGAATGGAGAAGTCGCCGGCGTGGTGCCTGCGGCGAAGAGAAGGAGACGAACGATGGGTTGGGAATTCGATGAGGCTGGCAAGTTCGGGAGCGAACGGGCAGCCGAAGACTATGCGAAGCGCAACAACATCGATCCGCGTGATGTCCAGCTGACCCGCAAGGGTGAGGAGGTCGAACTCAACATCCGCCGGTCGGCCCTCGATGGCCGTAAGCTGCGCGACAATGGCGAAGGTCGCCGGGACGGCTGGGGCTGAACGGAGGGCTACAATGAGCACATTTGAATTTCTCGCCTCGCTTCTGCTGGTGGGCGTCATCGTCGCGCTTGGCTGGTCGAAAATGTCCCGAGGCTTCACTCCACAGAAACCGCTCGACCCAGTGGCGCGGCCATTCATGACGCAGCGCGAGCAAGCCATGCTGGCCGCGCTCGAGCACATCCTGCCCATGTACCGCCTCCATGCCCAGGTCTCGATGGGAGCCCTCCTCAAGGTTCCATCGGTGCCGGGCCGGCGGCCGACCCCAGCGGACTGGAATCGCTTCCAGCGAAAGATCATCGACTTTGTGGTCGAGGATCCCACGACGGGAAGGGTGGTCGCCTTGATCGAGATCGACGATCGTTCGCACGATCCCGGCAAGGATCGGGAGCGTGACGCGATGACCGCCCGGGCCGGCTATCACACATTGCGGATCCCCGCTGGTGCAAGCCCCACGGTACAGACGGTGCTCGGTTTCGTGGGTGACCTTCGCGACGGTGCGGCGAGCGCCGCATATCAGGGATAACCGGCATGGGGCTCAAAGATCGCGACTATATGCGCGAGCGCTATCGCGCGCGCGCGAAGGGAACCCGATGGAACGATCGGGCCGGGCGCGTCGAGGGCGCCTGGTTCGATCCCGTCAACCGCGGTTTCGATTATCAGCGCGGCCGGTTGAGGGGATCGCGCGGTAATGCCGGCGGGATGCTGCGCTGGATGTCGCTCGCGTTGAGCCTGTTTCTCATCGCTATCCCGGTGTGGCATTCGCTGAAGCGGGAAGGCTGGCTGGCGGATAGTGAACCCGGATTACCCTTCCCCGAAACGGGCAGCGTGACGGTCAACCCCGCATTGGATCCGGCCGGGGCGACATCGCGGATGGCAGTCACGACCTCCGATGCGAACGCCGTCGTTCAGCTCTTCGACCCTCAAAGCGGGCGGCATGTGATCTCGGTCTATGTCCGCAAGAACGATCGGGCGATAATCGCGGTTCCACCTGGAACCTATCGGATGAAAGTGGCGGAAGGGCAGCGTTGGCACGGCCCGGTGGACTTTTTCGGTTCGTCAACGACCTATGACGCCGTCGTGCCGCTGATGGTGTTCACCAGACAACGGGGCAATGGCATCGACCTGCACAGGCGTCCGAACGGCACATTGCCGACACGGCCCAACTGGCGCGGTCCAGCGCCCCTGTAACGAACGATCATGCGGAAGCGCGGCCGAAGACCCGGTCCTATCGAGCGGCGGGCGCCGATACCTCTTCGGTTTTCAGCGCATGGGCAATTTCGAAGATATGAAGAATGATCGGGTCCTTCTCAGCAGATCGGATCGCTGCCTGCAACAGAATAGGAGGCGGTGACTGATCGAAAACGCGAACGATCTCGCCACTAGATATCTTCTCTCCCACCATGTTGAGAGGAAACAAGCTTACGCCGCCGCTGGACACGATGATATCGATCAGAGAATGCAGGTCGTTGCAGGTGTTTATCTTCCCGTCATGATATCCCAGTCCACCCAAGGCATCATGCATGATCGCATGCATGGGGGAGCTTCGTGCCAATGACCAGAACAGCAGGTCTTTTGGGGGCACGAGTCGCTGCTCCAGCATGTTCGCGAGGCTGGGAGACGCGAGCCATATCAACTCGACCTCGCCGATCCGCCGCGTCTTGATGCCGGGCATTTCAACGGGACCGATCGCGAAAACCAGATCGGCCGCGCCACTTAGAAGTCCATCGATCAGTTTCGATGTCAGGTCGATTTCGATCTCCAGTGAAAGCCCTGGCATCTCCTGACGGATCGCATTCACGAAAGCGGACAGGCAACTGGCGGCCGCAATTTCACCCGATCCGATACGGACGATGCCGGCCACGCTGCTGAGGTCCACCGGATTGAGCAGGGCCTGTTGAAGCGACGGCCACACCTGCTCGCATCGGCGCACCAGTTCACGGCCCTGGACAGACAGGATCATGTTACGCCCTTGTCGCGCGAACAACGGAATTCCCAGGTGATTCTCAAGTTCGCGTATTCGCGCGGAAATGCCCGGTTGCGTGGTGTTGAGGCGATTCGCTGCCGCGCTGAACGAGCCAAGGCGGTTGATCCAAAGCAGGGTTTCCAGATGGTAGAGCGCGATCCGATTCATCACCATTGGTTATACATACATCGAATGAACTATGATTTGAACTGATGTGACATTTATCTCATGGCCAGACCCCGAAAGCGCAGCAGGCAGGGGAAGGGAAGGGTTCGTGGCCAAAGAGCAGCATGTGAAGGCAGAGAGCCGAGCCGGGCCGGCAAGGCGGGCTTCGGTTTCATCTGGATCCGCCTCCAATCGCGAACGTCCGGCCGAGCCCGTCCGCTATCAGGCGACCAATGCGGAGATGCTGGAACTCTACCGCCAGATGCTGCTGATCCGCCGTTTCGAGGAAAAGGCCGGCCAGCTTTACGGCTTCGGCATGATCGGCGGCTTCTGCCATCTTTATATCGGGCAGGAGGCCGTCGCCGTCGGCCTGCAATCGGCTATGAGGGTGGGCAAGGACAGCGTCATCACCGGCTATCGCGACCACGGCCACATGCTGGCCTACGGGATCGATCCCAAGGTCATCATGGCAGAGCTGACCGGCCGCGCTGCGGGCATTTCACGCGGCAAGGGCGGGTCGATGCACATGTTCTCGGTCGATCATGGCTTCTATGGCGGCCACGGCATCGTCGGCGCGCAGGTGGGGCTGGGCACGGGCCTAGCCTTCAAGCATAAATATGCGGATGATGGCGGCGTCTGCCTCACCTATTTCGGCGACGGCGCGGCCAATCAGGGACAGGTCTACGAAAGCTTCAACATGGCGGAGCTGTGGAAGCTGCCGGTGATTTTCGTGATCGAGAACAACCAGTACGCCATGGGAACCAGCGTCAACCGCGCGTCGGCCGAGGACCAACTCTATCGGCGCGGCGAGAGCTTCCGCATCCCCGGCATCCAGGTGGACGGCATGGACGTGCTCGCTGTCCGTGGCGCTGCTGAGGAAGCCCGGCAGTGGGTGCTGTCCGGCAAGGGGCCGATCCTCCTGGAATTGAAGACCTACCGCTATCGGGGCCATTCCATGTCCGATCCGGCCAAGTACCGCTCGCGCGAGGAAGTGCAGGCGGTCCGCGACAAGTCCGATGCCATCGAGCATCTCAAGCAGGAGTTGGAGGCGGCCGGCGTCACCGAGGATGAGTTGAAGGCGCTGGAGAAGGAGATCCGCCAGATCGTTCAGGAAGCCGCCGACTTCGCCGAGCAGGCCCCGGAGCCCGAGCTTGCCGAACTCTATACCGATGTGCTGGTGGGGCAATATTGATGGCGATTGAACTGAAGATGCCGGCGCTTTCTCCCACCATGGAGGAGGGTACGCTCGCAAAGTGGCTCGTCAAGGAAGGCGATGCGGTGAAATCCGGCGACATCCTCGCGGAGATCGAGACCGACAAGGCGACGATGGAATTCGAGGCAGTGGACGAGGGCATCATCGCCAAGATCGTCATTCCTGAAGGCACCGACGGCGTGAAAGTGGGCGCGGTGATCGCGCTGATCGCTGGCGAGGGTGAAAGCGCCGTGACGGTCCAAGCCGCCGCCCCCGCTCCCAAGGTCGAGGCACCCGCGCCCAAGGCGGCGGAGCCGGCCCCGCAGCCGGTTGCGGCGCCTGCGCCCCGCGCGGCGGTTGCCGATCCCGATATTCCCGCCGGCACCGAGATCGTGAAGACCACGGTGCGCGAGGCGTTGCGCGACGCCATGGCCGAGGAGATGCGCGCCGACGACCGCGTCTTCGTGATGGGCGAGGAAGTGGCGCAATATCAGGGCGCCTACAAGGTGACGCAGGGCCTGCTGGAAGAGTTCGGCGATCGCCGCGTCATCGACACCCCGATCACCGAGTATGGTTTTGCCGGCATAGGCACAGGCGCGGCGATGGGCGGCTTGAAGCCGATCGTCGAGTTTATGACCTTCAACTTCGCCATGCAGGCGATCGACCACATCATCAACTCGGCGGCCAAGACCAACTATATGTCCGGCGGCCAGATGCGCTGCCCGGTGGTGTTCCGCGGCCCCAACGGCGCCGCCAGCCGCGTCGGCGCCCAGCACAGCCAGAATTACGGGCCCTGGTATGCTGCCGTTCCTGGCCTGATCGTGATCGCGCCTTACTCGGCCGCCGACGCCAAGGGGCTGCTGAAGGCCGCGATCCGCTCGCCCGATCCGGTCGTGTTCCTGGAAAACGAGTTGCTCTACGGCCAGAGCTTCGACGTGCCGAAGCTGGACGATCATGTCCTGCCGATTGGCAAGGCCCGCATCGCCCGCGCGGGGCGTGACGTGACCCTGGTGAGCTACTCCATTGGTGTCGGTGTCGCGCTGGAAGCCGCCGACAAGCTGGCAGATGAAGGTGTTGACGCGGAGGTGATCGACCTGCGCACGCTCCGCCCGCTCGATAAGGAAACCGTGCTGAAGTCGCTCGCCAAGACCAACAGGATGGTGGTGGTGGAGGAAGGCTGGCCGGTCTGCTCCATCTCCTCGGAGATCATCGCCATCGCCATGCAGGAAGGCTTCGACGACCTCGACGCCCCGGTGCTCCGCGTCACCAACAAGGACGTGCCGCTGCCGTATGCCGCGAATCTGGAAAAGGCCGCGCTCATCAAGGCGGATGACGTGGTCGCGGCGGTCAAGCGCGTCCGTTATCGCTGACGCCTGCGGAGTTTCGAAAATGCCGATTGAACTCAAGATGCCCGCGTTGTCTCCCACGATGGAGGAGGGTTCGCTCGCCAAATGGCTGGTGAAGGAGGGCGATGTGGTGAAGTCTGGCGACCTGCTGGCCGAAATCGAAACCGACAAGGCGACGATGGAATTCGAGGCGGTGGACGAAGGCATTATCGCGAAAATCCTCATCCCCGAAGGTACAGAAGGCGTGAAGGTCGGGACCGTCGTCGCCATGCTTGCCGCCGAAGGCGAGGATATCACCGCTATCGGGGAAGGGGCTGTTCCCGCGCTTCTGCCGGCCCCCGAGATTGCCGACAAGGTCGCTACATCCATTCCCGCCGCTGTTCCTGTCGCGTCGTCAGCCGCACCCGCAATTGGTGCCAGCCGTATCAAGGCCAGCCCGCTTGCCCGTCGTCTGGCGGAGGCAAGCGCCATCGATCTTTCTACGATAAGAGGCTCCGGGCCTAATGGCCGCATCGTCAAGGTTGACATTGATGGCGCGACGCCTGCCTCGATGCCGGCCGTCGCTCCGGGGGTCCCCGCGGCGTTTGCCGCCGCAGTACCGTCGATCGAACCCGACATTCCACACGAAGTCGTCAAGCTGTCAAACATGCGGAAAGTCATTGCCCGACGGCTCACCGAATCGAAGCAGCAGGTTCCGCACATCTACCTCACGGCCGATATCCACCTCGATCCATTGCTGAAGCTTCGGGCCGATCTCAACGACGGGCTTGCCGAACGCGGTGTCAAGCTCTCGGTCAACGATCTGCTGGTCAAGGCCTTGGCGGCCGCCCTTATCGAAGTGCCCAGCTGCAATGTGCAGTTTGCCGGCGACAATCTGCTGCGGTTCAGCCGCGTCGATATTTCGGTGGCGGTATCGATCCCCGGCGGCCTGATCACGCCGATCATCGCGGGCGCGAACGCCAAGGGCGTTGCCGCAATCTCCAGCGAGATGAAGGATAGGGCGGAGCGCGCGCGCAACGGTAAATTGCAGCCGCATGAATATCAGGGCGGCACCGCCAGCCTGTCGAACATGGGCATGTTCGGCATCAAGCAGTTCGAGGCTGTCATTAACCCGCCCCAGGCCATGATCATGGCGATCGGCGCGGGCGAAAAGCGGCCTTATGTAGTGAACAATGCGCTGACCGTTGCCACGGTGATGTCGGTAACCGGCAGCTTCGATCACCGCGCGATCGATGGGGCGGACGGTGCGCAACTGATGGCCGCTTTCAAGCGCATCGTTGAGAAGCCGCTGACACTGTTGGCCTGAATCTCAAGGAATTTCCGAACATGGCTGATAGTTACGACGTGATTGTCCTTGGCTCAGGCCCCGGCGGCTATGTCGCCGCGATCCGCGCCGCTCAGCTCAAGTTGAACACGGCGATTGTCGAGCGCGAGAATCTAGGCGGTGTCTGCCTCAACTGGGGTTGCATACCCACCAAGGCGTTGCTGCGCTCGGCGGAGGTTTTTCGCTACATGCGGCATGCCAAGGATTATGGCCTGGTCGCGGAGAAGATAACCGCCGATCTGGATGCAGTGGTGAAGCGCTCACGCGGCGTTGCCAGGCAGCTTAATCAGGGTGTCTCGCACCTGATGAAGAAGAACGGGATCGCCGTTTATATGGGTGAGGGGAAGCTCACCGGCAAAGGGAGGCTTTCTGTCACAGCGCCGGATGGTAAGACCAGTGAGTTGACCGCGAAGAATATTATCATCGCCACGGGCGCGCGTGCTCGCGATCTGCCGTTCCCGAAAGCCGATGGAAAGCGCGTCTGGACCTATCGCCACGCGATGAACCCGCCGGAAATGCCGAACAAGCTGCTTGTTATCGGCTCGGGCGCGATCGGCATCGAGTTCGCCAGCTTTTACAACGACATGGGCGCGGAAGTGACAGTCGTCGAGATGCTGGACAGGATCGTTCCGGTCGAGGATGCAGATGTCTCGACCTTCCTGGAAAAAGCGTTGGTGAAGCAGGGCATGAAGATCTTGACGGGTGCAGGTGTCCAAAAGCTCGATATCGGTGCCACCGGCGTAACAGTCGCGATCAAAGCCCGGGATGGCAAACTTGTTTCGGACGAATACAGCCATGTCATCGTGGCAATCGGGATCGTCCCAAACACCGAAACCGTTGGGCTTGAGGCACTGGGTGTGAAAACGGAGCGTGGCCACATTGTTACCGATGGCGCATGCCGCACCAATGTCGAGGGAATCTGGGCGATCGGAGACGCCACGGCGCCGCCTTGGCTAGCGCACAAGGCCAGCCATGAAGGTGTTATCGCGGCAGAAACCATAGCGGGTCAGCATCCGCACGCAATGGACCCCAGGAACATTCCCGGCTGCACCTATTGCCACCCGCAGATCGCTAGTGTCGGCCTCACCGAAACAAATGCGAGGGAAGCAGGTCACGAAGTGAGGATTGGCACCTTTCCCTTCATCGGCAATGGCAAGGCTATCGCGCTCGGCGAGCCAGAAGGCTTCGTCAAGACGGTATTTGATGCCCAAACTGGCGAGCTGCTGGGCGCACACATGGTCGGCCCGGAGGTGACCGAAATGATCCACGGCTTCACCATCGGTCGTACACTGGAAACAACCGAGGCGGAGCTGATGGAAACGGTTTTTCCGCATCCGACCATTTCCGAAACGATGCATGAAAGCGTGCTTGCTGCCTTCGGGCGCGCAGTCCATATTTAGGCTATCTTCCATATTTGGGAGAGATCATGCCTCCTTCTGCTGCCGAACCACGAGCGGCGAGGCGTCAAGGTCAGCTACGTACTCTTGAAAGAACCCGTGCGGCGACATTGCTTCGCACCGCGAGCTTTCTACCGTAACGTAGCGCGGTTGTCGGTGAACTCCATCGCAGCGCCTGCGCAATGCCGGCTCCGTCCTCTCCGGCGGCGAAGAGGTCCTGGGTCAGGCCAACGCGCAGCGAATGTGTGGACAGCGCCTGAACCGCATCGGCCAGCTTGCTGGCGCTCAGGTTGACCAGCCCCATTTCGTAGGCGGCACTCGCCACGCGCCTGTAGATCCCATTGACCCCCTGCCGACTGAGGGCCTCCTTGCCGATGGTGTAGGTCGTTCGGGCCAGTGCCGTTTCCGGATCGGAGCCGCGCGCGCGCCGGCGATAGACACCAACCCTGCGAAACAGCAGCCCGTCCTCGATCGCGCTTTCGGCCTGCCACAAGGCGACCCTGCGCATCGTCTCGGCCGACAGCCACGCCCACGCGCCTTCCTGCTCCTGGTCGGTTTTGGAGAAGGGGATGAACAAGGTCGCCGAGCCGTCGTCCTGCGCATCGATATGCGTGGCTTCAACCCTAGTGAGCTCGCTGACCCGGAGCCCTGCGTCATAGCCGAGCGAAAGCAACGCCGCGTCCCGTAACCCCTGAAGATCGCCGCCACACGCTTCGAGTAGCGCAGCCAGGGTGAAGCCTTTGGCGGCGTGGTGATCCAGCGCCTTGCCTAACCGCAGAGGCGCAGCCTGACGCTGAAGTGCGCCTCTCTGCCGGCGGATGGCCTTCAGCGCGGCGCGAACCATCGGGGCGTCGGTCGGCGCGGCGGGCGAGGCCAAGCCCAGCATGCGGTGGACCGAGGCGATGCTGGCGATGCGCCGCGCCAGCGTCGCGGGCTTCCTGCCTTTGGCGTCCAGCGCGTTTACATAGCGCACCATATCTTCGGGATCGGCTGGCAATGGCCTGCGGCCTTCTTCACCGCACCAGTCGCGCCAGCAGTCGAGATCGGCGGCTATCGCCGCCTTCGTCGCGTCGGCCATCGCCGCCAGGGTCGTCTCGAGACCGAGCTGACTGATCGGCGGTAGATCGGTCGGAATGATTTCCCCGATCGTGCGCAGCAGCCGCACATCGACGGATTCGGCGTCTGTCTTGCGCGATCGTGTCGGCAGAGCAGTGTCGTTCGTCCTGACGACGATGATTTCCATGGGGGAGGATTTGGTGGAACTCTCGGTCATCGTTCGCTATATGTCTTCCCGGAGGATATGATGCAGCTCAACTCGGCAAAAGCTCTGGCCCTTGGCCGGGAGGTCCGCGAAACCTTCGGCAGCTGGAAGAAGGCACGCGAGGCGGCCGTCCAGCGCGATGGCGTCTATGTCATCGATCGGGCGAAGATTCGTGCTGAAAAGGCCAAGAAGCTCGCCAAGACGGCCTGATCTCGAATGACATTCGGCTACGCGCTGCTTGGCGCTCTGGTTCTTCTGCTTCCCGGGTTTGCGGGTTATTTCGGTCTTCGTATTGGCGAGGCGAGTGATTTTGTGTCGCCGCGGCCCGACCGGCCCAATTCCAATCTCACCATTTTCCTGATTGTGCTGCTGGCGCTCGCTGCGCACACCGCCGGGGCGGGAATTTTTGCCTTCAACGAAGCGATAGCGGCGTGGAAGCCGCTGATCTCGCTTCCCTATGATCCCAATCCCTACAAGGCACTTCTGTCCGGCCAGGTCCCATCGGGGCTTTCCGCGCTCGCAATCGAACTGGAACTGCTGTTCTGCCTGGCGCTTTCCTTTGGGACCGGCTGGGTCTGCGAGAGAATGGCGCGCGCCAAGCCGATTACGACCCGAACCGCGCCCTTGCGCTTCGGATGGCTCCTGCCGATCGTCGAGAAGGTCGAGGCCGGTGGCCATGTCGCGGTCGGTTATGTGCGCACGACGAGCGGCCACAACGGTGCCTGGGTCGCCTATGAAGGCAGCATCCGGCGCCTGACGCTCGACGATGACGACGGAATCCGCATGGTGGTGCTCGAGCAGTGCGATCGCTTCATTGTCCGGATGACGGACGACAAGATCGAGCGGGTCGACATGGACAGCGCGCCGATCGCCATGATGCATCTTGCCGCCGACCAGATCGCCGATTTCGCAATCGAACTGTTCGAGGTTCCCGAGATCGGCGCTGACTGAGGCGAGCGGCGGCGTTCTGCTCAAAACATGCGGCACAAGGCGCGACACATCTGTGCCGCATGGTTTTTCCCCGTTCGTCATCATCCGCAAAATTTGCCCTTCCCTGCCGTTCCAGCAGCCCTGTACTTACCATAATCTCCCATTATGGTAAGTGAGAAAATCACGCGGGGAGGGCGGTTTACGCGGAGAATCGGCCTTGCACATCCCGCCTGGCCGGATAGCGGATTGGCGCCGTTCTTGTTTTGATAACGCCGAAGCGCTATATGCGCTGAACGATCCACGAGATCATGGTACAGGTTAGAAATGGCAAAGGCGGTAAGCTTGGTGTTGGCGACGGTGAACGCTCCTTATGGGGCGAACCTTTCCGCGCATCAACTCGCTGCGCTGATCGCCGACCCAAAGAGCGCGAGCGATTTCAACGCGCCCGTGTTTTCCTTCTTCTCGGAAGTAAGCCCGGCTCTGCAGCTGCAGTTCGTCGAGGAAATGGGTGTCGACGCCGACAAGGTCTGCGCGGTCGCCGACCAGTTCTCCCACCTCTCGGGCTACGCGCTCCCGCTGGCGGCGTAACGCATGGTCGAGCGCGGCCCAAGCCAGTGGCCGGTCCTGTTCGATCTTGCGATGGAAATCTTCGCCCAATTCGAGGAGAACGTCGGCTTCGTGCCCTCGTGGAGCTTCGGCGGCGGGACGGCGCTCATGCTCCAGATCGATCATCGTGAAAGCCACGACATCGATATCTTCCTTGATGATCCGCAAATCCTGCCTTTTCTCAATCCAGAGATCCAGGATTTCGCAATGACCCGTCGGCCGGACGAATATAAGAGCGACGGGACGCAGGCGCTCAAACTCGCCTTTGACGAACTGGGTGAGATCGACTTCATTTGTTCGTCCGCCATCCTCGATGTTTCCAGTGAGCGCCACGATGTGAGGGGGCGGACGGTCGACCTTGAAACTCCGGCCGAGATTGCAGCGAAGAAAGTTTACTTCCGGGGCTGGAACTTGCAGCCACGCGACATGTTCGATCTTGCTGCCATCGCCGAGCACCATGGTGACGACTATGTCGTGTCAGCATTGCGTGAATGCGGCCATGAGCGATGCCGCAAGGCGCTGGAAGTCGTCGAGAAGGTCAACCCGAAGGCTGTCGAGACGGTGATTGGCCAGCTGCTGTACAGGGAAAAGAACAGCCATCTGGTCGCAGAGGCGCAGGCGATTACGCACCGAATTTTAGGGGCTTCACTTTCCGATTAAGACGGTCGCAGCACGGGCGCGAGGAGCCGTTCGGCACGAGCCGAACCGTATTCCTTCACCGCACGCGCGAGCTGCGCGCTATTCATCTCCCCTGCCTTGGCAAGCGCACGCGGCAGGATGGCCACCTTGTCCTCGGGCAGCCTGTCGATGTTATGGAGGAGGTCGACAAGCAGGACTTCCTTGGACAGCCGCCTGGGCACCGACGGCCGCATCCGGAAATCGTACATCCGGCCATCCAGTTTGAACCGGCCATGGCGTTTGCGATTATAGACCACGGGCTCGTTGTGGAGCTGGGTCGTGCACACGCCAAGCCCATTGAATGCGCTTGGAGAGACCAGCAGGAACCGATCGTCGCCGAGAAATGTGAAGCTGCGATCCTACCGCGCCGCAGCCGCTCGAGGCTGAGCGTGTGCGCCTCGTACATAAGGCTGCCGCCGGTTTTCGCTGGTCACGATGCTCGGCTGAAGCGCGGCGCGGACCGCATCCGTGACCGTATAGACCGCATGACGCTGCGCACCGCGGTTCTCATGGTCCACGAAAAAGCCCTGGTAATGCCGTCTGATCAGTCCTGCCTTCACCAACTCCGACACCGCCCGGCTGATCGCCGTCATGCCGGTTTCGCGGATGCGCTCGCTGAGTTCCGCGTCGACGCGGCGCGCGGCCTCCACCGGATCGCCCGGCAATTCTCCTTTGGCTGCGAGCGCAGCCCGGACCTTATCGGCGGTGGCCCGGCGCTGGTGGTGACGCGCGCCGCTCGGCGCAATCGCCGCGGCCAGCCATTCGCGGATGGGCACCAGAACCTCGCCTTCTCGAACCAGAGGCCCCGCCTCCCCGTTCGTCCGGGCGGCCCTGGCGATGAGATCGAGCACCATGAAGGTGTAGCGCGGCCGACCCGAGTGCTCCGCGATGATGCGCACGATATCCGGCAGGCCAACTACTGGTGCTGGCGCCGGGGTTGGGATCGATGGCGCGAAGAGATCGAACTGAAGCATGGAACGAATCAAGCACAAAGCACGACTCTTGTGAATCCCCCAATCGCTCACAGAAACGACCGAAAGACGTTTTGCCATCCGTGTCACTTTACCCGACCGGTACCTGAAGGGTAAAGTGACGCAGCCGTCATTGATCGATGCATCTGCCCCGTGGCCACAATCATTGACATTTTGTGGCCACGCCCTATAACCATCGTCATTGGCAGCGAAGGTTGGTTGGTATGGACGTGCAGCTTCTAGCCGGAATCGAGAGGATCTGCTCCCTTCCAGAGCATCAGCTAGAGGTTGAACTCGGCAAACTGCTCGAAGGTCGGGCTCCGATGGCCACTATCACCATTCGCGCCGCGCGTGACAGCTTCACCAAGCTGCTTGCGCGTGCGCGTGACGGATCGGTTCAGCTTGTCGGCAAAGACAAGGGAGAGCAGACCGTGATCCTCTCGGTTGCGGCTTTGGCGAATGTCATTAAGGCAGCCGCTGGCGGTATTTCCGCCGGAGAATTTCTTGCCGCCACGCAGTTCCAGCCGTCACGCGGAAAGCTCGTCCATGTCGAGAGCGACGACGACAGCAGCCAGGAATTCACTGTCCGATCCGGAGAAGCTTCCTGGCAGCAGGCCAGCGCCTAAGCGGCCATGTATCTTCTTTCGACCCAATGCCTGCTTGACCGGATCACGGGTCAGGCGCCGGCCTCGATCGATGCGCTGCCTGCCCGAGAGATCCACCTGAGCGCGGTTTCCCTCGGGCAGGCGCTGCTGGCCATCGAGCAAAGCCCGGCGGGTGAACGCCAAGGCCACCGCGATGCGCTGCGCGGCTATGTCGGCATGGTGCGCAGCTTCGATAATATCGTGCCGTTCGACGAAAAGGCCGCCATGCTGTGGCCTGGTCTGCGGGCTCAGAAGCTGATCGCCACCAACCCGGCCGGTGCCGTGATCCCGGTCAGCGAGGCGACGACGATGGTCGTTGCCTCGGCTCTCGCTACCAATCTTGTCTTCGTCGACTATCCGCAGCCCTACCATAGCGGCGTCAGCGGGCTGACGGTGGTGAACCCTTGATATGACCGAGAGCGACGTCGGGATCAGGGAAGGTGCGCGCGCGCAGCCGGCCAAACGGTTCCGCATTCTGGCGCTGACCGGAGGTGGGTATCGTGGCCTCTTTACCGTTCGGATCCTCGAACAGATCGAGCGGACGATCGGAAAGCCGATCAAAGACCATTTCGATATCATCGCCGGCACTTCGATCGGCGGCATCGTGGCCATCGGCCTGGCCCAAGGCATTCGCCCAGCCGTGATCGGCGCCGCGTTTGAGAAGCACGGCCAGGCGATCTTCCCGAAGCGGGGTTTACTCGGTCGCTGGGGGCTGGCGCGCTCGCGCTATGACGCGGCTGGCCTCGCGCAGACGATCGACGCCGTTCTTGGCGAAGCGGGAAAGACGCCCCTGTCCGGCCTGAAGACACCCCTGATCGTGACCGCGGTCGATTTCGGCGCCTGGGCGCCGGCAATATACGAAACCACTGGCATGTCACCGAAGCTCGAAGGAACCTCGCTACGGGACATTGCCCTCGCCACCTCCGCGGCGCCAACCTATTTCCCCGACCATGTGATCGACGGGCATTCCTATGTCGACGGCGGACTGATCGCGAACGCTCCGGATAGTATCGCCCTGATGCGGGCGCTTGGGCGCTATGGGCGCACGCCCCAGGAAATCGACCTCATCAGCGTCGGGACCGCAGGAGAGCTGCGATGGGATGTGCCGCGTGCGCCCAGGCGCCGCGGCGGTGTGATGCTGATCGCAAAAGACGAGCTCGTGTCGAGGACGATGAAGGCGCAGGAGAGCCTGTCGCTCGACCTCGTGCAGTCCGTCCTGGGCTCGAGCTACGTCCGCATCGATAGGGTGCCTTCGCTCCAGCAGCAGAAGGAACTTGCGCTCGATCGGGCAACCGACAAAGCGGCCGAGATCCTGGGACAGCTCGCGCGCGACGCCTATGCGGGAGCCTCGGCGAGCAGCACGTTCAAAGCGATGCTTCGATAGGGGACGGGTGGCGGACTGACCAAGCCTTACGTTCCAGAAAATGCTGCCTGTCCGTCAAGCATCTGCCCAACATGACCTCAACACGGATCTACTCTGACGATGGCGAAGAAAACGACCAAAAGAACGCCGAAGGTCTTCCTGGATGCGAACATCGTCATCAGTGCCGGCAAACCACCAGGCGGGCCTGAAATCGCCCGTGTCGTCGATCTTGTCGATGCCGGTCTGATAACGGTGTTGACCACCGATCTCACCATCACCGAGGTTGCCAAAAAGTACATCCAGAGTGATTTCGACGCGATCAAGGAGATCAGCCAGCCGCATTTCCGGAAGATTGTCGAGGGAGCGACCGGCGTTGCGCTTCCCGCGCTCAAGCGGCCGGAGCTTCGCGCAAAGCTGAAATCGATCTACGATGAGTCGACTACGCAGATGTTCGATGCGCTGGAGGCCAAGACGCTCCAGATCGACGAGGTGAAGCCGTCGGCAGTGTTCAGCGCCTATGCGGCAGGGGAAGGTTTCTTCTCAGGCGACGGCAAGAAGGACCAGTTCCCCGACGCCTTTGCCTTCGAGTGCCTCAAGAAGGAGGCGTCGAGAAATAGCCCGGTGATCATCGTTTCGAACGATGGCGACTTTGATGGCCCGGTCGGGTCTGCGAAGCATATTTCGCTGGTGAAGTCGTTGCCCGAACTGTTCGCGGCGCTTGGCCTCGAGATGGCCGCGCCGCAACTCGATCCCTTCCTGGAGACGCAGGAGGAACAGATCGTCGACCTCGTCAGTCAGGAACTTACGAATTGGGGACTGCACAGTAGCGACGTCATGGATGCGGAGATCGACGAGATCACCGTCAATTCGGTCGAAGTGAAAAAACTCACCGCCTTCAAACCAAGTGAGGCAGGTAAATCAATCCTTGTGGTCGGCACGATCGAGGTCGCAGCATTGGTGTCTTTCACTCATCCCAACTGGGATGAAGCGATGTATGATTCCGAGGACAAGGTGCTTATCCCGTTCGAGGATGAGAGCGGGGAGACCGAGATCGAGCTTACCATCGACGTCGCCATGTCGATCGCGGTCGACGAGGCAGGCAATCCCGAGGAGATTGAAGCCTTGCGGTTTCGCAACAGCGATTTTCAGTATGTGACGCTCTATCCACCCGACATGTACAAATAGGGTCCGTGGATGAGACGATTCGAGGTCGAGAAGCAGTTCTGCGACATGGTCAGCCGGATCACATCGTTCAGGTCGAGTCGGCGACTCTGTTTCGGGTAGAAAAAAGCCGCCCACAAGGAGGCGGCTTGATAGTTGGGAGAGGATGCCTGAAAGGCCCGTCTCTTGTGCATTGCATCATAGAATATTGCAACTGCGAAATTCGCAACTATGGACACGCCTGATACCGGCGTTTGCCACTAGGTGCCGGCAAAAACTATCGCTCATGGCCTGTCCGGCCAATAAGCCGGAATCCTTCAATAAGGTCGAGCATTGAGATAGCGCCGCACGCTCCTCGCCACTATTAGAGGAATCCCGAAAAATTGCAGAAGGAACAGCATGATGAACAATAGCGACCTTGCCGATCATCTCGCCGGTGCGACCGGGGCCACCAAGGCTGATGCCCGCAAGGCGGTCGATCTCGTCTTCGCCGCAATAGCTGACGCCGCCGCCAAAGGCGAAGAGGTGAGCCTCAACGGCTTCGGCAAGTTCAAGGTCAAGGACGTTCTCGCCCGCGAAGGCCGGAACCCGGCCACCGGCGAAACCATCAAGATCGCAGCGTCGAAAAAACTCTCCTTCAGCGTGGCGAAGGCCGTCAAGGACCGGCTCAACAGCTAAAGCGGGCTTGACGCCTCGATACCAAGAGATCGAGGCGTCCCCCTTCCCCGCAAGAGGCTTCCCGCAAGACCGCCACTCGCGGCTTTAATGATCGAACGACGCGATAATCTCCGGGAAGAACATTGCAACGGCCTGTATCGGCGAACGGCGTGACCTGCCTGGACCTGCTGACACGACAGATCGCCATCCATGTTCCAGCATTGCAGGATTGGTCGTTCGTAGCGGTCGATGTCGAGCTGGCGGTACATGACATTGCCCCTCGCGAGCAAGGTACGCAAATTCTCGCGGCTATCGTAGGGATTGTCCCGCACGCAGAGCAAGTGCTGAATTCGGGCACGTCGATACCGTAAAGCCGGGAGTGACCAAACGCCTCGCACCGGATTATAGTCGCCGTCGTAGATGTAGGGGCGGATGCACGGCACGGGCTTGGTCTGCGCGGTCGAGAAATGACCACATCCTGAGTCCTGAAGTAGTTTGCCGGTGCTCTAGCACCGACATTTGGTAACGAGTCTTTGCAATGACTGTTGACAAAACACGTCCTCTATCTGTTGGCGCCATCGCGCAACGTAGCGGAGTCGCGGTTTCGACGATCCATTTCTACGAGGCGAAAGGCCTCATCAAGGGCGAGCGCACAGCCGGCAATCAAAGGCGGTATCCTCGATCCGTATTGAGACGGATCGCCATTATCAGAACCGCCCAATATGTCGGGCTTTCGCTCTCCGAACTAAAGGATTTTCTTGACCGGATTCCAGAGGGGCCGGTTACGTCAACGGATTGGCGTCGGCTCAGTGCCGAGTGGAGTACGCTATTGAACGAGCGGATAGCTAGTCTCATGAGGCTGCGTGACCGCCTCGAAACCTGCATTGGATGCGGCTGTATGTCCCTCACCGACTGCCCCTTGCGAAACCCCGAAGACAGGTTGGGCGCAGTTGGGTCAGGCCCTCAGCTCCTCTTGGTGAATTTCGCTCGTGAACCTCGTGATGATGAAGATAGCCCCGTTCATTTTCGCACCAAACGTCGCTCCTTGGCGGCGGTCAAATCCACTCTTGACGTTAACCAAGACACAAAAGGGAACGATGACTCATAGCTTGGTGCCCTTCCCCGGTCGTTCGGGGCGGTGCTTCAAAAATCATCCTTCCGGCATCACTCTTCGCATGAATGCATCGAACAGGGGCACGGTGAACGCTGTATCTCCATGCGCGGGACTATAGAGCATTCCTTTCGCGATCAGGCTGTTTCGCGTCGGCGCCACGCTTGAAACCTTCACGTGCAAGGCATCGGCAACATCTCCCGACCTGTGCGGTCCAGTGCCCAAAGTGGCCATGGCGCGCAGATAGCGCTTCTCGGCAGGGGTCAGACGATCGAACCGAACGCGGAAAAAGCTGGCGTCAAGTTCCGCGAGCGCGCTACGCGTTGCCGCCGCAACATCGTCTTGGGTGATCGGCGACGCCTCAGCTGCATCCCAGCTATGCTTTCCCCACTCCTGGAGGAAATAAGGGTAACCTTGGGTCTGCTCGCAGATCGCGTCCAACGCCGCATCATCGACAGCTTCGCCTTCCCGCTCGATTGGAAGCCGAATGGCATCGCGCGCGGCGTGATCATCGAGCGGTCCGACGGAGACGAACTCGAAAAGTCGCTCCGCATAGGACTTGGCCCGGCCCATCTGCCCAACGAGTTGCGGCAAGCCAGCGGCGATCATTGTAATGGGAAGCTGCTTCTGGCTGGCCCGGTGGAGCGCACTGATCAATGCGGCCAATTGCTCTTCAGGCACATATTGGAGCTCGTCGATGACGAGTACCACAGCTGACCCCTTCTCTCGCGCCGCCTCGCCGATTGCAACCAACAGATCGGCGAGATCAGCTTCAAGGTCGCCGCTGTCGGCCAGGCCCGGCTCGACGTCGAAATCGAGTCCCACTTCGAGATCGTCATATTTGACCTTGAGCTTTGCGAACCCGGCCAGCGCGCGAAGCGCGCGCTTAACGCCGTCCGAAGCTTGCTTCATGCGATCGAGCCTCAGCAGCGTCGCCCGAAGGGCAGGCACGAGGATGCCGGGGAGCGAACGGTTCTCGGGAGCCTCGATGGCGACGATAGCCATGCCCTCCCCCTCGGCTGCGTCACGCATCGTCGTGAGCAGAACGGTCTTGCCTACACCGCGCAGTCCATAGAGGACGCTCGGGCGTGCCGCGCGCCCCGCGCGGATTCGGTCGAGCGCGACCGCGTTGCGTTCAAGCAACGCATCTCGCCCCGCCAACTCTGGAGGGCGAGTGCCGGCGCCAGGCGCGAAGGGGTTACGACGAGCATCCATAGCGAGGTTATGGTGGTTTATCGTTTTTTTGTAAACTTGATAATCTCGCTATAAGTCGCGTCTCAAGGGTTGCGGAAAAGCGCCCCAACCGCTATTCTCCGTCACAGGAGAAAGCATGCGCTTCCCAAAATTCGACCTCGACACATATAATCGAACGAAGGATTTGTCCGGCGGTCCCATCTACGCGATTGTCGAGGAAGAGATTCCTGAGATCGAAATGATCACCGACGAAAACGGGAACCCCACTCGTGGCGGTCTAATAGGCTACGCCCTCGCCTACGTTTGCATGGCCGGCCTCGTGGGAGCGATGTTCTACATCCTCTAAGCTCTATTCGCGAAGCTTGGGGTCTTGGAAGAATCCGCGATCGTGGTCGCGGTTCACCTCCTGCTCAAGATCAGCGGCCCCTTGAACCCGCTGCCCTCGCATCGTCTGCGCCGCAGCGCGGTCGCCCCCCAGCTCTGCCTTGCCGGCCTCGATGATCGCAGCGGCGCCGACATCCCCGCCGCCGCCAGGACCGGCGGGCAGCCGCCCAGGACCATGCGGCCGGTAGGAGGCCCTGACATCCGCCTCGTTCCCCACGCTCGGCCGATTGACATCGACCAGGTCCGGATCGTGGAGGCGCCCCGCAATCTCCGCCCGGATGCCATCCTGCTTGTCATGCATCCAGCGCGTGATCATCTCCTGGCGCACAAGCCGCTGCTGGTCTGTGAGATCGGTTGCCCAAAGCTCGGGCGCGTCAAGCCCCGGATTTTCGACCTGTTGGCGGCGATACCATTGCGCAAGATCCTGGCTCAGATTCTCGCTGAGCTGCATGCCATGCGTCTCGGCATAGCTGGCGTCGCGTGACAGCTGCTGGGAAAGCTCCTCAAGGCGCCGGGCCGTCTCAGAGTACGACTTTGCCAGCGCCAGAGAATCCTCCGTACTCGCCGACGCCGATGATGTGGCGGATGCCCGGCTGAAGCTACCGCTGCGCGAATAGGTCCCATCGGACATCGAGGCGCCGCTTCCGCTCGAATGTTCGTCACGCACGCCACTCGAGGATGTGTTGGCGCTGTCGCTGCCGCGGGTTTCGTCAGTCGCATGCCTTAGCGCATCTGTCTGAGACCCTGATTTCGATACGCTGCCGCCAATGCCGGGAAGGCGGCCCAAAATTCCTCCGCGACCGCCCGACCCTCCAGCCGTCTGCCGTCCCGTTCCTGCGGACACCACCCCGGAGATCTGGTCGCTCGTCTGCGCCTGACGATCATGGCCCTGAGATATTCGCTGACCTTGAGAGATCGTATCCCGTTCCTCCAGACCCTGCGTGCTGCTCCCGGTCCGCCGGTCGAATTGATCGACGGACGTGTTCGCCTGCCGGCCGCTGCTCGAATCCCAGCCGGACGACCGCTCGGTCGAGGTGCCGAATGCACTGCGGTTGGCATGCGTAGCGGTCAGGACCTCGGCCGCGGCATTCTCATAAGCCTGCGACTGTCGGTGCGCCTCGCTCGCCATCTCCCGCCATTCCGCGACCGACCCGGTCGTCATGGTAGGGGTGAAGCCGAGGCGCGAAATGGCCCCCGACGTGTCGAAGACGTCCTGACCATTGCCAAAGCCGTTGATCATCGCGCCATTATCCTGGCGCCAGCCCATGCTCGGGGCGCCGCTCATATAGCTCGGCGCCGTGGTCCACTGATCGGCCTGCCGCATATTCGAAGTCGAGTTCGCCCAGCTCACATTGCCATAGGAGTAGTTTCCGGTGGTCTGCTCGAGCGCGGCGGCCTCCGCCGCGTTCTGCGCCGGCGCCAGCATCGACATGGACTGGCCAGCAATCGACATCGCGCCGCGAGCAAGACCGGCCGCGAGGAAAGGCACGCTCATCAGCATGAAGCCGGCGATCGTCGCCGTCTCGCCGTTGACCGCGCCGATGCCGGCATAACTTCCAAGCGTCACGCCTCCCCCGGCCACGCCGTTCGCCGCGGATTCCGCCCTTGTCATGCAGATCATGTGGAGGATGACATAGAGCGGGCCCCAGGCAGCCAGGTAGAAGAAGCCCATGGCATAGCCCTTGAGCGTGCCAACCCCCGTCTGGGGCATGAGGAACAGCGGGAAGATGACTGGGAACATCGCGAAGAAGACGACGGTCAGGACGATGTTGAGGATCGGCACCCAGGCCATCGCCTGCTGGGCAATCGAATTATAGGTGTTGCGCGCCTGGATGTCGGCGCGCGTCTGGGCGAAGGTGTCTATCGCGGCCGCGCCTGCCCCACCAGCCATGCTGTTGCGTGCTTGCATGAAGGCGTTGATCGCTGTGTTCTGCCGCATCGTTTCGGTGAAATTGCTCCCCGATCCGGTGAACGCCGTGTTCGCGATCGGCACGTCATGCTTGAGCTTGTCGGCGGCCAGGGCGTTGCTGAGCCTGGGATAGACCTCCTTACCCCAGATCGGAGCATTGGCCTCGATCATCGGCGCCCATTGCGCGTCGAGCGCCTGGTAGGCCTGGCGGCAGGTGATGATGAAGTTCTGAACGGTGCCGTCGCCCTGGCGCTCCAGCCATTCCTGCGAGCGCGCTTCCGAGCCCGGCCCGATCGCGGCCCACAGGTCGGGCGCCTTGGCGAGGTTCGTGAGCGACTTCTGATAGAGCATCACGTCGCCGAACACGCAGTTCTTGAAATGGTTTTCGAGGTTGGTCGAGAACTCCGCGTCGCGAACAACGAAATTGCGGGTCGCGTCGAACAGGCGCGCGCCATAGACCATGCCATTGCTCGAATAATTGAGCTCGCTGGGCATGACGAACACCGTCTCGGCCGTCCGCGTCAGCCAATCCCCGACCTGCGTCGTAAAGCTCGCCAGCACACCCAGGCCCATCGGCACATTGTCGATAGTCGATGGCGCGAGGCTCGGGTTGATCCGGTCGGTCACCTTGATGCTCACCGTGGGCACCATCAGGCAAAGATAGATCGCCGTCGCCTGGAGGAACCAGTTCATCCACGCCTTGTAGTTAAGCGTGAAGGCGACAACGAGCAGCGAGTAGATGAGGCCCATCACCATCACGACCCGCAGGAGCGAGCGGTAGCCCCCTCCCCCTGACCAGGCAGCGACGGCGTTGAACACGTTTACGAGATACTCGCCGCCCCCGACCGTGAAGACCTCCAGCATCGACGCGCTCCCGCTTCAGTTCAGCCGCACTAATTCAGACCTTGGGCGTTCAGCCCGCGCGAGAAGTTGAGCGCGGACGCCATCCCCGGCGTCATCGAGTTCTGCAGGGTAGACTCCAGCATGATGCTGCGGTTGATGATCTGCATCGTCACCTGCAGTTTGTTGTTGAGACGGACATCCCGCTGGCTGAACTTGGCGCGCGTGGCCGCGATCTGTTGCTTCCACTGCGTCGCGGTCTCCTGGTCGAAGGTCTGGTAGTGAACCTTCGCCTGCTCGACCCGGTCCAGCATATTGTCGAGCATGGCAGAGAGCAGGTCGACGGCCACAATCTCGGACAGCGTCTGGATCTCGCCGTCGGTCAGCGCATAGTGGGCATAGGCCTGCACGGCGAGGATCTTGTAGATCGGCACGGTCGCGAGGTTGAGGAGCTGCTTTTCGGCGGCGTTGAGCGGCGTGTCCGACCGGATCTTGTCGCTCATCGACTTGATCATCGTGGCGATCCGCGGGCGCAGCGCCGACGATGCCGGGACCGACAGGGTCTGTTCGCCGACATCGTAGCAATTCTCGTCGTTGCACTTCAGCATCTTGACCGGCGGCGCGTCCGCCGTGCCGTCGAGCAGCGCAGTGACGACGGCGTCTTCCGCCGGACCGAACATCACCACCTTGCCGCCAACGCTCGGGTCCGTCGACGGCGTCGTCACGACCGTACCAACGAGCGTCATGATATATTCGGAGAAGGACTGGTCGAACGCCCCGAACTTGGCGGACTTCTTCAGCGCCTCCCAGGTATAGTTGTGCGGTTCGCCGACCAGCTGGTCCTTCATCGACGCATCGGTGTTCCCGGCGATTGTCGAATCCCGCCGATTGCCGTTGTTGCAGCCCTGACGCGAGGCGGCCCAGTCGGAAAAGACGCCCTGGCTGTTGCCGACCGCCTCGCAAATGGTCGCCCGGGTCGAATCCATCTGGGGCCAGATTCCGCCGACCAGCGCCTGAGCGGTCTCGCAGCTGGAGATGTTCATCTGGTTGAGGAGCTGCGCCTTCTGGCTGAACTCGTCCATGACCTTACCGATCTCGGGCGAGACGGAATCGATGGCCAGCTTGAAGGCGAACCCAAGCGCGTTGTTGGCCGTCGCCTTCAGCATCGCCACGATCTCGGACGCATTGATGAAGGAGAAGCTTCCAGAAAACAGGTCGATGCCGCCGCAGCCCGCACGGGCGCTCGGAAGCTGAAGATTGAACGGCTGCACGCTCTTCTGCGGGAAACGCGTCCAGACATTGCCGAGAGAGTAATAGCCGGCCGACTGACCCTGATAGGCCGAGGGGCCGGTCACGTTGGCAGCGCCGCCCGCGTCGGAGAAGAAGTTGTTCATCTCGGACGCGACGTCGGCGCGCGCGACCCCGACGATGGAAAAATTGAGCGCGGCCATCATGGCCATCGAGCCGGCGGCCGAGCGGAAGAAGCGGCGGGCGCGCCCTTTGCGATGATCCTGTCCCATCAGTAATCGCTCCCCACTTTCGTGTTCGTGAGCGTGAAGATGCGATCCATGATCTCATCGGCGCTCAGGATGCCGTATCCAACCGGAATGGTCCGTTTGGTCACCGTGTCGAAGAGGACCAGCGCCGGTGTCTCATTGCCCGGCACGCCCATGCGCGCCCGCTGCCCGGAATCGACGACATGTTCCGGAAAATCGCGGCTCGGCCCCCCGTCCATCGATACGGCCATGACCGCCATCCGGTGGCTGTCGGTCACCGAGCGAAGGATCGGGGCGAACAGCTCACAGGCGCCGCAGCTCTGCGCGAAGAAGTAGAACAGCCCGTAGCGCTGCCCCAGGTTGGTCAGGACCGCGTCGCGATCGGCCTTTCGATTGTCGAGCCAGGCACGCTTGCCGACCGTCGAGACGGGCCTTTGCAACGTGTAGTCGATGTCGGGGTTCTGCCAGAGCGCGCGCTGCCACACGTCGGAGAAAGTCGAGGCGCGGTCGAGCTGCTCGCGCTGGAAGCGGACGTAGGCGATGACGTTCTCTTCGGTCGGCTCCAGGATCGCCTTGGCCTTCAATTCGTCGAGCTGCTTCGTGATCGCCGCCATCCGGTCGACCGCGCTCGGCGGCGGCGACGGTTGCGCCTCGCGCGGCAAGGGTCTGGGCTTGTCGCAATAGAACCATTGTCCGAGCTTCCGCTCGCCGCAGTAGAAAGCATCCGGCCGGTTCTGCTCGATCGTGTCGCGTGACGGCGGCGCATCCTGCGCCAACAGGGGAGCAGCAGTCCCAATCGACAGGGCGAGCAGCATCGAGAGTTTAGCGACGGGGGACATCACGCTTCGTCCTTTCATCGGCTGAGGCGGTTTGCGCGGAAGGGAGTGCGAGCGGTGGGTTGGGTGTCAGACTGTCCCAGGCTGCGGGGTGGACGCAGCAATCGGCCACGGTCGCGGGAGAGCCACCGCAACGATGGTGGGGCGTTGGGGCCGACGGTTGCAGCGCCAGGGATGCCAGGACGAGGGGCAGCTCGAGAACAGGGATAGGCATGGTCACTTTCCTTGGGTTTGCGCTGCGGCCCCTGCGGCAAGGAGATCGGATCGGCCCATCTCACTTGCCGTGGAGGTCGTAGTAGTTCTGAATTTTCTGCTGGATTTCGGTCATGGTCTGGACTTCGTCCGGCAGCTTGGCCGCATCCATGAAGTCCGCATAAACCTCGGTGAAATCCATTACCGACAGGTCGAGCCGCGAGAACTCGTCGATCGTGAAGCCAATGCACTGTTCCTTTTTCGGCGCCCCCCACGGCTTGCCGAGCTGCACACGGCCCTGCTCCTGGAGGATGCGGGAGAGCTTGCTCTCGAAGCAGCAATAAGCGGTGCGCCGCGTGCTGCAGATGCCGAGGAAACTCGACGAGCAATAGGTGCCGAGATTATGGCACAGGCCCATCCGGTCCTTGATGTCGAGCCTCATCTCGTCCTGTGAACATGCGAAAAGGACCAGGAAGGGGGTCGCGAGCGCGGCGATCGCCGCGGGACCGCCCGCCAGCGCAGCCGCGCCAGCGCCGACCGTCAACAAACCCGACGTCTTGCCCGCACAGCAGTTGATAAGGCCGAACACCGGCTTGTGGCAGGTCTCGCGCGTGCCGCTGAAGACCCGGAGATCGGCTTCGTTGAACTCCTTGCCCGCCTGGTCGATCGCATGCAGCGCAACGAGCGCGTCCTTGAACTCGGTCGACGCTTCGCGAACGATCGGCTCGCAGTCGCCGTTGATGCAATAGACGTCGTCGCCGCAGATATATTGCGGCGCATCGCTCGTGCCTCCGGAAGGCGTCGGGCACCTGTAGACGCGGTTCTCGACTTTGCAGGGCCCGCCATCAGGCTCCTCGTCAAGGCATTCTGTGCGCAGATAGGTGCAGCTCCCGTTCGCCTCGAGATCACCGCAGTCATTGGCTGTTGAGATCCGGTGGCATTGATAGGTCCGCTGCCAGGCCCAGCAGGGCTGGGTGACAGGAACGCCGTCGACGATCCGGGTGACCGGGTCGCTCGACGTGCACACTTCGGTCTCGAGCGTGCAGTTCGGGTCGCCGGCATTGGCGGCGCATAGCCCCTCGTTGCGCGTGATGACCGGCACGGCCGGTTCTTCCTGCTTCGTGAGCCAGTAATTGCCGGTCGAGAGCACATAGCCCGGATGATACTCGCCCGGCGTGATCCCCTGGGCCTCGGCGGTGCATTTGACCTCGACGGCGGTGTGGCCAAGGCTTTTGCAGGTCGGCGCCGCAGTATATCCATAGGCGCTCATATTGTCGCAATAGTCGATCGGGCGGCTTTCCCAGCAGATGCCGGTGGCGATCTCGTCGTCAAAAGCCGCGCGGGCGGGATAGGGCCCGCCATCTGTCGGCAGGAAGCTCAACCGACCCGTGTAATAGGTGTAGATCGTCCGCTTCTCGGTGTGAACGTCAAGGCTGACGTTGCAGGTCCGGGCTTCCGTGGTGACCTTGCTGCCGGCGTTGCAACTCGCCTCATAATAGCCCGCGCTCCCCGGCGCGGCGGGCAGCGGCACGCATGTGCCCTTGGTGCCGCCCATTTCCTCGCCAGCGAGATAGGTCGAGGGATCGTTTTCGACCGATGTCGCGCGCGCCGTGGTCGCGAGGATCTCGGAATTGCTGAACGTGGCCCGGCTGTGATCGGCATCGGTGGTGATGCGATATTGCTCGTTGGACGACTTGGCCGCCTGGGCGTCGGACTCAAGCTTACCGGGATCGTCGAAATAGGATCCTTCGGGCAAGCTCGTGCCGGAATAGCCGGGGACCGCGGCGGCTTGCGCATCGCTGGACGGCACCAGCGTGGAATCGTTGCGCTTCTCCGTACCCAGCGCCTTCCCCTCCTGGCGCGCCTCGTCGAGCGTCATCTGGGCAAGCGCGGGCGAACTCGCCATAACGACGCCGAAGAGCGCAGCCAGGACGAGATACGCCCTCATGGATGGGCCTTGCGCATGTTGGCGAGGCCAACCGCTGCGACCCGTGCGCCCGGGCCATTACCGTCCGCGAACTGCTCGAGCGCATATTCGACCGAGACGTTGCCGACGAGCCGATCATAGGGCGGCAGCTTGGTCTGGCAGGAGAAGCCGGCGCAAAGATCGAAGTCCGACGAGACACTGACGTATGTCGGCACTGCCTGGACATCGAAAGCGCGGAACAGCCGCGGATCGATGCCGACATTGGCGAAATCGTCCTGCCGGTCGATGATCTTGCCAAGGCTCGTGGCGAACTCCTTCATCGAATTGTTGGGGAAGCCGCGGAACACGACCACCCCGCCGGCCCTGGCCGTGTCGCCGATCAGCTTCTGCAGCGACTGCGGTGGCATCGACAGGCTCGCGAAGACGATGAACTGGGGCGCCTCGCCCTTCCCTGCCGTCGCGTTCGACGCGGCACCGGCCACGATCTCGTCGAAATCGACGGGGCCTGCCGGTCCCTTGGGCAGATCGCTCTTGGCGACCCGCTGCATGTTCTCCATGCCAGCGTCGCGAACGGTCTGCGCGTCCTCGCGGAAGGCGTCGCCCCTATCCTTCACATGGTTGACGAAAGCCTCGGCATCCGCCTGTAGGTCCGCCGAACGCTGCTTGATCGCCTGGACGTCGATCCCGTCGACGGTCTGCGCGAGCAAGGCCGTCACGCTCGCCAAGCCAAGGATCGCTGCGAAGCCCCAGAGGTATTTGCGCATTGGACGGCCCCCTACAGCACGCAGCAATTGCGTTTGCGCCAGACGAGGTAGCCCATGTCCTCGCCGGCGGCGGGATAGGCGCGACCTGCGTCAGGCGGCATGGTGGATGCCCCGATCGTGGAGCAGGCGAAGCGGCCGCTCACGGTGGGGATCGGATTGACCATCTGGAAGCGGTATTGCTGCTTGCGCATGATCGGCATGAGGTACTTCTTGCAGAGCCCGGCCGAGCCCATCGTCCCCCAGGCAAGAGCTTCGCGGTGCATCTTGTAGGCGAAGCGCGACAGTGCGAGCCGCGAGGACTGAACATGGCCGATCGAGGACGGCACGTTGCCGTTGAGCGGATACATGCTGCCCTGGCACCCCGCACACCAGAACAGCGGATCGAGCGGCAGGTGGACGGTCCCGGCGATGCAGTCGCCGGCGCAGGCGACCTGGGCGATCGGGTTAGCGAAGACGACGGCTTCCGGATTGATCAGCGCCGTCAGACTATCGTCCTGCCAGAGCGGATCGACCTCGGTCATATAGGCGATGTCGAAGCTCGCCTGCTCGAAGCAGACGAAGTCGGTCAGGATCTCCATCCAGTAGAGCAGCGGATAGACGTACCAGTGCACGTGCCATTTGGCCGTGCTCTGCGAGCGGCCGCCCACCATCGAGGGGCCGGCCAGATAGCCCTGGCCGATGTCGAACCCCGGCGCGATGCGCACACCCCCGAGATTAGGAAAGCACCAGGGCTTCATTGTGACGTCCGCGAGCCGCACCGGCTCCCAGAAGCCGACCGAGATGCCGATCCTGGGAAGCGGGCTGCCACAAAAGCAGATCGGGGAAGCGGGATTGCTCGTATCCGGCCGGCCGCTCGGCCAGATCTTGAGGCCGCCGACCGAGAGTGGGAACAGGCAAGACCAACACACGTCGGTGATCGGATTGACGAACTTCCCGTGACAGGTCGGCCCTGCCGCCTGTGCGCTCGGCGCCAGAAAGAAGGCTGCCAGCGCCATGACGAGAAGCCGCAGAGCTGATCGAAAGCCGCGCATCACTGATCCTCCCCGGCAGGTTCGAGAAAGGCGGTGTCCGCGCGATGCTTGCGCGCGAGGTAAAGCGCCGTGGTCAACAGCGTGGCCGCCAGCAGCGACGCGATCGCACAGGGCGCCGCCTGACCGCTGATCCGCATCAACGGCTGCAAGCCCGCGACACTGGCGGCCAGTAGCAGGCAAAGAACCTGCCAGATCCGGCGCAGCCGCCGAAGATCGCGAGTCTCGGGTGCCGCCATCGGCGTTCGGAGCATGTCGAGCCACAGCGGCATCAGCCCGGGCTCCCGGACTTCAACACCACCTCGGAGACGCGCATCACCTTGCCAGCCTGGGTGACCACGGCTGGCGTATGCTCGATGCCGAAGCGGGAAGTGAGCTTGCCTTGCTGATCGAAGTAGAAACGCCGCTTCTTCGCGGTCATCTGCTCGACCGGCGATCCACGCACGAAGATTATCTTCGCCTTGAGGTCCGTGTAGCGCGTCGTGGCCCAAGCGAGCTGCTCGCTATCGTCACCGTCGATGAAGACAAGGTCCTGACGGATCGAGACGAAGTCGAGCGGGTTGATCCGCTGTCCCGCTGGGGCGATCAGGTTGCCCTTCTGGTCGCGGATGTCGCGTTCCATCGTGACCGACGGATCGAAGTCCCAGCTCCGGGCGGTCCGGGCCGGGGTGACCCCCGTGACGGGATCGGGTCGACGAACTTTCGCCTCGACGCGCTTGGCGAACATCTCGTTGGTCCGGGCGAGCTCGCCGCTTGCCTCTGCGCGGCGCAGGCGGTTTTCAATGGTGGAGAGCAGATCGGGCTCGATGACCGGGAACGCCTGCGCGGCCTGGCCATAGTCCTTGGCCTCCGACCGCATCGGCCCAACGACGATCAACCCGCCGACCGTTGCGGCGATGGCCAGCCCGCCTGAGATGAGCACCCTCATAGGATCGGCTCCCCGGTTCCTATGACCTGGCGCGCGCATACGAAGCCGATTTCGGCATAGCGGCTGTCGAAGCCATCCTTGTGCGGCGTAGCCGCGAAATAGCATCCCTGCGGCACCGGGCCGGTTGCGCCCGGCGTCAGGCGTTCACCAAAGCGTGTGAGCGGTTTCATCTGCGCGACGAGGTGGCCGTTCACCGCAACCTGGCGGCCAACGTGGCTGATCGTGTCGCCCGGCATGCCGTAGACGATCTTGCCGAACATCCGCGGCTTCGCGCCGAAGTGGCGACGCAGGAGCGTGCTTGGCGGCGGGTCGAAGAAAACATAGTCTCCGCGCGCCGGCAGCTTGTGGCGCTGGATGAGGAAGGCCCAGTTCGGAAGCGAACCCGTCGTGTTGATCAGCAGCAGATGATCGTCGCGCCATGCGCTGATCGCGCTGAGCAGAACGCTGCCCGCGATGAACAGGCCGAACAACAGCCATAGCCGCGTGCGTGGCCGCCAGCTTGGGCGCGCCTCACTGGCCGCCGATGCCATCGGAGCCTCCGAAGGTCGAAACTTGCGCAGCTGGCGGAGCATATTGCGGAACCGGCTGCTGCTGCCCTGAAGACACCATTCCTGGCGCCGCCATGCCCTGTGCGGCCATCATGGGATCGATCGGAGGAGCAGCCCCGGGCATCTGGCCCGGCATCTGAGCCGGGGCTGCAAGTTGGGGTCTCGCGGCCGCCATCGCCTGGGCATTCATCTGCTGCAGCTCCTCGGCCGAAGCTTGGCGCGGCCGCGGGACGCCCGAGGCGTAGACCGATTGTCTGAGGCTGTCGGTTATATCGGGCACGTTCTTCGTGAGCACGGCTTCGCCGACGAGCACGATCTGGCCGCCAGCACTGCGCCGCTGCAGTTCCTTGTCGAGCGACGCCATGAAGCCCCGCATCTCGGCCTCGACCTGCGCCGGAGGCGATGTCGAGCGCGCCTGCGCCTGCACATATTCCCCGACGATCGAGGAGAGCCGCGCCGAGACGATATGATCCTGCTTGGGCGTCACCAGTGTCTTGGTGACCCACATGCCCCAGACCACAGTGGCCAGAAGGATCAGCCCGGCGAGGATCTGCATACGGCTGAAGCCAGCGAAGAATGTTCGTCTGGGCTTCGCTGGCGCTGCTGGCGATACCGGTGGCGCGGGAAGGTCGAGTTCGGGTTGCTCAGCCATGGCGGGGGTCTCCCTGCGATCGGGCCGAAGGCAGGATCCTGCCTCTCCGCAGGACCATGAGCCCCACGGAAAGGATGAGATGTGCGACGGCGAAGATGGTCTTGAACGATGCGACCCGATCCGGGGTCGCGATGACGTAGCGGGTGCTGAGGTTGTTGAGCTGGTTCATCAGGCCATCGAGCGAGAAGCCGCCAAGGGCGAGAAAAAACAGCGCGAACAGGCCCCAGGTCATGAGCAGCGTTGATGCGAGGAAGCCGCCGAAATACAGGGTGAAATGAAGCATCGCGCGCGCGTCGATCGACGGCGGCGCCGATGGCTGTACCCTCGGCTCTGTGCTGCTGGCCATGGCTCACTCCGCCGCTTGCGCGAGCTCGGGATCCTCGTGAGAGGCCCATTTTTCCGGGTTGTCCGGGAAGGCGATCCGCTCGATCGCCTCATCCATGGTGAGGCCCTGCGTGACGAGATCCTCAATGGCGGCGTAGACGGCCGGACTGGAGGAATAGACCGTGGACGAGAAGGGATCGAGCACCAGGCGGCCGACCGCCAACGTCTCTGGCCCCTTGATCAGAATGTCGGAATATTCGCGGCCGTTGATCTTCAGCGAGCGCAGCAGCGCGTCGGTATAGTCGTCCATCTCGAAACGATCATGCTTCTTGAAGTCGGCGATGGTCTCCGGCTTCTGCTGGAGAATGACGAACCAGTCGCTGTTCTCAAGGGCGGCGATCGAACCCGCAGACTTGTAATAGTCGTTGAGCGACTGGGTCGCGGTGATGAGCGACGCATAATATTTACGGCAGGTACGCGCAAAGGCCTCGATGAACTCGGCCATCGCCCCGCCGCGCATCATCTGCCACGCTTCATCCAGGAATAGCGCCTTGGGGATCGAACGGTCGACCTTACGCATCATTTGCTGTGACATGAACATGATCGCGGCCAGCACTACGCTGCGCAGTTCCTCACGTGACGAAAGATCGGAGAGTTCGAAAACGGTGAGCTGGGCCGACAACTCGAAGGACACTTCGCCCTGGAAGAAGCGGCCATAAGTGCCGGCGGAGGAGAATGGCCGCATAGCTATGCCAAGATCGGTGGCCTGCTGGTTGCCGGTCGCATCCAGGGCGGTGATGATATCATCGATCGAACCAGCCCGCCCCTTCTCCGCCCAGACCGTGTTGACTGCGCCGTCGATCAGGCCGCGCTCGGTATCGTTGAGCCGATCCATGTGGCGCGACATCTGGTTCACGATGGCCTTGAGCATTGCCATGCAGTCGAGGAGATAGTCCTCATCGGTCGCCGCGAGTTCCTCGTCGATCATGCTGAACGGGTTGAGACAAAAGCCCGAAGCCATCGTGAACTCGACGAAAGCGCCGCCCTGGAGCTTGGCGGAATGCTCGAACGAGCGTCCGTCGTCGATGACGACAACGCGGGCGCCGGCGCCACAGAATGACGCGCACAGCTCCTGCAGCGTCACCGATTTGCCGGAGCCCGACTTGCCGAAGACAGCGACATTGTGGTTGCCGGCCGCATTCTCGAACGGGCTCCAGAAGAAGGGCTGACCACGTCTGCCGATCAGCATCAGATGGGGCACCTGGCTCCCGAGGAACTCGCCCTGAATGGGGGCGAGATTAGCGGCGGTCGTGGTCAGCAATGTGCGCATCCGCTTCATGCGCTCGAGATCGCGCGCGAGACCGTTGGCCATCGTCATCGGCATCGCGCAGAGCAGACCCATGATCTGCAGGTAGCGATCGTCGAGAAGATCCCAGCCCGCTGCCCGGTACACGGATTTGAGTACCCGTTCGTTCGCGTCCCCCCGGCCCTTCGGGGAGAAGGCGGTGACACTGAAGAAGACGCGCACGAGCTTGCGGCCCTGGCGCAGCTCGTCGTTCACATAGCGCCATTCCTGGCTCTGATCGCGCAGCTGCGGCAGGAAGCGCGACGATTTTGAATCGGCCAGGCTCGTTGTGCGCATGAACTTGAAGCTGGCCTTGTTGCTCGCGGCCATCGGATCGGGGAATTCGACACAGAGATTGGTCGCGACCGGGCACGGCATGCGCAGCTTGTCGGTAAACATGTCGCCGATCAGCCGGGCGACGTCCCATGGCGCCCAGCGTGCCGGCAGGTTGCGCACCGAGAACGAGCGGACGTCGAAGACGTCCGGCAGAATTTCACCGATCTCCGGCGCTTCGTCGATGGTCTTGCCGGTGGGCCGGAATCGCTCGGTGCGAAGCAGCATCCGGTCAGACTCGATATGCAATTCGACGTCCCGGCGGATTGCCTGGTCCGCGATCGGATCGAGCGGATTATAGCTGACCACGTCCTCGCCGGCAGCAGTAGTCGGCGAGGTAATGTCGTCGATCCAGGCAATGAGTGCCTGCGGATCCATCGTCCTGGCCGACACATTGATCGAGGCAAGCGCCGAGATGATGCCGTCCATGACGGCGACGATCTCCTCTGCCGTCACGCTCGAGCTCTCGGGCGTCGAATAGGAGATCGCCACGCGGTGATTGCGAAGCGAAAAGGGCGCGTCGGCCGAAAGCGACTTCCAGACCCCGTCGGTCAGGAAGTCGACCCGGTGCTTGGCCATGCGCTCATAGACGCCGCGCGCGGAATAGCGCGGGAGATACCATTTGGAGAGGCGCTCGCCGATCCGCGGACTCATCCATTGGTGGAACTGCAGACAGCCGGGGGCAGGAATCGCCTCCGAGAGAAACTGGGTCAGGATCTCGCCCGTGCGTTCGTCCGCGCCGACGAGCGGCGCTGCTTCGATCACGAAGCCGCGCGATGCGCTGTTGTAGAATATCCCGGTCTTGGGATCATAGCTGCGATAGGGCAGCCAATGCGCCAGCATCGGCACGCCAAACTCCGGCCGCTCGGCGTCGGGCCGCTTGGCGTCGCCCAGGATCCCGGACAGCAGGCTCTCGAAGAAGCTCCCCGCCATCTCACTTGTCCTCCGGCACGGCAGCAGGGAAGTTCGCGGCCTTCACCGTCGCGCCGATCGCCGCCGGCGCGGCTGCCGCTCCGGTCTGCGCAACGCCGGCATCCCGGGCATCCTTAGCCGCGCCATTGGCGACCTCCTGATAGTGGGGATCGGCCTTCACGCGCGCGACCGCCGCCGCGCCGGTCGCGCTCATAGGCTGCGGAGCGGGTGCCGAGGCCGCCTTGGCTTCGGGACTGCCGCTCGCCGGTGCATCAGAGGGGGGATGAGGCACCGTCGAAGCGGCAGCCGGCGGAGTATGGCTCAAAGCCGCCGCCGTTCCCGAACCGGATGTCGCTGGCGCCCTGGGAGCGAGACGCGCCCTGACATCCGCTTTGATCGCACTGACCGGATCGGGGGCCGGATCAGGCTTGCGCGCCCGGGCAGCCGCAACGGCCGCCGGGTCCGGTCCGTTCGGATCGCTGTCGGCGAAGCCTGTCAGCGGCGGATCGATGCGGTCGACCGCATCACCAAGCGATTCCTGGATGTCTGGTGCCACCGCCGACGCCCGCGCCGGCATGGACGCCTGCATCAGAGCCTGCTGCCGCCATTCCCCGCTCGCGACGACCGCATGGACCGCACTGGCCTCGTGGAGCCGGCCACGCTCGTCGATATAGGGCTGAAAGACGATCCGCAGCACCTTCTCTTGGCTGCGTCCGGCATCGGTCGAGGCAAGGCGCGCGGATTGGCCCATCGCCACGCGATTGGTTTTCCCGCGCATCGGCTGCCGCATATTGCCGGTGGGCAGAGCATCGCCGTCCGAAGGGTCCGCCGAGATGAGCGCAAGCGCCCTGTCGTCGATCGTCGAACTCGGCGCGCAGATGCCGTCGGGCGCCGCGCAGGAAAAGCTGCCGCGCACATTGCCGCCGAAACTGGCGCAGCCATTGAGCGCCAGGAGACTGGTCAACCCGAGCACACCCGGCAGCCACAGACGACGGCGGCCGCCGCCATGCCCAACCAAGGACCGCCGGATCACGACTGGCCTCCCTTGAGCCAATTCTCGAGGAAGGCGCGCGGCCGGTAGCCCTCGATCACCGCACCGTCGCCGCGCACGATGACCGGCGTGCCGCTGAGACCATGGCGGTGGGCGAAGGCCTCGTTCGCATCGAGCCCCGAGGTGTTGCAGGAAGGTCCTGCCTTGATTTCCTCTCCGGCATAGGCTGCATGCAGCGCGGCCTCCCGGTTCCTGGCGCAGTAGACGCGGTCGGCGACATCGCGGCTTCCGAGCACCGAGATCGGCCGTTCGACGACCCGCACGTTCATGTCCTTCAGGACACTGGTGAGCGCCCGGCAATAGCCACAGCGGAAATCGGTGAAGACCGTGATCGTCTGGCCCGAAGGATTGCCCCAGACGATCGCACCGTCTCGGGGCAGCTCGGCGAGCGAGAGCTTCTGCGGCGTCGCAGGGCGGACTGGCTTCTCCACCCGGCCCGGCGTTGCCGCAGCGAGCTGTGAAGTATCGTCTTCGCCGCCCGCATTTGCCGCCGCATTGGCCTTCGCGGCTGCGCCGACGAGCATGTCGGGGTTCATCTCGAGCAGACGGGCGGCCGTGATGTCCTGCCGGGTCTGCATGTCATAGACGCGGCCGATGACGAGGAAACGCGCGCCCGTATCGACGTAGAACAGGTTGGCGCCCGCGGTAATCTCGCAAAGGCCGCTGATCTTGCCGCAATCGATAGCGGTGACCGGTGTCTTGGGCAGCCGCGTCTTTAGGAGCAACCGGACCCGGTCTTCCGGGCTGTTCGTGTCGGCCGCGAGCGCGATGCCGGCGACGCTCAGCCCGAGGAGCGTGGTGAGGACGAGGCGCGACGGGCGGCCCAGCGCGCGCAGACGATCAATTGCGAACATAGACACCCTCCAGGAAGACAATCTCAACATCGATGCCGGTCGGCATCTCAATCACGGGCTGGTATTGCTCGGCGCGTTCGATCAGATATTTGGAGACCATGTCGCCAGTCTGGGCGACGCCCTCGCCGAAACCGCCCTCGAGGATGTCGCCCGTCGAGAGCTTCTGGCGCTGGCCGTTGGTCGTGATGTTGGTGCCCTGGAAGACCGAGTTGGCATTCGCCGAGAAGCCACGGCCGAAGCCGCCAGCAAGGCCCGCCAGGAAGGCCTGGGTCACGAGCGAGCCTTCGCGGGACACCACCCGGCCACGCACGCCCGTCTTACCCCCGAAGGCGATGAAGCCCTTGACCTCGGAGACCGCGTAGCGGCCGCCGGGCTGCGGGCAGGTCATCTTCTGAAGCTTGACGTAGACCTTCTCGCTCGAGAGGTCGCCGCGCGCCGCGCCGTTGATGAGGCAGCCCTCTATCTTGGTCGTGAGCAGGCGGCCGTTCTGGTAGACCGAGCGCGCCGGACCCGTCACACGCAGCACGACGGGCAAGGGATCGCTCTGGCTGTTGACCCCCGCGCTCGCATCCACGCCCACGATCACCTTCGCACGCGCGAAGCTGTTGGGCGGCAGATAGTTGACGCTGTCGGTATAGACCGTGTTGCCCTTGGCAATGCGGGAGGCGTTGCCGCTATCCGTCGTCGTGAAGTTGACGAGCTTCACTTCCGCGGCCGAAGCGATCGGAGCCGCCGCTTGCGTTCCGCCCTGCGCGCCCGGTCGCTGATAGGCCTGCGGACCATAGGGCCCGTACATTGCGGCCGGGCCGGGCGCCGGTGCTGCGGCAGTCCGGCGATCAGCGACCTGCCGGCGAAGTTGCTCGTTTTCGGCCTGGTAGGCGGACAGGACCCGCTGGCCATCGGCCTGCATCGCCTGATTCTGGCCCTTCAGCGCCTCGACCTGCGCGGTCAGCGCCTCGAGCCGGCTATTCTGCCCGTCGATCGACTTGAGTTGGTTTTCTGTCGACTGAAAGCGGTTCTCCGAAAGCGCCATCCATTCCTGCTGGGAGAGGTTGCGGTTGACGAGATCCTTGGTGGAGACGTCGACCTCGCTGACGCCGTCGTCGGTCTCCTTCGATTTGTCGCCGTCGCCGCCGAAGATCCAGAAGGACGAAAGGACCAGGCCCACGCCCGCGACGCCGGCGAGGAGCAGACGCTGGCGGCGGCGGACTGCGTCATTGGCACCGAGATCGCCCGACAGCGGGGAAACTCCCTCTTCGGTGCCGCCCTCGCTGCCGCCGTCGAGAGGACGGCGACTGCGCTTCAGGAAATCGGAAAGAGCCATATCCTCACCTTCCCGTAGGAGTATTTTGGCCAGCCAAGGGGCTCGGACCATTTTGCGAGACGAGGTAGGCCGTGGTGACCTTGCCCGGTGCGAGCTTGGTGTCGGCGATCGAGACGGCGAGCGCGCTCGAAGGAGCGACCATGCTTGTGGTAAGCTCGACGCTCTGGTCACCCTTGTTCTCGATCCGAAGCACCCGGCCGGTCAGCTCGGAACCCCGATATTCGGCGATCATCTGGACCTTGAGAGTGCCAACATAGACGGGGCGCAGGGTGCGCTGGCGCATCTCGTAGCCATCGGCGACGGCATTCGAATACATGGCCTGGACAAGCTCGACGGCGGCATCCTGGGGTCCCAGCTGATTGGCGGGACCATTCTCGGCCGCCTTTTCGTTGGCGATCGCAGGGTTCGAAACAAAGACCTGGGCGGCCTGGTCCCCGCTGATCCGGCACACGAACTTGTAGACGTAGCCGCGCTTGCTGGTCGCGAAGAAGGAAAGCGCGGGTCGGCCAAACCCGTCTGGCACAGACAGGTAGATGTCACCGCGGACCGGCTCGTTGACGACCGAGAAGTCGTCCTGCGGATTGCCGGTCGAGATCTTCGACACGCTCGCGAACTCGTCCTCGACGAGGCTGATGCGGGTCAGATCCTTGGCCGACGCGGTGCAATCAACCTGCGCGCTGTCGCTCGCCATGATCGTCTGATCGGCGAAGGCCGGCTCGGCGATGAGGAAGACCGCCAGGGCGACGAGGCTTGCGCCGATGAAGCGGCTCGCGTGGCAAGTCACGCGCGAGAGGAAGGCAGTGCCGAGCGCGGCACTCCCGATAGCATAGACCGGCATCATGATGAGCTCCCCTGTTGGTCTTTCGCGGAGCCGGTCTTCACCATCCCGAAGCCCACCAGCTTCAGCGACAGGCCGGAATATTCCCAGTCGTAGCGGAAGGTGCGGTTCTCGCTGGAGATGACCTTGTTGCCGACGATCGTGTGCAGTTCGCCGGTCACCTCCGAGCGGAGGTTCCTGGTGTCGATCTCCATCTTCTGGATGGTGAAGAACTGCGAGATCGAGGAGCCGCGCTGCTCGCTGACGATCTTGAGCAGGTCGGCCTTGATCTTGCCCTGCGTGCGCGGGCTCGCAATGTCGAGCACCGCATTCATCCAGTATTCGAGGTTCTGCGGGCTGCGATCGAGCGTCAGCACGACCGTGTCGCGCGTGATCATCTCCAGATATTCGCGGCTGACGCCGGCAGAGCTGACCGTCAGCGGAGAACGCAGCACTGGTTGCAGCACCACCTCGCGGTCGCGCGACAGGCTGACCGTGCAGAGCAGCAGGGTGATCACGGCGAGCGCCACCGCGGCGACGGCCAGAATGTTGCGCTGGCGCAGGATCCGCTGGCTGTTCGTATGGCTGTAGGAAAGTTCCATATCACCCCGCCATCAGTCGAAGATATGAGGGTGGCGTGGCTCTCAGGCCGGTGAAGCCGGCCGGAAGATGCCAATAGGCCAGGTGAAGCAGCCAGGACGTCGCCCGGCCTGCCTTAGCTTTTCTGAGACCCCACCAGCCCGCCCCCGAAAGAAGCATGCCGATAAGGATGTGCTGAGACAGGATCCCCCAGACGAATGGGATAACCATCGCCAGGAACTCATCCAGCGTCCACAGCCCGATCAGCTCGGGATCGTCGAGATGAGTTGGAATGACGTACTTGTCTGCGGCCATTGCACCACCCCCTCCTGGACCTGGGCGGAGCTGCTACTCCGCACAGGCCTGGGATCGGTTCAGATCGTCGCGGTCACGGTGGACGTGACGATCGGCACGCCGGTTCCGGCACCGACGCCGACGCCGACCGGGATCGCGATCTGCCCCATCGAGAAGCGACCCGAAGCGAGGGCGACCACGCCGCCGGCGAGGCTGAGCACCGTGATGATCTTGCCGCCGGATCCCTCGAGGAAGTCGGTGAACTTAGTGAGCGCGGTGTTGAACGTCGTGTCGGCGCCGGCGAAGGCGGGACCGGCGAAGAAGAGAAAAGCGAACAGGAGTACGGCGAGGGCGAGGATCGCCAGCTCCGCGTGTCCGCTCTTTTGGAGGACAGACTGCATGTGGATTTCCTTCGATTGGAGACGCGACGGAACCGCGCCCAAACAAAGCTGGCCAATCACATCGCCGCACCGCAACGACGTATGGGATCAGCCCCCTCCCGAATCGGGAAAATTTTCGATCATGTTCGATGTCGGTGATGAAAATGGGGCACCGTGTCCCGGTGATCAGGGCATCCTGCCCCGTCATATGGGGCAAATTGGCCGGGTTGACGGGGCGTTATGCCCTGCAATTGCGGACAGGCTTCATTCGCGGTAGATTCGCGGCGCAAGACTCGTCAGATATTAACCATTGCCTGTTCATAATCCCGGCAAGGCAACCGACCATCGATCGGGCTCTAATGGATGAGGGCAGTTCAGGACGTGGGCACTATGGGCGCTGACTCACGAGACTTTACACTGGATATCTCCGAACGCTTCTTTCATCTCACGACTGAGAGCCTTCGCCTTCATTCTAATAGTACTAAGTGCTATCAGACGCTCGAAAATCTCGTGAACAGCCGCGTTCCAGGAATAGAAAAGATAGATGATGAGGATGCGGAGAACCTAAAGCGCCATCTGGTGGCTGTCCCTACAGGCGGAAGCATTCAGATCCATTTAGAGATTACGGAGACGAGTGCCAAAAATCTTGAGAGAATAAAAGAATTGCTCGAAACAAGACTCGAAACCAACATTTCTGTTGGGGACGCTCTTTCTGCCCTTTTATTCAACTATATAGTCGAGCAGCGGGCAGCTCGCGTGATTTCCAAGCTCCAGTTGGACGAGTTCGATCAACCTCGCGAGACCGGCCCATTCAAGGGGTCCCGGCACTAACAAGCGCGGTCACCAATGCGTTAGCCTTTCGGTTCGGACAAATCTGGTCGAAACCACGCTTGCATTGGCTTTTCTGCTATGATTGTCTTCCCCATCCGAACGGCATTGGGGGATCGATATGACATCTCTTGCCAAGTTAGGGGCGTAAGTTGTGGAGCTCGCCCAAGGCGACGAGCTGCAGAGGGACTATGTGCCTCTGATCCTGCGGGCGATGGCTTGCAAGAAAGCAACTCAACGCAAACTCGCCCACCTGACCGGTATCAGCAAATCGAGGCTGGGCGTTTTGCTGCACAGCAAGCCCGAAAAACGCGTCACCATGACGCTTCCTGAATTTGAAACAATATTGCACGCGCTCGGCATGAATCTAGTGCACGCATATGTGTGCCTGAAAACCTTCAAAGGTCTCGATGAATATTATCAGAAATGTTATTCGACGGCTGTCTTCATGCTCTGCGACATATGCGTGCGCGCGCCTGAGCGAATGATTGATGTGCTCGAGGAATTGGGTGGCTTCGATGGAACCGAGATCAGGCTGGCCTGGAGCCCGTCGCTCCAAAACGCATTGATCAAGAAGGTGACCGAGGAGGTCCAAGCTATTCATGAGCGCAGAAATCGCCTCACCCATGGCGACGATTTCGACCTCTAGCCGAACTGTTCGTGGACATGGATCAGCAAACCATGCGGCTAGAATGTCGAGACGGACGCCTTCCTTCCGATTGTTGGGCGCAGCTGCGTGTTAGGGCCGGCTGTCGTCGAAATGATTGTCGCCTGGCGCCCGATCCCGCTCAATCGCGACCAGTTGAGCAGAACATTGTCCACATAGGCTTGCGTTTCAGGGATCTGCGGGACCAGGCCATTCCGAATCCGCCCCGGTCCTGCATTGTAGGCGGCGAGCGCGAGATGATAGTGGCCGAAACGGTCGAGCTGCTGGCGCAGATATTTCGCGCCCCCGCGCAGGTTCTCATTGATGCTGTAACGGTTGACGCCCAGTGCAACTGCCGTGTCGGGCATCAACTGTGTGAGCCCGAATGCGTTCTTGCGCGAGAAAGCGTCGGGCCGATACCGGCTTTCCCGGATGATCATGGCATCGAACAGGCCAACCGGAATGCCATATTGGCATGCGATGTTGCTCATCATGTCGTAGTAACTAGCCCGGCGCATCTCGGCATCGGACGTCAGAAATCCGGTCGGCCGGTAACCCGGCGAAGAGCAGCCAGGCACATAATGATAAGCCGCCGACGCGAACATGGCGCCGCCTCGCATCCAGAGCGGGACAGGCACGCTGGATGCAGGCGGGAGCTGTGCTTCGACCGCCATCGCGCCCAACTGCGCGACGCCCACATGGGCGAACGGATCTTCGGCATCGGCAGGCGCCGACCGGGGATTTGTGTCCATGAAATTGTTCGCCATCTGGAATTCCACCCATTGCCGACTGAGGTCATGCACCCGAAAGTCCCCAACCGGCGGCAACAGTGTCGCATCTGGCAGATCCCGAACTGGCGCAGCCGGCGCCGCGACGTCTTGCTTCACCGGGGCGCCCATCGCGATGAGCTGGACGCTTCGGACCGCGTGTTCAGGCCTCGAGACGGCGGGCGCTTCGACGGAACAGATCAGGCCGACGGTGGCGACACCCAAGAAAAAAGCACGCATGACGACCTCCCCATTCTTGAACCGAGGAAAATGGACGCCAGCCGAGTCCATCTTGTCAATCCGCCCCGAGACACTCTGACGGCCGGCCGCACAGCTCTTGCGAGAGCGAAATGTGGCTGATCGCGCGATACAGCAATGGCTGCGGAAAGGGCCGAATTCCTCTTCCAGAGGCCGTTCGGAATGCCCTGGTTCGCTGGTACATCGGCCAAGGTGCCCGGGCCGATGAAGAAGCGGGGATCATGCTCGTCCAGCAAGCGCGCATCGGCGAAAAGTGGATCGCCTGTGACTGCTTGCCGCCAGGTGAACCGCCGCCCATCCTGACTCCCGCCTTCCTCTCGGAAGCTGAAACCTACTACCTGCGGCGTCTTACGAGCACTGATCGGCCCGAGCATCAACCCGATTGCCCGTTTTTCCGCGAACAGGCAACAAACCGCATCACCGAAGTGTGGACACAGGAAAGCCCTGCGGAACCGCCCGCCGGCTATTTCGAGGTTCTGCGCCCCGCGCCCGAGAAGCTTGCCCAACGTCCCGAGGAGGACAGCACCGATGATCGTACCCGTCAGGCATCGATCCCGCGCCTGGCGCGGTTGCTTTGGCGGCTTCTTGCTCTTTCCGGCTTGAATCGTTGCCTGCCTCCATCGTTCGATACGGCCGAGCGTTCCATCAAAACCGAATTCCGCGTGCTCTCCGTTGCGGCCGGAAAAGTCGAAATCGCGCCAGGCATTGAACTGGGTCGCGCGTTCTGGACGCATGCTCAGGCGCTACACAGCCGACGCATGTACGCGCGTCTGCGTGAACTTGCCCGAGGCTGGCCCCGCGGCCATGCTCCGCAGGCGTTCCTGGCCCTATTTGCTCAGGATGTCCGCGGCTCCACCATATATGTGCCGGGAAGCGATCCGGTTGTCCTCGCCAATCGCGTCCAATCGCCGTCGATCCGTGGAAACCAGATCAAGGGGCCTTACCTGACGATCGTCGTTGCTGGGGAATATCCTGAAGCCCATGGGTATGCGCCGCTCCGTGCCTACGCCCAGCCTATTTTCTCAGGGAAACGCTTCGTTCCGGTAGATTCCGAATTTGAACGCGCAGTGCTCCGCGAATTGATCAAACTCCAATGGACGTTCGATCGCATCGGAATCGACCTCACCATTGAGAAACCGGTTTTCGACACACTTACGCCGATCGGCGCCTGCCGGCCTGACTTCATCCTGGAACTGCGCTCTCGCGAAACCGGCGAGATCAGGTCGATCATCGTGGAAGCCATGGGATCAACTGATGAGACGTATCTAGCCGCAAAAGCTGTCACTCATCCGCGCATGGCGCAAATTGGTCCACTCGTGTGTGTATCACCGGCGGATGTGGAAACGGGCCGCATCGGCGCTATCGTCCGTCGCGCGGCGGGCGCCTAGCTCCAGCGCATCGATGTGGCGAAGAGAATGACGATGCCGAGCGTCACAGGCATGGAAGTCAGGTACAGCTTTTGCCAGCGCCACCATATTTTCGGGACAAACAGGATGGCGGACCGAAGGGAATTGACGCTGGACCAGCCGCGCTCGCGAACCACTTCCACCATTGTCGTCGCGCAGGAGAGCGCCATGGCGATCACGCAGCACGAACCGGCAGCGACATAAAGCGCCATCCAGTTCGCCAGTTCGATCGCCGTCAGATATCGCATCTCAGCAACCTGTATAGCCGATAATCGTGCACAAAGGCTAATCGGAGTATCAGGTACCGCAAAATTGGAACTTGCCTCATCTGAGATGCACAGATGCCAAAGGTCGGCGTTGCAACGCGATGCAGAAGATGCGTGCGCGTCAGTCCGGGTCCGACCGCAGTAGTACCCGCGCTACGAGGTCGTAGCGCGTCGGGTGTATCCGATCCCGCGTCGGAAAGCGCAGCAGATCGATCGTCTCATCAGCATAGGTCGCAGCGACCGAGTTCACAATGTAGGCATGTTGACGACTGTAAGGAAGAAGCCAAATGACCCGATGGCAGATGGTCCGGATACGGATACTCGTCAGCCTGGCGGCGAGATCAGACCTTGCATCGTCGTTGGATCCGACCGAAAAGACGCATGCGCCGTACTTCTTCGTTGGGAAACGCCATCCAAGTATCTGATGTGCATGCACACGCTCGGCCGCTAGCACATCGCACTGGGGGGCATATTTCGCGTTGATGGCGCGTGCGGTCCCCAGCCCGATGCTGTCGCCCAATATGAGGCACTCAAATACGGACCTGCTCCCCGGCATCGGGAACGTTGCTGTCTTGGTCTTCGATTTGTTGCCGGATTTCCGATACGTCCACCTTGCCGATCAGGTAATCCCCCTCATCCTTGAAAAACGCCTCAATCCGCTTCGTTTCGTCCAGAGGTGGCAAAAGCGAACCGAAGCGGGCCTGCCATTGCTGCTCTACAAAACCCAGGAGTGCCTTCCAGGAAGCCGCCTCGCTTGCGTGGACCTGGAGCATCTTATGACCCTCATGCAGGATGATAAGGACGGAGGCGTGCATGATGCTATCCATCGTAAGCGGCAAATCAGTACGGGCAGGCACGACCTGCCTTTTCGTCGCAAAACATGCAATTCCGGCCACCCGAAATCAAAAATACATATCAACTATGTCTATGTACTGCCAAACTGATTCTAGAAAATACAAGAAAAACCTTCACATGTGTAAAGAGAAAGTTTCAGTTAATTTTGTATATACTCAGAAATTTATCAGAATTGTTATTATAACAACAGTTCTATCAACTCACCAAAAGTGACTTGATAGGAATCTCAGGGTTTGCAAGTACAGATTTATCAGGAGTGGCCTGCGTGATAACGAGTGCCTTACCCTGAACATAGTCCTTCACAGAGTTGACGCAGTCAAGGGCCAGCACCTTACCCTTGCTAAGATATACGAGCGTGAAGCTGCGCGCTGCGCTCTGGCCCCGCACGACGACTTCATCGTATCCCAAGCTAAGCCCGATAGTCTGGAGCTTGAGATCATATTGGTTCGACCAGAACCAGGGAACGGCGTGGTACGGCGCGGCGTCACCAGCAATATGCCTGGCGGCCGTTATGGCCTGGTCATTGGCGTTCTGAACTGACTCCAACCGGATCCGCTGACCGCCAGCAAAGGGGTTGGCATGGATCGCGCAATCGCCGATCGCGTAAATGTTCGGCAACGAAGTCTGACAGAATTCATCGACTTCTACCCCGTTCCCGCTTGCCGCACCCGCCGCGATCAATGGCTCTACGGCCGGAACGATCCCGATGCCGACGACAACCATGTCTGCGGGTAAGACCGAGCCGTCAGACATCCGGACACCCGTTACCCATCCATCATGTCCAATCAGGCAATCCATTTTGGCGTTCAAATGGATCTCAACGCCATGCGCCCGATGTTCAGCCTCATAAAAACGAGAAAGCGGTTCACCAGCGACCCTTGCCAGCACACGATCCATCGCTTCCAGCACCGTCACTTGCTTGCCGAGCTTGGCGAGTACCGCAGCCGCCTCGAGGCCGATATACCCGCCACCGATCACCACGACATTCTGCACTTTCGGCGTCTCGGCCAGCATGCGGTCAGCGTCAGCACGAGTGCGGACGTTGTGGACACCCATGAGATCGCTTCCCGAACAGCTCAAGCGACGAGGCGCACCGCCAGTTGCCCAGATCAGCTTGCCATAGCCAATGCGGCTTCCGTCGGAGAGCACAACATTTTGCTCCGCCGGATCGACGGCCACAACCCGTCGCAGGAGCTGCAACTCGATATCGCGCTCGGCCCAGATTGCCTGAGGTCGAATGAGAATTCTTTCGAAGCTCTTTTCGCCTGAGAAATATTCCTTGGAGAGCGGCGGGCGTTCATATGGCGGATCTGGCTCATCTCCCAGCAGTGCCACACTTCCCGCATATTTATGCTGGCGCAGCGCGAGCGCGGCTTGAGCTCCCCCATGCCCGGCCCCAACAATAAGAACATCGTACCGCTCGCTCATGGGATAGATAGCTTCCTTACAGGATTACATAAGCCGTGCTTTGCTTGTCACGCCGTCGGTTAACGGCAAGAGCCTGATTGAGCTCTCTTTGCGAACTCAAGTGCCCTCAATCTTCCGGCGCAATCGTGATGCAAAGTCCGTCCAGAGCATCAGAGATAGTCAACTGACAGGATAACCGAGATCTTGAGCAACGGTGCTCGGACGAGTCCAGAAGATCGTCCTCATCCGTACTCATGGGTGGCAAGCGATCGAGAAACGCTTCATCGACCTGGATATGGCAGGTTGCGCAGGAGCAACACCCTCCGCACAATGCAAGCAACTCGTCGATGCCTGCGTCGCGGATCGCTTCCAGTAACGTGGTTGCGCCATTCGGTGTGACGGTCACGCGCTCGCCAGTGCGCGTTGTAACGGTAATCTCCATTAGTCCTCTAATTTCCAAATATGCTTTTTGGCAGTCTGCTATCGACTGAAAAACCTCCACGCCGCCTTGGCGCGCAAGGCTCATGGGGAAAGCGCGTAGTCCAATCCGATATCGGCCGCGGGAGCACTTTGGGTGATGCGCCCGACTGATACAAAATCGACGCCAGTCGACGCGATTTCCCTAATCGTATCGAGCCGCACGCCGCCTGACGCTTCGATGGGGACGCGGCCGCCGACAAGGGCGACGGCCTCTTTGAGCTTGGCAGGAGACATGTTGTCGCAAAGCAGACGATCCGCCCCCGCCATCAGCGCAGGCTCGATTTGTTCGATCCCGTCAACCTCGACCTGGACTTCCAGCCCGGTATTGGCGGCTTTCGCAGCCTTGACCGCTTCGACAATGCTGCCAGCGGCGGCGATGTGGTTGTCCTTGATCAGGATACCGTCATCCAGACGCATGCGATGATTCCGCGCCCCGCCCACCTTGGCGGCATATTTCTCGATCGCCCGAAGACCGGGAATTGTCTTGCGCGTATCGAGAAGGACGCAATCCGTACCGGCGATCGCTTCGGCATAAGATCGCGTCACCGTCGCGATGCCGGTCAGGTGCTGGAGCGTATTGAGAGCGGACCTCTCGGCCGCGAGCATGAGCTGCGCGCTTCCCGCAATTCGCATGAGGGGCTGCCCAGCGGCAACATTGTCCCCATCCTGCACCAGGAATTCGATAGCGACCTCGGGGTCGAGCTTACCGAAAAACGCGGCTGCCAGCTGGAGCCCGGCAACCACTATCGGTTGCCGGGCAGCCAGAACGGCGGAAAAGCGCGCGCTGGCGGGGACTGACACACGGCTCGTGACGTCTCCGCTCCCCAGATCCTCACTCAGAACATAATCGACGAAGTTGTCGAGTTGTTGCTGATCCAGGCCCGCGATCAAATCCGACTCACGCATCAGGAAACCGCGTCCGCCAGATCTTCAACTTCTTCCTTGTCGGCGAAGACGCCGGTCAAGCGCCTCTCCTCCTCGGAGACGTTGATCAGCCGCCAGTCATCGCCCTTGGGGACCATGCCCTCGAACGACATGAGCTTCGCCAGTGGCACGCGCGGTTCTACAGCACCCAGTGCCGGCTCGCCTTTCTGAACAGCCTGGGCGGCGCGATACATCTGGGTGCGGAAGGTGAAGATCGCCTTGTCGCTCGAGCCGAGCAGATCCTCGCTGCGGTCGGCGATCGGCCCCATCGATTCCCACATCGCCATGTCCTGACAGGGAATGCCGTAGATGCCGGTAAAGTCGCCGGCTTTCATCAGGGCCCGGTCCTGCAGATAGTTGTTTTCGGCGTTGCGCCGCTTTTTGAAGGTAACGGGCTCGACGTCCTTGCCAATCTCCGCCCCGCAGAACTTGCGCCAGGCATCCTGACTGATGCCCTTCGTCGGATGCCAGGCGATCCAATAGAACATGGTGTTCACATCGTCGATCGGAACCAGCATCTGTGACAGATGATATTGGTCGTTGGACGGGATGTGCACCGTGAACGGAGCCTGGAACAGAGTCATGCGTACATAGTCCTGCTTGTCCGCATCGATGATCGGCTTGCGGATAGCAGCATAACGAAAGCCGAACGGCGTTTTCTGCACTTCAATCTTGGGCGCCTTGTCGGCCGACGGGCGAAGCCACGCGGTGTCCGTAGCCGTCGAGCCGCTTACTTCGGTGGCCGTCGGCATGTTCGATGAATGCAGGCTCGAACTGTGCGCCGAATCGATCGACCCTTCGAGAACCTGCGCCCAGTTGCAGCCGCCATGCATTTTCACGATGCTGATCTTCTCAGCCGGCGCGGCCGACCAGTTCGGCGGGCTGAAAGGGATGACATTTTCCGGGTCACCCATCCACACCCAGACGAAACCAGCAGATTCTACCACCGGATATGCCTTGGTCTTCATCGTGCCGCGTAGCTTTGCATCGACCGGCTCGGAAGACATGTCGACGGCATTGCCGTCCACATCGAATTTCCAGCCATGATAAAGGCAACGCAGGCCGCATTCCTCGTTGCGACCGAAGGCAAGGGAAGCGCGCCGGTGCGGGCACAGCTCGTCGAGCGCACCGATGCGCCCCTCCGTATTGCGGAACACGACCATGTTCTCACCCAGCAAGCGAACACGCAACGGCGTGCCGTCTGGCTCGGCGACGTCCTCGATCATGCAGGCGGGCAACCAGTGCTGCCGCATCAGCTTCCCCATTGGGGCCTCGCCCTCCACACGGCAAAGCAGATCATTTTGTTCCGGAGTCATTAGCTACCCTCCTCATTTTGGCTTGGCACGAAGACGAATCACCCTCAGGATGCGCCCTTGAAATTACTTCTATATCGTAGTAATGGCTTTTTCAAGCCTGATTTTCGGGTTGAAGGGAGCGGCAGGCAAAGAATGGCAAATGCGTTGCGACTAGGAATCATTGGGCTCGGCCGGGGTTTCATGCTCACTCTGCCCGCGCTGAAGGCCGATTCTCGCGTAGCGCTTGCCGGGGCTTTCGACCTGCGCCGCGAAGCTCGGGAACGCTTCGCGGACGAATTCGGCGCGCCGGCGTTCGATACGCTCGACGCGCTCTTGTATTCGCCGGTTATCGATGCGGTTTATATAGCCACCCCGCATGAGTTGCATGCCGAGCAGGCCATCGCCGCTCTGCGGGCTGGAAAGCATGTGCTGGTCGAAAAGCCGATGGCGACAACGCTTGCAGATTGCGCGCGTATAGAGCGCGCCGCCGCCGATGCCGGCAAGGTGCTCGTGGTCGGACCCAGCCACGGCTTCGATGCACCCGTACAGGCTGCCGCGCAATTGGTTGCCTCAGGCAGGTTCGGTGCCGTGCGGATGGTCACGGCGCTCAACTTCACCGATTTCATGTTCCGGCCCAGGCGTCCGGAAGAACTGGATAGCGCCCGTGGCGGCGGCGTCGTCTACAGCCAAGCGGCGCACCAGATCGATGTCGTGCGCCGCCTTGTCGGGCAGCCCGTTTCATCTGTTCGCGCCGTCGCCGCCAACTGGGATAGCAGCCGCCCGAGCGAAGGCGCCTATACGGCGCTGGTGACATTTGAAGCCGGTGCTGCAGCGTCGCTGACCTATAGCGGATATGCGCATTATGACAGCGACGAACTGGTGGGGTGGATAGCGGAGCTTGGCTATGACAAGGACCCGGATCGCTACGGCGAGGCGCGTAAGAGGCTTGCGACGCTATCATCGCAGGATGAAATCGAAGCCAAACTGAAGCGCACATACGGCGTCCCGGCTGTCGCTGCCGACACGCCAGCGCCGCATCATGAGCATTTCGGTTTCATCATCGTCAGCTGCGACCGCGCGGACCTGAAACTGTCGCCCAAGGGGCTCTCAATTTATGGGGACACCGAACGCGATTTCCAGCCGATCGAGCCCCCTGCCCTGCCGCGCAAGGAAGTCATCGACGAGTTTGTCGGCGGTTGCCTAGGCATTCGCCGCCCGATCCATGACGGGCGCTGGGGACTTGATACCATGGCCTGTTGCGTCGCGCTCCTCGAATCGAGCCGACGCAATACGGACGTAGCGCCCAACCAACTTCTCGACACTCTATCGGAGAAACCGTGACAATGACCAGACTGAGCCTTTCCCTCGCCTGTTGGGGCTATGACCGCACCGAAGCCCTCCAGACGGGCGCGGTCCGGCCCGACGGCATCGACCTCAACTTTCAGGTTCTGGATGTCGAGGAAACCTTCTTCCGCATGCTGCGCAATCGAGAATTCGATGTCGCTGAACTGTCGATGTCGTCCTATTGCGTGACCCTGGGCCGCGAGAATCCTGGCTTCATCGCCATTCCCGTCTTTCCTTCGCGCTTCTTCCGCCACTCCTGCATTTTCGTCTCCGCCAAAAGCGGCATCGAAAAGCCCGAGGATCTCGTCGGCAAGCGGATCGGCGTGCCTGAATATCAGATGACGGCTCCGGTCTGGATCCGCGGCATCCTGCAGGACGAGTATGGCATTGATCCTGCGTCGGTCACCTACGTCACGGGTGGTGAAGAGGAGCCGGGGCGCGAGGAGAAGCTGAAGCTCAATCTACCCGACAAGTTCAAGGTCGAGCCGATCGGACCCACCCAGACCTTGAAGCGCATGCTGGCGGATGGAGAGATCGATGCGCTGCATACTGCGCGGGCGCCGTCGACCTTCTATTCGGAGCCGGGCAAGGTTCGGCGCCTCTTCCCCAATTTTGTGGACGTTGAAAAAGCCTATTTCGCGAAGACAGGAATCTTCCCGATCATGCATGTCGTGGCCATCCGGCGAGACGTGTATGAGAAGAATCGATGGATTGCTCAGGCGCTTTACAAGGCATTCGTAGAAGCCCAGCGGTTGAGCTATGAACAATTGTTGGTGTCGGCATCGCTGAAAACGATGTTGCCATGGCAGATCGCCGCAGTGGAGGACACTATTGCTACGATGGGCAGGGAATGGTGGCCCTATGGCATCGAAAAGAACCGCCACGTCATCGAGACATTCACGCGTTACCATCACGAGCAGGGCCTGTCGCCCCGCCAGCTCACCATAGAAGAGATGTTCGCGCCCGAGACTTTCGCCGAGTTCCGCATCTAAGAAACCATCCTGCACGAGGCCAGTCTACTGCTCACATGATGGTCCTCGGGACACGTTTAATATCCCGAGGACCATCATAGGAATATGGGTTTCGGGTGCCGGGTACGGTTTTGCGATGCGTTCGTGCGGCGTCTGTGCGAGTGGAGGATCGGTTGAACCCGTCAGGAGTGAACAGATGTCGAAGCACGCCCCCAAACTCGATCCGGAACTGAGTTTGGGCTATCAGGTTCGGCGCTGCCACCGACGGTTCGATCGGCTCTTGAGTGCCTATTTGGCCAAGCACGAACTCAAAACCGGTTTCTGGTACTATCTTCGTGTCCTATGGCTCAGGGACGGGGTGACCCAAAAATATCTGAGCGACATGACTAACGTCACCGAAAATACGACGGTCGCCATGATAAACGCCATGCTTCGGCAAGGGCTGGTGCAACGCGCCAAGGACAAGGATGATCGTCGAAAATTGCGGATTACTCTTACAGATCATGGCCGTGCGCTCGAAAAGGAGCTGATGCAATACGCGATCGACATCAACAAGGTCGCTGTTGCTGGCATCGAGCCGCGCGAAGTTGAAATCTGTCGATCGGTCCTCGAGCGCATATCAGCCAATCTCGCTGCCGAATTTGATAGGCTGCCTGCGAAGCCTGCTGACGAAGGATGACTCCTCCACATCATCCCTGGATCAGGGGCAACAGGCCATGAACAGGGAGGGACGTGTGCGCCATGGCTGAACGGGAAGGCCTCACGGCCACTCCAACTCCCGATAGAGGGAAGCCTTGGCGCAGCCTGACCGACCGTTTCGGCCGAACGATCACTTATGTCCGCCTGTCCGTCACCGATCGGTGCGACCTGCGCTGCCGTTATTGCATGGCCGAGCGCATGGAGTTCCTGCCGCGCCAGGACCTCCTCACCCTGGAGGAACTGGCGGAACTGGCCGATGCCCTGATCGCGCGAGGTGTGCGACGCATCCGCCTGACCGGTGGCGAGCCTCTGGTCCGTCGCGGCATCGTCGGGTTGGTGGAGGCGATCGGCCAACACATCGGCAACGGCCTTGATGAGCTGACGATGACAACCAACGCTACCCAGCTCGCCACAGTCGCGCGCGACCTCCATCGATATGGCATTCGCAGACTCAACATCAGCCTCGACAGCCTCGACCACGAGCGCTTCCGGGCGATCACCCGGCGCGGCGACCTGGACCAGGTGTTGGCCGGGATCGCCGCCGCGCAAGACGCGGGCCTCGCCGTGAAGATCAACATGGTTGCGCTCAAGGCGCTCAACGAAGATGAAATCGGAACAATGGTTGGCTGGTGCGGCGAACGGGGATTCGATCTCTCGCTGATCGAGACGATGCCGTTGGGTGCGGTGGAAGAAGACCGGACCAATCATTATCTGCCCCTCGACCTCGTGAAACGTCGGCTGGCGCGCGAATATGTCCTGATTCCGTCGCTCCACCGAACCGGCGGACCGGCGCGCTATTATGACGTTGCCGAAACCAGTCGGCGGATAGGCTTCATTACGCCCCTCACCGACAATTTCTGCGCCGGCTGCAACCGCATCCGCATATCGGCTACTGGCACCATTTTTGGTTGTCTCGGCCGCGACCAGCGCATCGAACTGCGCGATGCGATGCGTGTTGGTGGCCGGGATGCGATCGACGCGGCGCTGGATGCCGTAATGACCGCCAAGCCACTCCGCCACGAGTTCGACATTGCGCGATCACAGCCGGCTGTCGAACGCCATATGAACGTCACTGGCGGTTGAGCGCCTCCATGATCTTTTGTTCGCCGACGCAGTATGGCCGTTACTTTTTGCGCGGCTGGTCGATTGATTTTCATAAAATTGGTCTGCCTTGAGAAAATTGGTCCATTTCTGAAGAGAGCCCGAGCGGGCGAAAGGAATGGAGAAATATATGGGACGTCAGCGATTTACGCCGGAACAGATCATCGCGAAGCTGCGTGAGGTTGATGTGATTGTCGGGCGAGGCGGGACCACCGACGAGGCCTGTCGTCAGATCGGGATTGCCGAACAGACGCTATATAGGTGGCGTAAGGCGACAGCCGCTGCTTCATATTCGTTGATAATGTCGGTCTTCTTCGCCATGATAAGCTCGTACGCACTACGTTGTTCGACTGTCGCACGAGCTTAATCGCGCGGTCGATTCAGCTACCGTAGTAACGGCCTGTCATCAACAGCCAGCGCGTTCGTTTTTTGCCGTTTCTCTTTGACAATCCAGTTCTAAAGAAACGCTTGGAATCGGATGCGTCCTAACCGATCTGATGACAGACGAATTTCAAATTGAGATACTCATCGATCCCATATCGTGATCCTTCCCGCCCGAGACCGGATTCCTTCACCCCACCGAAAGGCGCGACCTCCGTCGAAATCAGGCCGGTGTTGAGCCCAACCATCCCATATTCAAGAGCCTCACTCACCTTCCAACTGCGCTCAAGGGATTGCGTGTATACATAAGCCGCCAAGCCGCTGTCCGTGGCATTCGCCAAATTGATCGCCTCATCCTCTGTCTGGAAACGGACGAGGCCGGCAAGGGGGCCAAAGGTTTCCTCCCGACATAGGAGAGCATCCGGCGAAACATCTACGAGAACGGTCGGCTCGAAGAAATGGCCTGCCCCGGGCACTCGTCGCCCTCCGGTCAATATCCTGGCACCATGTTTGACGCCGTCTTCGATATGGCTTTCGACCTTTGCAACGGCACGTTCATCGATCAATGGCCCCTGATCCGCGCCGGTCGAAAGACCCGGCCCGACGGCAAGCGCGCGAACACGTGCCGCCAGCTGCCGGGAAAAGGCTTCATAAACGCCGGATTGGACCAGAATGCGATTTGTGCAGACGCAGGTCTGACCTGAATTCCGGAACTTTGATGCTATTGCGCCTTCAACCGCATCGTCGAGTTTCGCATCATCAAAGACAATGAACGGCGCGTTTCCACCCAATTCGAGGGAAACCTTCTTCACGGTGCTCATACAACGGGCGGCGAGCATCTTGCCAACGCCTGTCGAACCAGTGAAGGTGAACTTGCGAACGCGCTTGTCAGCCGTCAGCACATCGCCGATCGGCGCGGGCTGACCGGTCACGATATTGAAAACTCCCGCCGGCACTCCGGCCTGGTCGGCCAGCCACGCCAAAGCGAGCGCTGAAAGCGGCGTCAATTCCGACGGCTTCAGCACCATGGTACAGCCGGCAGCCAGAGCTGGCGCTGCCTTTCGGGTGATCATGGCGAGCGGAAAATTCCAGGGTGTTACAGCGCCTACCACACCCACGGGTTCGCGTCGCACCAGGAGACGGTGGTCGGCCGCATGAGGTGCTAAGACATCTCCGTTCACACGCTTCGCCTCCTCCGCGAACCATTCGATGAACGATGCCGCATACACCACCTCGGCCTTGGCCTCGTGCAACGGTTTGCCTTGCTCGGCCGTCAGAAGGCGCGCCAGATCATCCGTATGGACGAGCACCAGATCATACCAGCGCCGCAAAATCGCGGCCCGCTGCTTGCCTGTAGCTTTTCGCCAATCGGTCAAGGCACGATAGGCCGCGTCGACGGCACCTTCGGCCTCGCGATACCCGAGATCCGGGACCGAGCCGACCAAGGAGCTGTCTGCCGGATTCAAGACGTCGATTCGCGCTTCGCCGTCGATCCATGCGCCATCGACAAAAGCTTGCGCCCGGAGCAGTTTTGGCTCCGCAAGGCTAAGATTCACGTTTGCTATTTCCCTGAAATCCAGTTTGGCATTCCCTAACAAATCCGGCCGATGGATGCCTTCGCGGTATGGACACTCTCATTTGATGAGAAGCCATCCATTCTGATAGCTGATGCATGTAAACGCCCGACGATACTCGCGGAATCTTGATTGCGCGAAACCAGATGAGAAGCGTTAGTCCGGCGTGATAGCGACCAGTTTCGAGACACGCACCGCGCTTCGAGGGCGTCGCGCACCGCTCATCAAGGCATCGTCTGCGATCGCATGGATGCTATAATAGATCAGCGTTGATAGCGCGTGGGGATCATCCACACACCATGCGCCCTCCAGCGTTCCTTGTGAAAGCAGATCGCTGATATAGCCCACAAGCCCGTCGTTCACGGCCACGGATCTGAGCGGCGTATCCCCACTGAAGAAGATCACATCCCGCAACTCGGGCGTGTCCAGATAACTTTCCACCGCCGTCTCGACCAGAAGATCGATCCGCGTGAAAAAATCGTCGGATTCGCAAAGACTGATCCTGCTTTTGACACGGTTCAATATCATGTTGCAGAAGTTGTCCCGAAGTGCCGCACGCAATTCGGTCTTACTTGAAAAATAATGGTAAAGTGTGCCCTTAGCGAGGCCAGTTTCAACGCAAACGTCATCCATCGTCGTCGCGTCATAGCCTCGCTCAACAAACAATCGCCTCGCCGCTTCCAGAATTTCGACGCGCCGAAGCTGAGCCTTCCTCGGACCGGGCGGGGCACCGGCCGGCCGGCGAACTGCGGCCGCGACCCTGCGTCGCCGGTCCCGAACGACCCGTTTCACCTGAACAGTCTAGCTGGCAAGCGGCTCACCCTCCCAAATCTCGGTACCAATTTGCGATTGGGCTTCCTTTGAATAACGAGGTCCCGAAACGGCGCCAAAAGCGAAAAGGGCGTCCACTTGGTCAAACACGACCTCGGAGATGGTCAACGACAGGGTATCCAGAATTTCATCGAGATGATCAATGTTCGTGGTCCCGGGGATCGGAACGACGAAGTCGCGCTTTGAAAGCAGCCAGGCGAGGCAGAGCTGCGCCGGAGTGCAATCTGCAGCCCGGGCCAACCCAGCCATCTGATCATAAAGCCCGAGGTTCCGCGTCAAATGAGGTTCCTGGAACCGCGGCATCGCGGCTCTCAGGTCGCCTTGCTGGAAACCTGCCGTACCCACACTTCCCGCCAACAAGCCGCGAGCCAGAGGCGAGAAGGCGATAAAGCCAATCCCGAGCTCCTCGCAGCAATCGAGTACGGCAAGTTCCACATTGCGCGTCCAGGGCGAATATTCGGTCTGGACAGCTGTCACCGGATGGATCGCATGTACCGCGCGGATCGTTTCTGCCGATACTTCCGACAAACCGATCGTGCGAATTTTTCCTGCCTCCACTGCCCGCGACAGGGCGCCGACCGACTCTTCCATCGGTACCTTCGGATCGAGGCGGTGAAGATAGTAGAGGTCGATGACATCGGTCCTCAATCGTATCAATGCTTCATCCAATGTCTGCGTGATCGCCGCCGCCGAACCGTCGAGACCGCGTTTTCCATTGATCTCGCCAAGCGCGCATTTGCTGGCAAGGACGAAATCCTTGCGGCGATGTCCCAAGGCACGCCCGATCAGCGTCTCATTTGCTCCGAACCCGTAGAGAGCAGCCGTATCGAAGAACGTGACGCCTCTATCCAACGCATGTAACAGTAGCCGTTCAGCTGCTTCAGCCTCGGGACGCGGCTGATACCCATGCGAAAGGTTCATGCAGCCAAGACCAATTGCTGACACGGAAAACGGGCCTAAAGCGCGCTTTGGAAGGGTCGCGGTCATACTATGCTCTTCCTGCCTGTGGTAGCGCGAAGGGATCAGCGGACAAGCTGCGCTTCCAGTTCGCCAAGCACGCGATAGCAATCGAATACGCCGGCGACTGAGGAATTGGGCTCGCGACCCTCGCGGATGGCCGCGACGAACTCACGATCCTGTAACTCGATGCCGTTCATCGACACATCCACCTGGGAAACGTCGATCGGCTCCTCCTTGCCGTTCACCAGGTCGTCGTAGCGCGCGATGTAGGTGCCGTTATCGCAGATATACCGGAAATAAGTGCCGAGCGGTCCGTCATTATTGAACGACAGCGAAAGGGTGCAGATAGCGCCGGTTTCGCTCTTCAATTGGATCGACATATCCATCGCGATCCCAAGTTCCGCATGGATTGGCCCCTGCAGCGCATGTGCCTCGACGATCTTTCCGGCCTGATAGGCGAAAAGGTCCACCGTATGCGCGGCATGATGCCACAGCAGATGGTCCGTCCAGCTACGCGGCTCACCCTTCGCGTTGATGTTCTTGCGGCGAAAAAAATAGGTCTGGACGTCCATCTGCTGGACGTTCAGTTCTCCGGCCCGGATCTTGTTGTGCACATATTGGTGCGACGGATTGAACCGACGGGTGTGGCCCACCATGCAGACCAGACCCGTTTCCTTCTGCTTGGCCAGGACCGCTTGCGCGTCTGCCCAGCTGTCCGCCAGCGGAATCTCTACCTCGACATGCTTGCCTGCCTCCATGCAGGCAATAGCTTGCTTAGCGTGCATCTGCGTAGGCGTGCATAGAATGACCGCATCGACGTCGTCGCGGGCAAGCGTTTCATCGAGTTCTGTAGTGACGTGGCCGACACCGTATTTCTCGGCTATCGCCCGGGTCGGCTCCAGCTCGCGGCCGACCAGCGAAGTGACGGTCACGCCATCGATGTTCTTGAGGCCATCCAGGTGCTTCTCGCCAAAGGCGCCCGCACCAGCCAGTGCAATCCGCATATGTGACATTTCCTTATGTTGGGTTGCTTCGCGAAGCAGCCAGTTGCAGTTCAGCGAGCCCCTGCTCGAGGTCATCAAAGGCCTTGCGTATGCGTCGAGTAGACGCCTGAAAATCAGTCGCTCTCTCGTCTAGCGCCACCGCCGGCCAGCGAGCTTGATGCTCAGCCAGCGCGGCGCGCAAGACCGACAGGTTTTTGCGAAACCGCGACCAGGCAGCCGAAGCACTCGCGTGCGCTTGCCAGTCATTCGTAGAATTGCTGACAAAGCCCAGCTTGCGCGACAATTCGAGCCTCAAACGAACCACTTCCTTCCGCCAGTCAGGCGGTTGGTCCTGGACAACCGAGGCGATCGATTGTTGCGTCTCACGCAGTTCGATCACTCTGGCCTTGAGGTCTTCGAAGTCCACTAGACCTCCGATGACGAACTCTCAGCCGGCCTCAATATGAGATGTCCGACCGCGGTATTGGACGCCGGGACGTGATAGTGCCGATGCAATGGCTTGACCATGCGGCCCAGCGCCCCGCGCATGATGAGCCACATCACCATTTCGATGCCTTCGGAGCCCGTCTCGCGCAGATATTCGATATGGGGAATGGTACGAAGCGTCTCCCCGTCATTTGTGCTCATCAAATCGAGGAAGCGGTTGTCCCATTCCGCATTGATCAGGCCCGCTCGAGGCCCCTGCAACTGGTGGCTCATACCACCCGTACCCCAGACCTGCACGTTGAGATCTTCGGGGAAGCTCGCCACTGCCCGCGCGATCGCCTCGCCCAATTGCCAGCACCGGTTGCCCGATGGCGGCGGATATGTGACCACATTCACGGCAATCGGAATGACCTTTACCGGCCAGGCCTCGGGCTGACCGAACATGAGACTGAGCGGAACGGTCAAGCCGTGGTCGACGTCCATCTCGTTGATGATGGTCATGTCGAACTCGTCCAGGATCAGGCTTTGCGCAATGTGCCAAGCAAGGTCTGCATGCCCGATCACCTCCGGCACCGGCCGCGGTCCCCAGCCTTCATCACAAATACCGTAGCGATCGGCGCAGCCGATCGCGAAAGTGGGGATTATCCGCATGTCGAAAGCCGACGCATGGTCATTGTAGACAATGATGACTACGTCGGGCTTTTCTTCGGCGATCCATTGCTTCGACCAGTCATAGCCGGCAAATACCGGCGCCCAATAAGGCTCGCCCGTCTTGCCGTTGTCGATCGTGGCGCCGATCGCGGGAATATGGCTTGTCGCGACGCCGGCGGAAATGCGGGCCATCACCTTTTCTCCCGAATCGAGCGGACGCCTTCAGGCGAGCGGCCGCCGGCAATCATCATCGCCTGATAGTCCTGGGGGCTCATGCCGGTCATCGTGCCGACGGCCTGTAGGAAGCTGAGCCCATCCGTCGAGAAGACCTTGGCCAGAAAATAGATATTGCCGCCGAGATCGAGGCAGCGATTATAGTCCCGATCCAGAACGGCCTGCTTCTGATCCTCGGTCATCGGCCATTCATCGATATAGGCACGCTCATCGGCTTTCCAGCGCTCACGGTTTTCGGCTTTCATCAGGCTCATCGCGAACTGGTTCATCCAATAGCCCTGCCGGGCACGTTTTGCCGTATAGACCCGCGTGCCGGGGATATCGTCGAACTCGGCCAAATAGGCGTGAATATCCCTTGTTCGACCAGTCACCGCCCATCCTCCCAGGTATAAGACAAAGGGGCTTCCCGAAAGGCGAACCTGTCGAGATGGCTCTCGATTACCCCCCGCAGGGTTTCAGCCTCTTCCGCGCCTGATGTGCGCAGGACGATACGGATACCCTCCGGATCGCTGGTAAAGCTCGCTGAAGCCACGTCAGAAAAGGGGACTAGGCCTTCTCCATCGGCATAGGACGTCTCGAACCGGTGGCTCCAATGCTTGATGAGCTGCTGGACATATTTGTCACCGGAAGCAGTCGAAACGAAGGCTTTCGAAACGAAGCTCACAGCCCTCTCTCCTTCAATCGGGAATCGAGCCGCGGAAAAACCCGGCGGGCGTTCCCTTCGAAGATCGCATGACGCTCCGCGTCGCTGATCACGAGCGCGTCCACATAACGCTTGGTATCGTCGAAATAATGGCCGGTGGTAGGATCGATGCCGCGCACCGCACCGACCATTTCCGAACCGAACAGGATATTCTTGTTGTCGATCACATCGGCCAACAGGTCGACGCCTGGCTGGTGATAGACGCAGGTGTCGAAGAAGATGTTGTTCATCAGATGCGCATCGAGGGCCGGCTTCTTCAGCATGTCGGCCAGGCCCCGGTAACGCCCCCAATGATAGGGGACGGCACCGCCGCCATGCGGGATGATGAAGCGCAAGGTGGGGAAATCCTTGAACAGATCTCCCTCGAGCAACTGCATGAAGGCGATCGTGTCGGCCGCGATGTAGTATCCGCCCGTGGCATGCATCGCGGGATTGCAGCTGCCCGACACGTGGATCATCGCCGGAACGTCCAGCTCCACCATCTTCTCGTAAAAGGGATACCAGTAACGGTCTGTCAGCGGCGGATGCTGGAAATGGCCGCCGCCCGGGTCGGGGTTCAGATTGCACCCGATAAATCCCATATCGACGCAGCGTTCCAGTTCCGCGATGCTGTTCACCATGTCGGCTGCGGGCGATTGCGGCAGCATGCACACGCCAACGAAAGTTTCCGGATAAAGGCCGACCACGCGCGAGATCAGGTCGTTGCAGCGGATCGCCCATTCCTTCGCGACACCGGCATCACCGACATGCGGGGCCATCGCAGACGCCCGGGGAGAGAAGATCGTGAGGTCGGCGCCACGCTCTTTGATCAGGCGAAGCTGGTTGGATTCGATGGTGTCACGGATTTCATCGTCGGAAATCTCCGGATAGGCCGGCGCAGGCACGCCCGCTTTGAAAGCCGCCTTCTGCTCCTCTCGCCAGGCATCGTGCCCCTTGGGCAGCACGGTATAATGACCATGGCAGTCGATAATCAGACTCATGCGGCGTCAACCCTCCCCACTAGTTTGGATTCCAGATCGGTGATTTTCTCGATTTTCGCGGAAAGCCCTTCCGGCGGAGGTGTGACCCCCAATCGACCCAGACGGCGATGCAGCGCGACAGCCTCGCGAGTCATCCCGCTTGCTGCCCCCAACCCTTCGAGCGTGAGCGCAACTTCTTCCATCTCGGCGGCGCGGCGCAGGCCATGAACCATCATCCGGTCGAGATTATAGTCCGCCTTGGCATCCCATTCGGGGCCGAGCGAGCCGAGCACTTCAGCCGTGACCCCTGCCCTTTCCGCCGCGAGCACGCATTCTGCGGTGAGGGCTTCGATACCTTTCACCATCACCGAACGGATCATCTTGATCGCCGAGGCCTGACCGACCTTGTCGCCCACTACCCGGATATTCGTGAAACCCAACCGCTCCAGTGCCGCCGCCGCGTCGCTCCCTCTGACGCCGCTCAGCAACAGCGGTACGGAGAGCTTGGCGGGATTGACCGGCGCCATGACCGCCACGTCCACATACCACCCGCCGGCAGCTTCAATCGTTTGTGCGGCGATGCGCTTGGTTTCAGGCGCCACGCTGTTCATGTCACAGAACATCGCAGCAGGAGCGACCAGCGAGGCGGCGGCGCGCGCGGCCACGACGGCTTGATCTGCCGTCACCAGCGAAAGCACCAGCGGCGAGCGGCTCACCGCATCGGCAAGCGTGTCGCTTCCCGCAACGCCAGCTGCCAGATACTCACGACGCTTGCGGTCGGCGCTGGCCGGATCATCGGTCAAAACGTCGAAGACACGCGCCGAAGTCGACCAGGACCCTGCTTCCGCAAAGCTGCGGCCCGCTTCTCCGAAACCAATCAAAGCGACAGCAATCTGATCCATTTGCCGAGATTAGCGGCAACCGTCCACGCACCGCCAATCGGATTGGCACCTAATGCATTAGAAATTACGAAGTGTGTTCGTCGCGCAGCACTGCGGCCTGTTCCTCGATAACCTCGATCAGAGCAGCCTGTGCCGGCGTAGGCCGCCAATCCGATCGGACGGTCAAACCGATGGTGCGCGACATCGGACGCACCGGGCCTGCAATTCTCACGAGCCACCCCGCCTCCAGTTCCACACTGACCTGATCGGGCGACAGCAGAGTGAGGAAATCGCTTTCGACAAGAATTTGCCGGACGATCATGACTGAGCCGCATTCCATCGGCACGCGTGGTGGCGTAACGCCGACCTCCTCGAACATCGACTGCCAATGCGCCCTTAACGGCGTACCAGCCGCGGCCACGATCCATGGATACCGCGCGAGCGCCGCAATCGTCGGGGGCCGGCGGGCCTGCGCCAGCGGGTGGTGCGCGCCGGCAAGAATGATGAGCGGATCGTCGAAAAGTTCTCTCTGTGCCATATCTGCCGATATATTTGTCCTCGCCGCACCGACCATCATATCGATATCGCCGTCACGCAGCGGCCCCGTCAGCTCGGCATAGGAGCCCTCCATGATGACGATATCGATATCCGGCTTCGCGCGATGAAACGCTGCGACGGCGCTCGGTAACAGGCGCGCACGCGAAAGCGGCATCGCTCCGATCGTGATGCGCCCTCTTTCGTGGCCTCGCAATGCGGCCAGCTCAATATCCGCCGATCGAAGCTCGGCAAGCGCGAGCCGGAAATTGCGCGCCATCGCCAAGCCGCGCGCCGTCAGGACAACACCCTTGCCGCGCCGCCTCACAAGATCCTGTCCCAAAGCGAGCGAAAGGTCGCTCACCGCCCGATGCAGCGATGCTTCGCTCAGACCCATGGCCGTCGCAGCATTTGCATAACTTCCCGCTCGCGATAAGCCGAGAAAAGCGGAAACCTGCGCCGCCGTCGCGCGCGTTTGCCCCAGAAGCCGAATGATCGCGGTAGCGCGCGGCGCCAGGATTCGTGCCTCATCCGTGGGGATCATGCGGCGCGGCTGCCGTTCGAAAAGCGGCACCCCGAACCGCAACTCCAGCTTGGCGATTCCCTGCGTCACTGCAGGCTGGGTAAGGTGAACCTCACGCGCGGCTGCCGTCACGCTTCCACTTTCCATGATCGCCAGAAAGGCGCGCAGATGCCGCAGATTCACGTCCAGCCGTTCCATGCTGCACGATTAGCAAATTCTTATTCATCGGGCAAAGAACGGATTTGCTGCAAGGACGGAACGGCGCGCATTCTCCCAGTTATCGTTGCCAAGGAGAGCGTTGTGTCGGGTTTAGTCGTCCAATCTATCGAGCGAGCGGAAGCGCCGGTAATCGACGCCCTCGCCTCTTGCGGCGTTGCGACGGTCCATGAAGCGCAAGGCCGCACAGGGCTGCTCGCCTCCCGCATGCGCCCGATCTATGCAGGCGCCCGTATCGCGGGCTCGGCGGTCACCATCTCCGCGCCTCCCGGGGACAACTGGATGGTGCATGTCGCCATCGAGCAGCTGCAGCCCGGCGACATTCTCGTGCTCGCCCCCACCTCGCCTTGCGAAGACGGCTATTTCGGAGACCTTCTCGCCACCTCGGCGATGGCACGGGGTTGCCGGGGGCTGGTAATCGATGCGGGGGTACGTGACGTGCGCGATCTGACGGCCATGGGCTTTCCTGTCTGGTCGAAGGCCATCTTCGCACAGGGTACGGTGAAGGCGACGCTGGGATCGGTCAATGTCCCCGTCGTTTGCGCAGACGCCGTGATCCGTCCCGGTGACGTGATCATTGCAGATGACGATGGGGTCTGTGTGGTCGAGCGCGAACGCGCCGCCGACGTGTTGGCAAAGGCCCAGGCACGCGAAGCCAATGAGGAAACGAAGCGTCAACGGCTCGCTGCCGGGGAACTCGGCCTCGACATTTACGATATGCGTGGCCGCCTCGCCGAAATGGGCCTGAAATATGTCTGACCCCACCCGCGTCATGTGGATGCGTGGCGGCACATCCAAAGGGGGCTATTTCCTCAAAGATGACCTCCCTGCCGATATCGCGGCACGCGACGCCTTCCTGCTCCGCGCGATGGGATCGCCCGATCCCCGCCAGATCGACGGGATGGGCGGGTCGGATCCCTTGACAAGCAAGGTGGCCGTGATCTCGAAATCCGAGCGTCCCGGCATCGATGTCGACTATCTGTTTCTTCAGGTATTCGTCGACAAGCCTATCGTTACCGATGCACAAAATTGCGGCAATATCCTGGCCGGCGTCGGTCCGTTCGCGATCGAACGCGGATTGGTGCCGGCACAGGACAGCGAGACGCGTGTCACCATCTACATGATGAACACCGGCCAGATTGCCGTGGCGACAATCGAAACACCGTCAGGGCGCGTGCGCTATGACGGGGCGGCAAGGATCGACGGCGTACCGGGCACGGCGGCTCCGATCCCGCTAGAGTTCCGCGAAACGGCAGGCTCATCCTGCGGCGCGCTGCTGCCTACCGGAAATGCCTGTGACATCGTGAACGGCGTGCCGGTCACGTTGATCGACAACGGCATGCCCTGCGTCGTGATGAAGGCCGAAGACGTCGGTGCGGCCGGCTACGAGAGTCGTGACGAGCTGGACGGCGCCAGCGATCTCAAGGCACGGATCGAGGCGATCCGCCTTGCCGTCGGCGAACGAATGAACCTCGGCGACGTGCGCGAGAAATCCGTACCCAAGATGATGCTGGTTGCACCACCGCGCGACGGAGGCGCCGTCACGGTACGCAGCTTCATCCCCCACCGCGCACATGCCTCGATCGGTGTTCTCGGCGCGGTCAGCGTCGCCACCGCCTGCTTGATCGAGGGATCGCCCGCCGCGCAGGTCGCGTCAATCCCAGGCGGTGCCCGCAAGACCCTGTCGGTGGAGCATCCTACCGGCGAGATGAGCTGCGTCATGGAGACGGATGCAGACGGCCAGGTCACCAGCGCCGCCATCTTGCGTACCGCGCGCAAGCTTATGGATGGAGAGATTTTCGCATGAGTCGTATCGTAAGCTGGCACGCCGATCCCTCACGCCCGCGGTTTGTACCACCCGCCGGCGCGGTCGATGCGCACTGCCATGTCTTCGGACCGATGGCGCAGTTCCCCTTCAGCGCGAAGGCCAAATATCTTCCCGAAGATGCCGGGCCGGACATGTTGTTCGCGTTGCGCGACAGGCTCGGTTTCTCCCGCAACGTCATCGTGCAGGCCAGTTGCCACGGCACGGACAACAGTGCGACGCTGGATGCAATCGCAAAATCCGATGGACGCGCGCGCGGGGTAGCGGTTGTCGATCCAGCCATCAGCGATGCCGAACTTGAAAACCTGCACCAAGGCGGCATTCGCGGCGTGCGGTTCAACTTCCTGAAACGGTTGGTCGACGATGCGCCCAAGGACAAATTCCTTGAGGTCGCCCGTCGCATCCAGGGCCTCGGCTGGCATGTCGTCGTCTATTTCGAGGCGGATATCCTGGAAGAACTCCGTTCGTTCCTCGACGCCATCCCTACGCTGATCGTCGTCGACCATATGGGGCGGCCCGATGTCACGCAAGGACCGGATGGACCGGATATGCGTGTCTTCCGGGCACTCCTCGACAGCCGCGACGATATCTGGACCAAGGTGACCTGTCCCGACCGCCTCGATGGCAGCGGCCCGCCATGGGATGCTTTCGCACAGGCCGTGCGCCCCCTTGTCGAAGACTATCCGGATCGCGTCCTGTGGGGCACCGACTGGCCGCACCCGAACATGCAAGATGCAATTTCGGACGATGGCGCGCTGGTCGATATGATCCCCCGCATCGCACCGACGCCTGAGTTGCAACATCGCCTGCTCGTGGACAACCCGGCCAGACTCTACTGGCATGATTAAAGCATGGATGCTGTCACCGTCGAAACGGGGGCATGCGCTTCATTGGCATGGAGATCGATAGCCGCCAACCAGTCTGAACCAGGCTGCGGCGGTTCCGCAGTTGAGTTCACGCAGACGGAGGGCGGGCATAGAGGGGGATACCTTATGACCGTCACGACATCGAAAGCCGAAAGCGCAGGCTGGGGCTCAATCTTTCTTGTCTATTGTTACGGTCTGCTTGCCATAGCGTCCGCCGGCAAGATGGCGCCGATCGCAGCGGATATGGGCAAGGCGCTCGGCTCTTCTCCGCAGGAGATCGGCTGGATTATCGGTCTCCTGTTCATTGCTCCCACACTCGGCTCAACCCTGGGCGGGTCAGCAGTCGATAGGTACGGTGCTCGGCCCATGCTCGCTGGCGCATGTGTGCTCATCGTGATCGCAAACGCCATTTGCTACATAAGCGACAGCTTGGGCCTGATCGAAGCGGCACGTCTGATCGAAGGTATCGGCTTTGTAGCGATCACCGCTGCCGCTCCTTCGCTCCTCATCATGACTACATCGGGAAAACGGCAAACCGGGGCCATGGCGCTCTGGTCGACCTATTTCGCCGCAGGCATAAGCGCCGGTCTGCTCCTTGCCGCTCCATTCTCCGCAACCGAACACTGGCGTCTGCCATTCGTCATTCATGGTGCGGCGGCAGCCGGCCTTGCCCTTTCCGTCGGCTTGCTCCCGGTGCCTGGACAGACGTCCCGCGGAACCGCTGGCAACGACGACGCCTTGCGGGCGGTGATCGGAGAATCGGGCGTACTCCGGTTGGCGGCCGCATTCGCGATACTCACCATCGCTGGTTTTGGCGTCAATATCGTCATGCCTCAATACATGGCCAAGACTCTTGGTGTTTCCGTATCCATGGGATCTGCTGCCGTAGCGATCTCGAATATCGCCAGTATCTGCGGAGGGATATTGACCGGCTTTCTTCTCTCCCGCGGTCACTCGTTCAAGCTCGTTGCCGCAACCATATCCGTCTTAGCCTGTATGGCGAGCATCTCTCTTTTCCTGCCTCAATCGAGCGTAACCTTAACGATTGTGAGCTTGATGGTCTGGGGTTTCGCCACGCCTGGTACGATGGTGGCGGTGGTCATGATCATGATTCCACGCGTTCTCAAGAACACCGCTATTGTTGGCCTGGCTAACGGTGTTGTCGTCCAGAGCGGCTCTGCCGCCGCGTTCTTCGTACCCGCAATTTACTTCTCTTTACTGGCCAATGGTATCTGGTGGTACTTTGCCCTTCTCGGCCTGGCCTGCGTCATCTTTGCTTTGATAACACTCCTTACCATCCAGCCGACGGGCGGCATGATCGACGATGGTGCAAATATCCACTAACGCCATCTGAACACATGAACCGCCAGTCGCGGAAATGGTGGGGAGGATTGGAGATGGCTGTGCGGGAATGGGACGGGAGTATGATCGGAAAGGGTAGCGCACCCCTATACGAACCTATCCAACCGCTGGGCGCATGACGTGCTCTCCGGCAATTACTAAAGACGAATGCACATGTGCGTGCGACCGATAGTGCTGGCCGCCGGCCGTTCGAGCCGGATGGGCTTCGACAAGCTCCGGACCAATCTGGGCGGACGGCCAGTGCTGGCGCATATCGTCGATACAATCGAACAGGCGGGTTTACCGCCGCCTCATATCGTAACGGACGCGGATGCCGCTGAACTCAGGGATATCCTTGGGAAGCGCGAACTATGCCAGACCCGAGCTTCCGACGCCCGTCGGGGAATGGCCCATTCATTGATCGCTGGGATCTCCGCGCTGCCGCAAGATACGCGTGCTGCGATCATTTGTCTGGGCGACATGCCATTTGTCCCGGCAAGCCTCTTGCAAAGGATGGCTCAGCAAGCGACCCCATCGACGATTTTGGTTCCTATAAGCGATGGGCGAAGGGGGAATCCGATCACATGGGGTTCTGATTTTTTCCCCGCGCTGCTGAATCTCTCAGGTGATACTGTGGATCGGCGTGCAAAAAGGACCCCGTTAGCGGGGTGATCGGCGTCTAAAAGGGACCCCTCATTTCGATGGTTTAAGCAGCCGGCTGGATTTTCAGGCGGCGAGATCGGGATGTTGATTTTGGAGACAGTGGTTCGGATTCGGCGCGAGTATGCCGGCGGCAAGGCGATCAAGGCGATCGCGCGGGATTTGCATGTGTCGCGGAAGGTGATCCGCAAGGCGATCCGGGCGCCGGAAGGCGCATTCGACTATCAGCGCAAGGTTCAGCCACTGCCTAGGATCGGGCCGTTTCAGGATCGCCTGAACACACTGCTGGAAGAGAACGAGGTGCGCGGCAGGCGCGAGCGACTGCGGATGACGCGGATACATGATCTGCTGGAGCGCGAAGGTTTTGAGGGTTCCTACGATGCCGTTCGGCGCTACGCGGCGCGCTGGAAGGCCGACCGGCGCAAGGATGCCGGCGATGGTGTCACCGCCTTCATCCCGCTGATGTTCAAGCCGGGCGAGGCCTACCAGTTCGACTGGAGCCATGAGGATGTGGAGATCGCCGGCAAGCCGATGCGCGTGAAGGTTGCGCATATGCGGCTGTGTGCATCGCGGGCGGTCTATGTCCGGGCCTATCCGCGCGAGAGTCAGGAGATGCTGTTCGACGCGCATGCGCGCGGCTTTGCTTTCTTCGGCGGCGTGCCGGGCCGCGGCATCTACGATAATATGAAGACGGCGGTGACGAGCGTGTTCACGGGGAAGGAGCGGGTCTTCAACCGGCGGTTCCTGATCATGACCGACCATTATATGGTCGAGCCCACCGCCTGCTCGCCGGCGGCGGGATGGGAGAAGGGCCAGGTCGAGAACCAGGTGCAGACGATCCGGGGCCGCTTCTTCCAACCCCGGTTGCGGTTCGCCAGCCTCGACGAGCTCAATGGCTGGCTGGAGGCCGAGTGCCAGCGCTGGGCGGAACGACAGGCACACCCGGAACAGGGCGAGCTGACCGTGGCGCAGGCGCTGGAGATCGAGCGATCGGCACTGCAGCCGATGCTGGGACCGTTCGACGGCTTTAACGAGAGCGAGCATGCGGTGACGGGCACCTGCCTGATCAGCTTCGATCGCAACCGCTACTCGGTTCTCTCGACGGTGGCGCGGCGGACGGTGCAGGTCCGGGCCTATGCCGACCGCATTGTCGTGCGCTGCGGCGAGGAGGTTGTCGCCGAGCATCCCCGCTACTTCGGGCGCAACCGCACGATCTATGACCCCTGGCATTATCTGCCGGTACTGGCCCGCAAGCCCGGAGCGCTGCGGAACGGCGCGCCCTTCCAGGACTGGGATCTGCCGCCGGCGCTGGCGCGCCTGCGCCGCAAGCTTGGCAATGGCGACGATGCCGACCGCCGGTTCGTCCGTGTGCTGTCGGCCGTGCTGACCGATGGTCTGGAGCCGGTCGAAGCGGCCGTCCGCGAGGCATTGGCGACCGGCACGGCGAGCGACGACCTGATCCTCAACATCCTGGCGCGGCGCCGCGAACCGCCGCGACCGCTCACCATCATCACCTCCGAAGACAGCGCCTTGCGCCATCCGCCGATCGCCGACTGCGCCCGTTACGACCAGCTGAGGACCTTCGATGCAGCGGCATGACATGATCGAGGCGATGCGCGGGCTTGGGCTCAAGGGCATGGCGGGCGCGTTCGACGATGCGGTCACCACCGGCCTTCAGCGCCAGCGCACCACGATGGAGATACTGACCGACCTTCTGCGCGCGGAAGCAACACATCGCCATGCTGCCTCGATCCGATACCGGATGGCGGCCGCCCGGCTGCCGGTCGTGAAGGATATCGATGCGTTCCGGTTCGAGGGCACGCCGATCAACGAGGGGCTGGTGCGTTCGCTGCACAGTGGCGCGTTCCTGCCCGCTCGGCGCAACATCGTCCTGGTCGGCGGCACGGGCACCGGCAAAACCCACCTGGCCATCGCCATCGCCGCCAATGTCGTTCGCTCGGGTGCGCGAGGCCGCTACTTCAACACCGTCGATCTGGTGACCCGCCTCGAAGAGGAGGCCAGGATCGGCAAGAGCGGCGCTCTCGCCGCCCAGCTATCCCGCCTCGACCTGATCGTGCTCGACGAACTGGGATATCTGCCGTTCGCCCGCTCGGGCGGCCAGTTGCTGTTCCACCTGATCAGCAAGCTCTACGAGCAGACCAGCGTCATCATCACCACCAACCTCGCGTTCGGCGAATGGCCCACCGTGTTCGGCGATCCCAAGATGACCACCGCGCTCCTTGATCGCGTCACCCACCATTGCGACATCGTCGAGACCGGCAATGACAGCTGGCGCTTCAAAAACCGCAGCTGATCGCCCCCACCGACCTCCGATTAAAAGATGCTTTGCGCTGCGCGCGCCTCCGGTCGGGCTCCGCCCTCCCTACGCCGCGCGCAGCGCAAAGGCGCGTGTCCGATCAACCTTGCGCCATCGTGAAAGGGGGTCCCTTTTGCGCGCCGATAGGGGGTCCCGTTTGCACGCCGATTGACACGTCACCACCTTCTCGTCGAACAGATTTTCGCCCCGCGCCGTCAGCGCGACGCCATGGCCCAGCGGCAAGCGCGCGAGCGCATCCACGGTCAGCGCCCTGGGCAGTGTGTCGATCTGAAGATCATCCTCATATTGGCTCGACACATAATGGACCGACGCGGAGAGCGTCGGCCCCTGCGCCGGCGTCCAGGCCAGCGTCGCGCTGGCGCTGTTGCGCGGCGTCTGCGCGGGCGCGAAGCCGTCGAACGCCTTGCCTGGCGCATCGACCTCGCTGTGGCTGTAGGCATAGGAGGCCGACAGGCCGAAATCGCCCAGACGCGCGCTGGCCGTAAGTTCGATCCCCTTGGCGACGATGCGGTTAACATTCTGGCGCTGGCGGGTGTTGGTGCCGATGGTGACATTGGCGATCGCATCGTCCAGCCGGTTGTAGAAGGCGGTCGCGCCCAGGGTCACGCCGGGCAGCGGGGTCAGGTCGAAGCCCGCCTCCACGCCCTTCAGGCGCTCGGGCTTCAGCGCCGCGTTCGCCTGCGTCGTGATCGGGAAGACCACGAATGGCCGGTACAGCTCGTTCAGCGTCGGCAGGCGAAAGCCGGTATAGCCCGCCCCGCGCAGCGCGAGCGCGCCGCTCAGGCGCAGGATCGCGCCCGCCCGCCCCGAAAACTGCCAGTCGGACCGGTTGGCGTAATCGGTCGCTGTCACTGCACCGGTGCTGGCGTTGGCCTGATGATAGAAGCCGTCGCTGATCGTCCAGTGATCCGCCCGCACGCCGCCGGTCAACACCAGGCCTTCTAGCGTCCAGTCGTCCTCGGCGAACAGGCCGGTCGTCACCTGCTGCCCACCGGCATGGCGGCGGAAGGTGACGGGATTGCTGGCGATATTGGCGTCATAGGCGTCCTCATACATGTCGCCCAGCGCGAAGCGCGTATCCGCGCCCAGCCGCAGTACATGATCCGACCCGACCGGCGGGCGGATCTCGATCTTGCCGCCAAGCCCCATGGACGGCGTGTTGCGCTGGTCGAGCGACTTGCGGAAGGTGGAGGCGGAGATCACGATATTGGAAAAGTTGCGCGCCTGGATATAGGCGAGCGCATCAACCTGCCAATCGCCGCGCGAGATGAAGCGAACACTGGCGTCCTGCCCTTCGTTCGCGGAGTCCGCGCCCTTGAACCGCAGCGTCCTGTCGTCCTGAAAGATCGTGGCGCGGAACTGCAATTCGGACGTCACGGAGAGCGGCGCGACCGCGCGTAAATTGGTGGACCAGCTATCATAGGCGGCGGGCACGGTCGCCGCGACGCGCTGCGACTTTGGCGTGGTCTGGAAGCCGTTCCCCCGGTCCCAGCGCCCCGACAGCGAAACATAGCCGCCGCCTAGGTCCGGCGTGACGCTGGCCGACATCTCGGCGGCGTCATGGCTGCCATAGAAGGCGCTGGCAGCGAAATCCGGCAACTGGTCGCGCGTGGCGCTGGCCAGCTCGATCGTGCCGGCGACAGCGCCCGCGCCGAACGCACCCGACCCGCCGCCGCGCGTCACCCGCACAACGGACAGACGGTCCGGAACCAGCGCGGAGAAAGGAATATAGCCAAAGAAGGGATCGGCCACGGGCACGCCGTCCAGCAACACCAGCGTCCGGCTGGATGCATTGCCACCCAGCGCCCGCAGGGTCGCGCCCTGGTTGGACGGGTTCGACGCCCGGCTGTCCGACCGACGAAACTGCTGGGAGCCGGCGACGTTGGCCAGCACATTCTCCAGCCGGCCCGACGCATTGTCGAGCAGCCGTTGCCGGTCGATCGCCACCGATCCATAGGCGGGCGTACCGGGTGGCAGGCCCAGCCCCTGTCCCGTTACGATGATCGAAGGTGCATCGGCGCCTGCATCATCGGGGGGCTGCGCCAGCACTCCGGATGGCACCAGCAGAAGTATCAGCAGCAGATAGTCTTTCATGATGCGTCCACGCCCTCTGGAGTTTGGAGCTTTCGTTGATTGGGCCATCGCGCGTCGCACGCATGTGCCGACGCCGCGGAAACCCGGGCTTAACAGAGCTGAGTTAGATCACAGCATGCGCCGGCATGAGATGAGCAGGATATCACTCAACATTGCCCGAGCAAGTCGCAGATGCAGATCAAATCTACGTAATGATTCTCATTTATCTGTTTCGCGCAAATAACCGAAAAACCTTGCGGTAAGGCTAATGCGCAACCAACTAACACGTCATGGAGAGTTAAAATATGGTCTTAACGCCCTGCACTTCGATATTATACTTACGCATCTTACGATAAAGCGTCGGCCGGCCGACCCCCAATTGACGAGCCGTAGCGGCAATATTTCCCGCACATTGATGGAGCGCCATTAATACCGCATCCCGCTCCGTTCGTTCGAGCGAAGCCACCTCGCGCCCCACATTCGAACGAGTTTGCCTCATCTCCTCTGGAAGATGCCTTGGCGCGATCAGCGCGCTCCCGGCAGCGAGCGCGATGGCCCGACGAAGAATGAGGCTCAGTTGGCGGATGTTCCCGGGCCATGCGAAGGACCGCAGACATTCCAGTGCGTCATCCGAGAGGGAAAGTGTCAAACGATCGCCGATTTCGCGATCGACGATTTGTCCTATGAGTTCCGACAAATCCGCTCGCTCGCGTAAGGGGGGCAAGGTGACGCAGAGTCCATCAATGCGGTAGTAAAGGTCTTCCCGAAATTCGCCCGTGGCGACGAGCGCCTTGAGGTCACGATGGGTCGCACAGACCAGAGAGATATCGATCGGCCTGTCCTTCGATCCGCCCACCGGCATGACGGCCCGCTCCTGCAGAACCCGCAGAAGACGAGCCTGTAGCGAGAGCGGCATGTCCCCGATCTCATCCAGGAAGAGTGTTCCACCATGGGCCTGCTCAAATTTACCCGGAGCGCCTCCCCGGCGAGCGCCGGTAAACGCCCCTTCCACATATCCGAACAATTCGGCCTCGATCAGTCCGTCGGGAATGGACGCACAATTTACCGGCACGAACGGCCCGTTTCGCCGCGGCCCTGAGGCGTGCAGCTCCCGCGCAAGAACCTCCTTTCCAGTTCCCGTCTCGCCGGTTAGGAGAACAGGAATATCACGAGCGAACGCCAGCTTCGCGTCGCCAATGGTGTCCAGCAGGGCGGGATCGGAACAGAACATGTCAGAAGAGGCATGAGACGAACGCTTGCCCGAGGGCGGCGGCAAGAGCGCCTTACCAACCCGCATAACGTCATCTGCATGGCGGGCGAGACTGAGGTGGACGCGGATGCCGGCCGGCGTGTCTGTCACGATCGGTTCGGCATTGCGGCCGCTAAGCTCGTCAACCGCACGCGCAAAAGGCAGGTCGAACATGTGATCGAACTCTGTCGCCGAACGCGTATGCCCAAGCAGCTTGCGCGCGATCTGGTTCCCACCGAGCAATTGCCCATGTTCCGAGAAAGCGAGAACGGCAGCCAAGGGCGTGCGAAGCAGGTCAGGGTGATAATGTAACGAGACGTGCAGAGCGCCCGGAAGGTCAAGCAGCATATGATTTTCTATGGCTCGGGCGGCAACCCGCAACGCCTCGCAAACTGATGACAGATCCCTGCCGCTGCGGCAGGTGGCATTCAAGACGCCGATCAGGTCCCCGTTAACGTCGAACAGAGGAACGGCCGCGCAAGAATAGCCATGAATCTCGTCAAGGAAATGCTCGTTGGCGTGGACAATAAAGGGTTTCTGTTCCACGAGCGCGCATCCCGGCGCTCCGGTGCCGATCGCACTTTCGCTGAGGGAAACCCCGTTCCGGAAAAGACTCTCCAGTTCGCGGCACGGCCCTTCGGCGTCGCCGATCGAGCAAATGACAAATCCGCTGACGTCAAGGCAGGCCAGCACCCAATCCTGCGTGTGAAACGCTTTGTAAAGCCGTGTCATCTCCGGCATCGCATAGCGAATGAGCCGTTCACCCCTTTCTGTGGCGATCCGGCGTTCGCCAGGCGCCGCCATGTCGAACAACCTCTTGTCGGACGCGCTCAAACCCAGGCGTCTTGATCGCTCCCAGGAACGCGTGATCGGCTCGGGCACCCACTGCGACACGATACTCTCGCCCGAGAAGAAAAGATCTCGTGCCCTCCTTGTCTGGCGGACCTGTTCCAGATTCATGGATTGCCTCTCGTACCGTTGTCTTTCCGAACGGTGGGGTGCCCGGCGCCTGGACCGGACGGCGCTGATCCCTCTCTCCATTCGAACATCTTTATCGCCCGTCATGCTAGCTTGTTCGACGGACGCGAACAACCATCTCTCCTTCTCTGGAAGATCCGATCGTGCCGAAACAGATCGATGCCTGGCGATCACAAAAATGGTCGGCCAGGCGACACATGCGCCTGGCCGACCATAGTGGCTCAAGGGGAGAGGAATACTCAAGCCACCAAGCCCAGTTCAGCTTCCATCGTCTTGCGCATCTCGAACTTCTGCGCCTTGCCCGTGACCGTCATAGCGAAGCCCTCGACGATGCGGACATAGCGGGGAACCTTGTAGTGGGCGATCTTACCCCGGCAGTGGGCAATCACATCGTCGGCGCTCAGCCGATGGCCGGCTCGCGCTATGACCCATGCGCAGACTTCCTCACCAAATTTAGCGTCGCTGACGCCAAAGACCTGCACATCGACGATCAACGGGTGGCCAAGCAGGAATTCCTCGAGCTCGCGCGGATAGATATTCTCGCCGCCCCGGATGATCATGTCCTTGATGCGGCCGGTAATGCGAACATAGCCCCGCTCATCCATCACCGCGAGATCGCCCGAGTGCATCCATCCTTCCGCGTCGATGGCATCGTCGGTCTTTTCCGGATCGTTCCAATATCCCTGCATCACCGCATATCCGCGCGAGCAATATTCGCCCTGTTGGTTCACCTGCAATGTCTCGCCGTTCAACCCTACGATCTTTGCTTCGGCATGAGGGTGGACGCGGCCCACCGTCGCCACTCGCTCTGCGACGGGATCGTCTATCGACGTCTGCGTCGTCAGGGGACTGGTTTCGGTCATGCCATAGCCGATAGTCACCTCGCGCATGTTCAACCGATCCATGATCTGCTCCATCATGGCCGCCGGGCAAGGGGCGCCCGCCATGATCCCGGTGCGCAAGGACGAGACGTCGAACTGATCGAGGTCCGGATGGTTGAGGATCGTGATCAGCATGGTCGGCACTCCGTAAAGCGCCGTACAACGTTCATCTCGCACCGCCTCAAGTGTCATCCGCGCATCATAAGCCTCTCCGGGGTAGATCATCGCAGCCCCGCTCGTCACGGATGCAAGATTACCCAGGACCATGCCGAAGCAATGATAGAGCGGAACCGGAATGCAGATGCGGTCCTTGACGGTGAGATTGATGGTTTGTCCCGAAAAATAACCATTGTTGAGAATGTTGCGATGCGTAAGCGTTGCCCCCTTTGGAAAACCCGTCGTGCCGCTGGTGAATTGTATGTTGATGGCATCGTCCGGTCGCAGACTTTCCGATGCCGCGCCCAGCAGCAGGGGATCCGCCGACACGCGCAGTTGCTCCCAAGGAATGAAACCGTCATGTGCCTGCTCACCAAGCGAAATCACCAGGCGAAGGTCAGGTAAACTACGCGTCCCGATCTCGCGTAGCATGGCGATGTAGTTACTGCTTTTGAAGGCAGATGCCGTCACCAGCACGCTGCAGCCGACCTTTGCGAGCGCATACTCGATTTCGCTGACACGATAGGCAGGATTGATGTTTACCAGGATCGCGCCGATCTTGGCGGTCGCGAATTGAATCACGGTCCATTCGGCGCAATTGGGCGCCCAGATGCCGACCCGATCGCCGCGACGCACCCCATGATCGAGCAGTCCGCACGCGACCCGTTCCGCTTCGCGGTTCAGTTCCTGCCAGCTCCAGCATATATTCTGATGCCGGGAAACCAATGCCAGTTCACTCCCCCAGCGCCGGGCAGCCACCGATAGGGCTTCTCCCAGCGTCATCTCCAGCAGCGGAACATCAGCCGCGCCTTTCGCAATTGAGAGCACGGTCACCTCTTGATGTTGATCACTTGGAGCTGCGTATATTCGGCGAGGCCCTCGACGGACTGCTCGACACCCAGGCCGGAATTTTTGAAGCCGGCCATGGGGATGTGCGGGCCGATCGCGATATGCTGGTTGACCCACATCTGACCGCTTTCGATACGCTCGGCGATCGCCGCGGCGCGCTCGACATCTTTCGACCAGATGGATCCACCCAGGCCGTATTCGGAGGAATTGACGCAGCGTACCACGTCGTCCACATCCGAGAAGGCGATGACCGGCAATATGGGTCCGAATTGCTCTTCATCCACGATCGTATGGCCGTCGCTGATATCCCGGACGATGGTCGGTTGGATGAAATAGCCGGCTCGCTCCATGGCTTCGCCACCGGCGATGATCTTGCCGTCGCGCCGGGCCGCCTCCAGGAATCCCTTCACCTTTTCAAATTGCGCGCGGTTCTGGATCGGACCGATATTCGTTCCCTGCTTCAGTCCGTCATCGACGACGGCTTCCTGCGCCAGCCTTGCCAATTCGTCGCACATCGCCTCGTAGATCGATTCATGCACATAGGCCCGCTTCACCGCCAGGCAGACCTGTCCGCAGTTGAGGAACGCGCCGTTGAAGATCGCCAGCGCCGTCTCACGCACATCGACATCCTCCAGCACGATGGCCGGATCGTTGCCGCCCAGCTCGAGCGTGACGCGCTTGAGCGTATCAGCGCTGCTCGCCGCGATCCGCTTGCCGGTGGCGGTCGAACCCGTGAAGCCAATTTTGGCGACATCCGGATGGGCGGTGAGATGCGGCCCCAGGTCATTATCGTCGGTGATGATGTTGACCACGCCCGCCGGGAAGATGTCTCGGCACAGCGCGCCTAATGCAAGGGCGGTGACGGGCGTGGTAGGGGCCGGCTTCAAGATGATGCTGTTTCCCGCCAGCACGGCGGGACCGATCTTCCAGCAGGCGACGAGCAGCGGGAAGTTCCATGCGATGATCCCGACGACCACGCCTAGCGGCCGATGCTTGACGACGATATGGGCCTGCTCATCGTCCTGTATGACCCGGTCGGGAAGCTCGAGAGTGGCGTAGTGCCGGAGATATCCTTCCGTCCACGCAACTTCCCCCTGGGCCTCGGCAAAGGGCTTGCCCTGTTCTTGCACCAGCAGGCGCGCGAGATTGTCGCCATCGGCCGCGATGGCATCGGCAAGCTCGATGAGCTTGGCCTGGCGCTGCGCGAAGGGCGTCTCGGCCCAGCCGGGATAGGCTGCCTTGGCGGCTTTGATGGCTTCGTCGGCCTGAGCCGCTGAAGCGCGCGGCACGGTCACGAACGCTTCGCCGAGTGCGGGGTTGATGACCTCGAGCGTGCCATCGCCCTCCACGAGTTGGCCCCCAATCAGCAACTTATAATCAGACATGCTTGTCTCCAGCCACATACGTGGGAAAATCGAATATGCAGGGCATCCAGAGCGCCCCATGGTCGCCGGTCTTCAGTCCTGACCGGCGCAAGCGTTTGTCGCCGCCTTTTCACAAAGGATCGGATGACCGGCGGCGGGCGCCGAAACCGCCGGTCATCCTCTCTAAGCGAGCCTATTTTTTCGGTTTTGCGCTCGCGGCAGGTTGTCCGCGCACAGAATCTGCAGTGCCTTGAATGAACGCCTTGAGCTTCTTGACGTCCTCTGCGGTAAGCTTGCCCTTGAAATCGGGCATACCCTGCTCGGCCATCGCACCTTCGAAAACGAACGCTTCAAGATTGGCGATCGCCTCGCGGGGCGCATAACCCAGGTTGGGCAAATTGCCTCCCTTGTCGACGCCAGGAACGCCATGGCAGAACAGACAGTTGCTGACGTAGAGTGCGCCTCCAGGAGCGACGTCCTTCTTGTCATAGGGCACGCCCGAGAGCAGTTCCCCCTGCTCATATTTTCCGAACTGCGGCAACGGCGCCTTGCCGCCGATGACGAAGGTGTAGACCGTACCAGGCGAACTGCGGTCGGTAGCGCGCTGGGACTCACCGAAAACACCGCCCCAACCCACCGCAATCGAGACATACTGCTTGCCATCGATCTGGTAGGTGATCGGAGCCGCGATGACGCCACTGCCTACCGGCGACTCCCACATTTTATGGCCGTTGCGCGCATCATAGGCTACGAAATGCCCATCTGCGGTTCCTTGGAACACCAGATTCCCCGCTGTGGTCAGCGTGCCACCATTCCACGGCGAAACTTGTTCCTGACTCCAGACTTGCTTCTGGCGCACCGGGTCCCATGCGATCAGGCGACCGAAGGGTTTGGCCTTCGTCGCCGCGCCTCCCAGCAAACTGCCTGTGTTCCAACCGATGCCGCTCATGGGCTGGCCTGGAATGTTGGAGCGATATTTCCATTTCGGATCGTCCGCCAGCGAAAGCGGCACATGCTGCGCGGGAATGAACGCCAGCCCCAAAGCCGGATTGAACGACATGGAATGCCAGTTGTGCCCGCCAAAAGGACCGGGAATGATCTCATAGGGCGTGGCCGAGCGGACGCCGGGCAATTCGATAGGCCTGCCCGCCTTGTCATAGCCCGAGGCCCAGTTCACCGGCACGAAATTCTTCGCGGAGATGAATTTGCCGTTTGTCCGATCGATGACGAAGAAGAAGCCGTTCTTGGGCGCATGCAGGATCACTTTGCGCGGCGCGCCGTCGACCGTCATGTCGGCCAGGATCATATCCTGCGTCGACGTGTAATCCCAGTTGTCCCCCGGCGTCTCCTGATAGTGCCAGACATATTCGCCGGTATCAGGATTGAGCGCGACGATCGATCCGAGATAGAGATTGTCGCCGCCCTTGGGACTGCGGCGATTGCGCGACCAAGGCGCCCCGTTTCCGACGCCGATATACATGAGATTGAGCTGCGGATCGAACGCCATGCTGTTCCAGACGGTGCCGCCACCGCCCGCCTCCCAATAGCGTCCGCTGGGGTCCCAGGTCTTGGCGGCGGCTTCCATCGCCTTGTTCTCAAACGGCTTCGATGGATCTCCCGGGACCGTGAACCAGCGCCAGAGCTTCTTGCCCGACGACGCATCATAGGCGGTGATATAGCCACGCAACCCCAGCTCCGCGCCACCGTTACCAATGATGACCTTGCCCTTGTACACACGCGGCGCGCCGGTGATGGTGGCTGGCGAGTCCGGCGATAGTCTGGTGTCCTCTTCCCACAATTTGGCGCCGGACGCCGCATCAAGCGCGATGAGACGACCATCGAAGGCTCCGACGAAGACTTTTCCCTCATAGACGGCCACGCCCCGGTTCACGACGTCACAGCACCCCTTGCCGCCCGCGCTGCGCGGCACTTGCGGATCGAACGTCCACAACTGCTTCCCCGTCCGTACATTGATTGCATGCACGACGCTCCAGGATGCTGTCACGTACATGATCCCGTCCACAACAAGCGGCGTTGCCTCTACGCCGCGGGTCGAGCCCAGATCATAGGTCCAGGCCAAACCCAGTCGGGCGACATTGTCAGTGGATATCTGGGACAGCTTGCTGAAGCGCGTTTCCGAATAGTCGAGGCCGTAGCTGGGCCATTCCTCGGAAGTCGCAGCGTTCTTGACAATAAAGTCACCGTTAATTTTCCCGGCGATTTTCGAGGTATCGACGGGTGCCCGGTTGCTCGCTTCGTTCGACCGCGAGCAACCACTCAGTGTCGTACCCAGCAAGAGGAAGCCCGCCCCCACAAGGGCCATTCGCCCCGGCTTTCCCCGCCCGAAAAAGATGATCGACATGTCTTTGTTCTTTCTCTCAAATACTTAGAAGACCTTCAGAAGACGCAAATTGAGGCGGTTCGATTCCCGAAATCCGCTCCTCACCGAAATGTCGCGGCCGTAGGTGGCGAGCAATTGCACGGTCTTCGCCGGAAACCAGGCCATTCCGACATTGCCCTTCCAATTGCTCGCTTGATCCTGCTGCCTGATGCCATCGATCCTCGTCTCGCCACCCGTGACGAACGAGCCGCCGACGCGGAAATCGAGGTTCGGCTTGAGCTGATAACGGGCGAAAGCCTGGAACTGCCCGCTTGCGGATTGCGTCAGACGCGCGGAAGACGAGCCGAAGTCGTTATTCTTGCCATAGAAGGTCACGTCGCCGACGAGGTCGATCGAGATCTTGGGCGTGACCCCCTTAACGAAGCCGCCCTGGAGCACGAACTTCCAACGGTTCTCGCCCAGGTTCAGGGGGCGGGTGCGATCATATGATCCTGTCGGCACATAGACGAATGGCGTGATACCGAAATAGGTATTGCTCTTGGGGGCTCTGTTGCAAAGATTGGCGGCAGTCAGAGGTAGGCTGTCGCTCTGCGCCGATCAGGCGGCTGCTGCGAAATGGTGGTTGAGCATGCCCATGGCCTCCGTCAGCGCCGAGGGCCCAATGCC
>NZ_WRPO01000014.1 GCF_009746585.1 Novosphingobium aquimarinum
ATATATTATCTGGAGTGAAATCATGGAAAACCGAAGGAAACCTGCGCCTCCTGCCGCCACGCTCGACATAAACTGCGACTGCAAAGAATACGTGTAATGTTGAGCTCAACATTACACGTATTCCCTCGGCGTGATGTCGACGCGAACGTCGTTCCATTCCTCGGTCGGCAGGTCGGCCAGGCGGCGTTCCATCAGCGCCTCGCCAGTCGAGACGATCTGGATGACAGCGGCATGGCCGGCTTCCAGGTCGCCGCTGATCGACCGGATCAGGGTCGGCGTCTTCATGCTGGTGAGCAGATGGCCGAAGAAGCGCTGCTTGGCGCTCTCGAAGGCCGAGCGGGCGGCGGACTTGGCCTGCCGGTTCAGCGTGCCGGACGTGCCGGTGATGTTGGCGGCCTCCATCGCCGCATCCAGATTGTTATGGATGACGGCGAAGGCCCCGGCATAGGCGTCGTAGATGCGGGTCTGCTCAGGGCTGAGCGCGTGTTCGACCAGCTCGTATTCCACGCCGTCGAACGAGAGCGAACGGGCGGTGTAGAGGCCGAGAGCGCGCAGGTCGCGGGCCAGCACCTCCATCGCCGCGACGCCGCCGGCCTCGATCGCCTCGATGAACTCGGCCCTTGTCGAGAATGGAAAATCCTCGCCGCCCCACAAGCCCAGCCGCTGGGCGTAGGCGAGGTTGTGGACCGTGGTGGCGCCGGTCGCGGAGACATAGACGACGCGGGCGTTCGGCAGCGCGTGCTGGAGGCGCAGGCCGGCGCGGCCCTGCTGCGAGGCGGCGACGTCGCCGCGTTCTCCCTTGCCGCCACCGGCGTTCTGCATCGCGTGCGCCTCGTCGAAAATGAGGACTCCATCGAAGTCGGAGCCCAACCATTCGACGATCTGCCGGACGCGCGAAACCTTCTCGCCGCGGTCATCGGAGCGTAGCGTGGCATAGGTCGTAAACAGGAGGCCTTCCGGCAGCGTGATCGGCCGCCCCTGCGGGAAGCGCGACAGGGGCGTGACCAGCAGGCGTTCCATGCCGAGCGCCGACCAGTCGCGCTGCGCGTCCTCGATCAGCTTGTCGGACTTGCTGATCCACACCGCCTTGCGGCGGCCCTGGAGCCAGTTGTCGAGAATGATCGCCGCGGACTGACGGCCTTTGCCGACGCCGGTCCCGTCGCCGATCATGAAGCCGCGCCGAAAGCGAGCGGCGTTCTCCGCATCTTCGCGCGCAGCGGTGACGATGTCGAAGGTGGCGTCCACCGTCCACGACCCGGCGAGATGGTCCGCGTGCGCTTCGCCCGCATAGATCACGGTCTCAAGCTGGGCGTCCGACAGCAGCTCATGGATGTTGGGCGGCAGGCTTGGCCGATAGCTCGGCTTGGGCGGAGCGACCGAAGCCATTGCGGCCGACTGCACCAGCCGGGTCGGATGGGCCTGGGCGCCGGCGATACGGATCGCCTGCAATCCGTATTCCTCGTAGATGCTCTCGGATAGACGGCCGTCTTCGCCGGCGAGCCAGTCCTGGGTCTCGTAAGCGAGCGGCAGGCCCTCCGGTTCGGCCATCGGCGCAGTCGTCGGGACGGCCTTGGCGGCGCGGTTGATATAGCCACGCACGCTGCGCGGGGTGGCAGGCGCGATGGCCGGGACCACGACGGAGGGATCGACGGCGAGCCGTTTCGGCGCCTGCTCGTCGATCCAGCCCAGCAGCGTTGCGACATCCGGCGCGACGCCGGGCGCTGCCGGAAACACGGCGGGATCGTCGGCGGGCCGCTTGTCGATGACAGTCAAGCGCGTCTCGATGGTGGTGCCGTGTTTGGCATAGACGGAGCCGTCGATGACGGCGGAGAAGACGACGCGCCCGCGCGCCTGCAACCGGACGAAGGCGTCCCGCCAAGCCGGATTGTCAGGTGCGAAGCTGGCGCCGGTGATCGCCACGAGCCGGCCGCCGGGGGCCAGACGCGCCAGGGCCGAGGCGACATGGCGGTAAGCGGCGTCCGCCATGCGGCCCTCGACATTGGCCATGACCGAGAAGGGCGGATTCATCAGCACGACGCTGGGCATCACGGCGGGATCGAGATGATCGTCGATCTGCGCCGCGTCGAAACGGGTGACGGAAATGGCCGGGAAGAGCAGCGACAGCAGATTGGCGCGGGTGTCGGCCAGCTCGTTGAGAACGAGCGCGCCGCCCGCGATCTCGGCGAGGATGGCGAGCAGGCCGGTGCCCGCCGACGGCTCGAGCACCCGGTCGGCCGGGGTGATGGCGGCGGCGTGGGCGGCGACCAGGCCGAGCGGGATCGGCGTCGAGAACTGCTGGAAGGTCTGGCTCTCCGCCGAACGCCGCGTATGCGTCGGCAGCAGGTTGGCGATTTTCGACAGCGCGGAAAGGCGGGCGGCCGGAGACCCGGCTTTGCGGAAAAGCGCACGTCCGTATTTACGGAGGAACAGGACGGTCGCCGCCTCGCAGGCGTCATAGGCCGTCTTCCAGTCCCAGGCGCCGGTGGCGTCCGACGCGCCGAAGGCGGTCTCCATCGCCGTACGCAGGGCGGCGGCGTCGACGCGCTCGCCGCGTTCGAGATGAGGCAGGAGCTGGTCGGCAGCCGCGAGGATGGCGGCGGCGGGTTCGGGATTGGAGCCGAGCGGAAGCGGCGCGGCGGCGGTCGCCGCCGCGGATGCGGAAATCATGGTCATGGTGGGAACCTCAAGGAGAGCGGAAAAAGGCGAGCCCGCGCGGCGCTCTCTCTCGACCGCACCGGCTCAAACCCGTCCCGGCGGCCCTCTCACTCTCAAGGCGCCCGCACGGAAAAAGCGCCCGACCGTGAGGTGGGGCGCTTTTCGAGGGGATCAGCGCCAGAGCCCATCCGCGATCTCGGAGGCGACGAGCGTGCGGGCCTTGCGGATCAGATCATCGCCGCAGGTATCGACATGGCCGAAGAACCGCGCGCGAGCGCCGTTCACGGTCCAGTCGGCATAGGCGCAATATTCCCGAGCATCGGATCGAAACGCCCGCATGTCGCCGGCCCAGTGAGGCTTGGGCTCGACGACGACGGTGAGGCCGCCTCTGGTCTCCGGCCAGGGCAGAGACCGCTCATGCGGCGGATGCTGGCGATCCGCCGCGAAGATGGCGTCGATGTCGGTCATGGCGCCTCTCCCGTCTCGGGCCGCACGAAGCCTTCGGGATCGTCGGGATCGGGCGGCAGATAGGCGTCGTAGGGATTGCCGTCGGCGAGATGGCCGAAGGGCGTGAAGATGTAGTCGTCGTTGTCCCGCCCCACGGCGCAGATGACGTAGCGCGGGCTGCCTGTCACCGCGTCGAGGCACTCCATGAGGGCGAGATTGCCGTCGCCCGCCGCGCGCAGCAGGGTCTGGAAATTGCTCCGGGCATGGGAGGGGATGCTCATAGCGGACCTCCCTCGTCGGAGAGGGTCTGGGCAAGCCAGCCATCGGTGTAGATCCAGTCCACGGTCTCGCCGGTGGCGAGGTCGAGGACATGGGCGCCGCCGCCGAACCCGTCGAGACGCGGCCGCGAGCAGGTGTTGGCGTATTGGAAGCCCCATCTGCCGGTGAGGCCGAACTCGGCGGCGCAATGCTTCACGAACTGGATGAGGCGCTCGGGATCGCCGGTCACGTCGTCGCGCATCCAGAGTTCGGTGCCGCCGTATTGCGGCTCGATCGACAGAAGGAAGCCCTCGGAGGGTGGTTCCTCCGACGCGCCTTCCGCGGACAGCGTGTTGTAGAGGTCGAGCGCGCGGGCGGCGTTCTCGGGCGTGCCGACGTCGAGCAGGCACGAGAAATGGGTGAAATAGTTGGCCATGACAGGCTCCTGAAACGAGAAAGCCCGGCGCGATGGCCGGGCTCGGTTGAGGGATGATCGAAGGGGTCAGTAGCCGAACCGCCAGGATGGCCAGGGCTGGCCATCGTCGGCGGCGGCGACGGCTTCCGGCAGATAGCCGGCCTCGCCTTCGACCAAGGTTGGATCGCGCACCGGCGTTTCGTCGATGACGGTGACGCAAACGACGAGACCGTCTTCGACTTCGACGTGGACGGGCACGAGATACTGAAAGACGACGCGGCGCGTGGCGGACGGGTCGGGTTCAATCATGGAAGGTCTCCTTACGAAGATGCGGGGAAGCGACCTCTCGCCGCTCCCCCGCCGTGAGGGTCATTCGGCCGCGATCGTCAGGGCGTCCTCGTCCTCGATCTCTTCGGCATCCTCGTCGCCGTCCTCGCTGAGGAAGGCCGGCAAGGCGGCCTCGTCGTCGGCGTCGGCCTCCGCGCCCGGTTCGATGGTCTCCCCGTCATGGGGATCGATCAGGCGCAGCGGCTCGGGCAGCCAGGCGGTGTCGGCCAGCAGGCGCTCGGCCTCCTTGGCCATGTCGCCCTTCTTCAGATGGTCGATGAGCTGGGCGGCCCGTTCGCCGGCGCCCTCCCGGACGGCTTCGAGGATGCGGGGCTTGGTGACGCGGCCGAGATAGTTGCCGACCGTCGGCCGCCAGCCCGCCGCCACCATGTCGAGGCCAGTGGCGCGCGCCAGCCGGTCGGCCTGGGCGAGGCGGACATCCAGCCCATGCTGGCTGACGCCCGATCCGTAGGGGTTCGGCCGCTCGAACAGCGCGTTCACGCCGAAGCTGACGCAATGGGCGAGCAGATCGAGGCGCGTGCCCGGATCGAGATCGGTGAGCCAGTCCCACAGCGCCTGGTCGTCGGCGGGAACGTGATCGCCCCAGCGCCCGTGCCGCTCGGCGATCTCGTGCGCCGCGCCGCTGTCCTTCAGCTCCTCCGGTTGGGCGGAGAAGAAGACGTGGCGGACGCTGGCCTCGAGGCAGCCCGTCGGCGCGGGTCGCCGGAAGGTATCGCTGACCAGCTTGTGCAGCAGCATGGTCATGGCGACGTCGGGATGCTCGGCGAGCGCGTTGCGCAGCGCCAGCGTTCGATGCGCGGTCAGCTCGATGACGAGGCGCTCGGGCAGCGGCTTGATGCCGTCCTCCTCGTCGTCTTCCGGCTCCGCGGTCTGGCCGCCGACGGTGACGACGGCGCGCTGAACGGCGGGCGTGGCCGAATGGCCGGTGTCGCCGTCCGCCTCCGTCGTATCGTCTCCTTCGGGATCGACCGGGCGCTCGTCCTCGGGGCGGACATAGCCACGGTCCACCGACAGCGAGCCGTCGGCGTCGAGGCTGACGAAGACGCCGGCGATGGCGATGTCGGCCGGATCGTAGATCGCCGGGCGCTGCTCGAAGGCGTCGAGCGCCTGCTCGATCTCTCCGAGACGCGCGTCGATCTCGTCGGGCAGCTCGTCGGCTTCGGCATATTCGGCCTCGAGCCGGTCATACTCGTCACGCAGCGCCTCGCGAGTGGCGCGCTCCTCGTCGGTCAGGTCGACCGCCGTTCCGACAAGCTCCCGAAGCCCGTGCTCGTGGCCGTAGGGAAAGCTCAGGGCGGCCTCGACCCACTTCCAGCCTTCGCCCGCGATCTCGTCGGCGGCGGTCTTGAGCTTCTCGGCCACCAGGCGGTCGAGCAGAGCCGGGTCTTGCAGCCAGCCGCCGTCGTCGGACTGGAAGAGGTCGCGCAACACGATGCCGCCGGCCGCTTCATAGGCTTCGACGCCCACGAAGACGGCCCGCCTGTCGGAAGCCCGCACCGTGGTCTCGGTCAGCATCCGGCGGATGTGATAGGGCTCTTTCTGCCAGCCATCCTTGATCGCGTCCCAGACCTGCTCCTGGCGTGCATGGTCGGAACTGACGGTGAAGGCCATGAGCTGCTCGAGCGTCATGCCGTCGTCGGCGTAGATCTCGAGCAATACCGGCGAGACGGAAGCGAGGCGCAGGCGCTGCTTCACGATATTGACGCCGACGAAGAAGGCGGCGGCGATGGCTTCCTCGGTCATGCCCTTCTCGCGCATGGCCTGGAAGGCGCGGAACTGATCGAGCGGATGCAGCGGCGCGCGTTCGATGTTCTCGACCAGCGAGACCTCATCGACCAGGATGCCGCTGTTGGCGTCGCCGACGACGCAGGGCACGGGCGCGGTCTTGGCCAGACGCTTCTGCTTCACCAGCAATTCGAGCGCGCGATAGCGGCGGCCGCCGGCGGGCACCTCGAAGATCCCGGTCTCGGCGCCATCGGCGTCGAGGACGGGACGGACATGCAGGCTCTGGATCAGGCCGCGCCGGGCGATGGACTGGGCCAGCTCCTCGATCGAGACGCCGGCCTTGACGCGCCGGACGTTGGACTGGCTCAGCACCAGCTTGTTGAAGGGGATGTCGCGCGCCGACGACAGGGTGATCTTCTGAATGGCAGTCGCCATGATCGTTACTCCGCGACGGGCGGCCGAGAGCCTCTCTCTCGACCTCCGACCCGTCACGAAGCGAAGCGCAGCCCTCTCACTCTCAGGAGGGCCGCGCCGGGCGGGCGGAAAAGCGTGAAGCCGGAAGCCCGCCTCTCCGCCTTTCCGGTTTTCAGGATCATCACACGCCGCACAGGCCCTCGCACTCGTTGGGCCAGAGATCGAGCTGGCCGCGATCGGCATCGGTCGACAGGTCGACCTGGTCGAGCGGCACCGCGGAACGGTGGAGATAGACGTCACCACGAATCCCCCGGAATCCGGTGCGAATGGCGGCGTCGACCGATACGGCGTCGGCCCAAGCCTCGGGATCGTGGTCGCGCATCCGCCGCCAATGATCGTCGGAATGGAACGGGCAACCGATGCAGGCGCTCTTGGGTGGCAGGGGGTAGTCGTGCCGATCCAGCCAGCGCAGGCAATCCAGACGGGTCATGCCTTGCTCGATGAGCGGCCAGCGGTTGATCTGCCACGGCTCGAACGAAGGCTTCATGCGTAGCACCTCGTCGAGCGAGATCCCGATCCACTGTTCGGCGATGGGCGCCTTTGGCGAGCGCCGGCCGGCGATGCCGAGCAGCTCGCGGACCTTCCGGCGGATTGGCGCGATCTTGTAGTCGCCGGTGCATTGGCGGCGGATCATGCCGACTCCGACCCGTTCGGTCGGCACGATGCGGGAGCCGATGGTGACGAGATCACCGTTCTCGTCCTCGTCATAGACGGGCAGCTCCGCGCCTGCCGGCGTCACGGTGCGGGTGAAGGCCGGGATCGAGGCCCATCGCTCGCCGCGCGCGCCGGCAAGAAGGTCGGCGCGCAGGTCTCCGGCCGAGACGATATGGACGGGGAAGGGCAGGACGTTGGGCGATCGCAGCCAGGCGAGATGCTCATAGACGGCCCTCGGCTCCCAGCCGGTATCGGCGAAGATCGCGCAATCCGGCATGGGGCCGATCTCGCCAAGCGCGGCCATCAGGGCGAGCGTGGTGGACTGGACGCCGGCGCCCAGGCTGAGAACACGCAGGCGGATGGACGCCTGCTGTTCGGGGGATGGCGCTAGTGCGGGGAAGACGGGGGCGTTCATCACGCCGCCTCCCGTTCGTCGTCGGCCATGCCGATGTCGGCGTCCGGCAGGAAGCTAAGCAGCCAGTCGGCTGCCTTGCTGGCCTGGGACGCGGCGCGCACGATGGCGCGATTGTCCTCGCGCAGCACTTCGAGCCAGGAGCCGATGTAGTCGGCATGGCGAACGGTGGGCGTGATGCCGAGCGAGGCGCAGCAGAAAGCGGCGTTGATCTCCGCGACCAGCTCCTCGAAGGCGTATTTCTTCGAGCCGAAGCCGCCGGTGAGGTCACGGCCGAGCCGGGAGGCATGGCCGGTCGCGTGGCCGTTATGCCGATATCGGCATAATTCGCATAATGCCGTAACCCGGATTATGCCGCATGGCGTCTGCTGGGCGCCGTCTTCCCCTGTACATCAGCCATGCGGCAGTTCGGCATAATCAGAGGCCTTCAAGGAACGCGAGGAGCTGGTCGTCGGGCTGGAACCGGCCCGTTGGCGCCGCGGGCGCGGCGACGCGCGCGAGGGCCTTTTCCTTCATCCGCATGTCGGCGTGGATATAGATCTGGGTGGTCGCCACGGACTCGTGCCCAAGCCAGAGGGCGATCACCGCCTGGTCGACGCCGTGATGGAGCAGGTCCATCGCGGTGCTGTGGCGCAACGTATGCGGCGTCACCCGCTTCGAGGCGATGCTCGGGCATGTGCGCGATGCCGTAAGGCAGTGCTTGCGGACCAGATGCTCAAGCGCATCGCGGCTCAGCGGCCCGCCGCGCAGCGACGGGAACAGCGGCCGCTTGTCGTCGCCATTGTCGCCGATCCACGCCTTGAGCAGCCTGGCGGTGTCGCGTCGCAGCGGCGTCGAGCGTTCCTTCCGGCCCTTGCCCATGCAGCGGATATGAGCGCCCGTGCCGAGCACCACGTCGCTGCATCTGAGGTTAACGAGTTCGGAGGCGCGCAGGCCGGTCTGGAGCGCAAGCAGGAGCAGTGCATGATCGCGCCGCCCCGCCCAGGTCGTGCGATCGGGAGCCGCCAAGAGCGCCGCGATCTCGATTGCGTCGAGGAACGTCACCGCGCGCCTCACATAGCGCTTGTTCGGCATCGCCAGGATACGCTGGCAGTGCAGCAGCCGGGCCGGATCGGTCATCGCGACATAGCGGAAGAACGAGCGGATCGCAGCGAGCCGCGTGTTGCGGCTGCGCGCGCAGTTGCCGCGCGCCGTCTCGCCGTGCACGAGGAAGTCGGCGACGAGATCGGCGTCGATGTCCTCGACCGCGAGCCTGACCGGCGGCTTGCCACGCCGGGCGCTTGCATAGCGGATGAGCAGCCGGAACGTGTCGCGGTAGCCGGCAACGGTATGCCGGCTCGCTTCCATCTGCGTGCACAGCCGGTCGGTGAAGAAGCGCTGGATGAGCGCGGGCAGGGTCATGGCGGTCATCGGCCTGCCTCCACGGCGTCATGGCTCGCCCGCGCCATCGCCAGCGCGAGGAGTTCGGGCACGGCTTCGATGTACCAGTAGGTGTTCTCGGGCTGGGCGTGCCCGAGCCAGGTGGTCAGCCGGATCATCTCGCGCGCCGGATCTAAGCCCTGCCGGTACCAGTTGATCATCGTGCGCACGGCGAAGGTATGGCGCAGGTCGTGGATGCGCGGGCCGCGGCCGTGACGATTATAGGGCTGCGGGTTGCGCAGGCCGATCCGCTGGCACACGTGCGCGAAGTTGTAGCGGGCCCACCATTCGGTCGCGCGCCTGCCGTCGCAGTTGACGAAGTAGGCGTCGGCCTTGCCGCCCAGCAACCGGTCGCGCTCGGCGGCATAGCGGATGAGCTGCGCCATGACCGAAGGATGAAGCGGCAGCAGCCGCTCCTTGCCGAGCTTTCCTCGCCGCACGCGCAGCACGCCCGTTGGCAGATCGAGGTCCTCCGGATCAAGCGCCAGGGCCTCGCTGATCCTGAGACCCGTCACCGCGATGAGGCCGAAGAAGGTCGAGCAGGTCAGCCCGCGCATGCCGTAGATCGACGGCAGCTCGGCGGCCGCCGCGATGATCGCTGCGATCTCGGCCTCGCTATAGATATAGGGGCGCGTCCGGTGCGAGCGGTCGGGCAGCAGCCCACGCGGGGGCGGTTCGTGCACCGGATCGATGCTGCTGAGCCACTGTGCGAACAGCCGCACCATCGTGAGCCGGGCGGCTCGCGTCGCGGTGCCTGCGGCGGGCAGGCTCGCGTCCCAGCGCAGGAACAGCACAGTGTCGATCCGGCCGGCACCCTCGCTGTCGGCGAACCGCACGAAGCGGCGAAGCACGCGTTCGGAGGTCTGGAGATCATAGCCGAGGCTGCGCCGAACGCCGAGATAATGATCGAGCTGGAGCGCGAGGTTCATTGCACGCCTCCCGCCGGCCAAGGCTGCGCGATCGACCGCAACCCGTCGATGTCGAGCCGGGCATAGACCAAGGTCGAGGAGCGCGACCGGTGCCGCAGCATGTCGCCGACCTCGTCGAGCGACGCGCCTTCATTGACGAGCCGCGTCGCCAGGCTGTGACGCAGCAGGTGCGATCCCACATAAGGGGTGACGGGCTTCTGCCCCGTCGCTGCGAGAGCATCCTTCAGGATGTCGTTGACGATCTGGCTGTCCTTGAACGGGCGATGCGGTGCCCGGTGCGTGACGAACAGGATCCGGCAGCTGCCCGGGCCGCGCTCGTCGCGCAGATAGCGGCTGAGCGCCTCGCCGACCTCGGCGGTGATCGGCACGCGGTCGTGCAGCTGTCCTTTGCCGCGCACGAGCAGTTCGCCCGCGCGCCAGTCGATATCGTCGAGCGTGATCCGGACGACCTCGGCAGCCCGCAGACCCAGCCGCGCCATGAGCAGCAGCATGGCATAATCGCGTGCGCCGTGCCGGGGGTTGCCGCGCACCGCGCTAAGGACCGCTTCCACGCCCTCGGGTGAGAGGTGGCGGGGCAGCCGCGCATCCCAGCGCTTCGTCGCCTTGGGGATGCATAGCGCAAGGTTCGTCGCCGTGATGCCGCGGCCGAACAGATACTGGAAGAAGATGCGCAGGTGCGTCACCGCGGTCTTGTCGCGGTACACATGCCTGCTGGTCAGCAGATGCTGGACGAAGGCGATGGCGTCGGCGGCCCGAAGCCCAGAGAGGTCGAACATCGCCGTGCCGAAGCGGTGGTGGAGGAAGCGGTCGGCAAAGCGCAGCGTATGATAGATCGTGCGCGGGCTGAGGCCCCGCTGCTTCGTGAGATAGGTCTCATAGTCGCTCAGCAGCTCACGGCGGGCGATCTCCGCCTCGCTCAGCGGCACCGGCGGCGCCACGCCGATCTCGATCAGATGCTCGGCGAGCTTGCGTGCGAGCCGGTGGAAGCGGATCAGGCTTTTTGGTCCTTGCGCGACCGTTCGCGCCAGCTGTTCGGCAATGTCCGGGGTCAGCGCCGACGGCGCTATTCCGGCCTCATCCATCAGCCGGCCGAACCTCTGCGCGAGGTCGCGGTGATATTTGATCGTCGACGGCTTGTAATGCGCCTCAGCGAAGCTTTGCGTAAACGAGTCCAGATAAGGATCGATGCTGGTCTTCATGATGCTGGTCATGGTCTTCGACTCCGTGCTGTTGGAGTCCGATTCCGGCCCTTGCGGACGCGGTGACTGCAAGACTATCGATCACCCACGGTCGACCGGTCGCGGCAAGGCGATCGTCGACGTATAGTCGGGAGGGGGTATGAAGAAGGCCAACAGCGCGCCGAGCGACAAGGCGGCAAGGGCCATGCTCGAGAAGCACGGCTGTCCCGTCCCATTCCATGAGGTTCGCACGCGCTTCCTCGGCAACATCGCAACGCCGGCGCTTGCCGCCTCGCCGCTGCAGATCATCAAGGGTCTGTGGGGTGGCGAACTGCCGGTGTTCGACGGCATGGACGAGCTCAACGGGCTGCTCAACGCGCTGGTCCATGGCTTGTGGAACGACCTGACGCGGCACCAGAAGCGCAGCCAGCCCTTCCGGCTGGCGCGCGTGCCGATGGAGCCCACCGCCGCCAACCTTGCTCAGTACGGGCTCATCCGCCGTGAGGAGCTCGATGGGTTCATCGAAGGGCTGTTCAACGGCGAGGAGGCCATCGACCTGCCCGAGCGGGCCCATGAAGCTGTCGGACATCTCTCCGAGCTGCGCGCGATGATGGCCGGCCTCTGCGAGCTGGTGTCGCGCGATCCCGATACCGACGATCGCACGCTCGGCGCGACATTCAAGAACCTGCACGAGCTGACGCGGATCATGGAGACCGAGATCCACGAGGCCGTGCTATCCTGCACCCGGGCACGGCGGCAGATGCTCGAGGGCATTTCCACCGCAAAGCCGACGGTCCACTGACGCCGATGCTGTCCGACGATCGCCTTCGCGAGAAGCTGCGCAAGATCGAGGCGCTTTATGCCGGTGCTGCGACCGCGGGCGAGAGATCGGCGGCCGGTGCCGCGGCCGAGCGGATCCGGCGCCAGTTCGAGGCCGCGAGCAGGAAAGAGCAGGCCGAGGAGTTCAAGTTCTCGATTCCCGATCGCTGGTCGCGCCAGCTCTTCATCGCCTTGTGCCGGCGCTATGGCATCAAACCGTTCCGCTATGCGCGGATGCACCGGCAGACGGTGATGCTCTCCGCCCCGGCCAGCTTTGTCCAGATGACGCTCTGGCCCGAGTTCCAGGAGCTGAGCCAGGCGCTGACCGCCCATCTCGACGAGATCACCCGGCAGATCATCCGCGACGAGGTGCATGCCGCCACCCATGACGCCGAAGAGGTGAGCGAGCCGCGCCAACTGCTCTGAGATCAGCTCGTCGCGCGTCATCCCGCGCCGCAGATGCCTCGGATTATGCCGCACCGATGAGCCGCGAACACAGGGGAAGCCCGCCCTTCCCGGACGCCATGCGGCATAATCCGGGTTACGGCATTATGCCCCAGCTCGTGCAGGGCCGTGCGATGCCAGTTGATCGGCTCGAAATATGCCTGGGGCGGCGGCACCTGCACAAAGTCGTGCGCCGGCATATAGAAGGCGCGGTCGCCGCCGATGCGGAAGTCGATGCCGGTCGCGCGGATCAGGGTCTCGACCTGCGGTTCGATGAGGCCGGGCGGAGGCGGTGGAGCCACAATGGCGACATCCTCCGGCAGCCCGTCGCATTGCGCCGCGTTGAACACCGTGAAGCGCTTGAGGAACGGGATCGCGGCGGCTTCCTCGCCGGTCTCGCGGGCGCGGCGCTTCTCGTCCTCCGGCGTGAAACGGTCGGCATAGACGACGGTGGTGCCGTGTTCGCCGCGGCGGACATTGCCGCCAAGCGACAGGGCCTGGCGGAAGGTGAGCCAGCTCTGGCCGGGAAAGCCGTGCTGGATCACCGCGCCCCAGAGGATCAGCACGTTGATCCCCGAATAGTGCCGCCCGGTCGCGGCGTTTCTCGGCATGGCGAGGGGCGCCTTGACCGAGGCCGATCCCCAGGGCTGGACCCAGGGGAAGCGGCCCGCCTCCAGTTCGGCGATGATCTTGCTGGTGATGTCGTCGTAAAGGTTCGTCCGGCCGGAGCCGGCACGCCCGTTGCGGTCGTTCCTGAACATCGCGGTTCTCCGCGACGGGCGCCGGAGACCTCTTCTCCAGCCCTCAACCCGTCACGGAAACCCCGTCCGCACTCTCACTCTCCAGGGGGTGTTGCGGGGTTCTCCCCGCAGAAGGGGTCGGCCGAGACCCTGGCTCGGCCGCAGGGGAAGGCTTTCCCCTATCCGGGCTTCCTTGAAAACTGTCAGAAACTCGCATATATTTCCGACAGGAGAAAGACGATGACACGGCTGACCGAACAGATTCTGGCCCATGCGACGGGACTGCCCGAAGGCGTCCCCGTGTCCGCCAAGGGCCTGCTCCACCTCGGAAACCGGGCGGCCGTGGATCAGGCATTGTCGCGCCTGTCGGAGCGCGGGCAGCTCATCCGCGCCGGTCGTGGCGTCTATCTGCGTCCCATCGCCAGCCGGTTCGGCACGCGCGCACCTTCGGTCGAGCAGGCTGTCGAGGCCCTTGCGACGCAAAAGGGGGAGATCATCGTCTCGAACGGCGCCGCCGCGGCGAACGCCCTTGGCTTGACGACGCAGGTGCCTGTCCGCTCGGTCTATCTGACTTCGGGGCGCAGCCGAAAGATGCACCTTGGCAAGCAGGTCGTGGAATTGCGGCACGCGCCGCGCTGGCAACTGGCCCTGGCCAACCGCCCGGCGGGGGAGGCCGTGCGGGCGCTGGCCTGGCTCGGCCCCGAAAGGGCGGAGGCCGCGCTCACGACATTGAAGCGGAAGATGCCGCCCGGCGTGTTCGGCGAACTGGTCGCCGCCGCGCCGCAGCTTCCGACGTGGCTCGCGCAGAGCGTGGGAAGGGTGGCGTATGGCTGACGTCTTCCTCCAGCTTTCGGCCGAGGATCGGCGCGATGCGTTGGGCGTCGCTGCCGACCGCTTGGGCCGTCCGACCCATCTTCTCGAAAAGGATGTGTGGGTGGTGTGGGCGCTGGCGACCCTCTACGCCGCGCCGCTCGGTGAACATCTGGTGTTCAAGGGCGGCACGTCGCTGTCGAAAGCCTATCAGGTCATCCGCCGGTTTTCGGAGGATGTGGATCTGACCTACGACATTCGGGCGATCGCGCCCGATCTGGTCGGGGACAATGGCGAGGGCCTGCCGAAAACCCGGAGCGAGGAAAAGCGGTGGTCCAGCGAGGTCCGCCGGCGATTGCCGGTCTGGGTCGCGGAGGCCGTGCAGCCCGTGATCGCGACCGCGCTGGCCGCCGAAGGTCTGGCGGCGGCCATTCGCGTCGAGGATGACAAGCTCTTTATCGACTATGAGGCGACCGCGGCCGGCTCCGGCTATGTCGCGCCCAGCGTCATGCTGGAGTTCGGCGCCCGCTCGACGGGCGAACCGGCGAGCCTGCGCGACGTCGTCTGCGATGCGGCCGGCCTGATCGACGGGCTGATATTCCCGACGGCGCGGCCGCGCGTCATGCACGCGGAGCGGACCTTCTGGGAGAAGGCGACCGCCATCCATGTCTTCTGCCTCCAGGAACGGCTGCGCGGCGACCGCTTCGCACGACACTGGCACGATGTCGTCCGGCTGGATGAAGCCGGCTTCGCGGAAACTGCATTCGCCGATCGCGAACTGGCCAACGCAGTCGCCCGCCACAAGTCGATGTTCTTCGCGGAGAAGGCCGCCGACCGCACGCCGATCGACTATGCAGCGGCCGTCAACGGCGGCTTGCAGCTCGTGCCGGCCGGCGATGGCGCGAAGGCGCTGGAGGACGACTATGCCCGCATGGTCGAGGATGGATTGCTCTTCGATGACGCGGAGCCGTTCGAGGCGCTCATGGCGCGGTGCGCCGATATAGCCGCGCGCGCGAACAGCGCGGTCAAATAAGAAACTGGGGGGATCGGGGGTATATGAGCGAAGTCGGAGACGAACGAAAATTCCAGTTTCTGCGGAACGGCGATGCCGATCCATCGGAACTCGACTGGAACAAGGGGATCGAGAGCGCCCGCCAGGCGATTTCCGAGGCCATGAACGCCAAGAATATCGCGTTTTTGCTCGGCGCTGGATGTTCCTCCCTGATGAGGGACAAAAAGGAACTCGGCATTGCGACCATGGCGCCCCTGGCCAAGGAGTTCTGTGGGGAAACCCTCGAGGCGCGGGCGGCGGGATTTTACGGTGATCCGCCGGTCGTCGGCGCTGCCCCGGCGCCGTGGCGGCTGACCAAGGGCGAACTCGACTATCTCGATGCGCTCGGGATCGACCTGGCGAAGGACTACAGCCGGAACCTGGAACGCTTGATGGAGGTGCTGTTCGCGCAGCAGTTCGTGCTGCGCCAGAGCGAGAATCCCGATCTTCACCCCTACCGCGGTGTTCTCGACGGCATCATCAAGAAGGTCCAGGACTTCCTATGGACCCGTGTCACCCAAGGGGCCTTCGCCACGCAGGGCGACACCACCGTGCGCGACCTCTACGAGCGGTTCTACAAGAAGCTGGTCCTGCGAGATCGGTCCTTGCCCCGGCCGTGGGTGTTCACGACCAACTACGATCATTTCAGCGAATTGGCGATGGATCGCCTGGGCATTCCCTATGCCAACGGCTTTTCCGGCGTGGTGGAACGTCGCTTCAACCCGGCGATCTTCCGCTATGCCTTGGCCGAGCAGCTCGACGTCGCCAGCCGCAAGTGGACCGCCGTCGACGCCTTCGTCTATCTCTGCAAATTGCATGGTTCGGTCACTTGGACCGAGGACGATCACGGCCTGTTCCCGATCAAGGAGGTCTGGCCGCCGGAATCCACGAACCAGATGCTGATCTATCCGACGCCGGCGAAGCAGAACTCTTCACTCGGCTCGCCCTACGCGGACCTGTTCCGGGAATTTCAGTCCCGGATCGTGCGCGAGCAGAGCGTTCTCATCACGGCCGGCTACGCCTTCGGCGATGAGCACCTGAACAACATCATCTACCAGGCGCTGACGATCCCGACGTTCCGTCTGGTGATCTTCGCGGCGCCGGATACGGCCGGCGAGATCGCCAAGCTGCGGGCGCTGCGCGACCCGCGCATTTGGATCATTGGAGGCGACGGTCCTGCCGAGGGGACGAGGGCGCACTACTTCGACATGATCGTCGAGCATTTCATGCCGCAGCGTCCCAGCGACAGGATCGATGACGCCGTTCGCAAGGTGTTGTCCGAACTGGCGCCGAAAAGGGACGACGAGACGAAGGATGGCGAGGCATGAGCCACGACGATCGCAAACGCGCGATCGGCAAGGTGGTCTCGGTCGCGGCCGACCGCTTTGTCGTGGAGATGCACGTCGGCACCGACAACTTCACGGTCGTTGGCTTCGACGGCGTGCATTATGTGGCGCGGCTGGGATCGTTCCTGATGATTCCATCGCAGTCGGAATATGTCGTGGTCGAGGTTGTCGGTCTGCGAGAGCGCGACGCGAGCACTCCATCCGAGCGAGGCGACTTCGATCGGGCTGGCTCATCAAAATATCTGGACGTGGTGCCGGTCGGCATGTTGCCGATGCGTGGCGGCGCGTTCCGTTTCGGTGTGTCCGTTTTCCCGTCTCTGTATGCGGACGCACTCTATGCACTGGACGGCGAACTCGATCGCATCTTCGAGACCGAGGCGGCCGTCGAGCCGTCAGTCGGCCCGGATGGTGGCGCCTGCGAACCCGAAGGGGCCACGCGCTATCGGGTTCTGCCCATCGGCAAGTCGGTGGTGTTCGAGAACTACGACATCAAGGTCCGGCTGAACGAGTTCTTCGGCGGTCATGTCGCCGTCCTGGGCAATACCGGCAGCGGCAAGTCCTGCACGGTCGCCTCGGTCTTGCAGTCCCTTTTCAGCAAGCCGGAGGAGCATCACGCCCGCGGCGCGACCTTCGTCGTCTTCGACGTCAATGGCGAGTATCATGCCGCTCTGGCCGCTTCCGCGAAGGAGGGAGCCATCGGGGTCGAGCGCGTCGTCCTCGACGGCACGGCGGCTGGCTTCCGTATGCCGCATTGGTTCCTGGAGATGGCAGAATGGGAACTGCTCTTGCAGGCCAGCGAGCGAACACAACTGCCGGTTCTTCGGACGGCGTTAGGTCTGACAAGTCTCTTTCATGCCAATACGCCAGAAGCTCTGGCGCTGCGCGAGCACTTTGTCGCCACCTGCATCATCGAGTGTTTTCGAGGGGCAGATGGCGACTCCCCCGTATCGAAATTTCAGCGCGTCGTCTCCCTCCTCCAGAAGTATCCGACAAACGACCTGAATATGGCGCTTCTGAACCGCTTCAATCCCAATTTTCAGTATGGAAATTTTTCGGGGAACAACCAATCGGCGTTTCTGGACGAAGTGAGAAAAAAGCTCCGGGAGGACGCGCCCTTACCAGCCTATAATCGGACACCATTCTCTTTTGATGAGCTGCACGAGTGTCTCGACTTCGCGATCCTCTACGAGGAGGCTCACGGCAATCGCCAAATCCGAGACTACTGCTCGTCCATGGTCACGCGGCTCAGATCCCTCCAGGAGAGAACAGAATATGCCTTTCTGCGTCACGAAGGAGCTGACGTTGACGCGGCCGTAAGCGATCTGGAGTTTTTGACCAACATCGTCGGTCTGCAAAGGGCGGCCGGAGAGTCGTTCACCAAACGCAATCAGATCATTATTATTGATCTCAATTCCGTCGAAGATGAAATCGTTGAGCTGGTCAGTGCGGTCATCGCACGCATGCTTTTTCGGTTTCTTCGCCATGCGGAACCGAGAAACCGCTTCCCGATACACCTACTGCTCGAAGAGGCTCATAGATATGTCGCCTCTACGCCGTCCCGCTTTTCCATCGACGCCACCAAGATTTTCGAGCGCATCGCCAAGGAAGGACGCAAATACGGCATGTTCGTGCTGCTGGCGTCTCAGCGCCCGAGCGAGCTGTCCAAGACGGTTCTCAGCCAGTGCTCCAACTTCCTGGTTCACCGAATCCAGAATCCCGACGATCTCTCCCAGATTCGCCAGATGACTCCGTTCATCTCAGAGTCGGTCCTGAAGCGGTTGCCGTCATTGCCTCGGCAGCACGCGCTGGTGTTTGGAACGTCGGTGAATCTGCCGACGACCTTCAAGGTCAGGGAGGCATTCCCGCGGCCGCGGAGCGACGATACCGCCGTCGTCGATCTGTGGTTCCACGAAGAAGGTCGAGCCGCTGACATTCGCCTCGCGCCCCGGCCGGCCGACGCCGCTGCTGCGGTGGCTGGAGGGGAGCCGATGGCGGTAAACGAAGCGCCGGGCGATGACATCTTCTGACCATCTGGAGACTCTGGCGCAGACACTGGAGGCCACGGGGGATTACCGGGTGATCCGGCGTCTCAAGCCACGCCCTCGCACCGTTCCGCCTCCCGGCACCCCGCTGCGCCTTGGCCTGGTGGTCGATGTAGAGACCACGGGGCTCGACCCTCAGCGCGACGAGATCATCGAACTCGCCATGACGCCATTCAACTATGGCTTGGATGGCACCGTTTTCAGCGTGGGCGACAGCTTCCAAGGGCTGCGTCAGCCGAGCGAGCCTATCGCCCCGGAAATCACCGCGATCACGGGCATCACCAACGAGATGGTGGCCGGCCAGATTATTGATCCCGCAGCGGTAGCCACATTCGCGGCGCCGGCTTCGCTCGTCATCGCGCACAACGCGGCGTTCGACCGCCGCTTTCTTGAACGATTCAGCGACGTGTTTTCGACGAAGCCGTGGGCTTGCTCGCTCAACCAGATCGATTGGGCCGCGGAGGGGTTCGAGGGCACGAAACTCGCCTATCTCGCTCAAGCCGCCGGCTTCTTCTACGACCGCCACCGCGCGATGCACGACTGTCTTGCTACGGTCGAGTTGCTGGCAATGGGGCTGCCCCGATCTGGCGTTACGGGTCTTAGCCGCCTCCTGGACGGCGCTCGTGCCGTTTCTTGGCGCATTTGGGCGGAGAACTCGCCCTTCGACCTCAAGGATGTCCTCAAAGCACGGGGATACCGTTGGAACGGCGATCCCGGCCCGCAGCCGCGCGCATGGTATATCGACGTTCCCGAAGCTCAACGCGAGGCCGAGCTGCGGTTCTTGAGAACGGAAATCTATCGGTATGAGGTCGATCCCCCGGTTCGGCGGATCGATGCGTATGATCGGTTTTCAGACCGGATCTGAACGCCGTCGAGGGCCGGGCTATTGCTTGCCCTGGCCGTATCCATTGCCGCCCTCGATGCTCCCGGCGGCCTTCAGCAAGTCCCCGATGGAGCGCCCGCCGATCCGGCAGGTGGCCACCACGCGGTCGTAGGACTGGTGGTTGGCGACGCACTCCGCATTCCGACCCATCGCGATCTTCTCCAGCGCGGCCTTGGCGGCGGGGCCGGTGGGAGAGTGAAGTTCGGGCGCGTAGAAATCCCCCAGCCGGATCTCCACCCAGTTGGCCGGCCCTTGACCGACGGCCACGCACAAGGAGTCGCCGTCACCGACATAGACCACGGGACCGGAGAAGTGCGCGCCGCGATGGAGATAGGACGGCATCGGGCCGCGGTCGGGAATGGCCTTGCAGGGATCGGCCTTGGCCGCCGTCGCTGTGGTCAGTGCCGCCAGCACGGCCAGCCCCATTACGATACGCATAGTCGTTTTTCACTTCCGCCTTTTATGGTGCGCCGGAGGCTTATGCCGCCGCTTTCAGGCGCTTCTTGGCGAGCATGGCACGGACGAACTTGTCCCATTTCGCCATGCCCGCGCGCTTTTCCACCATGTAGTGCCAGCGGTCATAGTGCTTGGAGCTGACGTCCTGCAACGCATGGTTCTGAAGGCGGTCGCGGATTTCCTTCGAGATCCCCGCCTTGCCGGTCAGCGTCTTGAAGGTTCGGCGCAGGTCGCGGTTCGTCACATAGGGGATCACGCCGCGGTCCCGCTGGCGCCACATGAACGAGTAAAGCGTGCCGTGGCTGACAGGCTTGGACGGGTCTGTGGCCGACGGGAAGAACCAGCCATATTCGTTGACGTTGATGGACGCGAGTAGCTCTGCGGCCAGCTCAGGCACCGGAACGGCATGGGGCTGATTGTTCTTGGTCTTCGACCAGTCGATGATCTTTTCCTTCGCGTCCCACTGGTCGATGTGAAGGCTCGCGATCTCCTGGACGCGCTGGCCGGTCAGCATGATGATCCTGACGGCGCGGGTATAGGGCGGGTGAACCGGCGTGTCGGGGCATTCCAGCCAACGATAGAGCTGCACGAACTCGTCTTCGTCGAGCCAGCGGGTGCCCTTGACCTTTGGTTCGGTCGGAATGCCTGTCGCCGGATTGAAGGGGATGCGAAAGCGGCGAGCCGACTGCTGCCGATAGTCGTTGTCCGACTTCATGCCCCAGCCAAAGGCCGCGTGCATATAGGAACGCACATGGTCGGCCATCGACTTGGCGCCGCGCTCATAGATCGGGCGGATCAGCTCGACGATTTCCTCGGCCTCGATCTCGCGGGCGAGGCGGTTGCGCCCAAGGGTGTTGGCGATCTTGTTGAGGCCCTTCTCCGTCTCCTTCCAGGAGGGCTTGCCGGCGGCTTTGAGCGAAGCGACGTAACCCTCGAAGAGATCGGCGACGGTGCCGGGGCGAGTGTCGGATGCGATCTTGATGCTCCGGCCCTTCTGGATGACGTCGGCATAGTCGCGCTTGAAAATCTCGCGGGCCTGCGCGAGCGACATCGAGGGGTAGGCGCCGATCTTCTTCTTGGTGCGTTTGCCGTCACGCCATTGCTGCGCCATCCAGTCGGCGGTGACGCGCTTCGGCATTGGCTTGAGGACGAGGACGAGTCGGCCGGTGCCGCGCCCCTCGCCATCGGCCAGATTTTCCTGCTTGCGGCTGATCTCGACGCGCTTCAGCGCATGTCGGATCGTGGTGTCGGTCAGGGCTGGCATGCGTTCCTCCTTGTCCGCAACTGGGATCGGTCGAGGAGAAACGGGGATCGTTTGCTGGGAGCGGAAAGCCGTTTTCTATCCCTTCAACCGCCCCCAATTTGCCAAAACCGTCCCCACTACGCAATGCCAAAAAACGCCAATTTTCCTAGTGTTTCAACGGTATTGAGCGTGATCATGCGGGATCGAAATCAGTGAGTGGGGTGGTTGTGCACCAGGATCAGCGCGGTCGCGCCGATGTCCATCGCCTTGTGGATGACTTTGCGCGGATGGATCGCGGCCTCGTCGATATCGCCGTCCGCCACCTTTTCGTCGAGGATCAGCATGTTCCTGGTGTTGAGGTAGAGCACGCGGACACGTTCGTGCGTCAGGTCGGCCATGTCTACCATCAGATAGTCGATCAGCGCCTGCCACGAGCCGATCACGGGTTTTTCGCGCACTTCCTGCCGCACTAGCCGGCGCATCGCGACCGCCACGACCTTCAGCGCGGCGGCAGTCGCGTCGCCCATGCCGGGATGGGCGCGCAGCGTCGCAGCATCGGCATTGAGGACGCCCGCCAGCGATCCGAATCGCGCGATCAGTGCGCGGGCCAGCGGCTTGGTGTCGCGGCGCGGGACTGCGCCCATCAGCAGAAATTCGATGACTTCGTGATCGGCGAGCGCATCGTCCCCGCCTTCGAGCAAGCGCTTGCGCAGCCGGGCGCGATGGCCGCTGCTGTCGTGCGCGGCATCTTGGCCCTTGTCCCCGCCAAGAGATTCATCGAAAAGTTGCCGCTCGTCCGACATGGCCTCCCGCAATGATCGCATTGGAACCGCATTGCCTTTCGGCCGGTTGACGCGCAAGTGATGGAGTGGATGGCGCAGGAGGAATATAAGGAATATCCCGATGCCGAGCGCGGGACAGAAACGCGCTATCGGTCGCGGGGCTGCCTGTTGCTCGTCTCGCTGACGCTGATCGTCAGTCTGGTGCTCCTCTATCTGTGGATCCAGCGCGAGCGAATCGCGGACGACTACATCGCCGAGCAACTCGAGACGATGGGGCTGCCGGCGACCTACGACGTCGTCGAGATCGGGCCGGACAAACAGGTTCTGCGCAATCTCGTGGTCGGCGATCCGGCGCGGCCCGACCTGACGGTCGAGCGCATCGAGCTCAAGACGCGGATCGGCTTCGGCCTTCCCGGGATCGGCCGCATCACGCTCACCGAGCCGCGGTTCTATGGCCGGATCCGCAATGGTACGCCGAGCTTCGGCAGTCTCGACAAAGTGCTGTTCACCGGCGGCGATGCGCCGTTCCGGATGCCGGATCTCGACGTGGCGATCGAAGACGGACGCGCGCTGATCGAGGCGGATCAAGGACCGATCGGCATCAAGCTGGCTGGCGAGGGCCGGTTGCGCGGCGGCTTTTCCGGGATTCTGGCGGCGGTCACACCCGGCCTTGCGCAGGGCGATTGTCGGACAGGCCGCACGACGCTGTATGCCAAGCTGAGCGTGTCGCGCGAAAAGCCGCGGCTGCAAGGACCCTTGCGCACTGCCGGTCTGGTGTGTCCGAAATCCGAATTGCGGCTCGGCCAAAGCGCACTCGCGCTCGATCTGGTGGCCGACCAGCACCTCGACGGGCTGGACGGCAAGCTCGGCGTCGAACTCGGGAAATTCGCCTATGCAGGCCAGGGGATGGAGGCGCTGCAGGGCACGGCGGCGTTTTCGTTCCGCAAGTCGGCGTTGAATGCACGCTACGATCTCGCCGCCCTTGGCGCCGGGAGCCCGCAGGCGCGCGCGGCGCGGATCTCCGCACAAGGGCGCCTGCGTACGCTCGGCGCGCTCGAACGCATCGAACTGGAGAGCGATCTTCAGGCAACCGGGGTCGCGGGGGGCGAAGCGCTCTTCGCAGCACTGGAAAGCGCGCAAGATGCGGGCGAGGGCACGCTGCTCGCTTCGGTCGCGGCCCAGATCCGCACGGCACTGGCGCGCGAGGCACGCGGAAGCCGGTTCGACGGCAACGTCGTCGTCCGGCGGACCGAGGACGGCACGACCCTCGTGATTCCGCGTGCGACCCTGCGCGGCGGCAGCGGCGCGACATTGCTGGCCGTTTCGCGATTCCAGGCGCTTGCTGGAACAGGAGGCGACTTACCCCAGCTCTCGGGTAATTTCTCGACCGGCGGTCGCGGACTGCCGTCGATTTCGGGGAGAATGGAGCGTGACGCCGGCGATCGACTGCTGCTGCGCGTGCGGATGCCCGAATATGTCGCCGGCGATGCGCGACTGGCCTTGCCCGAACTCACGGTGGTGCAGGCGGCGGATGGCGGCTTCACGCTCGACGGGCAAGCGCGGGTCAGTGGCGCGCTTCCCGGCGGTAGCGCAACGAACCTCGTGCTGCCGATCGATGGCCGCGTTGCCCGCGATGGATCGTTCGCGCTGTGGCGCCAATGCGTCCAGCTTCGCTTCGATCGCTTGTCGATGGCAAGCTTGCAACTCGATCGACAGCGAATGCCGCTGTGCCCCGCTCGCGGCCAGGCGATTGTCTCCAATGGCGGCGGCGGCTTGCGCATCGCTGCGGGCACGACGAACCTCGATGTTCGCGGCAGCCTCGGCGCGACGCCGATTCGCATCGCGAGCGGTCCGGTGGGCGTGGCCTGGCCCGGCAACTTGTCGGCGCGCTCGCTCGAAGTCACCCTCGGTCCTGCCGCCACGGCTTCCACTTTCCGGATCGCCAATCTTGCCGCCCAACTCGACAATACGGTGGCGGGGACGTTCGAGAAGTCGGACGTTACGCTCTACGCCGTCCCGCTCGACATCCGCGATGCGTCGGGGACCTGGCGCTATGCCGGAGGCGTCCTGACGCTCGGGTCGGGGCAGTTCCGGCTCGAGGATCGCCAACAAGTCGATCGCTTCGAACCGCTGCTGGCGCGCGACGCCACGCTGCGGCTTGCCGACAATCTCATCACTGCGGACGCCTTGCTGCGCGAACCCAAGAGCGACCGGCAGATCGTGCGCGCGGTCATCCGGCACAATCTCGCGACGGGGAGGGGGCAGGCCGATCTGGACGTACCGAGCATCGTGTTCGACGCGGCCTTGCAGCCCGATACGCTCACCACGCTCGCGCTCGGCGTGATCGCCAATGCGCAAGGCGCGGTGAGAGGCAGCGGCCGTATCGACTGGAGCCCGCAGGCCGTGACGTCGCGCGGCCAGTTCACGACCGACCGGCTCGATTTCGCTGCCGCATTCGGCCCGGTCACTGGTATGCAGGGGACCGTCGAGTTCTCCGATCTGCTGGGGCTGGTCACGCCGCCCGGACAGACGCTGCGCATCGCCGCGATCAATCCCGGCATCGAGGTCAACGACGGGATCCTCAAGTTCGGCTTGCGGCCCGGCTACGTCATTGCGGTGGAAGGCGCGGACTGGCCGTTCTTCGGCGGGAGCCTGCACCTCGAACCGGTCACCATGACCATGGGCAAGGAGGAACTGCGGCGCTACACGCTGGTCATCCGCGGTCTGGAAGCCGAGCGGTTCCTGGCCAGGATGGAACTGGCCAACCTTTCGGCGACAGGCACGTTCGATGGCGAGATGCCGCTGCTGTTCGATAAGAACGGGGGACGGATCGAAGGCGGTCTGCTCGAATCGCGACCGCCGGGGGGCAACGTCTCCTACGTCGGCGACCTGAGCTACGAAGACCTCTCGACGATGGCCAACTTCGCTTTCGATACCTTGCGCTCGCTCGATTATCGCCGGATGGTGATCGGCATGGACGGTGCGCTGGAGGGCGAACTGCTCACGAAGATGCGGATCCACGGCGTCAGCCAGGGCGAGGGCGCCAGGAAAAACTTCCTCACTCGCCGGATCGGGAAATTGCCGATCCAGTTCAACATCAATATGCGCGCGCCATTCTTCCAATTGGTGAGCTCGTTCAAGTCGCTCTACGATCCCGCCTACGTCCGCGATCCGCGCGGCCTTGGCCTGATCGACGAGAACGGCAAGCCGATCGATCGCCGTGTGCGACAGACCGGCGCCGATCCCCTCGCGGCCGATTCCTCATCCGCCGTTCAGCCTCCGGAAAGCGAGGATATGCCATGACCTGCTTACGATTGACCGACTTTCACCCTGCTGCGACAAGCAGCGCCATGTTGGCGGATGGGACGAAAGAAGGGCGGTCGGGCCAGTGCGCTCGGCGTGCACGGGCCATGATGATGGGGGTTGCGGCAACGATGATGACGGCCGGCTGCATTTCGGTAAATGCGCCCGACAAGCCGATCGTGATCGAGCTCAACATCAACATCAAGCAGGAAGTCATTTATCGTCTCGCCGAGGACGCCTCGAATACGATCGAAAGCAACCCGGACATCTTCTGATGAAAACCACGCTCCACACCACTCGCTTCTCTCGCATCGGTATCGCCGTCGGTGCCATCGCGCTGACGATGGCGACGCTGGCTGGCCCGGCCCTGGCGCGTGATCCGGCCTACGAGGCGGCGCGCTCCGCTGGTCAGGTCGGCGAGAAGATGGACGGCTACCTGGGGATCGTCGGTGGCGGCTCTGCGGATCTTCGCCGAATCGTCGACGACATCAACATCAAGCGCAAGGCGGTCTATGCGCAAAAGGCGCAGCAGCAGCATGCCACGGTCGAGGAATATGCCTTCACCTCGGGCTGCCTCCTGATCTCGCAGACCAGCCAGGGCGAAAAGTACCAGGCGCCTGATGGCAGCTGGAAAACCCGCGGCGCTGGTGCGCCCGAGCGGGACAGCCGTTGCCCCTAAGCGGAATTCTGACGTACTCGCGCTGAATGGGTGAAGATCGAGGCAGCTCAGGCACGCTGAAAACGCTTGTTCGCGATTTCCGCTGGGCCCACCTCGGCGTGGGCATCCTCGGCAATCTCACCTTCCTCGTCGGCAGCGTCCTGTTCCTGCCTTCGCTGTCCGAGTGGAAGACGTGGGGCGTAATCCTCTTCATCGTCGGCTCGGCTTTGATGTTTGTCGGCGCGCTCGGGGAGTTCATCCTCAAGGCATTTTATCCTACATCCGATGGCGATAGGTCCCGCTGACGGCAGACGAGGATAAAGGCGGCCACCCGTCTTGCGCACCGGTTGACTCGTGATACCCCCCAACCTAAGGGGTCGACGCCCTCGGCGGGCGGCCGTTGTCGGTGTCAGGTGTTCCCCTGGTGGAGAATGACATGAGCGACGAGCCAAACGCACGGGAACCTGTTGGTGAAGATCCTCGGATCGACACGCTCGAGGAGCGGCTCAGAGCCGCACGCGAGCGGGAAGATCTCAGGAACAAGCCGGTCGCAGGCACGGAAACGGACGAGAATTATCGTGCCGGAAACCGTGTCCTGGCCGACCTCATCGGCGGGATTGTCGGCGGCGCGTTCATTGGCTGGGTGATTGATCACTTTGCCGGGACAACGCCCTGGGGTCTGTTGGTGATGTTGTTCCTCGGGATCATCGTTGCCTTCAGGAACATCATCCGGATGTCGAACCGGCGCTCTGATTGATCCCCACGGGGGTGGGGACCACTAGGGGCGCTGTCGCGCATGTAAGGCAAGTCGAAGGGGCCAATACGTGGCAGCCGAAGCGGGCAAAGTCGATCCGATGCACCAGTTCACGATCCAGCCGTTGTTCGGCTCGGGGAACTGGGAAATCGCAGGGTACAACATCGCTTTCACCAATTCCGCGCTGTGGATGGTGATCTCGGCGGTGGTGCTGTTGCTGTTCGTGATGGGCGGCATGAAGCGCGAGCTCGTTCCCGGTCGCTGGCAGATGGCGGTCGAAAGCTTCACCGGCTTCATCGATTCCATGCTCGCCGCCAACATCGGCCCCGCGGGCAAGAAGTACGTGCCTTACGTCTTCTCGCTGTTCATGTTCATCCTGTTCGCCAATATCCTCGGGTTGATGCCGCTTGCGGTGATCCCCGGGCTTCATGCTTTCACTTTCACGAGCCACTTCAGCGCGACCGGGGTGCTCGCCATCCTGTCGTTCGCGATCGTGCTGATCGTCGGCTTCGCCAAGCACAAGCTGCACTTCTTCTCGCTGTTCGTGCCGCACGGAACCCCGCTCCTGATGATCCCCTTGATCTTCGTGATCGAGCTGGTGTCGTTCCTCGTGCGCCCCTTCAGCCTCGGCCTGCGACTGTTCGTTGCGATGATGGCGGGCCACGTTCTGCTCGAAGTGCTGTCGGGCTTCGTCATCAACGGCCTCAACGCAGGGTTGGGCATCGGACCCGTCGTCAGCGTGCTCAGCTTTATCCTGATGATCGCCATCGTCGCGCTCGAGTTCCTCGTCGCAGGCATCCAGGCCTACGTCTTCGCGCTGTTGACGTCGCTGTACATCAACGATGCCGAGAATCTTCACTAAGTCCCTAAGCAATACGTCAGAATTTCCAGGAAGGAGTTTTCAAATGGATCAGGAAGCAGCCAAGCTGATCGGTGCGGGCCTCGCGGCGATCGGTGCGGGCATGGCCGCCATCGGTGTGGGTAACGTCTTCGGTTCGTTCCTCGAGAGCGCGCTGCGCAATCCCGGCGCCGCGGATGGCCAGCAGGGCCGTCTGTTCATCGGCTTCGCCGCGGCCGAGCTTCTCGGCCTGCTCTCGTTCGTCGTCGCGATGATCCTCATCTTCGTCGCCTGAACGAAAACGACCTGAAATGACCGGCCGGATCCGCGTGGTGCGGACCGGTCGGAATCCAAGCGGGATCCGCCATGCCTCAGATAGCCCAGCTTTCGGCGACTTATGCCAGCCAGATCTTCTGGATCCTGTTGGTGTTCGGATTCGTCTTCTTCGTCATCGGCAAGGGCATGGTTCCCAAGGTGATGGCGACGGTCGAAGCGCGCGACAAGCAGATCGCGTCCGATCTCGCCGCTGCCGAACAAGCGCGTAACGCGGCCGACGCGGAAGAAGAGGCCTGGCGCAAGCGCGAAAACGAAAATCGCGCCAAGGCGCAGGCCATCATCTCGGCTGCCAAGGCGGACGCCGCCAAGACGACCGAGGACCGGCTCGCCGAAGTGAATGCGCGGCTCGATACGCGTGTTAACGAGGCCGATGTCCGCATCGCAGCATCGCGCGATGCTGCGATGTACGAGATCGAAGCGGTCGCGGCCGAAGCTGCGGGCGATATCGTCACGCGCATTGCCGGCATCACCGTGGACGACGCGACGGCGCGCGCCGCGGTCAAATCCGCCATGCGCCACTAAGGACTTTCGCCATGCAGCAAGAATCCGCAGCCGAGGCGGCCCACGGCGGGCAGAGCCCGATCAAGACCGAAACGCTTGCCGACGGCAAGGCCGAGATGCAGCACGGCCCCGAACTGAGCGCGCTGGGCTTTTCGCCGGCCGGTTGGGTGAGCCTCGCGATCGTCGTCATCTTCCTCATCGCTTTCTGGAAGAAGGTGCCGGGGATGCTGACGGGCGGTCTCGACAAGTCGATCGCGGAAATCCGCAAGCAGCTCGACGAAGCCAAGGCCCTGCGCGCCGAGGCAGAAGCGCTGCGTCAGGAATACACGAACAAGATCGCCAATGCCGAGAAGGACGCGGCGGCCATGCTCGAGCATGCCAAGCACGAAGCCGAGGCGATCGTCGCCAAGGCCGAGAGCGACACGACGGCCGTCATCGGTCGGCGCGAGAAAATGGCGGAAGACAAGATCGCGGCCAGCGAACGTGCGGCGATCGCCGAGCTGCGTGCGCAAGCTGCCGAGGCCGCGGCGACCGCGGCCAAAGGGCTCATCGCCAGCAAGCACACCGCCGCTGCCGACAGCGCGCTGGTCGATCGGGCAATCGGCTCCATTTGACAGGCGTCACTGCCCCTCGTTGAATGCACAAACCCCCGCCATCGCGCGGGGGTTTGTGTTTGTGGGCCCGATTGCGCCGCTGTCACACGGCGGTCTTCGCGAGCGTGACGTCCGTCAGAAGGCGTCCTTGGCGCTGCGTAGCGCTGCGAATGTTGCGACAGCGTCGCCGGGATGTCCGGCAGGGGCCCAGCGTGCCTGCATGGCCGGATCGTCGGCCCGCAAGAATGGGTTGGTCTTCAGTTCGCGATCGAGCCGCGCCGGGACGGTCGGCTTGTCGTCCGCGCGGCGTTGCTCGATTTCCGCGCCATACTCGGCCAGCGCGGCATTGTCGGGATCGGCATGGCGGGCAAAGCGCAGATTGCTCATCGTGTATTCGTGCGCGCAGTAGAGCATCGTCTCTGGCGGCAGGGCCTTGATGCGCAGCAGGCTGTCCCAGAACTGCGGCGCCGTGCCCTCGAACATCCGTCCGCAGCCGAGCGCGAACACCGAATCGCCCACGAAGGCCATGCCAACGTCAGGCAAGTGATAAGCGATGTGGCCGAGCGTGTGGCCGCCGACATCGAGCACCCGCGCCTCGTGTGCGCCGAGCGTCACCGTGTCGCCTTGGCCGACTTGCCGATCGATCCCCGCGATCTTTGCCGCTTCGCCCATCGGGGCGACGATCGTGCATCCGGTGGCCGCCTTGATCTCGGCATTGCCGCCGGCGTGATCGGGATGCCAGTGCGTGTTCCAGATCTGGGTAATCTCCCAGCCCTTCAGCTTCGCCTGTTTGAGATATTCATCGGCGTCAGGCGTATCGATGCAGGCCGTCTCCCCGCTATCCGGATCGTGCAGCAGGTACCCGTAGTTGTCGGACAGGCAGGGGAACTGATGGACTTCGAGCGGCATGGGCGTCTCTCCTTCGCCCTCCCATCTAGGCGCTGAACCGCAAAGCGAAAGGCCCGCCCGGATTGCTCCGGACGGGCCTTTTCTGTTCTGGCGATGCCAGGAAGCGAGCTTACGACTGCTTCTTGAGCGCTTCGCCGAGGATGTCGCCGAGCGAGGCACCCGAGTCGGACGAACCGTACTGCTCGACCGCCTGCTTCTCTTCGGCCAGCTGGTAGGCCTTGACCGAGAAGTTCGGCTTCTTCGAACGATCGAAACCGGTGACCATCGCATCGAGCTTCTGGCCGACCTGGAAGCGGTCGGGGCGCTGCTCGTCGCGGTCGCGGCCGAGGTCCGAACGCTTGATGAAGCCGGTGGCGCCATCGTCGCCCGCCTGCACCTCGAGGCCGCCATCACGGACTTCGAGGATGGTGACGGTGACGACTTCACCGCGACGCAGCGAACCGCCGCCCGCAGCGGCCGAAACGCCGCCCGCTGCCGGAGCACCACGCTCGAGTTGCTTCATGCCTAGGCTGATGCGCTCCTTCTCGACATCGACGTCGAGCACGATCGCCTTGACCATCTCGCCCTTGCGGTGAAGCGCCAGCGCGTCCTCGCCCGAGATGCCCCAGGCGATGTCCGACATGTGGACCATGCCGTCGACGTCGCCGTCGAGACCGATGAACAGGCCGAACTCGGTGGCGTTCTTGACTTCGCCTTCGACTTCGGTGCCGACTGGGTGCTTGTCCGCGAAGTCATCCCACGGGTTGCCCTGAGCCTGCTTGAGACCGAGCGAGATGCGACGCTTCTCGGAGTCGACCTCGAGCACCATGACTTCGACTTCCTGCGAGGTCGAAACGATCTTGCCCGGGTGGACGTTCTTCTTGGTCCAGGACATTTCGGAAACGTGGACGAGGCCTTCGATGCCCGGCTCCAGCTCCACGAAGGCGCCGTATTCGGTGATGTTCGTGACCGTACCCGAAAGCTTCGCGCCGACCGGGTACTTGACCGAGGCGCCATCCCAAGGATCGCTCTCGAGCTGCTTCATGCCCAGCGAGATGCGCTGCGTTTCCTGGTTGATGCGGATGATCTGGACGGTGACGGTGTCGCCGATGTTGATCACTTCGCTCGGGTGGTTGATGCGCTTGTAGCTCATGTCGGTGACATGGAGCAGGCCGTCGATGCCGCCGAGATCGACGAAGGCGCCGTAATCGGTGATGTTCTTGACGACACCCTCGATGACCTGGCCTTCGCTCAGCTTGTCGATCAGCTCCGAACGCTGCTCAGCGCGGGTTTCTTCGAGGACGGCGCGGCGCGACACGACGATGTTGCCGCGGCGACGGTCCATCTTGAGGATCTGGAAGGGCTGCGGCATGTCCATCAGCGGCGCAACGTCGCGCACCGGACGGATATCGACCTGCGAGCCGGGAAGGAACGCCACGGCGCCGTCGAGGTCGACAGTGAAGCCGCCCTTGACGCGGCCGAAGATCACGCCCTCGACGCGCTTGCCTTCGCCGAACTCGCTTTCCAGCTTGTCCCACGCGGCTTCGCGGCGGGCGCGGTCGCGCGACAGCATCGCTTCGCCGTCGGCGTTCTCGACGCGGTCGACATAGACTTCTACTTCGTCGCCGACCTTGAGGCCGTGCTCGTCTTCACCGCGCGCGAATTCGCGCAGCGGGACGCGGCCTTCGCTCTTGAGACCGACGTCGATTACGGCCTTGTCGTTTTCGATGGCAGTAATGGTGCCCTTGACGACGCGGCCTTCGAAGCCGTCATCGGCGACGCCGCCGAGCTGCTCGTCGAGCATCTTCGCGAAATCGTCACGTGTGGGATTTGCCGCAGTGGCCATAAATAGGGTGTCTCTTTCTTTGTCGATGTTTCCGGCCAAGCGGTTTTTCCGCCGGTCTCTTATCCGCCTCGCGCACCATGCGTCCGGTCGGGGCTAAGGGCCAGACCGCCACGGAGGCCGTTCGCCGCCCGCAGCATCCCTAAGGGCAAAAGCCTTCGGGACGGGCGCGCGCCTAGGCCATAGCCAAGCGAATCGCAAGTGAATTCGGTATTTCAGGCCTGTGGGCGACAGTCCTCGACGACCGCGATCGCGGCCGAAATTGCCTCCTGGGGCGACATCGTCGACGTATCGAGGACATGGGCATCGGCGACGGCGATGAGCGGGGCGGCATCGCGCCCGGCATCGCGGGCATCGCGCCGGGTAATGTCGGCGGCGATCTCTTCGAGCGTCACCGCGCGGCCGGCGGACTGCATCTCGCGGAAGCGGCGCTCGGCCCGCGCTTCGACCGAAGCGGTCACGAAGAGCTTCACTTGCGCCTCGGGCACGATCACCGAACCGATGTCGCGCCCGTCGAGCACGGCACCGCCGGGCTGGCCCGCGAAGGCGCGCTGGCGCTCGAGCAACGCCGCGCGCACCGCCGGGTGCACCGACACGCGGCTTGCGAGGCCGCCCGTCGCTTCGGAGCGCAGTTCGGGGTCCGCAAGCAGCGTTTCCGCAAAGTCCGTCGCGGCAAGCGCGTCATCGGCGTGGTCGGGATCGCCCCCGGCGAGCTGCACTTGTCGTCCGACCGCGCGATACAGCAGTCCGGTATCGAGGTGCGGCAGGCCATAGTGCGCGGCAAGCGCTTTGGCGATCGTGCCCTTGCCTGAGGCGGTGGGGCCATCGACGGCGATGATCATGGCGCGCCCCGTCCTTGCGCCAGGCCATCGAGCATGGGCTCGAACGTGGGAAAGCTGGTCGAGATGGGGCGCGTGTCGTCGATTTCGACGCCGGCGTGCGAGGCGATTCCGGCGACCGCCATTGCCATCGCGATGCGGTGATCCAAGTGCGTGGCGATGGCGTGGTCGGTGCCGCGCAGCGGTTCGCCGCCGGATCCTTCGACCACGAGGCCGTCCGCGCGTTCCTCGACGCGCGCTCCGGCAGCGCCGAGTGCCGTGGCCATGGCCGCGAGGCGGTCCGATTCCTTGACGCGCAGCTCGTCGAGCCCGCGCGTCACCGTGCGCCCCTCGGCCAGCGCGGCGGCGACGAACAGCACGGGAAACTCGTCGATCATGCTCGGCGCGAGCGCGGGGTCGACTTCGATGCCGCGCAGTGATGAATGGCGCACGACCAGATCCGCGACCGGCTCGCCGCCGACTTCGCGGGCGTTGGTTTCCTCGATGTCGCCGCCCATGTCGCGCAGCACGGAGACGAGCCCGGCGCGCGTGGGATTGAGCCCGACGTTCTCGATCACGATTTCGCTGCCCGGTACGATCAGCCCGGCGACCATGAAGAACGCAGCCGAAGAGGGGTCTCCGGGCACGGTGACGTTCTGCGGTTTGAGTTCGGCTTCGCCGCGCACGCTGATGACGCGCGTCCCGTCCGCCTCGATCTCGACATCGAGTTCGGCGCCAAAGCCGCGCAGCATGCGTTCGGAATGGTCGCGCGTCGGCACCGGCTCGACCACCGTGGTGATCCCCGGCGTGTTGAGGCCGGCCAGCAGCACCGCGCTCTTCACTTGCGCCGAAGCGACCGGGAGCGTGTAGCGGATCGGCACCGCGGGGAGGGCACCGCGCAGCATAAGCGGCAGGGTCTGGATGCCCTTGGCCCCAGGGCTCGCTTCGAAGCTTGCGCCCATCAGCGAAAGCGGCTCGATCACGCGACCCATCGGCCGCTTCGAAAGGCTTGCATCGCCGACGAAAGTAGCCGTGATCGGATGGCTGGCGATGAGGCCCATGAGGAGCCGCGTCGAAGTGCCCGAATTGCCCATTTCGAGCGCGACCTGTGACTGCAGGAGAGATCCGACACCCACGCCGTCGACCCGCCACTCGCCTTCGCCGGTCCGCTCGACTTGCGCGCCCATCGCCCGCATCGCGGCGGCTGTCGCCAGCACGTCCTCGCCTTCGAGCAGGCCCTGGATCCGGCTTTCGCCGACCGCGAGCGCCGACAGCATGATCGCGCGGTGGCTGATCGACTTGTCGCCGGGCACGCGGATTCGGCCGCGCAGCGGGCCGCTCAGAGTGAAGCGGCGCGGTTGCATGAGGCGAGAGTCATGGGCGGTCACAGGGGCATCAATCCGGGTTCGGGCTATACAAAATCCTCCGTCCAGCACCTGGGCGGAAAGCGCGCGGCTTTTGACAGCGCCGGGCTCCTATGGCAAGGCGCGCGCCCGATGACCGGCCCGAGGCTTGATATCCAGGTTTCGCGTGCCCATCACATGCAATCTAATTCATGACGCGCCGCTCGTTCTGGGCGGGGACACAGAGGAATTTTCATGGTCAAGCCTGAATGGGGCGCCAAGCACGGCTGCCCGAAGTGCGGCACCCGTTTCTACGACCTCGGCAAGGACGACCCGGTCACCTGCATCGAGTGCGGCCACAAGTGGAACCCGGAGCCGGTGCTCAAGTCCAAGCAGCCGATCCCCTTCGAGGAAATCGAGAAGAAGAAGCCGGAGGCCGAGCAGGACGACGATCTGGCCGATGACGATCTCGACATCGATGAGGACGGCGATTCGCCCGACAACGACGTCGATCTCGGCGGCGACGACGATCTCGGCGTGCGCGGCAGCGACGACGAAAAGGATCACGAGACCTGATTGTCGATCGGTCGGGCGGCAGGGTGCATTATCAGCGCCTTGCCGCCCGGACCGAACATTTCCCTCTTGCCAACCGGCAGGCACGCCAGTACTAGCGCGGCCTCCCGGGCTCAGGCTCGGGGCGCGGCGCCTCCCAGGGCGCGGCGAGCGAATGGGACGGGGCCGTAGCTCAGCTGGGAGAGCGCTACAATGGCATTGTAGAGGTCAGGGGTTCGATCCCCCTCGGCTCCACCAATCGCGATGAGGACCAGTGAGATTTGGTCCGTGCCGATGCCTTCGGCTCGCATCAAATCTCACCAGTGGCGAGAGGCCGATACGGTTGCTCGCGGTGAAACGATGGCACGCTGGCTGACGAGGTTTCGTCCGCCGGCGTTTTTGGCGTTATCCTGGCTGTCGGGTGCGCGCCGCAGTGGAGTGGACGGATGTTCGATACCCTTTCCGATCGTCTCGGCGGCGTATTCGACAAGCTGCGCGGGCGCGGCGCGCTCAAGGAGCAGGACGTTCGCGACGCCATGCGCGAAGTGCGCATCGCGCTGCTCGAGGCGGATGTCGCGTTGCCGGTGGTGCGGCGCTTCGTCGATCAGGTGACGGAGCGCGCGGTCGGGCAGGACGTGCTGCGCTCGGTCACGCCGGGGCAGCAAGTCGTCAAGATCGTCAACGACGAGCTGATCGAAATGCTCGGCGGCACCGAGGCGGACCATGCCGAAACGGCGGGTCTCGATCTCAACGCCGCGCCGCCCGTGGTCATCATGATGGTCGGCCTGCAAGGTTCGGGCAAGACCACCAGCACGGCCAAGATCGCCCGCCTGCTGAAGGAAAAGCAGGGCAAGAAGGCGATGATGGCCTCACTCGACGTCAATCGTCCGGCGGCGCAGGAGCAGCTGAAGGTCCTGGGCGAACAAGTCGGCGTCGCGACGCTGCCGATCGTGCCCGGACAGCAGCCGACCGAAATCGCCACGCGCGCATTGCAGGCCGCGAAGCTGCAGGCGGTCGACGTGCTGCTGCTCGACACCGCGGGCCGGCTCCATGTCGATCAGCAGTTGATGGACGAGATGAAGGCGGTCTCCGCCATCTCCGCCCCGCGCGAAACGCTGCTGGTGGTCGATTCGCTGACGGGTCAGGACGCGGTCAACGTCGCGCAGTCGTTCACCAACGAGGTGCCGCTGACCGGCGTCGTGCTCACCCGAATGGACGGCGATGCGCGCGGCGGCGCGGCGCTCTCGATGCGCGCCGTCACCGGCAAGCCGATCAAGTTTGCGGGTACCGGCGAAAAGTCGGACGCGATCGAAGTGTTTCACCCGAGCCGTGTCGCCAATCGCATTCTCGGCATGGGCGACATCGTCTCGATCGTCGAGCGTGCGGCCGAGACGGTCAAGGTCGAGGAAGCCGAGGCGCTCGCCAAGCGCATGGAGCAGGGTAAGTTCGACATGAACGACCTGCGCACGCAGCTTCGCCAGATGCAGAACATGGGCGGTCTTGGCGCGCTTGCGGGCATGATGCCGGGCATGAAGAAGGCCAAGGCGGCGATGGCCGCTTCGAACATGGACGACAAGGTGCTGCTGCACATGGACGCGATCATCGGTTCGATGACGCCCAAGGAACGCGGCAATCCGGCGCTGCTCAACGCCAAACGCAAGATCCGCGTCGCCAAGGGATCGGGCACGCAAGTGCAGGACGTCAACAAGCTGCTCAAGATGCACCAGGAAATGTCCAAGGCGATGAAGCAGATCAAGAAGATGGGCGGCCTCAAGGGCCTGGCCGCGATGTTCGGTGGCGGGGGCGGTTTCGGCGGCGCCGGCGGTGCTGGCGGCCTCGGAGGGGCCGGCGGACTTCCGGGCCTCGGCGGTCCCGGGGGCGGCATGGGCGGCGCTCCCGATCTTTCGAAGTTTCTCAAGAAATAAACTCAAGACATTCAGTTCAATCGGAAAGGTAAGTTCAAATGGCAGTTGCAATCCGTCTGTCGCGCGGTGGCGCGAAGAAGCGTCCCTATTATCGCGTCGTCGTGGCCGACAGCCGCAGCCCGCGTGACGGCAACTATCTCGAGCAGGTCGGCACCTACAATCCGCTGCTCGCCAAGGACGATGAGAACCGCGTCAAGCTGACCGAGGATCGCGTGCGCTATTGGCTCGGCGTCGGCGCGCAGCCGACCGACCGCGTCGCCCGCATGCTCGATGCCGCCGGCATCAAGGAGCGCGCCGCGACCAACAACCCGAAGAAGGCCGAGCCCGGCCAGAAGGCCAAGGACCGCGCCGAAGAGCGCGCCGAGAAGGCTCGCGAAGCCGAGGAAGCCGCCAAGGCTGCCGAGGAAGAAGCCAACAAGCCCGCCGAGGACGAGGCCGCAGCCGAAGCTCCTGCTGAGGAAGCCGCAGCCGAAGCTCCCGCCGAGGAAGCCGCTGCCGAGGACGCCAGCGAAGAGAAGACCGAGGGCTGATCCGGCGCTCCCCTCCCGCTTGCGGGAGGGGCCGGGGGTGGGCGCGTCGCAGGCCGACGCGTCTGCCCACATCCGCGTCGTAATGCTCAATTGGAGGCATGCCTTTGTCCGATGATCGCACGAAGAGAGCCGTCACGCTCGCGGTCGTGACCGGCGCGCATGGCGTAACGGGCGAGGTGCGGTTGAAGCTGTTCGGAGAAGGCGTGGCAGCGCTCAAGCGCTACAAGGCCTTCAATGGCGGCAGCCTGACACCGAAGTCCATCCGCGACGACAACAAGGGCGGCGCGATCGCACGCTTTGCCGAAGTGAGCGACCGCAACGCGGCCGAAGCGCTGCGCGGCACCGAACTGACCGTATCGCGCGCCGAGATGCCGCCGCTTGCCATGGGTGAATACTATCACGCCGATCTCATCGGTCTCTCGGTCGTGACCGATGCCGGTGAAACCATCGGCGCAGTCGTTTCGGTCGAGAACTTCGGCGCAGGTGATGTGCTGGAGATCGAGCGGCCCACCACAGATGAAGGCAAGCCGACCCGCTTCATGGTGCCGATGACGCCGGAAGCCGTGCACGGCTGGGATGACGATACGGTGACCGTGGCTTCGGTCTTCGCCGAGTAAGGTGTGACTTTCGCCGCGACCGTCCTGACGCTCTATCCCGAGATGTTTCCGGGGCCGCTCGGCGTGTCGCTGGCGGGCAGGGCGCTGGCGCGCGGTGACTGGTCGCTCGACACGGTGCAGATCCGCGATTTTGCGACCGACAAGCATCGGACCGTCGACGATACGCCCGCGGGCGGCGGCGCGGGAATGGTGCTCAAGGCCGACGTGCTTTCCGCCGCGATCGACCATGCGCGCGCACAGCAACCGGACTGCCCGGTGCTGGCGATGACACCGCGCGGCACACCGCTGACACAGGCGCGCGTTCGCGAGCTGGCGGCAGGTCCTGGCGTCACCGTGCTGTGCGGCCGTTTCGAAGGTTTCGACGAGCGGATTTTCGCCGGTCGCGACGTCGAGGAAGTCTCGATCGGCGACATCGTGCTGTCGGGCGGAGAACCGGCCGCGCTGATGCTTCTCGACGCTTGCATTCGCCTGCTTCCCGGCGTAATGGGCGCGCCTTCAAGTGGGTCGGAGGAATCGTTCGAGGACGGTCTTCTGGAATACCCGCATTATACCCGACCTGTTGAATGGGAAGGGCGCACGATCCCTGAAGTGCTGCGATCGGGGGATCATGCGAAGATAGCCGCCTGGCGCAAGCATAAGGCGGAGATCGATACTCGGTCACGCAGGCCGGACCTTTGGGAGCGCCATGTCGGTGCTCGGGTTCCGTCTGCCTCTGGCGCGCGGCAGGAAACGAAGGACCAGGACACATGAACCTGATTCAGCAGATCGAAGCCGAGGAAATCGCCAAGGCGACCTCCGAAGCCGGCAAGGAAATTCCCGAATTCCGTCCGGGCGACACCGTCCGCGTCGGCGTGAACATCGTCGAAGGCACCCGCAGCCGCGTCCAGAACTTCGAAGGCGTGTGCATCGCGCGTTCGAACCGCGGCATGGGTTCGAACTTCACGGTTCGCAAGATCAGCTTCGGCGAGGGCGTCGAGCGCGTTTTCCCGCTCTACTCGCCGAGCATCGATTCGATTACCGTCGTGCGCCGGGGCATCGTGCGCCGCGCCAAGCTGTACTATCTGCGTGGTCGCACCGGTAAACGGGCCCGTATCGCAGAACGGCGCGACACCCGCGCCGGCCAGGAGGGCTAATACGCCCACCGCCCGCGAAATCGGTTTAACCGTTCGAGAGGCGTCCTGGCACCAGCCGGGGCGCCTCTTTTGCTATTCAGGATCCTAGCCTTGTTAGCCAACCTCAGGCCCGTGCTGCTTGCCGCGACGCTCCTCGCCGCGATGCCGCTTCCCACATTCGCTGCCGAGAAAGACGCCGTGACCCAAACGTCCGCTCCAGATCTCACGTTCGAGAGAGTCAACGCCAGCCCCGCGCTCTCCGGCCCGACGCCCCGCCTAGTGCGCATTTCGCCCGATGGCCGCTATCTCACGCTGCTGCGCAATCGTGAGGATGACAGCCGTCGCTACGACTTGTGGGGCTTCGACCGGACCACCGGCAAGTGGTCGATGCTGGTCGATTCGCTCAAGCTTGGGTCGGGCCGCGAGCTGAGCGAAGCCGAGAAGATGCAGCGCGAGCGCAAGCGCATCGGCGACCAGAAAGGCATTGTCGCTTACGACTGGTCGGACGACGGCAAGTCGATCCTCGTGCCGCTGGAGGGTGATCTCTACCTTGCCGGGATCGACGGCAGCGTGAAGCGTCTGACCGACAGCGAGGCGGACGAACTCAATCCCGCGCTTTCGCCCAAAGGCGCTTATCTCTCCTTCGTGCGCGACGGTCGGCTGTGGACGGGCCGGGTCGGCGGCGAAAGCCGTCCGATCACGCCCGAGGAAAGTTCGGAGCTCGTCCACTGGGGCGAAGCCGAGTTCGTCGCGCAGGAGGAGATGGATCGCTCGCAGGGATATTGGTGGGCACCCAACGACAGCCGCATCGCGGTCGAGCGCTTCGACGAGGCGCCGGTGGGTGTTGTCACCCGCACCGCGATCGGCGGCGATGGTACCAGGACGTACGAGCAGCGCTATCCGGCGGCAGGCACCGACAACGCGCTGGTCTCGCTCTACGTGATGGATCCCGACGGTTCGAACCGCTTCGAGGTCGATCTTGGTTCCGAAACCGATATCTATCTTGCTCGGGTCGACTGGGCGCCGGATGGCCGTAAGCTCTACGTCCAGCGCGAGAACCGCGCGCAGACGCGGCTCGACATGCTCGAAGTCGATCCGATGAACGGCAGCAGTCGCGTGCTGTTCACCGAAGAATCGGCACCCGATGCCTGGATCAATCTGTCGAACGCCTATCGCTTCCTCAAGGACGGCAGCCTGATCTGGCGGTCCGAGCGGGACGGGTTCGCGCACCTCTATCGCTTCGCCAACGGCCAGTGGACGCAGCTGACGAAGGGTGACTGGGTGGTCGAGGATCTGGTCGGCGTCGACGAGAAGGCCGGACGGATCACGTTCGTCGCCAATCGCGACGATCCGCTTGAGATGCAGGTTTATGCGATGCCGCTGGCGGGGGGCGAGCCGGTGCGGTTGACCGAACCGGGCTGGGATCACAAGGCCAGCATGAGCCGCGACGGCAAGATGCTGGCGATCACCCGTTCGTCGGTCGATCATCCGCCGCAAAGCTATCTCGCCGATGCGCAGGGCAAGCGCATCACCTGGATCGAAGAGAACGCGCTGGACGCTTCGCACCCGTACGCGCCTTACCTCGCCAGCCACCGCACCCCCACCTTTGGCACAATCAAGGCCGAAGACGGCACCGTGCTGCACTGGAAGATGATCACGCCAAAGCTGGAACCGGGGAAGAAGTACCCCGTGTTCTTCGAGCATTACGGCGGCCCGCATGCGCAGACGGTCACGCACGACTGGGGCGGCGCGTTGCAGCAGGCGATCGTCGACAAGGGCTACATCTATTTCGAGATCGACAATCGTGGTTCGGACAATCGCGGCGTCGATTTCGAGAAGCCGATCCGGCAGGCGATGGGTACGGTCGAAGTGGCGGACCAGAAGGCGGGCGCCGAGTATCTCAAGTCGCTCGAGTTCGTCGATCCGGCGAAGATCGCGATCTATGGCTGGTCCTACGGCGGCTACATGACGCTCAAGATGCTCGAAGCCGATCCGGGCCTTTACGCCGCCGGCATTTCGGGCGCGCCGGTCACGAAGTGGGAGCTATACGACACCCACTATACCGAACGCTACATGGGCGATCCGCGCCAGGTGGCCGACGCCTACACCAAGTCGGACACGATCGGCGACGCCGCCAAGATCGCGGATCCGCTGCTGATGATCCACGGCATGTCGGACGACAACGTCGTGCTCGACAATTCGGTGGCGATGTTCGCTGCCTTGCAGGAAGCGGGCGTGCCGTTCGAAATGATGCTCTATCCCGGCTACACGCACCGCGTGGGCGGGCCGGTGATCGGAACGCACGTGTGGAACACGATCTTCGCGTTCCTCGAACGCAACGGGGTTGCCCCCGGCAAGTAAACCTCGACTTTTGAAACCTTGCCGTGCGGCGCGGGCGCGCTAGGGCACGGCACGCGAATGCACGATGGAGTGAGTAAGATGGGATATAGGGTAGCCGTCGTCGGAGCCACCGGAAACGTCGGCCGGGAAATGCTCAACATTCTCGCCGAGCGCGAGTTTCCCTGCGACGAGATCGCGGCGGTCGCGAGCTCGCGCTCGACCGGCAGCGACATCGAGTTCGGCGAAACCGGCAAGATGCTCAAGGTCAAGAACATCGAGCACTTCGACTTCACCGGCTACGACATGGCGCTTTTCGCCGCTGGTTCGGGCCCGACGGCGATCTACGCGCCCAAGGCCGCCTCGCAAGGCTGCGTAGTGATCGACAACTCCTCGCTCTACCGCATGGAGCCCGACGTCCCGCTGATCGTGCCCGAAGTGAACCCGGACGCGATCGATGGCTACAAGGCGCGCAACATCATCGCCAACCCGAACTGCTCGACCGCGCAGATGGTCGTGGCGCTGAAGCCGCTGCACGATGCCGCGACGATCAAGCGCGTTGTCGTTTCGACCTACCAGTCGACGTCTGGCGCGGGCAAGGCGGGCATGGACGAGCTGTTTACCCAGAGCCGCGCGATCTTCGTCGGCGATCAGGTCGAACCTTCCAAGTTCACCAAGCAGATCGCCTTCAACGTGATCCCGCACATCGACACCTTCCTGGACGACGGCTTTACCAAGGAAGAATGGAAGATGGTGGTCGAGACCAAGAAGATCCTCGATCCGAAGGTGAAGGTGGTCGCCACCTGCGTGCGCGTGCCGGTGTTCGTCGGCCACTCGGAAGCGATCAACCTCGAGTTCGAGAAGGAGCTTTCGGCCGAACAGGCACAGGACATCCTGCGCGAGGCGCCGGGCTGTATGCTCGTCGACAAGCGCGAGGACGGCGGATACGTCACCCCGGTCGAATGCGTCGGCGACGGCGCCACCTACATCAGCCGCGTGCGCGAGGACCCCACGGTTGAGAACGGTCTCGTGCTGTGGTGCGTCTCCGACAACTTGCGCAAGGGCGCCGCGCTCAACGCGGTGCAGATCGCCGAGCTGCTGGGCCGCAAGCACCTCAAGAAGGGCTGATCGGCATACGATTGCGACGATGATAGCACAGTGCTATCATCGTCGCATGGGCCAGATCCTGATCCGTAATCTCGATGATGCCGTGATTGCTGCCTGGAAGCGCCGGGCGGCGGCCAACGGGCGCTCGCTCCAAGCCGAGCTGCATGCCGAACTGAGCCGTTCCGTCGCCGCGCAGGAGCGCGAGGAAGCGATGGCAAGGCTCGCGAGGATTCGTGCCAGTGCGGACATGAGCAAGATGGACAAGCAAGGCTGGGAATTGATCCGCGAGGACCGGGATTCGCGCTGATGATCGTCGACGCGAGCGTCGCGGTCAAATGGGTCTTGCGCGAGGATGGCAGTGACGATGCCCTTGCGCTTTTGGCGCGAGGCGATTTGCGGGCTCCTGACTTCGTTCTGGTCGAAGTTGCGAACGTCTTGTGGAAATCGTGGCGTCGCGGCGTGCTCGATCAGCCTGCAGTCGAGGAAGCGCTCACCGCGGTTCCCAAGCTCTTCGCACAGCTCGATTCCACCATTCCGCTCTTGCCGGCCGCGGCGCGTCTGGCATGCGAACTCGATCACCCGGTCTACGATTGTCTTTACCTCGCTTCCGCGCTTGGCAATGGTGATCGGCTCGTGACCGATGACATGCGTCTGTTGCGTCGGCTTGAGAGCACGCCCTATGGTGCGGTCGCGTACTCTCTTTCTAGGGGCTGATCTGAACTCATGACCGTCCAATCGATCCGCACCATGACCGGCGGCTGCCAGTGCGGCCGCGTGCGCTATACGGCCGAAGTCAAACCCGAGAAGGCGTATTTGTGCCACTGCAACATGTGCAAGAAGGCGACCGGCGGTGTGTCGATTGCCTTCGTAAATCCGCCCAAGGACAAGGTCGAGTGGCATAGCGAGCCCGACTGGTATCAATCTTCGCCGATCGCGCGGCGGCCGTTCTGCTCGCATTGCGGCACGCCGCTCGGCTTCGATTTCGTCGAGGGCGGCAAGAACATCGATCTCACTGTCGGCAGTTTCGACGATCCGACGCCGTTCCGGCCCGATCACAACTACGCCACCGAGAGCATGCTGGAGGCCTGGGCGGACGTGCGTCACCTCAAGGGCTACACCAGCGCCGAAAACACGAAGGTCGTCGAAATGTGGAAGGCCGCAGGCGTGGAGCCGCCGGAATGAGCGAGGTGCGCAGTTCGGTATACGAAGGCTGGGGGGGAACCGAGCTGGCGCTGCATCGCCTGGGCGAGGGGCGGCCGGTGGTTCTGCTCCACGGTCTGTTCTCGAGCGCGGAGGTCAACTGGATCAAGTTCGGCCATGCGCAGAAGCTGGAGGACGCCGGGTTCGAAGCGATCATGCCCGACTTGCGCGCGCATGCGCAAAGCGCCGCGCCGCACGATCCTGAGGATTATCCCGATGACGTCCTCGTCAAGGACGCGTTCGCGCTGGTCGAGACGCTGGGCCTGACGGAGTTCGACTTGTGCGGTTTTTCGCTGGGCGCGCGCACCGTGGTGCGGGCCGTCGTCGCGGGCATGGCGCCGCGCCGTCTGGTGGTGGCGGGCATGGGGATCGAAGGACTCGACAACTGGGCTCGGCGCAGCGCCTTCTTCATCGATGCGATCGATCGTTTCGATGAGATCAAGCGCGGCGATCCAGCCTATTTCGCGCACGCGTTCATGAAGACGCAAAAGGTCGATCGTGTGGCGGCGCGGTTGCTGCTGCAGTCTGTCGACGACACGCGCGCCGAGGATCTGGCGAACGTGACGATGCCCACGCTGGTGGTCTGCGGCGCCGACGATCAGGACAACGGCTCTGCCCCGAAGCTGGCGGAAACACTGCCCGATGGCCGTTACGTGGAAGTGCCCGGCACGCATATGTCCTCGGTGACGCAGCGGCAGCTGGGCGAGGCGATCGTCAGCTTTCTGGCGGCTTGACCCGGGGGCCTCGCGGCGCCAAGCAAGATCATCCGAAATATCCAGAAATCGGGGCGTAATTTTATGCTGAAACCCATGATCTCGCTGGCCGCGCTCGCAAGCGCGCTATCCGCTGTTCCCGCGATGGCGCAGGATGGCCAGACCCAGCCCGATGCCGCCACGTTCGTCGAGCAGACCGAGGCCGCCTACAACGACAAGATGATCGCGCAGGCCCATGCCGACTGGGTCTACATGACCTACATCAACCACGATTCCGAAATCCTGTCGTCCACCGCGGGCGCGGACGTGACCAAGTTCAACGTCGCCAACGCCTTGCAGGCGGCCCAATACGTTGACGAAAAGGGCTTGTCCTACGACGTCAACCGCAAGCTCAATCGCATGCGCACGCTCATCGTGCTGCCCGCGCCGACGACGCCGGGCGCAGCCGAGGAAGTGTCGAGCCTCAACGCCAAGCTTCAAGGTATCTACGGGGCCGGGAAGGGCACGCTGAACGGCCAGCCGATCAGCGGCAGCGACATCGAAGCGGCGATGGGCACCAACCGCAACCCTTCCGAGCTCAAGGAAATGTGGACGAGCTGGCACGACAATGTCGGCAAGCCGATGAAGGCGGACTACGCCAAGATGACCGCGCTCGCCAACGAAGGCGCGAAGGAACTCGGTTACGCCGATGTCGGCGCGCTGTGGCGTTCCAACTACGACATGAGCCCCGAGGATTTCGCCGCGCTCACCGAGAAGCTGTGGCAGGAAGTGAAGCCGCTCTACGACCAGCTCCACTGCTACACCCGCACCAAGCTCAACGAGAAATACGGCGACGACGTGCAGGCCACGACCGGCCCGATCCGCGCGGATCTGCTCGGCAACATGTGGGCGCAGGAATGGGGCAACATCTATGATGTCGTCGCTCCTGCCGGTGCCGGCGACCTGGGCTACGACGTGGGCGAACTGCTGACCGCCAAGAGCTACGATCCGATCAAGATGGTGAAGACGGGCGAGGGCTTCTTTACGTCGCTCGGCTTCGAACCGCTGCCCGAGACCTTCTGGCAGCGCTCGCAGTTCACCAAGCCGCGCGACCGCGAAGTGATCTGCCACGCCTCGGCCTGGGACGTCGACAACGTCGACGATCTGCGCATCAAGATGTGCATCAAGGTGAACGCGGACGATTTCACCACGATCCACCACGAGTTGGGTCACAACTTCTACCAGCGCGCCTACAACAAGCAGGGTGCCTATTACCTCGACGGCGCCAACGACGGCTTTCACGAGGCGATCGGCGACACCATCGCGCTCTCCATCACGCCGCAGTACCTCGTCGACATCGGTCTGCTCGACAAGGCGCAAGTGCCGGGCGCGGACAAGGACCTCGGACTGCTGCTGCGTCAGGCGATGGACAAAGTGGCGTTCCTGCCCTTTGGCCTGCTGATCGACCGCTGGCGCTGGAAGGTCTTCTCAGGCGATATCGCGCCTGCCGATTACAACAAGGCCTGGACGGACATGCGCCTCGAATATCAGGGCATCGTCCCGCCGGTCGAGCGCGGCCCCGATGCCTTCGATCCTGGCGCGAAGTATCACGTGCCCGCAGTCGTGCCGTACACCCGCTACTTCCTGGCGCGGATCCTGCAGTTCCAGTTCTACGAGGCGGCGTGCAAGCAGGCGGGCTGGAAGGGCCCGCTCCACCGCTGCAGCTTCTACGGCAACAAGCAGGTGGGCGAGAAGCTGAACGCGATGCTGGAAATGGGCGCCTCGAAGCCCTGGCCCGATGCGCTGGAAGCCTTCACCGGCAGCCGCGAGATGAGCGGCAAGCCGATGCTGCGCTACTTCGCGCCGCTTTCGGCCTGGCTCAAGAAGCAGAACGCCGGCAAGACCTGCGGCTGGTAATCCGAATGCGTGCTGCGGGGCGCAAATGCGCTCCGCCGTCGCGACGGAACTTTGCGAAGTTCACCCAGGCTGCGCATAGCGAGTTTGCGCCGGATCGTTTGAAAACAAGGGCTTAGGGTGCGCGGTTTTTCACTCCGCGCGGCTTTGGTCTGGCGACGATGTCAAAGAGCGGCGGCGAGGCATTTTCGCGCCTCGTCGTCGCTCCGATTTGACAGTCTGGGGGCGTGTAGGAAAGCGGCCGCGATGGCGTGCCGCTTTGGGCCCCTACTTGCCCGTCGCTTCTTCCTCGTGGCCGGCGATGTCGCCGTCTTGGAACAGGTATTCGCGCAGCTGGCTGTCGAACACGTCGTCGTTGCGGCGCAGCCATTCGAGCACCATCGCCGCGTGCTCGACTTCCTCGCGCATGTTGTGCAGCAGGATCGCCTTCAGCGCCTCGTCGTCGCAATCGTCGGCGCGCTGGCGATACCAGTCGGCCGCCTCCAGCTCCTCCATCAGCGAGACGATCGCGTGATGCATCGACAGCGTCTTGGCGCTGAGACGCTCCCGGGGGGCGTGGAGACCTTCACTGGACATCGGCGTTTCCTTTTAGTTTGCTCTGCGCGCGCGCGCGCGGGTCATTGGTGATCCTAAGAGCGAGCGGCGCGGTTGTGAACTGTTCGCTGAAGTATTCGGAGGCACAGCGACTGTCCTGTTCTCATCTTTCCCGAGCACCATGGCCGCCACGAAACTCCTTCGTCATCCCGGACCTGATCCGGGATGCCGCTAAGTGAGGACGCCGGGCAATGGTCAGTCGGAACCGACCTCTTCTTCGAACAGGATCGTATACGTCTGGACGGAGGGGACCGGATTGCCGTTGGAATCGATTGCGGCCGTGAGTTCCAGGGTATCCTGGGCATATTTGCACGCCGTCGAACCAAGTACGTCTAAGACGCGCTGCTCGGTTTCCGCCGCTTTGGAACCCGCGCGCGAAGGCGATTCGGGAAGAAGCGGCTGGCAATTCGTTGGCGTGCCTGTCGCGTCGATGGCGAACGCCAAGCGAACCCACGCCGGATTGGGAATTTCGCCGGGTAATCGCTTCACCGTCACGATTGCATCGCTCCTTTGGCTTCGACCTATTGGTTTCATGCCCTCGACCCACCACAACAGGCGCTGTTGATAGACCGCAAATGTCGGCTTGCCCGCGACGTCCATTGCCGGCTTGAAACGTGCCCGCCGCATCAGCAATTCGCAGCTGATGGTGTTCAACTCCTCGTAAGGGGTAGGATCGGTGATCTCGCATTTGATAGGCGTTCCATCGGCGGCAATCGTCAATCGAAAACGCGGCGCTCCGCCCTGGTTCTCTCGAAGGGCTTTGCTGGGATAGTCGGTGGGAGTCGCCCACACTCGTGGGTTGATGGGCTCTGCCGCAACTAGGGCCGCCGCGGATAGCATCGCTAAAATCATGGAAGAGTTATAGTCGCCCTTTGCGGGGAAACAATTCCGTGGATGCCGCGCATCAGCGTCGCGTCCGGAATTCTCTACTCACACGGTTCGGCGACAATGGCGAAAGCCAAATGTTAGGACGTTGAACTTACGGCCCGATAACGACCACGGCGAACCGGATTTCGATCTGTATGCCAAATCTCAGGGGCGACGATGTGAGACGATGGGGTTCGCGATACCCGCTCGATGCAATCCTCCTCGCAGCTCTTATAGCCTGCGTGGCAATATTGGCGCTGTATCCGCTCGTGCGCGTCTTCTTGCCGCCCGAGATCAATTACAACGAGGGGTGGAACGGGTATCATCAGATTCGAGCGGCGGCCGGGAAGACGCTTTACTCGGGTTATTCGAGCCTCTTCTACTGCAATTATCCGCCGCTGTCCTTCTACCTCGTCGGCTGGCTCGCAAGCGTCACGAATGATGTCATTCTTGCCGGCCGCCTTGTATCCCTGATCAGCCTTGTCGCCCTTTGCTGGGCCTGCTCGCGGATCGTCATCAGGGCCGGCGGCAGGGTGCCCGATGCGGCTCTTGCGGTGGTCGCATTTCTGGGCCCCCTGCTGGTCTTCTACGACTCGTATGTCGGCATGAACGATCCGCAAATGCTGGGTCTCGCTTTCGCGTCATGGGCGCTTGCGGTTCATCTTGACGGCAAGAAGACGCTGCTCCGCACCGCCTTGGTCGCGCTCCTCTTGTGCCTGTCGTTGTTGACCAAGCATAACCTCTTGTCACTGCTCATCGTGATCACTTTGGATACGCTGTATCGAGCCGACAATCGGCGGCGCATCGTATACGTCGCCAGCGGGCTGGTGATCGGTCTGGCGGCCTTGGCTCTCATCTGGCAGCGAGAGGGTATTGCCCTGTTCGAGCAGATGCTCGCCTCCCGCGTATGGTCGGCGGGGCGGGCTGCCCACTTCACGGCCGAAATTCTCCAGCGGCACCAATTCACGCTGATCGCGGCGACCGCAGGCCTCCTTTGGCTCAGGGATCGAACCGCGCTCCTGATCCTGAGCTACCTGCTGCTTTCTCTGGTCCTTGGCGCTTACTTCTCAGGCGGCGCCGGGACAGCCGAGAACATCTTTTTCGAGCCCTTCATGGCGAGTGCGATCGCGATCGGGCTGATTGCCAAGGAAGTGCGAAAGCTGGGAGAAGCGAGGGCGGTTCTGCTGCCCGCGCTGGTTATCGGAGCCAACTTCGCCTGGCTGACGTCGGCCCCCATGACGCTCGCGCTCGAGGCGTCGCAGCTTGGCGGGGGTCTTCAGGAGTCCGCACAGCGCTTCGAGGGTGACGTCGACTTCCTGAAGAGCAGGCCCGGCCCCAAGCTGTGCGAGTCCCTGCTGCTGTGCTTGCGCGCCGATCAAGACATGCTGGTCGACCCGTTCAACTCCGATCAGGCCATACGCACGGGCAGGCTGCCGAAGAACGTACTGACCGGTCTGGTCGAAAGGCACGCCTTTTCGGCAATCCAGCTATATTCGGCGCATCCCGATCAACACGGCCGCTTTGCCAACTTCTCGCCGGATTTCTACGACGCGGTTGAGCGCAATTATGTTCCGGTCCGCCAAGGTGCCCGCGGCATCATCTTGGTTCCGAAGACAGGCGGGACGCGCACAGCAGACGCTACCGAAACGGCGGCTCGTTGAACGCGCGCAGCTTGCGCGAATGCAGGCGGGCGCCTTCCTCGCGCAGCAGTTCGCAGGTCCGGGTGCCGATCTCGAGATGGGCGCCGATGGCTTCCTCGTAGAAGCGGTTGGCCTGGCCCGGCAGCTTCAATTCGCCATGGAGCGGCTTGTCGGAAACGCACAGCAGCGTGCCGTAGGGGACGCGGAAGCGGAAGCCCTGGGCACTGATGGTGGCGCTTTCCATGTCGATGCCGATCGCGCGCGAGAGGCTGAACCGGTGAGCCGAGGCGGTGTAGCGCAATTCCCAGTTGCGATCGTCGGTGGTGACGACGGTGCCGGTGCGCATCCGCGTCTTCAAGTCCATGCCGCCGGTGCCGCTGATCTGCTCGGCCGCCAGCGCGAGCGCCTGCTGCACTTCGGCGATGGCGGGCAGGGGGATCTCGGGCGGCAGCACGTGGTCGAGGACGTGGTCGTCGCGCAAGTATGCATGGGCCAGGACGTAGTCGCCGATCTTCTGCGATTCGCGCAGGCCCCCGCAGTGGCCGATCATCAGCCAGGCCTCGGGGCGCAGCACCGCGAGGTGATCGGTGATGGTCTTCGCGTTCGACGGTCCGACGCCGATGTTGACCAGCGTGATACCCGAGCGATCCTCGCGCATCAGGTGGTAGGCGGGCATCTGATGGCGTCGCCAGGCGGTGTCGTTGAGCCGGGCACGGGCGTCCTCGGTCGCGGCATCGACGTAGAGTCCGCCCGCACCCGATAGCGCGACGAAGCCATCTTTGCCGACTTGCCGACCGGCCCAGTCGACGAATTCGTCGACATAGCGGTGGTAGTTGGTGAACAGGATGAAGCGCTGGCAGTGCTCGGCGGGCGTGCCGGTGTAGTGCGCGAGACGGGCGAGGCTGAAATCGGTGCGCAGTCCATCGAACAGCGCCAGCGGAATCGGATCGAGCGTGCTGGTGATGTCGATGCCGTCCGCCAGCTCGTCGCCGATCATCGCGAGTTCGGTGGCGGGGAAGTGGTTGGCAAGCTCGGCGGGCGTGATCGAACCAAGCGTGTCGCTGCCGTCGAGCACGTAGGCGAAGGGGATCGGCTGCTGCGAGCGCGAGACCTCGACATCGAAATCGTAGTGCTCGTTGAGCAGTTCGAGCTGTTCGCGAATGTAGTCGGCGAAGAAGTTCGGGCGCGTGACGGTGGTCGAGTACGTGCCGCCATGCGTCAGCCGCCCGAACGACCGCGTCAGTTCGGGGCGCAGTTCGCGCCCGGCGTAACTGATGCGCAACTCCGGATAGCACCAGTCGCGCTCGGCGCGGCGCGAGGGCGGGGGCAGCGTTCCGTCTTTGGCGAAAGCGGCGATGTCGGAGCGGAGAGTGGCAACGGCGTCGTCGTAGACGCGGACCAGTTCGGCGATGACCTTATTAATGAATGGCATCGCCATTTCATAAGCCGGGATTGTTGCAATGCAATAGACAGCCGGCAGCGCGCCAATTGCCAAAGTGATCGTTGCGGTGGATACAAACACGAGTTCGACCGGGGGAGCAGGGTATGAGAATGGGCCTGGCCGGGTGCGCATCGGCACTGGCGCTGATCGCAGGATTGCCGGCACACGCGCAGCAGGCGATCAGTCCTGCCGCGGAGAAAGTCATCGCCGATGTCGAGGCGTCCACCGCGCCCGCGGCGCAGCCGGAGACGATCGCATCGCAAGCCGCGAGCCTGCGCGAGCGGTTCGAAGCTTACATGGACGACGCGCACGTACCCGGGATGGTCTACGGCGTGGTGCAGGGCGGTGAGCTGGTGCTCGTTCGAGGGCTCGGCGTGCGCGACCTCGAAAGCCGCGCGCCGGTCGATGCCGATACGCGGTTTCGCATCGCCTCGATGTCGAAGGCGTTCACCGGTCTTGCCATTCTCAAGCTGCGCGACGAGGGCAAGCTGGAGCTCGATGTCCCGGCAGCGACGTATGTCCCGCAGATGGCGGGCTGGACTTTGCCGACGGCGGATTCGCCGCCGGTGACGGTGCGCGATCTGCTGAACCACACCGCCGGCTTCGTCGAGGACAATCCCTGGGGCGACCGCCAGCAAGTGATCACCGAGGACGAATTCACCGCGATGATCGAGGGGGGCATGCCCTTCGCATCCGCGCCGGGCACCGTGCCCGAATATTCGAATTACGGCTTCGCGCTGCTCGGGCGGATCATCGGCAATGTCTCGGGGCGGCGCTATCAGGACTACATCCGCGAGGAGATCATGGCGCCCCTCGGCATGACATCGACGACTTACGACGTGCTCGCCGATCCGCCGGGCAGCCGCGCCATCGGCTATCGCTGGCAGGACGAGGCCTGGGTGCGCGAGCCCGACATGGCCGACGGGGTGTTCGGCGCGATGGGCGGGGTCGAGACGACCGCAAACGACTATGCGAAATGGCTCGCCTTCGTGCTCTCCGCCTGGCCGCCCTCGGACGCACCCGAGACCGGCCCGGTGCGGCGCGCGACAGTGCGCGAGGTCGCGATGCTGGTCTCGCCCTGGGGGGTGACCGAGACGCCGCCCGACGCGGACGGCGCGACCTGCCGGGAATCGCAAGGGTACTCTGCGGGATGGTTCGTGCAGCAGGGCTGCGAGATCGGCCGTAGCTTGCGGCATACCGGCGGATATCCGGGATATGGCTCGACGGTGTACGTGCTTCCCGATGCGGGCGTGGCGCTGTTCGCGTTCAGCGCGCGGACCTATTCATCGGGCCGCAACGTGGCGTACGGCGCGCTGCGAGACTTGCGGCAGGCGGGCGCGATTCCCGACCGCCCGCGTTCGGGCAGTCCGCGGCTCGCCAAAGCTTACGAATACGCGAAGTGGGCCTGGACCAAGGTGGATCCCGCCGCGGTGCCGCTGGCCAACAACGTCGCGATGGACCTCGATCTCGATCGTCGGCGCCAGGCGATGACGGCGCTGCGCGACGAAGTCGGCGCGTGCGACACTGGCGCGCCGATCGAGCCGGTCAGCGCCTTGGAGGGGCGCTTCACCTGGACTTGCGCGCAAGGCGCGGTCGCAGGCCGCGTGCAACTCGCGCCAACAGCGGCGCTTCAGTTGCAGCGGATTGACTTCAAGAAAGCCGAAGCGGGCGAGTAGGAGCTATGGCTCAGGCGATGCGCTTCGCCCGAGTCCTTCGAATGTCTCGAACAGTGGGTCGCATGAGCCCGCTTGTGAATGCCGAGCGCATAGCGGCGAGGTTGATCGCCGGATCAATCGCCTCGCGCCCTCCGATCTCTCCATTCGGACATTCGGGAAGGCTCTTCGTTCGCCAATCGCCGCGCGGTAACCCAGGTTTGAAGAGTAAACAGCGCGATCAACGTGGTTCCCACGGCACCGACGAACAGATCGAATCCGTTCACGCTACCAAACATGCCCGGACCCGTCCCAAATCCGATCATGGCCAGCGTCAGCGCAATCAACATGATCCGCAGTTCGGTAGGCCCTGCATTGAGGTACGACAGCTTCAACTCCCCAAGCACGCGGACCGAGAGGAACGCGTGAATCGAGAGCAAAAGGTAGCCCGCCAGCGCAACGAGGGCGACTTCGAGTGTGACGTAGGGACTGAGGCCGATGCCGACCACGACGAGCGTCGTGGCCAGGCCATCGCAACTATGGTCGAGGAAATAGCCGTATCGTGGCCGCTCGATGCGGCGGAAGCGGGCGAGGCTGCCGTCGGTCGAATCTCCAAACCATTGGACCACATATCCGGCGTTCGCCAGCCACAGCCAGCCATCCCCCAGATTGCTGCCGACATAACCGGCAAAGACCATGAAGGCCCCTACCATGCCCAGGAAAGTCAGAGAGTCAGGCGAAACCCACGCAGGCATTCTTGCGCAGATCCAGTTCAGGAGGCGTCGTTCGCCGCGGGCCAGTATGTTTTCTTGAATACGTTCGATGGGAATTTGGGCTTTTCGCGCCATTCAGTGAGCCTCGATGAGGGATTTGCTTCAGTTCGGTTACAGCAAAGCAGACCCGCCGCCCACCATTGCGAAATCGGGCCATCGGGTTGGCAGCAAGGCCCGTCTGATCGTCATCTCCAGGAGCGTGACGCCATGGGTTGGCCGCTGCTCAGGCATCCATGAGCAAATCCGACCTCACACCACCGGTGCAAACGAAAAGGGGCGCCGGTTGCCCGGCGCCCCTCTCGTGTCTTCAGCAGAAAGGAAGCGTGGCTCAGGCCTGCGCTTCGCTTTCTTCGTCGCTTTCTTCCTCGGCAGCTTCTTCCGCCTGGATCGCGGAGAGGTCGCCGGGTTCCGCGCGCGGATCGTAGGCTTCGGTGAAGCCGACCGGAGCGGCTTCTTCCTCGAACATCGCGGCAAGGACGTCGACGCCCTGGGCCTGCTGCTCGGCCTCGTCCGACGAGCGGGCGACGTTCGCCTTCACCGTGACGTGGACTTCGGGGTGCAGCGCGATGGTCACGTCGAACAGACCGATCGTCTTGATCGGATTGCCCATGATGACCTGCTTCTTGTCGACCTTGTGACCCTGCTCTTCAAGGCCGGCGACGATGTCGCGCACGTTGACCGAACCGTAGAGCTGGCCCGAGTTCGAAGACGCGCGGATCAGAACGATCTCGGCGCCTGCGACCTTCTCGCCCTGCTTTTCGGCATCGGTGCGCTTCTCGGCGTTTTCCGCCTCGAGCCGCTCGCGATTGGCCTCGAAGACCTTCTTGTTCGCCTCGTTGGCGCGAAGGGCCTTCTTGTTGGGGAGCAGGAAATTGCGCGCGAAGCCGTCCTTGACGGAAACGACGTCGCCGATGGCGCCGAGCTTCTCGATGCGCTCCAGGAGGATGATATCCATGAGGTTTTCCTCCTTACTTGACGATGTAGGGCAGCAGGCCGATGTGCCGGGCGCGCTTGATCGCCTGGCTCAGCTCACGCTGCTTCTTGCCCGAAACCGCGGTGATGCGGCTGGGAACGATCTTGCCACGCTCGGACATGAAGCCCTGCAGCAGGCGGACGTCCTTGTAGTCGATCGTGGGCGCATTCTTGCCCGAGAACGGGCAGGACTTGCGGCGGCGGAAAAAGGGGCGTGCCATCTATCAGTTCCCTTCGCGTTCGCGGCGACGGCGCTGGTCGCGGTCGGTCTTGCGCATCATCACTGAGGGGCCGGCCTCGTGCTCGTCGACGCGGATCGTCATCCAGCGGATCACGTCCTCGTTGATCGCGGTCTGGCGCTCGAGTTCGAGGATGGTGTCGCCGGGCGCTTCGATGTTGAGCATCACGAAGTGCGCCTTGCGGTTGCGCTTGATCTTGTAGGCGAGATTCTTGAGGCCCCAGGTCTCGGTCTTGTGGACCTTGCCCTGGTTGTTCTCGACGATCTCGGTGGCAGTGGCGGCCAGTGTATCGACTTGCGACTGGCTCAGATCCTGGCGTGCCAGGAAGACGTGCTCATAAAGCGGCACGGCGTCATCCTTTTCTCTTCAACCGATCGCTGGCTTGTCCGCACGATTGCGGGGCCCCTCCGGCTTTCTTCGGCTCCACCCGAAGGGCGGAAGCGGGGCGCATAGCCGATTGCGCGCGAAATGCAAGCGTTGGCGGCGTTCACCTCGCGATCAGATGGCTTTGGATAGCGTGGAACGTTCATCGAGAGTTGTCGGTTGTTCGACCGGACAGTCTTGATCCGATAGCATCGCGTAATATTCGTTGCTACATTGGCACCATACTATCTTCGGGAGACACATGAAGCACCTTCTCGCATCGGTTGCGGCCGTATCGATCCTGGCATGCGGCGCGCAGAGCGCGCATGCCGCTCCTTCCACTACCAACGGTGCCACGGCTGAAACCGTGACCACGCAGCTCCCGCGCAATGTGCGGCCATCGCACTATGACATCACGATCCGGCCGGATCCGGCGTCCATGACTTTCAGTGGTTCGGTGGCGATCGATGTCGACATCGTCGAGGCGACTGACCGGATCGTGCTGCACGCCGCCGATCTTTCCTTCCAGACCGCAACGCTGACGGCGCAAGGATCGCCGGCCGCCGACACCGCGACCGTTTCGCTCGACGAGGCGGCGCAGACCGCGACGTTCGCTTTTGGCAAGCCGTTGGCGCCGGGCAAGTACCGCCTGGCCATGACTTATACCGGAACGATCAACACGCAGGCGAACGGTCTGTTCGCGCTGGAGTACAAGGCCGAGGATGGCAGCGACAAGAAGGCGCTCTACACCCAGTTCGAAGCGCCCGACGCGCGGCGGATGATCCCCTCGTTCGACGAGCCGTTCTACAAGGCGACCTTCACCATGCACGCCATCGTCCCCAAGGACGAAATGGCGGTCAGCAACATGCCGGTGGCCAAGTCGGAACCGATGGCCGATGGCCTCAAGAAGGTGACCTTCGGCGTTTCGCCGGTGATGTCGACGTATCTGTTGTTCTTCGGCCTGGGCGATTTCGAACGCGCGACGCAGCAGGTCGCGGGGACCGAAGTCGGCGTGATCGCCAAGCGCGGCGTTATCGATCAAGCGCAGTACGCGCTGAGTGAGTCGGCCAAGATCCTGCCCTGGTACAACGAGTATTTCGGCACGAACTATCCGCTGCCCAAGCTCGACAACATCGCCGCGCCCGGACAGAGCCAGTTTTTCGGCGCGATGGAGAACTGGGGCGCGATCTTCACGTTCGAATATGCGCTGCTGCTCGATCCGCAGCTCGATTCGCCCGCCAGCCGCCAGCGCATCTACACCGTGCTCGCGCACGAGATGGCGCACCAGTGGTTCGGCGATCTCGTGACGATGTCCTGGTGGGACGACTTGTGGCTCAACGAAGGCTTTGCGTCGTGGATGGAAACGCGTGCGACCGAGCACTTCCACCCCGAGTGGAAGCCCGAACTGGGCGCCGTCAGCACGCGTAATGCGGCCATGAACCAGGACGCGCTGGCCACCACCCACCCGGTCATCCAGGCGCGCAAGACCGTCGAGGAAGCCAGCCAGGCCTTCGACGGGATCACGTATTCGAAGGGCGAGTCCGTCATCCGCATGCTCGAGGCCTACACCGGCCGCGACCAGTGGCGCGAGGGCGTGCGCGCTTACATGAAGCGCTACGAATACGCGAACACCGTCACCGACGACTTGTGGCGCGAGATGGAGAAGGCTTCGGGCAAGCCGATCATCCAGATCGCCAACGATTTCACTCGTCAGCCTGGCATTCCGCTCGTCAACGCCAGCGCCACTTGCAAGGGCGGCAAGTCCGTCCTCAGCCTGACGCAGGGCGAATTCACGCGCGATCGTCCGGACAAGCAGCCGCTTTCCTGGCACGTGCCGGTCGTGGCTGCGTCGTTGGGCGGCGCGCCTGCGGAAACGCTGTTCGAAGGCAGCGGCAGCCTGGATGTGGCCGGTTGCGGGCCGGTGATCGTCAATTCGGGGCAGAGCGGCTACTACCGGGTGGCCTACGCCCCCGATATGTTCGCGGCGATTTCCAAGAACTTCGCCAAGATCGCTCCGGTCGACCAGCTCGGCCTGATCTCCGACACGGGCGCCCTCGGGCTTGCCGGGATCAAGCCGATGGCGGACCTGATGGCGCTGGTGCAGGCGACCCCCGCCAACGCCGAGCCGGACGTGATCGAAGCTGCGGCCAATTACATGTCGTCGCTCTATTCCTACGCCGACGGGATGCCGCAGCTGCAGCAGCGGCTGACCAAGTTCGTCGGCCGCAAGTTTGGGCCGGTGCTCGACAGGCTGGGATGGACGCCCAAGGCGGGCGAGCCCGAAACCGAAGCGTCGCTGCGCGCCTCGTTGATCACGCTGCTGGGTGACGTCGGCGAGCCCAAGGTGGTCAAGGAAGCGCAGCGCCGCTTTGCCGCCGCGCCGAACGATCCTGCCGCCGTCGATCCTTCGCTGCGCAGCGCGATCCTCTCGGTCGTGGCCCAGCACGCGGACGCGGCGACCTGGGACAAGCTGCATGAGATGGCGCGCGCCGAGGAGTCGACGCAGCTGCGCAGCCTGATCTACTCGCGCCTGGGGACGGCCGACGATCCGGCGCTGGCGCAAAAGGCGCTCGACCTGGCGATGACCGATGAGCCGGGCGAGACGGTCAGTCCCAGCATCCTGCGCTACGCCGCGTTCAAGCATCCCGACATGGCCTACGATTATGCCATGGCGCACAAGGAGGATGTGCTGAAGCGGGTCGATCTGTCGGCAGCGAGCCGGTATCTGCCCGGCCTTGGCGCGGGCAGCTACGATCCGGCGATGATCGGGAAGCTGGAAACCTATGCAGCGACCTTGAGCGAAGATGCGCGCAAGCCCAGCGAGGAAGCGATCGCGCTCATCCGTTACCGCATGAGTGTGCGCGATAACCGCATCCCGGGCGTCGATGCCTGGCTGAAGCAGGCCGGCTACTAAGTCCGGCGCGACTGCTCTGCGGCTGCCATCGGTTCCGTCCTTGCGATGTCGGAGCTGATGGGGCGCATGGGCCTGTCCCCAAAACGAGAAACCCCGTGGCCGCTTGCGCGACCACGGGGTCCGTCGGGTCGTTGACCTCTGTGATCAGCGCAGGAGCTGCATCACCTGTTCGGTGGCCTGGTTGGCCTGAGCGATCATCGCGGTCGAAGCCTGCGAGAGGATCTGCGACTTGGCCATCGCGGTCGTTTCCACCGAGTAATCGGCATCTTCGATCCGCGAACGCGAGTCGGAAAGGTTGGCGACGTTGCTGGTCAGGTTGTTGACCGCCGATTCGAGGCGGTTCTGACCGGCACCCAGCGCGGCGCGGGTGGCGTTGACGTCGGTCAGCGCGAGATCGATGTTGTCGATCGTCGTCGAAGCCTTGGCCGTGTCGGTAACGTCGAGCGCGGTGGCCGAGATGTTCGTGCCGTCGATCGCGGTCGAGGTCAGCGTGACGGTCTCACCCGAGTTCGAACCGGTCTGGATGTCGAAGCTGACGTCCGTGCCGGCCGTGGTCGAGAAGAGCGCGTTGCCGTTGAACTTGGTGGTCGTCAGCACGTCGGCGACCTGCTCGGTCAGCGCGGTGACTTCAGCCTGCATCGCGTCACGGTCGGACGACTGATAAGTGCCCGAAGCCGACTGCACGGCCAGCTCGCGAACGCGCTGCAGCATGTTGGTGATTTCCGAAAGCGCGCCTTCCGCCGTCTGAGCGAGGCTGATGCCGTCGTTGGCGTTGCGGATGCCCTGGCTCATGCCCTTGACCTGCGCGGTCATCGACGTGGTGATGGCGAGGCCCGCGGCGTCGTCCTTGGCCGAGTTGATGCGTTTGCCGGTGGACAGACGCTCCATCGAGACGCCGAGCTGCTTGTTCGCCGAGATCGAGGCATTGGTAGCGCGGATGGCGCTGATGTTCGTGTTGATGACTGCCATTGTAATTCCCCATTCAATTGACCCGACTGCGTCGATCCAACGGCGCGGTCTGATCCCCAGAACGGTCGATGCCTCCGGAAATTTAAGTGGAGGCTATTCCGGCGCGGTGAGATCGGCCTTGATTGGCCCGGCGAATGAACGCATGCAAGCGGATCGCTGGCCAGTCTGACCAAAGGAGTACCCTGCAACATGCCTACCGGTCTCGTCGCCCTTCTGGACGACGTCTCCGTCATCGCCAGGGCCGCAGCGGCCTCGATCGACGATGTAGGCGCAGGCGTGGCCAAGGCGGGGAGCAAGGCCGCGGGCGTGGTGATCGACGACGCCGCGGTCACGCCGTCCTACGTCACCAATTTCACGCCCGATCGCGAACTGCCGATCATCTGGAAGATCGCCAAGGGCAGTCTGTTCAACAAGCTGGTCGTCCTGCTGCCGATCGCGCTGTTGCTGAGCCAGTTCCTGCCCTTCGCGATCACCATCCTGCTGATGCTGGGCGGGCTCTACTTGTCGTTCGAGGGCGCGGAAAAGGTCATCGAGAAGTTCAGCGGAGTGAAGCACGGCGACACTTTGGAAGACGAGATCGTCGATCCGGTCGCTTTCGAGAAACAGCGTGTTTCCGGCGCGATTCGTACCGATCTGATCCTCTCGGCCGAGATCATGGCGATCGCGCTGGCCGAAGTTTCGGACGAAAGTCTGATCGCGCGCGCCATCATTCTCGCGCTGGTCGGGGTGGTGATCACGGCCGTGGTCTATGGTGCGGTCGCGCTGATCGTGAAGATGGACGATATCGGCCTCAGCCTCGCCAAGCGGCCGAGCGAAGCGGCGCAGCGCACGGGCAAGGCGCTGGTGCGGGCAATGCCGATCGTGCTCAAGGTGCTCTCGAGCGTCGGCACGCTGGCGATGCTGTGGGTCGGCGGCGGCATCCTGCTGCACGGTAGCGAAGAACTGGGCTTCGCCGCGCCCGCGCATCTCGCGCACGATCTCCAGCACGCCGTCGCGCATGCGACCGGTGCACTGGGCGGGGCGCTGGGCTGGCTGACCTATGCTATCGCGTCGGGCGTCGTTGGCCTGATCGTCGGCGCTATCGTGGCCATGATCGTGCATGTCGTGATGATGTCACGCGGCCATTCCGCGCATTGACGTTTTGCGGCGGAACCGATCCGGCCGAAATTTGGGACTGAACGCGAAGTCCGTCAGGGCAAAGCGGCGAGGACCTCGCGCGCGAATGCCGTAAGCGTGTCGTCGCGCGCGCCCATCACCACGACCCGGTCCCCCGACTTGGCGATCTCGACGATCCGACGTCCGCATTCGCCGCGATCGGCGATGTATTCGGCGCGGCCGCCGGCTTCACGGATCAGGGCGACGATGCGCTCGCTGCCTTGCGAGCGGTCGACGGTGCCGCCGAAATAGACCGGATCGCACAGGATCGTCACATCGTCCGGCCCCAATTCGCGGGCGAATGTCTCCGCCAGTTCCGCGCCCATCTGCCGCAAGGGGCCGTAGCCGTGAGGCTGGAAGAAGGCGATGACCCGGCCCGGCTCCGCCTTCAGCGTGCGCAGCGTCGCGGCGCATTTCTCGGGATTGTGCCCGAAATCGTCGATGACGGGGATGCCCGAAGGGCTGGTGCCGACGACGTCGAAGCGGCGCGCGAGGCCGGCAAAATCCGCCAGCGCTGCCACCGCATCCGCCACCGGCACGCCTGCCGCCGCACATCCGGCAATCGCGGCGAGCGCGTTGGCAAGGTTGTGCCGGCCCGGCATGCCGAGCTCCAGCGCGTGCTCGCTACCGTCGCGGCGGTCGATCACGGTCGCGGACTGGCCGAGCGCGCGCGAAGCAATGCTTTCCAGAACGACCGAAATCGCCGCTTCGGTGCTATCGATGCCGAAGGTGAGCGCTTTCGCACTGCGCCCCGCCAGAGCGGCGGCCTCGGCATCGTCCGCATTGATCGCAGCGCGCTTCGCCACACCGAGGAAATCGCCGAAGAGCTGGCGCAGCTCTTCCATCGACTTGTGATCGAGACTGACGTTGAGCAGCACGGCCACTTCGGGACGGTAAAGCGCGATCGATCCGTCGCTTTCATCGACTTCCGAAACGAAGTCATCGCCCTTACCGACGCGGGCACTGGCGAACGGCGCATCGTCCGAGACGAAGTTCTTCATCACCGCGCCGTTCATGATCGTGGGATCGCGCCCCGCGTGCGTCAGGATCCACCCGATCATGCCGGTCACGGTCGACTTGCCGCTGGTGCCGCCCACCGCGATCCCGCGCGGGGCGGCGTTGAACAGCGCGGCCAGCAGTTCCGCCCGGCTCATCCGGCGGCAGCCGAGTTCGCGTGCGCGCACCATTTCGGGCACGGTATCCTCGACCGCGGCCGAAGCCACGAGCACTTGCGCGGCATCGGTGACGCCGCTGCCATCCTGCGGGAACAGCGTGAAGCCCTCGCTCTCGAGCCAGGCGAATTTCGCCGCGCTGCGGCCCTGGTCGCGGCTGCGGTCCGAACCGGCGATGCGCGCGCCGAGCCCTTTGAGAATCAGCGCCAGCGGCAGCATGCCCGAACCGCCGATGCCGCAGAAGAACCACGGCTGCGCGGCAAGATCGGCAGTCGCAGAGGTGGCGGAAAGGTCTGTCTCCATGAGCATGAGCGGTATGCGCGCTTGCGCCGCGTGACAACCTCGATAGGACGTGTGGGGCCATGATCCGCATTGCCGTTTGCGCCCCCTCCGCCCCGATTACCCGCCAGGATGCGGAGCGCGTCGTCGCGCTGGCCGCGCGCGACTATCCACAGATCGAGCTGCATGTGCATCCGCAATGCTTCGCCTCGGAAGGCCATTTTGCCGGCAGCGACGAGCTGCGGCTCGCGGCCCTGCTCGAATGCGCCAACGATCCGGCCTTCGATGCCGTCTGGTTCGCGCGCGGCGGCTACGGCGCCGGGCGCATTGCCGAAGAGGCGATCACGCGCATGGACAAATGTGCGGACGCGAAGATGTGGCTGGGCTTTTCGGATGCGGGCTACCTACTGGGCGGGCTCTACCGGGCGCGGATCGGGCGGCCGGTCCATGCGCCGATGCTCGCTTGCGTGCGCAGGGAAGGGGGCGAGGATGCGGTTCGCCGCGTGTTCGATTTCCTGAGCGGCGACGAGGCAGGCGTCGAACCGTCGGACGACGGCCATCCGCGCGTGGCTTTCAACCTGATGACGCTGGCGATGCTGTGCGGCACGCCCTTGATGCCCGGTCTTGCTCGTCATGTGGTGATGGTCGAGGAGGTGTCCGAACATCTCTATGCGGTCGACCGCTTGTTCTTTCACCTTTCCGCGCATCTTGGCGGCGTGGCCGGGCTGCGGCTCGGGCGGGTGTCCGATGTCCCGGACAACGACCGCAAGTTCGGCGCGAATGCCGAGGAGATCGCGCGTTACTGGTGCGAACGCCACGCCATCGCGTTTCTCGGGGCTGCGGATATCGGCCACGATTCCGCCAATACGCTAGTGCCTTTCGGCTGATCCGATCGCCATCGTTCTGCGCGACCTGAACATCGGGGGAGGATGCGGCGATGCTCCACTTCTCACAGGGGATTACGCGCGACATTGCGATGGGATGATGCGCGTTGGCGCGCCGAGGGGTCTTGCCCTTGGCGCGGCGGGTCAATAAACCCCGCCGCCTTTACCCCCTAGAGATCGGCATGGGGCGGCAATAAGGAAGATCAAGGCCATGCGTGCATTCGTGTTTCCAGGGCAAGGCAGCCAGAAGATCGGCATGGGCGCGGAACTGGCCGAAGCGAGCGCAGTGGCGCGCGAAGTGTTCGAGGAAGTCGACGACGTGCTTGGCCAGCACCTCTCGAAGATTATGCGCGAAGGGCCCGACGATCAGCTGATGCTCACCGAGAATGCGCAACCGGCGATCATGGCGAACGCGATCGCCTGCCTGCGCGTGCTCGAGAAAGAGGGCGGCATCTCGATTGCCGACAAGTGCGATTTCGTCGCGGGCCATTCGCTCGGCGAATACACCGCGCTGTGCGCGGTCGGGGCCTTCAGCCTGGCGGACACGGCGCGGCTCTTGAAGCTGCGCGGCCAATCGATGCAGGCCGCGGTGCCGGTCGGCGTCGGCGCGATGGCGGCGCTGCTGGGCGCGGACATCGAGAAGGCCACCGCGCTGGCCGAAGCGGCGGCACAAGGCGAGGTCTGTTCAGTCGCGAACGACAACGATCCCACGCAAGTCGTGCTCTCGGGTCACCGCGAGGCGATCGAGCGGGCGATCGGCATGGTCAAGGAGCACGGCATCAAGCGCGGTGTGGCGCTGCCGGTTTCGGCCCCGTTCCATTGCGAGCTGATGCGGCCCGCCGCCGATGCCATGGCCGAGGCACTGGAAGCGACGCCCGCCCGCGCGCTTCACTTGCCGCTGTTCGCCAACGTCACCGCGGCGATGGTCACTGACCCCGCAGACGTCACGCGGCTGCTGGTTGAGCAGGTCACGGGCCGCGTGCGCTGGCGCGAGAGCGCGATCGCCATGCGCGAGGCGGGCGTCGAGCGTTTCGTCGAGTTCGGCGGCAAAGTCGTCGGCCCGATGATCAAGCGCAGCGCGGGCGAAGTGGATGTCGCTTCGGTGGCGACGATCGCCGAAATCGAGGAACTGGCCAAGGCCCTCTGATCGCGGCTAGAGAGCCGCCCCTAATCAGTGAGAGAGGAAAGACGATGTTCGATCTGCACGGAATGACGGCGCTGGTAACCGGCGCTTCGGGCGGGATCGGCTCGTCGATCGCGCGCGCGCTGGCGGCGCAAGGGGCACGGCTCGCGGTTTCGGGCTCCAACCAGGCCAAGCTGCGCGCCTTTCGCGACGAGCTCGACGAGCATTCGCCGCAGCATGTCCAGGAAGTCGATCACGTCGCCATCGCATGCGATTTGTCGAACGAGGACGAGGTCGAAAAGCTCGTCCCCGCCGCGATCGATTCGCTCGGCAAGATCGACATCCTCGTCAACAATGCCGGCATCACCCGCGACAATCTGGCGATGCGGATGAAGGACGAGGAATGGGACGCGGTGATTCGCGTAAACCTCGAATCCGCGTTCCGGCTGATGCGCGCGGCGACCAAGCCGATGATGAAGGCCCGCTTCGGCCGCATCGTCAACGTGACTTCGGTGGTCGGCACCACCGGCAATCCGGGGCAGGCGAATTACTGTGCGGCCAAGGGCGGCATCACTGCCATGTCGAAGAGCCTGGCGCAGGAACTGGCGACGCGCGGGATCACGGTGAACTGCGTCGCGCCCGGCTTCATCCGCACCGCGATGACCGACGTCCTGCCCGATGCGCAGAAGGAGGCGCTCAACGCGCGCATCCCGATGGGTCGCATGGGCGAGGGCGACGAGATCGCCTCGGCGGTGGTCTATCTTGCCTCGAAAGAGGCGGGCTACGTCACGGGGCAGACGATCCACGTCAACGGCGGGATGGTCATGATCTGAGCTGCCGGGGCCGGGGCATCGCGCGACCGTGGAAAACTCGCGTTATGTGCCTCCCTTATCCCCGGATTTCGGCGCTTTGCCGGACTCTTCACTTGCCGGGGGGCTTCGCAACGCTAGAGAAGATGGTCCGTCGTTGACGACCCATTTGGCCGACAAGGGGACCAGAGGCTAACATGAAGGCCACAATCGAACGTTCCACCCTGCTGCGTTGCCTTTCCCACGTGCAGTCCGTCGTCGAGCGCCGCAACACCATCCCGATCCTCTCGAACGTTTTGATCGAGGCGGCTTCGGGTGGCGCGCTCAAAATCATGGCGACCGACCTCGATCTGCAGGTGATCGAGACGCTGTCTGCCGTCACGGTCGAGACGCCCGGCGCGATCACCGTTTCGGCGCACTTGCTGTTCGACATCGCGCGCAAGCTGCCCGAGGGTAGCCAGGTCAGCCTGGATGCGTCCGAGAATCGGATGCTGGTGAAGGCGGGGCGCAGCCGCTTCCAGCTGCCGACGCTGCCGCGCGACGACTTCCCGATGATCGCCGAGGGCGACTTGCCGACCAGCTTCGAGGTCCCGGCGGCCACTCTGGCGCAGCTCATCGACCGCACGCGCTTCGCGATCTCGACCGAAGAGACGCGCTACTACCTCAACGGCATTTTCCTCCACGTCACCGATGACGAACTGAAGGCTGCGGCCACCGACGGCCACCGGCTCGCGCGCTTCACGATCAAGAAGCCCGAGGGTGCCGACGGCATGCCCGACGTGATCGTGCCGCGCAAATGCGTTGCCGAGCTGCGCAAGCTACTGGAAGAAACGCTGGACACCTCGGTGCTGGTCGATCTTTCCGCGACCAAGATCCGCTTCACGCTCGGCGGGGCCAATGGCGTCGTTCTCACCAGCAAGCTGATCGATGGGACATTCCCCGATTACACCCGAGTGATTCCAACGGGTAATGACAAGCTCCTCAGGCTCGATCCCAAGACGTTCTACGCCGGCGTGGATCGCGTCGCGACGATCGCCACCGAGAAGACCCGCGCGGTCAAGATGGCGGTCGAAGCGGACAAGGTGACGCTTTCGGTGACCTCGCCGGACAACGGCACGGCCGCCGAGGAAATCGCGGCCGACTACCGCGCCGACGGTCTCGAGATCGGCTTCAACGCCAACTACCTCAAGGACATCCTCAACCAGATCGAGGGCGAAAGCGTCGAACTGCATCTCGCCGACGCGGGCGCGCCGACTCTGATCCGTCAGAACGAAAAGAGCGAAGCGCTCTACGTCCTGATGCCGATGCGGGTCTGACGGCGGTAGGCTACCGAGACCTTCGGGGATTCCATCCGCCCCTGTCGTCATCCCGGACTCGATCCGGGATCCCGCTCGCTTTGCGCAACAGCCGATCAGCGGGACCCCCGATCAAATCCGGGGTGACGAGTGAGGTCTGGGGGGAGACGACCGCGCAGGTACCGCGCGCGGGCAGGCGTGCTACTCCCGCCCCAGCGCCCCGATCATGTGATCGACGTGCACGAACTTCTCCCGCGGTGAGCCGGTGCGGGCGTTGGCGATTTCGGCTTCGTCGATCCGCTGCCAGTCGGTGAATTTCACAAAGTCGATGCCGCGTTCGGCCGCGATCGTTTCGAAGCCTGCGCGTCCGGGCTTGACGGCGCCCTCGGCGATGTCCTCGGCGACCTTTTCGATGATCGAAAACCCGTCGGGGCGGTTGGTGCCGATGGTTCCGGTCGGGCCCCGCCGCGCCCAGCCGACGCAATAGAGGCCGGGCGCGATGCGCCCTTCGTCATTGGCGAAGCGGCCGTTCTTTTCGTCATAAGGGACGTCGGGGATCGGCGAGGTCTGGTAGCCGATGCACGTCACGAGCAGCCCGGCGGCGATCCGGTAGGTTTCCCCGGTTCCGACTGCGCGGCCATTCTCCAGTCGTGTGCGCTCGACTTCGACCGCTTCGACACGGCCATCCTGCCCGAGGATCGCGACGGGTGAAGCAAAGAAGTCGAACTCGATTTCGATCCCTTTTTCGGGGCAGGAGGCCGCTTCTGCGAAAGCGCGCAGATGCATTACCGATTTGCGCACGCCGGGTTCGAGCGCCTGATCCTCGTCCACCGGGGGCAGGTCGGCGGGATCGACGCGCGGGCAAGCGCGTGAAAGCTGGCCGAGTTCGCCCAGCTCCTTGGGGGTCATCGCGATCTGATGCGGGCCACGCCGGCCCAGAATGACGATGCGGCGCACCGCCGAGCCTTGCAATGCCGTGAGTGCATGGGCCACGATATCGCTTCCCGCGAGCTCGTCCTGTGACTTGGCGAGAATGCGTGCCACGTCGAGCGCGACATTGCCGTTGCCGATGATCACCGCGGTGTCGTGCGAAAGCGCGGGATCGAGCCCAGCGAAATTGGGGTGCCCGTTGTACCAGCCGACGAAGGCGGCGCTGCCGAAGACGTTGCCGAGGTCCTCTCCGGCAAGCCCGAGCTGGCGATCGCTTGGGGCACCGGTGGCCAGAATGACGGCGTCGTAAAGGTCGCGCAATTCGCCCACGGTTACGTCGCTACCGACCGTGACGTTTCCGATAAACCGCACGTTTTCCGCCTTCGCGGTCGCTTCATAGCGGCGAGATACGCCTTTGATCGACTGATGATCGGGCGCGACGCCGCTGCGAATCAGGCCGAATGGAACGGGCAGCGAATCGAAGATGTCGACATGGACGTCCTCGCCCCACAGCTTCACGGCCGCTTCCGCCGTGTAGTAGCCCGCCGGGCCCGAACCCACGATCGCTATCTGCCTCACTTATGCGCCACTCCTGCTGTTCTTGGCTGCGCAGGCAAGCATGTCCGGGCCCTTCGTCGCAAGGAAAAAGCGCGGCTAGGCCCGAGCCAGCCGAAGCTTTTGCGCAAGAGCCATAAGATCCTGGAGTCATTTGAAAATGGGGGGTTTAACCAATTCTCAAGCGAGTGGGCCCCATGGGAACTCGATGCCACACAGGGGTAATTTCGGAGGGGCGGCACGCAGTATTTCGGCTGCACCCGCTGGCGTGCCCAAGTCTCGGACGGCATCCCCCGAAATCAGCGTGCCCAAGAGTCGGTTCAACTTGGCCTGGACCCGGTACGACGCGCCCAGTGATCCGCTGCATTTCTTCGTGGCGCCGGCGTGGGTGTTCATGGCGCCGTGCCTTCTCGTCGTCGTGCTGGTGATGGCGGCAGTGTCCTTGTCCTTGCCGAGCATTCTGTCCGGACTCGCCTTGCTGCTGGCGATCGCTCTTTGCGCCGCGACGCCCTTGCTCGTTCGCCTCGAACAAGCGTTCGCTGCGGACAGCTGGCAGCGCTATCCCGTGATGCTGGTAAGCATTGTCTTGCCGATGGCGATGCTCGGTTTCGCGACGGTCCGATGGGCGGGGCGAGTCGAAAGCCTCGAATGGGATCTGACGGTGCCTTTGCTGGCGATCATCGTGATGTTCGCGAACGCCTTGCTCAACGGACGGATGGTTTCGATCCTAGGGGTGTCGCTTGGCATCTGGGGTGGCGGTTCGATCGTCGCGGGTTCGCTGCCGGGGATCGTCCTCCTTTTCGCAGCGGCAATCACTTACGTGCAGATCGCGGTAATGCACGCCCGCTCCAGTTCAGCGGAGGCACTTCGCCGGGCCTCGCAGAACAGGGAGCATCGTCGCGCCGAGGAACTGCTGTCCGAATACGAAAGCACTGGCCAAGGATGGTTCTGGGAAACCGACCGGCGCGGTCAACTCACGTATATCACTCCTAGGATCGCCAGCTTGCTGGGGTGCGCCCCTGCCGACCTCGAAGGGCGCCCGTTCACGGATCTGTTCGAACTGAAGACAGCCGAGCAGGAGAGCGAACGAACTCTCGTGTTCCATCTTTCCACGCGCTCATCCTTCCAGGATCTGCAGGCCAAGGCTGCGACCGGCGAAAGCGAAGAACGCTGGTGGTCGATAACCGGCCGGCCCATGCACGATCAGTTCAAAAATTTCCTCGGGTTTCGCGGTTCGGGTACGGACCTGACCGAGCACCGCCGTTCGCAACGACATGTCACGCAGCTGGCGCGCTTCGATTCGCTGACCAAACTCGCCAACCGGTTTCAGATGTCCGAGTGGCTCGAGAAGATAATGAACGCACCGCGCGCCGAGAATCGTTCATGCGCCGTGTTCCTGCTCGATCTCGACCGCTTCAAGCAAGTCAACGATACGATGGGTCACCCTGCCGGCGACGCTCTGCTCAAGCAGGTTGCCGATCGTCTGCGAACCACGGTGGGGGACAGCGGGCGTGTCGGCCGCCTGGGTGGCGACGAATTCCAGGTCATCCTTCCCGGCCATCTCCCGCGCGACGACATCGCCAATCTTGCCAGACGCATTATCGAAACGCTGTCGCAGCCCTATTCGATCGAAGGCAGCCGCGTCAGTATCGGCGCCTCCATCGGCATCGCCCTGTGCCCGGATGACGGTAGCAAGTCCGACGCGATCATCCGCAATGCCGATCTCGCGCTCTATGCCGCGAAGGACGGTGGGCGCGGTCGTCATCACTTCTACGCCGAGGATCTGCACAGCGACGCGCAAGAGCGCCAGCAGCTCGAACAGGAGCTTCGCGATGCGATCGCCAACGGCGATCTCGAACTGCACTATCAGCCGCAAGTGCGAGTCACGACCGAGAAAATTACCGGTTTCGAAGCGCTGCTGCGCTGGAACCGGCCCGGCCACGGCTATCTCTCGCCCGCGAAATTCATTCCTGTCGCTGAGGACGCCGGGCTGATCTCGGCAATCGGCGAATGGGCGATCCGCACGGCGTGCCAGGATGCGGTGCGGTGGCCGCAGGACGTTCGCGTGGCGGTCAACGTGTCGACCCTGCAGTTCGCCAACCCGGCGCTTCCGGCCGTCGTCACCAATGCCATCGCGGCAGCGGGGATTCAGCCCTCGCGGATCGAACTCGAGATTACCGAGAGCGTGTTCCTCAATGACGACAAGGCGACCGAGGCGATGTTCGCGGCGCTCAAGGGTATCGGCGTTCGCCTCGCGCTCGATGATTTTGGGACTGGCTACTCCTCGCTCGGCTATCTCAAGAAGGCGCCGTTCGACAAGATCAAGATCGACCAGAGCTTCGTGCGCGGTGCGACGATCGACGGAAGCCGCAACGGCGCGATCATTTCCGCGATCGTAAGCCTGGCCGAAGCGCTGGGGATGGAGACCACGGCAGAAGGTGTCGAGACGCTCGACGAGCTCGATCTCGTCCGCATGCTCGGGTGCAGCCATGTTCAGGGCTACATCTACGAAAAGGCCCTGACCGCGCAGAACGCGACCGAACGGCTCGCTTCGGGCTTCACCGCGGTGGCGCGGGGGCCCCGCTCGGCACGGCCGCCGCGTCAGACGATGCTGCGCAAGGTGGTCCTGTCCTACGGCGATCATCGCTACAACGGGACCATTCGCAACGTATCGCAGACCGGGGCGATGATCGAGGGGCTGTGGAACGTGCCGGAAGGCACCACCTTCGCGATTCAGCTCTCGGAAGGCTACCAGGTGACTGCGACGGCGAAGTGGTGCAAGGAGGATCGCATGGGCATGGAGTTCGCCGTGCCGCTCGAACTCGACGAGACCGGGGCAGTCAGCTTCCTGCCTCCGGGCGCCAGGCGGACGAGACCCGAAGCCACGCTGCTGCGCAAGGCTGGCTGACAGGGTGCGAAAGCACTGCTAACGGCGGCGGATGACTGATCTTTCGCTCATCCGCAACTTTTCCATTATCGCCCACATCGACCATGGCAAATCCACGCTCGCCGACCGCCTGATCCAGGCCACCGGCGGGCTGACCGACCGCGAGATGTCCGCGCAAGTCCTTGATAACATGGACATCGAAAAAGAGCGCGGGATCACCATCAAGGCGCAGACGGTGCGCCTCAATTACACCGCCAAGGACGGGCTCACTTACGAGCTCAACCTCATGGACACCCCCGGCCACGTCGACTTCGCCTACGAGGTCTCCCGCAGCCTCGCCGCCTGCGAAGGCGCGCTGCTCGTCGTCGACGCCGCGCAAGGGGTCGAGGCGCAGACGCTCGCCAACGTCTACCAGTCTATCGAGCACGACCACGAGATCGTCCCCGTCATCAACAAGATCGATCTCCCCGCCGCCGAACCCGAAAAGGTCAAGGCCGAGATCGAGGACATCATCGGCATCGACGCCAGCGAAGCCGTGCTCGCCAGCGCCAAGTCGGGCATCGGCATCGAGGAGATCCTCGAACAGATCGTCGCCAAGATCCCCGCCCCGCAGGGCAGCCGCGATAAGCCGCTCAAAGCCATGCTGGTCGATTCCTGGTACGACCCCTACCTCGGCGTCGTCATCCTCGTGCGAGTGATGGACGGCGTCCTCAAGAAGGGCCTCCAGGTCCGCTTCATGCAGGGCGATACCGACCACCTGGTCGACCGCGTCGGCTGCATGACCCCCAAGCGCATCGACTTGCCCGAGATCGGCCCCGGCGAGATCGGCTTCATCACCGCGCAGATCAAGGAAGTCGAGCAGGCCAAAGTCGGCGACACCATCACCACGGTGAAAGGCGGCGCCAGCGAGGCGCTGCCCGGCTACAAGGAAGTGCAGCCGGTGGTATTCTGCGGCCTGTTCCCGGTCGACGCGGCGGACTTCGAGAAGTTGCGCGAATCGATCGGCAAGCTGCGCCTCAACGACGCCAGCTTCTCGTTCGAGGCTGAAAGCAGCGCCGCCCTCGGCTTCGGCTTTCGCTGCGGCTTCCTCGGCCTGCTCCACCTCGAGATCATCCAGGAACGCCTCACCCGCGAGTACGACCTCGACCTCATCACCACCGCGCCCAGCGTCGTCTACCGCATCCAGCTCAACAAGAGCCGCACCGACGACGCCCGCGAGATCCTGCTCCACAACCCGGCCGACTATCCCGATCCCAGCCGCATCGCCCAGATCGACGAGCCGTGGATCAAGGCGACCATCTACACCCCCGACGAATACCTCGGCTCGATCCTCAAGCTGTGCCAGGACCGGCGCGGCGTGCAGCGCGATCTCACGTACGTCGGCGGCCGCGCCCAGGCGGTCTACGAACTGCCGCTCAACGAAGTGGTGTTCGACTTCTACGATCGCCTCAAGTCGATCAGCCGAGGCTATGCCTCCTTCGACTACGAACAGATCGGCCTGCGCGAAGGCGACCTCGTCAAGATGAGCATCCTCGTCAACAACGAGCCGGTCGACGCGCTCTCGATGATCGTCCACCGCTCGGTCGCCGAAAGCCGCGGCCGACACATGTGCGAGCGCCTCAAGGACCTCATCCCCAAGCACCTCTTCAAGATCCCGATCCAGGCCGCGATCGGCGGCAAGGTCGTCGCCCGCGAGACGATCAGCGCCATGCGCAAGGACGTGACCGCCAAGTGCTACGGCGGCGACATCTCCCGCAAGAAGAAGCTCCTCGAAAAGCAGAAGAAGGGCAAGGCGAAGATGCGCGAGTACGGGAATGTGAGCATCCCGCAGGAGGCGTTTATCGCCGCGCTGCGTATGGGGGAGGAGTAAGCACGACCGCAGCTGCTTTGTCGAAAATCGTGCAGTAAGCGACGACTAGGCCATCGGTCATGAGCACGGGGACAGTATGACCATGCCGACGATTTCCGATGCTATTCTGCAAAATTGCCGATCGACCTGGCTGAAGGTCGCACGGGTCCTCCGGACTACGCACGAAGACTTGGGGCTTCCAGACGACGACGCAGCTTTTAATTCCATAGCGCTGGAACTGGAAAAGCTGGTCGAAGCGGGTACCCTAGAAGCCGCTGGCGAGCTCTCGAAATGGCGGGAAAGCGAAGTTCGGATCGCTGCCACCAAATAATCGTAGTTCAGAGCAGACAGGAAATGCGAGGGCCATCGCCCTCGCGCTCCCGGAAATGGGCGCTTGCTGCTAGGATGGCACCATGGCCACCACTCGATACTTCGACGAACAGGTTCTGCGTAAGCGGCCCTACCTGTCTGTCGAGCTATGCCGCGCCGTCCTCGCCGCGCCGATCCGCCGCGAAATGCAAGACGACGGCCGCATCCGCCACTGGGGCCGCATCACCTTGCCAGACGAGCCCGCGACGCGCATCTTGCGCGTCGTAACCCTCGAAGACGGCGAGACGATCCACAACGCCTTCCTCGACCGGGGATTTCGCGAGGACACGCCATGAAGCTGCACTACTATCCCGAAACCGACAGCCTCTATATCGAGTTGCGCGATGCGGCATCTGCCGAGACCCGCGAGATTGCGGATGGCGTGAATGCGGATTTCGGCGAGGACGGGAATATCGTGGGGCTTGATATCGATGGGGCTTCGGGGAAGCTTGATCTTGGGTCGCTTGAGACCGTCGCGCTGCCATTTGGTTCGCTAAGGGCGGCTTAAGCAGGAACTATGCCGGGCTCAGAGCCGGTACGCAGCTGCGCAATGTTTCTGGCAAGGAGAACAGTAAAAAGACAAGGAAAAATGCGAAGGCCATCGAACTCGCGTTCTCAGAAATCAAGGCTTCCTCGCTCCTTAATTGTATTTAAGCTCTAAGGTTTAGATAAGAGTATTTAGAATTTGGAGCACTAAATTTGCGGACAAGAAAATCGTACGTGATTGATATTGCGGCACTACCAGAGGGTTTTCCGACGCACCTGCATTTGGACGAGTTTTGGCAGGAACTTGGTCGCACGATTGCAACATATGGGTTTCTTGAAGAAACGCTTGGTAAAGCAATTTTTGCTTTTACGGCAGTTACTGAATACCAAGATGATGAAGTTTCAACTGCTTTAGAGAAGTGGCAGGGCCAGCTTGAAAAGGCTCTTACAGATCCGCTGGGCGCTAAAATACAGGCCTACGAATCCGCTGTGAAGGCATACGGGAGATGCGGATTGTCCGGTTTCGAGACCCTTATTTTGGACCTTCGCAAAGCAAGCCATTTGAGAAACGCACTCTGCCATGCTTCGTGGAGGCCGCCTGATCAAAATGGTGCATCGCGCGCAAGGTTCTTTGACCGTAAATTTTATGAATTCGAGACCGCCGTTGACGTTTCATTCCTCAATCATACTCGGCGACACGTGGTTGAACTTGCAATGGCAGTCGTGAGCAGCGTAACCTCTAATGGTTGGCAGTTCCCGGGCTCTAACGGTCCAGGAGAGCCAATTTGGAGGTCTTGCGGTGGCTGATCCTGTCGCATGACCTACGGCGTATTCCTGCATAAAGATGCGTCGATCTACGACGACATTCCCGAAGTGCGGTATCAATTCCCGAAAATTTACCTCAGCCGCGCAAAGCAAATGGTTGGCAACTGGATCGTCTATCGCGAGCCGGTGAAGCTCCCGCACTCGAAGGGGTTCTTTGCCGTTGCGAAGGTCGAGCGGATCGAAAACGACCCAGATGTGTCTGATCGCTTCCGGGCGCTGATCGAACCGGGCAGCTATCTGCCGTTTTCACCAAATGTACCGCACAGGATCGATGGCGAGCCCGTTGAGCGTGATTTGGCGAACGCGCAGGCAGCGGTGCGTCCGTTGTCCAATTCCGATTTCGCCCGCATCATTTCGCTGGGCTTGCCCGAAGATGACATGCTTCCACGCATTGGTGAGATTGAGCCGCTCGGCCGTGTGCGGGAAGGGCAGCTCCCTTTCGAAATCGAACGACCTGTCGTGCAATCGCTCATCAATCGGCCATTCCGCGACCGCGCGTTTCGTCGCGCGGTACTGGAAGCTTACGATGGGCGCTGTGCGGTGACAGGGTGGAAGCTCATAAATGGGGGAGGGCGGCTGGAAGCCGAGGCCGCACACATCCGTCCGGTCGAGCATGGCGGTCCCGACAGCGTCCGCAACGGACTGGCGTTATCCGGAACTGCTCACTGGATGTTTGATCGGGGATTGATTGGCTTCGCCGATGACCTTTCGATCCTTGTTCATCGTAAGGTGAACGACCGCGAAGGGGTCGAAGCATTGCTCAATCCGAGTCGTCAATTGCTAGCACCTGCGCGTGAAGGTGATCGGCCGCACCCACAGTTTCTTGCATGGCATCGCGAACACCATAGTTTCTGAAAGTTCTTTTGGCGTGGCGCTGGGGCCCGGCCCCGCACCAAACACCCGGGAGCGCGAGGGTAATAACCCTCGCATTCCCCTTCCTTCCTACTCCTTCACTCATCTCCCTGATCCTCATCCCACGGCATCGTGTACCCCTTCTTGTCCTCGCTGTGGCTGCGCTGGTACGCGTCCCACAGGCGGCGGGTTTCGGGGCTCATGCTGTCGTGCTGGGCTTTGCGCATGCGGTCGATCTTGGCGTCGATCGAGGCGAGGACCTTGTCGGAATCCACCGCGCGGGCGGCTTCCTGTTCGGCGTCCCACTCGGCGCGCCATTCGCGTTTGAGGCGGGCGAGGCTCGATTGGGTGGCGGCGTCGAGGTTGTGCAGGCTATCGGCGGCGAAGCGGTGGGGGGCGCGGTTGCGCAGGAGGAACATGAGCAGCCCGTCGTTGAACACGCGGCGGGTGCCGACGAGCTTGCCGTAGGAATAGACCGGCACTTCGATGCCGTGGATCGCGCGTTCCATGGCGATGTCCTCCAGCCGCTCGACGCCGAGCGCGAGCGCGGCTTCCCAGGCCTGGCGGAACTCCTCGCCCTCGGGGTGGCGGCGCAGCAGGTAGGCGCCTTCGGGCGTCATGCCGACGGCGCGGGCGGCGTGTTTCGGGCTGCCGGTGTCGGCGAGCGCCTCGATGAAGCCGCGCTGGCGCTCGGGCGTCCAGCCGTCGAAGCGCTGGCACTTGCGCGGGACGGGGGTGAACGCGGGCAGGGTGCGCGGCGGCGCGGGGGTGATGTCGAGCGTGGGCTCGGCGGTGAGGGGCGTGGCGGGCGGTTTGAGTCCGGTCGCGGGTCGGGGTGTCGATCTGGGCATGGGGGCAGGGGCTTTCTCGGCAAAAAGGGGCGCGCACTGTGCCTCGGCCAAGGCCCTGTAGGAAAACGGATAATGCGCGCGGGCCGGGCGCGTGTGCCGGGGCGGGGCGGGCGTGTGGCTTAGTTCACATTGTGCGACTCGCCCGGATTTGGCATTCGGGAGGCCGGAAAACCGGGGCTTTTGAAACGGAGGGACGCCGATGTCGGCCTTCTCGCAGCGCACATTCTCGCATCGGGCGGCGGCCGCCTGGCGGCTGGCGGTCTTGCTGTGCGCCGCGCTCGCCGGTGTGTGGGCGATGCCGGCCGAGGCCGCGCGCAAGGTGGCGCTGGTGATCGGCAACGCGACTTATGCCCACACCACGAGCCTCGACAATCCGCCCAACGATGCGCGGCTGATCGCGCAGTCGGCGCGCGACGCGGGCTTCGACGTGACGCTGGCGCAGAACCTGTCGAACGGCGATTTCCAGCAGGCGCTGCGCGAGTTCCGCATCCGCGCCGACGGCGCCGAGATCGCGATGATCTACTACGCCGGCCACGCGATCGAGGGGCAGGGGCGCAACTGGCTGATCCCGACCGACGCGCGGCTCGAGACCGAGTTCGACTTGCCTTACGAGGCGATCAATCTCGACCGGCTGCTGGAGAGCGTGACCGGCGCGCAGACGCGGATGCTGGTGCTCGATTCGTGCCGCAACAACCCGTTCGGCAACGCGTGGCGGCGCGGCGTGCGCGCAGTGGGGCAGGGGCTTTCGGGGATCGAGATCGACGACGTGCTGATCATCTTCGCCGCCGCGCCGGGTCAAGTCGCGCAGGACGGGGACGGCGCCAACTCGCCTTTCGCCGCCTCGCTCGCCCGCCGCCTGCGCGAGCCGGGGCTGCCGGTGCAACTGCTCGGCGGCGCCATCCGCGACGACGTGCTCTCGTCGACCGGCGGCAAGCAGCGCCCCTTCGTTTCGGCGAGCATGACCGGCACGCCGATCTACATCGTCCCGCAGCGCGTCGCCGCCGCGCCCGCCGCCACCGCGAACGACCGTGCCGCGCTCGAGGCGCTGGCCTGGCAAGGCGCGGCGAGCGCGAACACCGCCGGCGCCTACCGCTCGTTCCTGCGCCAGTTCCCCGAGGGGCTGTTCGCCGGCATGGCGCGCGACAACCTGGCGAAACTCGAGGCCGCGCCCGCGCCCGATCGCCCCAGGCTCGCCGCCCGCACGCCGGCGGTGAACGAGCCGGGGGCCGTCGATTTCGCCGCGTCGCGCCCGGCGAGCGCCGCCATCGCTTCGGTCGATCCCGATGCGGCGTCCGGTCTGGCCGATCCCGCATCTGCGTCTGCACCCGTACCCACCCCCGCACCGCCCGCCGAGTTCATCGCCCCGCGCCCCGCGCCGCCGTCCGGCTCGCTCGCCCGGCTCAACGAGCTGCGCGCCACCCAGCCGCTTCCGACGTTGCCCGCGACCCCGCGCTTTTCCGATGCGGCCTATCCCGATTGCCGCGGCGACTTCGAGGCGATCCCGGACCCGGTCGCGAAGGTCGGTGCGATCAACGCCTGCACTCTGGCGCTCGACGCGTATTACGCCGGGCCGCTGATGACCTTCCGTCAGGCGATGATGGCGCACCAGGATGCGATTTCGCGGCTCTATACGCAAAAGGTCGGCGGTAATCCGGTCTATACGCCCGAGGCACAGCAGCGCTTCTTTCGCGACATGCGCGCCGAGCATACCGCCTCGAACCCCGACGGCGCGAACTTCGCCGACTATCGCCGGACCGAGCAACGCTACGCAGCGGACCGCCGGTTCATGGCGGAAATGTACTGCCGGTATGCCGGCTGCGGACCCGACGGGACGCCGCAAGCGAGCCAATAAACAGGCTCGGCACCCCGCGCTTACCCATCATTCCCAGACAGCCGCCCCTGTGCCGCCATCGCGGCAGGACGGCCGGGGGTCGCGGCTCGCCTACATGCGGACTTACCGGACACGACCCAAAAGCCGTTATTGGCAGGGACGGTGACGGACTAACGCCTTTGGGACAAATCCGTCGTTGCGTAGGATCGCACGTAACGGCAGCAAACTCCCTTTCGATCTTTCCTCCAAGGGCGATATGTTCCTAAAGCCAATTCCCAAGATCTAGGCTGGGCATCGGCAAATGAAGCGACGTCGCGTGATTCTTCTTGCAGCGCTCACGCTGATGGGTGCGGTCTATATCGCAAATGCGTCGTGGCTTGCGCCTGAGTACGAAGGCGAAGCGCGGCTGATGGCGCATAGGGGGATTCATCAGCTTTACGACCGGGTTGGGATCGACAAAGACACTTGCACCGCGAACCGCATGCGGCCTCCGAAAAACCCATACATCGAGAACACCTTGCCCTCGATCGCTGCCAGCTTTTGGGCGGGCGCCGACATCCTTGAAATCGATATCCACCCGACGACCGACAACGAGTTCGTGGTCTTCCACGATTGGACGATCGATTGCCGGACCGAAGGGAGCGGCGTCACTCGTGAGCAGTCTCTAGCATATCTCAAGTCGCTCGACGTAGGCTATGGGTACACCGCTGACGGCGGCAAGACATTCCCGTTCCGTGGCAAGGGAAAGGGGATGATGCCGTCATTGGCCGAAGTCCTGAAGGCCTTCCCGGAGCAACGCTTCCTGATCAACTTCAAGAGCCGATGGATACACGAAGCGGATCTCTTGCGCGCCTATCTCGATAGGCATGGGATCGCTATCGACGACAAGATCATGGTCTATGGCCATGACAAGCCTGTCATGCGCTGGAAATCCATCAATCCGAGCGGCTTTGCCTTCTCCAAGGCAGAAATGAAAACGTGCACCCTCGATTACATGAAGGTCGGATGGAGCACGAAAACGCCCGGTTCTTGCGCTAACAGCGTGATCGGAGTGCCGATCAACTACAGGGTTCTGGTATGGGGATGGCCCAACCGGTTTCTTGAACGGATGCGCCAATCCAACACGACCGTGATATTACTCGGAAGCATTGAAAACGAAAATGGCGCACCCGGCATAACGGACCCTGACGATCTCGATGCTGTCCCGGCCAGCTTCAACGGTTTGATCTGGACCGACGCGGTAGAGGACGTCGGGCCAGCGTGGGCGAAGAAGTCAGGCGAGCTAAAAAGTGGAGCTTAAGCCCATCGCCGCATGACTGCCGTTGTCGCCAAGAAGCTCGGACATCCAGGGCAGCGATCCACTCAACAATCGACATTCCAAGCGGGCGGTCGAACAACAGCGTCTGGGGCGCGTACCGGCCAGAGCAGAGCGCCGCATCGTGAAACTGTCCTGCCGTTCATGCGCTGGATGGAATGGCAGTTCCTGTCTGCGGCACACTTTCGGTGTTCGCATCAGTGGTATTTCAGAGCAACTGGCCTGAGATTGGTTCAGGCGTTTTCCAAACCAATCGCTCACAAAGACGCCACGATCTTCGGTTACGCGATCGGGCATGACGATCATTCGGCATGCGATCTTCCCCGATGATACCGCTTCGGTGCTGGACATCTGGCGCGAGTTCATCGCCAGTTCCCCGGTCAATCTGGACTATCAGAAAAACGATGCCGAGTTGACGAACTTGCCCGGCAAATATGCAGCGCCTGCCGGATGCGTACTGCTGGCGGACCGCGGCGGCGACATCGAGGGTTGCGTCGCCTTGCGCAAAGTCAGCGCGGAGATCTGCGAGATGAAGCGGCTGTATGTTCGCCCTCGCGCACGAGACAGCCACACGGGCCGCAAACTGGTGGAGCAATTGATCGCGCAGGCTCGCACGATCGGTTACCGTGAGATGAGGCTCGACGTGCAGGAAAAGTCCGTCTCCGCCCGCAAGCTCTATGCGGCGTTCAATTTCACCCCTGCCGAGCCCGTATCCTTCAATCCGGTGCCCGGCGCATCCTTTCTCGGCCTCCTGCTCTGACTTGCGGCGATGTCCGTCCATGACGGACTTCATCTAGCTCGGCGCTGTGTACCTTTGGGGCTGTCACCGGAAAACCGGTCGTTCTCAGCGACGGCGCTCATCTGGTTTCCCGGGTCCGATGGGCAAATTCGAGGAGAAGCAAGCGCAACCGGATCCTGGAAAGATTTCCATAGCGGGCACTTGTCCGAAACCGAGCGCCGCAAAGATGCCGAGAAGTTTCGCTTCGAACGCGATCGTCTGTTGGCGATGATCGAACGCCTGGCATCGGGCAAAAGCCAATGAGCTTGATCCCGATGGCGCGCCTCGCTTTCTGAACTTCACAGCGATTGACATCGGCGGGATCGGCGTCCATTTCGCGGGGCAGGTGCCGGGCACCAGCCGCCTGCAGACGCGAGTCACGGTAAAGCCCGGAACAGACGAACATCTCACTTTCGAAAAAGCATTTCGTTGGTGGGCAATGCAGGCACCCCATCCTTTCAGAAATGTCTTGTTCGAGGAGTGGGCGATGTCGTCTGTGACTTTCGAAGAGAATCCATTTTTGGCAGCGCCGGTCGGTCGTCTGTTCGTCACCACGGGCGTGCCCATGGCGCTGGTCATGGCGATGAGTGGCTTGCTCAATATCGTCGATGCGGCGTTTCTGGGACGGTATGTCGGGCCGATCGCCCTGGCGGCCGTCAGCTTCAGCTTTCCCGCGGTCATGGTGCTGATCGCGCTGGGATCGCTGGTCGGCGGGGGGATGTCGAGCCTCCTGGCGCGGTACCTGGGGTCAAACGACCGCGCATCGGCCAGTGCGATTTTCGTCAGCGCGCATGGCCTGTGCCTGGTCGTGGCTTTCGGCCTGATCGCGATCTTTTTGCTGATCGGCCCGCCGCTGCTCGCGGGCATGGCGCAGGGGAACGGCGAGGTAAGCGACCTGGCCAGGACGTACCTGCTGATCCTCGTGTGCGGCGTGCCGTTGCAATTCCTGATGAATCTCCACGCCGATGCGGTGCGCAGTGAAGGGCGGGCGAATTTCATGGCGGTTCTTTCAGTCGGCGTGACGCTCGCCAACATCGTGTTGAACTATGTTCTGATCGTCGGTCTGCGCATGGGCGTGGCGGGATCGGCCTGGGGTACGGTAATCGCCCAGGCGATCGGACTGGTCCTGCTGGTGGACCTGCGGCGGCGCGATCGCCGGCTTCTTCCGCTCGCCGCGCTAAGGCATTGGCCATGGCGTGGGCATTGGCGGTCTATCCTGGCGCTGGGCCTTCCGCTCAGCCTCAGCTTCCTCGGCATGGCGCTGTCGTCCGGTGCAGTGATCGCTGCCATCCATTGGCGAGGCGGACCAAGCTATGCGGAGATCATCGCCGCTTACGGTATCGTGACACGCGTCTTCGGCTTCGCTTTCATGCCGCTGATGGCGCTGGCTCTGGCGACCCAGACCATCGTCGGGACGAATGTGGGAGCCGGTCTGCACGCGAGAGCGGACGCGGCGCTGACCCGGGCGCTTTGGATCGCGTTGATCTATTGTGGGGTGCTGGAAATAGCGCTTCTGGCGACGAGTGCGGATCTGGGTCGGGCCTTCGTCGACGATGCGGCGGTCGTGGCAGGGGCCGGGGCGATCATGCGGCCGATGCTGATGCTTTATGCCTTTTCCGGGCCGATCCTCGTCCTCGCGATGTATTTCCAGGCGATCGGCAGGCCGGAGCGCACTGCAATCTTGATGCTGCTTAAGCCCTTCGTTCTGGCACCGATCCTGATATTCGTGTTCGCAAGCCTCTTGTCGCCGGAGCATCTGTGGTTTGCGTTCCCTGCGGCGGACTGCGTCATCCTCATACTCGCCGCATCGGTTCTCATGCGCCATCGCCGCGCTGGCCAGCTTTTGCGCCCAAGCCACATTGCAGGGAGTGTCACGCCATGACCATACGGACGATCGCGGATGCGAAAAAGCGTGCGGCCGCTTTGCGGGAAGCCGCGCTCGCAAAGGGACAGGCGCTGTCGCAAGGCAAGGCGCTCGAAACGGTGGCGAAGGAGGAGGGCGCGCGCGACTGGAACACGCTGCGCGCCCGCCTTGCGAGCGTCCCGGCATCGGGCGACGGCTTCGATGGTGCTGCCCTGACGATCGGCGGGGAAGTCGAAGGTCGCTACATGAACCAGCCTTTTACCGGACGCCTTGTCGATGCGGCGAGCGAGGGGCAGGGCTTCAGAGTCGCGATCCATCTCGACCAAGCCGTTGATACGGTGACCTTCGCATCCTTTTCCAATCTGCGCCGCCGCATTCGCGGAGTGATCGGGAAGGATGGACGCTCTGCGGAGCGTACCTCCGATGGCGTTCCTCACCTCGTAATCAGCAAAATCAGGAAATAGGTTGGCTCGGGCTGGTTCGGTTTCGCTACCGGAGCGGCGTCAGGCTGAGTGGGCCAGTCTGCCGCCGCCGTCTTCGTCGTCGTCATCGGAGGCTTCATCGGTCGCCGCGGCTTCGGGGTAGGGTTTCGCCTTCGCCATGGGTTTGCCGTAGAGGAACCCCTGGCCGATGTCGCAGCCGTATCCCATCACGCTTAGGGCATTCTCGATCGTTTCGACGCCTTCGACGACCACTTGCAGGCCCAGGTTGTGCGCCATCGAAGTGATCGTCCGCACGATCGTCTGCGAGGATTCGTTGTGGGCGACGTTGTGAATGAACGAGCGGTCGATCTTCAGCTTGTCGAAGTCCAGTTCGCTCAGATGGCGCAGCGAGGAATAACCGGTTCCGAAATCGTCCAGCGCGACGCGGATGCCTTGTTTCTTGAATTCTTCGATGAGTGTGCGCGCCATCGCGACGTCGGTGACGAGCGCGTTTTCGGTGATCTCGATCTCGAGGCGTCCCGGCGCGATTCCGGCCTTGGTGAGGATCTGGAGGATGCGTTCGACCAGCCACTCATCGCTGAACTGCACGGGCGAGACGTTCATTGCGAACGTCAGTTCGGGCGACCAGTTCCGCACGTCGGCGGCGGCGCGTTCGACCAGACCATAAAACATGTCGCCGATGAGCCCCGTCTCTTCGGCGATCGCAATGAAATCGTCGGGCATCCGCAGACTGCCGTCTTCCAGGCGCCATCGGGCGAGGACTTCATATCCGATCAGCCGATTGTCCTTGAGACAGATGAGCGGCTGATAGTGCGGCTCGATCCTTCCCTCGTCGATGGCCTTGCGCAGAGCGCTTTCGATTTCCGCGCGGCGGATCGCCGCCATCTCCATGCCCGCCTCGAAGAAGTGGAAGCAGTTGCTGCGCCGCAACTTCGCCTTGTACATGGCGGCGTCGGCCTGCGACAAGACCGTGCCCGCGCTGATGTGCGATGTATCGACGGTCGTCGCACCGATACTGGCGCCCATCGACACCGAGCCGCTGTTCAATGTGAACGGCTCGTCGAACGAGGCGGATATTTCTTCGATCCGGGGCAGAATGGTCTCGCTGTTCGCCACATCCTTGAGCAGAACGACGAATTCGTCGCCGCCCAGCCGACTGACGATCGCATTGCTTCCGACGTGCGCCTGCAGCCGCTTCGCCGATTCGATCAGCAATTCATCCCCGGCCTGATGGCCATGCAGATCGTTGATCGCCTTGAAGCGATTGAGATCGATCAGCAGCAAGGTGAGTGGCGACACGTCCGCGCGGGCGATGGCCTTCTCGAGCGCCTGGGTGAGGTTGCGACGGTTCGCCAATCCCGTGAGCGGATCATGCATCGCCATCGCGTGCGCCCGCTCTTCCGCCGTGATCCGCCAGTCCAGCTCCAGATGCGCTTCGCGCAGGCGGCGGATCGAGAAAATGGCCATGGCGAAAGGGAGGACCATCATCGCGGTCAGGATTTCGTCCAGTTCCCAGCTTTCGTGACCATCTGAGAACCGAACGACGTATTCGAACGCCTCGATGTTGATGAACAAGATCAAAAGGGCAGTGAACCCACCGAAGATGACCAGCGCATCGCGACGTGCGCGAACCTCAAGATGCGTTCCGCCGGGTTCAGATCTCGCATTGAACATGGCCTAAATATATCGGGGGCGAACTTAAGGCATTACTAACGCGCCAACAATTCAACATATGTCAATCCAGGTATATTTGCCTGAAGAAATAAAGTAAATTTGGATAGATTACACATTGCGTCCAACGCATGGCATGGATCGATTTCTCATTGCGGCTGGCCATCAATGGGCGACCGGCTCCTGCTCGTGTGAGCGCGTCGGTCGGCGGCCCGTCATGGTGCTGGGCGCTGGCGCGCTGCAAGTGGCAGCACTTGGCATCGAGCAAGCGACATTTGCCGGTGCCGTTGCGCCGTGGATCGAAGCTGGAGGGCGAGAAAGCCTTCGGTCGACCACGTTCACCTTCGCTTTCGCGGGCCGGGCATAGCTGGATCAACTTCACTTGGCGTTCAGCCGCGCGCTGTCTATAGGCACCGACATGTTCGACCGTTCGCGCGCGCAGTCCGCCTCCTTCCGTCTTTCCGCCACCCGCGTTGCGACCGCCGCCGCGGCTCTCGCGCTGCTCTCCGCCTGCGCCGGCGGAGGCAAGGTGAAGGACACCGCCTACGTCGCCCGCGATGTCGATACGCTCTACGCCGCGGCGCAGGCGAAACTGGATCGTGGCCAGAGCAAGCAGGCCGCGGCGCTGTTCGACGAAGTCGAGCGCCAGCACCCCTATTCGCCTTGGGCCCGCCGCGCGCAGTTGATGAGCGCATTCAGCTATTACGCCGCGGCCGACTACAACAAGGCGACTCAGGCGGCCGAGCGCTTCCTCTCGATCCACCCGGGCAACAAGGACGCGCCTTACGCCTATTACCTGATCGCGATGTGCTATTACGAGCAGATCAGCGACGTCAGCCGCGATCAGAAGATCACGCTGCAGGCCAAGCAGTCGCTGACCGATGTGATCCGCCGCTATCCGGCAACGCCCTATGCGAGCGACGCCAAGCTCAAGCTCGATCTCGTCAACGATCACCTTGCTGGCAAGGAAATGACGATCGGTCGCTATTACGAGCGCAGCGGCAAGTGGCTGGCGGCCTCGCTGCGCTTCCGCAATGTCGTGGACAATTACCAGACCACCAGCCACGCGCCCGAAGCGCTGTTCCGGCTGGTCGAGACGTATCTGTCGCTTGGCGTTCCGGAAGAAGCACAGAAGTCCGCCGCCGTGCTGGAGGCGAACTATCCGGACAGCAAGTGGTACGACATGGCTTACGATCTGATGCGTAAGCACGCGCCGAATACGACTGCGACCTGATCACCGGCGTTGGAGCTTGTCGGCCTGAGTCTATCGGCTAGGTTGACAATGCTGCCCGTGACGGGCTGTGTGGCGAGGTCATGCTGTCGCAGAAGACTCGCTATACGATCCGCGCCTTGCAGGAACTCGCGCTCCATCACGGCGAAGCACCGGTACGCTTGGATGCCATCGCCGAAGCACAGAATATCCCGCGCAAGTTCCTGACCGTCATCCTTTCGGAGCTGGCGCGCGAAGGCATCGTGTTGTCGACGCGCGGGCGCAGCGGCGGCTATCAACTCGCGCTGCCGCCGGTCGACATCCGCTATGGCGACATCATCCGCATCACGCGCGGCAGTCTGGCCTTGGTGCCTTGCGCCAGCCGCAACGCGCACGAGACTTGCGATCATTGCCTGCCCGAATCGGAATGCCGGCTGCGCGGTCTGATGCTGATGCTGCGCGACGAGATGGCGGCGATGCTGGACCGGATGTCCCTGGCCGATCCGGTCGATCCGGTTCCGGCCTGGGACGAGGAAGAGTAAGCGATCATATCGGCGCGCGAAACTTTCGCTTTAGCGCGGGCAAGGCAAATTTCGATTGTCTATCTCTTGGGTAGAGTTAAAGAGGGGGCAGAAGGAGCGTCCTCATGGCCTCGATACGAACATCGCCAGTATCTCATGCCGACCGTCATCCTCTCACACACCCGGCACCCGCGCTCGATCGCGCCAGCGTAGCCTTGGCCGCCGTCGCTGATGCGATCGGCCGGATGCGTTACGGCGCGGTGCAACTGACTATCCACGACGGGCAGGTCGTGCAGCTCGAAGTGACCGAGCGCCAGCGCTTTACCTGACCTTGACGCGGTCGCGCGCGCGACCGCCCACTTTTCCAACCTATATAGGTGCAGACCGGACCGCCGGATGCATCCAATTCCCTTTCACCCAAGGATTTGGATATGCATTCGTTCGTCCGTATTTCTCTGCTTACCGGTTGCGCGCTGATCTTGCCGACCGCGCTATCTGCGCAGGAGGCGCCGCCAGAAGGCGCTCCGAACCCCGACCGCAATACGTCGCGCACATCCGTCGGCACCGGCGATGACGATACCAGCGACGCCATCGTCGTCACCGCGCGTCGCCGTGCCGAATCGAGCCAGGACGTGCCGATCGCGGTATCGGTGGTAGGCGGCGATCACATCGACGCGACCGGCGCGTTCAACGTGGGGCGGTTGCAACAGCTCACGCCGACGTTGCAGTTCTATTCCTCCAACCCGCGCAACACCGCCGTCAACATTCGCGGTATCGGCTCGCCGTTCGGCCTGACCAACGACGGGATCGAGCAGGGTGTCGGCATCTACGTCGACGACGTCTATTATTCGCGTGTCGCCTCTTCCACGTTCGATTTCCTCGATGTCGCCCAGATCGAAGTGCTGCGCGGGCCGCAGGGCACGCTTTACGGCAAGAACACCACCGCCGGCGCGATCAATATCACCACGCGCGCGCCAACGGACAGCTTCGAGGGGCGGGCGGAGATTTCGATCGGCAACCTCGATTTCAAGCAGGCCAAGGCGTCGATCTCGGGGCCCTTGTCGGATCAGCTGGCGGCGCGTCTTGCGATCTCGGCGACCAGCCGTCGCGGCACGATCTTTAACGTCGCGACCGGCAACTACGTCAACGAGCAGGACAATATCGGCCTTCGCGGGCAGCTTCGCTGGCAGCCAAGCGACACCTTCGAGGCCACCTTGGCGGGCGACTACGCCCGGCAGAACCCCGAATGCTGCGCGCAGATCTTCGTGAAGACCGGGCTGACTCAGCGCAGCCTCAATCGTCAGTACGAGGCGCTGGCCGCCGCGCAGAACTACGCGGTGCCGAGCACCGATCCCTTCGATCGGCTGACCGATCTCGATGCCGATCTCAACGCGCGCAACGCGATGGGTGGTCTCGCGCTCAAGGCCAGGCTGGAAACGGGTCTCGGTACGCTGAGTTCAGTCACCGCCTGGCGTTTTTGGGACTGGCTGCCCGCGAACGACCGCGATTACCTGGGCCTGCCGATCACGACCTTGTCACAGAACCCTTCGAAGCAGAACCAGTATACGCAGGAGTTCCGCCTCAACCACGAAGGCGAGGCGATCGACTTCGTGCTCGGCGCATTCGCGTTCCATCAGGCCGTGCGCACCACCGGCACCCAGCAGCAGGGCCCGGCGGCGAGCGCCTGGCTGATCAATCCGACCAACCCGCTGTCGCAGGACCCCAGCGTGCTCGACGGACTGACCGCCTCGAACGACATCCGCCTCACCAACACCAGCGCCGCGCTGTTCGGCCAAGTCAGCTGGAAAGTGACCGACGCGCTGACGCTGCAGCCGGGCGTGCGGCTGAACTACGACAAGAAGCGGGGCTCCTACGATTCGGTGGTGGTGAACGGCGATGGTCAGCTGGTCACCTTCGCGAGCACCGATCCGCGCATCGTCGCCCAGCGCGCGGTGCTGGCCCCGCAGCAGTTCGCGACGAGGTTTTCGGACTGGAACTTCAGCTACGACTTTACCGTCAGCTACCGCGCCGCGCCGGGCCTGCTCGCCTATGCGACGTATGCCAAGAGCTTCAAGTCCGGCGGCGTCAATCTCAACGGTCTGCCCGCGGATGCCAACGGCGCGCCGCTGCTCGCCGCCGCGACAGTGAAGCCCGAAAAAGTCGATCACTTCGAGATCGGGCTGAAGGCGCAGTTCCTCGACGGCAAGGCCATTGCCAACTTCGCCGCCTTCCGCACCGAGATCGCGGATTATCAGGCGCTGGTGAACAACGGGCAACTCGGCGTGCTGCGCGGCTATCTCGCCAATGCCGACAAGGTGCGCACGCAAGGCATCGAGGCCGACTTCTCGATTCGCCCGAGCCGCCGGTTCAACGCCTACGTCAACGGCGCCTACACCGATGCGACCTATCGCCGCTTCACCGACGCTCCGTGCCCGCCCGAGCTTTCCGGCGGTACCACCGTCGCTCCGGGACAAGCGCCGAGCGCGCCCGGCACCCCGGGTGGCCTCAGCCCCGCGTCATGCGATATTTCCGGCCAGCGCCTGCCCGGTGTGTCGAAATGGGCCTTCTCCTACGGCGCGGAGGGCAATGTGCCGGCCTCATTCTTCGGACTGGATGGCGAGGCGTATCTGGGCGTCGACGGCAATTACCGCTCGGCATTCTCGTCCAACCCTTCGCCTTCGGCCTATACGACGGTGAAGGGCTACGCGCTCACCAACCTGCGCGCGGGCTTCCGCGTTTCGGGCGGGCTCGATGTCTACGGCTGGGTCCGCAACGCCTTCGACGTGAAATATTTCGAGCAGCTCGCGGTGCCGAGCGGCAACACCGGCCTGATCGTCGGCCAGCCGGGCGATCCACGCACCTGGGGCGCCACCATCAAGACGGAGTTCTGATCCGATGAAACGCACGTTCAAGCGCCGATTGCCCCCGCAGATCCGCACGACCGGCTCGCGCGAGTGGCCTTCCGAGATCGACTGGATCGCCGCATTGGTCGTCGCTTTGTGGATCAACGGCCTCGGGCACCTTTTGCTCGGTTGAAGCGTTCTACAGGCAGCTCCGTCCGCACGTCCCCCTTGCCGTTGCGGCGGAGCAAAGCCGGGTGACGCATGTCGCGACTTTCGCTAGAACGCGACGCGAACATGCTCACTCGGCTTTCCATCCGCAATATCGTCCTGATCGACGCGCTCGACCTCGATTTCGTCGGCGGGCTCGGCGTGCTCACTGGTGAGACCGGCGCGGGCAAGTCGATCCTGCTCGATGCGCTCGGCCTCGTGCTCGGCAATCGCGCCGACAGCGGCCTCGTCCGCGCGGGCGAGGACCAGGCGAGCGTTACGGCCGTGTTCGATTTCGGGCGGTTGCCCGCGCCGATCGCCGACGCCCTGGCCGAGGCCGAGATCGACGTGGAGCCGGGCGAATCGCTGATCCTGAAGCGGCGCCTCAAGGCCGACGGCGGCAGCAAGGCTTTCGTCAACGACCAGCCGGTCGGCGTCGCGCTGCTGCGCGAGATCGGGCCGGCGCTCGTCGAGATCCACGGCCAGCACGACGATCGCGGGCTGATCAATCCGCGCGGCCACCGCATGCTGCTCGACCGCTTCGCGAGTGCCGATGTCGCCGGGCTCGAAGCCGCGTGGCGCGACTGGAGCGCGAAGCGCGAGGCGCTCGACGCGGCGCGGGCCCGCGTGGCGAAAGCGGCGGAGGATCAGGACCTGCTCGTCGCCTATCTGGAGGAACTGACCGCGCTGGCGCCCGAGGCCGATGAGGAGGAGTCGCTGGCCGAAGCGCGCGCGCGGATGCAGCAGGGTGAGCGGATCTCCGAGGATCTCGCCGAACTCGCGCACTTGTTCCAGGGCTCCGATTCGGCGCTGGCGAACTTGCGCACGGCGGCGCGGCGGCTCGAGCGAGTCGCGGGCGAGCATCCGCTGCTCGCAGACGCGCTCGGCGCGCTCGATCGCGCGGTGATCGAGGCGAGCGATGCCGAAGAGCATATCGAACGTGCCGCCGAAGCGCTTTCGTTCGAACCGGCCGAACTCGACCGGATCGAGACGCGGCTGTTCGATCTGCGCGCGCTGGCCCGCAAGCACCGCTGCGATGTCGCCGATTTGCCCGAAGTGGCGCGCGGCTATCGCGAACAGCTCGATTCGATCGAGGCCGGGAGCGAACAGATCGCCGCGCTGGAAGTCGCCGCCAGCCTTGCCGGCGAGCGCTATCGCGAGCTGGCGCAAGCGCTGCACGCGGCGCGGGTGGCTGGCGCGGAAAAGCTCGATGCCGCCGTGGCGGGCGAGCTGGCTCCGCTCAAGCTCGATGCCGCCAAGTTCCGCACCGCCGTCACGCCGCTGGCCGAAGAGCGCTGGGGGCCCCATGGCATGGACGCCGTAGAGTTCCTGATCTCGACCAACCCCGGCGCAGATTTCGCGCCGCTCGCCAAGATCGCCAGCGGCGGCGAGCTGTCGCGCTTCATTCTCGCGCTCAAGGTCGCGCTGGCTGAAGAGGGCGGGGCGGCGACCGTGATCTTCGACGAGATCGATCGCGGCGTCGGCGGCGCAGTGGCCTCGGCGATCGGCGATCGGTTGTCGCGCCTTGCCTCGAACGGCCAGCTTCTGGCGGTGACGCACAGCCCGCAAGTCGCCGCGCGGGGGCAGCAGCACTACATGATCGCCAAGTCCTCCGAAGGAACGGTGACGCGCACGTCCGTGGCGCTGCTCGACGAAGCCGCGCGCAAGGAAGAGATCGCGCGCATGCTCTCGGGCGCCGAAGTCACCGACGAAGCGCGCGCGCAAGCGGACCGCTTGCTGGAAGGCGTGTGAGGCCCTGAGGCCTTACGCTCAATCCTTCAGTACCTCGTCGAGAAACGCTTCCATCTTCGCCATCGAATCCTTGCGCGCGGCGTTGTTGCCTTCGCCGCTTCCGCCGAAATAGGTGAGCCGCGAGAGATCGCTGTCGGCGGGCAGGGGGCTCCCGAAGACGGCGTGGCCGGCATCCGCATAAGCGAGGATCTCGACCTCAGGCCCGTCCATGGCATCGGCGCGCGTCTTGACGCGGCGAGCCATGTCGCACGAAGGCCACAGCGTATCGGCTTCGCCGCAAATGAGCAGCACGCGGCCGGTGATCGCTTCGACCGGAATGATCGCGTCCTCGTGATTGGACAGCGCTTCGAGCCCGCGCCCGTATAGCTGCACCAGGGAATCCCCTTGTTGCACCTCGCCGAAAGGCAGGAACGGCAGCGGCTCGCCCGCGAAGCTCCACGAAGATCCGTATTCCGGGCGCTGCTCGGACGAGAACGAGAACCCTTCCCAGACGACGTTGCTCGGCATCGTGGCTACGACGGCCTTGAACTCGGGATGGCGCGAGGCGATCAACAGGGCCGCTTCGGCACCTTTGGAACTGCCGAGAATGCCGAGCCGCTCCGGATCGACGCCGGGCTGTTGTTTCAGCCAGGCAATGGCCTCGTCGAACGTTTCGACCGGCACCAGGGCGAAGTCGGCATTGGCGTCCGTGGTGCGGTAGTAGCTCTGGTAGAGGACGTTGTAACCGCGATCGCGCAGCGCCAGGGCATGCCGGTTGCTGCCTTTGGTCAGGCCGCCTTCCGAGCCGCCGAGCATCAGGATCGTCGGGTGCTTGATCTCGCCGCTCGCGGGATACCAGTTGCCCGGCAAGCCATTGAAGGTCACGCGGGTGCCGCCGACGTCCGCATCGGCGACCATGACCGGCGGGGCGAACTGCGCGGAGGCGGGGACCGGGGCGACGGCGAGCGCGGCCAGAGCCAGGGCGGCGCGAAAGATAAGACGCATGGTTCGGGCAAACTCCTTGAACGTGCTCCTCGATCGTCCCCCGAGTTTGCCCGGCGAAAGCCGGCGGCGCAAACGTCGCGGCGCATTTTTGCCCGATACGAGGTGATGGCCGATTGCGATTTGTCGGCTCTGGCGTATCGCTTTTGCATGACCAGCGAAGCCGAAGCCGCCAACGAACTGATGCGTCTCGCCCGTGCGATCGCGCGCGCCAACAAGGCGTATCACGCCGACGACGCGCCCGAGATGAGCGATGCGGAATACGATGCACTGGTGCGTCGCAATGCCGAGCTGGAAGCCGAGTTCCCGCATCTGAAGCGCCCGGATTCGCCGAGCGATGCGGTGGGGCACGAAGTCGCCGCGTCGCCGCTCTCCAAAGTGACGCACGAGGTTCGCATGATGAGCCTCGACAACGCGTTCTCGCCGGAGGAAGTGGCGGAATTTCTCGCCCGCGTGCGGCGCTTTCTCGCGCTGCCTGAGGACGCACCGCTCGCGGTGACGGCCGAGGACAAGATCGACGGGCTGTCCTGCTCGCTGCGCTATGAACACGGCAAGCTGGTGCGCGCGGCAACGCGCGGCGACGGGCTGGTGGGTGAGGATGTGACGGCCAACGTCGCGCATATCCCGGACATCGTGCAGGAGCTGAAGGGCAAGGACGTGCCCGAAGTCTTCGAAGTGCGCGGCGAGGTCTACATGGAAAAGTCCGCCTTCGCCGCGCTCAACGAGGCGCTGATGGACGAAGCGCGAACCGCCGCCGAAGTCAAGGGCGAGGAGTTGGACGAGGCCAAAGTGCGCCAATTCGCCAATCCCCGGAACGCGGCCGCAGGATCGCTGCGCCAGAAGGACGCGAGCGTCACTGCGCAGCGTCCCTTGCGGTTCTGGGCCCATGGCTGGGGCGCGGTGAGTGAAGGTGCGGTGCCGGGCGAGAGCCAGCACGAGGTGGTGCGCAAGATCGCAAGCTGGGGCCTGCCGGTCTCGCCCGATTTTCGCTTGTGCCAGTCGCTCGACGAGATGCTGGCGGCGTACGAGGCGATCCGCGAGGGGCGACCGGGCCTGCCTTATGAGATCGACGGCGTGGTCTACAAAGTCGACCGGCTCGATCTGCAGGCGCGGCTGGGCTTCGTCGCCAAGGCGCCGCGCTGGGCGATGGCGCACAAGTTTCCCGCCGAGCGCGCGGAGACGGTGCTGGAAAGCATCGACATCCAAGTTGGGCGCACCGGCAAGCTGACGCCCGTTGGGCGGTTGAAGCCGGTGCTGGTGGGCGGGGTGACCGTGACCAATGTCACGCTGCACAATCGCGACGAGATCGAGCGACTGGGTGTGCGCGAAGGCGACCGGATCGTGCTGCAGCGCGCAGGCGACGTTATTCCACAAGTTGTCGACAACCTTACCCGCAGCGAAGCTCGCGATCCCTACGTTTTCCCCGAGCGCTGTCCGGAATGCGGCAGCGAGGCGGTTGCGGAAGAGGGCGAAGTCGATGTGCGCTGCACTGGCGGGCTGATCTGCAAAGCGCAGCAATTCGAGCGGCTGCGCCATTTCGTCAGTCGCGGCGCGCTCGATATCGAGGGGCTGGGCGAGAAGACGATCGCCGAATTTCTCGATCTCGGCTGGCTCGACCGGGGCCCGCCGGACATCTTCCGCTTGCGCCGCCACCGCGACGACTTGCTCGGCCGGGAGGGCTGGAAGGACAAGTCTGTGGAGAACTTGTTGGCGGCAGTGGAAAGCAAGCGTTCGCCCGATGCGGCGCGCCTGCTGTTCGGGCTCGGCATCCGCCACGTCGGCGCGGTGACCGCGCGCGATCTGCTCAAGCGCTTCACTACGCTGCCTGCCCTGCGCGAAGCCGCCGAGAAGGCGCGCGGCGGCGACGAAGAGGCGCTGGCGGAACTCACCGCGATCGACGGCGTCGGCCCGGTGGTGGTCGAAGCGCTGGGCGACTTCTTTCACGAGGATCACAACAAGGCGGTGTGGGACGACCTGCTCTCGGAAGTCTCGCCGCCCGACTACGTGGTGGAGACCAAGGACAGCGAAGTCGCGGGGCAAACGGTGGTGTTCACCGGCAAGCTCGAAACGATGAGCCGCGACGAAGCTAAAGCACAAGCCGAGCGGCTGGGCGCCAAGGCCGCAGGCTCGGTCTCGGCCAAGACCGACCTGATCGTTGCAGGGCCGGGTGCGGGATCGAAGCTGAAAAAGGCGGAAGAGCTCGGCATTCGCGTCATCGACGAGGCGGAGTGGGCCGAAATCGTGAAGGCGGCGGGCTAGAGTCTATCTGCGTGTAGCGGCACCGGCCCGCTCCCCCAAAACCCCTCTAACCGAGGCGCTTCGCCAGTTCCACGAAGGCAAGGTCGTCGCGGCGGGGCATGCCGAAGCGCGCATCGCCGTACGGGAAGGGCGCGGAGGTGCCGGTTCGCGCGAAACCGCGGCGCTCGTACCAGGCGATCAGGGTGTCGCGAACGTCGATTACTTGCATGCGGATGCGGGTGCCGCCGTGGCCGCGAACATAGGCCTCGGCAGCGTCGAGGACTTGTCCGCCGACACCGCCCGATTGCGCCGCAGTATCGACCGCGAGCGAGCCCAGATACCAGGTACCGCGGCCTTCGTCGGCCAGCCAGACGCAGGCCATGGGCGGCGCGGTCGGATCGGGTTGCCAGATGAGGAGATGGCCGAGGGGCGTGTTGGCGAGGTCGTCGCGCAGCATCGCCTCGTCGGCGCGCTGCCCGCCCAGCAGTTCCGCTTCGCTGTTCCAGCCGGGTTGCCGATATGCGCGGTTGAGCAAGTCGGCGACGTCCCGCAGTTGGTCACCAGTGGCGGGGTGTAAGGTGACGAGCGGGGGGCTTGCGACAGGGTCGGTCATGCCTCGGCATGAACCGTCCCTGCGGCTATCGCAAGCGAGGCGCGGCGGCGTTCAGCCGCGGCGGCCTTGTTCTTCGTGAGCCTGACGATAGTGCTGCACGCGGGTGGCTCGCAGGCCGGACATACCCTCGCGCTCGACCGAACGCTGCCAGCTCGCCAGTTCCTCGAGCGTGAGATCGTAGCGCTCGCACGCCTCGCGGATCGTGAGCAAGCCACCATTGACCGCGGCGACGACCTGAGCCTTGCGCCGGATGACCCAGCGCGAAGTCTTGGGCGAAGGCAGATCCTCTGTTGTGAGCGCCTCCCCCAAGGGTCCGATCACTTCGGTCGGACGCGCTGCATCCCGACGAAGTCCTTCCTTCTGAAGCATTGTCGTTCCTCTCGATCAGTTAAACAAGACATGACCTCTGACGGGCTTAAGGATTGTCCCTGAAGCGTTAATAAGGGCTTCCGCCCACTGGTTAATTTTCAACATGCATTGCGCCTATAACCTTATGAAATAAAGACATTTTATCTCTTAAGAATTTGTCTGCGGCACTTAAATGGCCGTTTACCTATTCCCCTACCCTCACAATCAGGGAGGCGCTCATGGCTTGGGACCGACAAATGGAATTGAACGCGTTTGGTAGCCTCGTCGGTTCGGCGCTGCTGCGACACGTCTCGGCCGAAGGCTGCCAACTTATGGTCGAGTCGCTTCCGGTCGAGTCGGGTGCGCGACTCGCGGTCGTCGTCCCCGATTCGCCGCATTACGTTCTGGGTACGGTGCGCTGGCTCGTCGGCTCCCGCGCGGGGTTCGCCTTCGATGCCGACATCGGGCACGAATTGCGCGCGATCCTGGAAAGCCAGCATCCGCTGCCGACCCCCGTCCTGCTCTATTCGGCCTGACGGATCCGCGTCACTCTTCGATCAACGGCGGAATCCACTTCATCGTCCCACCCGCGAACGGCGTCCACTGCCCGACCCGCACGCCCGCCATGGCCAGCATGTCGCTGGTCCACTGGTTGCACGTCCGCGTGACGGTGTAGCGGCCGCCCGTTTCGTAGAATACGTCGTTGCGCCCGTAGCCGGAATGGCGCGGGCCGGGGCCATCGCGCCCCAGCTGCCCAGTAATGGCCGCGACCAGCGCGGCGTAGTCCTGCTTGCTCAGGCGTAGCGGCCGGATGTCGGGCGAGGCTGCCGGACGGACGTAGTGCGCGACGTGGAGCAGGCCTTCGCCGCCCACTCCGATCACGCGCAACGCGGTCGCGGGCGAAAGATCCCACCAGGTCGGCGTGTCGAGGAACACCTCGCGCTCGCCCCAGCTGATCGAGACGTGCGTGTAGGGGCGCTCGGCGGCGACGATATCGCGGACGGGGAAGGTGGCGCGCCAGTCCTTCGTCGGCGTGACCAGCGGCAGGACCAGCGCGGTGTGGACCCCGTTGGTCTCGACCATGATCGTGACGCCGCCGTCGTCGGGCTCGCGCCAATCGGCATTGCGGGGGATCGATGAGCCGACCCAGGCGGCGAGCATGAACAGGCCGATCGCGAGCGCGATCCACGCGGCGAGGCGGGCGGCGACGCGGCCCGCGCGCCGGATCAGCGGACCGCGCGCCGCCGCAGCCACAGGATCGACCAGTCTCCGTTCACGAGCCGCGCCGCCAGCCGCAGTCCATGGCGCTGGCAGGCGCTGCGCACCGCGCGTTCCTGCGTCGTCAGCAGCCCGGCAAGCACCAGACTGCCGCCCGGCACGAGCGCGCGCGCAAAATCGGGTGCGAGCGCGATCAGCGGCCCGGCCAGGATATTGGCGATCACGAGGTCGTAGGGCCCGCGCGCGGCGATCAGCGGATGGTCGAGCCCGTCGGCGACGGTCATCGCCAGTTGCCCCGCGCGGCCGCCGAGCGCGATGCCATTCGCCTGCGCATTGTCTTCCACGACGGGCACGCAGACCGTGTCGATGTCGCTCGCGGTGGCAAGCATGCGCGGCCACAGGCTGAGCGCGGCGAAGGCGAGCAAACCCGTGCCGGTGCCGACGTCGAGACCATTGCGCACCACGGTGCCGCGCTGCTTCATCGCATCGAGCATCGCCAGGCAGCCCGCGGTGGTCGCGTGCTGGCCCGTACCGAAGGCCTGGCTCGCCGGCACGGTGAAGTCGATCACGCCCGGTTCGTCGAGCGCGGGGTATTCGGGGGTGTGGACATGAAACCGGCCCGCGCGGATCGGTACGACGTCCTGCTGGCTGAGCGTCACCCAGTCGGCATCGGGCAGCTTTTCGGTCGCGAGTTCGGGCGCGCCGTCCACGAACAGCGCCGCGATCGCGGCGAGATCGGCCTTGCGCGGCTTACGCGGGAGCCAGGCTTCGAGCACCCAGTCCTCGGGCTTGTCCTCGGCGATCTCGCTGCCGGCGATGACGATCTCGGGATCCCAGTCGAACGCGTCCTCGTGCAAGAGCAACGCGCCTTCGACGACCGGCCGCGGGGCGTGCGCCGTGACTTTCCAACTCACGATGCGCTGCGCTCCTTCTTGAGCCGTTCGTCGAGCTTCTCGTGGATCGAATCGGCGTACTGGGCGCACGTCATCGGCGTCGCGCCTGCGATGCGGGCCCTCATTCCGCTGGCGGAGGGGTGGGGCGTCATCAGGATATCGCAGCGGGTCTCGCGCAGCCGATCGAGACTGGCATGATAAGCGGTGACCCATTGGGGGTGATCGGAGAAGCGGTAGTCGTCCGCACTGACGGGCGAGAGGCTGTCGGCATAGACCATGGCGCGGCAGTCGACACTGGCGGGCCCGCCTTCGCACGACATCCAGGTCCAGGAGAGCGCTCCGGCGGTATGGCCGGGAGTGGCGATCGGCGTCAGCGTCAGAGCGCCGAGCGTCACCGGCTCGCCCGGCGTGACGGTGCCATCCACGCGCGCAGCTGCGAACGGATCGTGCATGCCCGCTTGGGGATCGTCAGCGGCCGCCTCCCCGCTTGCGAGAACCGGGCCGGCGGCTTCGGAGGCCAGCAGACGTGCGCCGGTCATCCGCTGCAATCCGGCGAGACCGCCGACGTGGTCGAAATGCTCGTGGCTGTGCAGCAGGATTTTCACGTCGCTAAGGCGCAAACCCAGCTTCTCTATGTTGGCGGCGATCAGCGGCGCCCCGCCGCGCGATCCGCCGTCGATCAGGATGTGCCCGTCGGCACCGGTCACGAGGATCGCGGCGATGCCGCACGTGCCGACATAATAGGTGTTGCCGTAAATCCGGTAAGGCGGGCCGGCCTTGTCCCACTCGTCGAAGTCGGTGCAAGCCTCGGCCCACTGCGAGGCGGGGGGCGCTTCCGCATCCGTGACGGCGGTGGTGCTTGGCGGAGTCGGAACGGGCCCGGCCGTAGAAGCCGGCGCGGTCTGGCAGGCTCCGAGCAACAGCGCGGCAAGCGGCAATGCGGACTTAGCGGACATAGCTGGCTCCATTGGCGTCGAGCGTCGCGCCGGTCATGCTCGGCGGCGCATCGAGCGCGCAGAAAACGATCATGCTGGCGATTTCTTCGGGCTCCGCGACGCGGCCCAGCGGGATGTCGGCCAGCAGCGCCGCGCCGCCGCGGCTGGCGAGATAGTCGCCCGCCATGGCCGTGTCGGTGAAGCCCGGCGTGATCGCGAAGCTGTAGATAGCGTCCTTGGCATAAGCGCGCGCGATCGTCTTGTGCATGGCCAGCATGCCGCCCTTGGCCGCCGCGTAGTGCCAGTGCGCGGGCGAATCGCCGCGATGTCCGGCGCGGCTGGCAACATGGACGATCCGGCCGGAAACGCCGCGCTCCTGCCAGTGGCGCACCGAGAGGCGCGAAAGCTGCGCGCTAGCGGTGAGGTTGATCGCCAGGGTTCGCTCCCAGGCGGCGAGCCAATCGCCGTCCCCGGCATCGAGCGGCACGGCTTCGAACACACCGGCGTTGTTGACCAGCACGTCGATCGTGCCGCCCGCGCGGTCGAGCGCGGACTGCCACAGCTGCGCGGGCGCATCCGGATCGGCGAAGTCGGCGGCGAGCGTGTCGCCGTCGCGCGCGGTGGTGGCCTGGGCGATGACGTGGGCGTCGCGGGCCTTGAGTGCGGCGACGGCGGCGGCGCCGATGCCGCGGCTGGCCCCGGTGACGAGAATGGCAGGTGATATCATGGCCTCGCTCTAGGAGCGCTTGCCCGTCCTTGCAAAGCCACACGCGACGAATGCGGCTGTCCGGAAGGCGAGGTTGCCCCTAGCGGCGCTTGAACGCGAGCGCATTTCGATTAAGGGGGGATGCGAAATCCATCGTATCGGCAGTTCCGGGGGCAGTTCCGGCGGGTCTGCCGGCCGCCAAAGGGGAACGATTAGCATGGCTCAAGCCGGCACCCGCAACCGACCACTCTCGCCGCATCTCCAGATCTGGCGCTGGGGTCCGCACATGTTCGTGTCGATCCTGCACCGCGTCACGGGCAGCGGTAACGTCCTCGGCCTCGCGATCCTGTTGTGGTGGCTGGGCGCGCTGGCGAGCGGACCCGGGGCCTACGCGTTCTTCGCCCAGGTGATGACCAGCCCGATCGGCTACATCGTCCTCGTCGGCGTCTCATGGTCGTTCTTCACGCATATGATGAGCGGACTGCGCCACTTCGTGCTCGATATCGGCGCGGGCTACGAACTCGAGATCAACAAGATCTGGTCGATCGCCTGCCCGGTGCTCGGCGTGATCCTTACGGTCCTGTTCTGGGCCATCCTGCTGCTGCGCTGAGGAACTGACTGACATGGGTAACGGAACCTCCATCGGCCGCGTGCGCGGCCTGGGCTCGGCCAAGGCCGGTCCGCATCACTGGCTGCAACAGCGCTACACCGCGATCGGCAATCTGCTGCTCGGGCTGTGGTTCGCGATCTCGATTCTGCTGATGCCGAACCTGTCGTACGCGGCGGTCACCGAATGGCTCGGTTCGCCGATCCCGGCGACGGCGATGGCGCTGCTCATCATCAGCACGATCTGGCACGCGCGGCTTGGCCTGCAGGTCCTGTTTGAAGACTACGTTCACGACGACGGCAGCAAGTTCGCGGTCCTCGCAATTCTCAATCTGGTTTCCTTCGCAGCGGCCGCCTTCGGCCTGTTCTGCGTGATCCGCCTGGCGCTGGGAGGCGCATGACATGGCTACCGAGCCTGCATATCCGATTATCGATCACACCTACGACACTGTCGTCGTCGGCGCCGGAGGCTCGGGCCTTCGCGCGACGATGGGCGCGGCCGAAGCCGGGCTGAAGACCGCCTGCATCACCAAGGTCTTCCCGACGCGCTCGCACACCGTGGCGGCGCAAGGCGGCATCGCCGCATCGTTGAAGAACAACACGCCCGATCACTGGACCTGGCACATGTACGACACCGTCAAGGGGTCGGACTGGCTGGGCGACCAGGACGCGATCGAATACATGGTGCGCGAGGCGCCCCAGGCGGTCTACGAACTCGAGCACGCGGGCGTGCCGTTCTCGCGCAACGCCGATGGCACGATCTACCAGCGCCCGTTCGGCGGCCACATGCAGAACATGGGCGAAGGCCCCCCGGTGCAGCGGACTTGCGCCGCGGCGGACCGCACCGGCCACGCCATGCTCCACGCGCTCTACCAGCAGAGCCTGAAGTACTCGGCCGACTTCTATATCGAGTACTTCGCGATCGACCTCATCATGGAAGGTGGCCAGTGCGTCGGCGTGATCGCGCTGTGCATGGATGACGGCACGATCCATCGCTTCCGCTCGCAAGCCGTGGTGCTGGCGACGGGCGGCTATGGCCGCAGCTATTTCACCGCGACCTCGGCACACTCCTGCACCGGCGACGGCGGCGGCATGGTGCTGCGCGCCGGCCTGCCGCTGCAGGACATGGAGTTCGTGCAGTTCCACCCGACCGGCATCTACGGTGCGGGCGTGCTCATCACCGAGGGCGCGCGCGGCGAGGGCGGCTACCTCACCAACTCCGAAGGCGAGCGCTTCATGGAGCGCTATGCGCCTTCCGCGAAGGACCTTGCCAGCCGCGACGTCGTCAGCCGCTCGATGGCGCTGGAGATTCGCGAAGGCCGCGGCGTGGGTCCGAACAAGGACCACATCTTCCTGCACCTCGATCACATCGATCCCAAGGTGCTGGCCGAGCGTCTACCGGGCATTACCGAGAGCGGCAAGATCTTTGCCGGGGTCGACCTGACTCGCCAGCCGCTCCCGGTGGTGCCGACGGTGCACTACAACATGGGCGGCATCCCGACGAACTATCACGGTCAGGTCGTCACCATCGGTGCCGACGGCGATCCCGAGACGGTGGTTCCGGGGCTCTACGCGGTTGGCGAGGCGGCGTGCGTCTCGGTCCACGGCGCCAACCGCCTGGGTTCGAACTCGCTGATCGACCTCGTGGTGTTCGGCCGTGCGACTGGTCTGCATCTCAAGGAAAACATCGTCGCGGGGATCTCGCAGCCCGAGCTGCCGAAGGATTCGGCGGATCTGTCGCTGTCGCGGCTCGATCACTTCCGCAATGCCAACGGCGGTTCGCCGACGGCCGAAATCCGAACCGAAATGCAGCGCACGATGTCGGCGCACGCGGCGGTGTTCCGCACCGACGAAGTCATGGCCGAGGGCAAGGAAAAGCTCGCCGCGACCTACAAGCGGATGGAAGACATCCACGTCACCGACAAGGGCCTGATCTGGAACTCGGACCTCGTCGAAACGATGGAGCTCGACAACCTCATCAGCCAGGCCTCGGTTACGCTCGCCAGCGCGCACAACCGCAAGGAAAGCCGCGGCGCCCACGCGCACGAGGATTATCCCGATCGCAATGACGCCGAGTGGATGAAGCACACCGCGGCGTGGTTCACCGGCTGGGGCGGTAAGGGCGGCGAAATCCGCATCGATTACCGCCCGGTCCACGAATACACGCTCACCGACGACGTCGAGTACATCAAGCCCAAGGCGCGCGTGTACTGATCCAGGGCTTTGCCTGCCGGAGCAGTGCGCTCGCGACAGGTTTGCGCTAAGGCCGGCGCGCTGACTATAGTGCTCCCCATGGGCCGGGTCGTCCCGGTCGAGGGGAGCACCGAGTGGAGTAGGAAGCGCATAAGCGCTTCCCCTCCCCGAACCGTACGTGCACCTTTCAGCGCATACGGCTCTCCATTCAACCTTGGCCCATGGCCATGGCGACGTCATGATAGCGGGAAGTGA
>NZ_WRPO01000015.1 GCF_009746585.1 Novosphingobium aquimarinum
GAGGGACCAAGGGCGATGACGTTCTCGCGCCGGATGATCCATTGGCAGCGCGCCAGTTCGAGCACCTGCATCTTGTTGAGCTTCGGGATGGCGGTAAAATCGAAGCTGTCGAGGCTCTTGGCCTTGTCCTAGGACGACGATCTCGCTCTGGGTCTCAGCTTCTGCAACCGGAACGGCGGGTTCGGAGGCCGCTTTCAGCGCAACGAGCGTGGCGCTCTCGCTGGCCACGGCAAGACCCTGTCCCGCGATCAGGCGGCGCAGAGCCTCCTTTCGAGTGAAGCGTCCGCGCATGGCCTGGACCTTGCGCCCGGCAACAGCGTCGTAGGGAAACGAAACGTGGAGACCTGCCTGGCGCGCATAGGTATTGAGCGCAGTGGCCGTATCGCCCGCGGCGATGTCGAACGCGAATTGACGTTCCTCGTTCTTAGCGAGAGCCGCAGTAGGAACTGCGGCCGCCATAATGGCTGTCGTCAACAGGTACTTGTACATGGATGAACCCCGGTTGATGCAAGTGTCGGGGCATGGATGGATGGGGCGGATCAAACCGCCATTCGCAGTGCAAAAAAATTTCAGGCGCGGGTGAGGACGATCCCGCCGTTGCCGTCGCGGTGGCTACGAATGGCGAATGTGGTCTGCAGCGCCTGCAGAAATTCGTAGGGGGCGGACGTGTCGAACGTGCCGCCGATGCGCAGCCGCGATAAACTTGGATCGCCGATCACGATCTTATGCTCGAGATAGCGATTCATTTCCGCGAGGGCGTAGTCGAGACTTTCTCCATTGAGGATGAGAGTGCCACTCTGCCATGCCGTGACCCGACCGATGTCACTATTGTCGCGTTGCAAACTGACTTGCCCTGCGGTCGCAAGGGCGGTTTCGCCGGCAGTCACGATCCTGCGATTTTGGCCCAGGCGGCCCTGGCCTGCGATGATCGTCAATTCGCAGCTCTCGTCCCGCAGCCTAGCGTTGTAGAGGCCTGCTGAGAGCAGAAACGTGCCCCCTTGGGTGATGAGCGAAAGGCTCATCCCGGTAAGCAGCCGGATGGCGATCTCGCCGCGTTCGAGCCACAACCGCAGCGGTGTGCCGTCCTTCCAGTAGATCTTGCTATCCGTGTTGAGATCGACCGACATAGCCGAGCCGATTGCGATCTTGCGCCTTTGCCCGATGGCGGTACTGGCCGTGTCGCGCGCGGCGGCACGGTAGGCAAAGCCGCCGCCGGCCAGCGCCAGGACGCCAATGCCGATCCCGGCCTTCAGCAGCGTGCGGCGGCTTCCAGCGGCGGCATCGGCTGGGATCGCGGCATCATCGGCTTTCGGGGTCGCCGAGGGCTCGAAGGCAGATTCCTGTAGATGTTTCAGATCGCTCAATGCATCCCAGGCGCCTGCCACTTCTACGAAAGCGACGGCGTGGCGTGGATCGGCATCTCGCCAGGCCTCGAAGGCGCGCAGGTCTCCAGAGCCAGCGTCCAGACTGGCGAGCCACCCTGCAGCGACCTCGATCAGTTCGTCGCCAGGCGTTTCGGTTTCGGGATTGTCTGGCAAGCTACCTCCGGCTGCGCATTATTGTCGCGCCGTGCTCGCGTTACAAGCGCCAGCCCCTTGGCCAGGTGCTTTTCGACAGTCGAGAGCGAGATGGAGAGGGTTGCCGCGATCTGAGCCGGAGCCATGCCCTGGATCTTGCGCATGTGCAGGACCCGCCCGCATTGCGGCGGCAGGTCATCGATCAATTTCAGCAGATGGATCAACTCGGACCGGGCGGAAAATACTGTGAAGGCATCCGGCGCGGGATCTGCCAATTCGAGCACTTCGAGCGATGCAAGGTAGTCAATCCGCACAACGCTTGCGCGGCGCAGCCGCTCAATAGCGAGATTGTGTACGATCGTCATCACGAAGCCGCGCGGGACCTTGATTGCGCGAAAGTCGCCTGTGCCCAGTACTCGTGTGTAGGCTTCCTGCACGATATCGTCGGCCTCGTCGCGACCGCAAAAGTGCGCGGCCCTAGCCCGGTATGCTGCGGCATGAGGCAGGACTTCGGCAAGGAACCAAGCATCGATGTCACGCAGCCAAGCCAAGGGGAACTCCTGATCGCCGCCCGCGCCCCTAAGTTCCCAGTCTTACATTTTCAGGACACAGCGTTGCAGCGGTGGGCAGGGACCTGCATCTTTCTATCGACGCAGTGCCTATCGCGGGCACTCACTAATGCGTGTCGAGCCCGGCGAGATTGCCATCGCGGCGCCAGTCCGAGAGCAGCGCATCGAAGGCGGCGGGGCCGGCGCCATAGCCTTCTTCGAACAATGCGGTGCCGCCCATGCCCTCGTTGTTGTAATAGCCCGGCGTGCAGGAAGCGTAGAACTCCGCCGGCCGCAGCATTGAGGATCGGATGACCTCCTGCCAGGCTTCCTCGGCCTCGGCAGTGGGCTCGACGATGCTGGCGCCGCGCTGGCGGGCCGCGGCGATGATGTAGGCGAGGTGGATCGCCTGATCATCCACCGTGGTGGTGTAATTGGCCGTCACCGCGTTCTGCCCTTGGCCGAGATAGAACCAGTTGGGGAAGCCGTGTGCCATCAGTCCGTGGAGCGTGCGCATACCGTCGCGCCAGTGTTCGCTCAGCAGTTTGCCGTCGCGCCCCGCGATCGGAAAGCGGATCCGCTGCTCGACCGGCCCAACGACGTGGAAGCCCGAGGCGAAGATGATCAGATCGACCTCGTAGCGTTGATCGTCGACGATGATCGCATCTTCGGTAATCCGCGTGATCGGGGTCTCGCTGATGTCGACTAGCTTGGTGTTGGCCTGGTTGAATACCGGCAGAAACTCGTCGTTGAACGTCGGGCGCTTGCAATAGAGATTATACCACGGCTTGAGCCGTTCGGCGGTCTCCTTGTTCTCGATCGTAGCGTCGATACGCGCGCGGCGATTATTCATCACCTGAACGTCTATCAGCATCGCGCGGGCGCCGATCTCGGCCTCGGTCTCGGGCGTCGTTGGCGCCGTTTCTCGCATCAGCCGACCGAAGTCGGTCCAACCGTCGCGAACCTCGCTGTCGTCGACCGACCCGTGCACCGCCTGTAGCCACAGCTCGCGGCGCTGCTTCTGCCAGCCTCGGCCGAGCGTCTTGTACCAACCGGGGTCGGTCGGCGCGTTGAACCGCTCGCCGACTGACGAAGGCGTGCGTTGAAACACGTAGAGCTGCCGGGCGCTACGCGCCACGCGCGGGATAAGCTGGATGCCTGTCGCTCCCGTGCCGATCACCGCGACGCGCTTGTCGTGCAGCTTGTCGAGCGGGTCGTGAATGCTGCCGCCGGTGATCGAGTAGTCCCAGCGACTGCTGTGGAAGCTCTTGCCCCGGAAACTCTCGATGCCTGGGATGGCGGGCAACTTGGGCTCATTCGCGCGGCCGCTGCCGAGCAGGAAGTAGCGCGCCGCGATGCGATCGCCGCGATCGGTCGAGACGATCCAGCGGCTGGCGGCGGCGTCCCATTCGGCGCCGGTCACCTCGGTTTGGAACACCGCCTTATCGTAAAGATCGAAATGCGTGCCAAGCTGCTGGCAGTACCGCAGGATTTCGTCGCCGAAGGAGAATTTCTCCTTCGGCATGTATCCCGTCTCCTCGAGCAACGGCAGATAGCTGTAGGATTCGATGTCGCACTGCACACCGGGATAGCGGTTCCAGTACCAGGTGCCGCCGAAGTCGCTCGCCTTTTCGACGATCATGACGTCGGTGACGCCCGCTTCCTTAAGCCGCGCGGCGGCAAGGATCCCACCGAAGCCGCCACCGACGATCGCGACGTCGACTTCGGTGGCAATCGCCGCGCGCTCGATGCGCTCGCCAGCGTTAGGATCTACGTCAACGAACGAGCGATACTTGCCTTTCGTTTCGGCATAGCTGCGGTCGATGCGCGGATCGAGGCGCTTGTCGCGCTCCTCCTGATATTTGCGGAGCGTCTCGGAGGCGGCATCATGACTGGGAAGGGTCGCCATCGTCGATATCCATCCAAAGTGTAGCGAAAAAGGTCAGCCGAGCGCGGTACGCAGATCCGCCACGGCGCTGTCGAGCGCGCGATCGGCCTCGGGCAGGACTTCGAAAAAGCTGACGAACCCGTGGAAGGTGCCGGGCACGACCTCGACGCGATGGCGCACGCCCGCTTCGGTGAGGCGGCGCGCGAAGGCGAGAATGTCGTCGCGCAGTGGATCATATTCGCCGACGATCAGCGTCGCCGGCGGGAGGTGGCCGATCTCTGCGGCGCGCAACGGCGAAGCGTCGGGATGGCTGCGCTCGCCAGGGTCCGGAATGTAGGCGGCGATGCACATTTCGGAGAACCGCTCATCGAGCAGGTAGCCGTTCGCGAACGCGCGCTTCGAGGGTGTGTCGCTCTCAAGGTCGAGACCGGGATAGAAAAGCGTCAAGTGGCGCACCGCCTCCCGCTCGGCGGCGTCGAGCCTGAGCGCAACGACAATCGCGAGCGATCCGCCGGCGCTGTCGCCGCCGATCGTGACGCGGGCCGTGTCCATTCCGTGATCGCCGCCATGGCGCAAAAGCCAGCGCGCGGCACCGAGCGCGTCGTCTACCGCGGCGGGAAAGACATGATCAGGCGCCAGCCGATAATCGACTGAGGCGACGGCGCAGCCGGTGAGCCGCGCCAGTCGCGCGCACAGCCGGTCATAGACGTCGAGCGAGCCCGAGACATAGCCGCCGCCATGGTAATAAATCAGCATCGGCGGCACAGGCGAGCCCGCCGGCGCGGGCGAACGATAAAGGCGGACGGGCACGCCGTCGGCCACGATGTCTTCCTGCTCGACAGCGTCGATCGGGCTTTTGGGCTGGCGATTGTCGTGCACGAAGGCGCGAAACGCCACTGGTCCAAGAGTCGTCCAATCAGGCTGCTGACTAACCATTTCGAGCAGCGCCTTACTGTGCGGCGTCAGCGTCATGCCGTTCTCTCCAATCGCGCGGCCATCATCGCAGCTGCGCTATTCTTATAGCGCGCTATAAAGTTATTTCGCTGTGGCTCGCAAGGGTTTTTTCGAGCGAGGTCCGGCGCTATGCGGAGCGCAATAGGGAAGGCGGGTGAAATGGATCAGGAAGGGCGCTCGCCGGGGCTGCGAGAACGCGGTAAGGAGGCGCGCCGCCTCCTGCTGGTTCGCGCCGCTCGCGAGGCGCTCGAGCAGGACGACTTCTCGATGCGCCGGGTTGCTGCCCTCGCCGGCCTCTCGGAGGCAACGCCCTACAACCTGTTCGAATCCAAGTCGGCGTTGCTCGGTGAGGTCTATCGCGAAGAATGCGAACGTTTGCTCGCACGGCTGGAGAGCGCGGGTGGGACAAACACTCTCGATCGCGTGTTCGTTGCATTCGTGTTGATTGCCGCGGATTTCGACGCCAGGCCGAATTTCCATCGCGCCCTTTTCACCGGCTTGTTTGAGTCCGTAACGGGCCGTTTGCGCGACGCCCGCGAGGACCATGGCTTCACGCTGTGGAATGGATTGCTCGAAGCGGCGATTGCGACAGGCGCCATCGTCGACACCGTTTCCGCGCGCGCGGTGCCGCGCTTGTTCATATATCTTATCGGTGGTGCAACGCGCGAGTGGATCGCCGAGATTGTCTCCACGGACGAGTGGCGGATCAAAGTCTCCCACGGCCTAGCGCTGCTGCTTTTGCCGGTCGCCTCGCCAGACAGCACGCGCATCTTGCGCGCTCGCTTGCGTACCCTCGAAGCCGAAATTGGTCCAGTGGGAGCAGGTGCATCGCTTGGTAATTAGCAGCAAGGCAGGTGTCTCATTGCCACGCGCCGTAAGTCCGATCGCTCGCACCAAAACCCCCGATAAAGCCTCCGCGACGATTGCATTGGTCTCTTTAAGGCTGGCAAGATTGACTGGGGCGAAGCCGCGCCATGCGCTCGTTGTATTTCACCGCATGGACGACGGTCGATATCGAGAGCTCCCCAACGCCATCCAAGATACCGATTTGTTCGGAGCATACAGCCGCGAGCCGTTCCTGGCTTTCAAATAAGCCAATGCAAAGCAAGTTCGTTCGGCCAAGAGTGACGATGACACTACGGATTTCCGTGATATCCGAAATTTGCGTGGCCAGTGCTTCTAACTTCCCATGGTCGGCCACCAGCCGGACAAGCGCCATTAACGGCGTGCCGTGTTGGCGATAATCAGTAATCGCGGTGAAGCGTAGAATCTTGCGCGCGGTCAGTCGTTTGATTCGTGCGCGAACGGTTCCTTCCGCCACGCCGAGAAGGTTTGCGATGGAGCGGTTGCTCATTCGCGCATCGTTGCCCAGCGCATCCAGAATGCCACGGTCCGTGTCGTCGAATTCAATATCCTTCACCGTGGAATGCCAACGTCAAAATTATAGGTGACGATGTCGGTCACGATGCCGACCTCGATGCACGCTAGCCCTGAAACCTTGATCATTTTGGGCATAAGCGTCTCGGACAGATCCTCGAAACGGTGCATCCCGACCAGCGCCTCGATTTGGGCCGCGCCGGTCACGATATGAACCGCAAACATCTCCGGGAACTCAGCAAGCTCGTCAGCGACCGCCTGAACGGACCTGCCGACGACCTTGATCTCCAGCGCTACGAGCACGTTGTAGCCATAAGCGGCGAAATCCGTCGCGGCTACGATCCGTAAGGATCCAGAATCGGTCATCCGTTGAATTCGCGTCGCTACGACTGATCGAGTGAGCTTGAGGGTCGCTGCGATCTCTTGATTTGTAATTCGGCCATTCACCTTGAGAAGGTTCACGATCCGCCAATCCGTATCATCAAATTCTTGAGAAGCGCTTGTAGTCAACTTTGATTCCACCGTTCTTACGCATGCACCTTAGCCGCGAAGAAATGCCATTAGAAGAAATCTAAGTGTGCGTAAAGATTACCACTTGAACTACGCAAACGAAGGGAGAATAGTGAAAAGAACCTGCTATCGCGCGAATCTAAGAGCCGCGAATGATAGGTTTGAAATGGGAGGGGGCTGATGAAGAGGTTCCAGCGTCGCCGTTTGGCGGCAGCCGCTATCGTCCTGAGTGCAGGGCAAGGCGAAGCTTTAGCGCAAGATAGAACTACAACATCTCAGGTCACTGAAGGTCAGTTACCGGTACCGGGCCAGGCGCCTGGGACTTTGGCGCAATCGAACTCCGATGATGGCTTGGCTGATATTGTCGTCACCGCGCGCCGTCGCGAGGAGCGTCTGCAGGACGTTCCCGTGGCCATAACGGCGCTATCGGGCGATGAGCTCACCGAACGCGGGGTTGTCTCCACAGAAGCGCTTCGTCAGACGGCGCCAGCGCTCAATATCTATCAGAACAACCGCCAGGAGGCAGGCTTCTACATTCGTGGCCAAGGCCCAGGGATCGTGGGCGGCGGCGCCAGGAATTTCACGAGCGTTGCGACATATTTCGCCGAGGTGCCCACCACAATCGCCGGATCTGGCGTCTTTTTCGATCTGGCGAATGTGCAGGTCCTGAAAGGACCGCAAGGCACGCTATTCGGGCGCAATACGACCGGCGGTGCCGTCCTGTTCGAACCCAATCGGCCCACCTTCGATCTCGAAGGCTCGATCAAGGGGAGCTATGGCAATTACGACTATCATGAGGTCGAAGGGATCCTGAACGTCCCGATCGTCGACGATCGGATCGCGCTCCGTTTCGCGGGATCCTATTCGCGGCGAAAGGGCTTCACGCGTTCAATCTACACCGGCCAGCGTGCCGACAGCCGCAACCATGATGCATTTCGCGTCTCGCTTCTGCTGCGACCAACTGATCGGATCGAAAGCCGGACGATCGTCGATTACAACTATCGGGATAATACCGGCAGTGGCCTTGTCCTAAGAGCGGCAAATCCTAACGCGCCGCTTGGTTCGCTCCCTGTTCCGGAGGTCCTGCAGCAAGGTTTCGGCCTTCCCGCCGCGATACCGCTCCTGACAGGAGCGCCAACTCCTATCGCGTGTCTTTCTGTCGAATTGCCCGGTTGTCCCACCGGCCCGTTCGGCAATGCTGTCGCGGCGTTCCTGGCCGGGGCGAACGGGGGCTTCAGTTTATCGGGCCTGACTCCTCAGCAGTTCAACGATGCGGTCGCCTTACAGGAAAGCATCGGCGTTCGGCGCAATCTGGCGAGACGTCCGGTTTACAATCGCAACAAGGCTTATGGGATCACAAACCGGACCGAGGTCGCCTTGAGCGATACCATTACTTTCAAAAACATCATTGCCTTGCGGCGAAATCGCACTGCGGAAGTGAACGACATCGCCTCCGGCTTGGATTACGCTTACAGCGAGTATCCGGGAACCGGCAGCCATCCGCCCTACGTGCGCGGCGTCAATCAGTTCAGCGAAGAAGCGCAGCTGCAGGGCAAGCTGGCCAATGATCGGCTCGCATATGTTTTAGGCTTCTACCACGAGCAGACCAAGCCCGGCATCGACCAGTCCTATCGATCGGTGACTTTTGGTGCGGCTACGAACACGGCGAACTACTTCAGCGACAAGAGCGATGCTCTGTTCGGACATCTGGAGTGGAAGGTCACCGACGCCTTTCAACTTTCGGGCGGCTTCCGGTACACTTGGGACAAACGCTATCTAACTTCTTCAGTTACCGACGACGCCGGCAACTGCACCCAAGTGAACACCGCGAATGGCCTGATCGAATGCCCGGTCGTGGGACGCGCGAATTTCGAAGCACCGACATACGATATAACCGCACAATACACATTCGGGCCGCAAGCCTTGGTCTATGCCGCATACCGGCGGGGATACAAAAGCGGCGGTTTCAACCTGCCTGCGCCAACGGCTGAGACAGCAACCTTCGGCAAGGAAACGGTCGATGATTTCGAGATCGGGCTCAAGGCGGATTGGGACGTGGGCGTTCCCTTGCGCACGAACCTTTCGCTTTTCTACGACAAGTACAAGGGCATCCAGATTACGCTGCCGGTCTTGGCGAACGGCTCGCTGATCAACCTTGTCCAGAATGCTGGCGAGGCGACCAACAAAGGGGGCGAACTGGAAGTTTCGATCAAGCCTTCCGCGGTGTTTACGGTAGGCGGATTTGCTTCGTTTCTCGACGCGAAGTGTGCCACTGATGTGGGTACCGCCTGCCGCGTCGGAAGGCAGATCGCTTTCCAGCCGCGTTGGAAGGCGGGGATGAACGCGCAGTACGCCATTTTTGACACGGCAGACGGCGCCCTGACGTTCTCGACCGATTTCAGCTACACCGGCCAAGTGACGACCTCCGATCCGGACGCGCCGATCGATACGTATCCTAGCTATACTCTTTGGAACGCGCGGCTCGATTGGGAAAACGCCCTCGCGCGCGGCATCGATCTCGCGGCATTCGTCACCAACATCACGAATGAAAAGTACATCGTCGGTGGCTATCCGATCTATTCAGCATTTGGCTTCGACACCGCACTTTATGGCGAGCCGCGCATGTTCGGCGCCTCCGTCCGTTTTCGTTTCGGCAATTGAGGAACAACTCCATGAGACTGAACGGCAAGACCGCATTGGTCACTGGCGCGGGCGAAGGTATCGGCCGCGGCATCGCGCGCAAATTCGCCGAAGAAGGCGCGGCAATCGTCATCGCAGAATACAATGCGGTGACAGGAGCGGAGGCTGCCGAGGCGATCAACGCGGCCGGCGGGCGCGCCTGCTTCATCCAGACGGACGTCAATCAAAAGGATCAGCTGCTTGCTGCGGTCGCATTGGCCAGTGAACGGTTTGGCGGTGTCGATATCCTGGTGAACAATGCTTATGGCGGAGGCCATATTCGGCGCCTCGAAGATAAGACCGACGAGGAATTCGATCATTCGATGACGATGTCCGTCAAGGCAAGCTTCTGGGCGATGCGAGCATGCTTCCCGCATATGAAGGATGCGGGATGGGGGCGCGTCATCAGCATCTGCTCGTTGAACGGCGTCAACGCGCATATCTATTCAGCTGATTTCAACGCGGGGAAAGAGGGCCTGCGCGCTCTAACTCGCACGGCAGGACGGGAATGGGCTCGGTATGGCATCACCGCCAATATCATTTGCCCGGGAGCGGCAAGCGCAGCCTATCTTCGCTTCAAGGAACAATACCCGGAAAACGCGGCCGCCATGGATGCGATGAACCCCATGGGCCGCACCGGGGATGTTGACACCGATATCGCGCCCGTCGCGCTTTTTCTCGCCAGTGACGACAGCCGCTACATGACCGGCAACACACTGTTCGTTGATGGCGGCGGCCACATCAATGGTGTCGCCTGGACACCTGAACCTGAGCCGGTACCGTCAGATTAGCGAGGCACATGAAGCAGGGGAGGGCATTGTCAGACCAATCGCACCGGTTGGTAAGGAGGGCAGGCTAGGGAGGCTCCATGCTCCGTCTGGGTAAGCCAGCCAGCCCATTTCGCTACTTCAACTCCTTACAGTCGATCGCATTAGTCTGGACTTTAATTTGTCGGTGTCGCGCAAGACATTTCGCGCTACCGATTCTGCCCTGAGCCTTGCATAGCGTGTTTCGTACGCGTACCGACACCATCACAAGTTTGGATCCAAAATCCGATTGCGGGATGTCGTATGGTCATTGAACGTATCTCTTCTGGTTCTCGGTTTGAAACCCTGGCTGCGTATTCGCGGGCCCTGATTGAAGGCGAGTACATTCACATATCGGGTACGGTTGGTGCCCATCCCGATACCGGTGTAATGCCGGAGAGTGCCATTGAACAAGCGCGCAATATTTTTCGGATCATCGAGCCACTTCTTCTGGCGCATGATAGTGGGCTCGACATGGTGGTACGCAACCGGGTCTTTCTAACCGACGCCGCTCATCTTGAGGACGTCTGCGAGATCCTTCGCGAGAAGTTTGGCGACCATCCTCCAGCCAACACGACGCTGCTTGTCGGGATTCCGGCTCCGGGCGCGAAAGTGGAAATTGAAATTACTGCTCGCCGCAAGATGTCCTGACGGCGGGCAGTCAATCGTCCAGTCCGATTGTGCGGCGAATGTCTTCCGCGTTCCAACTGATATGTTGGCGCAGCGCATCCACCGCGCCTGCGCCATTGCCTTCCTCGATCAGGTCTAGGATGCGCTGGTGTTCGGCATCGCTTTCCTCTTGCGTTCCAGTTGAGAGGAACCGCTGGACTTTCAGATAGCGATCCGCTCGCGTGAGGAGGTTCTCAAGAACCTGGACAGAAAGCGGCTTGTTGGCTTGCGCGTAGAGCGTGCGGTGGAATTCCATATTCAGCCCCGCCCATTCGGTGATGTCGCGTACGGTGCGCGATCTTTCAACCACGCTGCGCAGTCGATCGATCACTTCGCGGGTTATGTTGGGGATCGCCGCTTCGAGTAAATACGGCTCGAGCATGCCGCGCATTTCGTAGATTTCCTGGATTTCGCCGAGCGAAAGCTTGGGCACCAGAGCGCCCCGGTATTTCTGCCGAACGACGAGCCCTTCTGCCTCGAGCTGGGCAAGGGCTTCGCGCACCGGTATGCGGCTGACGCCCAATTCGGATGCGATTAGCTCCTGGCGGATGAATTGATCTTCGGCATAGTGACCCGCGAGGATGCGGTTTCTAAGAATACGAGCCACATCCACAGCCGTGGTGCTGCGCACCAACTTGCTGCTCTCGACCAAATCCACCAGTTTGCTTCCTTTTTCAGTCCAAGGCTTGCTTGTGGAAGCGGCCGTTTTTCATGATGGCCTGGATAGCGCCATAGCGCGGCTCTAGCAACTCGATCCGCTCCACCGGATCGCCGTCGATCACCAGCAGGTCCGCCATTGCGCCCGTCGCGACACAGCCTAGGCGTCCGGTTTGCTGGAGAATTTCGGCGTTCACAGATGTCGCCGACTTGATGATGTCCATGGGCTTGAGCACGTTGGCGCGCAGTGCGAATTCCTTGGACTGCGCCTCGATCATTTCGCCCATGAGGTCGGTCCCGAAGCCCATCGTTGCTCCCGCTTCGCTGCATACTTGCAGCATATTGGTGCCGGCCTCGTTCACTTCGGCAAGTTTCTGCTTCACCTCGGGGCGAAGGCCGTAAGTATCCGCATTGTCCGCCGATTCACGGTAGCAGATGAGGGTGGGCACGATGAAGGCGCCCTTGTCGCGTGCCAGCCGCGCGGTTTCGACATCGATGAAGTTGGCATGTTCGATCGTGCGCACGCCGCCTTCGAGCGCCCGGCGCGTCGCCTTGGATGTGTAGGAGTGGGCGGCGACATACGTTCCGCGCGCTTCGGCTTCCAGCACAGCGGCGCGAATCTCGTCCATCTGGTACTGCGTGTTCTCGAGCGCGTCCGAAGGGCTGCCAACGCCGCCGGAAACCATGATCTTGAGGTGGTCGGCGCCCTTACGAAGTTCCTCGCGCGCCTTGTGTCGCACTTCCTCCGGACAATCGGCGAGGCGTGTCATGATATCGAGCGCGGACGTGCAGGCGCATGGCACGCTTTCATCGGTAATGTGGCGGTGATCGCCATGGCCACCCGTTTGACTGAGCGCTCGCCCCGAAACGAAGAGACGAGGGCCTTCGACGAGTCCGATGTCGATCGCGGTCTTCATACCCCAGTCGCCGCCCGCGACATCGCGCACGGTGGTGAAGCCGCGCATCAGCATGGCGCGCACGCGGTGTATGGCATGTGCCATCATCAGCGTATGCGGCATGCCGCGCTCGCGGTCAGAATTCAGATGAATCGAATAAACGTGAACGTGGGCATCGATCAGGCCCGGCATCAGCGTCTTGCCAGCAAGGTCGATGACTTGAGCGCCCTCGGCCGTGATCGGGACGTCGGAGACCTCGCGAATGGCATTGCCCTCGACGAGGACATGCATGCCTTCTCGCACGGTGTCGGAGGTGCCATCGATCAGGCGGCAGTTGGCGAAAATGATCATTCGGGGTCTCCTAAAGCGCCAGCGGCAGCGGCGCGAACTTTCGCCCCGCGGCGCGTGGCGAGCGGCGCGATGACGAGAATGATGAGGGCGCAGATCGCGAAATGACCGATCGAGGTCCACGAAAGCACGCCGAGCCCGCCCCCGGTGAGCGCCATGCCGCCGAGCCAGGCGCCCATGGAGCTGCCTGCGGTCATGGCTGCGGAAGACGCGGCCGATAGCCGTCCCGCCGGGTCGGCGAGAGACAGCACGCCCATAAGGTAGGGCGTAATCAGCAACGGCATCAGCATGAACAAAGGTACCGCCAAGGTGAAAGCGGTCCGCGTGGCCGAGTGGCCGAGAACGAACGTCGCGCCGATCAGTATGGTGATCGCCAGCAGCATCGGCGGGGTAAAGCCGAAGCGTGTTTCGACGACGCGCGCGATGGTGGGACCGGCAATCGTGAGGAAGGCGGCTAGGCCGAGGATCTGCCCGACCTCGCGAGCATTCATGCCCCTCGCATCGCCGAAGCGCTCGATGAAAGCCATCAACCCGTGCTGCCCGGACCAGAGCAGAATGAGGACGAAAAAGGCGGCAATGCCCCACGGCGGAACCTGCCGCAGGCTGAAGCCGTCCAACTCGCCGTGCGAAAGCGGCTGCCGGGGAAAGAACGGCAGGAAGGCCGTCCCGACCAAGGCGACCAGTCCCATGGCATGGAACGCGCCGACAGCCCCTTCGCGCTCGATCGCGTACGGTACGGTAAAGAAGAAGAACGTCGAGAACACGGCGTAAGCCACATTGAGTGTCGCAAAGCTGCGTGTGGGATGGCTCGTGCCGGCGACTAGGCTGAACACCACGGCTTCGACCAGGCCTTTGCCCACGCCGCACAAAACGCGAGCGAAGGTCAGCGACATCTCGTCCGGAGTGAAGGCGGACGCAACGTTGCCGACCAGCAGCAGTACCATGCCGACGACTGTCGTCAGAAGTGTCGGAAAACGGCGAATGTTGACCGCAACGAGAACCGAAACCACTGCGACCGCCATGAACTCGAACGAATTCACGCGTCCGGCGGCGGCCGCACTCAGACCGAAGTCGGTGATGATCGCCGAGATCCACAGCGGCGCCACCATTTGCGACGAGAACCCGCAGCACACGACGAACAACAGCGCGGCCCATTCGAGCCGCGAGAAGTCCGCGCGCGACGAGGGGGCGCTAGCGTCCGGGTGGGTAGGGCTGGGGCTCACGAACGGCCTCTCTTTGTTGCGACGGCGCGAATGTCCGATTTCAAGCGCTGATTACGCCGTCCGCGAGGTCGGATGCATGGGCTTCGGGCGCGCGCTGCGATACCGGGCCGTATCCGCCACCACCGCCGGTTTCGGCGACGAAGCGATCTCCCTTAGCAAGCGGCAACTGCTCGACCTTGCGCACGATGGAGCCTTCGGGTTCCTGTGTGGTATAGACGGTGACGACGGGAGATGCTCCGTCCTCGCCTCCAAAAAGTCCCCATTCGGGCGTGCGGGCGCGGTCGAAATGCAGCGTCACGGTCATATCGCAGAGCGCTTCGTATTCCTTGATCACGTTCTGACCGCCCCGGAACTTGCCCGCGCCGCCGCTGTCCGTGCCAAGTTCGAGACGGCGTATCCGTATGGGTGCGCGATGCTCCAGTGTTTCGACCGGCATATTGCGGAAGTCACCCGCGGCCGAGTGGATGACCGCGCTGGGACCATCGCCGCGCGCGCTCGCGCCCCAGCCGCCGTCGAGCGCTTCGCCGCTGGTAAAACCCTTTCCGGTCTGCGGATCGACACCCATCAGGAAGATGTTCCAGCTGTCGCCGGGAAGCCCTGCCGCAACATGGTCCGGCAGCACGTCGGAAAGTGCCTTGATGATGAGATCGATAAGCAACATGACGGGGTGCGGACGCATGCACGGGGCAGGTGCCTCGGCGGCATAGATCGAGCCAGGCTCCGCAATCACCTCGATGGCACGAAACGACCCGTCGTTGATGTCCGGCTCGGCATCGGGATAGAGCAGCGCCAAGGCAAGGCGCACGGCGGAGACGGTATTCGCGTAACCGGTATTGAGATTGCCCGCGCGCTGCTTCGAAGAGCCGTGGGTATCGACGGTCATGCGATCGCCAGCGATCGTTACGGTTACTTTCGCTTCAACCGGATCGGGCGTGACGCCATCGTCGTCCGACGTGCCCTGCGCGGTGTAGACGCCATCCGGGATCGAGGAAATGAAATCGCGGAACTTGCGATCGGTCGTTTGGAAGATCTGCTCGCCGCAGGCCTCGATCGTCTCCTGCCCAAAGCGGTTCTTGAGCCAGATCATGCGCTCGGAGCCAAGACGAATGGCAGCGAGCTGAGCCTTAAGATCACCCATGAGCGTTCGCGGAACCCGGCTGTTCAGGCACAGCAGATCGATCACGTCGCGCACGAACTCGCCGCCCTCCATGATCTTGGTTGGGCCCCAGCGAACACCTTCCTGGAAGATATTACGGCTGTTGACCGGGAAACCTGGTTCGGCGGTACCGATGTCGGCCCAGTGCGCGCGGATGGCAATGAAACCGAGCACTTCGCCTTCGTCCGCGATGACGCCCACGACATCGACGTCGTTGAGATGGCCTCCGGTGATGAACGTGTCGTTCACCGTGTACACGTCCCCCGCCTTGAGATTTTCCAAGCCGTAGCGCTCGATGGTCGCTTTGAGGCCTGCGTCGAGACCGCCGGTGAACAGAGGTAGGCCTGCGTATTGCCCAAGAAGGCGAGCATGGCGGTCGAACAGGGCGATGCCGTAGTCGTGCGCCTCGTAAATGATCGGCGAATAGGCCGACCGGGCAATCATCGCGGACATGTCGTCGGCGATGGCGTTGTAGGCATTGCGGATGACTTCGCTGGTGATGGGGTCGAGCGTCGCACTCATCGTGCCGCCTCCTCGAATGTCAGGATCAGGTTTCCGAGTTTGTCGATCGTGGCGGAGAAGTCGGGTGGAACGATGGTGGTCGCGGTCGCTTCCTCGATCACGCACGGCCCCGCATAATCTTTACCCGGCGTCATGCCGCCGCGCGTGATAAAGCGCGTCGCGCGCGCGATGCCATCGAAGATGATCTGGCCTTCGCGCTCGGCGGTCATCGCTTCCGGAACCGCGTCGTCGGCGGCAAGCAAAGTGCGCGCGTCGAGAGCGCTTTCGCCTTTGGCTCGCAGCCGCAGCGTTGCGACTTCAAGGGCCTCGTCCGGGTTCGAATGGCCGAAGACCTTCACATACTCGGCCTCGAACGCGGTTCGCATTGTTGCGAGACACTTCTCCGGAGCGGCCAGCAGTTCGGGCGGCAGCACGACCGAAAGCGTGTTTTCCTGCCCGACGTAACGCACATCGACCAGACGTTCGAAGTGCACGCGCTCGCGCGGTACGCCCTCGGAAACCAGGCGCGCGCCCAGCGTCTCGGCGCTCGAATCGAACCATTGCGCGAACGATGCCCAGTCGACTTCGCGAGCATCGATGAGAACGGTCTCGGCCATATCGTGGACAAGGTCGCTCTGAAGCATGCCCCAGGCCGAAAAGGCGCCAGCGGCCCGCGGTACCACGACTTTGGAGACACCCAGAAGCCGGGCGATGTCCGCGGCATGCATCGGACCTGCGCCGCCATAGGCGACCAGCGCGAACTCGCGCGGATCGATGCCGCGACGGACCGTGATGGTTCGGATGGCATTGGCCATCTGCTCGTTGATGATGTCGAGGATCCCTTGCGCCATCGCCTCGCCATCCATCCCGAAGGGTGCGGCGAAAGTGGCGATTGCGTCGCGCGCCTTCGCGGCATCGAGCGTCAGGTTTCCGAAACTGCAGCCGTCCTCGAGGCGGCCGAGCGCGATGTTGGCATCCGTTACGGTGGGTTCGGTACCGCCGTGACCGTAACACGCCGGGCCCGGACGAGCGCCTGCGCTTTGCGGGCCAACGCGCAATGCGCCGGCGTCGTTCCACGCGATCGAGCCGCCGCCTGCGCCAATGGTGTGAATGTCGACCATCGGGGACAGCACTGGAAAGCCGCCGATCTCGCGCTCGGTCTGCACGACTGACTGGCCGTCCACGACCAGGCTGGCTTCGAAGCTCGTACCACCCATGTCGATGCAGATCAGGTTCGGAAAACCCGCTTCTTCGGACAGCGCGCGGCCAGCAACGTTACCGCCGACCGGGCCGGAAAGTAGCGAAAGGATGCCGCGGTCCCCGGCATCCTCAGCCCGCATCAGACCGCCGTTCGATTGCAGCAGGAACAAGCGCGTATTCGCCTTTTCCTCGAGCGCGGTAAGCAGGTCGGTAAGGTAGCGCTTAAGCACGGGCGAGGCGTAGCCATTGATCACGGCAGTGCTGGTTCGCTCGTACTCGCGCCATTCCCGGCACACCTCGTGCGAGGGGCCGACGAGAATGCCAGGAAGGGCTTCGCGCAAGGCTTGCGTGACCGCGACTTCGTTCTGCGGATTGCGATACGAATGCAGGAAGCAGATCGCCACTGCTTCGTATCCGCCATCTTTCAACCGTTCGACAAGTTGCGCGATGTCAGCTTCGGCGGGCGCTGCCAGCACCGTTCCGTCAGCCGACGTGCGCTCGGCGACAGTGAAGATATCGCGGCGCTTCACCAGCGGTTCGGGATAGCGAAAATGCATGTCGTAAGGCCGCACGCGGTTTCCACGGCGCATTTCGTAGATGTCGCGAAAGCCCTCGGTCGTGACCAGCGCCATGCGGGCGCCGCGTCGCTCTAGAAATGCGTTGAGGTGGACCGTCGTGCCGTGGAGCACCGTCGCCGAGCGCGTGGCATCGATGTCCGCCGCATCCAATGCGGCGATGACCGAGGGCCAGAAAGTCGGGGGCGATGACGGCACCTTCACAGTCGAAAACAATCCAGTGGCCGTGTCGTACATGGCCAAGTCCGTGAACGTACCGCCAACGTCGATGCCAACATAGGCGCGATCCTGACTGGCGCCGGATCCGGCTATGGTTTCGGGTGCGGGGGATGCTGCCATCCGGGAAGAACTCCTTGGAACTTGCGCGCGCCAGGTTGGGACCCAGCATCGGCCTTTGACGTGCGGCGAATGGCGCCTCGAGCATCAAGCCTATCCAAAACTTTTTTTATCGCAAGTCGGATAATGGATATTGGATCCAAAATAATTTGATGTTAGCAAGAGTGCCTCGGAGGGATCCACGAACGACTGCTCAAGGCCCCACAAGCGCGCAGCGCGAACGAGGGCAAGTCGAACACAAGCCGCGAAAAATGTGCGGTCATGAGGAGGTTATCGATGACGAACACCCGTAGCATGATGTTGACCGGCGCCTCGCTGGCAGCCCTTTTCGCCACTGGCTTGGCGACGAGTGCGCAAGCCCAGTCGCCCGCGAGCGTCGGCGGCGCCGGCGAAATCGTTGTGACCGCCCAGCGCCGGGCGGAGACCGTTCAGGACGTGGCGATCTCGATCAATGCCTTCAGCGGGAAGCAGATCGCGGAACTTGGGGTTAAGACGGCTGCCGACCTTGGCGCTCTCGCTCCCGGTGTGTCGGTCAATGAAGTGCAGGGCGGCCTGAACCCTGTCATCTCCATTCGCGGCCTTAGCCTCAACGACACTTTCGGAAACAACAATCCGACTGTCGGCGTGTACATTGATGACGTCATCCAACCGTTTACGCCGATGCTGGCCGGCCAGATTTTCGACGTGCAGCGCGTCGAAGTGCTGAAGGGTCCGCAAGGCACGCTTTATGGGCGCAATACCACTGGCGGCGCGGTGAACTTCATTTCGGCGCCGCCCACGTTCGAGCCCGAGGGATACGCAAGGGCAAGCTATGCCCGCTTCGATCGCGCCGAAATCGAGGGCGCCATCGGCGGTGGGCTGTCCGACAGCCTGGCAGGCCGCTTTTCGTTTAAAACGACTCAACAGCGCGGGGGGTGGCAAACCAATGCGGTGACCGGAGAGACGATTGGCGATGTGAACGAGACTTCGTTCAGAGGGCAATTGCTCTGGCAGCCGACGGACGACTTCGACGCGACGCTCAAGCTCGGCTACACCAAAAGCAAGCGCGACGTGCAGCTGCGCGAGCACGTCGGATACTACGCGCGCGGAGGCGAGGGCTTCTGCGCCGCCGCCTTGGCGGGGTATCGCGACGAAAGTACGTGTCGCGACTTTTTCGGCTATTCCGACGATACACCCGAACGCCGGACGGTCGAAGCGAGCGAGGCTTACGGGCACGAGATGGACTCGCGCAATTACAACGCGCAATTGACTATGAACTACGATCTGGGTGCAGCGACCCTGACGTCGGTCACTGGTTACGTCGATTTTCGTCGCGTGCTCGGGGATGATTCAGACGGTTCGGCGCTCATCCAGCTGGATTCGCGCTTCACCGACGACGTGACGTCGTTCACGCAGGAATTGCGCGCGACGTCGAATGGCGATGGTCCGGCACGTTATGTCGCGGGCCTCTATTTCTCGCATGACCGTATTGCCGGGCAGGCGCTGCAGGCTCTGGACGATACCTTCTTCCACACGCGTGCGGATACTTCCTACGTCCAGAAGACCGATTCCATCGCCGGCTTTGGCGAGGCGGGGTACAAGGTTACGCCGCAGCTCGAACTGGTGGCGGGCTTGCGGTTCACGCACGAACGCAAGGCCTATACGTACGACGCGATCGATCTCAATCCGTATGGAGATTCGACGCTGCCGACCCCGGTCGCAGGGATCGCGCGCACGCTCAAGGAAGACAACCTGTCTGGCAAGCTGGGCATCAATTTCGAGGCCTCGCGAGATCTTCTGCTCTACGCCAGCGCCAGCAAAGGCTTCAAGAGCGGCGGTTTCAAGGCGGCCATCGCCTTTTCCGAAGCGGAGACCGATCCGTTCGAGGGCGAAACCGTCTATGCCTACGAAGCGGGGCTCAAGAGCACGCTGCTCGACGGGAACATGACCCTGAACCTCGCCGCCTACTACAACGACTGGAAAGACTTCCAGGCGATGGTTACGGAAATTCGCAATGGCGTGAACGTCATCGTGCTGTCGAACGCGGGCGATGCTCGCATCTACGGCATCGAGGGTGAGGTACAGTACCGCCCCTCGAGCGCGCTGACACTGCGAGCCTCGGCCAATCTGCTGGATAGCAAGATCACGAAGTTCAACAACGCCGCGGGTGGTGAGGACTTCACCGGCAACCAGCTCGCCAATGCGCCGAAATTCACGTTCACCAGCCAGGCGCGTTGGGAACTGCCGATCCAGTCGGACTCCTTCGGCGTCTACGTGTTGGGCGATGCCTCGTACAAATCGAACACGTATTTCTCCCTCGCGGAACGCGGTCTTAGCTCGCAGGACGGCTACTGGCTCGTCAACGGCCGGGTAGGCCTGCACGGTCAGGATGATGGCTGGGAACTCGCGGCTTTCGCCAAGAATATCTTCAACAAGCTCTATGTCAGTTCCGCCTACGACAACTGGGGCGGCATTTTCCCAAGCCAGAACTTTCTTGGTGATCCGGCGACTTACGGCGTGGAAGTCTCGTTCCGTTTCTAAGCCTCAGACCGCCGCCACGCCCGGTTCGCGGGCGCGGCGGCACAGCCGGTGATCCATGACGAATAGACCTGAAAATCTCTGGTGGGCTACGGCCTCGGCAGGGGAGGCGGTTCCAGCGCAGACCGCTCTCGATCACGACTGCCGGTGCGATGTCGTCGTGATCGGCGGCGGTATCATGGGTACGGCCGCTGCCGCCCGGCTCGCGCGGGACGGTACCAATGTCGTGCTGCTCGAAGCTGATCGAATCGGTTCCGGAGCATCCTCGACGCCCGGCGGCTTCGTCGTTCCGCATTTCAGCGTGGGATCCCCGCGCGAAATCATCGCGCGCACCGGCGAAACGGGCGCGGGCATTGTCGACTTGGTCGGCCGTTCCGCCAATATGCTCTTCGTTCGCATCCGCGAACTTGGCCTCGAATGCGACGCTCGTCAGGACGGATGGTATCATCCCGCGACGCCTGCGGCCGTGCCGCGTCTCGAACGTCTCATGGACGAATGGTGCGAAGCAGGTTTCGACTGCGAGCATCTCAATGCGCAGGATACCGCGCAACGCACGGGTGTCGAAGGCTATGCCGCAAGCTGGTATGCACCCAGCGGCGGCACACTCCATCCGCTACGACTTTGCCGTGAATTGGTCCGCACGGCGCGCGAGGCTGGTGCGCGCATCTTCGAAAACAGTCCGGTGCAGCGCATCGAGAAAATGGGCACGGGCTATCGGGTCAGCACGGCACAAGGGAGCGTCTTGGCTGAGAAGGTCCTCGTGTGCACGAACGGTCTCTCCAGCGGGATCTCGGAAGGTCTCGTGCCTCCCCTTACACGCACGCTGATTCCCATGCGCGTTTGGCAATGTGCGACAGAACCGATCCCAGCGGCGGATCGGCAGCATTTGTTCCAGGGCGGCGAATGCCTGTCCGACACGCGGCGCAATCTGTTCACGTACCGCTTCGATATCGAAAACCGCCTGATAACGGGAACGTTCGACGCGTTTGGCGTCGATGCGTCGCGCGCGGCGCGCATCATGTCGGCCAGGCTTGGAACGATGTTGCGCCTGCCGAAACCCCCCGGGATCACGCACATCTGGACGGGCACGAGTTCGATTTCCGCTGACCGGCTCCCCATCTCGATGGTGGTTGATGAGGGCGTCCTCGCCGCTTCGTCCTGCAATGCTCGGGGGATCGCACTGTCCTTCGTCGTCGGTGAGGCGCTTGCCAGTCATGCGCGAGGCGATGGCGTGCAGGACTTTCCGGTACTGGATACCAATCGCCGCACCACCGCGTCGCTCCAGTCGCGGCTTTCCCGCTTCTACGCCCATTTCACCCCGCTGCTCGACTGGTACGAGGAGCGGCGCGCCCGCAATCGCTGAGGTACAATGAGATGAGTGAAAACCCGATCATCCAATTCTTCGCATGGTGGAATGAGGCGATGGCCGACACTGACCTCCTCACGGAGCAGAATTTCGCGCGCTTTTTTACCGACGATGCCCGCATCTACGTGCGCAATGCCTTGCGCGCATCCAACCCGGCCGAGATGGTAACGCATTACAAGGCGATCGCCGCGCGTTGCGAGGCGGTGTCTATGGTCCTGCCGGTCGACCATGAACTGGCCGGCGCGGACGTCGCCTTCGTCCATTGTTACACGAGGGTGAAAGAAAACGGCGAGGAACGCGACGATGAGGCGATGGCCTGCGCGGACCTTCGCGAAGGCAAGATCGCCCGTTTCCTCGTCGCGCCCGTTTCCTGAGTTGCCGCAAATCGGAAGAATATCTGGATGATCAAGCTCGCCGACCGCATCACGTCCGGTTCGAAAAAGTCCTATGGGATGTACGATCAGGCGTAGCGTCTGGGAGCATCTGGCGTCGACCTGATGGCTCACCACAGAGGGGGGAACATATGAGATCAGCTTTTAGGATTTATAGGCCGATCTAGATAAATCAGGCGAGCTTCGTGTTCGACTCGTTCTAGGTCAAACGGCATCAAATTCGATGTGCAGATGCTCAAAGCCACGCAGGTGGATGTGCAGCACGTACTCGGCCGTTTCTCTGACGGAAAGACGGATTTTCTTCATCCTCCCAAGTAGTTCCTGGGACGCGATAGTCAATTCGCGGCGGACCAGGCGCGCGCCTACGCAGGCGTGGACGCCTGAGCCGAAAGCGAAAACGCGTTACGGGTCTTCCAATGTGCGGGTGTTGAACATGATCGGCGTCTAGCGCGCATGCGGATTGCTGTTCCCATCCATAGCTTCGAACCAGGCGGGGTCGAGCGTGTCGCGCTGCGCCTTGCCGAAAGTTGGCAGGACGCCGGGCATGAACCTGTCGTGGTACTCGGCAGGGATAGGGGACGCTGCCGATTGATGTCCCCTGGACTTGACTACTGGTTCCTTAAAGAACCTTTCCCAACCGATCGTTGGGAAACGCTCTGGATGATCTGGTCGCTTTTTCAGTTTCTCCTGACGGAAAAAGTCGATGCCGTATTCTGCCCAGGCAACACTTACACAATCGTATGCGTGGCGATGAAGCTGCTCCTCGGTGATCGCTGTCCCCCGGTTCTCGTAAAGATCAGCAACGATCTGGAACGGCGCGATATCCCGCGTCCAGCCAGCATGTTCTATCGACGGTGGCTGAAGATCCAGGGGGCATGGCTGGATGGCTTCGTGGCGATGGCAAGTCCGATGATTCCGGAGATAAGACGCGAACTTTCTGTTCCAGACGAAATGATCACTGTCATTCCCAATCCCGCGCTGTCGCGAGACGATTTGCGCACGTTATCCGAAAACCGGCTGAACCGTAACTCCCGGTCCGGCTGTCGGTTTCTCACGGTCGGTAGACTCGTTGCGCAGAAAAACCAGGCAATGCTGCTGGACGCTTTTGCGAAGCATTGCTGGCCGGATGATACACTTGTGATTGCGGGAGAAGGGCCTGACAAAGATAAACTGATCGAATTCGCCGATACTCTTGGAATAGCAGAACAAGTCCGCTTCGTCGGGCATGTCGAAAACCCGCATGCCTTGTACGCCGAGGCGGATGTATTCGTCCTCTCGTCGCACTACGAAGGCTTGCCTGCAGTCGTTGTCGAGGCGCTGGCGGCAGGTCTTCCACTTGCCGTAACTGACTGTTGCGCAAGCATGGCGTGGCTGACGGGGAACGGCCGATTTGGTGTGATGGTCGCGCCCGACGATCCCGAGGCACTTGGTTCGGGGATGAATCTGACCCGCCATCTCCGGCCCGATCGAGATGCTATGTACCGCCTGGCGGCGCAGTTCACCCTTGAACATTCGAGCGAGATCTACCTGTCCACAATCGAGAAGCTGACGATCAGGCATCGCCAGGACCGCTTGAAAAACCTTTGCGGCGGGGTGCGGCTATGGGGTGGGGGCGGCGTCTAGCGGGTTCTCATCAACGAGCCAGGCGCAATATGCCCGATCAGACCTTAGCGATCCCGTCTTTGAACAGTTTCGCATTCAAGCCACAAGATCGCAGGATCAGACCAACGCTGGGCAATATCTTGAGCACAGCCCTGTCGTTGGTGGTCGTTGCCGCTGCCGTCTATCAAGCGCGGGATCTCGATCTCGCTAGAATAGTTGCGCTGGTGCCGACCTCGGTGATCTTCTGGGTACTTTTCACAGTCAGGTATCTGGCTGGTCCGGCAAGCGAATGGGTCATCTTTCACCGCCTTTGGGGCGTCGGTCCTAGCGCATTCGGCGCACTCGTTCGAAAGCTGATCTACAATGAATTGCTGATCGGCTATCTGGGCGAAGCCTATTTCTATGGTTGGGCCCGTCGTAACCTCAAATTCGTGACCACTCCTTTTGGCGCGGTCAAGGATGTCGCCGTGCTTTCGGCGGTTGCAGGTAACGCAGCAACGCTGGTTTTTCTCGCCATCACATATCCTTTCGTAAAGCTGTTGCCGCTGCATGACCATGCGACTGCGATCGGATGGTCGCTGGCGTTCGTGATTGGGACGTCACTAGGCATAACGCTGTTTCGCGGATCGATTTTCTCGCTCGAAAGAGGCGAGCTTAGAATGGTGTTCGCCCTCCATCTGACACGTATTGTGATCACGACGGTCGTGTCGGCGGCACTCTGGCATCTGGTCCTGCCAGATGTGGCGGTCGGCTGGTGGCTGCTGCTGGTAACAATTCGCCTCCTGGTTTCGCGCCTCCCCTTCGTGCCGAACAAGGATGTCGTCTTCGCCGGTATTGCGGTCCTCGCAGTTGGGAGCGATGTCGAAACGGCTGCGCTGATGGCACTCATGGCCGGCCTGATCCTCGTCACCCACGTGGTTGTCGGCATGAGTTTCGCCTTCACCGATCTGTTTTCAAAGGGTAAATTCCATGCAGCGACTGCTCCGTAGTCTCATTGCGGCGCCCCTGCTCGCGGCCGCAACAGTCCCCTCGACGCCGGATCTTGGAAAAGCCGAGGGCAAATGCGCCGCGAACGAGCAAGGACCGGCATTCCTGGTCAATGTCGAAGGGCTCAAGGACCGCAAGGGCAAACTCAAGCTCGAAGTCTATCCAGCAAACGAGAAGGATTTTCTCGAGGACGACAACGTCCTGATTTCAGCTGGAAAGACCTTTCGCCGCGTCGAGCTGCCCGTACCGACATCGGGACCGGTGCGGTTGTGCATCCGAGTTCCATCGGCCGGGCGGTACGCCGTCACCCTGCTACATGATCGGGATAGCAACCGGAAATTCGGCTGGCGGATCGATGGAATCGGTTTTGCGGGCAATCCCAAGCTCGGATGGAGCAAGCCCAAGGCTTCGAGCGCGAGCGCGGCAGCCCGCTCAGGCCCGACACCGATCCGGATCGTAATGAATTATCGGCACGGCCTCGGCGTGCGTCCAATACGATGATCGGAAACGGTTGATGAAGATTGTGGATGTCTGCGCGTTCTATTCACCGAGAGGTGGGGGTGTAAAAACCTATGTCGGCCAAAAGCTGAAGATTGCTGAACGCATGGGCCAGGATATTACTATCCTGGCGCCTGGTGACGACAACGCAGTAATCGAGTTTGGTCGCTGCGCTCGCATCCAGACAATCGCTTCTCCACGTTTCCCGCTTGATCGAAAATACTGGTATTTCAACGATGAACAGGGGCTTCACGCCGCGCTTGACAAGTTGGCACCGGATTTTGTTGAAGCGTCCTCGCCGTGGCGAAGCCCCCTCATGGTCGCAAACTGGCGGCCAGAAACGCCGAAGGCGCTTGTCATGCACGCCGATCCTTTGTCCGCCTATGCTTACCGGTGGCTGGAACCCCTCGTCAGTCGCGAGATGATCGACCGGAGATTTTTGCGATATTGGGATCATGTGCGACAACTTGGTCGGCTCTATGATGCGGTCGTTTGCGCCAGCAAAGATTTGGCTTCGAGGATGAGCGCTGGCGGTGTCGGCAATGTGGTCACTGTCCCGATGGGTGTCGAAGCAAACCGCTTTGCAGCCAGCAAGCGCAATGAAAATCTACGCGCAAGCCTTCTTGCACAATGCGGCCTTTCCCCCGATGCGACATTGCTTGTTGCCGCCGGCCGGCTTGCACCCGAAAAGCGTTTGCCGATGCTGGTTGAGGCGGTGACGATCGCTGGGCGTCACCGCCAAATGGGTCTGGCGATCTTCGGCGAAGGACGAGACAATACAAACATCCTGCGGGCGATCGGAGGAAATCCCCATATCCGTCTGTTTCGTCCGGAACGCGACCGGGAGCAATTTGCCAGCGTTCTGGCAAGCGCCGATGCCTTCGTGCATGGTTGCGAGGCTGAAACCTTTTGCATGACCGCAGCGGAGGCAAGCGCCAGCGGGATACCGGTAATCGTACCTGATCGCGGTGGCGCGGCTGACTTTGCGAAGGGGGAGATGGGACTGTCCTATCGCGCGGCGGACCCTGCGGATCTGGTGCGGGCTATTCTGAGCCTGCCAGACCGCTTTGCGAGGCGTTCGGCGGCAGTCATGACGCTAGAGATGGACGATCATTTCGCAGCTTTGTTCGCGATCTACCAGCACCTGTGCTCAGGCCAGATTTCCCACGCTGCGTGAGCGCGGCAATGTCGGTTCGGCTTCTCGGCAAGTGAGTTGGCTGACGGTGTTTGTACGAACTTCGCAAGCGACTTATGTCCGCTTGCCCGCCGCGCCACGCCGATGAGTGAAAACGCGCCGCCAAATACAAACGTGAACTCAATTTCAAACGGATGTATGTCGGGCCCTATGGCTGCTCGGCGCCGCGGTTAGTCGTTCGGCCGCCAATGAGCGAAACGTCGATCACGAAACCGGCATGATCGGAGAGAGGCTCTTCAGAGGTAACGGGGAACGGAACCCAGGCGCGCTCGGCCCGCAGAGCAACCCTGGCTCCATTGCGGAAGATAATCTTGTCCTTGTTCCGCTCGACAATCCTTTGCGCCTCACTTCGCGAACCCACCGCGACACCACCGTCAGTCAGCAGGATCTTCAGCCCGTCCACGGGAGTGCCATCGATGAGCGGCTGCGATACGGCCACCCTGCGGGCGGGTGATTGTCCCGTGTTGAAATCTCCCCCAAAGATGGCCGGAGTTCCGGACGGCAGCACGTTCGACAGGAGTTTCCGCACTGCGCCCACTTGCCAAAAGTAGGCGCTATCTGCCCGCTGCGTCGCCACATGTGTTGAGCGTCGCGAATTGAGGTGGGTGTTGATAACTGCGATCGGTTCGTCGGCGCCCGGCACATCGATCCACGCCACAACGACTCCTTTTGCCGCGAGACAGTCATACCCGGCGCATGCGCCTTCGGGAAAGGCATAGCGCTCGCTTCTGACGACCGGGTAATCCGAGAGTATCGCCAGTCCGCTGTTGATCAAGCTCCCGCTCACCTCACCTTTCACCCATTCCGCCCCTTCCGCAAACGTGCGGCCCAGTGGTTCAGAATCATCCGACCAGGACGATTGAGGCCCAGTGATTACGTATTTATAACCGGCAGTCTCGCCGAGCACGTTTGCAGAATCGCCGAAGGCCTCCTGCAATAGCACGACATGAGGCTGGGCTCCGCTCGACCGCATCGCCGCAAGGCGTTGTCCCATCGCGGCAATTGCCGCCTCGCGACCAATCGCGACTGGCCAGGGCAAGCCTTTGATGTTGTAAGACATAACGGAGAGTGATCCAGCGGGTGACGGCCAGGCGGATTTGTGGGCCACTTGCGCGTCATAGCCGGGTGACGCCGCGACGCCCGCGCTCAGAAGGACCGCACCGGCAATCGAGGCAAAGGTTCTGAAACGGATCATTTAGTCTTGCTTCCGTGGCCGAGTGTGGCCGCAAGACGCCATTCTCCGACGAATTCCGCACGCTTTCCCCCGCATGTGCGGTTTTGCTTAGACCGTGGCGTCTAGCCGCCGGAAATGTTGACCGAACCAACAATGGACCCGACATGAGCGGTATCAACTGGCAGGCTAGACCTGCACCGGCCGTGCTCAGGCTGTCCTATAAGGTAAGCCCGGCATTGCCGCGGCAGAATGCGGGCATCTCCGGTAGTGTCTCAGAAAGCCCGCTTGGGATGACGGAAGCCGCTCGAGACGTCGTGTCATCATCGAGCTCATTGCCCCAGTGGCGGCCCCACCATTATAGAAATCATATGTCACTAGGCCACCAAGATTCGAGCGCGAGCGAAGCGGGTCTGTCGCAATTATTGAACGAAATGCGTCCCGAATTGTCGCGCTTCATGCTTTCGCGTCAATGCGATCCTGCCGAAGTAGATGATCTGCTGCAGGATATGTACGTGAAGCTATCGAATGCCCACACCGGCCCTGTCAAAAACCCGCGTGCCTATCTTTACGAGACGGCGAACAACTTGCTTCACGACCATCGCCGGGGGCGTCGGCGGCAGCAGGCGCGAGACGATCATTGGGCGCGCAATCAGATCGGACCCGACCTTGAAAAGGACGTGAGGCCCTCGCCGGAAGAAAGCGCAATCGCGCGCGATGAACTCGAGCGGGTCAATGCGGAAATTGCGTTGATGCCGAACCGGACCGCGCAGATTTTGAAGATGTACCGGCTCGAAGGTCATTCGCAGAAGGCTATCGCGAATTGCTTGAACCTCAGCCTGAGCGCGGTGGAAAAGCACCTTCAACGCGCTTATCGAAAGCTTCTGCTTTTGCGCGAAGAATTGGATGGCGTGCCGCAACTCTCGCAAGAGGAGGTCGACAATGTCAGCCAAACCTGATCGCGCGATGGCAGAGCAGGCTATAGCCTGGCATCTTAGGCTCGCGGATGCAGACGAGAATGCCTGGGCTGAATTCGCCGAATGGCTAAACGCCGATCCCGCTCATAATAGTGCTTACGAAGCCGTCGTGGACGGTGACGCGCGCATGTTTCCTTTGCTCGAAAAGGCGAGCTTTCCGGAAGCCGAGGAAGACCAGCGAGGGCCAGAACCCACCGATGCCGAAGTTGCTCGCGCTTATCATTCAGGAGGCTCTGCTGTTCGCCGGAACCCTTGGCGCTGGGGCGCGATCGCCGCTTCAATAGCGGTGGCCGGCCTCATTGGGATTCAACAATTCAGCTTGGATGATACCTATCCAATCGAAACTTCCGTGGGAGAAATGCGAACCATTTCACTCGCGGACGGGAGCGAAATTCAGCTGAACGGCGATACCAGGATTGTCCTCGACAAGAACGACTCCCGATCGGTCAAGATTGCTCAAGGCGAAGCAAGATTTGCCGTGAAGCACGACGACGCTGATCCGTTCACCGTCGTCGCTGGTGAGCAGCGCCTAGTCGATATAGGAACGGTTTTTAACGTAGTCCGTACCGATGGGCAGTTACGCGTCGGCGTGGCGGAGGGCGCGGTGCAATATGAAGGTAATGCCCGGATCGTAAGACTTCGTGCCGGTGATACCCTTGCAGCGGACGAAGGCGGGAATGTCGAGATTTCGCGAAGCCCGGTCGCATGGATCGGGAGCTGGACAGCTGGTAAGCTCGTCTACGATCAAACTTCTTTGCAACAGGTCGCCGATGATCTTTCCCGCTCGGTTGGCATATCGCTCGATCTTCCGCCACGCATGCGATCCCGGAGCTTTTCAGGCGTGATCCAAACGAATGGCGATAGGGATGCAGTGCGGACGAGGCTGGAAGAACTGATTGGTGAGAAGATCATCGCTGATGGTACACGTTGGTCTGTCGTAGCTCAGTGAGCAGCAAATGGTTGATTGCGAGTGCGCCGATTGTAGGCGTAGCGGCAGCCTGCCCGGCGCAAGCTGCCGAAAAGATTTCCTTCAATGTCCCTGCCGGACCCTTGAATGTCGCTCTGATATCCTTCGCCACCCAAGCGAGTGTATCCGTCGACACCAGTGACCCGGCCCTACAGTCGGTTCGAGTTGGCGGCTTGAGAGGTCGTTTCACCCTGCGCGAAGGGATACGCCGGCTTTTGGAAGGCACGGAATACGATTATCGTATTTCGCGCGGAAGCGTGGTGCGGCTGTTTCGCCGGCCTGTCCGTCGCGCTCGACAGGCGGTTCCTCGCCGACCGATTGACAAGACAAGCCCTTCGCCCAAGCCCGCTGCCCGTCCATCGCCCCCGCCCGAACCAATCATCGTCACTGCAAGCAAGCAAAATATCGCGCTGGACGACTACCCCGGCGCATTTCATGTTGCCTCTTTCGATGAAGCGCGAAGCCTGCGGTCTGGAAGCAGGGGCAGTGAAGCTTTGCTTCGAGAGCTTCCAAACCTGACTTCCACCAATCTCGGTTCGGGGCGAAACAAGATATTCGTCCGCGGAATTGCCGACAGCAGCTTCAACGGACAACTGCAATCGACGGTCAGCCAGTATCTCGGAGAAAGCAGACTCACGTACAGCGCGCCTGACCCCGACCTCGCGCTATATGACGTCGAAAAGGTCGAAGTCTTGGAAGGTCCGCAGGGGACACTATACGGCGCCGGTTCACTGGGCGGGGTCATTCGGATCCTGCCCCGCCCCCCTGTTCTTGGCGAGTTCTCGGCCAGCGGGACCGCAGCGATGGGACTGACCGGCAACAGTTTGGGCGGGGACGGCGCCATAATTGCCAACATCCCGGTGGGCGAACGCGCCGCCGTCCGACTTGTCGGTTATCGCATTATACGTCCCGGCTACATCGACGATCTCAAACGTGGTCTGTCCGATGTCAATCGCACGAACGTGTTGGGAGTGCGCGCAACCGTTCGAATGGAGTTCAACAACAGATGGAGCGTTGATGTCGGGATCGTGTCCCAAGACACGGGCAGTGAGGACGGCCAGTATACCGATGGCGGCCAATCTTCCGCGCTGACGCGTCGCTCTTTTGTCGCCCAACCATTCGATAATGACTACCGGCTTGTGTTCGGAACTCTCCGGGCTGAGCTCGGCTTCGCCGAGCTGGTGTCAAATACGTCCTATAACATTCACCCGATTGACACGGTGTTCGACGCGACGCCCCCCGAGGCGCAGACTCCAATCCTTTTTGAAGAAGACATGCGGGTCAAGCTGCTGACCCACGAGACCCGGATTTCCGGATCGACGAATAGTGGCTCAAACTGGGTTTCCGGCTTCTCATTCGCCCTAAATAGCAATCGAATAGATCGGTTTCTTGGCCCCATAAATGCCCTCACGACGATCTCCAATGTTCGATCAGAAACCCTGGACGCCGCGTTGTTTGGCGAGGCGACGCTGCCTCTATGGCATAACGTCTCCCTCACAGGCGGAGGGCGGCTATCGTTCTTCACGCGGTTCGACGACTTCGATGCCGTGGCCGGCGATGTCGCTGCTGAGCCGACCCGCCCCGAATTCAGATTTCTGCCGACCGCTGCTCTTTCCTGGAAACCTTGGCGCGGGATCATCGGCTATCTACGCTATCGGGAAGGCTTCAGGCCAGGAGCGCAGCAACTGACTGGGAGCGGCAATCAGATCGCAGTGTCCCGCTTCGAACCTGACACGGTCCGGGCGTTGGAGATAGGCATGCGCTTTGGCTCCGAAGCCGGTTCGGAGCTGTCGGGTGGGCTTTCCTATGCTTATTCTAGATGGAACAGGGTGCAAGCCGATCTCGTAACGAGTTCCGGCTTCCCTTATGTCGCCAATCTTGGCTTGGCCCAGGTGCACTACGTCTCAGCTAATTTCGCTTGGGCAGCCACCTCCGAACTTAGCCTTGAACTATCCGGTTTCTATACCGCCAGCCGTCTCGATCGCCCTACATCCGAGCTGGAGGCAAAGGTGGAACGAAACCTTCCCAACGTTGCCGACAGTGGTGCGAGGCTTATCGGTCGTTTCGAGCGCTGGATCGGGAGCACGAAGATCACTCTAGATGGGTCCGTCGGCTACGTCGGAACCTCGTATCTGGGTGTCGGCGCGCCTTTCGATATCTCGCAAGGAGATTATTTCGATACGGCTATCGGCGGACGCGCCGAATTCGGACCCTGGGGCCTGTCGCTGGACATTGAAAACTTGTTGGATAGTCGAGCCAATCGTTTTTCCTATGGGAATCCTTTTTCCGTAGCGGGCGGAAATCAGCGTACGCCTTTGCGGCCAAGATCGATCAGGATCGGGATCGATGCCAGATTCTGACAATCGCTCACTCCTTGTATCGATTCACGATGTCGGCCCGGGGTTCGAACGGGAAGTCGACCAGCTCGCCGGACTGCTAACCGATACGCTCGGCTGTTCCAGGTTCGCCATGCTTGTCGTGCCTAACCACTGGGGGCACTACCCGATCCGCTCGGGCACTCCATTCGCCAGTCGACTCAGGGCCTGGTCCGAAAGCGGAATCGAGATGTTCGTCCATGGCTGGTATCATAAGGATACCGTCGAGCATCAGGGCGTCTCGGGCCTGAAAGCCAGATACATGACAGCAAGCGAAGGCGAATTTCTCGGCCTTCCCTACGGCGAGGCTGTACGCAGAATGGAAGACGGGCAGGCGCTCGTCGAGGACATCATCGGCCGAAGAGCCTCCGGATTCATCGCACCGGCATGGCTCTATGGGGCCGAATCCTTAGAGGCCTTGCGCGAAAGCCGGTTCGATATTGCCGAGGACCACATGAAGGTCTGGATCCCACAATCAGGCAAGGTCTTGGCGCGAGGGCCAGTGATAACCTGGGCCAGCAGATCGCCAGCTAGGACAGCGTCTTCCCTTGCGTTCGCGGCATTTGCCCGCCGGGTGCTGCATCCGCTGCAAACGGTTCGGGTGGCCGTGCATCCTGGCGACGTAACCAAGGATTCGATCCTCTCCTGTATTGAATCCACGCTGAAATGCTTTGCCAATAGCCGCCCAGTCAGACGTTATGAGTCGCTTCTGGCCACGTCTCGCGCGGAATGAAGTTCGACGCAGTTCCAATGCGTGCTGTCATTTGTGGATGGCAGGGCATCGGGGCTTTGCACGCGCTAGGTTGCGGATGGGCCCGAAGAGTGGCGGATCGCGGCGCGCAAGCAAGTCCGGCAGTTGGCGGACTGGATCAAGATCACTGCTCCGGCGACACAGGACGAGATCAGCGCCGCCATTGAGGAAGCGCATTCGCAAGGCATTCGCGTCGCAATCGACAGCTAGGGCCCCTATTCGGACATGGCGATTGCGGCCGGCGTGAATACGCTGGAGCATCCGCTCGCGATGAGCGTCAGAAGGAGGCCCGTTCCGAGCCTAGAACCGGAATCCCTGCGCCGCGGCCCAGGCAATTGCGCCGGCGAGGATCACGCCCAGCGCCAGTTTCCACCAGGTCACACGCATGCCGTCGGCGGAAAGCTCGACGCCGTCGGGTGCGCGGCCGTGGAGCATCGCGGGCAGCAGGCGCTGCCCCTTCCACACGCGGTAGAATACGATGGCGATGACGTGCAGAGCGATCAGGGCCAGCAGCACGTTGAACACCACCTCGTGCACTTCGGCGGCGCTGCGTCCCTGCTCGAACGTGATGTAGGTCGCCAGCGGCCCGGACTCGAACCCGTCGACGTCCACCGCGAAGAGGCCGGCGGTGACCATCACCGCGAGCGCGGCCAGCATCGCGACGACGCTCCACCCGCCCAGCGGATTATGCCCCGGCACATGCTCGCCGCCGCGCTTGAACAGCGTTCGCGCATAAGCCGCGACGGTCGCCGGTCCGCGAACGAAACGCGCGAAGCGCACCGTCGCCGGGCCGGCGAAGCCCCAGAAAATGCGAAATACGACTAGCGCAAGAATGCCGTAGCCCGACCAGCGGTGCCATTCCATTTCGTGCTCCTCGCCGCTCCACCAGGAGAAGGCGACCAGCACGACCAGCGTCCAGTGGAACAGACGCGTCGGGCCGTCCCACAGGCGGGGCCGACCGGTTTGCGATGTACTCGATACCGGGGCCATGCGCTCAGTCGGCCCGGAATTCCTTGTGGCATGCACTGCACACTTTACCCGTCGCGCGATAACGCTCGGTGGTCGCCGAAATGCTGCCGGTGTTGGCGGCCGCGAGCAACTTGCCGGTCTGTGCGATCAGGTCCTTCTGGTAGCCATCGAACGTGGCGCGATCGCTCCAAATGTTCGCCAGCGCATCGGTCTTCACGCCCGAGGATGCGCCCGATCCGGCGGGAAACAGGCCTGTCTGCTTGCGCGCGATCGTCGCCAGCGTTTGCGCGGCATCGACCACGGCGCCCTTTTGCGGCGTGCCAGCGAGCTGATCCTTGATCGCTTTCATCGCCGCGCCCATCTTTTTGTAGTTCGCCTGGCGTTCGGCGATCACCGCGCTGGCCGAAGGGGCGGCGAGAGCGAACGTCGTTACACCAGCGACGGCAAGGCCGGCAGCGGCTGCAATCGCAAGCCGCAAGGCGCGGTCAGAGGAGGTCTTGGGCATGATCGATCCTTTGCGTTGGCCGTAAAGTCACTCTTCGGCCGATTGTAGCGGCAATTTCGCCTCGGGGAAAACCCGTTCGAAGATCACGCGAACCTCGGTCAGGCCCTTGGCTGCGATCTCGGCAGCGGTCGCCCCGCCGGCCATGGCGATGTCGGTCCGGGCCCCGTGCGACTTGAGCAGGGTGAGCATCGGTTCGAGCTCATCCTGGAGGCCGCCGAACAGCAGCACGTGAAGGGCCGTCATACCCTTCGCGTTGGCGTGATTGGGGTCGGGGATTCGTTCGAGCGCGAATTCCAGCGCCTCGGTGCTGCCGCCACGGACCGCCGCGGTGACGAGGTCCGCGCCATCTTCTGGGACGAAATGCGGATCGGCCCCGGCAGCAACGAGCCGGCGCATCGCTTCGGCATGGCCATGCTGAGCGGCGAGAAACAGCGGCGGCGTCGGCGGGACCGGTGGCGGGGGCATGCCGAAATTGGCCTCGGTCACCCATTTGATCTTCGAAGGACCGGTCACGGCATTGGCGTCCGCACCCGCGGCGATCAGCGCGGGCACGAGATCACTCGCGCCGCCGGCTGCCGCGCGATGCAGCGGTTGCAGGCCTTCGCGATCCCGTTCCGCCAGATCGAAGCCGAGCGGCAGCAGCATCGCCGCGGCCGCGAAATTCGACTGATAGAGCGCAAGCTGCAAGGCGCTGGTATTCTCGGGCCCGCGATGGGCCGCGTCTGCTTCGGCCTCGAGCAGCAGCCGCGTTGCCTCGGGAACGCCGCTGCGGATCGCGAAGAAGAGCGGAGAAAACCCGGCTTCGGTGACGCTATTGGCATCCGCACCGGCTCTAAGAAGTTCGCGCGCCGCCTCGACGTTGCCGCTGCTTGCTGCCCACATCAGGGGCGTGAGCCCACGCGGATCGACGCTGTTCGCCGGCGCGCCTTTCGCCAGCATTTGGCTTACCGTTGCCGCCGAAGCAAAGCGCGCACAGACCGCGAGCGGGGCCGATCCGTCGGGCGCGGGGCGCCGCAGATCCGCACCCGCCGCGATCAGTTGCAGCACGATGTCTTCGTTGCCCAGCTCGCATGCGAGCGTCAGCGGCGTCAGGCCTGCCGCATCGGCGGAGTCAGGCTTAGCGCGTGCCGCCAGCAGCGCGGCGACCAAGCTCGGGTTCTGTTTGCTAACTGCACGCAGTAGCGGCGAGGCGCCATAGAGGCCCGGCCGGTTCGGATCGGCCTTGGCTTTCAGAGCGCCGCGCACGCCATCGATATCGGCAATCTCGATTGCCATGGCGAGGCGCTCGCCGGGCGCGGTCGGGGCGCTGGCATGCGCGGGCGATGCGAGCGTCAATACCGCAGCAGCCGCCAGACTACGCCGCATCGAACACGCTCAGCGGACCGGTGCTGTCACCGAACGATGTGGTCGGAACGTCGAGCCGCTGGAGGCCTTCCAGCATCAGGTTCGACATCGTCGTGTCCTTGGGCACCGTGACGTGTCGTCCACCATCGACCAGTCCGCCCGCCAGGATCACCGGCAAGTCCATGAAATCGTGGTCGTTGGAATCGCCGAAGGCCGAGCCGCGGATCACCAGCGTGCGATCGAGCAGCGATCCTTCGCCGTCCTTCGCCTCCTTCATCTTGTCGAGATAATAGGCAAAGAATTCCATGTGATAGCGGTTGATCTTCGCCAGCTTCGCCATCTTTTCGGGATTGTTTCCGTGGTGGCTGAGCATGTGGTGCGAATCCGGCACGCCGATCTCAGGATACGTGCGGTTCGAGATCTCGCGCCCGATCATGAACGTGCCGACGCGGGTGATGTCCGCCTGCATCGCCAGCACCTGCAGGTCGATCATCAGCTTCACGTGTTCGGCGAAGTCGTCCGGGATGCCCGCCGGGCGATCCAGCGTGGCGGCCTGGGCTGGCGGGGGAGAGGCGGCGGCGCGCTGGATGCGCTTCTCGATCGCGCGCGAGGCCTCCATGTATTCGTCGAGCTTGTGCTTGTCGGACTGACCGAGCCGCCCGGTGAGCCGCGCGGCATCCTCCATGACGTAGTCCAGGATCGAGGCCTGCCGCTTCAGCCGCGCGATCCGCGTCGCTTCGTCGAGCGCATCGCCATCCCCGAACAGGCGCTCGAACACACGGGCGGGATTGGCGGTTACGGGGAGCGGCACCGTTGGGGTGAGCCAGGAAATGCCGTTGGTGTAGGCGCACGAGTAATTGATGTCGCAGCTGCCCAGCAGGCTCGCCTGATCGATCCCGAGCTCGAGCGAGGTCAGCGGCGTCGCGTCGCCGAGATGCGCGGCGAACACCTGGTCCATGGAGACGCCGCAGCGGATATCCGGCCCCTCGGTCTGTTTGGCATGAGTGCCGGTGAGGAAGGCAGGGCACGAGCGGCCATGGCCCGCGGGCCGGTCGCCCATGGCGGCGGCCTGCGGATGGCCAAGCCCGCTGACGACGAGGATATCCTCGCGGTGCGGCGCGAGCGGGGTCAGCGTCTCGGGCAGGACGAGGCCGGTGCCGGTGGGCCGATACGGAGCCATCGTCATGCCGTTGGGGGTGTAGAACACCTGAAGGCGCTTGGGCCGCGCGGTGATGTCGGCGGCCTTCGCGCTCGGCATCATCGCTTCGAGGAAGGGCAGGGCCATCGCGGTGCCAAGGCCGCGCAGGACGGTACGGCGATCGAGGGGGCTGCGGCGAATGATCATCGGCTCGCTCTCCGGTCGGCTGCGGTCCAGCGCTCGGGCGTTCGGCGCTGAGTGAAGGCATCGCTGGTGACGATGCCCAGGATGATAGTGCGGATGCGGTAGTCGTCGGCCGCGGCCTGCTGGGCGATCGCGCGGATCGCGGGCATGTCCTGCGCGCCGATGCCGCGGCCCAGCGCATAGGTCATCAGCCGCTCGGTAAAGGCGCGGGTGAACTCGTCCTTGCGGGCCATCAGGATGTCCTGCAGCCCGGCGATACCGGCGAATTCGGTGCCGTCGGGGAGGACCGCGGCATTGTCGATCGGTTGGCCGGCATCGCTGTTGCGCCAGGCGCCGACCGCGTCGAAATTTTCGAGCGAGAAGCCGATCGGGTCCATGCGGACGTGGCAGGCCGCGCATGCGGGATCGCTCCGGTGCAGTTCGAGCTGTTCGCGCGCGTTGAGCAGCCGGCCGTCATGCTCAGCCTTCAGCGCGGGAACATCGGGCGGCGGCGGGGGAGGGGGCGCGGCGAGCAAGTTGTCGAGCACCCACTTGCCACGCTTCACCACCGAAGTGTGGTTGCCATAGGACGTCACCGTCAGGATGCTCGCTTGCCCGAGCAGGCCGCCACGATGCCACGCGGGATCGAGCGCGACTTTGCGGAACGCATCCCCGTGCACGCCGGGAATACCGTAGTGATTGGCGAGCCGCTGGTTGAGGAAGGCATAATCCGCCTTGATGAAATCGAGCACTGGGCGGTTGGTGCGCACCACGTGATCGAAGAAGGTCTCGGTCTCGGTCGCCATGGCCTGGCGCAGGCGCACGTCGAAATCGGGGAAGATTGCGATGTCGGGCCGCTGTTGCTCGAGATTGCGCAGGAATAGCCACTGCCCGGCGAAGTTCTTGGTCAGCGCTTCGGCGCGCGGATCGTCGAGCATGCGCGTGACTTGCGCTTCGAGGACTTTGGGCTGGTGCAGCGAGCCCTTGTCCGCAGCGGCCAGGAGCGGCTCGTCGGGAATGCTGCTCCACAGGAACAGCGCGAGACGCGCAGCCAGTTCGTGGTCGGTCAGAGGACGGACGCTGCCGGGAGCCGCATTGGCCGGATCGCTCTCGACGAGGAACAGGAAGCGTGGCGAGACGAGCACTGCCTGGACCATCGCGGCAATGCCTTGTTCGAAGTCGCCGGCTTTGCGTTCCGCCTCGTAGATCGCGAGCAATGGGGCAGTGTCGATCGCATCGCCCGGCGTGCGCCAGGCGCGGCGGGCCAGTGAGGTCGCAATGCGGCGAGCGCAGGCAGGCTCGGCGGACGCGGTTTTGGGCTGACACGCGAAGATCCGCTCGCGGCTCGCGGTCCGGCCCGGTCCCTTGGCGTCATAGGGGCCGGCCACGTCGATCTGCAGCACGTCGCGGGGGAAGTTCTGCTGCGCATAGCGCTCGTGCATGCGGTAGGACGGGACCGAAAGCTCGCCCGCCTTCCGGCCGTCGACCCAGACGTCGAGCGGCAGCATCGTCGGCGCGGCGAGCGGCAGCGGCACCTTGTCGGTGTCGTTGCGCACGGTCTGGACCGTTTGCTCGGGCGCGATCCGGCGGCGGAATGACATGCCGACGAGGTGCGGCCCCGCAGTCATCGGCACGCGCAGGCTGTAGCGATCCTCGGTCTCGCGGTCGGTTTCGTTGTTGCTGTTCGAATTGAGCCAGGCAGTGACGTCGTATTCGCCATCGTAAGGCGCGAAGTACCGGAAAGCCCCGCCGCCGCGCGATCCCAGCGGCAGGTCCTCGCTGGCGCGCTCGTTGTAAGCGGGCACGCCCGAGTTGCCGACCGAGCCGTCTTTGGGAACCTGATAGCTCGTCACGGCCACGCGCGCCGAGGCGATCCCGGTCGCCATGCGCGAGATCTTGCCCGCAACCGCGACGTAGCGTTCCATCAGCGTCGGCGAGACGCTGAGCACGTCGGCGATGTTGTCGAAGCCGAAGCCGGAATTGTCCTGCGGCAACTCGTCGCGAAAATCGACATCGAGCGCGAGCAGATCGCGCACGGCATTGGCGTATTCGACGCGGTTGAGCCGGCGCACGGTGGAAAGGCCGGGGTCGGGATGCACAGCGGCATAGTGTCCGCGTGCCGTCGCCAGCCAGTTGGTGAAAGCCGCACGCTGGACGGGCTCGGGTTGCGGCTTGTCGTCGGGCGGCATCTCGCCCGTCGCCACCTTGCGCAGCACTTTTTCCCAGCGATCGACATTCTCGCCATGGGCGAGATCAGCGGCCTTGAGGTCGTCGATCGACAAACCCGCGACTTCGTCGAACTCGTTGTGGCAGCGCGAACAATACTGGTCGAGCATATCTTCGGGCGCGAACGATGGCGTCGGCACTGCGGTACGATGGCCCAGGGGCTCGTCTTGCGCTTGCGTCGAAGTCCAGAAGGACGCGACACAGGCGGACACCGCCAGCGCCAGCAGTGCGTGTCCGATGCGTGATTGCGCGGCGCGCATCATGGTTCCAGCCCCGATTTGCCAGAAGCTCGATCCCACCTCGGAACATTGCCACACGAGGTCGGATGCAGGCCCCACCGGCCTGTCTGGAGGCTGACTAGAGAGTGCTAAACCTGGCGTCCATTGCCATTAAAACGACGACGCGACCGAAAAATGTGCGCACGTGTCGCTGAAGAGAGATGACGACTGTCACGCCGCAAACACCACCCAGACTGCAACGTATGACTTGGAGTTCGTTATGACTTTGCCCTTTGGGGTCTAAGGAGTTGAACGCAAACCCTTTCAAGGCTCTTTAACCGCTTACCGCTAAGGACCTACCAAATAGGGGGTCAAAGTGTTCGATCTGCTTTTTTGCCTTGAGAACGAGCATGATATGCGGCTCGTCTGGATTGCCGTGGCGCTTTGTACGCTGACGGCGGCGGCCGTCGTGCTCATTCTCCAGCGTGCGATCCACGCGAAGGAGGAACGCAGGCGCAATTGGTTCGCTGCGGCAGTTGTCGTCGCCGGTCTCGGCGTCTGGGCGACGCACTTCGTCGCGATGCTGGGCTACGATCCGGGCGCGGCGGTAAGCTACAATGCCGCAAAGACGTTGATCTCGCTCGCCATCGCGGTCGCAACGGCGACGGGCGGCTTTCTGATCGCCGAAGGCGCGATCCTGCCGGCAAGGCGCGTCATGGCGGCAGTCGTCGTCGGCGCCGGGGCGGCGTTGATGCATTACGTCGGGATGATGGCCGTCGAGATGCCGGCTATCTTCCGATGGTCGCCCGAATGGATCGCCGTATCGCTTGCTTTCGCCATCGTGCCTATGGTCGTCACCTTGGAGTTGGGGGTGCAGCGCAACAGTCGCTTGGCATGCGCATCGAGCGGGTTGGCCTTCGTTATCGCTATTCTTGGTCTACACTTTAGTGGTGTGGTGGCGGCCACGGCGATTCCGAGCCGTCGTCCGTTCACGGCGGACTTGATCATCGACCGAGTGCAACTGGGATCGATGGTTGCTCTTGTCGCGCTGATGATCTTGGTCTGCGTCATCGTTACCGCCGTAACGAGCCTCAGGATCCAGGCAGCGGCTGCGGTACGCGAGCGCGAGTTTCGTATTTTCGTGCAGGGCATCACCGACTACGCGATCTACATGCTCACGCCTGACGGGCGGGTCGCCAGTTGGAACGCGGGCGCCGCGAAGCTGAAGGGATATAGCGAGGCGGAAGCTATCGGTCTTCCCCTCGAAACGTTTTACGCTCCGGCGCACAGCGAGTCTGGCAATGCCATGAATGGTCTCGCCAGGGCGCGTGAGGAAGGGCGGTTCGCGGTCGAGGGGTGGTGCCGGAGAAAGGACGGGTCCTCCTTCTGGGCGCACGTAACGATCGAGCCCGTGCACGATGAGCGTGGTCGATTTCGGGGTTTCGCCAAGATTACCCGCGATATGACGGTTCCCAAGCAAGACAAGGATCGCCTGATCGAGGCCAGTGCCAATCTCGATGCCGCGCTGTCGAACATGCATCAGGGGCTCTGTTTGTTTGGGGAGGATCGCCGCCTGATCTTGTGGAACCAGCGGTTTTGCGAGCTTTATGGCATCGAACCCGGCGCTCTTCGGGAAGGCATGACAATCGACGAGTTTATTCGCGCGTCCCTGAGCGGGCTTAACGACGCGATGGTGAGCGATGAACGCGTTGCGCTGGGGATCGATCGCCTTCTCGAATGCCTGGCCGACGACACAGGCGGCTCAGTGAGTGTGGAATACGCCAACGGCATGCACGTCTTCATGGCGCATCGTCGCCTGGAAGGTGGTGGCTGGGTCTCGACCTTCGAGGACGTGACCGCGCGCCGCCTTTCCGAAGCCAAGATTGCCCACATGGCTCTCCACGACGATCTTACGGGGCTCCCGAACCGAATCCACTTCGGCCGTCGTCTCGACGAGGCCATGGTCCAGGCCGCAAGCGAAGGGGGCAAGATCGGAATCGCGGTGGTCGATCTCGATCGCTTCAAGGAAATCAACGATACCTGGGGGCATGCGGCCGGTGACACGTTGTTGTGCGCGATCGCCGAGAAGCTGCATGCCGAAACCCCCGCAAACGGCTTCTTCGCCCGTCTCGGCGGAGACGAGTTCGCCGCGTTCTTCCCGTACACCAACGATGACGAACTTCAGTCCTGGGTCGCTCGCATCGAGCGGGCGTTTACTCAGAAGATCATTCTCGAATCCTCCAAGTTCAGCGCTGGTGGAAGCATCGGCATCGCCTCTTACCCGACCGATGGAGAGAACCGCGAGCAAGTGCTCAACAACGCGGACCTTGCCATGTATCGCGCCAAAGGCCTGATCGGCGCCAGTATCTGCTATTACGAGCGCGGGATGGACGAGAAAGCGCGCGCCAAGCGCCAGCTCGCGAACGATTTGCGGCATGCCATCGAGCGCAACGAGCTCTCGCTGGCCTTCCAGGACCAGTGCTCGCTCGTGACCGACGAGGTGACTGGTTACGAGGCGCTGCTGCGCTGGAACCATACGCTGCACGGCCCCATCCCGCCTTCGCGTTTCATTCCCATCGCCGAGGAGTCGGGTGCGATCCTCGAGATCGGCGCGTGGGTGCTGCGCGAAGCGTGCAGGCAGGCCGTGGAATGGGACAAGCCGCTGAAGGTCGCCGTGAACCTCTCGGCGGTGCAACTGATGCAGGTCGATCTCATCGAGACGGTGATCACCATTCTGACCGAGACCGGGCTCTCGCCGCGCCGCCTCGAGCTGGAAATCACCGAATCCGTGATCATCGCCGACAAGGCGCGCGCGCTGCACATCCTGCGCAGTTTGAAGTCATTGGGCGTGACGATCGCGATCGACGACTTCGGAACGGGGTATTCGTCGCTCGACACGCTCAATTCGTTCCCGTTCGACAAGATCAAGATCGACAAGTCGTTCCTGCTCGAATCCAGCACCAGTCCTCAGGCGCGCGCCATCATTCGCGCGGTGCTCGCGCTTGGACGCAGCCTCAATGTGCCGGTGCTTGCCGAGGGTCTGGAATCGGTCGAGCAACTCGAGCTGCTGAAACTCGAAGGCTGCGATGAAGCCCAAGGCTATTTCTTCGGACGACCGCGTCCTTCAGCGCAGCTGGGACAAACGGGCGACCATGGTCATGACGGATCGGTCGATACCGAGGAAGCCGCCTGACGCGCAAACGCGAGTCAGACGGAGTAAGCTCTTAATTGGTGAGCAGCGCGAGTTCGACCCGCCCGCTGCCGGGTCCGACGATGCCGATCTGGTCGGCCGCGGCGCGGCTGAGATCGATCACGCGGTTGCCGTGGAACGGCCCGCGGTCGTTGATGCGCACGACCACCGTGCGGCCATTGCGCTCATTGGTGACTTTGACGCGGCTGCCGAAGGGCAAAGTGCGATGCGCCGCGGTCAATTGGGCAGGATCGAAGACATCGCCACTGGCGGTGCGACGGCCGGCGAAGGCGCGACCGTAGAAGCTGGCGACGCCTGAGCCGACGGATTCGAGGGCTTCGTCTTCGTCAGGCGATGCGACCGAAATCTCGGCGTCGAGCAGGCCGGTCTGCGAGGCTTCGTTCTGGGTCTTGGTGAAGGTATTGTCGAAGCGGGCCTCGAACTGCGAGGATGCCTTGACCGCGACGGGCACTGCCTCTGCCGCTTCGAGCTCGCTGCCTCCGATGGCGGCGATCACCATGCCGGTGGCTGGAAGCGCCAATGCCGCGCCCAAGGCAAACAGCTGTGCAGGCGCGATGCGGCGCGAACGCCGCAGGGTCGTACGATCAGTCAGAAGTCCCACTCCGTCCCGTTTCCGGTGAGGGGCAGGTACACCCGGTAATCTTACGATTGCACCCCTGTGGAGGCATCTCGTCGCGTTGCGGCAACGGTCCGCCCCATGCTCGGGAACCTACCGATCGCGGCGTGCGAGGAGTCGAAGCCTCAGCGCGTTCAAGCGAATGAAGCCTTGTGCGTCCTTCTGGTCGTAAGCGCCCGCATCGTCCTCAAATGTGACGTGCGCCTCCGAATACAGCGAATCGGCCGACTTGCGGCCAACGATTGAGGCGAGGCCCTTGTAGAGCTTCAGCCGCACGGTGCCATTCACTTTGGCCTGCGAATGGTCGATCGCGGCTTGCAGCATCTCGCGTTCCGGCGCGAACCAGAAGCCGTTGTAGATGAGCTCGGCATACTTGGGCATCAGCTCGTCCTTGAGATGCGCCGCGCCGCGATCGAGCGTGATCTGCTCGATGCCCCGATGCGCGCGCGCGTAAATCTCGCCGCCCGGCGTTTCGTACATGCCGCGGCTCTTCATCCCGACGAAGCGGTTCTCGACGAGGTCGAGCCGGCCGATGCCGTGCTTCTTACCGAGGTCGTTCAGGGCCGCGAGCAGCGTCGCCGGGCTCATCGCCTCGCCATTGAGTGCGACGCCGTCACCCTTTTCGAAATCGATGGTGATGTATTCGGGCGTGTCGGGCGCATCCTCGGGATTGTCGGTCCGCGAATAAACGTAATCGGGTGTCTCTTCCCACGGATCCTCGAGCACTTTGCCTTCCGAAGAGGTGTGCAGCAGATTCGCGTCGGTCGAGAACGGGCTCTCGCCGCGCTTGTCCTTGGGGACGGGGATCTGGTGCTGCTCGGCCCAGGCGATCAGCGCGGTGCGGCTGGTCAGGTCCCACTCGCGCCAGGGCGCGATCACCTTGATGTCGGGATCGAGTGCATAGGCGGACAGTTCGAAGCGCACTTGGTCATTGCCCTTGCCGGTTGCGCCGTGGGCGATCGCGTCGGCGCCGGTTTCGCGAGCGATCTCGATCAGGCGCTTCGAAATGAGCGGCCGCGCGATCGAAGTGCCGAGCAGGTAGTCGCCTTCATAGCGGGCATTGGCGCGCATCATCGGGAAGACGAAGTCGCGCACGAATTCCTCGCGCAAGTCGTCGATGTAGATGTGTTCGTCGGGCACACCCATCAGCTTGGCCTTGGCGCGCGCGGGTTCCAGCTCCTCGCCTTGTCCGAGGTCGGCGGTGAAAGTGACGACTTCGCAGTTGTACGTCACTTGCAGCCATTTCAGGATCACGCTCGTATCGAGGCCGCCCGAATAGGCGAGGACCACACGCTTCACATCAGTCATACCGGTTGCTTTCGTCTGAGCGGTTCAGGCAAGATCGAAGCGGCCACCTAGGCGATGGCCGGGACTGCGACAAGAGGAGGGTTTGCGGTCGACAAAACCCGTGCCTCGCATTGCCGTGTACGTTTCGGCAATCTGCCGGGCTAGGCCGCGGGGCCGCGCAACGCCGTTTCCGCTTTGGCCATGTAGTCGCGCGTCAAGGGCAGGGTCCGGCGCTGGCGGATGTACTGAATCTGGTAGTTGCACATGCTGCCGCTCTCGAAGGCGGCCGTCGCGCCGGCGAGGTAGAAGATCCACAGGCGGTAAAACCGCTCGTCGTGCAGCGCGATGATGGCGTCGCGACTGGCGACGCAGCGCTTGTACCATTCGCGCAGCGTCAGCGCGTAGTGCAGCCGCAGCGTCTCGACGTCGCTGGCAATCAACCGCGCTTTCTCGCTCGCGGCCAGGGTCTCGCTGAGCGCGGGGATGTAGCCGCCGGGGAAGATCCACTTGCGGGTGAAAGCGTCGGTCGCACCGGGGCCGCCCATCCGCCCGATCGTGTGCATCAGCATGACGCCGTCGTCGGCCAGAAGCCGTGTGCAGTCGAGGAAGAAGCGATCGAACTGTGCTTGGCCGACATGTTCAAACATGCCGACCGAGACGATGCGATCGTACTGCAGTCCGCGCGCGGCAAGGTCGCGATAGTCCACCAGTTCGAAGAGGATCTTGTCGGCGACCCCGGCTTCCTCGGCGCGCACGCGGGCGAGGGCGAGCTGCTCCTCGCTGAGTGTGATCCCATGGACTTCGGCTCCGGCATATTTTGCCAGATAGATCGCCATACCGCCCCAGCCACACCCGATGTCGAGCACGGTCTGCCCCGGTGACAACGCAAGTTTGGCAGCGATATGCGCGAGCTTGGCATCCTGCGCCTGCTCCAGCGTCATATCCCCGCCGAGCATATCCTTCGGCCAGTACGCGCAGCTGTACTGCATGTGCTCGGAATCGAGAAACAGGCGATAGAGATCATTGCCGATGTCGTAGTGGTGCGAGACGTTGCTCTTGGATCGTGCCGCGCGATTGACGCCGTCGATCCGCGTCGCGATGCGGCTGCGCAGCTTCTTGAAGCGACTGGCCTCGCGGACTTCGCCGCCCTTGTCCCACGGCTTGTTGGCGCGCAGAAGCTGGACGAGCTGCATGATGTCGCCACGTTCGACCAGCAACCCGCCTTCCATGAAAGTTTCGCCGGCGCCGAGCCGGAAATCGCGCAGGATTCGCAGCTCCGCCCGGCGCGAGGTGAAGCGGATGGCGACATCGGGAAAGCCGGGCGTGGGCGTTCCGAATTTCGCTGTACTGCCATCTGGCCGGCGGACTTCCAGCGTGCCGTATCTGATGCCGTCTGCAAGGAATCGATCGAGAATATGTCGTCTCACGGGAAACCTGTTGTCACTTTTGCACATTGCCATGTAGCGCGGGCCGTCGCCGCCTCAAGGGCAAGTCCGCTACTATTGGCGTGCCAGGAACAGCACATCGCGCGGTTGGCGTAGCAAATGTTGCCCCGAATCGAGATAGAGCGTTTCCCCGCTTGCGAGCCATCCCTCGGCCAGGAACAGCGCGGCTTGCGCGATTTCATCGGCGCCGGTCTTGCGCTTCAGCAGATTCATTCGGTGTGAGCGGTCCGTCTCGCTTTCGCTTTGATCGTGGCTTGCGAGGATAGCGCCAGGAGCAATGGCGTAGACCCGGTCGTCTGGCCCGGCGAGCCCGATCGCCAGCATCGGCACGGTCGCGGCGAGGGCATGCTTGCTCATCGTGTAAGAGAAAAAATCGGGATTGGGATTGGCGATCTTCTGATCGGTCACCTGAATGACGCGGCGTCCCGCCGATGCGCGTGCCCACCGCAGAAAGGCTTGCGCGAGGCGAGCGGGAGCAGCGGCGTTCACGCGCAGTGCCTCGTCGAACACTTCGCTAGCGAGCGCCTCGACCGTATCGAGGCGGAAAATGCCCGCGCAGTTGATCAGAACGCGCCAATCGGGAAGCCGTGCGGCCAAATCCGCGATCATAGCCTCGGATGCCTGGGCATCGCACAAGTCGCAGCCGATCGTTTCCGCGCTGGGCAGGGATGCGGCAAGGTCGTTCGCGGCTGCAGCCGATCGACCATAATGAATGACGACATGCCATCCGGCCTCGCCGAAGGCGCGGGCAATGGCTGCGCCGATCCGCTTGGCTCCGCCCGTCACGAGCACGGCCGGTGTCTTCATCTGAGCAGGTGGCGCCATCGCCACACATCAGCACATCGGCGGCGATTATGGAACCTTTCTGCCGACTTCATCCGAGACGCGAAAAAGGCGCCGCTGGGCAAGCGGCGCCTTGTCCTGTTGCCGACGCGGGATCAGCGGCAGCGCGGACGCGAATTCTTGCGATCCACTTCGCGGCCGACCAGCGCGCCGACAGCGGCCCCGGCGATCGTGCCGACGGTCTTGTCGCGGCCACCATCGATCGTGCGGCCGAGCAGCGCCCCGGCGACGCCGCCGATCAGCAAGCCCGTCGTTCCGTTGGACTTCTTGCAGTAATAGCGACCGTTGTTGCCGCGCCAGTACCGAATGCCATTGTCCGTCTGGTAATAGCGGCGCGAATCCGCCTGGGCGGGAGTCGCGACGGTGAGGGCGGGAAGGGTGAGAGCCGACAGAGTGGCGGCGATGATTGCGGTACGCATGGCTGAACCTCCTGATGCGTCGTTGATGAGGTAACAACGACCAAGTTCGTTCATGGCTCCACAACCTGAGATGAACGAGGCAATTTGCCTCAATTTGCGCGGCGGACAGTTATCGTCGCACGTTGAAACGCGGGTTCGGTTCTAAGGAACGCGCCAAACCGGTCAGTCGAGCGCGGCCTGCTTTTCCGCATAGATTCGCTCCAGCTCCTCGCGGTCGCGCTCGGCGCGGCTCTTTTTCTCGGCGGCCGTCTTCAGCTGTCCGCAGGCGGCGTCGATATCGCGCCCGCGCGGGGTACGCACCGGGGCGCTGATGCCGGCCTCGAACACGATGTTGGAAAAGCGGCGGATGCGTTCCGGCGTGGAGCACTCGTAAGGCGCGCCCGGCCAGGGGTTGAAGGGGATGAGATTGACCTTGGCGGGCAGATCGTACTTGCGCAGCAGGCGGACGAGTTCGTGCGCGTCTTCGTCGCTGTCATTCTTGTCCTTGAGCATCACATATTCGAACGTGATGCGCCGGGCGTTCGACGCGCCGGGGTAATCGGCGCAGGCCTGGAGCAATTCCTCCAGCCCGTACTTGCGGTTGATCGGCACGATCTCGTCGCGCACGTCCTTGCTCACCGCGTGGAGCGAGACCGCGAGATTGACGCCGATCTCTTCGCCGCACCGCGCCATCAACGGCACGACGCCGCTGGTCGACAAAGTAATCCGACGCTTCGACAGCGCGAGCCCGGCGCCGTCCATGACCAGGCGGAGCGCATCGCGCACGTTGTCGAAATTGTAGAGCGGCTCGCCCATGCCCATCATCACGATGTTGGTGAGCAGGCGACCATCGGCGCTGTAGCCGCCTTCATCCTCTTCGTCTTCGAGCCCGTCCATCCGGCCTCGCGGCCATTCGCCCAGCGCATCGCGGGCCAGCATGACCTGGCCAACGATTTCGCCCGGCGTCAGATTGCGCACCAGCCGCATCGTACCGGTGTGGCAGAAGCGGCAATTGAGTGTGCACCCGACTTGCGACGACACGCACAACGTGCCGCGATCCGCATCGGGAATGAAGACCATCTCGAATTCGTGGCCGTCCGCCGTACGCAGCAGCCATTTGCGCGTGCCGTCGCTCGAATGCTGGGCCTCGACGACGTCGGGCCGGCCGATCACGAAACGCTCGCTCAGCCAGGGTCGCATCGCCTTGGCGATGTCCGTCATGGCGGAGAACTCGGTGACGCCGCGATGGTAGAGCCAGTGGAAGACCTGTTTGGCGCGCAGCTTTGCCTGCTTGGCATCGAGCCCCGCATCGGCAAACAGTTCGGCAATGCGGGGGCGGGGCAGACCGAGAAGATCGATCTTTCCGTCGGCGCGCGGCGTGATGCCACCGACCAGACCGGGGCGATCGACCGGCAAAGGATCGATGTGGCCCGGAATGGGCATAGCGACCGGCTGGGAGCCGGCTCCCGTCGGAGTGTTGTCTGCTTCGGCCATGGTGAAACGCATATATAGGGCATTCGCCGCGCGAACGAAAGATGCGCGCGAACGAAAGCCGGCATCGCTTCGTTCCGCGCACTCATCGTAACCGCTGCACGAGGTATCGTGCATGTGTGTCTGAAATACCACGCTTTTTTTGTTGTGTGAGGTTCATGAAACTCGACGAGGGGCTGCGGCATTTCCCTGGTCCGACGGCAAGCCCGTCGTGATTACGGAGTACCTAGAATGAATAAGTTTCTCGTTTGCCTCGCTACCGGAACCGCGCTCGGCGCACTCGGATCGGCGCCCGCCATGGCCCAACAGGCAGACTCACCGTTCACCGGCCCTCGCGTCGAAGCGATCGTCGGCTACGACATCAGCAAGGCCGGCAGCAGCATCGATGACGATATCAATGCCGATAACGACGAATCCATCGACGGCTTCCTCTACGGCGTCGGCGTGGGTTATGATGTGGACCTCGGCAGCGTCGTCCTCGGTGCCGAGGCGGAGATCAGCGATTCCACCGCCAAGACTGAGTTCACCGACGGCGATTTCGAAGGTTTCGGGATCGGTAACGTCAAGGCGAACCGCGATCTCTATCTTGGCGCCCGCGCGGGTATCAAGGCGACGCCGAGCACGCTGGTTTACGTCAAGGGCGGCTACACCAACGCCAAGTTCGACGTGAATTCGTTCGATGGCACCACCGAGTTCGGTCAGGACATCGATGCCGATGGCTGGCGGATCGGTGCCGGCGTCGAACAGGCGGTGGGCACGAACACTTTCGCCAAGCTCGAATACCGCTATTCGAATTATTCGCGGGCGGAAATCGACTTCAATGGTGATCTGCCGGATAGCCAGCGCTTCGATGTCGACCTCGATCGTCACCAAATCGCAGCGAGCGTCGGCGTACGCTTCTAAGCGTTCGCTAGCGACTACAGGAAAGGCCGGGGCTAAGTCGCTCCGGCCTTTTTTGTGCTGGGGTAAGGGGCGGGCGGCGGCGCGACTTTCGCGACGACGCCTGCGACTTATCGGACGCGCGCACAACCGATCGCGGCCGCGTCCATGGCGGAGGCGACGCCGGGCAGGGACCAGGTGTTCGCGAAGCGGCGACCGCGCGCATCGGTGGCGCGCACCGTCATGCTGCGAGCAGAACGCATAGCGGCGAGGATCGCGGCGTTGCTCCTGTTGTCGGGCGCCCAGGCATCTCCGCCGCCGCCGGTCAGCGGATAGCGTTGGTCGCCGATCACGAGTTCGATCCGTGGATCGGTCGTGAGCTTGCGCGAGAGCCGCCAATGGATCTGGTTTCGCACGCCGCGCTTGGGCCAAGTGCCGACGGCGGCGTAGGGCTCGTAATCGCGCTGCCGTTGCGAGGCCTGCGCCATGGCGATGGCATAGCAGCGCGGCACCATCGGATCGCGAAACGCGCCCCAGGTCTCGTATAGCCCGAGACTGTCGCGCGCAGCGGCCGGCGCAGAGATCGAAAGCGCTGCCGAGGCACATAGCAAAAGGGCCGATCGCAAAATCACGACCGGCCTTTGCCAAATTCGTTGTCTTGGGAAAAGCCCGAGTGTTGCCGGACTTAGCCCCGGCGGGATCGGGTCACCTATAAAGAAGTGAGCAATCGCCGATGTTCGGCGCAACGAAAAGCGCAGCGGTCGAAGTCCGCGAACAGAACGAAGACTTCGCGCTGGTTGCGCAATCAGATGGTTCGCTGATCCCGCGTTTCGCTGAGCGCAACGGCACGGCGCAGGCGTTCGGCAACGTTCAGCGCCTTGACCTGCTCATCCTCGTCGCAATTGGATTCGACGACGTCCTCGAGCCGATCGGCCGCCTTGCCGAGTAGGCTCTTCAGTGCCTGATTCTCTGCCTGCACGTTACCCAGCGTGTGCTTGAGTTCTTGCTTTTCCTGATCGTCCATCGTCCGTCCCCGTCGGCCCACGGCGAAGATACCAAATCTCGCGCCAATGTTAAGTCCATTCTCACGCTATAAGTCCGGATAGACGATCGAGACGACTTCCCATTCCTTTTCGCCGGTCGGGAGCCGCACCGTTCGCAAATCTCCCACCGCCGCGCCGCGGAGCGCGCGAGCGAGCGGCGCGCCCCATCCGATCCGTCCCTGGCTCGCATCCTGCTCATCGTCGCCGAGGATCGTGACCGTGCGCTGCGCGTCGTCCTCGTCAGCGATGGTGACTTGCGCGCCGAAGAACACCCGATCGCGATCGGGTTGCGCGGCGGGATCGACCACGCGCAGCGCCTTCATCCGGCGCGCGAGATACGCCAATTCGCGGTCGATCTCTCGCATCCGCTTGCGTCCGTAGAGATAGTCACCGTTTTCCGAACGATCGCCGTTGCCCGCCGCCCAACTGACGATCTCGACGATCTCGGGTCGCTCCTGGGAGAGTAAGTGATGATATCGCGCGCGCAGCGCAGCCATGCCTTGGGGCGTGATCGGGGGGCCGGCGGCGTTCATCTTGGCGCTCTGTTTAGGCAAGTCCGTTCAAGCAAGCCATAGCAGGCTCGATCTTGCGACCTCACGCCGGAAGATCGAGTGCATGCTTCGGCGCGAACGAATGCGGTCAGCCGGGTGTGCGTTTGCCCAAATACCGGCTGAGCGGATTGCTGCCCTTGTAGAAGGCCCGCTCGGGATAAAGCGCCTCGTAAACCACGGCGTTCTCGAGCACGCGCTGAACGTAGTTCTTGGTCTCGTAGATCGGGATGCGCTCGATCCAGTCGACCCATTCGACCGATCCTGTGCGGGGATCGCCGTTAGCGCGCAGCCACTTGTTCACGTTGCCCGGCCCGGCATTGTAGGCCGCGACCGCGAGCGGGTAGGCGCCACCGTAGTAGTCCATCATCCGACCGAAATAGCCGTCGCCCAGCTTGATGTTGTACGCCGGATCGCTGATCAGCGCGGATTGATTGTAGGACAGGCCGAGCTTGCCCGCCTGTTCGCGCGCGGTGCCCGGCATGAGCTGCATGAGCCCGCTGGCACCGGCATGGCTGACCGCGTTCTGCGCGAACTGGCTTTCCTGACGCGACAAGGCGTGCACCATGATCCAGTTTGAGCCGGAAGGCGGCACCAATGTCGGGAACGCGATCTTGCCGAACTCGGTATGGCCTTCGGCATGGGCGTTCTGGCCAAGGATCACGCCGAGATCGCGACGGCCGATCTCGCGCGCGAGATCGGCGACAAGGACATGATCCGTTTCACTGTCCGCCTGATCGGAAATCTCGCGGAAGAACTGCACCGCGGTCCGCCAATCGGCATCGCGGGCGACTTCGCGCACCGCATTGGTGATGGGCTTGGCGGCGAATTCCTCGGCCTCTGCGCGCGAAGGCCGCGCCTTCGGAGTCGTGTCGAGATTGGGGAGGGGGCGGCCCAGCCGTTCGAGCGAGAGCTGGCCGTAGAAGTATTCGGGATACTCCGCCGCCTGCTCGAAATAGCGTTCCGCTTCCTCCTTCGCGCCGGCTTTGGCCATGGCGCGGCCGGCCCAGTAGAAGCCCTTGGATCGCGTGCCCGGCGTCTGCGCAGCGGCGCCATAGCGGTAGAACAGCGGCGCGGCGCGGCGCGCGTCGCCAAGCTCCCACAGGGCTTTGGTTCCGCCCAGCCACATCAGCGAGGTATAGTCGTCGCGCAGGCGATAGCTGAGCTTCGAAATGTCGGTGCCGGGCTCGAAGGCGTCGTCGATCTGCGAGGCGATCCGCACTGCCGGATCGGCGCCCGCGCCGCGCGCGGCGGTGAGCAGTTCCTTGACCCATTTCTCCGGTTCGGGGACCGGATCCTTCAGCGGCGGGCGATTGGCGAGCAGATTGATTGCCGAGCCCAGATTACCCGATTTGCGCGCCTGCGAGATGCGGTTGTAGACGTATCCGGGATCGCGCATCGCATCGGAGTCGATTTGCACGCCGAGGCTCCCGGGCGCCGACCCCTGTGCCAGCGCCAGCCGTTCCATGAACAAGTTGCGCGCATCGGGCGATACGAAGGAGATCTGCCGTTCCGCCTGCGCGGTCTCGCCTTGCCACAGCAAAGCGTTCATTCGCGCATCGTGGTCTTTCCGATCGAGGTCCCTCGCGTAGTACGTCAGGATCGTCGCTTCGTCATTGGGAGCGAGCGCGCCCATCCGCCAAGCCTCGATCGCCTTTTGTTTGGCATCTTTGCGGCCGACGAGCGTCAGCGCCGTGGCGTAGCGGCCGGCGGCCATGCTCGAAAGCGGCGGAAACTTGTCGAAGAACGCGACCAGCGTGCCAGCGTCGGGCGATTCGCGCTCGAGCGCCGTCTCGGCGTAGCCACGCAGCTTTTCTTCCTGTGGAAAGCCGGGATAGGTGATGAGGAAGCTGGCGTAGGAGCCGAACGGCATCGAACTCGACGCGCTGAGCTGCCGCCAGCGATCGACCGCCTGGTGCATCGCCATGTCGTGGCCTTGCATGAGACGGGCCTTCGCAAGGTCCCATTCGCGGCCTTCCTGGCACTGTGCGGGCGAGGAAACGCAAGCTGCGGTGGCGAGTAGCAATAATGTCGAGGCACGGAGCATGCTGGACATTGTCGGGGAAGGCTCCTTATCAGGCGCTGAACGAAGGGCCGGGCGGATTTTCACCCCCGTGTTCGGCCACCACTTGAACCAACTGCAGGGGCAAAGTCCATGTTCTCGGGATCGATACCGGCACTCGTAACGCCGTTCCGCGATGGTGGTTTCGACGAAGCGGCCTTCCGCGCGCTGGTCGATTGGCAGATCGAGAGCGGCTCCTCGGCGCTCGTCCCGTGTGGGACGACGGGCGAGAACTCCACGCTTTCGAACGCCGAACACCACCGTGTCATCGAGGTTTGCGTGGAGCAGGCGGCAGGCCGGGTTCCGGTGATTGCCGGATGCGGCAGCAACGATACGATGAACGCACTTCTCCACATGAATTTTTCGAAGAAGAGCGGGGCGGCCGCCGCGCTGGTCGTCGCGCCCTATTACAATCGTCCAAGCCAGGAAGGGCTGATTGCGCATTTCTCCTATCTGGTGGAAAACAACGATCTGCCGATCGTGCTCTATAACGTGCCCGGCCGCACGGTGACCGATATCCAGCCCGAGACCGTCTGCGAACTCGCTACCCGGTTCCCGGATCGGATCGTCGCGATCAAGGATGCCAGCGGCGACCTTTCGCGGGTTACCGATCACCGCATGGGGATCGGCAAGGATTTCTGTCAGCTTTCGGGTGACGACGAGCTGGCGCTACCGTTCAACGCCGCCGGCGGCGTCGGGTGTATCTCGGTCACCGCCAACGTCGCCCCGAAGCTGTGCGCCGAGTTTCAGGCGGCCTGCGCGGCCAATGACCTGACCGAAAGCCGCCGGCTGAACGATCTTCTCTACCCGCTGCATTACGCGATGTTCGAAGACAGCTCGCCGGGGCCGTGCAAGTATGCGCTGAGCAAGGTCATGCCCGCGATCGCCAATGAGCTACGCTTGCCGCTGGTGCCGTGTAGCGAGGCTGCGATGAAGGCGGTCGACGAGGCGCTGGTGCACGCCGGCCTCGCCTGAGGACCCATCGCTTACGATTTTTCGAGCAAGCCCTCGTGCTCCATCGCCTTGCGCACGGCCGGACGCTGCGCGACCTGCTGGCGGAAGTCCTGGAGCTTGGCGGGCAACTCGAGATCGAAATGGTCCGTCCAGGTCGAAACGACGAACAGATAGGCGTCGGCCACAGTGAACCGATCTCCGAACAGGAACGGACCCTGGATCGTCTCCGCGATCTGGCCGAATCGCTTGGTCAGCTGATCGGCGGCCTTTTGCTTCTGGTCGTCCGAAGCGCCGCCGAAGAACGCCGCGAAATTCTTGTGGAGCTCTGAGGTGACAAATGCCAGCTTCTCGAGCGTGCGCGTACGTCCCAGCGGCCCTTCGGCCACGAGTTGCGGAGCCTGCTGGCCGATCCATTCGAGGATCGCGACATTCTCGGTCAGCAGCTCGCCGCCATCGAGTTCCAGCGCGGGCACATAGCCCTTGGGATTGATCTCGGTGAAGTCCTTGCCGTGCTCGGTCTTCCCCGTTTTGAGGTCGACGCGCTCGTGGGTGAAGGTCAGGCCAGCCTCGTGCAGCGCGATGTGATCCGCCATGCTGCAAGCGCCCGGGGCGTAGTAGAGTTTCATCAATCTCTCCTGTGGTAAGTGTTCTGTTCGAACAATGGCCGAGGTCCCTCATTGATCCAGCTGCGGCGATGAGGCGTGCTTCCGGTGCGGATACGACGAGGGTCGTATCATCCCGGTCGACGACCAGTTGCTTGCGTGAGCGCGCCGCATATTCCGTTCTTCCGCCAACGATCTTAGTGATTGACCGCAATGCGATGCGACGCAGCGTTTTCTTTTTCGCGAAACCTCCTAAATGCCCCCACCATGGCACGGCCTCAGCACAAGACATTCGATAAGCAGAAGAGCGTCGCGGAAAACCGCCGCGCTCGCTTCGACTATCATATCGACGAGACGTTCGAGGCCGGGATCGTCCTGACCGGCACCGAAGTGAAATCGCTGCGATTCGGAGAGGGCTCGATCGCCGAGTCCTATGCCGAAGTGAAGAACGGCGAATGTTGGCTGGTCAACTCGAACGTGCCCGAGTTCAGCCATGGCAATCGCTTCAATCATGAACCGAAGCGCCCGCGCAAGCTGCTGCTCCACGAACGCGAGATCGCGCGGCTGCAGGGTGCGGTCGAGCGCAAGGGCATGACGCTGGTTCCGCTCTCGGTCTATTTCAACAGTCGGGGGCGCGCGAAAGTGGAACTGGCCCTGGCACGCGGCAAGAACGCGGCGGACAAGCGCACCACGATCAAGGAACGCGACTGGAAGCGTGAGCAGGGACGGCTCCTGCGGGAGCATGGATGAGCAAGATCTCGCGGTGGATTCAGCGCAACATGCCGACTCGCGAGGCGATGTCCGGCAATCGCTGGCTCGCGCCCATCGCGCCCCGCTTTCTCAGCCCCGAATTGTGGCGCTTCACCCGCCGTTCGGTGCCGCGTGGCGTGGCGCTGGGGATTTTCGCTGGGTTCATCGTTCCGCTCGGACAGATCTTCCTCGCCGCGTTCCTGGCACTGCCCGCGCGCGCGAACGTGCCGATCGCGGCGCTGGTGACCTTCATTACCAACCCCTTTACGTTGCCGTTCTGGTTGTTGGTCGCCAATCGCGTCGGTCGCTTCGTGCTCGAGATCGATCGCGACGGTGTCACGACGTCGTTCGGACGCGAAGTCACCAGCGGGCGCTGGGAGCAGATCAGCTGGTTCTTCCAGACCGCCGGGGTTACCGCGGTCGGCTTCGTCGTCCTCGCCATCGTCGGCTCCGCGATCGGCTATGTCGTTTCGAGCTGGGTCTGGCGTGCCTGGATCGGACGCAAGCACCGCGCCCGGCGTGACCGTCGTCGCGCGAGCGCGCAGGAGAGCGGGCTGTCATGAACGGTCTCGAGGAAGCGGTCGCGCCGCAGGCGCGCGGCTGGACCGACTGGATCGCCATTGGCGTCGCGCTCGCGGGCAGTGCCGGTCTGGTCTGGTTCGCAAGCCGCGATCCGGTCATTCCCGCCGTATTCGCAGGCGCGGTGCTGGTGCTCGTCCTCGCTTTTGCCACGCGTTCGCTGCGCCGCCCGGACGCCGAGACGGCCGAATTCGCGCTGCCGGACTGGTCGGTGACTGTTGCCGCGATCGAGCGGCCCGATACGGCAGTGGCGGTGGTCGATCGGGCCGGGCGGTTGGTCTGCGCGAACGGACGCTACCGCGAATGGATGGGTACGTCGCAAGCCCCGCCGCGCGTCCCATCGATTGCCGATGCTTCGCGGGACGCGGCGGAGAAGCTGGCCGAAGCCAATCGCAATGCCTGGCGCGATGGCCATGCCGTCATCGAACGGCAGGAAGGGCCGGTGGCCGAGGGCGCGCGGTCCTGGCGCATCGAGGCCGAGCGCGCGGGGCGCGGCGAGGACTATCTCATCTGGCGGTTCGTGCCCGAGGTGAGCGATGACCCGGTGGCCGAACTGGTCGAGCGGCTCGACGGCAAGCTGGGCAGGGCGCTTTCGCGCGCCGGGATGTCCGCCGCCGTGGTCGATCCCGACGGCGTGATCCGGGGTGCCAGCGCCGGCTTTGCCGAACGCGCCACGGGCGATCCGCTCATCGACACCACCGGGCAGGACTTCGTCGCGCTCATCCACCAGGACGAGGAAGGCCGAATCGCCTGGGCGAGCGAAGGCGAAGGTGGGCCGCCGCTGACGCTGTACTACATTCCCGTGTTCGATCCCGACTTTCCAGAGGGCACCGAGCCTGAAACGACCCCCTCGTTGATGCTGATCGCCGACGCCGGAATCGGAGTGGGCGGCGGCAACGAGACGGGCGGGGCCGCGGTCCCGCATCTCGAATCGATGCTCGGCCAGCTGCCGCTCGGGCTCGCCATGGCGAATCGCGACGGGCGCCTGCTTTTCGCCAATCCGGCTTTCATGCGCGCTGCCGGCCGCGAAGGCCAGTTGCCGCCGACGTACCCCACCGATCTCGTCGTCAAGGAAGACAAGCGCGCCTTGTCCGAGGCCGTGCGCCGGTTTGGGCAGGGGCCGGCGACGGCGGGCGACATCGCCGTGCGGCTGACGACGCAGCCCGACGATCCGGTTTCACTGAGCCTGGCGGGCGTGCGCGGATTGGGCGAGCCTGCGGTGCTGCTTGGTCTGACCGACACCTCCGAGGAAACGCGCTTGCGCCGCCAGGTTGCGCAGGCGACCAAGATGCAGGCGGTGGGACAATTGGCCGGCGGCGTCGCTCACGATTTCAACAACGTGCTGACCGCGATCCTGGGAACCTGCGATCTCATGCTGATGCGCCATACGCCGGGCGATTCGGACTATGACGATATTCAGCAGATCCGCGCCAATTCGAATCGCGCCGCGGCCCTGACTCGTCAGCTGCTCGCCTTTTCGAGGCAACAGACGCTGCGGCCCGAAGTCTTGCAATTGCCCGATATCGTGGCCGAAACCTCGCAAATGCTGAAGCGGCTGGTGGGCGAGCGAATCAAGGTCGAAGTCGGCCACGATCGCGATCTCGGCTCGGTTCGCGCCGATCCGCAGCAGTTGGGCCAGGTCATCATGAATCTGGTGGTCAACGCCCGCGATGCGATCCACGCGCGTGGCGACGGCAAGGGCCGCATCTCGATCCGCACGCGCCGCGTGACCGGAGCGGACGTGCGCGCGATGCGCAGCGAGATCATTCCTGCCGGCGAATACACCGCGCTCGTGGTCGAGGACAACGGCGGCGGCATCCCGCCCGAGCACCTCGGCAAGATCTTCGAGCCGTTCTTCACCACCAAGGAACAAGGCAAGGGCACCGGGCTCGGCCTCTCCACGGTCTACGGCATCGTCAAGCAATCGGGCGGTTTCATCTTCGCCGACTCGGAAAGCGGCAAGGGAACGCGATTCACGGTCTACCTGCCGGTGTTCCACGTCGCGCCAGGCGGCGCCCCGCGCGCGATCGCGGCCGAGCCGGTGCGCAAGTGGGCGGGCGGTGGCCGCATCCTGCTGGTCGAGGACGAAGATCCGGTGCGTATGGTCGCCGAGCGCGCACTGACTCGTCAGGGCTACGATGTCGTCGCGGCGCGGGACGGCGAGGAAGGGCTGGACCATGTCGTCTCGGGCGGCAAGTTCGATCTGGTCGTCAGCGATGTCGTCATGCCCAACATCGACGGGCCGGCGATGGCCCGCGAAATTCGCAAGCGCGAAACCCATCTGCCGATCCTGTTCATGTCCGGCTATGCGGAGGAACAGCTGCGTAAGGAGATCGGCATCGCCCGCACCTGGTTCATGCCCAAGCCCTTCTCGGTCCAGCAATTGTCGGAAAAGGTGGGTGAGGTCCTTGCCTTGAACCTTGCCGACCGGCACTAAGTCGGTCCGCTTCAGGCGGAATCGGCACCGGGCCGGTACCGTTCGACAGGCGGGAAATTCGCGTTGCAATAAAATTCTGTTCCCTACTTGTTCCATGAGAACAAACGCTGTACATCGGCGGAATGGCCCACTCGGTCGGCCGAAGCGAAAAGGGGACGTGTCATGGTTGCACAGCTCAAGCTGATTCAAGAAGGCAAGGACAAGGACAGCATGGACCGTCAAAAGGCGCTCGAAGCGGCGCTTGCCCAGATAGACCGGGCATTCGGCAAGGGTTCGGCGATGAAGCTGGGCTCCAAGGAAGCGATGCAGGTCGAAGCGATTTCGACGGGTTCGCTGGGGCTCGACATCGCGCTGGGTGTCGGCGGCCTGCCCAAGGGCCGTGTGATCGAGATTTACGGGCCGGAAAGCTCGGGCAAGACCACGCTGGCGCTGCACGTCATTGCCGAAGCGCAGAAAAACGGCGGCACCGCGGCGTTCATCGATGCCGAGCATGCGCTCGATCCGGTCTACGCGAAGAAGCTGGGCGTCGACATCGACGAGCTGATCGTCTCGCAGCCGGACACCGGCGAGCAGGCGCTCGAGATTACCGATACGCTGGTGCGTTCGAACGCAATCGACGTGCTGGTGGTCGATTCGGTCGCCGCCCTGGTGCCGCGCGCCGAGATCGAGGGCGAGATGGGCGACAGTCACGTCGGCTTGCAGGCGCGGCTGATGAGCCAGTCGCTGCGCAAGCTGACGGGTTCAATCAATCGCTCGAAGTGCATGGTGATCTTCATCAACCAGCTGCGCATGAAGATCGGGGTGATGTACGGCAATCCTGAGACGACGACGGGTGGCAACGCGCTCAAGTTCTACGCCTCGGTGCGCCTCGACATCCGCCGCACCGGCCAGATCAAGGATCGTGACGAGATCATCGGCAACGCCACGCGCGTGAAAGTGGTCAAGAACAAGGTCGCGCCGCCGTTCAAGCAAGTCGAGTTCGACATCATGTACGGCGAAGGCATTTCCAAGATCGGCGAGATCCTCGATCTCGGCGTGAAGGCCGGCATTGTCGAAAAGTCGGGCGCTTGGTTCAGCTACGATTCGATACGGATTGGCCAGGGCCGCGAAAACTCGAAGAATTACCTGCGGGACAATCCCGAGGTTTGCGATCGCCTCGAAAAGGCGATCCGCGGGCAGAAGGAAGACCTTGCGGAAGAAATGATGACCGGTCCGACCGAAGAGGACGACGCCGAATGATCCCGCTTGATGGAATCAGGCTGGCGAGCCCGGTTCGATAAAAGACCCCGGCGGAGTGGATCCCGCTCCGCAACGAGAAAGCCGGCCGGGATGCACTCTCCCGCGCCGGCTTTTCTTATGTCTCGCCAGCGGGCAAGGTCGTGGCGGGAGGAACGCCGCATGAATACCGCCGCCGCGAACATCACCCGCATCGACCGCCGCCGCTTGCTCGCCGCTGCCGGGGCGAGCGTCGGCGCGATTGCTCTGGCACCGCCCGGCGCGATGTGGGCGGCAGAGTCCGATGGAATCGATCTGCGCCCCCTCACCGAGAGCGTGGTTCCGATTGACATGACGGAGCGCGAGGCGCGACTGGACCGGGCCCGCGCCTTGATGGCGCAGAATGATATTGACGCGATCGTGATCGAGCCCGGTTCCAGTCTCGATTACTTCACCGGCGTCCAGTGGCGGCGGTCCGAACGGCTGACTGCCGCGCTGATTCCCGTCGAGGGCACCCCGGTCATCGTCACGCCGTTCTTCGAGCGCCCCTCGGTGGCCGAATCGCTTGGCATCGAGGCCGAAATCCAGGTTTGGCAGGAGGACGAAAGCCCCATTGCGCTCATCGCCCGGCAACTGCGTTCCTGGAAGCACGACCCCGCGCGCATCGGCATCGAGGAGACCGTGCGCTTCTTCGCCGCCGATGGCCTTGCCGCCGCGCTGCCCGGCGCGCGTCTGGTCTCGGCCGATCCGGTCGTGCGCGCCTGCCGCATGCGCAAGACCGCCGCCGAGATCGCGCTGATGCAGATGGCATCGAACGTCACCATGGCCGCTTACGCCTGGACCGTGCCGCAGATCCGCACGGGCATGACGAACCTCGAAATTTCGCACCTGATGAGCAGCGCCACGACCGCGCTCGGCGGGAAGCCCGAGTTCTCGATGGTGCTGATCGACGAAGCCGCCGCCTATCCGCACGGTACGGGAAAGCCGCAAGTCGTGCGCGAAAATTCGACCGTACTGTTCGATTGCGGCTGCACTGTCGCCGGGTACCAGTCTGACATTTCGCGCACCGTGTTCCACGGCAAGCCCGATCCCGACGCGCTCGCCACCTGGCATCTCGTCCGCCAGGGGCAAGACACCGCCTTCGCCGCAGCGGGTCTCGGCGTTCCCGCCGGCACGGTCGACGATGCCGTGCGTGCGCTTTACGAGGCGAAGGGCCTCGGCCCCGGCTATCGTTTGCCCGGCCTGTCGCACCGGACCGGTCACGGCATCGGCATGGATGGCCACGAACCCGTCAATCTCGTTCATGGCGAGCCGACTTTGCTGGCTCCCGGCATGTGCTTTTCCAACGAGCCCGGCATCTACAAGCCCGGCCGCTTCGGCGTGCGGCAGGAAGACTGCTTCCACATGACGGAGACGGGCCCGAAATGGTTCACTATCCCGCCCGACGAGCCCGGCGCGCTGATCGGAACCGCGTGACGCGCGCGAACAGCGCGGCGCTCGGCTGAAACCGCTTGTCGCTAAGCGGTGCAGCAATTAACTGCCCAAGCATCATGCAGACCACGAACGAGATCCGCCGGTCCTTCCTGGACTACTTCGCCGCGCAAGGGCACGAGCCTGTCCCGTCTGCGCCGCTCGTCCCTTACAACGATCCCACGCTGATGTTCGTCAACGCAGGGATGGTGCCGTTCAAGAACGTGTTCACCGGCCTCGAGACGCGCGCGACGCCGCGCGCGGCATCCTCGCAGAAATGCGTGCGTGCCGGCGGCAAGCACAACGATCTCGACAACGTGGGTTACACCGCGCGGCACCACACCTTCTTCGAAATGCTCGGCAATTTCTCGTTCGGCGATTATTTCAAGGAACAGGCGATCACGCACGCCTGGACCCTGCTGACGAAAGAATGGGGCCTGCCCGCCGAAAAGCTGCTGGCGACGGTCTACCACACCGACGACGAAGCCTTCGATCTGTGGCGCAAGATTGCCGGTCTGCCCGAAGATCGCATCATCCGCATCGCCACCAAGGACAACTTCTGGGCGATGGGCGACGATGGCCCGTGCGGTCCGTGTTCCGAAGTCTTTTTCGACCACGGCGAAGAGATCCCCGGCGGCCCCCCGGGAAGCCCGGAAGAAGACGGCGACCGCTTCATCGAGATCTGGAATCTCGTGTTCATGCAGTTCGAGCAGGCCGCGGGCGAGATCGTCGGCGATCTGCCGAGGCCTTCGATCGACACCGGCATGGGGCTGGAGCGCGTCGCCGCCGTCATGCAGGGCGTCCACGACAACTACGATATCGATACGTTCAAGGCGCTGATCGCGGCTTCGGAAAGCCTGACCGGAGTCGAGGCCGAAGGCGATGCCCGGTCCAGCCACCGCGTCATCGCCGATCATTTGCGCTCGACCGGGTTCCTCCTGGCCGACGGTGTGCTGCCTTCGAACGAAGGGCGCGGCTACGTGCTGCGCCGGATCATGCGCCGCGCGATGCGTCATGCCCATCTGCTCGGATCGTCCGAGCCGCTGATGCACCGGCTCGTGCCCGCGCTGGTTGCCGAGATGGGCCAGGCCTATCCCGAGCTGGGCCGTGCGCAGCCCTTGATCGAGGAAACGCTCGAGCGCGAAGAAATCCAGTTTCGCCGCACGCTGGCGAACGGCCTCAAGCTGCTCGACGAAGCGACGGGCGCGATGGGCGAGGGCGGCGAGCTGCCCGGCGAAACCGCGTTTCGTCTCTACGACACGTACGGCTTCCCATACGATCTGACCGAGGACGCGTTGCGCGCCCGCGGCATCAGCGTCGATCGCGCCGGGTTCGACAGCGCGATGGCGCAGCAAAAGGCCGCGGCGCGCGCTGCCTGGAAGGGCTCCGGACAAGCCGCCGACAACGAAATCTGGTTCGACATAGCCGAGCGCGAGGGAGCCAGCGAGTTTACCGGATATACCGCCACGTCGGGCGAAGGCCGCGTCGTCGCGCTCGTCAAAGACGGCGCTGAAGTCGCGTCCGCAAGCGCCGGAGACGACGTTATCGTCCTGACAAACCAGACGCCGTTCTACGGGGAAAGCGGCGGCCAGGTCGGCGATGCCGGCACCATCAGCGATGGCAAGGACCTGAAGCTCGTCGTCGCCGATACCGGCAAGCCGCTCGGACGACTGAACACGATGGCGGGCAAGATCGAGGCCGGCACGATCAAGGTGGGCGATGTCGTCCATCTGGAAGTCGATGTCGAACGCCGCGATGCGGTTCGCGCGAACCATTCGGCCACGCACTTGCTGCACTCGGCTCTGCGCGGCCGGCTCGGCGATCATGTCACGCAGAAGGGCTCGCTGGTCGCCCAAGACCGGCTGCGCTTCGACTTCTCGCATCCCAAAGCGCTCGAACCCGATGACATTGCCGCGATCGAGGCCGAAGTGAACGCCGAGATCCGCCACAACGAGCCGGTCATGACCCGCCTGATGACGCCCGACGACGCGATTGCCGCGGGCGCGATGGCGCTGTTCGGCGAGAAATACGGCGACGAGGTCCGTGTCCTGTCGATGGGACGGGCAGGAGACGACGGACGCAACTATTCGGTCGAGCTGTGCGGTGGAACGCACGTCAACGCGACAGGTGACATCGGCATCTTCCGCATCGTTTCGGAAAGCGCCGTCAGCTCGGGCGTACGGCGGATCGAGGCGCTGACAGGCGAGGGCGCTCGGCGCTGGCTGGTCGATCGCGAGGATGCGCTCAAGGCGACGGCCGCCACACTCAAGACCACCCCCGAAGATGTGAGCGCGCGGGTTGCCGGGTTGCTGGAGGAACGGCGCAAGCTGGAGCGCGAACTGGCCGAGGCGAAGAAGGCGCTGGCGCTGGGCGGCGGCGGCGGCGGTGCGGCTGCCGGGCCGGCGGATGAAGACGTCGGCGGTGTGACCTTCTCGGGACAAGTCCTCGAGGGGCTCGACCCGAAGGACCTGCGCGGTCTGCTCGATCAGGCCAAGCAGCGCATGGGTTCGGGCGTCGCCGCCATCGTCGCGGTGAACGACGGCAAGGCGAGCATCGCAGCGGCCGTGACCGAAGACCTCACCGAACGCTTCAGCGCAGTCGAGCTGGTGCGTGCCGGCGTCTCGGCGCTGGGCGGCAAGGGCGGCGGCGGCCGGCCAGACATGGCACAGGGCGGCGGTCCGGATGGCAGCAAGGCGGGCGAAGCGATCGCGGCGGTGAAGGCAGTCCTCGCGGGCTGAACGCGGCGACGGAGCGGCCAGCGCTCGCTTCAGCCGGCGCTCGGTCTAGCCGGCGCTTTCCGCCTGGATCTCGGCTTCGGCGCGTTCGCGCAGGCCGCTCGATCGCAGCTTGGGCTTCCAGTCGATCTGGCCTTCTTCCATGATCATGTCGCGCATTTCGTCGCGCTTGTCGTGGATCGAGGCGATGACGGGCCCCATCGCGACGCCCAGCTCGACAAGCACGGCTTCGGAGAGCTGGAGCGAACTTTCGAGCGTTTCGGGAACCGCGTGACTCGCGCCCGCGCGATAGAGCGTGGCGGCATTGCCGGCATCTCGCGCGCGCGCCACGATCGGCAAGTGGGGAAACAGCCCGCGCAGCTTGCGCACCAGGCGCTGTGCCGAGACCGGCTCGTCCATCGTGAGGATCACGGCAGTGGCGCGATCGGCGCCCAGCTTGACCAGCGCCTCGGCGCGACTGGCATCGCCGAACACCACGTTGTAGCCTTTGCGGGCGCCATCGGTGACGAGATCGGTATCGCTGTCGACGGCGATATAGGGCTTGCCGTGCCGCGCCAGCATGTCCGCGACCAGGCGTCCGACGCGGCCGAAGCCGACCACGATGGCGCGACCTTCGGCGGCATCATCGCTTGGCAAGGCCGCCTCCACGCCGTCGACACGCCGCGCCATGGCCTTGCCGACGAGCGCCAGCAGTGGCGTGACCGTGAGGCCGATGGCGGTGACGATCTGCCAGAACTGGGCCGTGCCGGGCTGGATGAGCTCTGCCGTCGTCGCCGCGCTGAGCACGATCAGCGTGGTCTCGGACGGGCTCGACATGAGAATGCCCGTCTCGGTCGCGGTGCCGCGTCGGGCACCCATAAGCCGCAGCAGCAGGCTGGTGACTGCCGCCTTGAGCGCGATCACCGAGACCGTGGCGACGAGGATCGGCACGATGTTGTCAGCGACGACGTTGAGATCGATGCTCATGCCGATGGTGATGAGGAACACCCCGAGCGCGAGGCCCTTGAAGGGTTCGGTGATGTGCTCGACTTCGCCGTGATATTCGGTCTCGGCGATCAGCAGCCCGGCGATCAGCGCGCCGACGATTGGTGAGAGCCCGACTGCGGCGGTGGCCAGCGAGGCGACGATCACCACCAGCAGGCTCGCGGCAAGGAACAGCTCCGGGCTCTTGGTGCGCGCCGCCTGCGCGAAAAGCCGGGGCAGCATGAAACGCCCGATGACGAGCAGGGCGACGACCACCAGCGTGCCAAGCAGCAGGGTGTGGACGAAACTGCCGATCCCGCCTTCCGCCGATGGCGCGAGCGCGCCCAGCAGGAAGATGATCGGCACGAGCGCGATATCCTCGAACAGCAGCATCGACAGCGCAGCGCGCCCGACCGGCGTGCTGGTGCTGGTGATCTTGAGCACCAGCGCGGTCGAGGACAGCGCAAGCGCCAGCCCGAGGGCCAGCGCGCCGTCGAAACGTTGGCCGAGCGTGGCGAACATAAATGTGAGCGAGGAGCCGATGACGATCAGTTCGAGCGAGCCCAGCCCGAACACGAGCCTGCGCATTTGCCACAGGCGCGCGAAAGACAATTCGAGTCCGATCGAGAACAGCAGCAGGATAATCCCGAACTCGGCGAAGACGTCGAGACCGTCAGGGTCGGTTATGGTTATGTAGGAGAGCCATGGCTGGTCGAACACGAAGCGACCGAGGCCGAAGGGACCCACCAGCAGCCCGACCAGAATGAACCCGATCACGGGCGTGATCCGGAAGCGATTGAAGACGGGTATGACGATGCCTGCCGCGCCCAGGATGACGAGCGCGTCCGACATCATCGGCGAGTAGAGTTCGGCGGATCCGGCCATCGCCCGTCACTATGGCACAAGCACGCGGCTTGTCACCCGTCGCGCTGGAAATTCACCCGGTTTGCGCCTGCGGACGTCGCCGGCTGAGGGTGGTAAGCCAGCGACGGATGGGGCCATCGTAAAGGACAAGGGCGAGGTGGGCGGCGGCAAGGCAGACGGCGATCTCGATCAGGATGGAGATCGCGATCAGGCCGGTGTGCTCGGCGAGCGGCATCTGGAAGTGCTGGAACACTCGCTTGATCGGATAGTGGGTGAGGTAGAGCGGATAGGAAATGCGCCCGAGATAAGCGAACACCACCCCGGCGCCCTGCCTGTCGGCGGACCGCGCGCCGAAGTAGACTGCGGCGGGAAAGACCAGCGCGACGGCGACCAGATCGAACACTGCGCCCCAGCGGGCGCTGGGTGCGAGCAGGACGGCGGCCACCAGCGCGTAGGCGAGGGCCCGGTCGTACTTACGATCACTGTCGAAGGCGCAGCAGCGGCGCAGCAGCACTCCGGCGAAGAAGCCGAAGCTCACGCGCAGCAGCCCGACGGCATATTCGCCATGCTGGCCGCCGCCATCCACGCTGCCGAGCACCATGGCGTGCAACCCCAGCCCCCATAGAGCAAAGACGACGAGAGCCGCGATCGCGGGCTTGGTCCAAATCCGAAACGTGGCAGCGAAGACGAGATTGATGACCAGTTCGAAATGCAGCGACCACAAGGGGCCGATGGTGGGAAAGACATAGTCGTTGTCCGGCGAACTGCCGAACGGCAGCAGCAGCAGCGCGAGGAGGAGATTTCTCGTCACCTCGCCCAGGGCCAGGGCCTGTGCAAGGACCTGATCGCCCAGCGTCACGGTCGCGCCCATCAAGGCGCCCAGCACGATCAGCGGGTAGAGCCGGATCAGGCGACGCAGGCTGAAATCGCCCAGCGTCATGCCCGCGCGCAGCCGGTCGTCGTAGACATGCGCGATGACCACGCCGCTCAGTACGAAGAACAGATCGACCGCGAGATAGCCGCGAGGAACGATGCTCTCGTACCCCAGCGGCCAGGTGATGTGGTAGATCAGCACGGCAAGCGCCGCGATGCCCCGCAGCCCGTCCAGCACCGGAAGGTGGCGCGCGCCTTGGCTCGCCTGTTCGTGATCTCCGATGGGATAGGATGCGGCCGGTTTCATCCGCACCTCGCGCTGGGAGTGGTTCGTATCTCGTCTACGGCGCGAAGTTCGCACGACGTCGCGCTTTTGTTAAGGCGGGGTCGGCGCTTTTGAACGCTTTGCGAGGTCGCTCAATCCTCGCGCGGATAGAACCAGGCGTGATTCTCCTCGACCCACGCCGCGACCGGCCGGCCGCGCGCATCGAGCGCCGGCTCGAATCGGTAGCGTTCGCGGATCAGCGGGCAGGGCGTGGCATCGACGCGCGGATCGCCGCTCGATCGCACGACCTTGCAAGTGCTCACGCGGCCATCGGTCTCGACCCGGAAGCGGACTTCGACTTCACCGCCGATGCGATCGCGCCTGAGATCGCGCGCGAGGTCTTTGAACTTGAGGCGTCCGCGCAGCAGCTCGGGCGCGGTTTCGGCTCCGCCGCCGCCATTGCCGTTGCCGCCGGTCCCACCGCCCCCCAGGCCATTGCCGCGATCGCCGGCCCCTTCTCCGGGACCCACGCGATCGGAGGCGCCGGTGTTCTGCGCCGATCCGACGCCGGCCTTGGGCGCGGCGACGACCGGCGGCTTGATCAGCGGCGGCAATACCGGCGCGACGATCTGGGTCGCCTGATTGCGCAAGTTGCGGCGGCCCTGCTCGTCCTTGGGCGCAGGAGCGCCATCGGCCTTTTTCGGCGCCTTCTGTGGCGTCGGCGGCGGAGTCGGGGTGGGGGATGGCGTGGGCGTGGGCGACGGGGTTGGCGCGGGCGAAATGCTGAGCGTGGTCAGCGCCTCGCGCACGTCCTGCGCATCGGGCAGGAACGACAACCCGTTTATCAGGCCCCAGCCGATCGCGCTAACGGCCAGCGCGGCAGCCGCGGCGCTCGTCGCCCGGCTCGCACCGGAGGAGCCGTCTCTGGCGGCATAAGGCATGGCATGGATATGCGCCCGAACCGGATCGGATCAAGGCGGTGCCGGGTAAGAGAAAAGGGCCCGCGGCACGTGTTTGCGCGCCGCGGGCCCTCGATCAGTCAGCCGAGAAGGGCTCAGCCGAGGCCTTGCTTGGCCATTTCCTTTTCGAGGTTCTCGACGATCGCCTCGAAGAACTGCTCGGTGGTCATCCACGACTGATCGGGTCCGATCAGCAGCGCGAGGTCCTTGGTCATCTTGCCGCTTTCGACAGTCTCGATGCAGACCCGCTCGAGCGTCTCGGCGAATGCGGTGACTTCGGGCGTCTCGTCGAACTTGCCGCGGTACATGAGGCCGCGGGTCCAGGCGAAGATCGAGGCGATCGGGTTGGTCGAGGTTGCCTTGCCCTGCTGGTGCTGGCGATAGTGGCGCGTGACGGTGCCGTGGGCGGCCTCTGCTTCCACGGTCTTGCCGTCGGGCGCCATCAGCACCGAGGTCATCAGGCCGAGCGAGCCGAAGCCCTGCGCGACGGTGTCGGACTGCACGTCACCATCGTAGTTCTTGCAGGCCCAGACGAACTTGCCCGACCACTTGAGCGCCGAGGCGACCATGTCGTCGATCAGGCGGTGCTCGTAGACAATGCCGGCGTCCTTGAACTTCTCGGCGAAGCCTTCGGTGTCGAACACTTCCTGGAACAGATCCTTGAAGCGGCCGTCATAGGCCTTCATGATCGTGTTCTTGGTGGAGAGGTACACCGGCCACTTGAGGTTGAGGCCGTAGTTGAACGAGGCGCGCGCGAAATCGCGGATCGAATCGTCGAGGTTGTACATCGCCATGGCGACGCCCGCGCTCGGGAACTGGAACACTTCCTTGTCGATCACCTGGCCATCATCACCCTCGAACACGAGGCGCAGCTTGCCGGGGCCGGGGATCAGCGTGTCGGTGGCGCGATACTGATCGCCGAACGCGTGACGGCCGACCACGATCGGGTCGGTCCAGCCCGGCACCAGGCGCGGCACGTTCGAGATCACGATCGGCTCGCGGAAGACGACGCCGCCCAGGATGTTGCGGATCGTGCCGTTGGGCGACTTCCACATCTGCTTGAGGCTGAATTCCTCGACGCGAGCTTCATCGGGGGTGATCGTGGCGCACTTCACGCCGACGCCGCAGGCCTTGATCGCATTGGCGCAATCGACGGTGATCTGGTCATCGGTTTCGTCGCGCTTCTCGACCGAGAGGTCATAGTACTGCAGGTCGATGTCGAGATAGGGCAGGATCAGCCGTTCGCGGATCCACTGCCAGATGATGCGGGTCATCTCGTCGCCGTCGATTTCGACGACTGGGTTCTTGACCTTGATCTTTGCCATGCGCCTTCGTCTCCCTGGGGAATGAATTTCGAGGGCGGTCCTAGACAGCCCGCCCAAAGCTGGCAAGGCGGGAAGCGGCCTGCAATCGCGGACGGCTGGCGAGGCAAAGGCTAAATTGAGCGCAAGGAATATCTGTTGCGGATACAAGAAACCCGCCAGTCTCCCGGCGGGTTCTTCGTGCCCTCACAGGCTGCAAATGGTGGGCGTAGCAAGGATTGAACTTGCGACCCCTACGATGTCAACATAGTGCTCTACCACTGAGCTATACGCCCGGGCCATTTGCCGCGCCGCGTGGCATTCCTTGTGGGGCATCCCTCACGGCGGAAGCGCCACATAGCGAGGAGGTTGGCGCGATGCAAGCGGCTTTGCAACGCGCCGTGTGATCAGATGCTGGCTTGCGCCGATTGACCGAAGACCCGCTGCACTTCCATCACCAGATCGCGCAAGTGAAACGGCTTCGACAGCACCTTGGCCTGCGGAGCTTCCCGGCTGGCGCGCAGCGTCACCGCAGCGAAGCCGGTGATGAACATCACTTTGGTCGCGGGGCTGATCCGCGCGCAATGCTGAGCGAGCTCGATGCCGTCCATCTCGGGCATGACGATGTCGGACAGCAGCAGGTCGAAGCGGCTTTCTTCCAAGAGCGGCACGGCGTCGCTGCCGCGATCCACCGCGACCACCTCATAGCCCGCGTTTTCGAGCGCGCGAGCGAGATAGGAGCGCATGGCAACATCGTCTTCGGCAAGCAGGATTCGAATCATGGCCCTCTCGGATCGGTTTGCAAGTGCAGGAACGGACGGCGCCGAGCGCCATCGATACATGACTAGTGCTTAGACCCTATGGGTTAAAATTTCTCGCCTGGCATTCGGAGTGACCGGCTTTGACACAGAAGGGCGAAAAGCTCAGCTATGGCCGATGCAATCTGAAGGCGATGAGACCGATTCGCAACGGCGCGAAACGGGTGGTTCCATTCCAGGCGCGCCTGGCATCCCGGCATTCGTCGCGAGTGTCGCGGCGCCATCCTCTATTCCATTGTTGATCGCCGTGCCCCACGCCGGCCGTGCCTATCCTCGCGCGCTGTTGCGCGACATGCGACATGCCGAGGCGGCCGCGCTGAAGCTGGAAGATCGCTACGTCGACCGACTCGCGATCGCGGTGGCACGCGAAGTCGGTGCAAGCCTCGTCGTGGCGCAAGCGCCGCGCGCGATGATCGATCTCAATCGTGCGCCCGACGATCTCGACTGGGAGATGTTCGCGAAGGCCGATCGGCCGCTGCAGAGTGGATTGGCACCCAGCCGGCGCGCGCGGAGCGGGCTGGGGCTCATCCCTCGCCGCCTGCCCGGATTGGGTGAAATCTGGCGTCGGCGGCAAAATCCGGATGATCTCGATGCCCGGATTACGCAAGTCCACGAGCCGTACCATGCGCGAATCGCGCGTGACCTGCTCGACCTTCGCACCCGGTGGGGTGCTGCGCTGCTCGTCGATCTGCATTCGATGCCACCACTGGTTGCGGGAGCGGCCGGGTTCGCACCTCGTTACGTGGTCGGCGACAGGTTCGGGGGATCGTGCCACGGCAGTCTCACCGCAGCCGCGTTTTCCTATCTGCATGAGGCCGGGGCGCCCGTATCGCACAACCGGCCTTATGCCGGAGGCTACGTGCTGGAGCGCCACGCCGCTCCTATGCAGGGCATTCATGCGCTGCAGTTGGAGATCGACCGCAGCACATATCTCGATAGTCGGATGGTCGAGCCCGGTTCGGGTTTCGATGGCGTGGTCACGCTTTTGGTGGGGTTGGCGCGACGCCTGGCGCAAGAGGTTTCGCAACTCGGGCAATCGGGCAGCGACACCTTGCGGCAAGCGGCAGAGTAACGCGATCCAGCGCATCCGCCGCCATCTTAGCGGCAGCCCGCAGGGCGCTCGAATCAAGCTGTCCCTGAACTCGCACCAACTCGCTAGCGCTTGCGAAGCGGAAAAGCGCGAACCGCATGATGCGGGAATGCCGACGCGTATAAAAAGAAACCACCTCGCGCGATGCGCGAGGTGGCCAAGGTTCAGGGAGGAGGTGCACAAAGTGCACCAAATCCTATCAGGCCATGAGGGTAGCACTGATAAGACAGGATCGAATATATGCCGGTCGGTACCGAAATCAACCCTCTAAAACGATAGAAAAAGACCTCCGTGCCGCTGCCCTGAAGCGCGGCACGAAGGCCCTGTTCAAACCTTCTTAAAAGAAGAGTTTAGTTCACGGGAGCGTCCATCTGCTCGAGAGAGGGCGCCTTGCCCTGGCTGACCTGACGGCCGAAAATGTCGCGTACGAGTTCCAGCGAGAACAAGTGCGCGTAAATCAGCGCCAACATCCCGTTCCTGTTCCATTCGCGCAGAATGTCGCCGCGAACTTCACGCAGCTTGTTCTCGTCGATCATCTTGAAACCACGATACGTGAAGGGCTTGCCATCGGATTCGATCGTCAGCTCGCCATTCATGAAAAGATCGTGCTTTTCGATCGTCTCGATGAAGTTCTGGGTGCGAGTGCCGGCATTCTCGAAGTTCTCGCAGAACTTCAGCATCTGCTGGCACGCTTCGCTCGGCTCGTCATTGTCGAACAGCGCGCGACCGTCCTCGAACTCACCGACGAGTTCGCTCGCCGGATCGAAGCACAGCGACAAGTCCGGCTTGTCCTGACTGAGACGTGCCAGCATGAACGGATAGCGACGCGCATAGGCCGGAACATAGACCGGCGTGTTCATCGTGCCGTCGTCGTCGAAGAAGACGTTGACGCCTTCGTTCATCCCCATCAGCGCAAGCGGAACGCTCGAGCCGGTCGCCGTAGCGGAGAACACGATCGGGAAGTGACGCTGGGCCTGCGGGAATTCCTCGACAGTCAACGGCACCGCGTGCGTGTTGACCAGCCAGGTGGCCTTGTCGGTGGAGCGGATCTTGTAGTTGGCATGCTCCTGCGTGTTCAGCGGGACCAGGTCCTTGTAAAACAGCGGAAGGGGTGCGGTCTTTGGCGCGCTGGCCATTTCTGACTCTCCGAAAATCTCTGAAAATTCGACTGGCGCGAGCCCATACGGCTTCGCGGCGCGGCGTGCAAGCTTGCCGCTTCGGGGTTGTCACCGCTTGCGATAGACTTTCACCGGCCGGCGCCTTGGCTGGCAGCCGATCAGACGAGCTTGCCCGGGTTGAGCAGGCCCGCCGGGTCCAGCGCATTCTTCACGCTTTGCATCAAGCGCAGCGCGACCGGATCGCCGAGCCGCCGCAATTCATCGCGCTTGAGTTGGCCAATGCCGTGCTCGGCGGAGATCGAGCCGTTCCACTGCGTCACCAGATCGTGAACCTGGCGGCTGATCGCCTTGCCGTCTCCCTCGTGCCAGGCCTGCGCGTCGGTCACGTGCGGCGCGATGACGTGGAAATGGACGTTGCCGTCGCCCAAATGGCCGAAGGCGACTGCCTCGGTGCCGGGCCAGTCGCGTTCGAGCAGGGGTACCGCGACGTCGATGAATTCGGGCATCTTGTCTACCGCCACCGAGATGTCGTGCTGAACGGCAGGTCCGCGGTCCCGCTCGGCGGGTGCGACCGATTCGCGCAGGAGCCAGAAATCTTCGGCCTGGCTCTCGCTGGCCGCGATCGCCGCGTCGGCGACGAGACCGCGCTCGAAGGCATCGGCGAGCATCGCCTCGCTGCGGTCGCGCAAGGTGGCGACGGAAGCGCGATCGGCGACGACTTCGATGAGCGCGTACCACGGGTAGCGGTCGCCCAGCGGCGAGCGGGCGTCGGGCAGGTGCGCGATCACGGCTTCCAAGCTCCTGTCCGGGATGATCTCGAAGCCTTCCAGGCTATCGCCGGCAGTGTCCTCGCAATGAAGCAGCAGCGCGCGGGCATCCTGCAGCGAGGCGACGCCGGCCCAGATCACGGTGCGATCCGCGATGGCGGGCAGCAAGCGAAGGGTTGCGGCGGTGACGATGCCGAGCGTGCCTTCCGAACCGATGAAGAGCTGCTTGAGATCGAAGCCGCGATTGTCTTTCTTGAGTGGCGTCAGCATCGAATAGATGCTGCCGTCGGCAAGCACCGCTTCGAGCCCCAGCACGAGCGCGCGCATCGAACCGTGCCGCAGGACCTGAGTGCCGCCTGCATTGGTCGAGATCAGGCCGCCAATCGTTGCCGAGCCCTTGCCCCCGAGCGAGAGCGGGAAGCGCAAGTCCTCCTCCATCGCCGCTTCGTGCAGCGTTTGCAGGATGACCCCCGCCTCGCAGATCACTTTGCGCCCCTCGGCGTCGATTTCGCGGATCGCGTTCATACGACGCAGCGACAGCAGGACGGCGTCGCCGGACCCATCGGGAGTCGCGCCGCCCGACATGCTGCTGTTGCCCCCCTGCGGCACGAGCGGAACCCCGTTCGCGGCGCAGAGCCGCACCAGTTCGGCAAGTTCCGCAGCGCTTGCAGGCGATGCCATGGCGACGGCGCGGCCCGTGAAGCGACCCCGCCAGTCGGTAAGCCATGGCGCCATAGCTTCGCTGTCCACGGTGATGCCTTTGGGACCCAGTCGGGTTTCGGCTTCACTGAGAAAGGCTACGGTATCGGTCATGGTGGTGTCTCTTGGCATGGCTAGGGAACGTCTTATGCCCACAGATCGGTCAAGTTAAGCGACGGTTCAAGCTCTTGCCCTATGGCTGCGACCAACCCATTGGGTTTCTCGGGGAATACCTTACTGATGAATCTCGTCGCCGTCCTGCTTGCGCCGTTCATGCTGCTGTTGCCAGCAGAGGGCGGCGTGGAGGCGGCGCGTGATCTGACTCAGCCATCCGAGGAAACGACCCGGGCCGAGCCGCAGAACGACAGCGCCAGGGTCGTCCCCGAACATGCCCCGATCCCCGATGCGAACGACTGGCCGCTGCAAGTGCGCGCCGGCAGCGGGGTCCCCGAAAGCGCCTGGCAGGTTCGTATCGAGCGGCGCATGACGATCCGCATCACGCCGCTGTCTCCGCAGCCAAGACGGACGGACATGCTGTTCGGACTGCCGAACCGCGCGGTCGGGCCGCATTTCGAGGAGCGGCGCATGGGCAAGTGCCTCAGCGTTTCCGGGATTTCCGGGGTTCAGCCCAATGGCGGCAATCGACTGCTGTTGTTCATGCGTGACCAGCGCATCGTCAGCGCCGAACTGGAGCGGGCATGCCGGGCGCGGGACTTCTACTCGGGGTTCTACTTGTCGCAGAGCAATGACGGGAAACTATGCGTCGGGCGCGATACGCTGCTTTCGCGAAGCGGCGCCAATTGCAAGCTTTCGAGCATCCGTCAGCTGGTCGAAAGTTCCGATTGAACCGAGTGTTGGCTCCCGCAGTACTTTCGCCGATCGTCAGCCCAAAGCGACTAACCGTGATGGATCGCGAGTCTGGGGCGGAAAAAGCTGCGTTTCCTTGACTTTCGTCCGGATTTCCTGAATGGGAACCGGGTTGGCTCCTCAATCGCGTAAAGCGGCTGCGAGGCCGCCGGTGCAGCCCCAGGGCCGGATCGCTGGATTTCATTCCTCCAAATTACGGAAAACCATGAGTTTCGCCGATCTCGGCCTATCCGACGAATTGTTGAAGGCGGTCACGACTGCCGGCTACGACACGCCCACTCCGATCCAGGCGCAGGCGATCCCGTCCGTGCTGATGATGCGCGACATCATCGGCATCGCCCAGACCGGCACTGGCAAGACCGCCAGCTTCGTTCTGCCGATGATCGACGTCCTCGCGCATGGCCGGCGCCGTGCGCTGATGCCGCGCTCGCTGATCCTCGAACCGACGCGCGAACTCGCCGCGCAGGTCGCCGAAAACTTCGAGAAGTACGGCAAGAACCACGACCTCAAGATGGCGCTGCTGATCGGCGGCGTGCAGATGGGGGATCAGGTCAAGGCGCTGCAAGAAGGCGTCGACGTGCTGATCGCGACTCCGGGCCGGCTGATGGACTTGTTCGAACGCGGCAAGATCCTGCTCACCGGCTGCGACCTGCTGGTGATCGACGAAGCGGACCGCATGCTCGACATGGGCTTCATCCCCGACATCGAACACATCTGCACCAAGCTGCCCGCGACGCGTCAGACGCTGCTGTTCTCCGCGACGATGCCGCCGCCGATCGAGAAGCTGGCGGCCAAGTTCCTGTCCAATCCGAAGAAGATCGAGGTCGCTCGCGCGGCTACGGCGAACGTCAACATCGCTCAGCACAAAGTGTTCGTGCAGCCACGCGGAAAGCGCGAATTGCTGCGCTCGCTGCTCAAGAGCGACGACGTTTCGACCGCGATCGTGTTCTGCAACCGCAAGACCACGGTGCGCGAGCTCAACAAGAGCCTGCAGGGTCACGGTTTCGCCAGCGGTGAAATCCATGGCGACATGGATCAGTCTGCGCGCAATGCCGAGTTGCAACGTTTCAAGGACGGTTCGATCAATATCCTCGTCGCGTCCGATGTTGCCGCACGCGGCCTCGACGTCAAAGGCGTGAGCCACGTCTTCAACTTCGATACTCCCTGGCACCCCGATGACTACGTGCACCGCATCGGCCGCACGGGTCGCGCCGGCGCGCTGGGCCGGGCCTTCACGTTCGTCGCACCCGACGATGCCGAAGCGATCGAGAACGTCGAAAAGCTGACCAAGAGCACGATCCCGGTCTACACGCTCGAAAGCAAGGGTGCAGGCAAGGCACCGAAGTCGCGCGACGAGAGCGGCGGCGACACGGAAAAGCGCGAGAAAGCGCCGGCGAAGTCCTCGCGTCGTCGCAAGTCGACCGAACGGGAGCCTGCTCAGCGCGAACCAGTGCAAAGCGAGACTGTCGAGCGCGAGCCCGTAGCGGCGGTGAAACGCGATCCGGTCGAAAGCGCTCCGGCGCCCAGCCGGTCTTCGCGTCGTGCTTCGCGCAGCGAACCTGATCGCGGGGGCGACGAGGGCACCTGGAACGGTCCGATCCCGAGCTTTCTTCAGGTTTCGGCGCTGGCTTGACCTTGTTCGCCGCTCAGACGGCGGCGAACTGGTACATCATTTCGACATAACCCATGGTCGCATCGACGATGCCTGCGACTTTCGGATTGCTCGAATCGATCACGTAATATTCGTCCGGAGCGTGCGCGCCCGAACCATGGCCGATGCCGAAATGGCCGGCCGGAATCGACAGCGGCGGCGCGGTGAACACCGCGCCCGGCCACGATCCCGCGAGCCGCGGGTTGAGGCTCGCCTGGATGCCGAGCGCCTTGTAGGTCGCCAGTTCGGCCTGGATCAGGCGGCTGTCTTCCGCGGTTTCGGTCGGATCGTATCCGCCTGAGAAATTGGTCTCGACATCGCTGAAGCCATGCTTGTCGAGATGGGCGCGCAATTTGCGCTCCGCTTCCGCGCGCGTCTGGTTCGGCACGAGCCGCAGATCGAGCTTAGCCACGGCGCGGCCCGGCAGAATGGTCTTGCCGCCGGGCCCGGTATAGCCGCCGACGAGCCCTTCGATGTTCACCGTCGGCTGGCTCGCGAGCCGTTCGAGCGCTTGCTGATAAGGCAGGTCATCGATCCAGTGCGTGACGCCGAGCGAGGCCATGTCCTTTGCTTCGTCCGAGGCGGCCGCGACTTGCGCGATCAGTTCCTTCTCGCGCGCGGTGAGCGGCCGGACATTCTCGAACCAGCCATCGATGGCGGGGGTGTTGCCGTCAGGCGTGACCAGCGTCTGCAACGCCATGATCAGCCGCCATGCCGGCGAATCGACCATCGCCTTGCGGCTCGAATGGATGTCGCCTTTGGGCCCGCGGCCCCACTTCTCGCCACTTGCAACGAGTTCGAGTTCGACCACGCCCTTCGAGCCCAAATTGACCTGAACCTCCCCATCGGGCCCCTGCCAGCTAGCGGGAATGAAAATGCCGCCCGCCTTCTTGAGCGCTGGCATGACCTCGGAATGCGTGGCGAGCTGGCGGAAGTGCGGCGAACCGATTTCCTCCTCGCCCTCGGCGATCAGAACGAGGTTCACGGGCGGCTTGAAGCCCGCCGCCTTCATCGCGTGGAGCGAGGCCAGCAGCGTCGCCTCGGGCCCCTTCTGGTTGACGGCACCGCGCCCGACGATCGCCTTGCCCCAGTTCGGCTTGTCGACGATCCGGGCTTCCAGAGGCGGCGAGGACCATTCCGCCGGATCGAACTGCTTGACGTCGTACATGAAGTAGATGCCCAGCGTCGTCTTGGCGCCGTTGTCCATCACGCCGAACACGCCGGGATGCCCGTCGGTCGGAATGATCTTCACGCCTGTGAACCCCGCATCGCGCGCGAGCTGCGCCATGTATTGCGCGCCTTCGGTCATGTTGCGGTTTTCGGCGGCGATCGAGGGCAGGGCGATCCAGTCCTGGATGCGCTTCACGTTGGCGTCGCGCTGCGCTTGCGCGGCGGCGCGGATCGCGGTGCGCGCATCGGTGGCGGCAAAGGCGGCGTTCCCGCTCGACATCAAGGCCGCACCGGCGCCCACCAGCATCGAGGAGCGCAGCAGCGCGCGTCGGTCGTAATTGCCTGCGAAGTCCCGAAAAACCGTCATGTCCGCCCCCTTATGATGGAAGAGGGGCAGGATTGCCGCTGGCGCGGGTAAACGCAAGGCTCAGGCGCGCGGCGTCATGCGGGTTTGATGAAACTGTCGATCACGCGCTTGCGGCCGGCTTGCTCGAATTCGATCTCCAGCTTGTTGCCTTCCTGCGCGGCGATCTTTCCGTAGCCGAACTTCTCGTGAAACACGCGGTCGCCAATTGCGACGTCGCCGCGTGGCTTCGCCGCAAAGCTGGCTGCGCTGCGCGTGTTTTCGGCGACGCGGCGCGGAGCGGCGTCGTATTCCTTGGCCGCAGCGCGCTGCCAGCCCGGCCCGCGCGTCACGACGCGTGAGGGCTGGGTACGGGCGACATCCGCGAAGGGATCGGAATGCTCGGACCACTGCGCGCGCCACAGCGAAGCGCCACCGGTCATGGTGGTTTCCGCCTCGACGTGCTCGTCGGGCAGTTCGGTGACGAAGCGCGAGGGGATCGAGCTGGTCCACTGCCCGTAGATCCGCCGGTTGGCCGCGTGGAGGATGGTGCAGCGCCGCTTCGCGCGCGTAATCGCGACGTAGGCGAGGCGGCGTTCCTCCTCAAGACTCGCGAGCCCGCCTTCGTCGAGCGAGCGCTGCGAGGGGAACACGCCTTCCTCCCAGCCGGGCAGGAACACGTGATCGAATTCCAGCCCTTTGGCGGCGTGCATGGTCATGATCGTGACCTTCTCGGTGTCGTCCGCCGCATCGTTGTCCATCACCAGGCTGACGTGCTCGAGAAAGTCGCCCAGCGTGACGTACTCTTCCATCGCGCGCGCCAGTTCGACGAGGTTTTCGAGCCGGCCCGAAGCCTCAGGCGTTTTCTCGGCCTGCAGCGCGTCGGTGTAGCCGCTCTCGTCCATGACGGTACGCAAGAGGTCCGCCGGGCTTTCGCTGGCGGCAAGATCGCGCCAGCGGGCGAAATCGCGCATCAGCGAGAGAAAGGTGTTGCGCGCTCGCGCCGGCAATTCATCGGTATCGACGATTTCAAGCGCGGCAGCGGCCAGCGGGATCCCGCGCCGCCGGGCGTGCACGTGTAGCTTCTCCAGCGTCTTGGCACCGAGGCCGCGCTTGGGACTGTTGTAGATACGCTCGAACGCGAGGTCGTCGGCGGGTTGGGCGATGACGCGCAGATAGGCCAGCGCATCGCGGATTTCCGCGCGCTCGTAAAAGCGGAAGCCGCCGATGATCCGGTAATTGAGGCCGATCTGAATGAAGCGGTCTTCGAATTCGCGGGTCTGGTACTGCGCCCGCACCAGGATCGCGACTTGATCGAGCGAGGCGCCTTCGCGCTCCAGCCGCTCGATCTCGTCGCCGACCCGGCGCGCTTCCTCGGGCCCGTCCCACACGCCGATCACGCGCAATGGATCGCCGGGATGGCGTTCGGTCCACAAGGTCTTGCCCAGCCGTTGGCTGTTCTCGCTGATGAGCCCCGAGGCAGCGGCGAGGATCTGCGGCGTGGAGCGATAATTCTGCTCCAGCCGGATAACCTTGGCGCCGGGAAAGTCCTTTTCGAACCGTAGGATATTGGCGACTTCCGCCCCGCGCCATGAATAGATCGACTGATCGTCGTCGCCCACAACGCAGATGTTCTTGCGCTCCTGCGCGAGCAGACGCAGCCACAGATACTGGACCTGATTGGTGTCCTGATATTCGTCCACCATGACGAACTTGAAGCGCTGGCGATATTGTTCGAGCACGTCGCGCTCGGTGCGCAGGATGTTGAGCATGTGTAGCAGCAGATCGCCGAAATCGCAGGCGTTCAGCGCCTTCAACCGGTCCTGATAGAGCCGGTAGAACTTCTGCCCCTTCCCGTTCGCATAAGCCTCGTTCTCGGCGGCATCGAGATCGCCGGGATTGAGGCCGCGGTTCTTCCAGCGGTCTATGCACCCGGCCAGCTGGCGCGCGGGCCAGCGTTTCTCGTCGATCCCTTCGGACTGGATCAGCTGTTTCAGCAGGCGCAGCTGATCGTCGGTATCGATGATCGTGTAATTTGATTGCAGTCCGACCAGTTCGGCATGGCGACGCAGCATCTTCGCCGCGATCGAATGGAAAGTGCCGAGCCAGGGCATGCCTTCCACCGCAGGACCGATCAGATTCCCGACTCGCTCGCGCATCTCGCGCGCGGCCTTGTTGGTGAAGGTCACGCACAGGATTTCGGACGGCCATGCGAGTCGCTCTCGCACCAGGTAGGCAAGGCGGGCGGTCAGGGCTGCGGTCTTACCCGTGCCCGCGCCCGCGAGCATCAATACGGGGCCCTCGCTGGTCAGCACGGCCTCGCGCTGCGGCGCGTTGAGGCCGCCGATCAGGGGATCTGCGGAGACATCGGAGGGGCTAGCGAAGGGGGCAGTCACGAGCGAACAACTAGGGAACGCATTGTCGCTACGCAAGGTCGGTTCGTCGCAGCGACGGAACAATGGCGCGTCTCATTCGTCGACTCGGGCAAGACGAAAGAAAAACCGGAGAAGCAGAAATGCGTAATATCCTTCTTGCCGGAGCCGGCGCAATCGCGCTGATGACCGCTCCGGCTTTCGCTCAGATGACCGACAGTCAATCGACTACCACTAGCTCTGTGGATCAGGCCGATCCGATGCCGGATTCGAGCGTCCCCGTCTCGACCAATTCCGTGTCCGACAAGCGCGGTGGCTATGAAATGTCGCCGGAGCAGTCGACCATGTATCAGTCCTGGCCGCCCGAACGGCAGACCGATTACGACACCTGGCCGATGACCTATCAGGAATACTACTGGACCCTGGAGCCGGTGCAGCAGGAAGGCTATTGGGCGCTCACCGAAGACCAGCGCGGCAAGATCTATAATATGACTCCGGAGCAACGAACGCTGGCATGGCGCGCGGTCCAGCAGCAGCTGGCCGGAATGACGCCGACGACGCCAGCGGGACAAGCCAACCCGCCGGGACAAGGCATGCCGACCAATGGCGTCCCCAATCCGAAGATGGCCAACCAGGCCGTCCAGCCCGCCATGCCCGCGACGCAACAGTATCAGGGCGGCCCCTACAAGGGCGCGCTGACGCCGCCACCGGCAGATGCGATGGACAAGGATTATCCGATTTGTAAGGGCGACGTGCAGGATAGCTGCATCAACCCTCGCGAAGCGGGCAAGAACTGGGGCAATCGTCCGCTCGATCATTGGCCGGGCAAGCCCGCCAGCGAGATGTAAGCTTCCCATGCAACGGCAGCCCCGTTGCCTCGCAAGTTTCCGATGGAAAGGGCGTCTGGCAACAGGCGCCCTTTTCGGTCGGCGGCCTTTTACTCCATGCGCAGCAAGTGGAGGCGCGCCCGACCGACGTCGCGCGTGACGTCGAGGGCGAAGCCTTTGACCGATACGGTCTCGCCCCGCGCGGTCTCCAGGCTGATCCAGCTCGACGGCGCGAGCCAACCGAGCCGATGCAGCTTGTCGAGCGCCACGGCACCCGCGCCGCTTTCGTAAGGCGGGTCCATCAACAAGAGGTCGAGCGGAGCCTTTGCCGGACCAACGCGCAGTGCGGAAACGGCGCGCACGTCGCATTGCGACTGCGCCCGCAGCGCGGCAATGTTGGCACGCAGCCCCCGCAGCGCGGCCGCGTCCTGCTCCACGAACAGGCACTGCGCCGCTCCGCGCGACAGCGCTTCCAGTCCCAGGGCACCCGATCCGGCGAAAAAATCCCCGACGGCGAGACCTTCGAAGCTGCCGAGGCGGCTCGTCAGCATCGAAAACAACGTTTCGCGCGTGCGATCGGCCGTGGGGCGAGTCGTATCGCCTTCCGGAGCGGCGAGCTTGCGCCCCCGCCATTCGCCGGCAACGATCCTCAGGATGGCTTGCGCCCTTTCGTGCCGAGCGACGCGCGGAACCGCTCGAGTTGTTTGGCATTAATCTCGACCGCGGCGCCGCGCGGCAATTCGTCGAGCGCGAAGGGGCCATAACCGATCCGGATCAGGCGGCTGACCTGCAGATCGAGATACTCGAGCACGCGGCGTATCTCGCGGTTCTTGCCCTCGGTGATGGTCATCTCGATCCACAAGTTGCGTCCCGTGCGGCGCTCCATGTTGGCGTCGATCCGGCCATAGCGCATGCCATCGATCTCGACGCCTTCGATCAGCTCCTCGAGCTGGCCTTGCGTCACATTGCCGAACGCGCGAGCGCGGTAGGTGCGGGGGATCTTGGTCGCGGGAAGTTCGAGCTGGCGCTTGAATTCGCCGTCGTTCGTCAGCAGCAGCAGCCCCTCGGTGTTGAGATCGAGCCGGCCGACCGGCATCAAGCGCGGGGCACCCGCGGGCAGCGCGTTCTTGAGCGCGGTGTAGATCGTCGGCCGTCCGGCAGGATCGCGTTCGGCAGTGAGCAGGCCTTGCGGCTTGTGGAAGGCGAACAGCCGCGTCGCTTCGGGCGCGCGTACCGGCTTGCCGTCTACGGTGACGCCGCGCAGATCCTTGAGGATCGTCGCCGGCGTGGTGACGAGCTCCTCGCCCAGCTTCACCCGTCCTTCCGCGATCATCCGCTCGGATTCGCGCCTGCTGGCTACGCCCGCGCGGGCGAGCAGCTTGGCGATGCGATCGCCTTCGGGCGCACCTTCGCGCGGCGTGCTCGTGTCCGGCTTGGGCGCGCCGGGGCGGCGCGTGCTGCGCGAGCGCGGACGCGCATCGTTGCGGCTTCGGTCGGGGCGCTGCGGTGGTGGTGACATCGTGGGGCCTTAGCTGTTGATCGCGGCTTCATCCAGCCTTCCCATCGCCGGGCGACACGCTAAGCATGCCTTCTTTGAGGTAAGGAGCACGCGGTGAACACCGGGACGATCGAAAAGGACGAACCGCGCCGGGGCCTGGTGGGCTCGCTAAAGCCCTATCTGGAAAAGGAATCACTGGCCGCGTTCTTCGTCGGCGTGTCATCCGGCTATCCCTTTGCGCTGTTGGCCGCGACGCTGACGACGCGCCTAGCACAGGACGGTATCGAGAAATCGACCATCACCGCCTTCACGCTCGCCTTTTTCGTCTACAACCTGAAGCCTTTGTGGGCCTGGATCATCGACGGCGTGCGCCTGCCGGTGATTGGTCGGATGGGGCAGCGCGTATCGTGGATGATGGTGACCGGCGTGCTGGTCGCCGCCGCAACGCTCAATCTGGCGATCGTCGATCCGTCATCCGACATCGGCGCGACCGTGGCCGCGGCCGTGCTGCTGGGGCTCGCGGGTGCGAGTTTCGATATCGTCATCGACGCTTACCGGATCGAGACGCTGAAGCCGTATCAGCTCGGTGTGGGCTCGGGAATGAGCCAGTATGGCTGGCGGATCGGTTCGGCGGCGGCGGGCGCACTGGCGCTGGTCGTGGCGGCGCGAACCGACTGGCATCTGGCTTATGCGGTGTGCGCCGTATTCGTCCTGCCGGCGATGCTGACCGCGCTGATCCTGGGCGAGCCGGCGCGCCATGAAGTCAGTCACGAGCGGCGCGGGGCGGCGGAAATCTGGGCCTCCATCGCGGGACCGTTCGTGGAGTTCTTCCAGCGCGCCGGCGCTTGGCTGGTGCTGCTGTTCATCCTCGTCCACAAGATCGGCGATACGCTGGCGAACCTCACGTTTCGCCTGCTGTTCGAGGACCTTGGCTTCTCCAACGACGAGATCGCGATCTACGACATCGGCGTTGGGTTCTGGGCGCTGATCATCGGCGTGTTCGTCGGCGGGGTGATCTACGCGCGGCTCGGGCTTAAGCGTTCGGTGCTGATCGCGCTGATCCTGATGGCGATCTCGAACCTCAGCTTCGCGATGCTCGCGGCGGCGGGGCACTCCAATATCGGCATGGCGGGCGCCATCGGCTTCGAGAACTTCGCCAGCGGCTATGGCGGGGTGGTCGTCGTCGCCTATTTCTCGGCGCTGTGCGACTTGCGCTTCACTGCCGCGCAATATGCGCTGATCTCGGCGGGCGCGAGCATCGTCGGGCGGTTCCTGACCGGAACCACGGCGGGCGCGCTGATCGAAGGCATGGGCTACGTGAACTTCTACCTGCTCACCACCGTGGCGGCGCTGCCGGGGATCGTGCTGTTCTGGTGGATGATGCGCACGGGTCTCGTCGATGCGGCCATGGGCACTGCGGGCGAAGTGGGCGAGGGCGACGCGCGCCGCTAGGCAGGGTGCTGGCCGTTCCGGCGCAGGACATCGCCCGCAAGGTAGAGCGAGCCCGCGATGAGCACGGGGAGGCCGTCGTCCGGCAAGGCGCGCAGCGCTTCGGCAATATCGGCCGCAGCCTCCGCGCCACCGCCGAATGCATCGATCCCATGCGCCTCGTGTCCGGGCACATCGACGATCTGAAGGCTGGCGAGAGTACCGGCGAGGGGCGCCATCAGCGCCGCCGGGTCCTTGTTCGCCAGCATGCCCAGCACGAGATGCAGCCGCTGCCCGGCAAAGTGGCTCGCGATCGCCGCGCCTGCATCGGGATTGTGGCCGCCGTCGAGCCAGACCGGGCGATCGCCCGCGCCGTCGCGCAAGGGGCCTGGATCGAGTTGCTGTAGCCGCGCCGGCCACTGCACGCGCGCCATCGCGGCGGCAAGCGCATCGGTGGTCACTGTCACGCGGTCCTGATGGCGCAGCATCGCCACCGCCAGGCCCGCGTTCACGGCCTGATGCGCGCCGGGCAGCGCGGGCAGTGGCAGGGTGAGCGGGCCGTGGCGGTCGCGATATTCGAGCACCGCTCCGGCCGAGACATCCCAGTCCAGCCCGCGCATGTGCAGCGGCGCGCCCGCGACCCGCGCCGCGCGCTCGATCTCGCTGGTGGCCTCGGGCGGATAGGCGAGCGTCACCAGCGGACTGCCGGGCCGGACGATCCCCGCCTTCTCGAACGCGATCCGCGCCAGCGGCATCTTGGGTGCGCCATCCTCGGGCGCGAGCAGGAAAGCCTCGTGATCGATGCCGAGCGAGGCGATCCCGCTCACCGCGACGCGGTCGAGCACATTGGTCGCATCGAAACGTCCGCCAAGGCCGACTTCGATCACGCAGGCATCCGCCGGTGCGCGCGCGAAGGCGAGGAAGGCGGCAGCGGTGGTGACTTCGAAAAAGCTGGGCGCAAGATCGGCAGCGTCCGCCGCGTCGAGCGTCTCGCGCAGCAGGTCGGCCAGTAGCGCATCGCTCACGAGGTCGCCCGCGATGCGGATGCGTTCGTTGTAGCGGACGAGGTGCGGGCTGGTGAAGACATGCGCGCGCAAGCCTTCCGCTTCCAGTGCAGCGCGCAGGAAGGCGCAAGTCGAGCCCTTGCCGTTGGTCCCCGCGACATGGAAGACCGGCGGCAGCGACCAGTGCGGATCGCCGAGCGCGGCCAGCAGCGCGCGGATCGTGTCGAGCCCGAAGCGGCCTTGCGGTAGGGTCAACGCGGCGAGGCGATCCAGTTGCGCCTGAACCTCGGGGCTGTCCGACTGGGCGAAATCGCGCAAGGGTTCAGCGCGCCGTATGCACCGCCTCGGCGAGGGCGGCGGTCAATTCGCGGATGGCGGCAGGGGCATCGTCGCCGTGCTGCTTGACGAGGTCGACCAGCGCCGATCCGACGACGACTCCGTCCGCCACTTTGGCGATCTCGCGCGCCTGTTCGGGCGTGCGCACACCGAAGCCGACCGCGACGGGGATGTCGCTCGCCGCCTTGAGCGCCGCCACGGCTTGCTCGATTGAGCCTTGCGCCGCCTGCTGCATGCCGGTGATCCCGGCGACCGAAACGTAATAAATGAAGCCGGACGAGCCCTTGAGCACGTCGGGCAGCCGCGCGGCATCGGTGGTCGGCGTCGCGAGGCGGATCAAGGATACGCCCTTATCGCGCAACGCCGGGCCGAGGTCGGCATCTTCCTCGGTGGGAATGTCGACGCAGATCACGCCATCGACGCCCGCCGCCGCGCACTGCTCGGCGAACCACTCGGGCCCGCGGACCGTCATCGGATTGGCATAGCCCATCAGCACCAGCGGCACCTCGGGATGCCGCTCGCGAAAGGCGCGCGCCATGTTGAGAATGTCCGCCGTGCGCGTGCCCTTGGCGAGACTGCGCAAGTTCGCCTGCTGGATCGCCGGACCGTCCGCCATCGGATCGGTGAACGGCATGCCAAGCTCGATCACGTTGGCCCCGCCAGCAACGAGCGCATCGAGATTGGCGGCCGTGTCGCCATCGCCCGCGGTGAGGAAGCAAACGAGCGCGGGGCCGCGCGAGAAGGCCTGTTCGAAGCGAGACATGATTAGATTTCCGCGCCCAGCGCTTCGGCGACGGTGAAGATGTCCTTGTCGCCGCGGCCAGAGAGATTGATGACCAGCAGCTTGTCCTCGGCCATCTCGGTGGTCAGCTGGCCCAGCGCGGCAAGGGCGTGCGCCGATTCGAGCGCGGGGATGATGCCTTCGAGCGCGCAGCAGAGCTGGAACGCCTTGAGCGCTTCGTCGTCGGTGATCGGCAGGTAGCGCACCCGGCCGCTTTCGTGCAGCCAGGAATGCTCGGGGCCAAGGCCGGGGTAGTCGAGCCCAGCCGAGATCGAATGCGCCTCGGTGATTTGGCCGTCCTCGTCCTGCAGCAGGTAGGTGCGGTTGCCGTGGAGGATGCCCGGGCGTCCGCCGGTGAGGCTGGCGGCGTGCTGGCCGCTCTCGATGCCGTGGCCCGCCGCTTCGACGCCGACCATCGCCACTTCTTGATCGTCGAGGAAGGGATAGAACATGCCGATCGCGTTCGACCCGCCGCCGACGCAGGCCAGCACCATGTCGGGCAAGCGGCCTTCGCGCGCCATCATCTGCTCGCGGGTTTCCTCGCCGATCACGGACTGGAAGTCGCGGACCAGCTCGGGATAGGGGTGCGGGCCGGCGGCGGTGCCGATGATGTAGAAAGTGTCGTGCACGTTCGCGACCCAGTCGCGCAGCGCCTCATTCATCGCGTCCTTGAGCGTTTCGGCACCGCTGGTCACCGGCTGCACTTCGGCGCCGAGCAGCTTCATCCGGAACACGTTGGGCTTCTGGCGCTCGACGTCCTTGGCGCCCATGAAAATCGTGCAGGGCAGGCCAAAACGCGCGGCCACGGTCGCGGTGGCGACGCCGTGCTGGCCCGCGCCGGTTTCGGCGATGATCCGCGTCTTGCCCATGCGGCGGGCGAGCAGGATCTGGCCGACGCAATTGTTGATCTTGTGCGCGCCGGTGTGGTTCAGGTCTTCGCGCTTGAAGAAGATTTTCGGCCCCATTCCCTCCGGAGCGCGCTCACGGAAATGCTCGGTCAGGCGCGGCGCGAAGTAGAGCGGGCTCGGGCGGCCAACGAAGTTCGCGAGCAAGTCCTCGAACTCGGCGCGGAAGGCGGGATCGGCCTTCGCGGCGCGATATTCGCGTTCCAAATCGAGGATCAGCGGCATCAGCGTTTCGGCGACGTAGCGCCCACCGAATCGACCGAAATGCCCGTGCTCGTCGGGCTGGTTGCGGAAGCTGTTTGGCGTCGCCGTTTGGGTCATGGCCGAGCGCTTGGCAGAGGGTCCGCCTCTTGTCCAGCCGACACAAAAGGCGAGCGGCTTCGACTAACGACAGACAAGGATCGACCAGTTACTTGTTGTGATATTTCTCACTCTAGCAACTTCAAGAAACCGAGAGTAGTGGCGCTCTCGGCACGGAGACGAGCCGCTGGAATATAAAAAAAGGTTCCGGCAATCGATAATGGAGTGAGAGTTAAAATGCGTACTATACTTGTAATCAGTGCTGCCATTTGCGCAACCGTCTGTAGTTTTGCCGCTACTACGGCCCCAGCGTCTGCAAATGAAGCTCGTATTGAAGCGCGCGGCGGCGTTATCTGGACTGGTAGTGGTTCGGAAGGCACCCTCGGCGCGGCGGCCGGATACGACTTCGATCTCGGCGATACACTGTTCGCTGGCCCAGAAGTCTCCGCCGACAAGATTCTCGACGACGATGCCCGCGTGTCGTTCGGTTTCGGCGGCCGCGTCGGCGCCAAAATCGGTGAACGCGGCAAGCTTTACGCGGCCTCGAGCTACCAGACGAAGTTTTGCTCAGAATGCGAGGACGCGGTCAGTGTCGGTGGTGGCTACCAGCATGCCTTCACCGACTCGATCTACGCCAAGGTCGAATATCGTCACTTCTTCATCGACAACGGCTTTTCGGACGCGGACACGGTCGTTGCGGGACTCGGTCTGAAGTTCTGAACTTCCTACGTGCCGAAGCCTGGGGCGGCCTCCCGATAGGGATGTCGCCCCTTTTCGCGTCTGCCCTCAGGCCGCGCGGACGGCTCGACAGAAGGCGACGATCTTGGCCGAATCTTTTATCCCAGGCGATTCCTCGACTCCGGACGAAACATCGACCAGCGGTGCCTTGGTGACCGCAATCGCTTGCGCGACGTTGCCCGGGTTCAGTCCTCCGGCAAGCCCCCAGGCGCAAGGCGCGCGCCAGCCGGAGAGCAGCGTCCAGTCGAACGAGAGGCCGAGCCCGCCGGGCAGCGCGCCCTTGGGCGTCTTCGCGTCGAGCAGCACCATGTCCGCCACGCTCGCGTAATTTGCCACTCGGTCGAGATCGGCGCGGGATGCGATCGCGATCGCCTTCCACACCGGCAGACCGGTTCGCGCTTTGATCTGCGCCACCCGTTCGGGCGTCTCGCTGCCTTGCAATTGCAGCGCTTCGAAACCCGCCGCCTCGGTGGTGGCGCGCAGCTCCTCGTCGGTGGCATCGACGAACAGCCCAACGCGCCCCACGCGCCCTGCGGCACGCCTGGTCAGAGCTGCGGCCTGATTGATCGTAAGGTGGCGCTGGCTGGGCGGATAGAACACGAATCCCGCATAATCGGCGCGCGCGACGATGACGTCGTCGACCGCACCGGGAGTGGTCAGGCCGCAGATCTTGATGGCGGGTATCGGCACGGCTTGCTGTGGCCTCGCAATGGTTTATCTTCGAAGCATAAAACCCAACGCAAAGGTTCCTATGCGACGGACCGCGCGACTTCTAATCGGACTGGCGGCGCTCGCAAGCCTGGGGGCCTGCAATATCCAACAGTCCGTCGACGATGCCAACGCTGCGATCTCGGCGTTTCACGCCGATCTGGACGCAGGCCGGATCGACGCGATCTGGTCTGAAGCGTCCCCCGAAATGCAAGCGGCCACCGGTAAGGCTCAGCTGACCGCGCTCTTGTCCGCCGTGCACCGCAAGCTCGGGCGTGTCCAGCAAAGCGAGCAACGCGCCTGGAACTCGAACGTGACCACCGCCGGTTCGTTCGTCGTCGTGCAAATGGCAACGACTTTCGAGAAGGGCACCGGGATGGAGACCTTTACCTACCGAAAGGACGATGACGATCAGCTCGCGCTGGTCGGCTACAACATTCAATCCAACGCAATGATGCTGAACTGATCGCCCTCCCGGTCGCCCGAGCCGCTGGACCGATCAGCGAGCCAGTTCGAACTGGACCGTAACGCTCGAACTCAGCTCGAGCTCGCCAGCCGCGATCGGCGTGGGGGGCGGGGCCGCAGGGGCGGCATCCATTGCGGCCCGGCGATACATCACTGGCTGCGGAGCATAGCCGCCGCTCTCGCTGATCGAGACGATCCGCGCGACCCGCAGGCCAGCGGCGCGCGCATAGAGATTCGCCCGCTTTTGCGCGGCTGCCATCGCCTTGGTCCGAGCCTCGTCGAGCGCGCCTTCCGAATCGTCGACCATGAAACTCGGGCCATTAACCTGGTTCGCACCGGCCGTGACGAGCGCGTCGATCACTTTGCCGTATTCGCCCAGCTTGCGCTGCTTGACCGAGACGGTGTTGCTCGCCTGATAGCCGATGATCGCGCGCTCTTCGTCCTGATAGCTGCCGTCGGGCATGCGCTTGGGCTGCGCGTAGACGGGGTTGAGATTGAGATTGCTGGTCTGGATGTCGCGTTCTGCGATCCCGGCGCGCTTGAGCGCGGCGATCACCGCGGTCATGCGGGTGGAATTCTCTGCCAGCGCTTGGCTCGCGCTCGTGCCCTGCGTGGTCACGCCGGCGCTGAACATCGCCAGATCGGGCTCGCGCGTGGCCTCGCCGTTCGCGGTCACGGTCAGCAGAGTGCTGCCTTCCGCAATCATCGGGATCGGGCCCGCCATCTGAGCATGCGCCGCAACCGGAAGCGCGGCGAGCAGCAGAGCCGCAGCGAGAGTTCTCTTCATGATTGGTCCTTGCAGTTTCTCGAACGCCGTCGCTGATGACAGCCGCGGCGTTGCGCCAGACTGAACGACGTCAGAGCGTCGCTTCGATGGCCCGCGCCGCCGCGAGCGGATCAGCGGCGCGACTGATCGGGCGGCCGACGACGAGCACGCTCGCCCCCGCATCGCGTGCCTCGCGCGGGGTGACGGTGCGTTTCTGGTCGCTCGTCTTGCTGTCTGCCGGGCGCAGGCCGGGCACCACGAAGTAGCCGTCCTTCCATTGATCGTGCACCGCGGCGACTTCGTGGCCCGAACAGACGATACCGTCCACGCCTGCCGCATGGGCCAGTTCGGCGAGGCGGAGCGCCTGATCGTGCGGCGCGGCATGGATGCCCGTCGCGGCAAGATCATCGCTATCGAGGCTGGTGAGCACGGTGACGGCGACGACTTTGCAATGCTCGCCCGCGGCGGCCTTGGCGTCTTCCATCATCGCGCGGCCGCCAGCGGCGTGAACGGTGACGATCGAGGGTTCGAGCACGTGGATCGACTGCATCGCGCCGGCCACCGTATTGGGAATGTCGTGCAGCTTGAGGTCGAGGAAGATCGGCAGACCGATCTTGTGGATCTCATGCACGCCATGATGCCCGTGAGCATAAAAGAACTCGAGGCCCAGCTTGAGCCCGCCAATGTGTCCGGACACCTTGCGGGCGAGCTCTTCTGCCGAATCGAGGCGCGGAAGGTCGAGCGCGAGCCAGACCGGATTATGGTTCATGGAATGTCTTTCGCAGGCGATCCGACTTGACGGTCGGAATGAAGATCGGTGGACGTCTCGGAGACGGGTTCCACGGGTTGAGCCGGTGGCGCGCTGGGAGCCGGAGTGGGCGCGGGTGTGCTGCTCACGGCATGAAGCGAATTCTCGAGCCCGGCAACCCGCCGCTTCCAGCGCCACGCAGCAGCGCGATGCAGGAGCCACATCGGCAGCGCACCGAGCAGGAAAAACAGCAAAGCGACGATGCCGACGGGCCATTCGAAGTGCAGATAATTGCCGTCGGCCAGTGGCCAGATGTTCACGGGTGCCGTCGTCCAGTTCATCGCAATGAAGGCGACGAGGATTGCCGTGATCGCGATCCACAGGATCGTTCGTATGACCTGCATATTCCCTCCTGTTTTGTGGGAATGCTAGGCAGATGCCTGGCGAAAGGGAAGGGCGAGGGCTCGGATCAGCCAAATACCCGCCCGAAGATGCGATCGACTTCCTTGAAGTGATAGCCGAGGTCGAACTTGTCCTCGAGTTGTTCATCGGTAAGCGCGGCCGAGACTTCGGGATCGGCCTTGAGCAGTTCGAGCAGCGAGAGCTGGCCGTCCGATTCCCAGACCTTCATCGCGTTGCGCTGGACGAGGCGGTAGCTCTCGTCGCGGGTCTTGCCCGCCTGCGTCAGCGCCAGCAGGACGCGCTGCGAGTGGATCAGGCCGCCCATCCGATCGAGATTCTTCTGCATCCGCTCGGGATAGACCAGCAGCTTGTCGACCACGCCGGTCAGCCGCGCCAGCGCGAAGTCGAGCGTGATCGTCGCATCGGGACCGATGAAGCGCTCGACCGAAGAGTGCGAGATATCGCGCTCGTGCCACAGCGCCACGTTTTCCATCGCGGGCAGGGCGTAGCTGCGGATCATGCGGGCTTGTCCGGTGAGGTTCTCAGTCAGCACCGGATTGCGCTTGTGCGGCATGGCGGACGAGCCCTTTTGGCCAGGCGAGAAGTATTCTTCCGCCTCCAGGACCTCGGTGCGCTGCAGATGGCGGACTTCGATCGCGAGGCGTTCCATCGAGCTGGCGATCACACCCAGTACCGCGAAGAACATCGCGTGGCGGTCGCGCGGGATGACTTGTGTCGAGATCGGCTCGGGAACGAGCCCCATTTTGTCCGCCACATATTCCTCGACCGAAGGATCGACATTGGCGAACGTGCCGACCGCCCCCGAGATCGCGCAAGTCGCGATGTCCTCGCGCGCCGCGACCAGTCGCGCCTTGCAGCGCGCGAACTCGGCATAGGCCTGTGCCAGCTTGAGGCCGAATGTCACCGGCTCGGCATGGATGCCGTGGCTGCGTCCGATCGTGGGAGTGTACTTGTGCTCTTCGGCTCGGCGCTTGATCGCGGCGAGCAGCGCGTCGAGATCCTCCAGCAGAATATCGGCGGCGCGCGTCAGCTGCACGTTGAGTGTGGTGTCGAGAACGTCCGAGCTGGTCATGCCCTGGTGCATGAACCGCGCTTCGGGGCCGACCTGCTGCGCCACCCAGTCGAGAAAGGCGATGACATCATGCTTGGTCACCGCCTCGATCGCGTCGATCGCGGCGACGTCGATCACGGGATTGGTCGCCCACCAGTCCCACAGCGCCTTGCCGGCGTTTTCCGGTACCACACCGAGTTCGCCCATCTTCACTGCCGCGTGCGCTTCGATCTCGAACCAGATGCGATAGCGCGCTTCGGGCTCCCAGATCGCGGTCATGGCAGGGCGGGCGTAGCGGGGGACCATGGGAAAACTCCAGCAAGCGTTCGACGCGCTGCCGCTAGGGGGCAGGCCGGATTAAGGCAAGTCCCGCGGGAGCAAACACCTGCCTCGGGAGCTCTATCTCGTGTGAGCTGATCCAAGCGAAAGGTGCGTGATGAAGTCCTTGCCCTCGACGATGGCCGCAATTCTGCTGGCTGCCCTCGCGGTGCCTGCGCAGGCGGATGACGCGCAGCCGGTGAAACCGCTCGGCACCGATCTGGATGGCTTTGCGTACCCTTGGCCGGTCAAGCGGATGCCGCTCGCCATCGGCACGACCGAGGGCCAGATGAGCTACATGGACGTGAGACCGGATCGCCCCAACCGCCAGGCGATCGTGCTCCTTCACGGCAAGAATTTTTGCGGAGCGACCTGGGAATCGACGGCCAGGGCCTTGGCGGGTGCAGGCTATCGCGTGCTGATCCCGGATCAGGTCGGCTTTTGCAAATCCTCGAAGCCCAGGGACGCGCAATACTCCTTCGCCTTCATGGCGGACGCTACGCATCGCCTGATGGCGCGGGAGGGGCTGGAGCGCGCCGTGATACTCGGTCACTCCACGGGCGGAATGCTTGCCCTGCGGTTCGCACAGATGTTTCCCGAGGCAACGAACCGGCTCGTCCTCGTCAATCCGCTCGGGTTGACGGACAGGATGGCGGAAGGCGTGCCCTACGTGCCGCTCGCCAAGCTGATCGAGCAGGAGCGCGGGAAGGACCGGGCGGCGATCAAGGATTACCAGTTGCGCACCTATTATCATGGCCAATGGCAGCCGCGCTACGATCGCTGGGTCGACATGCTCGCCGGGCAGTACGCGACCGAGGACGCGGATGCCGTCGAGATCGCCCAGGCGAAGACCGCGGAGATGATCCTCACGCAACCGGTCTCGCAAGGTTTCGAGACGCTGCGCATGCCGGTCACGCTGTTCATCGGCCAGCGCGACACCACTACCTTCGGCAAGGGTCAGGCGCCGAAAGACGTACAAGGCCGTCTGAAGCCGATCCCCGAACTGGCGCCGGCTGCTGCCGCGCGGATGCCCGACGCGCGCGTCGTGCCCTTCGCCGATCTTGGCCATTCGCCGCAAGTCGAAGACCCGAAACGGTTCGAGAAAGCGCTGCAGGACGATCTTGCGATCCAGCGCTGAGAGTTATTAGTTCCCGGCGTACGCAGGATTGATCGCCGCCTCAGCCTGCGCTTTCGCCCGCGTCAGCAACAGCGCTCTGGCCGGCAAATTCGACTTTCACACCAGCTCGATCTTGATTTCGCCAATCGGGTTTCCGCTTCGATCGAAGCCGCGCTCGATCACTCGTCCGCCGCCATCGCGCCCCATCATCACCACGGTAGAGCACCGCGTGCCGTAGTCGGGGTTGCGGATAAACACGGGGCTGAAGCGCAGGTCCGGGCCTTCGCTGTCGGGTTCGGCGGGCAGCGGGGTCTCGTCGGCAAGCGCGGCGAAAAGGCGGGAGACGTCGTCGTCGTCGTTCGCCAGCCAGGTCGAGAGTGCCTCGGTCAGACCCATAGTCTTGGCCCAGGGCGTGTCGAATGCGCCATTGGAAACACCATGGATGCCGGGTTCCAGCGCGCGACATTCGGCAGTCGGTACGTTGGTGACGTGTTCGAGCCGGTCGGCATCGGCGCGCAGCACGTGGAACGGGTTCATCGCGCCAAAGTCACCGTCCGCTTCGCCGCGCAGCCAGCCGCTGACCAGCGCACCGCGCGAGGCGAGACCGGGGCGGGGGTAGCCTTCCTTGCGGAAGTTGGTGACCAAGGCGAAGCGCTGCTGCGGCCCGACTCCCAGCCAGGTTCCGCCGGCGCGCAGATCCTTTCCCGCGACGATCCCGCTGCCGTCGTCCCAGGTGGAGAGCGGTGCTGTCTCGCGTTCGTGGAACTCGTCGCGATTGGCGATCGCGACCAGCCGCCAGCGGGGGTGCGCTTTCCAGGCGATTGCCGCGACACACATCAGATCAGTCCTTTCGCGCGGAGCGAGACATGGCCTTGTCGCCCGATGATGACATGGTCGTGCACCGTCACCCCAAGCAAGCGCCCAGCCTCGGCGATGCGATTGGTGATGTCGATATCGGCGCGACTGGGCTCGGCGGAGCCCGAAGGGTGGTTGTGCATCATCCCACGGTGTTCATTATCATATTGATATTCAATGATTTTTTTGAAGAACCCCCGAAGGTGGTGCCGGGGTTTGGGAGCTGCGCTTAGTGCGCTATCGTGATCGTCACGGGCGATCATCAGCGCGCTCAGCGAGTTCACGTCACGCACGGCACCGAACTTCATCCTTTCCGCCTCACAATTCAAGCCCACCGATTCGGCGGAGCCCTCGGGGCATCCACGAGCTGGCAATCCGGCTATCCAGTCGTCTTGCGATACCGCCCTTTCCTCGGTGATCCAACATAGCATATGAGATCTGCGGCCTTGAGCGCGGCGATGTCCCGTCGCGCGGTTTTCAGACTGACGTCCCAAACAGCCGCAATCTCCCTGGCGTCGCATCGACCCTCGACGACTCGGCCCAGAAACCAGCGTTGTCGCTCATTGATCTCTGCCCGATCAGGGACATTTATAGGGTCACGTTCAGGGACATATTCAGGGTCATATTCTCGCGCACCCGTTGCTGAACGTCCGCCAGCGGCTTCACCGGCCGCATAGGCTTCACGGGCTCTGGCAAGCGATATGCGATCCACCGGGCCGGTCAACGGGATCGCCGCCGGGCCTTCGAGCAGGCCGAGAACAAAGGCCCTGATGACGGGCGACGAAACCACCAGGCGCAGGAAATACACCGTATCCGGCCCATGCTGCGCTGAGAGCCAATGCTTCACGGTCCTCTCGCTCGCATCCGTCTGACGCATGAGCTGCTTGATCGCACGGCGGCTGTCTCCATGCTCTTTGCGCAGCAGCTCGGCGATGGTCTGCGCATAGGTGTCGCGTCCGCCAAGAACGCCTGTCCAAAGGGGAAATTTCCTGCCCGTTTTCGGCAACATCTTCCGTTTTCTCCGCAGCTAAACTGGTTTCCGTGCGGAGTGGCGGCAGAGGCCCGTCATGCGCTGCGGCGGTAGGTCGCCCGGACCGCCGCAGGCAATTTCGGGAGGGCGTAATGTGATGGGCCAGCGACTTTACGATGATCGGTCAGGGCAGCCTGAACGTCCTCTTCGGGCTGCCGAATACGTCCGCATGTCCACGGACCATCAAAAATATTCGACCGAAAACCAGTCCGACGCGATCAAGCAGTATGCTGAAGCCCGCGGAATAGAGATCGTCAGAACCTATGCCGATGCGGGGAAAAGCGGCCTCAAGATTGAGGGACGCGACGCGCTCAGACAGCTCATCGAGGACGTGCAGTCCGGGAACACCGATTTCACCTTGGTTCTCGTCTATGACGTCAGCCGCTGGGGGCGTTTTCAGGATGCCGACGAGAGCGCCTATTACGAGTATATCTGCCGACGCGCCGGCATCGCCGTCGAGTATTGCGCGGAGCAATTCGACAACGATGGCAGCCCGATCTCGACCATCGTCAAAGGCGTCAAGCGTGCGATGGCCGGCGAGTATAGCCGCGAGCTATCGACCAAGGTATTTGCGGGCCAAGGCCGGCTGATCGAGAAGGGCTACCGTCAGGGCGGACCTGCCGGCTTCGGTCTCCGCCGAACCCTGATCGACGAGCATGGCGTCATCAAAGGGGTTCTGGGCCGTGGGGAGCACAAGAGCATCCAGACCGATCGGGTGATCCTGACGCTTGGCCCGGCGGAAGAAGTCGAGCTGGTGCGCGGCATCTACCAAGCCTTCGTCCATCAGGGATACAGCGAGCGGGAGATCGCTGCCGATCTCAACCAACGGGGCCTACCGACCGATCTTGGACGACCCTGGACCAGGGGAACGGTCCACCAGATTCTGATCAACGAGAAATATGTCGGCGACAACGTATGGAACCGCCGCTCCTTCAAGCTGAGAACGGCGGAGCAATATTCGACCACGGTAGCGGCGGGATAGTCCTGCTGCGGGCGGCGTAAAAGTCGTCCACCTTGAAGCCTTTCTGCCGAGTCAGGGAGGTGTGGGGATCTACAGCG